>JBHYDA010000001.1:0-669392 GCA_051861265.1 Rubrivivax sp.
CTGGACACGGCGGACCGCACCCAGCCCGATGATCTCCCCGCAAGGACTGCACGGCTTCAGGACAAGCTGGGCAAGCTACGCCGGCAGATGAACGATCTGCGAGAAGTGGAGCAACATCTGCGGCAGCAGCCAGACCAGCAACTCTCACAGACCGACCCCGACGCGCGCTCCATGGCCACCAGCGGCAGGGGCACCGGGATCGTCGGCTACAACGTGCAGATCGCCACGGACACCACGCACCACCTCATCGTCGCGCACGAGGTGCTAAACGTCGGCCACGACCGCACGGCCCTGGCTTCCATGGCCAGCAAGGCGCAGGAAGGACTGGGGCGCAGGGGCATCGGCCTGATCGCTGACCGGGGCTACTACAAGGGCCCGGAGATCCTCGACGCCGAGAAGGCGGGCGTGCAGACCTACATCCCCAAGCCCATGACCTCTGGCAGCAAAGCCGAAGGACGATTCAGCAAGGCCGACTTCGTCTTCGATGCCAAGGCTGATGTCTATCGCTGCCCTGCGGGACAGATCCTGCGTAGAGGAGCCGACCAGGTCGACGGCGAAGGTATGGTCCTTCACACCTACGCGCGCTACGGCTGCAGCGATTGCCCGATGAAGGCCCAGTGCACGCCGGCCCGCTTCCGACGGATCCGGCGGTGGGAGCATGAAGACGTTCTCGACGACATGCAGCAGAGACTGGACCGCAACCCCAACGCGATGAAGATCCGAAGGCGCACGGTCGAGCATGTCTTCGGAACACTCAAGCACTGGATGGGCTCGACGCACTTCCTGATGAAAACCTTGAGGCATGTGCCGACTGAAGTCAGCCTGCACGTGCTGGCATACAACCTAAAACGGCTGATTAGCCTGCTGGGTATTGCCGAAACGATGAAGGCGATGAGATTTGCGAGGGCGTAGGCCCTTTACATGCTCATTCGGGGCTCCACTGCCCCGACAACTGTGTGGTGCTGGCATAAGGCGGAGACGCGCGTACTGTTCGAGTTGAACGGTCTTCGAGGGCCAATGCTCCAAACGCCCGCCACCCAGCCTTCATCGGGCGTTCTCACACGGCCTCGACCCTGATGAGACATTCACCGCCCTGACTTCGCCCGCCCAAAGCCGTCGGTCGGAGCTTTGCTAGCACCAAGGTAACCCTTCCGCCGAAGAAGCCTACCGGCAGCCGGCGTGCAGCGAACTCATGCAGAGCCGTTGCCTGAGACCTATGCAGGAACACACCTTCGGAAGGCTCGCATGCAATCCATCGGCTGACATCCCAATGTGCAGCGCGTCCTTGGTCGATGTTCAAGCAGGGTCCGCCTGAAGAGCCACGGCGGGCCAGGGATCCACGAGCCAAGCTCGTGCCCAGCATGCCCTGGTTCAGGCGCTTCCGGCCGAACCGATTGCGGGATAGTCCACGTAGCCCTTAGCGCTACCCGCATAGAACGTGCTCTCGTCCCACCGCGCGAGCGGCGCACCGACCTTCAGGCGCGCGGGCAGGTCGGGGCTTGAGATGAAGGCCTTCCTGCCGGACCGAGCCGAGACCGTGGAAGGTAACATGCTCGCCTACGAGGCGGTTGCTGTCATTGGCGAGGTGGCCAACAGTCATCTCTCGAGAGAACCCTACAGCTACCGCAAGGTCGGCCAACGCCCGACATTGCGCGAACTCATCGTCCCATTCGGCTCAAGCGGGTGTGTCCTTCGTTTCGAGATACGCACCCCTGAAGTGGTCCTCGTCATCGGAGCGCGCCATCAGCGTGAAGACGACTACCACTGACCTTCAGCCGAGACGGTGCAGTGGGCTGAACCGGCAGACGGGCTGGGAATCGGCGCAGGTCTCACTTCTCGGAACCAGTCGTTGCGCGTGCTTGAACGAACAGCGAGACCCGTGCTTCGTCAAGGATTGAGACCAGTTCGTTCGCAATCGCGAACTGTTCGAAGGCACCTGTTTGACCATGGTCGGGTTCAACCTCACCTGCGCAGATGCGACCCTGCAAGACCAGCGCGATCCGGTAGGCTCGCTCCAGCAACGCCGCTGTCTTGGTTATCACCTTGACACGGGCATTGCAAACTCAGCGCCCTTGCCAATTGACGAGGGCCAGCGTTGCATCACGCTCTTCTGTTTGGTGTAAAAGCGCACGCCCTCTTCGCCGTAGGTGTGCATGTCGCCGAACAGGCTTCTTTTCCAGCCGCCAAAGCCATGCCATGCCATCGGTACTGGGATGGGCACGTTGACGCCGATCATTCCGACCTGAGCGCGCCGGGTGAACTCGCGCGCAACGTTGCCGTCGCCAGTGAAGCAAACGGCTCCATTGCCGAATTCGTGTGAATTCACCAACTGCAAAGCATCGTCAAGCGTCTTCACGCGCACAACCGCCAACACCGGACCAAATATCTCTTCGCGATAAATCGACATACTGGCCGTGACGTGGTCAAACAGCGTTCCGCCAAGGAAGAAGCCGTTCTGGTGGCCGGGCACCGACATGCAGCGTCCATCCACAACAAGTGCGGCGCCTTCTTCCACGCCCCTGTCGATGCAACTGCGGATGCGTTGGCGCGCGGCGTCGGTAACGACCGGACCCATGTCGCTCTTGGACTCCAGCCCATGGCCCACGCGAAGCGCTCGGGTGGCCTCGGTCAACGCGGGCATTACCGAGTCGGCAGCGCTGCCCACCAGCACCGCCACGGAGATCGCCATGCAGCGCTCACCAGCGGAACCGTAGGCTGCGCCGATCAACGCGTCGACGGCCTTGGGCATGTCAGCGTCAGGCATGACGACCATGTGGTTCTTTGCGCCGCCCAGGGCCTGCACACGCTTGCCGTGGCGCGCCCCTGTCTCGTAGACGTATTTGGCGATTGGAGTGCTGCCGACGAAGGACACGGCCGCTACGTCGGGGTGCGTGAGCAGCGCGTCCACCGCTACCTTGTCGCCCTGAACAACGTTGAAGACACCGTCGGGGAAGCCCGCTTCCTTCATCAGCCGCGCGACGATCAAGGTTGGCGTCGGGTCAATCGGGCTGGGCTTGAGCACGAAGGTGTTGCCGGCGGAGATGGCCACCGGGTACATCCAGGCCGGCACCATCACCGGAAAGTTGAACGGCGTGATGCCCGCCGCCACGCCCAACGGCTGGCGCAGTGTCCAGTTGTCGATGCCGGTGGAGACCTGATCGGTGAAGTCGCCCTTGAGCAGTTGCGGCATGCCGCATGCAAACTCGATGACGTCGATTGCGCGGTCCAGCTCACCCTGGGCGTCGCTGAAGACCTTGCCGTGTTCGAGTGTGATGGCGCGCGCCAGTTCGTCCTTGTGCTGATTCATCAGCGCCAGGAAGCGATTCATCAGCCGCGCCCGCTTGATCGGCGGCGTATTGGCCCAGGCGGGGAATGCAGCCTTGGCGGCAGCCACAGCGGCGTCGATGTCACCAGCATTGGCCATAGCCACACGGCTGGTGATGGCGCCGGTAGCCGGATTGAACACATCCTGTGCTCGGAAGCTGTTGCCCGCATGGGGCTGGCCGCCGATGTGGTGTGCGAGCGCGTTCAGCGTGGGTTTCTCAATGTCCTGCTGTTCGGATTCGATGGGGGTGTTCATACGCTGGCGGCTGTCTCGTAAGTTTGTGAAAAATTCAGGCGACTTCGCCTTGCCGACGGCACTGACGACGCACTGCACAAAGGGACAAAAGAGCGGTGGGCATCAGCTTGGCGCCGTTGCCAACATCGACGGGCGAAGTCGAACACGCTCAAACCAGCTGTTCGTGCGCGGCGATCGCTCGCGCCAACCCAGATGCGGCCAGCGGAAGTCAAGGTAAGCCAAGGCGCAGGCCAACCCGATGTCGCCGATGTCAAAACGTGTGTCGGACAAGTCAAACGCGTTTTCTATGTGCGCCAACGCGCGACCAACAGCACGTTCTTGCCGCACCACCCAGTCACGCCACTGCTGTGCAGCCGGTCGCCGCGCCTCGATAACGGCGATGAAGCTCGCGTCGATCAAACCCTGACACAGCGCTGCGCGCGCCAAAGCGTCCGCGGCATTGCCGGCGTCACCAGGAACCAGGCCTGACCCAGGCACCAGGTTTGCCAGCGCCTGAATGATGGTGTCGCTTTCGGTGACCACGCGACCGTCTGAAAACCCCAGCGCGGGCACCTTGGAAAGCGGGTTCGCCGCCGTCAGGTTGTCGGGCTCCTGCCAAGGGTCGACTTCGATCCACTCGATCTGCGGTGCCAAGCCCAGTTCGTGGGCGGCGACTCGCGCTTTGCGAGCGTAGGGCGACGTTTGGTTGAAGAATAGTTTCAGCTTCACCGCGGACTTGGGCTGGGCCGCAGTGGCCTGTCCAAGAGGCCGCCGCGCCAGCAAGGCATGGGCTTCGCTGACGACAGAACGCACGATCTCTGCTGCGGGGCGCACCGCCTTGATCAGGTCGACGGCTTCGCCGGCGATCACTGCCGCGATGTCGAAATTTCCCGCTTGCCGGGCCGCCAGATAGGCATCACCTTCAGGCTGGGCGTTGCGCAGCAGTTCCAGTTCCAAGCCGCGCCAGCGGCGGGCGTGGTCGTTCAGCAGGCAGCGGCCGGTGAACGGCGCCGGCCAAACGTTGCGGCGGGAGATGTCGAATACGACACCACGGATCGTTTCATCGCCTGATGCGGCGCTGATGCGGCGCTTGGCTTCCGCGTGCCCCGCTGCCTCGTCGCTGGCGTACAACCGTGTGCCCAGCACGACTCCTTGTGCACCCAACATCAACGCAGAGGCCAGGCCGCGCCCGTCGGCCACGCCACCGGCGGCCAGCACAATGGCGTGTTGACCCACTGCATCCACCACCGCCGGTACCAACGCAAAGGTGCCACGTCCCCCGCCGTGGCCACCGGCCTCAGCGCCCTGGGCAACGATGATGTCTGCACCACAAGCAAGGGCCTCATGCGCCATCGCCAAGGTCTGCACTTGACAGATCAACGGGATGCCCGCCGCCTTGGCCGGGGCTGCAAACGGCGCCGGGTCGCCAAAGGACAACCACAGCGCGTCTGGCTTGGCATCCAGCACAAGGTCCAGCAGCTCCGGCTTGCGCGCCAAGCTCCAAGTGATGAAGCCCACACCAAAGCGGGTTCCACGCGCACGCCGTGCGTCGACCAGCACGGCCAGTTCCCGGCGCAGCCAGGCTTCTTCACCATAGCCCCCACCCAGCACGCCAAAGCCGCCGGCTTCAGACACCGCCAGCGTCAACCTGGCATCGGCCACCACATCCATCGCAGCCAGCATCACTGGGTGTTCGATGCCCAAGAACTGCGTCAGTGTTGTTTCGATCGCCATGATTTGCCTTCTGTTGCCGTGTTGTTGTGAGTAATGTAGGCAGCGGGTACATTCTTGGGAATCACTTTGTTTTGACACGAGCATTCTAGAAAGAAGAACACACGATGGAGCTGCTTGACCTTCAGACCTTCATGGCCGTGGCCCAGAGCCAGGGCATCACACGGGCAAGCCGCGAGCTGAATACGGTGGCCTCGAACGTGACCACGCGCATCAAGGGGCTTGAAGAAGACATCGGCGTGCCGCTCTTTGCGCGCCACAGCCGAGGCATGGTGCTCACCGAAGCGGGGCAGCGCCTGCTGCCCTACGCACGACAGTTGCTGTCGCTGTCGGCCGAGGCCTTGGCCAGCGCGCGAGACGATGGCGTCGCCCGAGGGCCGTTCAACATTGGTTCGATGGAAACGACCGCCGCCGTTCGGCTACCGGCCTTGCTGGCGCGCTACCACCGCGCCTGTCCAGAAGTGAAGATCATGTTGGAAACGGGGCCCACCGCCGATCTCATCGACAGCGTGCTGGCTCGCAGTATCGACGTCGCACTGGTCTCGGGTCCGGTGGAGCACCCTGCGCTGCAAACCCAAGCCGCCTTTGTTGAAGAGCTGGTGCTGGTGACTCCGCGCGCCGTGCGAACCACCAAGGACTTTCTTGACGGGGCCGGCCGTGGCTTGACGGCGCTGATGTTCCGCTTGGGCTGCTCTTATCGGCAGCGGCTGGAGCAGGCGCTGGCCGACATGGGCCAGCGCACTTACTCACGGCTGGAGATGGGCACGCTGGACGGCATTCTGGGCTGCGTGGCGGCCGGCGTGGGCGTCACGGTGCTGCCCAAATCGGTTATCGAGCAATCGGCGCTGGCGGGACAATTGAGCTACCACAAGCTGCCCGGCGCCAATGCCAAGGTCAGAACCTTGATGGTCTATCGGAGCGATACACGTTGTGGGGCGGCGTTCGAAGCTTTCAGGGCCTGTTTGAAGGGAGCAAAAGACCTCTAACGCCGGGGCTTCCAACGCTGCCCTAACTGCGCGCTGTGGGCGCTGTGCGAGGTTTACGGCCTGCGTTACAAGGTACTCAGCCGCGATGGCGCGGTCGTTCAGCTTCCACTGAGGCAGCCTCGGGGCGGATAGAAGTACGGCTACCTGCGAAGTAGGCAAACGCGACGGCGCATTCACCGGATCCAAGCACTCCGTTCTGCAGCGAATCTGTGCCAAAGCTTCTTGGGACTGTTGGCTTGCCACCGAGTGCGCTCGACGCTGCCAGCATCGCGGCGCTCCAATCACCTCCTTGATGAGCGTGGCTTGCGGTTGCGCAAAATAAGGGACTGGCTAAGCGGTCGGATACGACCGACTGCTGATGGCCGGGAGCGTGAGGCCGCTCAGTCGCAAACCCGACCTTGCCCTAGGCCGACAGGTTCAAGGATCTCCAGCGCAACACACTAGCCGCGTTCGCCGAAGACAGCCCGCCGCTGCGCCGGCGTCATCGCCTCCAGCGTCTCGATGTTGCGCTCGAAGATGGCCTCGGCCTCGGGGAAGGCTTCCACGGCGCGTTCGACGCTGTCTTCGCGCAGCAAGTGCAGCGTGGGGTGGGGCGCGCGGTTGCTGAGGTTGCCGGCGTCACCGGGCTCGGTGCCTTCGAACTGGAACTGCGGGTGGAAGCTGGCGATCTGCAGTTCGCCATCGAGGCCCAGGTCTTCGAGCGCGCCTTCGGCGACATCGAGGAAGTCGTTGAAGTCGAGGAAGTCGGCCAGCGCCTGCGGGCACACGAGCACCGTGGTGTCGGTGGTTTCGGCCGGCGTGGCGTGCAGGTGTTTCAGCTCGGCCACCAGGTCGGCCAGCAGTTCGCGCGGCTGCGTGGCGCTGCTTTCCACCCAGCGGATCTGGCCCTTGGCGTGCACGGCCTTGGCGAAGGGGCAGAGGTTCAAGCCGATGACGGCCTGTTCCAGCCAGGCTTGGGTGTCCTGCAGCGCAGGGGAGGGTGTGGTCGAGATCAAGGCGGGGCTCTCACGGGCTTTCAGGGGCGCTCACGGCCGCACGGCGGGGCTTTCCATCGCCATGCCGGCGGCGCGCTGTTTCAGGTAGAGCTCGATCATCGTGGATTCGTCGCTGCCGTAGGCATAGGGCTCGGCGCGCACGCCTGTCATGCAGTTGCGCAGGCGGCGCTGCAGCGAGCCCAGGCCCTGCCACTCCAGCCGGTACAGCGGGTAGCCCGTGGGATGCGCCTGCGGGATCAGCGCGCCGGCCAGGCGGCGGCCGGCGTTGTCGTCATGGCACTGCGCGCAAGAGAAATCGAGCTGGCCGATGCGGCGGCGGTAGAGCGCCTCGCCCTGGGCCACGAAGGGTTGCAGCGCCGGCGTGCGGTCGGGCGCGATGGGCAGGCCGCGTGACTGCAAGGCGACGAAGGCTTCCAGCGCGAGCAAGCCTTCGCTCTCAGGCGCCAGCGGCGGCGCCTTCACGTGGCGCACACGGCACTGGTTGATGCGGCCGGCCAGCGTGAGCGGCTTGCCGAGCGTGGCGTCCCAGGCGGGGTGCCGGGCCGCGGCGCCGCGCAGGCTCTGGCCCGGCGTGGTGCCGGCGTGGCAGCGTGCGCAGTCGGCCTGGAAACGCTGCTCGCCGTCTTGCACCCAGAGCATGGCGGGGTTCAACGTGTCGTCGCGCTGCAGCGCCTGCGTGCTGGGCGCCATGTCGGCGAAGCCCGAGCGGCGCGGGTCGGCGGCCTGGGCCGGGCTGGCAGCCAGGGCCGCGAGCAGCAGGCTGGCCAGCCCCAAGGCGGCGCGCCGGGCGAGCCTCATGCCACCGTGAGCGTGGCGGTTTCGCGCTGCGAGACGCCGTTGTCGCCTTCGATGCTGACCACCAGCGTGCCGCTGCGCGTGGCGCGCAAGGGGAAGGCCACGTAAGGGTTGGCGGTGATGGCCGGGAAGAGATCGGCCGCGAAGACCAGCTCACCCTCGAAACGCGCCTCGATGCGGCGCAGGATGTTCCGCGGCACGGTGCGGCCGCCGGCATCGGGCCGGAAGCCGGTTTCCATCGGGTGCTGCATCAAGAGCCGCACTTCCAACACCTCGCCGGGGCGGGCCGAGGCGGGCAGGCGCAGCAGGGCGCGGATGGTGCTCATGGGCAGACCGGCGCCGGGCCGCCCCAAGCCGGGCTGAGCCCCCTCGGGGGGTGGCGAAGGCGCGTAGCTACGAGCCTGGGGGTCGTCAAGTTCATTCGCCCTCCAGGCAGGCGGCCAGGGCCACGCTCACCGCCACGCGGTGTTGCCAGCAGCTGCCGTCGTTCATCCGTGCGATGGCGATGACGTTCTGGCTGCTGGCCATGCGCAGGCGCGTGCCCACCAGCGCGCGGCCGCTGGCCGGGCCGAGGTGGAAAACGGCCACCTCGGGCTGCGGGTTCAGCTCGGTGAAGATCGCGACGCGCTGCACGTGCTGCTCGGCCGTCATCGGGCTCTGCACGCTCACGCTCACGGGCACGGTGTTGCCGTTCTCCACCACGGCGTCCACGGCCAGCGTCACGCGGCCGGTCTGCAGCGGCGTGCCGCCGGTGAAGCGATCGATGGCGGCCTGAAGGGCTGCCGAGGGCGCGGCCTGCGCCGCCCAAGGCTGCAGCATCACGGCCAGGGCGCCAGCGCCGCCAGCCGCGAGCATGGTTCGGCGTTGAGGTTTCACTTCAGCGTCTCCAGGAAGGCCACCACATCTTCCACCTGCTGGGCGCTCAACACCGGCTTGCCCTGCCAAGCGGCGCCCACTCGCTGCTCGGCCGTGGCCGGTGGCAGGCGGTGGAAACTGGGCATCACGCTGGCCGGGTTCAGGTGCTTGGCATCGGCCACGCGCAGGCGCAGTTGCGCGCTGCTGTAGCGGCTGCCCACGCCGGCCAGGTTCGTCGACAGGTTGCCCTGCGCGCGCTCGGCCGGCGTGCGGTCGAAAGGTCCGCTGTGGCACAGCAGGCACAGGCCCTGCGCGCGGTCGACCACGATGGCGCGGCCGGCCGCGGCGTTGCCGGGCGTGGCCGTCAAGGGCTGCGGGATGCCATCGCCCACCACGGTGAACGTGGTGGCCGCCCCCGCCAGCGCCAAGATGGCCATGCCCGGCATCACGCGCCCCGTGCGCTCAGGCCTGCTGCAGCTGCTGCTTGATGGGCAGCTCGCGGATGCGCTTGCCAGTGGCCGCGAAGATGGCGTTCAGCACCGCCGGCGCCGCCACGGCGATGGTGGGCTCGCCCACGCCGCCCCAGAAGCCGCCCGAGGCCAGGATGATGGTTTCCACCTTGGGCATCTCGGCGATGCGCATCGAGGGGTAGGTGTCGAAGTTGCGCTGCTCGATGCGGCCGTCCTTCACCGTGCACTCTTCGTAGAGCATCGCGCTCAGGCCGTAGACGAAGCTGCCTTCCACCTGCGCCTCGATCTGCTGCGGGTTCACCGCGTAGCCGCAGTCGGTGGCCGCCACGATGCGGTGGATCTTCAGCTGGCCCTTGGCGCCCACCGAGATCTCGGCGCAGGCCGCCACGTAGCTGCCGAAGCCGTGCGTCACGCACAGGCCGCGGTGCACCTTCTGGCCGTTGATGTCGGCAGCGGGCTTGTCGTAACCCACGCGCTCGGCCACCGCGTTCAGCACCGCCAGGTGCTTGGGGTGGTTGGCCATCAGCTTGCGGCGCAAGGCCAGCGGGTCTTGCTGCGTGGCGTGCGCGATCTCGTCGACGAAGCACTCCAGGTAGACCGCGTTCTGGTTCAGGTTCACGCCCCGCCAGAAGCCCGGCGGCACGTGCGGGTTGCGCATCGCGTGGTCCACCAGCAGCGCCGGGAAGGTGTAGCCGATCATGGCTTCACCGCCGCCGTTGTTCAGGCCCTGGAACATCACCGGGTCGCGCCCGTCGCGGATGTTCTGCGGCGCCACGCCGGCCAGGATGCTCTGGCCGCTGATGCGCATGTGCAGCCCGGTGATGTTGCCCTGCGCGTCCAGCCCGGCCGTCATCTTGGCCTGGGTGATGGGGTGGTAGCGGCCCTGGGTCATGTCTTCTTCGCGCGACCACAGCAGCTTCACCGGCGTGCCGGGCATCTGCTTGGCGATCAGCACGGCCTGGGTGATCCAGTCCTGCACCGCGCCGCGGCGGCCGAAGCCGCCGCCGAGGTCGATCTTGTAGACCTCGCACTGCGCCGCCGGCAGGCCCGCGGCCAGCGCCGCGGCCGAGAGCGAGGCCTCGCCGTTCTGCGTGGGCGTCCAGACCTCGCAGCGCTCGGGCGTCCACTTGGCCGTGGCGTTCATCGGCTCCATGGTGGCGTGGTTCTGGTGGGGGTAGGCGTACACCGCCTCCACCTTGCGCACGGCGCCGGCCAGCGCGGCCTTCACGTCGCCGTTGCTGTTGCCGACCACGGCTTGCGGCGCGTCCAGACCGGCCTTCAGCACGGCATTGAAGTCGGCCTGCTGCGCATTCGCGTGCGCGCCGAAATCCCACTGCACCGGCAACGCATCCAGCGCCTTCTTGGCGCGCCACCAGGTGTCGGCCACCACGGCCACGGCGTTGTCGCCCACCGCCAGCACCTTCTTCACGCCGGGCATCTTCTCCACGGCGGCGGCGTCATAACTCTTGAGCTTGCCGCCGAACACCGGGCAGGCGTTGATGGCGGCGTTCAGCATGCCCGGCAGTTGCAGGTCGGCGCCGAAGATCTTCTTGCCGTTGACCTTGTCGGCCGTATCCAGGCGCGCCATGCGCTGGCCGATCAGCTTCCAGTCCTTCGGGTCCTTCAGCGGGATGTCGGCGGCGGCCGGCGGCGTCAGCTTCGCGGCAGCGGCGGCCACCTGGCCGTAGCTCGTCTTGCGGCGGCTGGCGGCGTGGCTGATGACGCCCTTGCTCACGGTGCATTCGGCGGCCGGCACTTGCCAGCCGGCGGCGGCGGCCTGCACCAGCATCATCCGCGCACTGGCGCCGCCCTTGCGCACGTACTCGTGGCTGGTGCGGATGCCGCGGCTGCCGCCCGTGCCGAAGTCGCCCCAGGGGCGCTTGCGCGCCAGGCTCTGGCCCGGCGTGGGGTATTCGGTGGTGACCTTGGCCCAGTCGCATTCCAGCTCTTCGGCCACCATCTGCGCCAGGCCTGTGAGCGTGCCCTGGCCCATCTCGCTGCGCGCGATGCGGATGACCACCTTGTCATCGGGCTGGATCACGACCCAGGCGTTGATCTCGGGCGCCTGCCCTTGCGCCGTGGCGCTGGTGGGGAAGCCGAAGACGAAGCCGCCGGTGACGGCGGCCGTGGCCGCGGCACCGGTGCCGATGAACTGGCGGCGGTTCAGTGCGGCGGCCTTCATGCGGCGCTCCGGGTGACGTGCACGATGTCCAGGCCCGCGGTCTTGGTGACCCCGGCGGCTTCCTTGATGGCCGCGCGCACGCGGTTGAAGGTGCCGCAGCGGCAGATGTTGGTGATCTCGGCGTCGATGTCGGCGTCGGTGGGCTTGGGCTTCTTCTTCAGCAGTGCCGCGGCGGCCATCAGCATGCCGCTCTGGCAGTAGCCGCACTGCGGCACGTCGTTGTTCACCCAGGCCTTCTGCAGCGCGTTCAGGCCCTTGGGCGAGAGGCCCTCGATGGTGACGACCTTCTGGCTGGCCTGCACCGCCGAGACGGGCATCGCACAACTGCGCACCGGGTTGCCATCGATGTGCACCGTGCACGAGCCGCACTGGGCGACGCCGCAGCCGTACTTCGTGCCCGTCAGGCCCAGATGTTCACGCAGCACCCACAGCAGCGGGGTGTCGGGCTCGGCGGGGTGCTGTCGCACCTGGCCATTGACGTTCAGACGCGTCATCGGGGTCTCCTGGCTGTGGCTGTTAGAGACGCCGATGATGGCGGGTGCGAACGACCCCCGCCTTCAGTCGGGTTTGCCGCTCAGTGCAGCTTGTCCTGGCCGTCCTTGCGCTGCTGGAAGCGGTCGGGCCGGTAGACGTTGCCTTCGCGCTCGACCTGCGAGGCACGGCGGGCGCGTTCGATGGCGGCCTCGGCAGCCTCGCGGGCGCGCCGCGGGTCGGGCGGGCTCACGGGGGCAGGTGCCCTTCGGCCAGCGCTGGCCCGCCGCCACCAGGCCTGCGCGCGCTGGCGCAGGCCCTGCGTGCGCGCCGGGCCGAGCCACATGCCGCCCCACACGAGCGCGCAGAACACCAGCCCCAACACCGCGAAAACCTGGTCAGCCATGCCTGGAATCTAGCGTGCCTGCGGCTGCAGCGGGCGGTGCCCGCGCAGCAAATCTGCGCCGCATCTGGCACCGGCCCGCTCTTGGAGGGATGGCCCCCGGCCCCCGCCTTCCGCTATGGTGCGGGTTTCGCGCGCGCGAAGCGGGGCCGACCCGGCACCCGGGCGCTGCGCCGGCTGCCGCCACCATGCCCCTGCACCTGCCTGCCACCGCACGTCCGCTGCCCGCCCGGCTCTGGCTGGGGGCCTGCGCCCTGTTGTTGCTTGTTGCGGCCCTGCCCGCCGAGGCCGCCCGCCTGGCCCTGGTGGTCGGCAACGACCGTTACCAGCACGTCACCCCCTTGCGCAACGCCCGCAACGACGCGCAGTCGCTGTCCAAAGAACTGCAGGCCGCCGGCTTCCAGGTCACCACCGTGCTCGACGGCACCCGCGAGCAGATGCACGACCAGATCGACGGCTTCCTGCGCCGCATCGAGAAGGGCGACGAGGTGGTGTTCTTCTTCAGCGGCCACGGCTCGCAGCCGCCGCAGCTGGGGCCCTACCTGCTGCCGGTGGACATCAAGGTCACGGGCGAGCGCGCCATCCAGCGCGACGGGCTCTCGCTGGAACAGCTGGTGGACGACCTCAACCAGCGTGCGCGCTTCTCGCTGATCATCGTCGATGCCTGCCGCGACGACCCCTTCCGCGCCACCACGGCCGGGCGCTCGCTGCCGCCGGGTTCGGCGCTTTCGCGCATCGAGCCGCCCAAGGGCTCGATGATCATCATGGCCGCCTCCAAGGGCCAGCAGGCGCTCGACCGCTTGGGCGACAGCGACCCGGTGCCCAACGGCCTGTTCACCCGCGAGCTGATCAAGCAGATGCGCAACGTGGGCGTGTCGGCGGCCGAGATGCTCAAGCGCGTGCGCAGCAGCGTGGAGACCAAGGCTTCTGCCGTCAACCACCAGCAGCGGCCCTCGCTGGTGGACGAGAGCTCCACCGATTTCTTCTTCTACCCGCCCAAGCCCGGCAGTGCCGTGGCCACGCCCGGGCCGGTGCAGCCCGCCACGGTGCCGGCGGCGCTGGCGCCGGCCGCGCAGCCCGTGCCGCGGCAGGGCGGCGCGCCGGACGCAGCCGCGCCTGCTCCGGCGCCCGCCACGCCTGCCAACGCCTTGCAGGCCGAGTTCGAACTCTGGGACCGCGCCGCGAACAGCAAACGGCGTGAAGACTACGAGGCCTACCTGCGCGCCTACCCGAAAGGCCGCTACGCCGAGCGCGTGCGCGAGGCGCTGAAGCAGTTGCCCTGAAGGCAGCCGCCGGCCGCCTGGGCGATCAGGCCAGGTGCTCGGTCAACAGCGTTGACAGCATCGGCAGCGCCTGCTCCAGCAGCGGCCCGCGCGGGCGCTGCGCCGACGTCGCCAGCCACAGCGTGGCCGCCAACTCGCTGGCCGCTGCGCCGCGGCGCGCCGGCAGCTGCACCGGGCGGGCGCGCAGCTCGCTCTCACGCCCGCTGGCGCGGATGGCGTTGAGCGACAACACCGCGTGCAGCGGGTGGCGTTGCACCAGGTCCAGGATGGCCGGCACGCTCTCGATCTCCAGGCCCACGCGCGGCTTCAGGCCGGCTTCAGCCATCACCGTCTCCAGGCGCATGCGGATGGCGTGTGGCCGGCTCGGGATGGCGAGTTCGCGCGTGGCCAGCGTGGCCAGGTCCAGCGGCCGGGCCACCAGTTCGGCGCCGGCCTCGCGCGGGGTGCGCGCCGAGACGAGGTAGAGCGGCTCTTCCAGCACCGGCAGCAGTTCGAAAGCCGCCGCTGGCGTGGCGTTGTAGACCACGGCGCAGTCGATGCGCCCCTGCGCCAGCCATTCCAGCGTGTAGGTGGTCAGGCCCTCCACCACGGTGAGCGTGGCACGCGGGAAACGTTCGCGGAACAGCTCCACCAGCGGCGCCGTGAGCGTGCGGCTCACGCTGGGCGGCAGGCCGATGCTCAGCAGCCCGGCGGCCATGCCGCGGTGTTCTTCCAGGTCTTGCCGCGCGCGTTCCAGCTGCTGCAATATGCCGCGGCCGTGGCCGAGCAGGCGCGTGCCGGCCGGGGTGAGCGTGACCCCGCGGCCGTTGCGTTCGAAGAGGGCCTGGCGCAGTTCCACCTCCAGCGCGCGCACCTGGCGGCTGAGCGCCGGCTGCGCCACGCGCAGTACGCTGGCCGCACGCGTGAAGCTGCCCAGCTCGGCCACCTGCACGAAGGTCTGCAGCTGCTTGAAATCCATGCCGGCATGGTATGCCGAAACGGTCTAGCAGCTAGTGCGGCCATGCGGTTGCAACATGGGCGGGCCGGTCGAAGAATGCGGGCTTCCGCGGCCTCGTCTCTGGTCCACCCGCATGAACACCCCGGCCCCCCCGCTGACGGGCATCTCTTCGATGGCCACGCGCCACCTGCTGGCCGAGCTGGCCGAACGCTGCGTGGCCCAGGGCGGCCCGCGCGTGGTGTTCGAGAGCGTGGGTGGTGTCGATGCAGCCCGCCGCGTGGCCGCCGGCGAGCACTTCGATCTGGTGGTGCTGGCCTCTGACGCCATCGACACCCTGCTCGCTGCCGGCCAGGTGCGCGGCCCGCGCCTGGACCTGGTGCGGTCGGCCATGGTGGTGGCGGTGCAGGCCGGTGCGCCGCACCCGCCCCTGCACGACGAAGCCGCGCTGCGCGCCGCCGTGGCCGCCGCACCCAGCATCGGCTACAGCACAGGCCCCAGCGGCAAGCACCTGCTGGCGCTGGTGGCGCGCTGGGGCCTGCAAGACGCCCTGGCCAGCCGCCTGGTGCTGGCTCCGCCCGGCGTGCCCGTGGCCACGCTGGTGGCCAGCGGGCAGGCGGCTTTGGGTTTCCAGCAGCTGCCCGAATTTGCCGGCCAGCCCGGCATCGAGGTGGTGGGCGAGCTGCCAGCCGGCGCCGCGCAAACCACCGTCTTCAGTGCTGCGCTGGGCCTGCAGGCCGCCCCGGCCGCGGTGGTGGCGCTGGCGCACTTCATGCACCCGGCCACGGCCGCCCTCAAGCGCCGCCACGGCTTGAGCGCCGCGGACTGACCACCAGACGGAGACACCGCCCATGATCATCGACATCCACGGCCACTACACCACCGCGCCCAAGGCGCTGGAGACCTGGCGCAATGCGCAGATCGCCGGCATCAAGGACCCGGCTTCCATGCCGCGTGTGGCCGACCTGAAGATCAGCGACGACGAACTGCGCGAGACCATCGAGCTCAACCAGCTGGCCAAGATGCGCGAGCGCGGCAGCGACCTCACCATCTTCAGCCCGCGCGCCAGCTTCATGGCCCACCACATCGGCGATTTCCAGGTCAGCAGCACCTGGGCCGCCATCTGCAACGAGCTCTGCTACCGCGTCAGCCAGCTCTTCCCGCAGCACTTCATCCCTGCGGCCATGCTGCCGCAGAGCCCGGGCGTGGACCCGGCCACGTGCATCCCCGAGCTGGTGAAGTGTGTGGAGCAGTTCGGCAACGTGGCGCTGAACCTCAACCCCGACCCGAGCGGCGGCCACTGGACCAGCCCGCCGCTGACCGACCGCCACTGGTACCCCATCTACGAGAAGATGGTGGAGTACGGCCTCCCGGCCATGGTGCACGTCAGCACCAGCTGCAACGCGTGTTTTCACACCACCGGCGCGCACTACATCAACGCCGACACCACGGCCTTCATGCAGCTGCTGCAGGGTGATCTGTTCAAGGATTTCCCGACGCTGAAGTTCATCATCCCGCACGGCGGTGGCGCTGCGCCCTACCACTGGGGGCGCTACCGCGGCCTGGCGCAAGAGCTGAAGAAGCCGCTGCTGAGTGAACACCTGCTGAACAACGTGTTCTTCGACACCTGCGTGTACCACCAGCCGGGCATCGACCTGCTGACGAAGGTGATCCCGGTGGCGAACATCCTCTTCGCCAGCGAAATGATCGGCGCGGTGCGCGGCATCGACCCCGAGACCGGCTTCAACTACGACGACACCAAGCGCTACATCGAGGCCAGCACGCAGCTGAGCGCGGCCGAGAAGCACGCCATCTACGAGGGCAATGCGCGCCGTGTCTACCCGCGGCTGGACGCCGCCCTGAAGGCCCAAGGACTCTGACCATGTACGAACTCGGCGTTGTCTATCGCAACATCACGCGCACCCCGGCGCACATCGCCGACCAGCTGGCGCACTTCGGCAGCGCCACGGTGCACGAGGCCATGGGCCGCGTGGGCCTGCTGCACACCGGCATGCGGCCCATCTACAGCGGCGCGCAGGTCAGCGGCACCGCCGTCACGGTGCTGCTGCACCCGGGGGACAACTGGATGATGCATGTGGTGGCCGAGCAGATACAGCCCGGCGACATCGTCATCGCGGCCCTCACCGCACCCTGCACCGACGGCTATTTCGGCGACCTGCTGGCTTCCAGCTTCCAGGCCCGCGGCGCGCGCGCGCTCGTCATCGATGCTGGCGTGCGTGACGTGAAGACGCTCACCGAGATGCGCTTTCCGGTGTGGAGCAAGGCCATCAGTGCCAAGGGCACGATCAAGGCCACTTTAGGCAGCGTGAACATCCCCGTGGTGTGTGCCGGTGCGCTGGTGCACCCGGGCGACGTGGTGGTGGCCGACGACGACGGCGTGGTGTGTGTGCCGCGCGCCATGGCCGAAGCCACGCTGGCCGCAGCGACGAAGCGCGAAGCCAACGAAGGCGAGAAGCGCGCCAAGCTCGCAGCCGGCGTGCTGGGCCTGGACATGTACAAGATGCGCGAGCCACTGGCCCAGGCCGGCCTGCGCTACATCGACTGAGCCGCGCCGATGCGCATCGCCCTCATCGGTTATGGCGAAGTCGGCCGCATCCTGGCCGAAGACCTGGGTGCCGCCGGCCACCGCGTGCAAGCCCACGATGTGAAGCTGGCTGGCGCTGGCGCTGCAGCTTTGCAGGCGCACGCGGCGCAGCACGGCGTGCTGCTCGCGGCCACGCAGGCCGAGGCCGTCATCGGTGCCGAACTCGTGGTGAGTGCGGTCACCGCCAGCCAGGCCGTGGCCGTGGCCGAAGCCTGCGCCGCGGGCCTGGCCCCTGGCGCGTTTTTCCTCGACTTCAACAGCGCCAGCCCGGGCGCCAAGATCCAGGCGTCGCAGTGGGTCAATGCGGCCGGCGGCCGGTACGTGGAAGGCGCGGTGATGACCAGCGTGCCGCCCTACCGGCTGAAGGTGCCGCTGCTGCTGGGCGGGCCCGATGCCGCGGCGCTGAAGCCCTTGCTCGACACGCTGGGTTTTGCCGCCAAGGTGCACAGCGAACAGCTCGGCGTGGCCAGCGCCACCAAGATGTGCCGCAGCGTGATGATCAAGGGCCTGGAGGCCATGGTCATCGAGAGCTTCACCGCCGCGCGCCACCACGGCGTGGAAGACGCGGTGATCGCTTCGCTGCAGGAAACCTTCCCCGGCATCGACTGGGAGAAGCAGGCCAGCTACTTCTTCCAGCGCGTCATCGAACACGGCCGCCGCCGCAGCGAAGAGGTGCGCGAGGTGGCCGTCACTGTCGGCGAAGCCGGGCTCGTGCCGCACAGCGCGGCCGGCACGGCCGAGCGGCAGGCGCACATCGCCGATCTGGCCGACGCGGGCGTGTTCGGCACGCGCGGTGAACCGGGTTTTGCACGCAGCGCCGACTGGCGCGTGGAAGCGGACCGCCTGCTGGCGGCCGTCAACAAGGACAAGACATGAAGACCCAGGTCGTCATCATCGGCAGCGGCCCCGCGGGCTTGCTGCTCTCTGAAATCCTGCACCGCCACGGCATCGAGAGCATCGTCCTGGAGCGCCAGACGCGCGAGTACGTGCTCTCGCGCATCCGCGCCGGTGTGCTGGAAAGCACCACGGTGGACGTGCTGCGTGCCAACGGCCTGAGCGAACGCATGGACCGCGAAGGCCACCCGCACGACGGCATGCGCATCGCGTGGGCTGGGCGTGACAGCTTCCTGGTGGACACCGCCAGCACCCTGGGCCGGCGTTTCATGGTCTACGGCCAGACGGCCATCCAGGAAGACCTGTACGCCGCCGCCGACCGCCGCGGCCAGACCGTGCTGACCGAGGTGCAGGACGTGGCGCTGCACGAGTTCGACGGCCGCACCGGCGCGAAGCCGTACGTCACCTTCACGCGCCACGGTGAGGCGGCGCGCGTGGACTGCGATTTCATCGCCGGCTGCGATGGCTTCCATGGCGTTTCGCGCCGCAGCATCCCCGAGAGCGTGCGCAAGGAGTACGAGAAGGTCTACCCCTTCGGCTGGCTGGGCGTGATGGCGCGCACCAAGCCGCTGCCCGACATCACCTACGTCAACCACCCGCAAGGCTTTGCGCTGGCCAGCTACCGCAATGCGCAGCTCTCGCGCTACTACATCCAGGTGCCGGTGGACGACAAGGTGGAGGCCTGGTCCGACGACCGTTTCTGGAGCGAGCTGACCGCCCGTTTCCCGGCCGAGATGGCCGAGATGATCCAGACCGGCCCGACCATCGAGAAGAGCATCGCGCCGCTGCGCAGCTTCGTCAGCGAGCCCATGCGTTATGGCGCGCTTTACCTGTGCGGCGATGCGGCACACATCGTGCCGCCTACGGGCGCCAAGGGCCTGAACCTGGCGGTGAGCGATGTGTTCTACCTGTCGCGCGCACTGGCGCGCTGGTACGGCCAGGGCAGCGACGAACTGCTCAACAGCTACAGCGCGATGGCGCTGCGCCGCGTGTGGAGCAGCGTGCGCACGAGCTGGTACCTGACGACGCTGCTGCACCGCTTCCCGCACTTCAGCGAGTTCGACCAGAAGGCGCAGGAGCACGAGCTGGATTACCTGAAGAGCTCGCGGTTCGCGCAGGCCGCACTCGCCGAGCAGTACGCGGGGCTCCCCTTCGAGATGGTGAGCTGAGACCATGAGCCACACCGCCTTCGAGAAGACCCCCGGCTGGCTGGACTGGTACGCCGGCCCGTCGAAACCCCGCTTCCAGCTGCCGCCCGGCGCGGTGGACGCGCATTGCCACGTCTTCGGCCCCGGCGCCGAATATCCCTACGCCCCCGAGCGCAAGTACACGCCCTGTGATGCCAGCAAGGCGCAGCTGTTCGCGCTGCGCGACCACCTGGGCTTTGCGCGCAACGTCATCGTGCAGGCCACCTGCCACGGCGCCGACAACCGCGCCATGGCCGATGCGTGCGCCAGCAGCGGCGGCCGGGCGCGCGGCGTGGCCACCGTCAAGCGCAGCGTGACGGACCGCGAACTCGAAGCCCTGCACAACGACGGCGTGCGCGGCGTGCGCTTCAACTTCGTCAAGCGGCTGGTGGACTTCACGCCCAAGGACGAGCTGATGGAGATCGCCGGGCGCATCAAGTCTCTGGGCTGGCACGTCGTCATCTATTTCGAGGCGGTCGACCTGCCCGAGCTGTGGGACTTCTTCACCGCGCTGCCCACCACCGTGGTGGTGGACCACATGGGCCGGCCCGACGTGAGCCTGCCGGTGGACGGCCCGCAGTTCGCGCTGTTCCAGCGTTTCATGCGCGAGCACGAGAACGTGTGGAGCAAGGTCAGTTGTCCTGAGCGACTTTCAGTCGCGGGGCCCCGGGCGCTGAACGGCGAACCAGCGGCCTACCGCGACGTGGTGCCCTTCGCCCGCCGCATCGTCGAGAGCTTCCCCGACCGCGTGCTCTGGGGCACCGACTGGCCGCACCCCAACCTGAAGGACCACATGCCCGACGACGGCCTGCTGGTCGACTTCATCCCGCACATCGCCGTGACCGCAGAGCTTCAGCAGAAGCTCCTCGTCACCAACCCCATGCGCCTGTACTGGCCGGAGGAGACGGCATGAGCCTCGACAAGCCTTACCTCGACATCCCCGGCACCACCATCTTCGACGCCGAGCAGAGCCGCAAGGGCTACCACCTCAACCAGTTCTGCATGAGCCTGATGAAGGCCGAGAACCGCAAACGCTTTCTCGCTGACCAGCGGGCTTATCTCGACGAGTGGCCGATGACGGAAGACCAGAAGCTGGCCGTGCTGTCGCGCGACCTGAACCGCTGCATCGCCCTGGGCGGCAACATCTACTTCCTGGCCAAGATCGGCGCCACCGATGGCAAGAGCTTCCAGCAGATGGCCGGCAGCATGACGGGCATGAGCGAAGACGAGTACCGCGCCATGATGGTGGCCGGCGGGCGCAGCCCGATGTGGGGAAGGAACTGACATGGCCCGCATCACCGCCTCGGTCTACACCAGCCACGTGCCCGCCATCGGCGCGGCGCTGGACCTCGGCAAGACGGGCGAGGCCTACTGGCAGCCGCTGTTCAAGGGCTACGAGTACAGCCAGCAGTGGCTGCAGGACAACAAGCCCGACGTGATCTTCCTCGTCTACAACGACCACGCCACGGCCTTCAGCCTGGACCTGATACCCACCTTCGCCATCGGCACGGCGGCGTCTTACCAGCCGGCCGACGAAGGCTGGGGCCCGCGGCCTGTGCCCACCGTGATCGGCCACCCGGAGCTCGCCAGCCACATCGCGCACAGCGTGATCCAGGACGATTTCGACCTCACCATCGTGAACAAGATGGATGTCGACCACGGGCTCACCGTGCCGCTGTCCTTGATGTGCGGGCAACCCCCTGCTGACAAGTTCTCTTGGCCCTGCCCGGTGATCCCCTTCGCCGTGAACGTGGTGCAGTACCCCGTGCCCAGCGGCCGGCGCTGCTTCAACCTGGGCCGCGCGATCCGCAAGGCCGTGGAAAGCTACGACCAGGACCTGAACGTACAGATCTGGGGCACCGGCGGCATGAGCCACCAGCTGCAGGGCCCGCGCGCCGGGCTCATCAACCGCGAGTGGGACAACCGTTTCCTCGACCGCCTGATCAGCGAGCCCGAGGCCCTGGCCCAGGTCTCGCACATCGACTACGTGCGCGAGGCCGGCAGCGAGGGCATCGAGCTGGTGATGTGGCTGATCGCCCGCGGCGCGATGAGCGACAAGGCCCCGACGGTGAAGCACCGCTTCTACCATGTGCCCGCCTCGAACACGGCCGTCGGCCACCTGATTCTGGAGAACGCATGACCATCAAGGTTGCCCTCGCCGGTGCCGGCGCTTTCGGCCTCAAGCACCTGGATGCGATGAAGCTCATCCCCGACGTGGAGGTGGTGTCGCTCATCAGCCGCGACCTCGCCAAGACGCAGGAAGTGGCCAGCAAGTACGGCATCCCGCACGTCACCACGAAGCTGGAAGACAGCCTGGCCATTGCGGAAGTGGACGCCGTCATCCTCGTCACGCCCACGCAGATGCACGCCAGCCAGACCCTGGCTTGCCTGGAGGCCGGCAAGCACGTGCAGGTGGAGATTCCGCTGTGCGACGCGCTGAAGGACGGCCAGGCCGTGGTGCAGCGCGCGAAGGAGACGGGCAAGGTGGCCATGTGCGGCCACACGCGCCGCTTCAACCCCAGCCACCAGTGGGTGCGCCAGCGCATCGTGAAAGACGAGTTCCACATCCAGCAGATGGACGTGCAGACCTACTTCTTCCGCCGCACGAACATGAACGCCCTGGGCCAGCCGCGCAGCTGGACCGACCACCTGCTGTGGCACCACGCCGCGCACACGGTGGACCTGTTCGCCTACCAGGCGAAGAGCCCCATCGTGCAGGCCAACGCATTGCAGGGCCCCATCCACCCGACCCTGGGCATTGCGATGGACATGAGCATCCAGCTCAAGGCCGCCAACGGCGCGATCTGCACGCTCAGCTTGAGTTTCAACAACGAAGGGCCGCTGGGCACCTTCTTCCGCTACATCGGCGACACCGGCACCTACATCGCGCGTTACGACGATCTCTTCAACGGCAAGGAAGAGAAGATCGACGTCAGCCAGGTGGACGTGTCGATGAACGGCATCGAGCTGCAGGACCGCGAGTTCTTCGCCGCCATCCGCGAGGGCCGCGAGCCCAACGCCAGCGTGGCGCAGGTGTTGCCCTGCTACGAGGTGCTGCACCGGCTGGAGCAGCAGTTGAACGCCGCATGAAGGCACGCCCATGAAGATGCGGCGCATCGGCCCTTTCGAGGTGGCCGAGATCGGCCTGGGCTGCATGAACCTCAGCCACGCCTACGGCACGCCGCCCGAACCCGCAGCGGCCGAGGCGCTGCTGCTGCAGGCGCTGGACGCCGGCGTCACGCTCTTCGACACCGCGGCGCTCTACGGCTTCGGCGCGAATGAAACCTTGGTGGGCCGCGTGCTCCAGGCCCACCGCCACCGCATCGTGCTGTGCAGCAAGGGCGGCATGACGGGGCAACCCGTTCCGGGTTCAGGCGCGGGCGGCGCGCTGCAGCGCGTGATCGACGGCCGGCCGGCTTCCATCCAGCGTGATTGCGAAGACAGCCTGCGCCGCCTCGTCACCGAGGTCATCGATGTCTACTACCTGCACCGCTGGGACAAGAGCGTGCCCATCGAAGACAGCGTGGGCGCGATGGCGCGGCTGGTGGAGCAGGGCAAGGTGCGCGCCCTGGGCCTGAGCGAGGTGAGCGCCGCCACCTTGAAGCGCGCGCAGGCCGTGCACCCCATCGCGGCGCTGCAGACCGAGTACTCGCTGTGGACCCGCAACCCCGAGATTGCCGTGCTGCAGGCCTGTGCCGACAGCGGCACCGCCTTCGTCGCCTTCAGTCCGGTAGGCCGCGGCTTCCTGGGTGGCGCCCCGCTGGACGCAGCGGCCTTCAGCCTCAAGGACATTCGCCGCGCGATGCCGCGTTTCGAGCCGGCGCATGCCGCCGCCAACGCGGCTTTGTTGCCGGCCCTGGCCGAACTGGCCGCGCAGGCCGGCTGCACACCGGCGCAGCTGGCCTTGGCCTGGCTGCTGGCGCGGGGGGATCACATCATCCCCATCCCCGGCACCACACAGGCCGCCCACCTGCAAGAGAACCTGGGCGCGGAGGGCATCACCGTGCCCACCGCGGTGATGGCGGCGCTGGACACGTTGTTTGCGCCCGGCCGCATCAGCGGCGCGCGCTACAACGCGCAGAACGAATCGGAAGTCGACACCGAGCGTTTTGCGGCCTGATCGCGCGGCCGGTGGAAACAGGCCCACGGGGCCTTAGAGTCGAAGGGCACAGTTTCTGTGTGCCCTTCGGCTTCACGCCCGCCCGCCCATGCCGCCAGCCCGCAACGCCCCTGCCGCGCACCGCATCGTCATCGTCGGCGGTGGCGCCGGCGGCCTGGAACTGGCCACGCGCCTGGGTGACACGTTGGGCCGGCGCGGGCAGGCGCACATCACGCTGATCGAGAAGAACCGCACCCACGTCTGGAAGCCCAAGCTGCACGAGATCGCCGCCGGCAGCATGGACATGGCCGACCACGAGGTGGGCTACCTCGCGCAGAGCCACTGGCACCACTTCACCTACCGCGTGGGCGAGATGACGGGGCTGGACCGCGAGCAGCGCCTGGTGAAGGTGGCGCCCTACCTCGACGACGAGGGCGTGGAAGTGGCCCCTGCGCGCGACGTGCCCTACGACACGCTGGTGATCTCGGTGGGCAGCCAGAGCAACGACTTCGGCACGCCCGGCGTGCGCGAACACGCCATGCGCCTGGAATCGGCGGCCGACGCGCTGCGTTTCCACCAGCGCATGGTCAATGCCTGCATCCGCGCGCACTCTCAGAGCGAGCCGCTGCGGCCCGAACAGCTGCACGCGGCCATCATCGGCGCCGGCGCCACGGGTGTAGAGCTGGCGGCCGAGCTGCACCGCACCACGCGCGAGGTGGTGGCCTACGGGCTGGACCGCGTGGATGCCGACAAGGACATCCAGCTCGCCGTGGTGGAAGCGGCGCCCCGCGTGCTGCCCGCGCTGCCCGAGCGCCTGAGCACGGCCACCGAAAAGCTGCTGAAGAACCTGGGCGTGGCCGTGCACACCAGCGCCAAGGTGGCGGCGGTGTCGGCCGGCGCCGTGCACCTGGCCGACGGGCGCGTGCTGCCGGCCGAGCTGATCGTCTGGGCCGCGGGTGTGAAGGCGCCCGATTTCCTGAAGGACATCGGCGGCCTGGAGACCAACCGCGTGAACCAGATCGTCGTGCGCGACACGCTGCAGAGCACGCGCGACGAGGCCATCTTCGCCATCGGCGACTGCGCCGCCTGCGAGTGGAAGGACGTGCAGCAAGGCCGCGGCGCGCGCGACCACGGCACCGGCGTGAAGATCGTGCCGCCGCGCGCGCAGGCCGCGCACCAGCAGGCGCAGCACCTGCTCAAGCAGCTGCGCCGGCGCGTCAAGGGCCAGCCGCTGCAGCCCTGGCAGTACCGCGATTTCGGCTCGCTCGTGAGCCTGGGCGAGTTCAGCACCGTCGGCAGCATGATGGGCGGCCTGATCGGTGGCAGCCTGATGGTGGAGGGCTACTTCGCCAAGCTCATGTACCTGAGCCTGTACAAGATGCACGAGCTGGCCCTGCACGGCTGGATCAAGGTGGGGCTGGACACCGTGGCCCGCCTCATCGTGCGGCGCACCGAGCCGCACGTGAAGCTGCACTGAAGGCGGTTCAGCGACGGGGCTCGGGCCAGGCCGCGGTGTTCACTTCGGCCAGCGCGCGGAAGGCCGGGCGCGCGAACAGGTAGCCCTGCATCAGGTGCACGCCTTCGTCGGCCAGGAAGTCGCGCTCGGCGGTGGTCTCGATGCCCTCGGCGATGACCTGGATGCCCAGGTCGCGGCACACCTGCATCAGCCCGCGCACGATGGCCTGGCGTGGCCGGCGGGTGTCGATGTCGCGCACCAAGTCCATGTCGATCTTGATGAGGTCGGGCTGGAAGTCGGCCAGCAGCTTCAGGCCCGCGTAGCCCGCGCCGAAGTCGTCGATGGCGGTCTTGAAGCCGCAGCGTTTGTACTCGCGCAGGATCTGCGCGAACCACGGCGTGTCCTGCACGCGCTCGCCCTCGGTCACCTCGAAAACGATGCGGTCCAGCGGAAACCCCGCGGCACGCGCGGCGTCCAGCGTGGTGCGGATGCAGACCTCGGGCTTGTAGACCGCGTTGGGCAGGAAGTTGATGGACAGCAGCTGCTGCATGCCCAGCGCTTGCGCGCCCTTGATGGCCTTCACGCGGCAGGCCTGGTCGAAGCGGTAACGGTTGGTCTCTGTCACCTGCGCCAGCACGCTGGCTGCGGGCTCACCCGCCGGGCCACGCACCAAAGCCTCGTGCGCGAAGACGCGCCGCGTGGCCACGTCGACGATGGGCTGGTAGGCGTAATCGAACAGGAAACCCAGGCGCTCGGGCGCATCGCAGCCACCGCAATGCGGCGCCTCGGCTTCCAGGGGCAGGAAAGCCGATGCGGCAGGGGCCATGGTGCGCGTCATCAGCAGAGCTTAGACGCGGTGTCTCGCGTCCAAACGGCGCAGAAGCGGGGGCTGTCGGGGGCTTCTCTTGGCCGCGCGCCCTGGCCCCTTCGCTTGCCGGGAGCCTCGTGCTTACTGCTCGACGAAAGCCCGCTCGATGACGAAGTCGCCGGGCTTGGTCGTGTTGCCTTCCTTGAACTGGCGCTCTTCCAGCAGGCGCTTCAGGTCGCGCAGCATGGCGGGGCTGCCGCAGATCATCACGCGGTCCACCGCCGGGTCCAGCGGCGGCACGCCGAGGTCGGTGAAGAGCTTGCCGTTCTCGATCAGATCCGTCATGCGGCCCTGGTTGCGGAAGGGCTCGCGCGTGACGGTGGGGTAGTACTTCAGCTTGCCGGCCACCACCTCGCCGAGCAACTCATCTTTGGCCAGGTCTTCGTTCAAGAGCTGGTGGTAGGCCAGCTCGGCCACCTCGCGCACGCCATGCACCACCACCACCTCTTCGAATTTCTCGTAGGTCTCGGGGTCGCGCACCACGCTCAGGAAGGGCGCCAGACCGGTGCCCGTGCCCAGCAGGTACAGGCGCTTGCCGGGCAGCAGGTAGTCGATGAGCAGCGTGCCCGTGGGCTTCTTGCCGACGATGATGGTGTCGCCCACCTGGATGTGCTGCAGCCGGCTGGTGAGCGGGCCGTCGGGCACCTTGATGCTGAGGAACTCGAGGTGCTCTTCGTAGTTCGCGCTGACGATGCTGTAGGCGCGCAGCAGCGGCTTGCCGTCCACGCGCAGGCCGATCATCGTGAAGTGGCCGTTCGAGAAACGCAGCGCCGGGTCGCGCGTGGTGGTGAAGCTGAACAGGCGGTCGGTCCAGTGGTGGACGCTCAGGACTCGTTCTTCGAGAAAGGCGCTCATGGGGGGCGGGCCGGGCTGCGCGGCTTCAAGGAAAACCCTGAATTTTAGCGGGCCGCCCCTGCGCGGGCGCTGACAGGGTCACACCGCCCCGTCAAGCCTTGCGGCGCGGCCACAGCAGGTAGGCCAGCGGGCCCAGCGAGCCCCCCACCAGCGTCAGCAGTGCCCAGGGCCACCAGGGCTTGCCGCGGGCGCGGCAGTCGCGGGCGATGTAGCCCATCAGCAGGGTGCAGGCGATGACGAGGTCGAGGGTGATCTGCGTCGAGCCCAGGTTGGCGAAACCGCCTTGCCAGATGCCGAGGTAACCCACCTGCCACAGCACCCAGGTGGAGAAGGCGGCGAAGGCGAGCGCGACGGGCCAGAGCAGGGCTTTCAGGGCGGGCATGGTGGGGTCCTCCAGGGGTTTGCAGTGATGAGGCGGCCAGTCTCGGCGGGGCATGGTCATGGCCGCAACGACCTCGCAGGTCATCGCGCAGCAGCAACGCCCGCCCTATGCTCGGGCCATGCACCCCCTTGCCGAACTGCGCCGCCAGCGGCGCATCAGCCAGCTGGAACTGGGCCTGCGGGCCGGCGTTTCGCAGCGCCATCTCAGCTGCATCGAAACCGGCCGCGCCCGCCCCACGCGCCCCACGCTGCTGGCCTTGCTGGATGCGCTGGAAGCTCCGCTCCCCGAGCGCAACGGCGTGCTGCTGGCCGCCGGCCTGGCCCCGGCCTATACCGAGCTGGCGCTGAATGCGCCCGCGCTGCAGCCCGCGCGTGAAGCACTGGAGCAGCTGCTGCACGCCCCCGGCAGCCCGCCCGCGCTGGTGATCGACGCCGAGTGGAACCTCGTGATGGCCAACGCCGCCGTGCTGCGCCTGCTGGCACTGCTGGGCCAGCCCGCGCCCACAGGGCCGGTGAACCTGCTCGACTGGCTGCTGGCGCCCGGCGGCCTGCGCACCTGCATGCTCAACGAGGCCGAGGTCTGCGCCGACGTGCTGCACCGCGCGCGGCGCGAGGCGCCGCAGGTGCCGGCGCTGGCCGCGCGCCTGCAGCGCCTGGCGGCCGATCTGCCGGCCTGGCCCGCGCCGGCCGTGGCCACGCCGCTGCTGCTGACGCGGCTGCGTTCGCAGGTGGGCGAGCTGCGCCTGTTCTCGATGTTCAGCAGCTTCGGCGCGCCGATGGACGTGACGCTGGCCTCGCTGCGCATCGAGCACCTGTTCGCCGCCGATGCCGACACCGCGCGTGCCTTGGCCGCGCCGCCGGTGGCCTGACCCGGCGCTGCGCGACAGACCCGGCCGCCACCGGCCGAAGCGCCGGCTGTAGGACGCCGCCTGCACGCCCTTGCGCCGGCGTCTGCTGGCAGGCGCGGCGCGGCCCGCGCATGCTGGTGGCTCACGCATGAACCGACCGTCAGCGCTGCGCGCCCTCACCCCGGCCCCCGGGGCCACGTCAGGCCTCAGCCCGCGCGCGCTGGGATCGCTGCTGCGTGCCGCGGCCGTGGCCTGGGTGCAGGACCGGGCGCCCACCATGGGCGCGGCGCTGGCCTACTACACGCTGTTCTCGCTGGCGCCGCTGCTCTTGATCGCCATCTCGGTGGCCGGCGCGGTCTTCGGGCTGGACGCCGCGCGCGGCGAGATCCTGCAGCAGATGCAGACGCTGCTGGGCCGGGACGGCGCCGAGGCCATCGCCACCATGCTCGACCAGGTGCGGCGCAGCGGCCAATCCACGCTGGGCACGGTGGTGGGCCTGGTCTTCCTCGTCGTCGGCGCCACCACGGTGTTCGCCGAGTTGCAGGATTCGCTGGACCACATCTGGCGCGTCGACACCCCGCGGCGTGGCGGCACACTGTGGCAGCTGCTGCGCGCGCGCCTGTTGTCCTTCGGCCTGGTGCTCGGCGTCGGCTTCCTGCTCATGGTGTCGCTGGCTGCCAGTGCTGCGTTGGCGGCCTGGGGGCGCTGGTGGGCGCCGGCCTTCGGCGGCAGCCTCGTTCTGCTGGACGCGGCCAACCACGTGCTGGGTTTCGGGCTCACCACGCTGCTGTTCGCGGCGATCTACAAGGGCATGCCGCGCGCGCGCATCGGCTGGGCCGATGTGGCGCTGGGCAGCCTGATCACGGCGGTGCTCTTCACTTTGGGCAAGGCGTTGATCGGCTGGCTGCTCACGCGCACGGGCATGGCCGCGGGTTTCGGTGCGGCCAGCGCGGTGGTGGGTTTGCTGGTGTGGGTGTATGCCTCGGCGCAGGTGTTTCTCTACGGGGCCGAGGTGACGTGGTTGTTCGCGCAGCGTCACGGCTCGCGGCGCGCGCCGGCCGTGAGTGCCGGCACCGACCGCACCGCTTCAGCGGCCACCTGAGCGGCCAGCTCGGCCAGCAGCCGCTGCGCGGCGAGGGCGGCCGCGGCGGCGCCGCCGGCGGGGTCGTCGCTGGCCGCGGGCACGCGCACTTCGAAGCGGCGGGTGAAGAGTGCCTGCCGCGTGGCGGTGTCGACCAGCACCACGCGCAGGGCCAGCTGCAGCTCGCTGGGGCTGCGCAGGTGCAGGTGCTGCAGCTGCAGCAGTTCGGTCTCCAGCCGCAGCGGACCGCTGGCCGATGAAGGCGCCTGCAGCACCGCGCCGAAGGCGCCGGTGTGCTGCAGCGCGCGCAGCAGCAGCGGGGCCAGCAGGCGCGCGGGCGTGTCGGCCCACTCGGCGTAGGCATAGGCCTGCAGCACCTGCGGCTGGCGCAGGTAAAGCATGCGTGCGCTGTCGAAGCCGGGTGCGGCCGTCAGCGGCGCCACCACGAGGCTGGGCGCGCCGGGGCGGGCGCTGGGGGCTGCCGGGCCTTGCGGTGCACCATCGCCCAGTGTGTAGCGCACGGGCGCTGCTGGGGGCTTGGGCAGCAGCCCGCCGGCGCAGCCGCTGCCGAGCAGGGTGGTACCGAGCAGGGCGGTGCCGGCAAGCAGCGCGCCGTGGCAGGTGGCACGGCGGGCGGGATCGAAGGGCATTGAACTCATGGCGGTGCCTTTTCGCCCGGCCCGGGCTCGGGGGGCGGTGCCCCCAGCAGCAGGCTGCTGGGGCTCTGTGTGGTTTGCTCGCTCAGGCGCCGCAAAGAGGCCGACAAGGCCGCCAGCTGGGCCACCAGGCGGCCTACCTCGGGCAGCGTTTCGCTGCCCAGCTGCTGCACGCTGGCGGTGGCGGCATCGGCCGCTGCGCCGCCGCGCACGCTGGCCGCCTCGGCGGCCACGGCCATGGCCTGCACGGCCGCGGCGCTGGTGCTGATGCGGTCAAGGGTGGGCCCGAGTTGTTCAGAAGCGCGAGAAGCACGTTTCGCGGTCAGCGCCGCATCGGTCATCGTCGCGTTCAGCGTGGCCTTCTGCGCGGCCAGCGTGTGTGCCACGGCGGCGATGTCGGCCAGCGCCGATTTCAGCGCCCGCTGGTTGTCGGCATCGAAGACCGCGTTGAGGTTGTTGGAGACGCGGTCGACATTGGCCAGCACGCTGCCCAGCACGTTCTCCAGCCGCGCCCCCAGCGAGAGCTTGAAGGGGATGGTGGGCGCCACGCCATCGGGGCCCGGCCGCAGCGGCGGCGCGCTGGCGCTGCCACCGCTGAGCTCCACGTGCGCAATGCCCGTGAGCCCCTGGGTCTTGAGAACCGCCTCGGCGTCTTGCCGGATGGGCGTGCCGCGGGCGATGAGGAAACGCAGCCGCACCTGCTGCGGGTTGGCCGGGTCGATGCCGATGGCGCTGACCTTGCCGACGTCCACGCCCAGGTACTTCACGGGCGCATCGACGTTCAGGCCCGAGACCGATTCGCGGATCACGGCCTGGTAGCTGTCCATTGGCGCCTGCCCGCCCCAGCCGGCGGCCAGCCACAGCACGCCGGCCACCAGCGCCGCGCCCAGGCCCAGCACGAAGGCGCCGACCAGCGTGTAGTGGGCCTTGTCGTCCATGCTCAGGCGCTGCCGGGCCGCGGCATGAAGTAGGCCGCCACGGTGGGGTGGGGGTTGTGCGCCAGTTCGGCCATGGTGCCGAGCGCCAGCACGCGGCCTTCACCCAGCACGGCCACGCGGTGGCACACGCGCCAGAGCAGATCGGTGTCGTGGCTGACGATGAGCACGGTGGCGCTGCTGGCGGCCTGGGTCTCCTGGATCAGCGTGTCCACGCCGGCAGCGCTGGCCGGGTCCAGGCCCGAGGTGGGCTCGTCCAGGAAGAGCAGTTCGGGGTCGAGCACGATGGCGCGCGCCAGCGCGGCGCGCTTGAGCATGCCGCCGCTCAGCTCACTCGGCAGCTTCAGGCCGGCATCGGGCGGCAGGCCGGTCAGCGCCAGCTTCCATTCGGCGATCTGGTCGATCAGCGCGTCATCCAGCGGGCTGTGTTCGCGCAGCGGCAGGCCCACGTTCTGGCGCACGGTGAGCGAGCTGAAGAGCCCGCCGCGCTGGAACATCACGCCCCAGCGCTGGCGCAGCGCGAGCAGGGCGTCTTCATCGAGCGTGCTCACGTCTTGCCCGAAAAGGCGCACCGTGCCGGCGCTGGGGCGCTGCAGCAGGATCATCTCGCGCAGCAGCACCGACTTGCCCGAGCCGCTGCTGCCGGCCAGGCCCAGGATCTCGCCGCGCTGCACGCGCAGGTTCAGGTGCTCGTGCACGCTGCGCGCGCCGAAGCGGGTGCTGATGTCCTGCAGCTCGATCACGGCATCTTCGCTGGCGGCCATCTCACAGCCCCAGCATGTTGAAGGCCACCGAGAACAGCGCGTCGGCCACGATGACGAGGAAGATGGCCTGCACCACAGCCGCGGTGGTCTGACGGCCCACGCTGTCGGCCCCGCCCGCGGTGCGCAGGCCCTGGAAGCAGCCCACCAGCACGATGATCCAGGCGAACACCAGCGCCTTGCCCACGCCGATGAGCAAGGCCGAGCCCTGCATCACGCGGCCGAAACGGTCGGCGAACTCGGCAAAGCCGATGCCCAGCTGCGAGCGCGCCATCACCATGCCGCCGAAGACGCCGGCCAGATCGGCAAACACCGTGAGCAGCGGCAGCGCGATCAGCAAAGCCAGCAGCTTGGGCCACACCAGACGCTGCAGCGGCTGGATGCCGAGCGTGCGCAGCGCGTCGATCTCTTCGCCCACGACCATGGTGCCGATCTGCGCCGCGTGGGCCGAGCCCGAACGGCCGGCGATGATGATGGCCGTGATCAGCGGCGCGAACTCGCGCAGCATCGCGTAGCCCACCAGCTCCACGACGAAGATGTTGGCGCCGTAGTGGCGCAGCTGGTCGGCGCCCTGGTAGGCCACCACCACGCCCAGCAGGAAGGCGGTGACGCCGACGATGGGCAGCGCGTCGAAGCCGCCGAGCTCGATCTCGCGCAGCAGCACACGCCAGCGCCAGGCGCGCGGCCGGCGCAGCAAGCCGGCCCCGGCCAGCGCCACCTCACCGGCGAAAGCCACGAAATCGAGCGCCTGGCGGCCGCCGGCCACGGTGGTTTTGCCCAGCTGTGCCAGCAGGCCGTGGCGCGGCGCCTGCGCGGGCGGCGGCGCCGGGTGGGCGGCCATGGCCGCGGCCCAGCGCGCGGCGCGTGCGGGCCAGTCTTCAGCCGGCGCTGGGTTGGAGGGCGGGGTCTTCACGAGCCTGCACCTTGCCGCGGCTGCGTGGGTCTGTCTGTCCGCTTGCGCACGGTACGCAGGCGCACCGACGCGGCGGGCGGCGGCGTCTACAAAGGCTGGTACATGGTCTCGCTGCGTGTCTCGCGTTCTTTCCGGCGGCTGGGTGTGGGTCTGGCGGTGCTGTTGGCCGGCCTGCTCGTGCTGCTGCTCCTGCTGCTCGTTGTGCTGGCCTTCTTCGGCTGGAACTGGGCGCGCGCCCCGCTGCAAGACTTGGCGTTGCAGAAGACCGGCCGCGTGCTGCGCATCGAAGGCCCGCTCAGCGTGGCCCTGGCCTGGCCGCTGCCGCGTGTGCGCGCCGAAGGCCTGCGCTTCGCGAACCCTGCCTGGGCCACAGCGCCGCAGATGCTGGAATCCGAGGCCGTGGAAGCGACGGTCGATCTGCGCGAGCTGCTGCGTGGCCGGCTGGCCTTTCCGAGCCTGGTGCTGGTGCGGCCGCTGCTCTTCCTGGAGCAGGGCCTGGACGCCGCCGGCACCGTGCGCAAGACCTGGCTCTTCGACCGCCTGCAAACCGACGAAAGCGCCCGCATCCCCGTCGGCCAGGTGCGGCTGGACCGCGCTGAGCTGCTCTACCTGCATGGCGAGGAGCGCACCGCGCTCAGCGCCACCTTCAGCACGCTGGAGGCCGACGCGCCGGCCGCACGGCCGCTGGTGTTTGCGGTGCACGGGCAGTTCCGCGGCCAGGCGCTGCAGGCCCAGGGCAGCGGCGGCGGCGTGCTGGCCTGGCGCGATGAAACGCGGCCTTACCCGCTGCAGGTGACGGCGCGCATCGGCGCCACGCGCGTGCAGGCCGAGGGCACGGTGACAGGGCTGCTGCACTTCAATCATTTCGATCTTCAATTGGTGTTGAGCGGCCCCGATCTCGCCACGCTCTATCCGCTGACCGGCGTGGCGCTGCCGCCGACCCCGGGCTACCGCTTCGAGGGCGGCTTGCAGCGCCAGGGCCCGCGCTGGCGCTTCGGCCCCTTCAAAGGCGAGGTAGGCCAAAGCGACCTGGCCGGCGAGTTGCAGATGGCCACCGGCGGGCCGCGGCCCGTGCTCAGCGGCACGCTGGCCTCGCGCCAGTTGCGGCTGGCCGACCTGGGGCCGGCGGTGGGTGCAGCGCCCAAGGCAGACACCGCGCCCGCCCCGGCGCCCTCGGCACGTGTCCTGCCCGAGCTGCCCTTCAACACCGCCCGCTGGGGCAGCCTGGACGCTGATGTGACGCTCAGCGCGCAAAGCCTGGTGCGCGCCGCCGCGGTGCCGCTGACGCAGCTGCAGCTGCGCCTGCAACTGCAGGACCGCCGCCTCACGCTCAACCCGCTGAACTTCGGCCTGGCCGGCGGCGAGTTGCGGGCGCAGGTGGTGCTGGACGCGCGGCAAGACCCCTTGCGCGGCCGTCTGGCGCTGCAGCTGCGCCAGGTGCAGCTGGCGAAGCTGCTGCCCACGGTGGACCTGGCGCGCGCCAGCATCGGCCGGCTGGATGGCGATGCCGAGCTCAGCGGGGATGGCGCCTCGGTGGCGCGCCTGCTGGCCCGTGCCGACGGGCGGCTGAGCGTGGTGGCGCAGAACGGGCAGATCAGCCGCCTGCTGATGGAGCAGGCCGGCCTGCGGCTGCTGGAGATCCTGCGCCTGAACCTGAGCGGCGACGAGACGGTGGCGCTGAACTGCGCGGTGGCCGATTTCGCCGTGGCCCAGGGCGTGATGCGCCCGCGTGTGCTGGTGCTGGACACCGCCGTCAACACCGTCACCGGCAGCGGTTCGGTGAACCTGGCCGACGAGACCTTCGACCTTCGTTTCGTGCCGCGCACCAAGGTCAGCGGCCTGGTGGCGCTGCGCAGTCCGATCTACCTGCGCGGGCCCTTCGCCCAGCCCGAGGTGGCGCTGGATGGCGGCCGCATCGCCGCGCGCGGCCTGGGCGCGCTGGCGCTGGGGCTGGTGAACCCGCTGCTGGCGCTGCTGCCGCTGTTCGACGCCGGGCCGGGCGCCGCCAGCCCGTGTGTGCAGCTGGTGCGTGATCTGCAGGGGCCTGCGGCCGTGCGCTGAGCCCGGCCGTGGCATGCTCGGCGGCTGCATGCCCAACACCGCCCCCACCCCCGCCCCCGACCCCTTCCTCCACACCCTGCCCAACGGCGTGCGCTGCCTCGTGCTGCACCAGCCCTGGCGGCAGGCCGTCAACCTCAGCGTCTTCGTGCGCGCCGGCAGCCAGCACGAGACGCGGCGCCTGAACGGCATCAGCCACGTCGTCGAGCACATGGCCTTCAAGGGCACGGCCACGCGCAGCTGCCAGCAGATCAACCTGGCGGCCGAGGCCCTGGGCGCCGAGGTCAACGCCCACACCGACAAGGACCACACCGCCTTCCACATCGACGGCATGGCCGCCGACCTGCCGGCCTTCGTGGCGCTGCTGGCCGAGATCGTGCAGCACAGCACCTTCCCCGAAGAAGAGCTGGAACGCGAGCGCCAGGTGATCCTGCACGAGTACACCGAGTTCGACGAAGACCCGGTGAGCATGGCCTTCCGCCTCTTCGACCGCGCCTGCTACGGCCTGCACCCAGCGGGGCAGCCCGTCATCGGCAGCCGCGCGAACCTGGAGCGCCTGACCCGCGCCGACCTGCAGGCCCACGTGGCGCGGCTGTACACCGGGCCCAACGCGGTGGTGGCCGTGGCCGGCCCGGTGGACGCGCAGGCTTTTGCGCAGCAGGTGGAAGCGGCCTTCGGCGCCCTGCCGGGTGGCGCGCCCAACACGGTGGAAGCGCCGACGTGGCACGGCGGCGTGAAGCTGCGCCGCATGGCCGGCAGCGCGCAGTGCCAGCTGGTGCTGGGCCACGGCATGCCGCCGCTGGCCGATGCGAAACACACCGCCTGGGTGCTGGCCGCAGCGCTGCTGGGCGAGGGCATGAGCTCGCCGTTGCTGGACGAGATCCGCGAGCGGCGCGGCCTGGCCTACCACGTGGGTTGTTCGGCCGATGTGGGTGCGCTGGCGGCGCAGTTCGTCATCGACGCCGCCACCGCGCCCGAGCAGGCCGACGAACTGCTGCAGGCCGTGGCCGTGCTGCTGCAGCACCACGCGGAGAAGACCGACACAGTGGCCCTGGCCCGTGCGCGCAAGCAGCTCGCGGTGCGCGCGCTGCGCACGCTGGAGCAGCCGGTGCGCCGGCTGGAAGCCGCGGTGCAGGACGTCTACACCTTCGGCCGCGTGCGTGGCACTGAAGAACAGCTGCAGGCCCTGCACGACGTGACACCGGCCCAGGTGCGCCGCGTCTTCGCCACCATCGCCACGCGCCCGGCGGCCATCGGCCTGGCCGGCAGCGTGACGGCGCGGGCGCGCGAGCAGGCCGAAGCCTTGTTCGTGGCCGAGGGTCGGGCGGCCCGCACAATCGGCGCGTAATTTCGACAAGGCAAGGCGGTGCGGCATGGCAGACAAAGTGAACAGGCGCGCTTGGATGGCCGGGGCCGGTGCGGCCGTGGGGGCCGCGGCCTTGCCGGCTGAAGCGGCGGCGTCAGCCAAGGCCACTGCGAGCGTGAAGCCGGCCTTGAAGGACAGCAAGCTCGACGCGATGGACGTCACCGCGCTGCAGGCCGAGATGGCCGCCGGCCGGCTGAGCGCGCAAGCTTTGGTCAAGCACTGCCTGCAGCGCATCCAGGCCATCGACCAGCGCGGCCCGCGCCTGAACGCCGTCATCCAGCTCAACCCCGAAGCGCAGGCCCAAGCGCAGGCGCTGGACGCCGAACGCCGCGGCACGCGCGGCCAACCGGGCCGCGTGCGCGGGCCGCTGCACGGCATCCCGGTGCTGCTGAAGGACAACATCGCCACCGCCGACCAGATGGCCACCACGGCCGGCTCGCTGGCGCTGGCTGGCTTGCGTGCGCAGGCCGACGCGCCCATCGTCACGCGGCTGCGCGAGGCCGGGGCCGTGATCCTGGGCAAGACCAACCTCAGCGAGTGGGCCAACATGCGCAGCACGCGCAGCAGCAGCGGCTGGAGCAGCCGCGGCGGCCAGACGCGCAACCCGCACGTGCTCAACCGCAGCCCCAGTGGCAGCAGTTCGGGCTCGGGCGCCGCGGCCGCCGCCGGCCTGGCGCCACTGAGCATCGGCACCGAGACCGACGGCTCCATCTGCAGCCCGGCCAACGTCAACGGCGTGGTGGGCTTCAAGCCGACGGTGGGCCTGGTCAGCCGCAGCGGCATCATTCCCATCTCGGCCAGCCAAGACACCGCCGGCCCCATGGTGCGCCACGTGCGCGACGCCGCGCTGCTGCTGCAGGCCCTGGCCGGCCCCGATGCACGCGATGCCGCCACCGCCGTGCAGCCGGCCACGCTGCCTGACTTCATCGCGGCGCTGAAGCCCGGCGCGCTGCAGGGCGCGCGCATCGGCGTCGTGCGCCACGCCGTGCCCACGCAGCCGCAGGTGGCGGCACTTTTCGAAGAAGCGCTGGCCGTGCTGCGCGCCCAAGGCGCGGTGCTGGTGGATCCGGTGGAGATCCCCAACCGCGACAAGCTGCGCAGCCCCGAATTCGCCGTGCTGCTGCACGAGCTGAAGCCGGGCCTGGCCGATTACCTGAAAGCCTACCAACCCGACGCGCCGGTGAAGACGCTCGCCGACATCATCGCGTGGAACAAGGCGAACGCGCCGCGCGCGATGCCGCACTTCGCGCATGAGCTTTTCGACATGTCGGAAGCCACCGCCGGCCTGGACGCCGCCGTCTACACCGAGGCGTTGGCCACCTGCCGGCGTTTTTCGCGCGCCGAAGGCCTGGACGCGCTCTTCGCCCAGCACCAGCTCGACGCCGTGGTGGGCCCCACCGGCGCCGTGGCCTGGCCCATCGACCAGCTGCTGGGTGACCGGTCGGGCGGCGGCGGCTTCGGCAGCGTCTTCGCGGTGGCGGGCTACCCACACCTCACCGTGCCCATGGGCGTGGTGGCCGGCCTGCCCACGGGCCTGAGCTTCGGCGGCCTAGCCTGGCAAGACGCGCGCGTGCTGGCCCTGGGCCACGCCTACGAGCAGGTCAGCCGGCGCCGCGTGGCGCCGGGCTACCTGCGCGAAACCGGCATCGTCGGATGAAGGCCCCGCCGCGCCTGCAGGCGCTGGTGGACGAGGGGCTGATCGACGCCGTGCTGCGCCAGCTGATGAGCGGCAAGGAGGCCGAGGTCTACGTGGTGCGCCGCGGCGACGAGGTGATCTGCGCCAAGGTCTACAAGGAAGCCACGCACCGCAGCTTCCGCCAGGCCGTGGACTACACCGAGAACCGCAAGGTCAAGAACAGCCGCCAAGCCCGCGCCATGGCCAAGGGCACGAAGTACGGGCGTGAATCGCAAGAGGCCGCCTGGCAGAGCGCCGAGGTCGACGCGCTCTACCGCCTGGCAGCCGCCGGCGTGCGCGTGCCGCGGCCGCACAACTTCTTCGAAGGCGTGCTGCTGATGGACCTGGTCACCACGGCCGAGGGCGATGCCGCGCCTCGCCTGAACGACGTGCAGTTCACTGCCGAGGACGCCACCCGCCACCACGCCACGCTGCTGCGCGAGGTGCTGCGCATGCTGTGTGCGGGCGTGGTGCACGGCGACCTGTCGGAGTTCAACATCCTGCTGGCCGAAGACGGCCCGGTCATCATCGACCTGCCCCAGGCCGTGGACGCCGCCGGCAACAACCACGCCCGGCGCATGCTGCTTCGCGACGTGGACAACCTGCGCGACTTCTTCGGCCGCTACAACCCGGCGCTGCTGCCCACGCAGTACGGCCCGGAGATCTGGGCGCTGTACGAAAAAGGCCTGCTGCGGCCCGACACGGTGCTCAGCGGCCTGTTCGAGGCCCCGAAAGCGCCGGTGGACCTCGCCGGCGTGGTGCGCGAAATCGACGACGCCCGCGCCGAAGACGCCGCACGCCGTCTGCGGATGGGCCAGCCGCCGGGCTGAGACCCCAGCCCGGCTCTTGAAATCTGCCAGCCCACCCCCAAAGTGCGCTGGCCGGGCGGAACGTCACCGCCCCCCAGCATTCCACACCCTCACTGCCCGTACCCATGGACAAGCAAACCCTGTCATTCCAGGCCGAGGTCAAGCAGATCCTGCACCTCGTCACCCACAGCCTGTACAGCAACAAGGAAATCTTCCTGCGTGAGCTGGTCAGCAACGCCAGCGACGCCTGCGACAAGCTGCGCTTCGAGGCGCTGGACAACGCAGCCCTGTTCGAGGAGCAGCCGAACCTGGAAATCCGCGTCTGGTTCGACGCCGAGAAGAAGACCCTCACCATCCGCGACAACGGCATCGGCATGACGGCCGAAGAGGCCGTGGCCCACCTCGGCACCATCGCCAAGAGCGGCACGCGCGAGTTCATGGCCAAGCTGGAAGGCGACCAGAAGAAGGACGCCAACCTCATCGGCCAGTTCGGCGTGGGCTTCTACAGCGGCTTCATCGTCGCCGAGCGCATGACGGTGGAAACCCGCCGCGCCGGCGCCGATGCCAGCCAGGGCGTGCGCTGGAGCAGCGAAGGCACGGGCGACTTCGAGGTCGAGACCATCGAGCGCGCGCAGCGCGGCACCGACGTCATCCTGCACCTGCGCGAGGGCGAGGAAGAGTTCCTCAGCACCTGGAAGCTGAAGTCCATCATCAGCAAGTACAGCGACCACATCAGCCTGCCGGTGCTGATGCGCAAGGAAAGCTGGGACGACGAGAAGAAGGAACAGGTCACCACCGACGAGTGGGAGCCCGTGAACAAGGCCGCCGCGCTGTGGACGCGCCCCAAGAGCGAGGTGACCGACGCGCAGTACCAGGAGTTCTACAAGCAGATCAGCTACGACCAGGAAGCGCCGCTGGCCTACACGCACAACCGCGTGGAAGGCCGCACCGAGTACACGCAGCTGCTGTATGTGCCGGCCAAGGCGCCCTTCGACCTGTGGAACCGCGACAAGCGCGGCGGCGTGAAGCTGTACGTGAAGCGCGTCTTCATCATGGACGACGCCGAAGCGCTGATGCCGGTGTACCTGCGCTTCGTCAAGGGCGTGATCGACAGCGCCGACCTGCCGCTGAACGTGAGCCGCGAGCTGCTGCAGGAAAGCCGCGACGTGAAGGCCATCCGCGAAGGCAGCACGAAGAAGGTGCTCTCCATGCTGGAGGACGTGGCCGAAAACCAGAAGGACAAGTACGCCGAGTTCTGGAAGCAGTTCGGCACCGTGCTGAAGGAAGGCATCGGCGAAGACTTCCAGAACCAGGAGCGCCTGGCCAAGCTGCTGCGTTTTGCCAGCACCACGTCGGATGAAGGCGTGAGCCTGACCGACTACGTGGCGCGCATGAAAGAGGGCCAGGACGCCGTCTACTACATCACCGCCGACAGCCTGGCCGCCGCGAAGAACAGCCCGCAGCTGGAAATCTTCCGCAAGAAGGGCATCGAGGTGCTGCTGCTGGTGGACCGTGTCGACGAGTGGATGCTCAGCCACTTGTACGAGTTCGACGGCAAGCCGCTGCAGAGCGTGGCCAAGGGCGGTGTCGACCTCGGCAAGCTGCAGGACGAAGAAGAGAAGAAGGCCGCCGAGGCCACGGCCGAAGCGCTGAAGCCGCTGATCGAGCGCCTCAAGGGCAGCCTGCAAGACCGCGCGAAAGACGTGCGCGTCACCACGCGCCTGGTCGACTCACCGGCCTGCATCGTGGTGGACGAAGGCGACATGAGCGGCCACCTGGCGCGCATGCTCAAGCAGGCCGGGCAGAACGCGCCGGCGAGCAAACCCATCCTGGAGATCAACGCCGAGCACGCGCTGATCAAGCGCCTGGATTCGGCCGAGGGCAGCGAGCGTTTCGACGACCTCGCGCACATCGTCTTCGACCAGGCCGTGCTGGCCGAGGGCGGCCACCTGGAAGACCCGGCGGCCTATGTGCGGCGCGTGAACTCGCTGCTGACGGTCTGATGCCGTGATCGACTGAGCTTCAGGCGAAGCCGTCGCCGTCGAAGCTCACGTCCTCATCAACGCCCCCGCGGTGCCAGCGCGCCGCGGGGGCGTTGTTCATCAGGGCGGCCGTCTCGGCCATGGCCTCGATCTGCTCGCGCAGCTGCGTGGTCTGCTGGTTCCAGTAGGCCGCGGTGCCGAAAAACGGAAAGTTAAGCGGGAAGGTGGGGTCGCTCCAGCGCTCGGCCAGCCAGGCGCTGTGGCGCAGCATGCGCAGCGTGCGCAGCGGCTCGATGAGGCGGCGCTCGCGCTCGTCGAATTCGCAGAACTGCTCGTAGCCTTCGAGCAGGGTGTTCAGCTGCTGCGCCATCGTGGTGTGGTCGCCCGAGACCAGCATCCACAGGTCTTGCACGGCGGGGCCCTGCATCGCGTCGTCGAGGTCGACGATGTGCGGCGCACCGTCTCGCCACAGCACGTTGCCCAGGTGGCAATCGCCGTGCAGACGCAGCGTCTGCAAGGGCGCGTCGGGCGTGAAGGTGTCGAAGGCGGCGTTCACCGCGGCCAGGGCCTGCTCGCAGGCCTGTTGCCAGGGTGCGCGTTCGGTGTCGGGCACGAAGCCACCGGCCAGCAGCAGGCGCAGCGCGCGTTCGCCATCGGCGCGCGGGTACAGGTGGTGGCGGTGCTCGAACACGCGCTGCCGACCCACCGCGTGCAGCCGCCCGATGAAGCGGCCCAACTGCCGCAGCGCCGCCGGGTCTTCCAGTTCGGGCTCGCGCCCGGCGCAGCGGGCTGAGACGCCCCAGCGGTGTCCGTAGCCGCAGGCCAGCGTGGGCGGCGTGCCCAGCAGCTGCACCTCGGGTATGGCCGAGGGCAGGGTCAGCGGCGGCACCACGGGCACCTCGGCTGCAGCCAGCTCCATCGCGAAGGCGTGTTCTTCCAGGATCTGCGCGTCGCTCCAGCGCCCCGGGCGGTAGAACTTGGCCACCACGGCGCTGTGGCCCTCGTGCGGCTCTTCCAGGAAGACTTGGAAGACTCGGTTCTCGTAGCTGTTGAGCTGCAGCACGCGGCCGTCGCCGCGCAGGCCGACGGCGTCCAGCGCGTCCAGCACGCGCTGGGGGTCGAGGTGGCTGTAGTCCACGCGCGCGCTCAGGGCCGGCGCGCGGGCGGATGGCGGCTGTCGACGACGACACCGCCTCCCTCGGGCGGCTGCGAGGGCGGTGCATCGGCCCCGGGCTGCAGCGAGCTGTAGTGCGACTCGGAGAAACTCGAATCGGCGAAGCGCGAGTCGGCGAAAGCCGAATCGGGCCACTGCCCCTGCTGGCGTTGCTGGCGGCGCGAAGCCACGGTGCTGGACAGGCGCTCGCGCGATTGATCCACCGGCGACAAGGGCATCGGTGCCGACACCGGCATGGCCGAGTTCAGCACCGGCAGCGGCAGCAGGCCCTGCAAGGTGGCCACCGAAGGCACTTCGCCGGGCGGGCAACGCAGATAGCGCACGCGACAGGTCTCCAGCACCGCGGTCTTGATCTGGCGGCTGCGGCGCGAGCTGCTGCGTTCGGTCTCGATGTCCACCGCCGCCAGCACGCGCCCGCTGGCGCTGCAGATGGCAAAGGCCACGTGGCTGCCGGCGAGGAGTTCATACCAGTAGCGCACGCGCTGAGGGTCCAGCGGCTGGCAGAAGCGCACCAGCGGCAGCTTCGCGAGGATCACGTGCTGCGGCAGCGCCTCTCGCAACTGGCGGTACAGGCGCCTTTCGTCGGTGGTGAAGACCGGCCGGGGCGACAGCCCCCACTCCCGCGGCAGCGGCCCGCGCCCAGGCTTGCGCCGTGCCCGAAGCAGGAGCAGCAGCGCCGCCAGCAGCAGCACGGCGGCCACGAGGGCAGGAATCCAGGCGAGCAGGGGCGGCATGGGGGGACGGCGGCGGGCGCTGGCGCGGAGCCCGGCGGGCCCTGCGGATGCCAGGGCACCGGGATGGCGCGAATTATTGCCGCCACCTCTGCGGCGAAGCGTCAGCCGGATGGGGGTGAGCCGCCCGCACCACGGGCTGGCGGGGGGCCGGTGGCAGTAGATGACCTGCGGGTGCAAAGTGCGGCTATACTCGCGGGCTTTCCCCGATTTTGGCCAGGAGAAGAACCGTCTGCCGCCAGATCACCCTGCGAGGCCGCCCCCCACAGAGCGGTACCAAAGGAAGATCGGCAGAAGGCCAGGGCGCAAGTCCTGTTGGCCGATGCAACGCGCGGTGCCTTCAAGCCCGCGTACCTAGAGAGACTCTCATGAAGACCTTCAGCGCCAAGCCGGCCGAAGTGACGCACGAGTGGTTTGTGATTGACGCCACCGACAAGGTGCTCGGTCGTGTTGCCAGCGAAGCAGCACGCCGTTTGCGCGGCAAGCACAAGGCCATTTACACGCCTCACGTCGACACCGGTGATTTCATCATCGTCGTCAATGCCGACAAGCTCCGCGTGACCGGGGCCAAGGCTACCGACAAGATCTACTACCGTCACAGCGGCTACCCCGGCGGCATCACCGCCACGCCCTTCAAGGACATGCAGGCCAAGCACCCCGGCCGCGCCCTGGAGAAGGCCGTCAAGGGCATGCTGCCCAAGGGCCCGCTGGGCTACGCGATGGTCAAGAAGCTGAAGGTCTATGCCGGTGACACCCACCCGCACACCGCTCAGCAGCCCAAGCCGCTCGAGATCTGAGGACGAAGCGATGATCGGAACCTGGAATTACGGCACCGGCCGCCGCAAGTCGAGCGTGGCACGCGTCTTCATCAAGAAGGGCAGCGGCCAGATCGTCATCAACGGCAAGCCCATTGACGCCTACTTCGGCCGTCAGACCTCCATCATGATCGTGCGCCAGCCGCTGCTGCTCACGGGCAACAACGAGGCCTTCGACATCAAGATCAACGTGCACGGCGGCGGTGAATCCGGCCAGGCCGGTGCGGTGCGCCACGGTATCACCCGTGCGCTGATCGACTACGACACCGCGCTGAAGCCTGACCTCAGCCGTGCCGGCTTCGTGACGCGTGACGCGCGCGAAGTGGAGCGCAAGAAGGTCGGTCTGCACGGCGCTCGCCGTCGCAAGCAGTTCAGCAAGCGCTGACCCCACAGGCCCGGCCACCCTGCTGCCAACGCGGGGAGGCCGCCTGCGAACCGCGGATCGTCGACAATCGGCATCCGCGGTTTTGTTTTTTGGGGCGCAGCCCCCAACTACCGTCTCTCGATTTCCGCTGCCACTGGAGCCTGCCATGAACGCTGTCGCCGAACTGCCCGTCACCACCGACGAAATGCCGCCCCCGCTGGTCTTCACCGACAGCGCTGCCGCCAAGGTGGCCGACCTCGTGGCCGAAGAAGGCAACCCCGACCTGAAGCTGCGCGTCTTCGTGCAGGGCGGCGGCTGCTCGGGCTTCCAGTACGGTTTCACCTTCGACGAGGTGACCAACGAAGACGACACGCAGATGACGAAGAACGGCGTCACGTTGCTGATCGACGCCATGAGCCTGCAATACCTCGGCGGCGCCGAGATCGACTACAAGGAAGACCTGCAGGGCGCGCAGTTCGTCATCAAGAACCCGAACGCCACCACCACCTGCGGCTGCGGGTCGTCGTTCTCGGTCTGAGACCCGGGATGCGCCGCCCGTCGGGCGGCGCGCTTACTGCGCCGGGTACAGCGCGCCCAGCACGCGCGGCCCGCGCGCACCGGTGACGGCTGGCACATTGCCAGCCTGCCGGGCCAGAAAAGCCTGGGCCAACCAGGCGAAAGCCAGCGCTTCCACCTGGTCGGGCGCCACGCCCAGCGCCGCGGTGCTGGCCACGGCCACGCCGGGCAGTGCCGATTGAAGCAGGCCCATCAGGTGCTGGTTCGCCGCGCCGCCACCACAGACATGGAGCGCCCGGGTTTCCGGCGCATGTGTGAGCACCGCCTGCGCCACGCTGCGTGCGGTCAGGGCCGCCAAGGTGGCCATCACGTCGGCTGCTGCCGTTGCGGGCCCGCCGGCCAGCCAGGCTGAGAGCCAGCGGGCATCGAACAGGTCGCGTCCTGTGCTTTTCGGTGGGCGCAGCGCAAAGTAGGGCTCGGCGAGCGCCCGCGCGAGCAGGGCAGGCTCCACCCGGCCGCTGGCGGCCCAGTGGCCGTTGGCGTCGAAGGCCTCTTGGCGGTGCTGCTGGCACCAGGTGTCCATCAGCACGTTGGCCGGCCCGGTGTCGAAGCCCTCGACCCGGCCATCGGCATGCAGCAGCGTGACATTGGCAATGCCGCCGAGGTTGAGCACCGCACAGGTCTGCCCAGGCTGCGTGAAGCTGGCGGCGTGGAAGGCCGGCACCAGCGGTGCGCCCTGCCCGCCGGCGGCGACGTCGCGGCTGCGGAAATCGCACACCACGTCGATGCGGGTCAGTTCGGCCAGCCGTGCGCCGTTGAAGAGCTGCAGCGTGTAGCCCGTGCCGTCGTGCAGCCCAGGTTGGTGGCGCACCGTCTGACCGTGGGCACCCAGGGCCGTGACCGCTGAAGCCGGCAGCCCCTGGGCTCGCAAGACCGCCTGCACCGCCTCGGCATACACCGATGCCAGTGCGTTGGCCGCCAGCGCGGCGCGGTGCAGTTCGTCGGCGCCGCTGTGGTTCAGGGCGAGCAGTTCGGCGCGCAAGGCCGGTGTGAAGGGCAGGTGCTGGTGCGCCCGGGATTGCAGGGGACCGCTGGAAGACGTTTCCGCCAGCACAGCGTCAACGCCGTCCAGCGATGTACCCGACATCAGGCCGATGAACCAGGCCATGGGCAGACAGCCGACGCAGCCAGGCCTTCAAGCCCGGCGCGTGCTCACTCCATGCGGACGCGCGCGCCGGCGAGGGTTTCGGCGGCCTGCAGCTTCACCTGCACGGCAGCCACGCGTTCCTGGAACTGCGGGCGCAGCCCGGATTCGATGGGCCGCGATTCCGAGGCCTTGGCCACACGCAACGGATCCTGGTGCTGGCCGTTCACGCGGAACTCGAAATGCAGGTGCGGGCCGGTCGCCCAGCCCGTGGCGCCCACTGCGCCGATGCGCTGGCCTTGCTCGACGCGCTGACCGCGCTTGACGTCGATGCGGCTGAGGTGCGCGTACAGCGTGGTGCGGTTGTTCGCGTGGCGGATCTCGACCACATTGCCGTAGCCGTTCTGGCGGCCAGCGTAGTCGACCACGCCATCGCCCACCACGCGCACCGGCGTGCCGGTGGGCGCGCCGTAGTCCACGCCCAGGTGGGCACGGCGGGTCTGGAAGATGGGGTGGATGCGCATCGCGAACCCGGAGGTCACGCGCGAGAACTCCAGCGGGCTGGCCAGGAAGGCGCGGCGCTTGCTGCTGCCGTCGAGCCCGTAGTAGGCACCCTTGCCGTCGGCGCCGGTGAACCAGACGGCGTGGTGCTCACGGCCGGCGTTGACGAACTCGGCGGCGAGCACGCGGCCCGCACCTTCGTTCCAGGCCACGGGCTCGCCATCGGCCAGCAGCGCTTCGTAGACGACGCTGAAGGTGTCGCCCTTGCGCAGCTCGCGGTGGAAATCGATGTCGGTGGAGAAGATGTCGGCCAGTTGCACGGCCACGGCATCGGGCAAGCCCGACTCGTCGGTGGCGGCGAACAGCGAACTGCGGATGCTGCCGCTGGACAGCCGCGACTGCGTGGTGAAGGGCGCCGTTTCCAGCCGCGACAGCCACCGGCCGTCGATGCGCGAAATCGTCAGGCGCGTGAAGTGTGTGCGCGCCAACTCGCTGTTCTCGGCCGGGAAACGGGCCACCAGCTCGCGCAGGCTGCCGAAGCTGTCGGTGTCGGCGCGCACCATCTTGCCGCCGCGGCCGGCCAGCAGGCGTCGGGCAGTGGCGTCGCTGCGCAGGAAGCTGGCGGCTTCCGGGTCGCGCACACCCAGGCGGGCGAAAAGGCTGTCGGCGGTGTCGGTGCCGCGCGTGATGTCGCTGCGCGTCAGCGTCAGGTCTTGCAGTGCCAGTTCGGCGAGCTGGCTGCTGACACCCTGCGGCGAAAGCTCTTCGGTGATGACGCGCTTGGGCAGCGAAGCTGCATCCGGGGCCAGCGGCGCGACGGCCACGGCGGTGATGCCGAAACCCGCCATGGCCACGACAGCCCCTGCCACGAGCGTGCGGCGGTGCTGGCGGGTGAAGGCTTTCAAGCCTTGCAGGGCGGGGATGGCAGCTGGAATCAAGGGCGACAGATCACGGCTGAACGCTGGTTCCCTGCAGCTGCAGCAGGGGCCGGGCGGTGTTGATCGAGAGGCCGAACCCGGCGGGCAGGTGCCGGCGCCGGAGAGGCCGTCCACTAGAATGAAAGGCTGTTCAGCCGAGGGCTGTGCCGTGACATCCGTCCTGGAAAGACGGGCGAAGTATATCGAAGCCTCCCCCTTCCGGGCGAGTGCAAACACCCCACCCGAGTAAGCGTTCATGACAGAGCCCAGCGCCGCCCCGGCGACCCCGACCACCGCGGCCCCTGCAGCGGCCCCGCCGCTGAGCGACGCGGTGCAGCAGGCCCTGGCCGTCTCGCTGCGCGGCTGCGACGAACTGCTGCCCCAGGCCGACTGGGTGAAAAAGCTGCAGCGTGCCGAGGCCAGCGGCCAGCCGCTGCGCATCAAGCTGGGCCTGGACCCCACGGCGCCAGACATCCACATCGGCCACACCGTGGTGCTGAACAAGATGCGCCAGCTGCAGGACCTGGGGCACACCGTCATCTTCCTGATCGGCGATTTCACGTCGATGATCGGCGACCCTTCGGGCCGAAACGCCACGCGCCCGCCGTTGACGCGCGAGCAGATCGAGGCCAACGCCCAGACCTACTACAAGCAGGCCAGCCTGGTGCTGGACCCGGCGCGCACCGAGATTCGTTACAACAGCGAGTGGAGCGACCCGCTGGGCACGCGCGGGCTGATCCAGCTCTCGGCCAAGTACACGCTGGCGCGCATGCTCGAGCGCGACGACTTCACCAAGCGTTTCAAGGCCAACACGCCCATCAGCCTGCACGAGCTGCTCTACCCGCTGATGCAGGGTTACGACTCGGTGGCCTTGAAGAGCGACCTCGAACTCGGCGGCACCGACCAGAAGTTCAACCTGCTGGTGGGCCGCGCGCTGCAGCAGGAGTTCGGGCAGGAGCCGCAGTGCATCCTGACCATGCCGCTGCTGGAAGGGCTGGACGGCGTCGAGAAGATGTCGAAGAGCAAGCACAACTACATCGGCATCACCGAAGAGCCCAACACCATGTTCGCCAAGGTGCTGAGCATCAGCGACGTGCAGATGTGGAAGTGGTACACGCTGCTGAGCTTCCGGCCCGAAGCCGAGATCGCGGCGCTGAAGGCCGAGGTGGACGGCGGCCGCAACCCGAAGGACGCCAAGGTGATGCTGGCGCGCGAGATCACCGCGCGCTTCCACGGTGCCGCGGCGGCCGAGGCCGCGGTGGAAGACTTCCACCGCCGCGCCGCGGGCGGTGTGCCCGACGAGATTCCTGAAGTGGCGCTCGGCGGTGCACCGCTGGCCGTGGGCGCGCTGCTGAAGCAGGCGGGCCTGGCACCTTCTACCAGCGAAGCGCTGCGCCTCGTGGAACAGGGTGGCGTGCGCATCGATGGCGGCGTGGTCGGCGACAAGGGCCTGAAGCTGCCGGCTGGCGTCTATGTGGTGCAGGTCGGCAAGCGCAAGTTCGCGCGCGTGACGCTCGCGGCCTGAACGCGCATGCAGGTACAGCGCTACCTGCAACTGTCCATCGCGGTGGCGCTGGCCACCATCGCGCTGAAAACCGGCGCCTGGTGGGTGAGCGACAGCGTGAGCCTGCTGTCGGACGCGCTGGAATCGCTGGTGAACCTGGCCGGCGCGGTGTTCGCGCTGGCGATGGTGACCATCGCCGCCCGCCCGCCCGACGACGACCACCCTTACGGCCACCACAAGGCCGAGTACTTCAGCAGCGGCTTCGAGGGCGTGCTCATCTTCGCCGCGGCACTGGGCATCGTGTGGGCGGCCGTGTCGCGCCTGATGAACCCGCAGCCGCTGGAGGCCGTGGGCATCGGCCTGGCCCTGTCGGTGCTGAGTTCGGCCCTCAACGGGGCGCTGGCCTTCAGCATGCTGCGCAAGGCGCGGCAGGTGCATTCGATGGCGCTGGAGGCCGATGCACGCCACCTCTTCACCGATGTGTGGACCTCGGTGGGCGTGGTGGCGGGCCTGCTGGCCGTGCTGGCCACCGGCTGGGGCTGGCTCGACCCGGTGATCGCCATCGCAGTGGCGCTGAACATCCTGCGCGTGGGCGCGGCCCTGGTGTGGCAATCGGTGCGCGGGCTGATGGACGAGGCGCTGGAGCCCGAGCACCAGGCGGCGGTGGCGCGCGTGCTGGCGGCCGCGGCCCACGATGCCGTGCGCTTCGACCACGTGAGTTCGCGCCGGGCCGGGCCGCGGCGCTTCATCGACCTGCACATGCACATGCCGGCCGAATGGACCCTGGGCCAGGCCGCGGAGGAGCGCGCCAGCCTCGAACGCGCGCTGATGCAGGCGGTGCCGGGGCTGCGCGCCAGCATCCAGCTCTTGCCGCTGGGCGTGGAAGCCCACCTGGGCGACCCGCCGGACACCGAGGCGTTCCGCGCGTGATCGCGCTCGTGCAGCGCGTGCGCCAGGCCCGCGTGGAGGTGGCAGGCGCCCGCATCGGTGAGATCGGCCCGGGGCTGCTGGTGCTGGTTTGCGCCGAGCCCCCCGACACGCCGGCGCTGGCCGCGAGGTTGCTCGACAAGCTCTTGAAGCTGCGCATCTTCGGCGACGAGGCTGGCAAGATGAACCGCAGCGTGCAGGACGTGGGTGGCGGGCTGCTCATCGTCAGCCAGTTCACGCTGGCGGCCGATGTCAGTGGTGGTAACCGGCCCAGCTTCACCGGTGCCGCGTCGCCGGCCCTGGGGCGGGCGCTCTACGAAGAATTGCTGCGCCTGGCCCGCGAGCGCCACCCGCAGGTGGCCGCGGGCGAGTTCGGCGCCGACATGCAAGTGCACCTGGTGAACGACGGGCCGGTGACGATCCCGATCACGATGCGCTGAGGAGCAAAGAAAAAAGGCCGCCCGAAGGCGGCCTCTTCATGCCCGCAGGCAGCGGTGCATCAGTCAGCGTACTGGCCGGCCGCCTTGATGGCCGGGCCCCACTTGGCGATTTCAGCTTCCACGAACTTCTTGTGGTCGGCGGGGTTGATGCGGCTGTCGGTCACCACCACGGCACCCAGGGCTTCCTGGCGCTTGATGAACTCGGGGTCCTTCAGCGCGGCGCGCAGCGCGGTGTTCACCTGGTCGACGATGGCCTTGGGCGTGCCCTTGGGCGCGTACAGACCGTGCCAGATCGAGACGTTGAAGCCCTTCAGGCCTTGAGAATCCAGCGTCGGCAGCTTGCTCAGGGCGGGCGTGCTCAGCGGCTTCATCGTGGTGACGGCGTAGGCCTTCACCTTGCCGGCTTCGATCTGGCCGGTGGTGTTGGTGGTCTGGTCGCACATGATGTCGACCTGGCTACCCAGGATGTCGGTCATGGCCGGCGCGGTGCCCTTGTAAGGCACGGTGGTCATGTCGATCTTCAGGCTCTGCTGGAAGAGCAGGCCGCACAGGTGCGAAGCGGCGCCCAGACCGGCGTTGGCCAGGTTGATCTTGCCCTTGTTGGCTTCCAGCCACTTCACGAGCTCGGCGTAGTTGTTGGCCGGCAGCGTGGGGCGGCCGATCAGCGTCATCGGCACGTCGTTGACCATGCCCACGTACTCGAAGTCTTCCAGCACCTTGAACGACAGGTTGCGGTACAGGGCCGGCGCGGTGGCCATGCCGATGTGGTGCAGCAGGAAGGTGTAGCCGTCCGGTGCGGCCTTGGCCACCTTGGCGGCGCCCAGCGTGCCACCCGCGCCGCCCACGTTCTCGATGATGATGGTCTGGTTCTTCAGGCTCTTGCGCAGCACTTCGGCGAGGTCGCGGGCCACCTTGTCGGTCGGGCCGCCCGCCGCGAACGGCACCACCATCGTGATGGGCTTGTCGGGGTAAGCGAAGCTGCTGCTGGCCACGAAGGCCGCTGCCAGGGCGGTGATGGTCTTGCTCAGGGTCTTCATGGTCTTGTCTCCAGTGGACGGACGGTGGGGAACGGCGGCGATGTTAGGACCGCCGGATGCCAGGGTCACGGCGGGAACTACTTATCGCTTGGACGGTGTGAGGTCATCACGCCTTTGGCCCTCTTGCTCGCTGGGGCGCAGCGCTGCCTGCACACTCGGCACCCTTTCCACCTTCAAAGCGCTCCATGCTTCGACGCTCTGCACTGCACGGCCTGCTGGGCGTGGGCCTCCTCGCCGGGGCCGCCCCCCAGGCCATGGCCACCGAAGAACCCGCCTTCGAACTCGTGCGCCAGCTCGGCGCGGTCGAGATCCGCCAGTACGCGCCTTACGTCGTGGCCGAGGTGGAAGTCGCCGGCACCGCCGAGACGGCCGGCAACACGGCCTTCCCCATCCTGGCCGGCTACATCTTTGGCAAGAACAAGGGCGAGCGGAAGATGGCCATGACGGCCCCCGTCACGCAGACGGCCGCCCCCGTGAAGATGGCCATGACCGCCCCGGTGACGCAGACGGCCCGCGGCGAAGGCCGCTACGTGGTGCAGTTCGTGCTACCCGCCGATGTGAGCCTGGCCACCGCGCCCGAGCCGCTGGACGCCCGCGTGAAGCTGCGCGAGGTGCCGGCCACGAAGGTGGCTGTCATCCGCTACCGCGGCACGTGGTCACAGGCCAACTACGACGAGCACCTGGGTCAGCTGCAGAAAGCGCTGACCGAGGCGCAGATGCCTTGGGCCGGCGAGCCGGTGTTCTCGCGCTACGACCCGCCCTTGATGCCGTGGTTCCTGCGGCGCAACGAGATCTGGTTGAACCTGTCCTGAAGACGGCTGGCGCCGTTCAGGCGTAGCTGCGTTTGTCCTCGATGACCTTGCCGTCGTTGGGCAGGCTGCCCGGCGGCAGCAACTGCACTTCGCAGCGCAGCTTGGTGAGGTCGCGCACGCTGGCGGCCACGGCCGCCTGCAGGCCTTCGGCGGCGCTGGCGGTCTCGGCGTGCAGGGTGAGGCGGTCGTTGGCCATCTCACCTTCCACCACCAGGCGCGCACGGCCCAGTTCGGGGTGGCGCTTGAGCACGTCGGCCACCTGGCTGGGGTGCACGAACATGCCGCGCACCTTGGCCGTCTGGTCGGCGCGGCCCATCCAGCCCTTGATGCGCGTGTGCGTGCGGCCGGTGGGGCAGGGGCCGGGCAGCACGGCGCTGAGGTCGCCGGTGCCGAAACGCAGCATCGGGTAGTCGGCGTTGAAGGTGGTGACGACCACCTCGCCCACTTCGCCCGCGGGCAGCACGTCGCCCGTGCCCGGGCGCACGATCTCTACGATCACGCCTTCGTCCACCACCAGGCCTTCACGCGCGCCCGTCTCGTAGGCGATGACGCCCACGTCGGCGGTGGCATAGGCCTGGTAGCCGGCGATGCCGCGCTCGAGCAGCCAGTCGCGCAGGCTGGGCGGGAAGGCCTCGCCACTGACCAGCGCCTTTTTCAGGCTGGGCAAGGCCACGCCGGTCTCGGCGGCTTTCTCCAGCAGGATGCGCAGGAAGCTCGGCGTGCCCGTGTAGGCGCTGGGCCGCAGGTGCTGCATGGCCTGCAGCTGCAGCTCGGTGTTGCCCACGCCGCCTGGGAAGACGGTGCAGCCCAAAGCATGCGCGCCGCTTTCCATGATCCACGCGCCGGGCGTGAGGTGGTAGCTGAAGCTGTTGTGCACGAGGTCGCCGGCCTCGAAACCCGCGGCGCGCATCGCGCGGGCCACGCGCCAGTAGTCCTCGGCAAAACCTTCGGGCTCGTAGATCGGGCCCGGCGACTGGTAGACGCGCCGCGCCGGCCGCAGCGCGCGCTGCGAGGCCCAGCCCAGCGCCGAGTAGCCCCCGAAGGCGTCGCTGCCGCGCTGCGCGTTCTGGGCGTCCAGCAGCTCGTGCTTGCGCGTGACGGGCAGTTGCGCCAGCGCAGCGAGCGTCGTGATGGCGGCTGCGTCCACGCCTTGCAGCCGCGCGGCCATCGCCGGCACGGCCATGGCGGCGCGCACCTGCGCAGGCAGGGCCTGCGCCAACGCCGCCTCGCGCTCGGCGGGGCTGCGGGTCTCCAGGGGGTCGGGCTGCATGCGGCGCCTGTTCGTGCGATGGGGTCGTTTCAGTCTTCCTGGTCCCAGCGGGCCAGGCGCTTCTTCAGTTCATCGATCAGCTTGCGCTGCTCGGCGGCGTTGCGCACGGTGTGGCGGTCCCACTCGGGCGTCATCGCCAGCTTGCGGGCCAGGCGCACCTGCAGGGTGTCGCCTTCCACGCTGGCCTGCAACACCGGCTTGCCACGCAGCTCGAAGCCCGCGCCGCGGGCGCTGAGCTTCAGGTCGCGCGCGGCGCGTTGCACGGCCTGCAGCGCGCTGTCGGGCTGGAAGGTGGGCAGCGCGAAGCCGAAGTCATCGTCACTCATGACAACCAACGCTTGCGGCGCTTGTAGCTCTTCACATCCTTGAAGCTCTTGCGATCGCCGCCACCCATGCCGAGGTAGAACTCCTTCACGTCTTCGTTCTCGCGCAGGTCTTTCGCGGCGCCCTCCATCACGATGCGGCCGCTCTCCAGGATGTAGCCGTGGTCGGCGTAACGCAGCGCCATGTGGGTGTTCTGCTCGGCCAGCAGGAAGGTGACCTTCTCGCGCTGGTTGAGGTCTTTGACGATCTCGAAGACCTCTTCCACGATCTGCGGCGCCAGACCCATGCTGGGCTCGTCGAGCAGCACCATCTTCGGGTTGGCCATGAGCGCGCGGCCGATGGCGCACATCTGCTGCTCGCCGCCGCTGGTGTAGGCCGCCTGGCTGCTGCGCCGCGTCTTCAAACGCGGGAAGTAGTTGTAGACCTTCTCCAGCGTGGCGTTGATGGCGCCCTTGCCGTCCTTGCGCGTGTAGGCACCCGTCATCAGGTTGTCTTCGATGGAGAGGTGCGCGAAGCAGTGCCGCCCCTCCATCACCTGGATCACGCCCCGCTCCACCATCGCCGAGGTGCTGAGCTTCTCGATGCGCTCGCCGCGCAGTTCGATGCTGCCCTTGGTGACCTCGCCGCGCTCGCCGGCGAGCAGGTTGCTCACCGCGCGCAGCGTGGTCGTCTTGCCGGCACCGTTGCCACCGAGCAAGGCCACCACGCCACCCTCGGGCACCTGCAGGCTCACGCCTTTCAGCACCAGGATGACGTGGTTGTAGATGACCTCGATCCCGTTGACGTTGAGGAGCGGGGCGCTCATCGCTTCAGCTCTGGCAGTCCGCCGGGGCGCGGCGGGTCAGCTTCTTCTCGGCGGCGTACTTCTCGGCCGAGGCCTTGACCATGGGCTTGATCAGCTGCTCGTCGGCCTGCAGCCAGTCGGAGGCCCAGGTGAACTTGGCGCCGTCCCAGGTGTGCACGCGCGCCCAGGCCGAGCCCATGTGGTTGAAGCAGCTGGTGGAGACCGGCCGCATCACGCCCTTGAAGCCGAGTGCATCCAGCTTGGCCTGCGTGAGGTCGAGGTTCTCGTAGCCCCAGCGCGCCTGCTCGCCCGTCATCACCTTGCCCTTGCCGAAACGCTCTTGCGCCGCGCGCACGCCTTCGACGGCCAGCATCGCACCCACCACGCCGCGCATGTAGAGCACCTGGCCCACTTCGTCCTTCGGCCCGGTGCCCTGGCCCTTGGCGTGCACCTTGTCGAGGATGTCCTTCACCACCGCGGCCTGCGGCTCGGCGCCGTGCTGCATCATCACCGCGCTGTAGCCCTTGGCGGCCGCGCCCACGTCCTTGAGGTCGGGCTCGGCGCCGCTCCACCAGGTGCCGAACATCTTCTCGCGCGGGTAGCCGGTGGCGATGGCCTCCTTCAGCGCGGTGGCCGTCATCACGCCCCAGGTCTGCATGACCACGAAGTCAGGGCGCTGCTGGCGCACCTGCAGCCAGATGGCCTTCTGCTCCACGCCCGGCGCCGGCACCGGCAGCAGCTGGATCTCGAAGCCGTGCATCTTCTGCCGCTCTTGAATGATGGGCAGCAGATCCTTGCCGAAGGGGCTGTCGTGGTAGACCACGGCGATCTTCTTGCCCTTGAGCTTGTCCCAGCCGCCTTCCTTCTTGGCGATGTGCTGCAGCACGGTGTCGCCGGCCACCCAGTAGTGGCCGATCAGCGGGAAGTTCCACTTGAAGACGCCGCCGTCCTGGCTGTCGCTGCGGCCGTAGCCCGAGGTGATCATCGGGATCTTGTCGTTCGGGATCTTCTCGGTCAGCGCAAAGGTGATGCCGGTGGACAGCGGCTGGAACACCGTGGCGCCGCCGTGTTTGCCCTTCAGGCGTTCGTAGCATTCCACGCCGCGGTCGGTGGCGTAGGCCGTCTCGCACTCTTCCACCAGGGTCTGCACGCCGTTGATGCCGCCGCGCACGTTGACCAGCTTCATGTAGTCGGCATAGCCGTTCGCAAACGGCGTGGCGTTCGGCGCCACCGGGCCGGTGCGGCCGGTGAGGCTGGGGAAGAACTGCACCTTGGCCTGCGCGAGCGCGGCCGTGGCGGTGAACAGGCTGCCGGCAGCCAGGGTGGCGGCCAGGGCCAGGGTGCTGAGTTTCATGGTCTTGTCTCCGAACGTCTGAGGGTGGGTGTCAGTGAGGGAAGGGCCACAGCCGCATCTTTTCCTTGGCGGTCGACCAGAGTCGCGCCAGGCCGTGCGGTTCTTTGATGAGGAAAAAGACGATGAGCGCGCCGAAGATCATCAGCTCGCTGTGTGCCACGGCGGCGGTGCTGATCTCCACGCCGAACAGGTTGCCGAAAGCCGGCAGCGCGCGGTTCAGGAAGATGGGCAGGATGACGATGAAGGCCGCGCCGAAGAAGCAGCCCATGATCGAACCCAGCCCGCCGATGATGATCATGAAGAGCAGCTGGAAGCTGCGGTCGATGCTGAAGGCCGCCGGCTCCCAACTGCCCAGGTGCACGAAGCCCCACAGCCCGCCGGCCACGCCGACGATGAAGCTGCTCACCGCAAAGGCCGTGAGCTTGGCGTAGACGGGGCGGATGCCGATGACGGCGGCGGCCACGTCCATGTCGCGGATGGCCATCCACTCGCGGCCGATGTGCCCGCGCACCAGGTTCTTGGCCAGCCACGCGAACAGCACCACGATGCCCAGGCAGAACAGATACTTCTCGTGCGGCGTGTTGATGGAGATGCCGAAGAACGACAGGTTCGAGACGCTCACCGAGCCCGAGGGTGAGTTGTTCGTGAACCAGCTGATGCGCAGGAAGGCCCAGTCGACGAAGAACTGCGCCGCCAGCGTGGCCACGGCCAGGTACAGGCCTTTGATGCGCAGCGAAGGGATGCCAAAGAACACCCCCACCACCGTGGCGCACAGGCCGCCCAGCAGCAGCGCCCCGATGAGCGGCATGCCCTCGATGCGCACGAAGAAGTTGTAGGCCGCGTAGGCGCCCACCGCCATGAAGGCACCGGTGCCCAGGCTGATCTGCCCGCAGTAGCCCACAAGGATGTTCAGGCCCAGCGCCGCGAGCGACAGGATCAGGAACGGGATGAGGATGGCGCGGAAGAGGTACTCGTCGGCCAGCAGCGGCACGCCGATCACCGCGAAGGCCAGCAGCGCGAGGATGGCGACGCGGTCTTGCGTGATCGGGAAGACCTGCTGGTCGGCCCGGTACGAGGTCTTGAATTGCCCGTTCTCTCTGTAAAGCATCAGGCCTCCCGCCGGGCCGCCCCAAGGGAGGCCTGCGCCCCCTCGGGGGGCAGCGAACGAAGTGAGCGTGGGGGTCGCATGTCTAGACCCGATCGATGATCTTCTCGCCGAACAGCCCTTGCGGCCGCACGAGGAGCACGAACAACACCAGCACGTAGCCGAACCAGATCTCGATGCCGCCGCCCAGGGTGGGGCCGAGGTAGACCTCGCTGACCTTCTCGCCCACGCCGATGATCAGCCCGCCGATGATGGCGCCGGGCACGCTGGTGAGGCCGCCCAGGATGACCACCGGCAGCGCCTTCAGCGCGACCAGGCTCAGCGAGAACTGCACGCCGAGCTTGCTGCCCCAGATCATGCCGGCCACCAGCGCCACGAAGCCGGCCACGCTCCAGACGATGACCCAGATGCGGTTCAGCGGGATGCCGATGCTCTGCGCGGCCTGGTGGTCGTCGGCCACGGCACGCAGCGCGCGGCCGGTGCTGGTGTACTGGAAGAAGATGCTGAGCGCGATCACCAGCGCCGCGGCGATGCCGGCGGCGTAGAGGTCTTCCTTGTTCACCAGCACGCCGCCTTCGAACACGCTCTCCAGCATGAAGAGCGGGTCTTTCGGCAGGCCGACGTCGATCTTGTAGATGGCGCTGCCGAAGAGCGTCTGCCCGAAGCCGTCGAGGAAGTACGCGATGCCGAGCGTGGCCATCAGCAACGTGATGCCTTCCTGGTTCACGAGCTTGCTCAGCACCAGGCGTTCGATCAGCCAGGCCACGGCCACCATCACCACCATCGCGCCCGCGAAGGCCAGCAGGTTGGCCACGAGCTTGTTGTCCACCCCCAGCAGCGCCGGGAACCATTCGGAAAAGCGCGCCATCGCCAGTGCCGCGAACAGCACCATCGCGCCCTGCGCGAAGTTGAAGACGCCGCTGGCCTTGAAGATGAGCACGAAGCCCAGGGCCACCAGCGAATAGAGCATGCCGCTCATGAGCCCGCCGATGACGGTTTCGAGGAAGAAGCCCATGTCAGTGACCCGCTCCGAGGTAGGCGCTGATGACCTCGGGGTTGGCGCGCACCGCTTCGGGCGTGCCGTCTCCGATCTTCTTGCCGTAATCGAGCACGACCACGCGGTCGCTGATGTCCATCACCACGCCCATGTCGTGCTCGATGAGCACGATGGTGGTGCCGTACTCGTCGTTGACGTCGAGGATGAAGCGGCTCATGTCGCGCTTCTCTTCCACGTTCATGCCGGCCATGGGTTCGTCGAGCAGCAGCACCTGCGGCTCCATGGCCAGCGCGCGGCCCAGGTCCACGCGCTTCTGCAGGCCGTAGGGCAGGCGGCCCACGGGCGTCTTGCGGTAGGCCTGGATCTCCAGGAAGTCGATGATCTTCTCGACGAACTCGCGGTGCTCACCCTCTTCGCGCTCGGCCGCGCCGAAGCGGAGGGCCTGCTGGAAGAGGTTGCTCTTCATCTTCAGGTTGCGGCCCGACATGATGTTGTCGAGCACGCTCATGCCCTTGAAGAGCGCCAGGTTCTGGAAGGTGCGCGCCACGCCCATCTCGGCGACCTGGCGGCTGTTCATGTGGCTGAAGGTCTTGCCGCGGAAGGTGATCTGCCCTTCCTGCGGCGCGTACACGCCATTGATGCAGTTGAGCATGCTGCTCTTGCCGGCGCCGTTGGGGCCGATGATGGCGCGCACCTCGTGCTCGCGCACGTCGAAGCTGATGTCGGTGAGCGCCTTCACGCCGCCGAAACGCAGGCTGATGTTCTTGACGTCGAGGATGACCTCGCCGATGCGGCGTTCGCTCATCAGGCGGCCCTCTGCAGAGAAGGGAAGGTCTTGGCATCGACGATGGGCAGTGTCGCGCTCACGCTGCCCGTTCGGCCGTCCTCGAACTTCACCGCAGTCTCGATGAACTGCTCGGTCTTGCCGCCGTAGAGCGCGTCCACCAGTGGCTGGTATTTCTCGCCGATGTAGCCGCGGCGCACCTTGCGCGTGCGGGTGAGTTCGCCGTCGTCGGCGTCGAGTTCCTTGTGCAGCACGAGGAAGCGGCTGATCTGGCTGCCGGCCAGCATGGCGTCGGCGGCGAGGTCGGCGTTGACCTTCTCCACGCACTCTTTCACCAGCGCCAGCACTTCCTTCTTGGCGGCCAGGTCGGTGTAGCCGGCGTAGGGCAGGTTGCGGCGCTCGGCCCAGTTGCCCACGGCTTCGAAGTCGATGTTGACGAAGGCGCACACCTTCTCGCGCCGGTCGCCGAAGGCCACGGCTTCCTTGATGAAGGGGAAGAACTTGAGCTTGTTCTCCACGTACTTGGGCGCGAACATCGCGCCCTCTGCAGCCCCCGCAGCGGGCAGCAGGCGGCCTACGTCCTTGGCGCGGTCGATGATCTTCAGGTGGCCCGTGGCGTCGAGGAAGCCAGCGTCGCCCGTGTGGTACCAGCCGTCGGCCGTCAGCACCTCGGCCGTGGCCTTCTCGTTCTTGTAGTAGCCCTTGAGCAGACCCGGGCTGCGCACGAGGATCTCGCCGTTGGCCGCCACCTGGATCTCCACGCCGTCGATCGGCACGCCCACGGTGTCGGCTTTCACTTCATGGTCGGGCTGCAGGCACACGAACACGGCCGTTTCCGTGCTGCCGTACAGCTGCTTCAGGTTGATGCCGATGCTGCGGTAGAAGGTGAAGAGATCGGGCCCGATGGCTTCGCCGGCCGTGTAGGCCACGCGCACACGGGAAAAGCCCAGCGTGTTGCGCAGCGGCCCGTAAACGCAGGCATTGCCGATGGCGTAGAGCACCGTGTCCACCAGGCCCAGCGGCTTGCCGTCCATCTTGGTGGGGCCGATGCGGCGTGCCACGTCCATGAAGGTGTGGAACATCCAGCGCTTGACGCGGCCGGCGTCTTCCATGCGGATCATCACGCTGGTGAGCAGGCCCTCGAACACACGCGGCGGCGCGAAGTAGTAGGTGGGCCCGATCTCCTTGAGGTCGATCATCACCGTGCTGGCCGACTCAGGGCAGTTCACCACGTAGCCGCAGGCCAGCCACTGCGCGTAGCTGAAGATGTTCTGGCCGATCCAGGCCAGCGGCATGTAGGCCAGCACCTCTTCGCGGTTGCTCAGGTTGTCGAAGCGCTGGCCGGCGGTGGCGCGGTCCAGCAGCGTGGCGTGCGTGTGCACCACGCCTTTCGGGTTGCCGGTGGTGCCGCTGGTGAAGAACATCGCAGCCACGTCGCCGGGCTGGCAGCGCGCCACCTCGTCTTCGAAGAGCCGTGCGTTGGCCGCGTCGTGCGCCTGGCCCGCGGCCACCAGCGCGTCCACGCTGTCCAGACCCGGCTCGCTGTAGTTGCGCAGGCCACGCGGGTCGTCGAACCAGATGCGGCGCAGGCTCGGGCACTGCGCGCGCAGCTCGATCATCTTGTCGACCTGTTCCTGGTCTTCGACGATGGCGTAGGCGACTTCGGCGTTGTTGATCGGGAAGGCGTACTCGGGCGCAGCCGCGTCCTGGTACAGCGGCACGGGAATAGCGCCGAGCGTCTGCGCGGCCAGCATCGAGGCGTAAAGACGCGGGCGGTTCTCGCCGACGATGACCACGTGGTCGCCGCGCTGCACGCCAGCATGTGCCAGCCCGCAGGCCAGGCGGCGCACCATCACGGCCAGCGCGGCCCAGGTGGTGGTTTGCCAGATGCCATAAACCTTCTCGCGCAGCGCCGGTGCTTCGGGGCGCGCCTGGGCGTGGTCCAGCAGCAATCGCGGAAAGGTCGAGGGCACGGGCGGTGTCTCCTGGTGCTTTGCAGCGCATTCTGGGTGGCACTTTGACGTCGTGTTGTCGTTGCGACGACAATTTCCGGGTTCGTCCTCACAGGCCTTTCCCGCAGTGCCCGCACCGGGACGCTGCGCAGGCGCAGCGCACCATGCCCGCTCATCCCTTGCCCCGTGCCGCCGAAGCCGCGGCTGTGCAAGCTTCACGCTCGCGCGCTGCCGGGCCGGAAGACCTGCACCACATCCCCTGGCTGGCCGCGCTGGACGGGCCCGAGCGCGCGCGCGTGCACGCCGATCTGCGCGTGGTGCAGGTGGAGCCCGGTGAGCTCATCTGCCGCATCGGCCGGCCCGTGACCTACTGGTTCGGGCTGGTGGACGGCTTGTTGAAGATGAGCAACGACGGCGCCTCGGCCGACGGCCGCGGCACGCCCATCACCTTCACCGGCGTGTCGCCCGGCGGCTGGTTCGGCGAGGGCACGGTGCTCAAGGGCGAGGTCTACCGCTACAACATCCAGGCACTGCGGCGCAGCGTGGTGGCCGGCATCCCGGCCGACACCTTCCACTGGCTGCTGGGCCGCAGCATCGGCTTCAACCGCTTCGTGATGAACCAGTTGAACGAACGCCTGGGCCAGTTCATCGCCGCGCGCGAGATCGACCGCCTGACCCACCCCGACGAACGCGTGGCCCGCAGCCTGGCCGCGCTCTTTCACCCGGTGCTCTACTCCGGCGTGGGCGAGGTGCTGCGCATCACGCAACAGGAACTGGGCTACCTGGTGGGCCTGAGCCGGCAGCGCGTGAACGAGGCACTGTCTGCCCTGCAAAGCGCCGCAGTGATACGCATCGAATACGGGGGGGTGCGCGTGCTCGACCTCGAAGCCCTGCGCCGCTACCGATCGGGCTGAGCGGGCGCTCACACAAAGAGTGCCTGCTCGCAGCAGGGTCGAATTTGTCGGAACTCTTGGCGCTTGGCGCGGCTCCTTCAGGGCCAGCCACCCGCAGGAAGGCCCCACCATGAACCGGACTCGATACCCGGCCGCGCCAGCGCTGGCCGCCAAAGTGAGCGTGGTGATCCCGGCGTTGAACGAGGCCCAGCGCATCGCCAGCGTCGTGGCCTACGCATTGGCCGACCCCGCCACGGCCGAAGTGCTGGTCATCGACGACAGCAGCATCGACGACACCGCCGCGCTGGCACGCGCCGCGGGTGCGCGTGTCATCACCAGCACCATGCTGGGCAAGGGCGCTTCGATGCATGACGGCGCCCTGCACGCCCAGCACGAACTGCTCGTGTACCTGGATGGCGATCTGGCCGGCCTGCGCCCGGGCATCGTCAGCGATCTGGCGCGGCCCTTGGTGGCCGACGAGGCCGATTTCGTCAAGGCGCGTTTCGGCCGCGGTGGCGGGCGCGTGACCGAGCTCACCGCCAAGCCCATGCTCAAGGTCTTCTTCCCCGAACTGGCGCACCTGGGCCAGCCGCTGGGCGGTGTGGTCGCGGCGCGCCGTGCGCTGCTGCAGCAGATGGTGTTCGAAGACGGCTACGGCGTCGACATCGGCCTGCTGCTGGACGCCCAACGCGCCGGTGCGCGCGTGGCCGAGGTCGACATCGGCTCGCTCGAACACGACAGCCAGCCGCTGCTGGACCTGACGGTGATGGCCAACGAGGTCTCGCGCGTGATCTACAGCCGCGCGCGTGCCGCGGGCCGGCTGCACGTCGACCAGATCGTCGCGATGTACGAAAACCAGCGCCTGGCGACGGCCTCGCTCGACTACATCCTCACGCGCCGACGCGGCCGCCAGCGCCTGCTGCTGCTGGACATGGACGGCACCGTCACCCCCACACGTTTTGCCGTGGAACTGGCCCTGGCCAGCGGGCAGGACATGGCGCTCGCCGCGCTGCTGGACAGCCCGTGTGACGACGCGCTGGGGCGTAGCGAACGCATCGCCGGCTTGTTCCGTTTCGTGCACAAGCAGCAGTTCGAGCGCGTGGCGCGCGCTGCGCCCATCCGGCCCGGCGTGATCGAGTTCGTGAACCGCATGCGCCGCGCCGGCTTCATGGTGGGCGTGCTCAGCGACAGCTACTTCATCGCCGCCGACATCCTGCGCCGGCGTGTCTTCGCCGATTTCGCGCTGGCGCACACCATGCAGTTCGAAGGCGAGGTCTGCAGCGGGCAGGTGAACATCAACCCCGCCTTCCTGCCGTTGCAGGCCGGCGAGGGCCCGGCCATCTGCAAGAGCCACGTGCTGCGCCGCTTTCGCGCCGAGGCGGGCGACCTTCCGCTGCTGGAATGCTGGGCGGTCGGCGACAACCTCAACGACCTGGGCCTGATGCGCCTGGCCGACCGCGCGTTCGCCATCGACCCCAAGGCCGAAGCGCTGCGCGCCGAGCCCGGTGTGCGCGTCATCGAGCACTTCGACGAACTGCTGGCGCGTGTGCCGGCCGCCCGGCTGGCCGCCTGAGCCGACGAAGACCCGTGCGGGCGCCCGCGCGCACGCCGCCGGCCGGCATGAAAAAGCCGCCGGGCCCGTCAGGCTGCGGCGGCTTTCCGAGGCGGCGCTGCGCGCAGCGCCGAGCGGCGTTCAGCGCGCGATGGCGCGGCTGGTGATGGCGCGCGTGGCCGGGGCTGCGGGCGCCTTGGCGCGGGCGGCCGCAAAGTCGATCACCACCAGGATGGGGTCGTGGTCGGATGAACGGTAGGGGTCCAGGCGGTTGGCCGGGTCGGGCGCGCAGGTGGCGCAGGCCGGCTGCTTGAACTCGAGGTTGTAGTCGTAGGCCACGCTCTCGTCGGCGTTGATGTTCCACAGCCGCGTGTTCACCACCTTGCTGGAGAAACCGGCGTTGGTGATGGCGTGGTCCAGGCGGCCCGCTTTGCCGTCGAAGACGTAGGTGTAGGCCAGCGGGTTGAAGCGCAGCGCCTGGTCGACGTAGCCGTTGCCGGTGAATTCGAAGATCGGGTCTTCCTGGCCGTAGGCGTTGAAGTCGCCCATCAGCAGCACGTCGGCCACGCCGCTGTTCTGCTGCACCTGGGCCACGAAGGTACGCAGGCGCTGGGCTTGCGCCAGGCGCGTGGCGTTCCAGCAGGCCTGGCCGTCGCCCTGGTCGGCGTCGGGGCCGGTGCCGCTCGGGCAGCCGCCCTTGCTCTTCAGGTGGTTCACGAAGTAGGTGAAGCGGTTGCCGGTGCTGGTCTGGAAGGTCTGCGCCAGTGTCGGGCGGTTGTTCACCGCGTCGGTGTCGCTCACGGGCGCGCCCACGGGCGTGACCTTGGCGGGCTTGTAGATCATCGCCACGCGGATGGCGTCGGTGCCGGTGCCGCCCGTGGGCAGCGAGATCACGGCCCAGGGGCCAGAGCGCACCTGCGCGTTCAGCGCATCCACCAGGTTCTGCGCGGCGGCGTTGCCGTTGTTCTGGATCTCCATCAGGCCCACCACGTCGGCGTCCAGGCCGGCGATGGCGCGCACGATCTTGTCGCGCTGGCGCTGGAACTCGGCCAGGTTGTTGGCGCCGCGGCAGTTGCCGGCGCTGGTGGACGTGCCCACCGTGCAGCCCTGGCCGGTCTGGCCGTCGGCGGTCTGGCCGTTGGTGAAGGTGGTGAAGTAGTTCAGCACGTTCATGCCGGCCACGGTGAGCTTGCCGCTGTCCAGACCCGCCAGCGCGCGCGGGCGCGGGTTGCTGGCCGTGATGACGGGTGCGGCCACCGGGTGCAGGCGGTACAGGCCGGCGCCTGCGCTGCTGGTGCCCGAGAGGCCGAAGTCCAGCGTGCCCACGAGGTTGCTGACCGTGTCGCCCGTGCGCGGCAGGCCGTTGCTGCCGAAGTAGGGCGTGGGGTTCATGTTCTGCGCCGAGCTGCCGTCGTCCAGCACGATGCGGCCGCGCGCCTGCAGCGATTGCAGCTCCAGGGCTTGCGGCGTGTTCGGGCGGAAGCGGTTGGTCGGCACCTCGTGTCGGCCACCGGCGCCCAGCAGCAGCTGGCCGAAGCGGGCCTGCAGCTCGTTGGCCTGCACGGTGAGCGCGGTCTCGATGCGCACCAGCATGCCTTCGAAGCGCTCCAGGCTCTCGCCCACCGCCACCGGCAGCGTCACCGACACCGGCGCGATGCTGTAGCCCGTGCCCAGCAGCGACACGTCGGTCGGGCTGGCGATCTGCGTCAGCGGCGTGGCAGCGGTGCCGCTGCCGCTGGCGAACTCGGTGACGGTGCCCGTCACCTGCACCAGGTTGCCCACCTGCACCGCCGGGAAGACCGTGGTGCCGGTGAAGACGAACAGGCCGTCAGAGGTGGCGGGGTTGCCGTCGCCCTGCAGGTCCTGCACGAAGAAACCGTTGCTGTTGATGCGCGTGACCACGCCGCTGGTCACCACGCTCTGGCCGGCCAGCGTGCTGGTGGCGCCACTGCCCTGGATGGTGAAGATCGGCGCAGCAGTGGGCGTGCCGCCGCCGCCACCACCGCCACCACCACCGCCACCGCCGTTGGCACACACAGCCACCGGGGCGCTGCTGTTGCGCGGCGTGGGCGTGCCCACGGTGAAGTCGGCGAGGTTGTTGCCGGTGTCGTCGCAGCCGCCGTTGTTGCGGATCGCTGCCGTGGTGGCGCTGAGTGCCGGGGTCGGCGTGCCTTCGGTGTTGCTGGCCGCGCCATAGCTGACGATGTCGACCAATGCGCCGCCCACGGGCGCCACGCCCGACAGCGGCGTGGCCGTGTTGGCCAGCGCCACCTTGCCGTTGCTGCCGCCCATGGCGATGGTGCCGGTGATGTCACCGACCACGTCCACGGTGCCGCCGGTGCCCACCGCCTGGCGGATCAGCAGGTAGCCACCTGCCGGGATGCTGGTGCCGGCAGGAATGCTCGTGACCTGCCAGGTGCTGCCTGTGCCCGCTGCGTACTGCACCGACCAGCCGCCGACGCTCTCGGCCACCGTGCTGCGGTTCTTCAGCTCGATGAAGTCATGGCGCAGCGTGGCACCGCTGTTGCCGCCACCGCCATAAACCTGGCTGATGACGACCTGCGCAGCGGCGGGCGACATGAAGGCGGCGATGGCCAGCGGCAAGGCGGCGGCACGGAAGACGCGCCAGGCGCGGCCGGGGCTGGCAAGCAGGGAGTTCAGGCTCATGGGCAGTGTCGGTTCGGTGAGCGGGCGCCGTGCTCTGACGGCGGCATCAGAAAAAGCAAAGGCCCGGCAGCCGCGTTGGCAGCCACCGGGCCGTCAGGGATCAGCCGCGGCGGCGGCGCGCCACGAAGCCCAGGCTGGCCACACCGGCCAGCCACATCGCCAGGGTGCCGGGTTCGGGCACCGGGGTCACAGCGAAACTGAAGTTGTCGATCGCCAGGCCGTGGTCGTTGCCGGTGTCGTTGAGGTCGACCCATCTCAGCCACAGCGTGTCACTCACGGCCCAGTTGGTGCTGACTGCGCCGCCCAGGTTGGTCAACAGCCCAGCTACGTTGCCGTCCACCGCCCCGGCGGTGGCGCCCACCACCGGCGAGGTGAAGCCGAAGCTCGGCAATGCCGTGAAGGTGGTGGTGGCATAGGAGGCGCCGAAGCCGTACTCCAGAGACAGCGACTGCGCGTTGGTATTGCCGCCGTTACGCCACTGCTCGCCGCTGTAGGCGATGGTGAAGCTGTTCAGCGCGCTGCCGCTGTTGTTGGTGAGCGCCAGCACGATGTTGCCAACGAAGCTGCCCGAGGCCACGGCGCCCAGCGCCCGTTCGGTGGCGTTGGCCGCACCGTAGCTGTACATCGCACCAGTGTTGGAGGTGCCGGAATCGGCGCGCAGGTTGGTGACGGCCACGCCCGTGTTGCTGAAGAGGCTCCAGCCAGCCAGCGTGCTGTCGTTCGCCCAGGCGTTGGTGGCGCCCGCGACCGGAAGCGTGTCGAAGTTCTGCAGGTAGATGAACGTGGGGTCGGTGATGCTGACCTGGGCGTGCGCCGCAGGCAGCAGTGCCAGCAGGGCGGCGGCAGTGGTCAGGGTCTTCTTCATGGCGGACGGTCCTTCGGAGTGCAAATCGATCGGGGCCCCTGCGGGCCCCGTGGGTTCAGGCAAGACCTTAGGGGGAAAGCATGACCCGCGCGTGACGCAGGGTTGCGAGGACGGGGGGCTCCCCCACGAATGGGGGGCGCAGGATTCCACGACCGGCCGCGCCCTAAACTTCGCCCATGGCCGCAGACGACCCCCGCGAACGCGCGGAACAACGCACCCTGCTGATGCCCCGGCGCGATCAGGGCAGCGAACTGCGCGCCGGCCACCAGTTGCAGGAGTTCATCGTCGAACGCCTGCTCGGCGTGGGCGGCTACAGCTGCGTCTACCTGGCGCGCGACACGCGCCTGGACCGCAAGGTGGCGCTGAAGGAATACCTGCCCGCCACGCTGGCCGCACGCGGCCCTGACGGCCTGGTGGCAGCGCGGCTGCCGCGCTTCGAAGAGTTCTACAACAAGGGCCTGCAGGGCTTCCTGAACGAGGCCCGGTTGCTCGGCTCCTTCGACCACCCCTCGCTGGTGAAGGTCTACCGCTTCTGGGCCGAGGCCGGCACCGCCTACATGGTGATGCCCTACTACGAAGGCATCACGCTCAAGAAGTGGCTGGCCGACCTGGGCGCGCCGCCGTCGGAGCGCTGGCTGCGCGATCTGGCCGAACCCATGATGACGGCGCTGGGTGCCATGCACGCGCAGCGCTGCTACCACCGCGACGTGGCACCCGACAACATCCTCATGCTCTACGACCGCAAGGCCCCGGGCAGCTATCTGGAACAGAAGCCGCGCCCCGTGCTGCTGGATTTCGGCGCCGCGCGGCGCGTGATCGGCGACGCCACGCAGCAGCTCACCGCCATCCTGAAGAGTGGCTACTCGCCGGTGGAGCAGTACGAGGGCGAAGAATCGCTGCGCCAGGGCGCGTGGACCGATGTCTACGCCTTGTGCGCGGTGCTCTACACCGCGATCACCGGCAAGCCGCCGGGTTCGTCGGTGGCGCGCGCGGTGCGTGACGACCTGGTGCCGGCCATCAAGGCGGGCCAGGGGCGTTATTCGGCGTCGTTTCTTGCCGCCATCGACGCCGGCCTGAGTGTGCGGCCCGAGCAGCGGCCGCAGAGCATGCAAGCCCTGCGCGAACTGATGGACGCGCCGGTGCCCGCAGCCCCCGTTGCAGTGCCTGCCGCGGCCCCGGCCCCGGCCCCGGCCGCGCCGGCGTCGCGCAGCGGCCTTTGGGTGGGTCTGGCCGCTGCTGCGCTGGCGGTGGCCGTGGGCGCCTTCTTTCTGCTGCGCTGACCGAGGCACCGCGAGCCCGCAGCCCGCGCGGCCCGCTCAGGCGTTGCGCACGCCGGAAGCCACATGCCCCGCCGGCACGTGCGGCGCGGCGTTCTCGATGTGGCCGGTCTGGTCGTCGAAGAAGAAATCGGGCTCGAACTCGCGCAGGAAGCTGCCCTTGGGCAGCCCGCCCAGGAACATGGCCTCGTCGACATCGATCTGCCAAGCCATCAACGTGCGGATGGCGCGTTCGTGCGCCGGCGCGCTGCGCGCCGTCACCAACGCGGTGCGCAGGCGCATGGACGCGGCCGGCTCGCTCTGCAGGCGGCGCAGCGCCTCCAGCAAGGGCTTGAAGGGGCCGGGCGCCAGCGGCGAGTCGGCGCGTTCACGCTCGTGGCTCTGGAAGGCGCTCAAGCCCTCGGCCTGGAACACGCGCTCGGCCTCGTCGCTGAACAGCACCGCGTCGCCGTCGAAGGCGATGCGCACCTCGGTGGGGTGTGCGGCGCTGGCGCGGGCGCTGTCGGGGTAGACGCGAGCGGCCGGCACGCCGGCGGCCAGGGCCTGGCGCACGTCGGCCTCGTTGGTGCTGAGGAAGAGGTTGGCCGCCAGCGGGCGCAGGTAGCGCCAGGGCGGCTCGCCGCGCGTGAACACGCCGCGTTCGATGGGCAGGCCGTAGTGCTGGGCCGAACGGAACACACGCATGCCCGAGACGGGGTCGTTGCGAGAGAGGATCACCACCTCCACGCGCTGCTGCCCCGGCGCGTTGAAGGCCAGCAGCTTGTTCACCAGCGAGAAGGCCACGCCAGGCCGCGCCGGTTGCTCCACGCGCTGCAGCTGCAGCTGCATGTAGGCGCGGTCGTCACCGCTCTCGAACACCCGGTTCTCCTCCTCGAAATCGAAGAGCGCGCGCGAGGAAATGGCGACGACGAGCTGGCCGTCCAGGGTCATGGGCATGGTGCGCAGCATGCCACGCCGACGCCCCTGCACGCGGGCGGGTGAGGGGCGCACGGCACAATCCGCGCGCTTCCTGGAGCTCAGCCCATGCGCCTGCCCCGCTTTTTCCTCTGCACGGCCTTGCTGGCCGCCTTGACGTTTGCCGCCCCCGCCTGGGCCGGCAAGGCCCACCAGCACGGCGTGGCGCAGCTCGACGTGGCGGTGGAACCCGGCCGCGTGACGCTGGACCTGCAGACGCCGCTGGACGGCCTGGTGGGTTTCGAACGCGCGCCGCGCACGGACGCCGAACGCGCCCGCGTGGACGCCGCGCTCGCCAGGCTGCGTGACGCCGCGGCGCTGTTCCGCATCGACAGCGCGGCGGGCTGCACGCTCGCCAAGGTGACGCTGAATGCGCCGGTGCTGGGCGTCACGCCGGCCGGCACGGCCGCGCCGGCCGCGCCCGCGAAAGGCGAACACGCCGACCTCGACGGCCGCTTCGAGTTCAGCTGCAAGGCCGATGCGCGCCCGTCTTTTGTCGAGGTGGGGCTCTTCGATGCCTTCAGCGGCATGAAGCGCATCGAGCTGCAGCTGGTGTTGCCCAAGGGCCAGATGAAGGCCACGCTGGTGCGCCCCGCCACGCGCGTGGCGCTGGCGCGCTGAAGGGCCTGCAGGCACCGTGCTGCGTCTGCAGGGCGTCCGTTATGCGTGGCCCGGCGCGGCCGCCGACTGCCTGGACATCGAGGCGCTGCGCATCGCCGCCGGCCGCACCGTCTTCCTGCATGGCCCCAGCGGCTGCGGCAAGAGCACGCTGCTGGGCCTGATGGCCGGCGTGCTGGTGGCGCGTGCGGGCACGGTCGAACTGCTGGGGCAGGACTGGGCCGCGCTGCCTGGCGGCCGGCGCGATGCGCGGCGTGTCGACCACGTCGGCGTGATCTTCCAGCAGTTCAACCTGCTGCCCTACCTGACCGTGCTGGACAACGTGCTGCTGCCCACGCGTTTCTCGAAGGCGCGGGCCGCGCGCTGCAAGCCCGGGCCGGGCGCTGCCGCGCAGGGCCTGCTCGAACGTGTGGGCCTGCCTGCGGCCTTGTGGCAACGCCGCGCCGATGCCCTCAGCGTCGGCCAGCAGCAGCGCGTGGCCGCGGCGCGGGCGCTGATCGGTGGGCCCGAGCTCGTGATCGCCGACGAGCCCACCTCGGCGCTGGACGCTGCGCGCCGCGACGACTTCATGGCGCTGCTGATGGACGCCTGCGCGGCAGCCGGCAGCACGCTGGTCTTCGTGAGCCACGACGAACGCCTGGCCGATCGCTTCGACGAAAAACTTTCGTTGCCGGCGCTCAACCGCGCCGCGGCCACGGCATGAAAGCCCTGCTGCACATCGCCGCGCGCAGCGCCTGGAACCGCCGCGGCACGCTGATGCTGGTGGTGCTGTCCATCGCGTTGGCCACCGCGCTGCTGCTGGGCCTGGAGCGCCTGCGCACCGACGTGCGCAGCAGCTTCACCGCCGCCGTCAGCGGCACCGATCTCGTGGTCGGCGCGCGCACCGGGCCCGTGCAGCTGATGCTGTACGCGGTGTTCCGCGTGGGCGGCGCCACCAACAACATCCAGATGGAGAGCGTGAAGGCCATCGCCGCGCACCGCGCCGTGCGCTGGGTGGTGCCCATCGCCTTGGGCGATTCGCACCGCGGCCATCCGGTGATCGGCACGACCACCGGCTACTTCGAGCACTTCATGTACGGCGACCGCCAGCCGCTGGCCCTGCAGCAAGGCCGCACCTTCAGCGGCACGCTGGACGGGCTGTACGAAGCCGTTCTCGGCGCCGAGGTGGCCGAAGCGCTGGGCTACTCGCTGGGCCAAAAGATCACGCTGACCCACGGGCTGGGCGCTGCGCCCGGCGACCTGGCCGCCGAGCACGCCGACAAGCCCTTCACGGTGGTGGGCATCCTCGCGCGCACCGGTACGCCGGTCGACCGCTCGGTGCACATCAGTCTGCAGGCCATCGAGGCCATCCACCTCGACTGGGTGGGTGGCGCGCCGCTGCCGGCGGCCGCGGGCATCAAGATCGCCCCGGAGTTCGCGCGCAAGTTCGACCTGGAGCCCAAGCAGGTGACGGCCGTGATGGTGGGCCTGAAGAGCCGCGCCGCGGTGTTCGCGGTGCAGCGTTTCGTGGCCGGCTACGAGCCCGAGCCGCTGCTGGCCGTGCTGCCCGGCGTGGCGCTCGACGAGCTTTGGGCGGCCGTGGGCCTGGGCGAGAAGGCGTTGCTGGCCATCAGCGGCCTGGTGGCGCTGGTGAGCCTGGCCTCGCTGGTGGCCGTGGTGCTGGCCGGGCTGAACGAACGCCGGCGCGAGCTGGCCGTGCTGCGTGCCGTGGGCGCCGGCCCGCGCCAGGTGCTGGTGCTGCTGGCCACCGAAGGTGCGCTCGTCACGCTGTGCGGCGCGCTGCTGGGCGCGGCGCTGGCCGCCGGCGCGGTGCTGGGCGCCGGGCCCTGGGTGCAGCAGCGTTTCGGCATCGGCCTGCAGGCCGGCGCGCCCACGCCCGAGCAATGGGCCTTGTTCGCTGCCGTGCTGGCCGCGGGTATGCTTGCCAGCCTGGTACCCGGGTGGCGGGCTTACCGCCTTTCGCTGGCCGATGGCCTGTCGCCGCGCACCTGAGGTGCATCCCTTTTCCCTGATCGCCTGAGACCTTGTCGCCCATGCGCCGTCTGCTGCCTTCCACCGCCTCAGCCGCCCTGGCCCTGATGCTTGCTGCCGCCACCGGCCCGGCCCTGGCCCAGCCCCAGGGCGTGCCGCTGATGAAGCCTCCGATCGCGGCCACGCCGCCGGCGGCCAAGACCCCGCAAACGCAGGCTTTCAGGACCATCACCTGGGAAGCGCTGGTGCCCAAGGACTGGGACCCGTTCGCCGAGTTCAAGGGCATCGACCTGGCCAGCATGCAGGACGGCGACCCGCGCACCAACGAGCTGATGAAGCGCATGCGCGAGGTGTGGGACCGCGCGCCCGTGAACACCGCCCTGGTGGGCCAGCAGGTGCGCATCCCAGGCTTCGTGGTGCCGCTGGAAGACACGAAGGACGGCATCAAGGAGTTCCTGCTCGTGCCTTACTTCGGCGCCTGCGTGCACAGCCCGCCGCCGCCCTCGAACCAGATCATCCACGTGCTGCCGAAATCGGCGGTGAAGAACGTGCGTTCGATGGACGCGGTGTGGATCACCGGCACGCTCAGCAACGAGCAGACCGATTCCTACATGGGCGCGGCGAGCTGGCGCCTGAACGCCGTGGGCGTGGTGCCCTACGAAGCGCCCAAACGCTGAGGCACCGGCCGGGCCGCACCGCCGACTGATAGCCTGGCGCCACCCATGAGCCCCCGCCGCCCGCAAGACCTCACGCGCGTCACCTTCGGCGTGCTCGTCATCGGCGTGCTGCTGGGTGCGGTGCTGTGGATCCTGAAGCCTTTCATCGGGCCGGCCATCTGGGCCACGATGGTGGTGGTGGCCACCTGGCCTGTGATGCTGCGTGCCCAGGCCTTGCTGGGGCAGCGCCGCGGCCTGGCCGTGCTGGCGATGACGCTGCTGCTGCTGCTGCTCTTCGTGGTGCCGCTCACGCTGGCCATCTTCACCATCGTCGGCAACGCCGACCGCCTGGCCGAGTGGGCCAAGCTGGCGGCCGACTACCACCTGCCCGAAACCCCGCCGGCCTGGGTGATCAACCTGCCGATGGTGGGCGGTGTGATCGAGCGCGCCTGGGAGCAGGCCACGGCACTCGGCCTGCGCGACCTGCTGCCGCGCCTGTCGCCCTACGCCGGCGGTCTGACGCGCTGGTTCGTCGACCAGGTCGGCAACATCGGCTTCCTGCTGCTGCAGTTCCTCATCACGGTGGTGATCGCGGCGGTGCTCTACAGCACCGGCGAAGCGGCGGCGCTGCTGGTGCGGCGCTTCGCCACGCGCCTGGGGGGCGAGCGCGGTGCCGAGGTGGTGGCGCTGGCCGGGGGCGCCATCCGCGGCGTGGCCCTGGGCGTGGGCGTCACGGCGCTGGTGCAGGCGGTGCTCTCGGGCATCGCGCTGGGCCTGGCCGGCGTGCCTTTCGCGGGGCTGCTCACGGCTGTGATCTTCATGTTCTGCATCGCGCAGGTGGGGCCCATCCCGGTACTGGTGCCAGCGGTGGTGTGGGCCTTCTGGAACGACAGCACCGGCTGGGGCATCTTCCTCATCGTCGCGCTGGTGCTCATCGCCAACCTCGACAACGTGCTGCGCCCCGTGCTCATCCGCATGGGTGCCGATCTTTCGCTGCTGCTGATCTTCGGCGGCGTGATCGGCGGCCTGGTGGCCTTCGGCCTCGTGGGCATCTTCGTCGGCCCCGTGGTGCTGGCCGTGGCCTGGAAGCTGTTGCTGGCCTGGATGGACGACGGCGACAAGAAGCCGCCGGCCTGGGGTGACTGAAGCGGCCTGAAGGCCGCCTGAGGCGCTACAGCCAGCCGGCCGCGCGCAGTTCGGCTTCGGCCTGCGCCGCGTGGTGGAAGACGCGCCCGTGCCACCCCAGCGCGCGGGCGGCCTCGATGTTGGGCGGGTGGTCGTCGAGGAAGACGAGTTCGTTCACCGGGTGCCCGAAACGCTGTGCCGCGATCTCGTAGATGGCCGGCTCGGGCTTGTTGTGGTGCACACGCCCGCTGAAGACACCGTCGCTGAACAGGCGCAGGAAACCGTGCGTGGCCTGCAGGTGGTCGGCCATGGGCGCTGGCATGTTCGACAGGTAGTACAGGCGCCGCCCCGCCGCATGCAGGCGCTCGAGGAAGGCCACGGTGGCGGGCAGCGGCGTCAAGGCCAAAGGCACGGCCCGTACCACCCGCTGCACTTCTTCGGGGTGCAGCCCGGTGCGCGTGGCGATGCGCTGCACCAGCTCGGCCGGGCTGACCGTGCCGCGGTCGTACTCGCCCCAATCGCCGCCGTAGCTCTGGAAGATCTGCGCCACCCAGTGGGCGGCGCTGGTGCTGTCGCGGGCGCGCTCGGGCAGCACCTGCTGCAGCACGTCCGCGGGTTCCCAGCGGAACACCACGCGGCCGAAATCGAAGACGAACTTCTTCTCCGCCAGGAGCGCGGCGGCCGTCATGCCGTCAGCCGTTGCAGCAGGCCGGCGGTGCTGGCGTCCAGCCCCGCCGTGTCGCGGCTGGCCAGGCGCGGCAGCAGCTGGTTGCACAGCGCCTTGCCGAGCTCCACGCCCCACTGGTCGAAGCTGTTGATGCCCCACAGCGCCCCGCTGGTGAAGACGCGGTGTTCGTACATCGCGATCAAGGCACCCAGGCTGCGTGGCGTGAGTGCCTCCAGCACGAAGGTGGTGCTGGGCCGGTTGCCGGGGAAGCTGCGGTGCTGCGCCAGCACCTCGGGCGCGATGCTCGCGCTGGCGGTGGGCGCTTTCTCGGTGGCGGCAACGGCGGCCGTCTTGCCCAGCATCAGCGCCTGGCTCTGCGCCAGGCAGTTGGCCAGCAGCTTGTGGTGCTGGCCGGCCCAGGGGTGGCTGGGGGTCTTCACGGCGATGAACTCCACCGGGATCACGTCGGTGCCCTGGTGCAGCATCTGGAAGTAGGCATGCTGGCCGTTGGTGCCGGGCTCGCCCCAGACCACCGGGCTGGTGCCGAAGGGCAGGGTGGCGCCATGCACATCGACGCGCTTGCCATTGCTCTCCATCTCCAGCTGCTGCAGGTAGGCCGGCAGGCGGGCCAGGCCCTGGTGGTAGGGCGCCACGCTGCGGCTCGTGAAGCCGTGGAAGTTGCGGTACCAAACGTCCAGCAGGCCCAGCAGCACCGGCAGGTTCTTCTCGAGCGGTGCCTCGGCGAAATGGCGGTCCATGGCGTGCGCGCCCGCCAGCAGCTCGCGGAAGTTCGCGCTGCCGATGGCGATGGCGATGGGCAGGCCGATGGCGCTCCACAGCGAGTAGCGGCCGCCCACCCAATCCCAGAACCCGAACGTGGTGGTGATGCCGAAGGCCGCGGCCGCCTCGATGTTGGTGGTGGTGGCCACGAAGTGCCGCGAGATCGCGTGGCCGCCGGCGCTCAGGAACCAGTCGCGCGCGGCTTGCGCGTTGGCCATGGTCTCCTGCGTGGTGAAGGTCTTGCTGGCGACGATGAACAGCGTCTTGTTCGGGTCCAGGCGCTGCAGCAGCGGCGCGAGGTCGTGGCCGTCGACGTTGCTCACGAAGTGCAGGCGCTGGCCGGCGTGGGCGTAGCTTTCCAGCGCGCGCACCACCATCTGCGGGCCGAGGTCGCTGCCGCCGATGCCGATGTTGACGATGTCGGTGAAGGCCCAGTCGGCGCGCACGCCGTCGGCGTAGGCGAGCATGTCGTCGAGCACGCCGTGCACCTCGTCGCTGAAGGGTGCATGGCCTCGCGGCGCGCGCAGCGCGGTGTGCAGCACGGCGCGGCCTTCGGTGCTGTTGACGGGCTCGCCGCGCAGCATCGCGTCGCGCTGTGCTTCCAGGCCGCACTCGCGCGCCAGGTCGAGCAGGAAGTGCTGCGTGGCGGTGTCCAGCAGGTTCTTGCTGAGGTCGGCGTAGACCTCGGGCGCCTCGATACACATCGCTGCGAAACGCCCGGCATCTCGCCCGAAGGCCTCGCGCAGGTCGAAGCCGCGACCGTGGGCTTCGAAGTGGCCTTGCAGGGCCGCCCAGGCGGCCGTCTGGTCACACCGTTTCATGCGCGTGCCGCCTCGATGAGCTTGTCGAGCTTGCCCGCATCCACCGCGAAGGCGCGGATGCCTTCGGCGAGCTTCTCGGTGGCCATCGCGTCTTCGTTGAGCGCCCAGCGGAAGCTCTTTTCGTCGTGGTGCACGGCGGGCAGCGCCAGGCTGCGGGCGGCTTCGGCATCCAACGCGCGGCCCAGTGGCGCCTCGCTGGCCTGCAACTGCGCCAGCAGTTCGGGGCTGATGGTCAGCAGGTCGCAGCCGGCCAGCGCCGTGATCTGGCCCACGTTGCGGAAGCTCGCGCCCATCACCTGCGTCTCGATGCCGTGGCGCTTGTAGTGGTTGAAGATGGCGGTGACGCTCTTCACGCCAGGGTCTTCCGAGCCAGCCATCGCGACTTCGTCCCACTTCGCGCCGGCCTGCTTCTTGTACCAGTCGTAGATGCGGCCGACGAAGGGGCTGATCAGGCGCACGCCGGCATCGCCACAGGCCACGGCCTGGCAGAAGGCGAACAGCAGCGTCAGGTTGCAGCGGATGCCCTGGCGCTCCAGCACCTCGGCGGCGCGGATGCCTTCCCAGGTGGCCGCGATCTTGATCAGCACCCGCTCGCGGCCAATCCCGGCGGCCTCGTACAGGCCCATCAGCCGCTGCGCGCGCGCCACGGTGGCGGCAGTGTCGAAGCTCAGGCGCGCGTCGACTTCGGTGCTCACCCGGCCCGGCACCACCTTCAGGATCTCGCGGCCGAAGCGCACCAGCACCTCGTCGACGATGGCCTCCAGCGGCGCGCTGCGGTGCGCGGCCACGGTCTCGGCCAGCAGCGGCGCGTACTCGGGCTGCTGCACGGCCTTCAGGATGAGGCTGGGGTTGGTGGTGGCGTCTTGCGGCGCGAAAGCGGCGAGCTGGTGGAAGTTGCCGGTGTCGGCCACCACGGTGGTGTGCTGCTTGAGCTGGTCGAGCTGGTTCATGGGGGTGCAGGGTTGAAGCCAGCCCGGATTAGACCCGAGAGCGCGCCGTGCGCCGACAAATGGGGGGTGCAGACCGGCCTGTTCCGGCGATGGCTGCGTTGACAGCGCGGGGGGCGCCTGCGAAGGTGCGAATGCGCGTCAGGTGCCCGCCGGGCGACCCTGTTCGCGCCCGATGCCGCACCTGCACACCCCCGACTGCCAGCCCTCGCGATGAGCCTGCCCGCCCTGCGCCTGCTGCCAGGCGCCGATGCCTCGGCGCCGGTGCCCGTGCGCCCGGCGCAGCCTGCGCGCGCGCCAGCGCTTCGGCTGGTGGTGGCCTGGCCAGCGGCGCCCATGCCGGTGGTGGCCCGGCCCGCGCTCACGCCCTTCATGCGGCGCTGCCTGTTGCTGGCCGTCTTGCTGCACGTGTGGCTGGTGCTGATGTTTGGCAATGCGCCGGGCGGCACCGCGGCGCCCGGGCAGGGTGTGGCCGGCACGCTCAACATCACCTTGCAAGGGCCGGTGACCCCGGGCGCCACACAAGAAGTGCTGCCCCCCGCGCCGGCCGTGCCTGAGGGGCCGACCGGCACCGCCGTGCAGCCGCGCTGGGGCGGCCAGGTCCGCAGCGAGGCGCCGGCCGTGGCCGCCGAGCCAGGCGCAGCGCAACTCGGCCGCTGGGCGGCCGAGCCGGGCTCTGCGGCCGAGCCCGCGCCGCCACCGCCCCCCGGGCGGGTGCTGCAAGAACGCGCCGCGGCCGAACCCGCGGCCTTGGCCCTGTCCGAGCCGCCAGCCTTGGCCCCCGTGCCCGTGGCGGCGCCGAACGCGTCGCCCGAGCCTGCACCGGCCCCGCCAATCGCCCAGGCCTTGCCAGCCGCCGCCGCGGCCACCCCAGCCCCGCCCGCCCCCCAGCCTGCGCCGGCCGAACGCAGCCTGCAGGCGCCCGCGGTGCGTGCCGCTGCGGCAGCCTTGGCGCCTATCGAGCCCCTGGCACCGGCCGCGGCCTTGCCAGCGCTGGCCACCGACCTGCCGCCCGCGGCCGCTCCGCTGCAACGCCTGGCCCGGCCCGCCGTGCCCGCGCCCGCGGCGCCCCCAATGGCGGCCGTGGCGCCGCTCGCCGCTGAACCGCTGGCCGCTGCACCCGCGCCGCTGGCCCCGCCGGCCTTGCCGGCCCAGGCCGTGCCCACGGTGGCCGCCGAGCCAGCATCGGGCGCCGCCGTGCCCAGTGCTGCACCGGCGCGACCTGCACCGGCCAGCCCGCCTGCGTCGCCGATGCTGAAGGCCGGGCAACCCGATGCCGGCTCCCAACTGGGCCGCGATGTCGCCACGCCCCCAGCCCCCGCGGCCAGCGTGCTGCCGCGCCTGAACCTGACGCTGCAGCGCCCCCGGGGCGGCGAACTCTCACGCGGGCGCAGCGCGGGCGCGCTGCCGGTGCTGCCGCGCCCGCCCGAGGTGGACGAGAAGCTCGGCCGCGACATTGCCAAGTCGGCCAGAGCCGACTGCCGCGAGGCCTACCGCGCCGTCGGCCTGGCTGCCGCGGTGCCGCTGGTGGCCGATGCGGTCAAGCCGGACAGTGGCTGCAAGTGGTGACCCCGAACGGCCAGGGCCGCAGCTGCGCCACGCCACGCGGCGGGCCGTGCCTGCGTCGGGTGTGAGGGCCCGGTGATGGCAGCGGCTAAGCTGCCGCCATGCGCGAACCCGCCCTGCTGCCGCTGCTGCTGACCACGCTGGAGGCCACGGCCACCATTGCCTTCGCGCTCTCGGGCCTGATGGAGGCCGCGCGCAAGCGGCTGGATGCCGTGGGCGTGTGCGTCGTGGCGGGCCTGGCGGCCTTTGGCGGCGGCACCTTGCGCGACGTGCTGCTCGACCGCCGGCCCTTCTTCTGGGTCGAGCACGCAGGTTGGCTGTGGGCGTTGCTGGGCGGGTGCATTGGGGCCATGCTGCTGATGCGCGGGCGCCACTTCGCGCCCACCGAACGCGCCATGCAATGGCCCGACGCCGTGGGGCTGGGTCTCTTCAGCGCCGGCGGCACGCAGCTGGCACTGGCGCAGGGCCTGCCGGCCATCGTGGCGGTGCTGATGGGCGTGGTGACCGCCGTCTTCGGCGGCGTGCTGCGCGACATCGTCTGCAACGAGATCCCCAGCGCTTTCCGCGACCACCGGCCTTACGCCGTCTGCGCCTTCGCCGGGGGCTGGGTGCTGGTGGCGGCGCGGGCGCTCGGGTTGGATGACAGCGCTGCCGTGCTGCTGGCCGCGGCTGCCACCTTCGGCTTGCGCGCGCTGGCGCTGGCCACCGACTACCGGCTGCCCGCCTGGACCTCCGGCTCCGAGCGTTGACCTGATCACCCCGACCTTGCGACCCCCTATGAACGACGCCGACTTCCGCTGGGGCCTGATCGGCCCGGGGGCCATCGCCCACCGCTTTGCCGAGGCCGTGCAGGCCCTGCCTGGCACCCGCCTGGTGGCGGTGGCCGGCCGAGACGAAGCCCGCAGCCGTGCCTTCGCGGAACGGTGGAGCGGGCCCGCGCCCGTGGCCGCCGTGCCCACCGTGGCGGCGCTGCTGGCGCGCGGTGACCTGGATGCCGTCTACATCGCCACGCCCCACAGCGCCCATGCCGACGCGGTGCAGGCCTGCCTGCACGCTGGGCTGCCCGTGCTGTGCGAGAAGCCGCTCGTGCCCACGCTGGCGCAGGCGCGGCCGCTGGTGGCGCTGGCGCGAGAACGCGGCGTTTTCCTGATGGAGGCGCTGTGGTCGCGCTTCCTGCCGCTGTACGACGAGATCGGTCAAGCGCTGCGCCGTGGCGACATTGGCGCGCTGCGTGCGGTGCACAGCAGCTTCGCCTTCCGTCTGGACTTCGATCCCGCGCACCGCTGCTTCGCGCCCGCGCTGGCCGGCGGCGCGCTGCTCGACATCGGCGTCTACAACGTGGCACTGGCCCGCTGGGCGTTGGAACAGACCCTGGGCACCTGCCCGCCGCTGGCCGCCGTGCACGCGCATGGCCTGCTTGCGCCCACCGGCGTGGACCAGCGTGTGAGCGCCCAACTCGTCCACGAGGGCGGCGCCGTGGTGCAGTTCTTCTGCGCCTTCGACACCGAGGGCGACAACAGCCTGCACCTGCTGGGTGAACGCGGCAGCATCGTCGTGCCGCAGGCCTTCTGGCAGGCCACGCGCGCGCACCGTGTCAGCCAGGCGGGCGAGGTGCAGCACTTCGAGCGGCCTTTCGAGATCAACGGTTTCGAAGGCGAGATCCGCGAGGCCATGCGCTGTGTGCGCGCTGGCCTCGTCGAAAGCCCGGGCATGCCGCATGCCGAGAGCCTGGCGCTGGTGGAAACGCTGGACCGGCTGCGCGCGGCGGTGGGGGTGCGTTATCCCTTCGAAAACGGCCCACCAGGCGCCTGAAGCCGGGCGCCGTGCAGCGCCCGTCGGGCAGCGTCAGCTCGTTCAGCACGCCGATGCCGGCGGCCTGCGGAGAGTTGCTGCACGGTGACAGCGTCCAGACGCATCGGTTCGTCTGCAATGGCGCTCGTGCAGCGCGCCCCTGACCACCGCTGTGGGCTCGAGTTGATGACGGGTCGGTCGTCGAACCGATGCTGCGCGCTCAGCCACTCGATGTTCTGGACTTTCGACAGAGCCCGGTATTCTGCGGAAGCAGGCTCAGGCGCTGGCCCAACGCCGTCGCATGATGGCGCCCAGGGCCGGCAGCGACAGCAACAGCAGCAGCGCGCTGGAAGGCTCGGGCACGGGTGACGGGTTCAGCGTGAAGCCCCCAGGCAGCGCGTTCCCGGCGATGGACACGGCATCGAACAAGCGCAGGCCGACGGCGCTCTGGCCGTCGCTGAAGGTGCCGCTGGTGAAGGTGTAGAAGTTGCCAACGAAGGTGTTGGACTCGAACACGGTGCCGGCCGTCGGGGCGCTCAGCGCCAGGTCGGTGCCGAAGAAGTTGACGGTGTTCACTCCCATTGCGAAGAACGAGGCATCGGCCCCCGAGAAGCGGGTGTAGCTGCCGCCCGTGACGTCGATCGCCGCGTTGCCATAGGCGAAGACACCGCCGTTGACGGCCACGCCGCCGCCGAGGGCGGCTTGGGTGTTGGTCACGCTGTTCACGGCATCGGCCCGCAGGCCGCCGTTGACCGTACCACCTTGCAACCGGGCGGTGTTCGTCACGCTCTCCACCCGCACGCCCCAGCGCGGCCCGCCCCCTGCGCTGCCGGTGACGGTGCCACCGTTCATCGTGAGCGCGCTGTCCGAACCCAGGTACACCGCCGACCCGGCAGCGGACTCCACGAGCCCGCCGTTGATGTTGACGACGCTGCCCTGGCCCATGGCGATCGCGGCGTTGCCGCCCTGGGCGCGCAGCGTGCCGCCGTTGACGGTCAGCGCACCGTTGACGATGTAGGCGACGCCGCCGATGCCGTTCTGGGTCACGCCACCGTTGACAGTGATCTGCGCACCGGCCGCGCCAGGTGCCGCGCCGGCTGTCGACAGGCCGCGCAGGTTGCCGCCGTTGACGAAGACATGGGCGGTGTCGAGTGCGTTCGCGTACCCACCGAAGCCGGTGGGTGAGTGCTGGGTGAAGGTGGCGCCGGCGATGCGCACCACGCTGTTGCTGTAAGCGCCGAGGCCGCCGCCTGTCTGATCGCTGTAGCTGAACAGGGCCGGGTCGACGACGTCTGCCGTGATGTTCGCTACACGGGTGATGATGCCGTTGGCTGCACCCGATGCGCCGACCAGCACGCTCTGGCCGTAGTAGGTGCCGTTCAAGGGGTTGCCACCCGCTACGGTGCGGTCGCTGCTGACGAAAACCTGCGCACCGGCCGGCAGCGCCAGTGCGGTGAACAGCGCCGAGAGGCCCAGCGCGGGCATGCGCGGAAGAGCGCGTTGAAGATGGTGGCATGCGGCCATGGGGGGGACTCCGTTGCGATGGCGCACCTTGACCATCAAGGCGCTTGCTGGGTGGCGCAAGCACCGCGCGCCAAAAGGCTCAGGCCGCCTCAGCGCATCCCTCGATCAAGGGGTCGGCCCAATGACCCGGGTGCGCTTCGTATGAGGTCTGCTCCGTATCGCCTGGGCGACGGGTGCGGCTCAGGCCCCTGGCCTGTGAGGATCTTCTCGATCACCGGCCGTTGCCGGAGCGCCGCGATGGCCCGGGGGCCCCAAGCGGGGCTCAAGCCCTGCCGTGGGTGGCCGACAACCCACGGATGGCCGACAACCCGTCAAGCAAACGCCCCGTACGGCGCGACCGCCGCGCGCCGGCCGGGCCGCCCGGCTCGATCCGCTGGATGAAGAGCATCCTCGGCAGGCCCCTGAAGCTGCAACGCCGCGCCGACGGCCTGCACGTCACGCTGCTCGAGCGCCGCCGCTCGCCCGAGATGATCCAGGCCGAATCGGTGGCGCGGTTGCGCGAGGAACTGCGGCTGCGGCTTCTTGCACTGGAGCACCAGCACGCCACCGCCGTGATGCGCCATCTGGTGTTGGTGCACGACGTGCTGGGCTGTCACGGCTGGGCTGGCGTGCAGGCGATGAACAGCCGGGTGCTGCGCAGGGCCGTGGTGCAGCTGCAGATCCTGGTGGAGCGCGAACCCTCGAAACGGCTGGAACGTCTGGTCGACCGCCTGCGCATGATGCAGGCCGCAGCCGAGGCGCGTGAGGAGCGCGTCCAGCGCCATGCCCAAGCCTTGGCGGCCGGCGACCCGCTGCAGGTGACCGAGGCCTCACCCGAGGAGTTCGAAGCCAGCCAGCGCGAATGGGAGACCACCAAGCCGGCTGCGCTGGACACCCTCTCGCTGGATGGGCCGGAGACCCAACTCGCCCCGACGCAGGCGATGCCGCCGCCCGATCGCGCAGACGCCTCGCCGGCGCTGCGCACGCTCAGGTGATCAGCAGCGCCCGAAAGTCGTTGACATTCGTGTAGGTGGGCCCAGGCACCACCAGATCGCCCAGTGCAGCGAAGAAGCTGTAGGCGTCGTGGCGGTCGAGGAAGGCCTGTGGCTTCAAGCCCAGCGCCGCGGCGCGGGCCAAGGTGTCGGGCGTGACGATCGCGCCGGCGTTGTCTTCCAGGCCGTCGATGCCGTCGGTGTCGGCGGCCAGCACGTGCACGCCGGCCTGCCCTTGCAGCGCCAGCGCGCAGCCCAGCAAAAACTCGGTGGCCCGGCCGCCCTTGCCGGCGGCCTCGCCTGGCGCAGGCCTGTGCTTCACGGTGACCGTGGTTTCGCCGCCTGACAGGATCACGCAAGGCTTCGCAAACGGCGCACCGCGGCGCGCCACCGCGCGCGCCAGCGCCGCCTGCACCTGGCCGACGACGCGGCTCTCGCCTTCCATCTCGTCGCTGAGGATGTGCGCTTCCACGCCGGCCGCACGCGCCGCGGCGGCCGCGGCTTCCAGCGCCTGCTGCGGCGTGGCGAGCATGCGCACTTCGTGGCCGCTGAAGAGTGCATGGCCGGGCTTGGGCGTCTCGAAGGCGCCGCTCTCCAGGCCGGCCAGCGCCGCCGCGGGCAGCGCGATGCCGTAGCGCTGGCAGATCGCCAACGCGTCGGCGCAGGTGCTGGCGTCGGGCACGGTGGGGCCGCTGGCGATGACCTCGGGCGCGTCGCCCGGCACGTCGCTGATCAGCAGCGTGTGCACGCGTGCCGGCGCGCACAGCGCGGCCAGGCGGCCGCCCTTGATGGCGCTCAGGTGCTTGCGCACGCAGTTCATCTCGTCGATGGCCGCACCGCTCTTCAACAGCGCCTGGTTGATGGCCTGCTTGTCTTCCAGCGTCAGCCCCGGCGCGGGCAGCGAGAGCAGCGCCGAGCCGCCGCCGCTGACGAGGCACAGCACGAGGTCGTGCTCGGTCAGACCCTGCACCATCGTCGCGATGCGCTGGGCTGCGTTGCGGCCGGCCTCGTCGGGCACAGGGTGCCGGGCTTCCACCACTTCGATGCGCCCGGGCTGGGCGCGGTAAGCCGGCGGTACGTGGTCGTAGCGTGTCACCACCAAGCCGCTGATCGGCGCTTCGGCGGGCCACAGCGCGTCCACTGCTGCCGCCATGGCTCCGCCGGCCTTGCCCGCGCCGATGACCACCGTGCGGCCGCGCCGCGGGCCTGTGATGTCGGGCGGCGGTGGCAGGTGGGCGGCCGTGTTCAGCGCCGGCAGCGCGCGCTGCACGGCAGCGTCGTAGAGCTGGCGCAGGAAGGCACGCGGGTCGTTCAGCGCAGCGTTCATCGCGGGGCGGGGTGCGTGGGGTCGACCCAGGCCACGGTCGTGGGTTGTTCGACCGGTGTGATGTCGAGGTTGACGGCCACCGCCTCGCCATCGCTGCGGCACAGCACGCACTCCAGCACCTCGGTGGCGCTGGCGTTGATTTCCTGGTGCGGCACGAAAGGCGGCACGTAGATGAAATCGCCCGGGCCGGCCTCGGCGGTGAACTCGAGCTGCTCGCCCCAGCGCATGCGGGCGCGGCCCTTGATCACGTAGATGACGCTCTCCAGCGGGCCGTGGTGGTGGGCGCCGGTCTTGGCATCGGGGTGGATGTGCACCGTGCCGGCCCACAGCTTCTGCGCGCCCACGCGCGCGAAGTTGATGGCGGCCTTGCGGTCCATGCCCGGCGTCTGCGCGGTGTTGGCGTCCAGCTGGTTGGCGGGCACCACGCGCACGCCGTCGTGCTGCCAGCGCGGGTGGGCGTGGTCGTCTGCGTGGTCGTGGTCGTGCGGCTCGTCCATGGGTTTGTCTCCTCGTCGTTCTTGAACTTCAGGCATCGGCCTGCAGCAGCGTTTCCAGTGCTTGTTCGCGGATGCCGAAGAAGCGCTTGAGCTCGGCCACCTGCGCCAGCGCAGCTTCGCGCTGGCGCGTGCTGGCGGCGCTGTCTTCGCGCTTGACGGCCAGGATCATCTTGTTCTTGCGCGTGTGTTCGAGCGTGATGAACTCGAAGACCTGCGTGTCGTAGCCACGTGCTTCCAGCAGCAGCGCGCGCAGGCTGTCGGTCAGCATCTCGGCCTGCTGCTCGGCGTGGATGCCGTGCTGGAACACCGGCCGCAGCGGGTGCGGGCTCAGCAGCTGCGGGCGGATCTGCTTGTGGCAGCAGGGGCTGCACAGGATGATCTCGGCGCCGGCCTGCAGGCCCAGGTGGATGGCGTGGTCGGTGGCGGTGTCGCAGGCGTGCAGCGCGATCATCACGTTCATCGCGCCAGGCTCGAAATCGCGCACGTCACCGGCCTCGAAGCGCAGCCCCTGCAAGCCCAGCCGCGCGATGCTGGCCTGGGCCTCTTGCACCAGGTCAGGCCGCAGCTCCACACCGTGCACCTCGGCCTGAACACCCAGACCGTGCTGCAGCCAGTGGTGGATGGCGAAGGTGAGGTAGCCGCGCCCGGCGCCGAAATCGGCCACCTTCACCTGCTTCGCGCCGGCCAGCGGTGATCGCTGCAGCGCGTGTGCGAAGACCTCGACGAACTTGTTGATCTGCTTCCACTTGCGCGCCATCGCCGGCACCAGCGTGCCTTGCGGCGTGGTCACGCCCAGGGCGGTGAGGAAGGGGGCCTGCAGCTCGATCCAGCGCTGTTTTTCGCGGTCGTGGCCGGCAGTCTCAGCAGGTGGCGTCGGCTCGGTCGGCGCGGCGCTGGTGGTGTGGCTGAACAGCGCCTTGCCACGTTTGCTGTAGGCGAGCTGGCTCTCGCCAGCGGCCGTGAGCAGGTGCAGCTTGCGGAAGCCCGGCTTGCCCGCCAGCGTGGGCAGCAAGGCGCGGGCCTCGGGCAGGGGCAGGTTCTTGGTCACGTCGCGCGTGCGGTGGCTGTAGACGAGGCTCAGGCACAGCTCGCCGCGCAGCAGCAGCGGGCGCGCAGTGATGCGCTGCAGGTCTTCGGGCTGCGCGCCCTCGGGCTGGGCCAGCACCAGCTTGTGCAACCGGCCCTGGGCCAGCGCCTCGTCCATGCGCTGCCAGAAGCGCTGCTGCGCTTGCGCGCTGCGGGCGGCATCGGCATCGGCATCGGCATCGGCGGCGGCGGCGGCGGCGGCGGCGGCGGGCGGGGCGAGCGGATGGGTTTCGTGGGGCATGGGCTTGCGCAGGGTGGGGCGCGCGGGTGCCCGATTGTCTCTGCGCGCCGGTGCTACCCTGAAACGCTGTCTTCCTGCCCCGATGCCCATGCCTCAGCCCCTGCCCCCTTCCGAAGCCCAGGCCACCGCCTACAAGAGCCGTGGCGGCATCGGCCGTGTGTTCCGCGCGATGCGCTACTCGTGGGCCGGGCTGCGCGCCGCGGTGCGGCACGAGGCGGCCTTCCGGCAAGAGCTGCTCGTGGCCCTGCCGCTGCTGGTGGCCGCACCGTTTCTGGCGCCGGGGCGCTGGCAGCTGCTGGCGATGGTGGCCAGCGTGGTGGCGGTGCTGGTGGTGGAACTCCTGAACTCGGCCATCGAGGCCTTGGCCGATGCCGTCTCGCTGGAGATGCAACCGCTGCTGGGCCGCGCAAAGGACCTGGGCAGCGCCGCCGTGCTGCTGACGCTGCTGGGCGTGCCCTTCACCTGGGGTCTGGTGCTGCTGCCCGCGCCGCCGTGGCGCTGATCAGAACTTGATCAGGCCGCCAGCAGCGCCTGCAGGCGCAACACGCCCTCGGGCACGGCGCGGCTGAGGCGGTCCACGCAAGCCGGGTCGTCGAAGTCCAGCGGCGCGCCGGTTGCATCCACCGCCGGCGTGTCCACGCCATCGAGCCCACCGCCCAGCTGCAGCAGCGGGGCCAGGGCGAGCTCGGTCCAGGGGCCGCCGCCGGGCGTGTCCCAGGCACTGGGCACGAGATCTACGGCCTGCAGGAAGCCTGCGCACCAGTCGCTGGCATCGGCCCATTCGTCGGCGCCCTGTTCGGCGATGCTGAAGATGGGCTCCCAGTCGTCAGGCCGTTGCAGCTCGGCCTGCACATGGCGCAGGTGGCGCAGCAGCTGCACCACGGTGTTCTTGCGCAGGCGCTTGCTGGCGAAGGGTTCCGGCGCGTCGTGGCCTTGCGGGCCGTCGCCACCCCACACCGCCGGCAGCCACTCGGCGGTGGGCAGCTTGCCGCCGGGCTGCGCCGGGCCGCCCGGCATCAGGGCCAGCGCGGTGAGGTAGCCGTCCACACCGTCCAGGCTCATCACGCCGTCGTGGCTGGCCTGCAGGCTCTGCAGCAGGGTGTCCAGGGCCTGCAGCTCTTCAGGCTGCAGCGGGGTCAGGGGCGAGCTGGGGTCGTATTGCGGATAGTCCATGGCGCGGAGTGTCTCTCAGCCGCGGGCACACCCCCTGGCTCGGGGGTAGGGCGCCTGGCGATGAGCTTTGCCACGGGGCTTTGTCGCGGTAACCAGCATCTGCCGCTGCGGCTCGTGCTGTCGCTGCCTCGTCCTCAACCCTCGGAGTCGCCCATGTTTGCACTGTTCACCACCCGCAACCCTGCCCTGCGCACGGCGGCCGGCATCGCCACGCTGCTTGCCGCTGCTGCCGCCCATGCCGGGCCATTGACGGTCTCCAGCTACAGCATGCCCAACGGCGCCAGTGGCAACTACTACGGCTATGGCGACAACGGCTACCCGGGCTCCAACGCTTCCGGCGCCTTTCTCAGCGGCGGCACGGGCGATCTCACCGACGGTGTGCTTGGCGGCAACATCGGCAGCACCGCCACGAACTGGGTGCCCTATGTGCTGTGGCAGAACACGAACCCGACCATCACCTTCGATCTCGGCAGCACCCAGTCGGTGAACCGCCTCAGCGGTCACTTTCTGGCCTTTGGCCAGGTGGCCGTTTACCTGCCGGATGCGGCCCGTATCAGTTACTCCCTGGACAACATCAACTACTTCGGCGAGACCCTCGTCGACTTCGTGCACACGCCCGTCAGCCCGAGCGAGCAGCGCTGGCTGACCCTGGCCACGGCGGCCCAGCAGGCCCGGTATGTGCAAGTGCAGTGGCTGCGCGAACCGGGCAACCAGTGGATGGCCCTGAGCGAGGTGGCGTTGTCGTTTGAATCCACGGGTGGCAGCACCGGCGTGCCCGAACCCACCAGCGCGGCGCTGGCGCTGGCAGCCCTGGGAGCGCTGGCCGCCGCGCGGCGGCGTCAGGCGGGCTGAGGGCTCAAGCCCCAGGCGCCTGGGCGGCGTGCACCGCCACGGCGGTGGCGCCCAGTTGCACCGTCTCGCCGCCGCGCAGCTTGCGGCCGCGGCGCAGTTCCACCTCGCCGTTCACGCGCACCTGGCCTTCGGTGATGAGCAGCTTGGCCTCGCCGCCGCTGCCCACCAGGCCTGTGGCTTTGAGCAGGGCGTCGAGCGTGATGTACTCGCCCCGCAAGGCGAAGGGCTGCGGCTTCGGCGCGCTCACGGCTTGGCCCGCGCGCCGAGGTCGCCGCCCAGGCTGCCGCGCATGGCGCCCAGCACGCGGCGCGAGCCTTCCACGAGCAGGTTCACGTCGGAGGCCAGCGTCACGAAGCGGTAGCCGAGTTCGATTCGCGCCTGCGCCACGTCGGTGCGGCCGTTGTGGATGCCGGCCTTCAGGCCATGGGCCTTCGCACGCTCGGCGATGTGTTCGATGGCCTGCTGCACTTTCGGCTCGACATCGTCGAAAGTGGGTTTGCAGCCCAGGCTCATCGAGAGGTCCGACGGGCCGACATAGACCGCGTCCAGCCCTTCCACCGAGAGGATGCTGTCCAGGTTGTCCAGCGCCTGTGCGGTTTCGATCATCGCGAAGACCACGATCTCGCTGTTCGCGCGCGCCACGTACTCGGGCCCGTGCAACTGCACCGCGCGGATGGGGCCTACGCTGCGCGTGCCTTGCGGCGCGTAGTGCGTCCAGGCCACGAGCTTCTGCGCGTCTTCGCGCGTGTTGACCATGGGGCAGATGAGAGCCATCGCGCCGGCGTCCAGCGCGCGCATCAGGATGCCCGGCTCCAGCCACGGCACACGCACGACGGGCACGGTGGCGGTGGTGCTGAGGGCCTGCAGCATGGGCACCAGCGTGCCGGCATCGGCCAGGCCGTGCTGCAGGTCGATGGTGAGCGTGTCGAAACCCTGGCGCGCCATCACCTCGGCGCTGAAGCTGTTGGGCACGGCCAGCCAGCCGTTGAGCGCGGCGCGGTCTTGGGCCCAGAGCTGGCGCAGCGGGTTGGGTTTCATCGGCGGTCTTTCATCGGCGCGTTGCCGTCGTTTCCACCGGATCCAGCGGGAACTGCGTGCAGCCGAGTTGGCGCGAGATGTCGCGGCTGGCGTCGCGCAGCATGGCCACGAGTTCGGGCTCGCGTGCGGTGTCGTAGCGGAAGGTGGGGAAGCTCACGCTCAGACCGGCCACCACCTGGTTCTGGCGGTCGAAGATGGGGATGCCGGCGCAGCGGATGTGGTCGTCGAACTCTTCGCGGTCTTGCCCGAAGCCCTGGGCCAGCGTGCGCTCCAGCTCGGCGTGGAAGGCCTCGGGCGTGGTGATGGTCTTCTCGCGGTAGGGCTTGAAGTCGCAGCCCTGCAGGATGTGCGCGCGGCGCGCCGGGCTCTCCCAGGCCAGCAGCACCTTGCCGATCGCCGTGCAGTGCAGCGGCGCGCGACGGCCTACGCGCGAGTACATGCCCAGCATGTGGCGGCTGTCGACCTTGTGCACGTAGATGATCTCGCTGTCGATCAGCGTGCCCAGGTGCACCGTCTCGCCAGTGGCGTCACTCAGGCTCTGCATGTGCGGCTTGCAGATCTCCACCAGATCGGGGTACTGCAGCGCCTTGGCGCCCAGTTCGAACATGCGCATCGACAGGCCGTAGCGCTCGCTGTCGACCTGCTGGCGCACGTAGCCCAGCGTCTTCATCGTTTGCAAGAAGCGGTAGACCGTGGCCTTGGGCATGGCCAGGCGAACCGAGAGCTCGCTGATGCCGGTTTCGTCCCGTTCCGACAGCGATTGCAGGATGGCGAAGACCTTCAGGACCGCGGCCACCGATTCGGGCTGCCTGGCGTCGTAGCTGTCGTCGTCCATGTTGTTTCGATCGTTTCGGGCGGGCGTTTCAGAAGATATTGTCCACGGCCGGCCCGCCGGCCGGCTGCGGGTTGCACCGGGGGTGCTGCTCATGGCGCGCCCAGCCACAGCCAGCCCGGGCCGGCGGCGGCGCGCACGCGCGCGGGCACGGCTTCGGCCGGGTCTGCGGCGGGCGGGTGCTGCGGCACCCAGCCCAGGGCGTCAGCAAGGCTGGCGCCGGCCTGGCGCAGCACGGCGGCCAGGTCCAGCGGCCGGCCGTTGTGCAGCGAGCCGCTGTCGCGGAAGAGGCTGCCCTTGAGCACCCGCACCAGCTGCGTGGGCGGCACGGCGGCGGGCGTCTGCCAGGCGTTGCTTTCGCTGAACACGCGCGAGCCTTGGCCCAGGCCCAGCGAGTAGCCGAAATCGCTGCCCGGGTTGACGAGGTAGAGGTTGTTCAGCAGGTGTACCTGGCCCCAACGCACGCGCGGGGCGCGCTCTTTCACGTCTTCCCACAGGTTGTGGTGCAGCGTCACTTGCAGCTTGCCGTCGTCGCTGGTGAGGCTGTCGCTGTTGCCGATGAGCACGGTCTTGTCATGCCCGCGGAAATGGCTGTGGCTCACGGTGACGAACTGGCTGCCGCGGATGATGTCCAGCAGCCCGTCAAAACGCTGCAGCGGGCGGCCGAAGATCACGCGCTCGGGCGCTGTTTCGGGTTCGCCATCGTCAAAGCGGCAGTGGTCCACCCACACGTGGCGCGTGTTGCGCAGCATCAGCGTGTCGTAGGCCGAGTTCCACTCGCCGCTGGCGTTGTCGTTCGCATCCCAGGCCGGGAAGTGGTCGTAGGCGCGGCGCAGGTGCAGGTGGCGCAGGATGACCTGCTGCACGCCATCGAGCACGAAGCCGCCGTTGACGAGTTCGGCGCCGGCGCCCAGGCCGACGAGGGTGGTGTTGGAGGGCACGGCCAGCATCACCTGTGCGGCCTGGCGCTTGGCCGAGCGCTGGCGGGCTTCTTCCGGCGGGCCTTCGGGCTTCTTCTTGCCCCAGGTGGCCGGGGCGTAGGCGGCCTCGAAGGCGTCCCAGCTGAAGGCCGGGTCGCGGAAGTCGTCGAAGCCGAGGGTGCGCCCATCCTCGGCCTGCGCCAGGTCGATGCGGCCGGCGATCTTCACCAGGCGCGGGCGCTGCACGCCGGGGCGGCCGTCGGCGCCCAGATGCGGCTTCAAGGCGGCCAGCAACTGCGCGCGGTTGCGCACGGTGTGCAGGTCTTCGGGCGCGGCCTCGGCGCCGCCGCGGGTGCCACCTTCGGCTGCGGCCCAGCCGCCGTCGGCCGGCAGTGCTTCGCGCGCCGGGTCGGCCGGCAAGGCGCGGTTGTTGAACTCGAAGAAGCGGTTGGCCTGCTCGCCCGTGGCGCTGAAGGGCCGGCGCGAGGTGCTGGCCGACCAGCCGCCCAGGTGCGGGCCCAACTGGCTGTCGCGGATCAGCACCTGGCCGTTGGGCGAGACCCCCGGCTGCCAGCTGCCGCGCGCCACGCCCTCGTCCCAGGCCCGGCCCAGGCTGATGCTGCCCGGCGCCACGCCGGGCTCGGCAGTGAAGCGCGTGCGCTGCACCAGGAAACCCAGGCGCGCTGCGGCCGGCGTGCTGGGCGCCAGCACGTGGCCGCCGTTGGGCGGCTGACGGCGGCCGGCGCGCTGCAGGATGGTGCTGTCGTCGATGACGAGCGTGGCGTTGCCGAAGATGAAATCGACATCACCGGCGATCAGGCTCGCGCGCACCAGCACACGCCCGGGCAGCGTGGGTTTGATGCGGCGCACGTGCAGCGTGTCCTGGTGGGCGAGCAGTTGCACCCGCTCCAGCAGCACACGGTCGCCGATGGTCATCAGCGCCACGGCCTGCGCGCCGCCGCTTTCACCGGCGCCGGGCGGGTAGCCCTGGCCGGCCTTCACGCCGTCCATCGCGTCATTGGCGATGGTGAGGTGGGCGGCGGTGAGGTCGTCGCTGGCGAACACCACGCTGGCGCTGCCGTAGGTGCCGTAGGTGGTGGCGGCCAGGTCGGGCCAGCAGGCGTGGGCCGGCGTGCCGGCGGGCTTGGGCATCGCGTTGTAGCGACCCTCCACCAGGCGCACGGCGCCGGCCTGGCCGGGCACGCCGATGAGCGTGAGCGGGGCCTTGGCGCTCACGCACAGCGGCTCGCGGTAGGTGCCGGGGCGGATCTGGATGACCCAGCGACGTGCATTGGCGCTGGCCGTGGCTGCGGGCACGGCATCCACCGCCGCCTGCACCGTGCGGTGCGTGCCGCTGCCGTCGGCAGCGACGATGAAGTCGGGCTTCAGCGCTCTCGCATCCACCGCCGCCGGCGCCCAGGGCGCGGGGCCGTCGGCGAGGTAATGCGCGGCGGTGTGCTCGGCCGCCTGCGCCGCGCTCATCTGCGGGCGCAGCGGGCCCGTGACGTTGTCGGTGCCGGGCGTGGCCGCTGCCGCCGCGCCGGCCAGGGTGGACAGCAGCAGCAGCGCGAGGCCCGGTGTCATGGGCTTACGCAGGCAGTTCTGCAAGGTAGAGGGCGGGCTCGCCTTCGGCATCGGCGCTGAACAGCACCTGTTTCCCGTCAGGCGTGAAGCTGGGGTGCGGGTGCGTGACCTGGCGGTTGCCCTTGTGCACCTTCCAGCTGCTGTCGTGCCGCGCGATGCGCGTGGTGGTGCCCGCCTGCATGTCGAAGAGGTGCAGGTAGGGGTCGTGATCGATCGCGTGGCTGCTGGCATCGGCCACGTCGGCCGGGCTGCCGCAGCCGTCGCCCACCATCAGGCTGCCGTCGTGGTTGCTCATCAGGTGCGAGCAGGGCGGCATCTGCATGAGCTGGCGGCTTTCCAGCGTCACCGGGTCCAGGCTGCAGATCCAGCGCTCGCGCTCGCCCTTGAAGTAGCTCACGAAGGCCATGGCGCTGCCATCGGGCACCCAGAACTCGTGCGTGCAGCTTTCGCCGGGCGCGTGCACCTTGCCGCAGCGGCGGTTCGTGCCGTCTTCGTCGATGAACCACATGCGCGCGTCCACCAGGTCGTGCGGGCCTTCGTGGCAATAGGCCACCGTGCGGTCGTCGCCCGGGCGGTATTGCGGGTGGCCGAGCCAGCCCTTCTGTTCGAGGATGACGGTGCGTTGGCCGGTAGCCAGGTCGATGCTGAACAGGCGGCACAGCGGCTGCCGGTGGTACATCTCGGCGAACTGTTTCCAGTCGGAGAGTGGCGACCAATCGGCCTGCGCGATCTCGATGCCCACCATCTTCGTGCAGGCGCTGTTGCTCACCCAGGTGCCGTAGCCCACCCAGCCCTCTGGCACGGTGTAGACCACGTCTTCCTGCAGGCCCTTGAGCGCCAAGCGCACCAGCGTGCGGCCGCCGCGCACGAAGTGAAGGTGCTGGTCGTCAGGGCTCAGGAAGCCGCCGAAGGTGTTTTCGCCTGCGCCATCGCTCAGTTGCACGGCCGTCTGGCTTTGCAGATCGAGCAGGTGGTAGTTCCAGTTCGTGCCGGGGCCGAACTCGGCGCCGAAGATCAGCTTGCTGCCGTCGTTCGTGAAGCACTTCTGGTAGAAGTAATTGCGGTGGCAGGTGATGTCGGTGGGCGTCAGCCGCGTGACCCGCGCGCCGGTGTCGGGGTCGGCGCGGGTGATGAAGTTCAGCTGGCGTTCGGTGTGCTTGGGCATGGAAAGCTCGGCCCGACAAGGCCGCCTGAGGTCTTACTTGATGCGGTTGAGCAGCGCAGCACCATCGGTGATGAGGCGGCGCGCAGCGGCGATGTCGGTGGTCTTGTTGTACGCCACCGTCTCGAAAACTTCGCGCATGAACTTGAGCATTCGCGGGTGCTCGAAGAGCGGGCCGGGCAGCGGCAGGCGGCCGGCGTCGCGCTGGGCCTGGATCTGCCGGTGCGCCTGCAACTCCAGCGCGGGCAGCTGGCCCTCACGCTCCAGCTGCTGCAGCGGGCCGCGTGCGCCGGGCAGGCCGCGCGTGCGGCCGAGCAGGCGTGCCGCGTCCAGGTCGGTGAGCAGGAACTCGATGAGCCTGGCCGCCAGCTCGGGCTGCTTGCAGTGGCGGCCCACGGCGTACATCAGCGTGGGGCGGCCGAACATGCCGCTGTGCAGCGCGCCGGGCAGGGTGGGGAAGTCACCCAGGGCCAGGCGTTGCGGGGGTTTGAGCGTGCTGGCGCGCAGCGCGATGGCCGAATCCCAGGTGAAGTTGCCGGCCCAGCGGCCCGTCACCCAATCGGGCTGCTGCTCGGTGGGCTTTTCGGCGCCGCCGAGGCTGGCGCGCAAGGGCAGCGGGGTGGCCACGTGTTCCCGCACCAGGCGCTGGTAGGTGCGCACCCAATCGAGCGCCGCAGCTTCGTTCATCGCCACGCGGCTGGGGCCTTCGACCGTGGCCGGTGCGATGAAGGGCGTGCCGTGTTTCTGCTGCACCCAGGCCTGGGCGAGCAGGATCATGTCGTAGAGCTCGCCGTCCAGCGGGAAGGCGCCTTCGCCCAGCTTGCTGCGGAACACCGGCCCGGCGGCAAAGAGTTCTTCCCAGGTCTTGGGCAAGGCCAGGCCCACGCGCTCGAAGGTGCTTGGGTTCCACAGCATCACGCGTGCGCTGTAGCTCACCGGCAGGGCGTTGAGCTTGCCGGCCACGCGGCCGGTGGCGAGCTCGGCCTCGGGCAGCTGCTCGCGCACCGCCGGGCCCAAGAGCGGCGTGAGGTCGGTGAAGCCGCTGCCGCGCTTGCTGAACATCGCCAGCCACGCCCAGTTGATCTGCATCACATCGGGCTCGCTGCCGCCGGCCACCTGCGTGGTCAGGCGCTCCAGGTAGCCGTTGAAGCCCATGTACTCGGACTTGATGCGCAGGCCCGCGTTGCGTTGCTCGAAGAGCCGCACCGCGGCCAGCGTGGCGCCGTGGCGCGCGGCGCCGCCCCACCAGGCGAAGCGCAGCACGCGCGCGTCTTTCTGCGCCAGCGCGGGGGCGCTGAGCGTTGCGGCCCCCAGGCCTTGCAGGAGCAGGCGGCGCTTCATGCCACGGCCAGGCCGCTGGAGGCGTCGAAGAGGTGGGCCGCGCCCATCTGAAGGTGCATGGTGAGCGCGGCGCCGCGCTGCAGCCCGTGCAGGCCGCTGGCCTGCTCCACCGGCACGCGGGCGCTGAAGGGCAGCTCGCCGATGTTGAAGTGCACGTAGACCTCGCTGCCCATGTGCTCGGTGAAGCGCAGCGTGGCCGGCACGGGCAGGCTGTCGCCCTGGGCACGCGGCAGTGCGCCGATGTGCTCGGGCCGCAGGCCGAAGGTGATGGCGCCTTGCCGGCCTGCCAATGCGGCCGAACGTGCGCCCGACAGCGGCAGCACCTGCCCGCACAGGCCGACGGCAGCGCTGCCGTTCAGCGCCTGCAGCTCGGCCTTCACCAGGTTCATCTCGGGCGAGCCGATGAAGCCCGCCACAAAGGCATTGGCCGGCCTTTCGTACAAGGCCACGGGCGTGTCCACCTGCTGGATCACGCCTTCCTTGAGCACGCAGATGCGCTCGCCCATGGTCATGGCTTCGGTCTGGTCGTGGGTGACGTAGATCACTGTGGCGGGCTGGCCCTGGTCGCGCAGCGTCTGGTGCAGTTCGGTCAGGCGCACGCGCATCGCAGCGCGCAGCTTGGCATCCAGGTTGGAAAGCGGCTCGTCGAAGAGAAACACCTCGGGCTTCTTCACGATGGCGCGGCCCACGGCCACACGCTGCGCCTGGCCGCCGCTGAGCTGCTTGGGGTAACGCTCCAGCAGGTGCTCCATCTCCAGCAGTTGCGCGGCCTGGCGCACACGCTGGTCGAGCTCTTTCTTCGGCGTGCCGGCGAGCTTCAAGCCGAAGGCCAGGTTGTCGTACACCGTCATGTGCGGGTAGAGCGCGTAGTTCTGGAACACCATCGCGATGCCGCGCGCCTTGGCCGGCAGGTCGTTGACCCGCTTGTCGCCGATGCGCAGCTCGCCGCCGGTGATGCTCTCCAGCCCCGCCACCATGCGCAGCAGCGTGCTCTTGGCGCAGCCGCTGGGGCCCACGAAGACCATGAACTCGCCGTCACGGATGTCGAGGTCGACGCCGTGCACGGCCTTGAAGCCGTTGGGATAGACCTTCTCGATCTTGGAAAGACTCACGCGTGCCATGTCGGCCTCAACCCTTGATGCCGCTGGAAGCAGCACCTTCGATGAAATGTTTCTGGGCGGCGAAGAACACCGCGACGGAGGGCACCAGGGCCACCACGCTGATGGCGATGACGTTGGCCCACTCGACCTCTTCGGTGGCGCCGATGCTCATCTTCAGCGCCAGGCTCACGGGGTATTTCTCGACGCTGGCGAGATAGATCAGCGGCCCCATGAAGTCGTTCATCGTCCAGATGAACTGGAAGACGACCACGCTGATGATGGCCGGCTTGAGCAGCGGCACGATGATGTGCCACAGCATCTGCAGCGCATTGCAGCCGTCGATCATGGCGGCCTCTTCCATGTCACGCGGAATGCCGCGCAGGAACTGCACGAGCATGAACACGAAGAAGGTGTCGGTCGCGAATGCAGACGGCAGGATCAGCGGCCAGTAGCTGTCGAGCATGCCCACTTCGCGGAACATCAGGTACTGCGGCAGCCGCAGCACGATGAGCGGCAGCATCATCGTGCCCACCATGATGGCGAAGAGCGACTTCTTGCCCCAGAACTCGAAACGCGCAAACGCATAGGCCACCAGCACGCAGCTGATCACCGTGACGATGATGCGCGGCACCGTGATGATGAAGCTGTTGAGGAAGTAGGTGGCGAAGGTGTACTCGGTGCTGGTCTTCCAGCCCTTGGCATAGGCGCCGAAGTCCAGCCGGCTGGGCCAGAAGCCGATCTCGGTGAAGATCTCGGCATTGGTCTTGAAGGTGGCGCCCACCAGCCAGATCAGCGGGTAGAGCATCAGCAGCGAGACGGTGCCCAGCGCAAGGTAGCGCACCCAGGGCACAGGGGGCGCCGCGTCACGCAGCGGCGCCGGGGAGGCAGACGTCGTCATTTTTTGGCCGCCTCTTTTTCGCCGGCGTAGAACACCCAGTACTTCGAGCTCCAGAAGCTGATGCCCGCCAGTGCCGCCACCAGGGCGAACAGCACCCAGCTCAGCGCCGCGCCATAACCCAGGTTGAAGTAGCGGAAGCTCTGGTCGTAGATGTAGAGCGCGAGCACGTAGGTGCTGCTCAGCGGCCCGCCTTCCGTCACCATGTAGGGCGCGTTGAACTCCTGGAAGGCGTGCACCATCTGCATGATCACGTTGAAGAAGATCACCGGCGTGATCAGCGGCACCGTGATGCGCCAGAACTGCTGGCTGCGGCTGGCGCCGTCGATCTCGGCGGCTTCGTACAGGCTCTGCGGCACGTTCTGCAGCGCCGCCAGGAAGATGACCATGGCCGAGCCGAACTGCCACATGAAGAGCAGCACGATGGTCCACATCGAGTAATGCTCGTCGGCCAGCCAGGCGATGGGTTCGATGCCGAACTGCCCCAGGATGCCGTTGACCAGCCCGTTGCGCGCGAACAGAAAGCGCCACAGCACCGCGGTGGCGATGCTGCCGCCCAGGATGCTGGGCAGGTAGAAGGCGCTGCGGAAGAAGTTGATGCCGCGCAGCTTGAAGTTCAGCACGTGCGCCACGAAGAGCGCAAAGCCCACGCGCGCCGGCACCGCCAGCACCGCGAACCACAGCGTCACGCCCAGGCTCTTGGTGAAGAGCGGGTCTTCGGTGGCCAGTTCCTTGTAGTTCTGCAGGCCCACGTACACCGGCGGGTCCATCACGTCGTACTGGGTGAAGCTCAGCGCAAAGCTCATCACGAAGGGGAAGAGCTTGAACAGCAGCACGCCCAGCACGAAGGGCAGCACAAAGAGAAAACCTAGTCTCTTGTTCTCGTACATCTCACCGTGTCTCCGGCGGTGATGAAGGGGCGCTGGATCAGCGTGCCAACCAGCCGCCGTCGACGGCGACGGTGTAGCCGTTGACGTAGTCGGAAGCCTGCGAAGCCAGGAACACGACCGGCCCGGCCAGATCGTCAGGCACACCCCAGCGGCCGGCGGGGATGCGTTCCAGGATGGACGCGTTGCGGCCTTCGTCGGCGCGCAGGGCGGCCGTGTTGTTGGTGGCCATGTAGCCCGGGGCGATGGCGTTGACGTTGATGCGGTGGCCGGCCCACTCGTTGGCCATCAGCCGGGTGATGCCCATCACGCCGCTCTTGCTGGCCGTGTAGCTGGGTACGCGCACGCCGCCCTGGAAGCTGAGCATCGAGGCCACGTTGATGATCTTGCCGCCCGTGCCCTGGGCCAGGTACTGGCGCGCGGCGGCCTGGGCGAAGAAGAAGACCGACTTCAGGTTGATGTCGATGACATCGTCCCAGTCCTTCTCGCTGAATTTGATGGCGTCTTCGCGCCGGATGATGCCGGCGTTGTTCACGAGGATGTCCACGTGGCCGGCGAGTTCCAGCGCCTGCTTCATCAGGCCTTCGATGCAGGCGATGTTGCCGAGGTTGGCGCGCAGGTCCAGGAAGCGGCGGCCCAGGGCCTCGATCTGCGCTTGCGTCTCGGTCGGTGCGCTCACGTTCACGCCAACGATGTCAGCGCCCGCTTGCGCCAAAGCGCGCGCCATGCCTTGGCCCAGGCCGGTGTCGCAGCCGGTGACGATGGCGACCTTGCCGCCCAGTTGGAACTGTTGAAGGATCATTTTCGAAGGCACCGTGTGAAAAGTGGGGGCGCATGCACGCGGGGTGGGCAAGGCGTCGGGGCGCGAGCCTAAACCAGCTTCCGCCTTGTCCAAAATCATGGTTTCTAATTAGTGAACCGGCGTTTCTTTTTTATTGTGCCATTGCTACAGTCCTTCCGAATCGATGTCCCGGAGACTGCTGCATGAACCCCTACTTCCTCGAAGCCGAGACGCCCTGGACCGATCTGGGCGGTGGCATCCGCCGCAAGATCGTCGGCCACACGCCGGGCCTGATGAGCGTGCTGGTGCAGTTCGACCAGGGCGCCGTGGGCACCCCCCACGCGCACGACGAGTACGACCAGATCGCCTACGTGGTGAGCGGCTCGTTCGAGGCCGATGTCGCCGGCGTCAAGCGCGTGCTGCGCCCCGGTGACGCCTTCATCGCCCCGCGCACGCACCTGCACGGTGTCGTGGCGCTGGAGCCGAACAGCACCCTGCTCGATCAGTTCACCCCCCGCCGCGAGGACTACCTCTAGCCCTTCAGGCCGCTGCCATCCCGGCCGTCGCGCACTGCAGCGCCCGGCCCTGACTCAGCCACAAGAGGCGACCTGCATGCGCCCGGCCCCACCCGACGGAGACAAGACCATGACCCAGCGCCGCTCGCGCTTCCCAAGCCCCACCCATGCCCAGCGCGCCCCGCGCGCCTGGCAACTCACGGCCGTGGCCGGCGCCTTGGCGGCGCTGGCTGCGTCGGCCCAGGCCCAGACGGCACCCGCCGCCGGCTCGGCCGCGGCCAGCAACCAGCCGCAGCGCATCGAGATCACCGGCTTCCGCGGCTCGCTGGAAAGCGCGCTGAACAAGAAGCGCGAAGACACCGGCATCGTCGATGTCATCCGCGCCGAAGACATCTCCAAGTTTCCCGACACCAACCTGGCCGAGAGCCTGCAGCGCATCCCCGGCGTGGTGATCGACCGCGACGCCGGCGAGGGCCGCAACATCACGGTGCGCGGCCTGGGTTCTGACTTCACCCGCGTGCGCATCAACGGCATCGAAGCCCTGGCCACCACCGGCGGCACCGACAGCAGCGGTGGCGCCAACCGTTCGCGCGGTTTCGACTTCAACGTCTTCGCGGCCGAGCTCTTCAACAGCATCACGGTGCGCAAGAGCGCTTCGGCCGATGTCGAAGAAGGCTCGCTGGGCGCCACCGTCGACCTGCAGGCCTCGCGCCCCTTCGACTTCAAGCAGCGCACCTTCAGCGTCTCGGTCAAGGGCCGCTACAACGATGTCGGCCGCAAGACCGACCCGCGCATCGCCTTCCTGGCCACCGACACCTTCTTCGACCGCAAGCTCGGCGTGCTGGTCTCCGGCGCCTACAGCAAGCGCAACCTGCTGGAAGAAGGCTTCAGCACCGTGCGCTGGGACAACGGCGCCAGCTCGGGCGGCTGGTGCGCCCCGACCGGCGTGACGCCGGCCAACCCCACCACCAGCACCGCCACCACCTGCGGCCCGGCCGCCCAGGGCGTGTCGCGCCTGACTGGCACCGCCGACAACATCGCCGCCTACACCGCGGCCAGCAGCGCGAACAACTTCCACCCGCGCCTGCCGCGCTACGGCCGTCTCACGCACGAGCAAGACCGCCTGGGCCTCACGGCCTCGGTGCAGCTGAAGCCGGCCGAAGGCACGCTGGTCTCGCTGGACGTGCTGTACAGCAAGCTCGACGCCACGCGCCAGGAAGATTTCCTGCAGGCCATCAGCTTCAGCCGCAGCGCCGCGCAAGGCGGCAAGCCGCAGACCAGCGTGCTGGAAACGCAGTACGCGGCCAACGGCGCGCTGCTCTACGGCCGCTACAACGGCGTGGACATCCGCTCCGAATCGCGCTTCGACGAGCTGAGCACCACCTTCACGCAGCCCAGCCTGACGATCCAGCAGGACATCGGCGACAGCATCCGCCTGTTCGGCCGCATCGGCCGCGCCGACAGCAAGTTCCGCAACCCGGTGCAGACCACCACCACGCTGGACGCGCTGAACGTCAACGGCTACGCCATCGACTTCCGCGGCAACGACCGCCTGCCCAGCATCACCTACCCCATCGACGTGACGCAGCCTGGCGGTGCGCTGACCTTGGTGAGCGTGCCGCAGGTGGCCACCGGCACCCAGCCCGGCACCATCACCAACACCACCAGCAGCGAGATCCGCATCCGCCCGCAAGGCGCGAACAACATCAACGACGTGGCCTCGTTCAGCGGCGAGTGGGAGGCCCTGCCCGGCAACCTGACGCTGAAGGCCGGCCTGGACTACAAGCGCTACACCTTCGACACCTACGAGTTCCGCCGCGTCAACCAGAACGACACCATCTTCGCGCCGCCGGCCGGCACCAGCGTCGCCAGCCTGACCACCAGCGTCACCGGCTTCGGGCGCGGCCTGGGTCTGCCTGGCGGCACGCCGACCAGCTGGGTGATCCCGAACCTGAACGCCATCGCCGCGGCCTACGACATCTACTGCAACTGCATCAAGAGCGGCCCGGCCGGCGGCCCCGGCGACTTCACACTCTCGTCCATCACCAACGGCAACGCGCGCGGCAACAACCGCAAGGTGGTGGAAACCGACCAGGGCGTTTTCGCGATGGCCGACTTCAGCTTCAAGCTGGGTGCCATGCCCGTGCGCGGCAACGCCGGTGTGCGTGTGGTGCAGACCGAGCAGGCAGCCACCGGTTACCAGGCCGGCGGCGGCGGCACCGAGGTGACGGTGACGCAGACCTACACCGACACCCTGCCCAGCATCAACCTCTCGGCCAACGTCACGAAGGACATCATCCTGCGTGTGGCCGCGGCCAAGGTGATGGCGCGCCCGCAGCTCGGCAACCTGAACCCCGGCGGCACCATCAGCACCACCGGCACGCTCAGCGTGACCAGCGGCAACCCGTTGCTGAAGCCCTTCCGCGCGACCACGCTGGACCTCAGCGCCGAGTGGTACCTGGGCCGCCAGACCTTCATCGGCGTTGGCCTGTTCAAGAAGGACATCAACACCTACATCCAGAGCCTGCGCACGACGATCCCGTACAACCAGACGGGGCTGCCGCTGACGCTGCTGCCCAGCAACTTCACGGGCGAAGAAGTCTTCCAGGTCACCACGCCCATCAACACCAACGGCGGCAAGCTCTCGGGCTTCGAGATCAACTGGCAGCAGCCCTTCACTTTCCTGCCGGGGGCGCTCAGCAACTTCGGCATGCTGGTGAACTACACGCAGGTCAAGAGCAAGATCGACTACCAGGTCTCGCCGACCAGCGCCGCGGTCATCCGCGACGACCTGCTGAACCTCTCGCCCAAGAGCTGGAACCTGACGCTGTACTACGACGACGGTACCTTCAGCGCGCGCGTCTCGGCGGCCAACCGCTCGGGCTTCCTGACGCGCGTGCCGGGGCAGAACAACAACGACGTGGAAGGCAAGAACGCCAGCACCAACGTCGACGCCTCGATCTCGTACAAGCTCACCGAGCAGCTGGACATCACGCTGGAAGGCGTGAACCTCACCAACGAGGCCAACGACCAGTTCATCAGCCGTGCGCGCAACAGCTCGGTGGTCTATCACAAGACCGGGCGCGAGTACCTGCTGGGCATGCGCTACAAGTTCTGACGACGCATGAACCGCACCCTGCGCCGGGTGCGGCTCGCAACCCCGCTGGCGGCCCTCGTGGCCGCCACGGCGTTGGCGGCGCCGTCTGCACCATCGCCTGCCGAAGCTGAGCAGCCAGCCCTGCTGCTGGTGGGCGACAGCACCCTGGCCCCACGCAGCGGTTATGGCGATGCACTCTGCGAACGCCTGGCCCCCGGCTGGGCCCGCCTGAACCTGGCGCGCGGCGGGCGCAGCACCAAGAGCTACCGCGAAGAAGGCTTGTGGGAGCGCGTGATCACGCGCCTTCGCACGCGGCAGGGCAGCGCGCCGCACGTGGTGCTGATCCAGTTCGGCCACAACGACCAGCCCGGCAAGCCCGGCCGCAGCACCGACCTGGCCACCGAGTTCCCGGCCAACCTGCGGCGCTATGTGGAAGAGGTGCGCGCCGCGGGCGGCCTGCCGGTGCTGGGCACGCCGCTCACGCGCCGCAGCTTCAAGGAGGGCCGGCTCCAGGGCGACCTGGAACCCTGGGCCGAGACCACGCGCCGCGTCGCGCGCGAACTGGACGTGCCGCTCGTCGATACGCTGGGCACCAGCGCCGCACGGGTGCAGGCCCTGGGCGAGGCGGTGGCCGACACGCTGGCCGTGGCCGCCAAGCCCACGCCGGGTGAAGCGCCGGGGCGCGGCTCCAACAGCTTCGACCGCACGCACGTCGGCCCGCGCGGGGCCTGCCTCTTCGCGGCCTTGTCGGCGCCCTTGCTGGCGCAGGCGGTGCCAGAGCTGCGCGGGGCTTTCGCCAGCAGCGGCCTGCCGGACGAAGCCGCCTGCCTGGCCTTGCCGCCCCCGCCACCGGCGGCCGCGGTGGGGCAGGCCAGCGAGCTGCACCGCGGCACCTACACCATGCCCGGCTGGGCCGTGGGCACACAAGGCGGGCGCGGTGGGCGCGTGTTGCGTGTCACCCACCTTCAGGCCAGCGGGCCGGGCTCGCTGCGCGCCGCGCTGGAAGCACACGGCCCGCGCAACATCGTCTTCGAGGTCGGCGGTGTCATCGACCTGCAAGGCGGCAAGCTCGACATCCGCGAGCCCTTCGTCACCATCGCCGGGCAGACGGCGCCCGCGCCCGGCATCACGCTCGTCAAGGGCGAGGTGCGCGTGGGCACGCACGACGTCATCGTGCAGCACCTGCGCTTCCGCCCCGGGGCCTGGGGCCGCCCCGCGCGCAGCGGTGGCGACCAGGACGGCCTGAGCACCGGGGCCGGCGCGCACCAGGTCATCGTCGACCACTGCAGCTTCAGCTGGGCCACCGACGAGAACCTTTCGGTGGGCGGCCCGCGTTTTCCGGGCAGCACGCCCGACGAATGGCGCCGCCAAACCGGCCGCGCCATCACCTTCAGCCACAACCTGATCTACGAGGGTCTGGGCCACTCGGTGCACACCAAAGGCGAGCACAGCAAAGGCACGCTGATCCACGACAACGCCACCGGTATCCTGCTGCACGCCAACCTCTACGCCAGCAACCGCGAGCGCAACGCGCTGTTCAAGGGCGGCGTGCAGGCGGCGATGGTCAACAACCTCGTCTTCAACCCCGGCCCGCGCGCGGTGCACTACAACCTGCCGGCCGGCGAGTGGGAAGGCCAGCCCTTCCAGACCGGCCGCATCGCGCTGCTGGGCAACCTGCTGCGCCACGGCCCCGACACGCGCGCTGGGTTGCCGCTCTTCGTGCTGGGTGGACATGGCGATGTGGAACTGCACCTGGAGGGCAACCAGGCCGTCGATTTCCTGGGCCGCCCCTTGCCGCTGACGGCCGTGGACAACGCCGGCCGGGCCCGCATCACCGAGGTGCCCGCCGCGCAGGCCACGCTGCCGCCCGACTTGCGCCTGCTGCCTGTGGCCGAACTGGAGCTGCAGCTCACCCGCGCCGCGGGCGCCCGCCCCTGGGACCGTGACGAAGCCGACCAGAAATTGCTGGCCGATGTGGCCGAGGGGCGCGGCCGTTTGATCGACGACGAGAATCAGGGCCTGGGTTACCCCCGCCACGCGCCGACCCGGCGGCCCTTCGTCGCCAGCGCCTGGCACCTGCACGATCTCAGCCCGCGCGCGGGCTGGGCCTCCTTGTTCGGGGGCGCGCCCGCGGTCGACACCGTTGCCCCGCGCCCTTGATGCCGTTTCCTGCCGACTTCGCCAGCTGGTTCAGCCCCGCACAGCTGCTGGGTTATGCCGCCTTCGGGCTGGGCATGGCGTGTTTCCTGCAAATCGACGACCGGCGCTTCAAGCTCTTCATGGCGGCAGAGTGCGCGGCCTACATCGGCCACTTCGCGCTGCTGGGCCAGCCCACGGCGGTGGCGAGCACGGCGGTGTCGCTCGGGCGTTCGATCGCTTCCTTGAAATGGCGCACGCCGGCGGTGGGCTTGTTCTTCATCGCGCTGAGCCTGGCGCTGGGCGCGTGGCTGTTCCAGGGCTGGCCGAGCCTGCTGCCGATCGCGGCCTCGTGCATCGGCACCACGGCGCTGTTCTTCCTGCACGGCCTGCGCATGCGCGCGCTGATGCTGCTGGGCACGCTGCTGTGGCTGGCGAACAACCTGCTCGTGGGCAGCATCGGCGGCACGCTGCTGGAGGCCTGCCTCGCGCTGGCCAACCTGCGCACCATCGCGCAGCTGTGGAGGGCCGAGCGCCAGGCCAGCGCCTGAACAGCGCTGGCAGGGCCCTCAGGGCGGGTCGCTCACCGGGCGGCCGGCCAGCAGCCGCTGCACGAACTCCACCGTGGCGTGGTGCAGGAAGTTGCGGTTGTCGGCGCGGCTGAAGCCGTGGCCTTCGTTTTCGCCCGTGAGAAACCACACCGGCGTGCCCTGCGCGCGCAGCGCCTGCACGATCTGGTCGGCCTCGCGCCAGGGCACGCGTGGGTCGTTGCGGCCGTGCACGATGAACATCGGCTTCTTCATCTGCGCCACGCGGTTCAGCGGCGAGATGCTGTTCAGGAAGGCGCGCATCGCAGGGTCGCGCTCGTCGCCGTATTCGAGCCGGCGGTTGTCGCGCCGGTAGCTCTCGGTGTTCTCCAGCAGGCTGACGAAGTTGCTGATGCCCACGCGGTCGATGGCGCCGAGGATGCGTGCGTTCTCGGCCGCCGCCACGGCCAGCGCCATGTAGCCGCCGTAGCTGCCGCCGGCCACCACCACGCGGCCCGCGTCCACGCCCGGCAGCGTGGCCAGGTGGTCGAGCAGGCCGCTGATGTCGCGCACGGCGTCTTCACGCTGGCGGCCGTTGTCCAGGTCGAGGAAACGGCGGCCGAAGCCTTCGCTGCCGCGCACGTTGGGCAGCACCAGGTGCATGCCCATCTCCTGCACCAGGTGGCGCGGCGTGCCCTGCAGGAAGCTGGGCCGCGCCTGCGAACTGGGCCCGCCGTGGATCTCGATGAACACCGGGCGCGGCCCGCTGAACTGCGCCGGCGGCGCGATGTGCAGCGCGCTGATCTCGGTGCCGTCGAAGCTCTTCCAGCGCAACGTGCGCAGCTCGGGCTGCGCGCTGCCGGCCGGCTGCGCGCTGGCGCTCCAGGGCTGCACCTCGCCGCGCTCCAGGTCCAGCACCCAGGGCCGGCCCGGGCTTTGCGGCGAGACGTGGTTGAAGGCCAGCAGCGGCAGCTGCGGGTGCCAGGCCAGGGTGCCGATCACGCCCTGCGGCACGCCGCCCGGGCGGCGCAGCTCGCCGGCGCCGTCCTTCGGCAGGAAGAGGCGCAGCACCGACAGGCCCTGCTCGTTGTGCACCAGCGCCAGCGGCCGGGGCGGGCCGCCCGGCGGCGGTACGGCCAGGCCTTCCAGGTCGGCCGCGGGGCCGGCGTTGTAGCGCGTGCGCTGGCCGCTCTCGGCATCCAGCGCAGCGAGGCTGCGGAAGTCGCCTTCCACCGGGCGCGTCCACAGCAGCCCGGGCGGCGTGGCGCTGGGCGGCCCCGCCTCGGCCAGCACCGGGCCGTGGGCGGTGCTGGCGTTTTCGCCGCGGCCGGTGATGGGCAGCGGCGGGCCGCCGCGCCAGGGGTGGCGCCAGAGGCGGCTGCCGCGGCCGGCGCTGTGCAGCAGCGTGAGATCGCCGTTGGCCAGCACGCGCAGCTCGCTCAGGCGCGTGCCTTCGGCGCGGGCCAGCACCTGAGGCGCGGCCTCGGGCCGCAGCGGGTCCAGGCGCCAGAGCTCGGTGCGTGCCTGGCGGTCGCCGGGCGCGGGCGGGCGGCGATCACTGCCCTCGTCACCTTTGTCGTCGCCCTTGTCGTCATCGTCGCTGGCGCGCGCGGCGCGGCGGTCCAGCGTCGTCAGCAGCACGGCCAGGTTGCGGCCATCGGCGGCCTCCGGCAGGAAGGCGTAGTCGGCCACGCGCAGGTGGGCGGGGGTCAGCGGCACGGGGGCTTCACGGCCTTCGGGGTCGAGGCGGAAGAGGCGCCAAGCTTCGTCGCCATCGGTGTCGCGGCTGTAGACGAGGTAGGCGCCACTGCGCGGCTCCCACAGGGCGCGCTGCACGGCATGGCGTTCGCGCGTCAGCGGCTGCGGCCGCGCGCCGGGTTCGCGCAGGCGGTGCAGCTGCGGCGTGCCGGCGCTCTCGTTGCCGCCGCCGGCTACCACCAGCATCTCGGCACGCTGCGGGTGCCAGTCGACGAAACGCAGGCTGCGTGCCGAAGGCGCCTCGGCGCGGGGCAGGCGGGGGATGGGGGGCAGGCCTTCGGCGCGCAATTGCGGGCCGGGGGCGAGCCGCGGGGTGTTGGCGCCGGCAGGCTCGGCGTCCTGGGCCTGCGTCGGGCTGCCGAGGCTGGCGCCCAGCAGGGCCAGCAGGCCGATCACGCGCCAACGTGCGGCGCTGCCTTGCGGGGTGGGGAATGCGGGTTCGCGGGCGCTGGGTGTCATCGCGGCATGGCCTCGGGGGGAATCACGGCCCCCCGATGCTGCACCACGATGCTGGCCAGTTGGTTGCCGGCCGCCGCCGCCGCCGTGGCGCCGCCGCCGGCCAGGCGCGTGGCCAGGTAGGCGCCGGCGAAGCTGTCGCCGGCCGCGGTGGTGTCCACCACCTTCGGCACCAACACCGTCGGCACTTCGATGGGCGCCTGGCCCTGCAAGCGCACCAGCGTGGGCGCGACGCCGCGCTTGACCACCACCTCGGCGCAGGGCAGGGCCAGCGTGCGCGCCAGCGCAGCTTCGGCGCCGGCGGGCGTGGCCGGGTCGCCCCAGAGCAGCTGTTCGTCGTCCAGCGTGGCCAGCACGGTGCTGGCCAGCGCGGTGAAGGTGCTGAAGGCGGCCTGCGCGGTGGCCGCATCGGCCCACAGGCGCGGGCGGTAGTTGTTGTCGAAGACCACGGCCGCGCCGCGCGCGCGCAGCCGCTGCGCCAGCGCGGCCAGCCGCGCGCGGCCGGCCGGCGGCAGGATCGCCAGGCTGATGCCGCTGAGGTACAGCGCGTCGATGGTGTCGGCCTGCTGCTCCAGCGGCGTTTCGCCCTCGGCGGTGTCGAAGTAGGCACGCGCAGCGGCCTGCTCGCGCCAGTAGTGGAAGCGGCGCTCGCCGCGTTCGTCCACCTCGATGAGGTAGAGGCCCGGCAGCTTGCCCGGCAGCCGGCGCACGAGGCTGGTGTTGACGCCTTCGGCCTGCCAGCGCTGCAGCAGGCCGGTGCTGAGGCCGTCGTCGCCCAGGGCGGTTGCGTAGTCCACGCGCAGGCCGTGGCGGGCGCCGCAGCGTGCCAGGTAGATAGCGGTGTTCAGCGTGTCGCCGCCGTAGCCCTGCTGCAGCGTGCCGAAGGGCTGGCCCTGCAGTTCCAGCATGCATTCGCCGATGGCCACGATGCGCGGGCCGCTGCCCGTGGTGCCTGCCATGTGGATTCCCCTATCTGCTTTTGAAACGACGTTTCGATATTCTAGGCACCTGATTTCAGCCGCCCGCTCCGGGCCGACCCTGGGCCCCGATGAACACCGCCCCGCCTGTTTTCGACACGCTGCTGCTCACCGGCGCCGCCGGCTCCCTGGGCCGCGTGCTGGCGCCCGCCTTGCGCGGCCTGTGCCGCACGCTGCGGCTGAGCGACCTGCCCGCCGCGCTGGCCGCGCTGCCGCTGCAGCCCGGCGATGAAGCCCGCCCCGCCGACCTGGCCAACGCCGCCGACATGGACGCGCTGCTGCAGGGCGTGCAGGCCGTGGTGCACCTGGGCGGCGTCTCGGTGGAAGGGCCCTTCGCGCCCATCCTCGCGGCCAACCTGGCCGGCACCACGCACCTGTACGAGGCGGCGCGCCGCGCCGGCACGCGCCGCATCGTCTTTGCCAGCAGCAACCACGTCACGGGCGGCTACCCGCAGGGCCAGGCCCTCACCGCGGCAGACGCGCCGCGCCCCGACGGCTTCTACGGCGCCAGCAAGCTCTACGGCGAAGGCCTCGCCGCGCTGTACTGGCAGCGCTACGGCATCGAGAGCGTGTGCCTGCGCATCGGCAGCGCCACGCCCGAACCCACCGATGCGCGCGCGCTGGCCACCTGGCTGAGCCTGCGCGATCTGGCGCAGCTGGTGCGCTGCGCGCTCACCGCGCCCGACGTGGCCTGCACCATCGCCTACGGCTGCAGCGCCAACACGCGCCGCTGGTGGCAGGACGACGCCACCTGGGCCCGCCTGGGCTACGCCCCGCAAGACAACGCCGAAGCCTGGGCCGCGCAGTTGCGGGACCGCCTGCTCCCTGAAGGCCCGCAGCGCAACCTGCAAGGCGGATCCTTCCTCGGCATCGGCCCCTTCGATCCTTGAGCCCACCGCATGAACGAAACCTTCACCGCGAACCTGCGCCTGCCCGACCCCCGCATCGAGGTGCTGGACGAAGCCTTCCTTGCGCTGCGCCTGCTCTCGGGCACGGTGGAGCGGCTCTACACCGGCGCGGCCTGGGCCGAAGGGCCGGTGTGGTTCGGCGACGGGCGCTATCTGCTCTTCAGCGACATCCCGAACAACCGCATCCTGCGCTGGGACGAGTGCACGGGCGGCGCCGCCGTCTTCCGCCAGCCTTCGAACTTCGCCAACGGCCTGGCGCGCGACCGCCAGGGCCGGCTGCTCAGCTGCGAGCACGGCACGCGTCGCGTCACGCGCACCGAGCACGACGGGCGCCTCACGGTGCTGGCCAGCCACTTCGAGGGCAAGCCGCTGAACTCGCCCAACGACATCGTCAGCCGCGGCGACGGCAGCGTGTGGTTCACCGACCCGCCCTTCGGCATCAGCGGCTGGTGGGAAGGCGAGCCGGCCACGCCCGAACTGCCGCATGGCGTCTACCGCATCGACGGCGACAGCGGCGCCCTGCACATGCTGCTGGATGACTTGCAAGGCAGCAACGGCCTGGCCTTCACGCCCGACGAGCAACAGCTCTACGTGGTGGAAAGCCGCGCCACGCCGCACCGCAAGATCTGGCGCTACGACGTGGCCGGGCAGGGCAGCAGCACGCGGCTTGTCCACCGCCAGCTCTTCGTGGATGCCGGCGGGCACGGGGCCTACGACGGCATCGCGGTGGACGAACTCGGCAACGTCTGGTGCGGCCTGGGCAGCAACGGCGCGCTCGATGCGAAGCCCGAAGAACTGGACGGCGTGCGCGTCTACAGCCGCGAGGGCCGGCCGCTGGCGCACATCCACCTGCCGGAGCGCTGCGCCAACCTGTGTTTCGGCGGCGCGCGGCGCAACCGGCTCTTCATGGCGGCCAGCCATTCGCTCTACGCGCTGCACGTCAACACGCGGGGCGCGGCATGACATCGGCCATGGACCGCCGCCTGCTGCAGCAGCACGTTTCGGACAACGTGGCCGTCGCCGTGCAGGCCGGCGGGCTGCCGGCGGGCACGGTGCTGGCTGGCGGCCTGGTGTTGCGAGACAGCGTGCCGCAGGCGCACAAGGTGGCGCTGCAAGACATCCCTGCCGGCGCTGAAGTGCGCCGCTACGGCGTGGCCATCGGCCACGCGCTGCGCGACATCGCGGCCGGCAGCTGGGTGCACGAGCGCCTGCTGCAGCCGCTGCCCGCGCGCGAACTGCAGGGCCTGCCGATGGCCACCGCCACGCCGCCACGCGCGCCACCGCTGGAAGGCCACACCTTCCAGGGCTACCGCAACGCCGACGGCAGCGTGGGCACGCGCAACCTGCTGGCCATCAGCACCACGGTGCAGTGCGTGGCCGGCGTGCTGGACGTGGCGGTGCAGCGCATCCGCAGTGAACTGCTGCCGCGCTTTCCCAACGTCGATGGCGTGCTGGGGCTGGAGCACGCCTACGGCTGTGGCGTGGCCATCCACGCACCGGGCGCCGAGATCCCCATCCGCACGCTGCGCCACCTGGCGATGAACCCCAATTTCGGCGGTGAGGTGATGCTGCTCGGCCTGGGTTGCGAGAAGCTGCAGCCCGAGCTGCTGCTGCCGCCCGGCAGCCTGCCGCTGCACACCGCGCAGACGCTGAGCACGCTGCGCCTGCAAGACCCGCAGCACGTGGGTTTTGGCGCGATGGTCGACCACCTCGTGCAGAGCGCCGTGCCGCACCTGGAACGCCTGAACGCGCGCCGCCGCGAGACCGTGCCCGCCGGCGCGCTGGTGGTGGGCGTGCAGTGCGGCGGCAGCGACGCCTTCAGCGGCCTCACCGCCAACCCCGCCGTCGGCCACTGCACCGACCTGCTGCTGCGCGCCGGTGCCACCGTGCTCTTCAGCGAAACCACCGAGGTGCGCGACGCCATCGCGCAGCTCACCGCGCGTGCGGCCACGCCGGCCGTGGCGCAGCGGCTCATCGACGAGATGGCCTGGTACGACGACTACCTGGCCCGCGGCGGCGCCGACCGCAGCGCCAACACCACGCCGGGCAACAAGGCCGGCGGCCTGAGCCACATCGTCGAGAAGGCGATGGGCAGCGTGGTCAAGAGCGGCAGCGCGGCCATCACCGGCGTGCTCTCACCGGGTGAACGTGTGCCGCCGGGCGCGCCGGGTCTCTACTACTGCGCCACGCCGGCCAGCGATTTCATCTGCGGCACGCTGCAGTTGGCCGCGGGCATGAACCTGCACGTCTTCACCACCGGCCGCGGCACACCCTACGGCCTGGCCGCCTGCCCGGTGCTGAAGGTGGCCACGCGCAGCGAACTCGCCGAACGCTGGCACGACCTGATGGACATCGACGCCGGCCCCATCGCCGACGGCCGCGCCACGGTGGCCGAACTCGGCGAGCTGATGTTCCGCAGCCTGCTGGCCGTGGCCAGCGGCCAACGCACCTGGGCCGAGCACTGGGGGCTGCACAACGCGCTGGTGCTCTTCAACCCGGCGCCGGTGACCTGAGGGGCCGACCGCGACGGCTTGCGTGCATGCGAGCATGCGGGCGTGAACCCCGAGCCTTTGTTGCCCGCGTCGCGCCGCGCCACCTGCACGCGCTGCCTGCGCCCGCAAGCCTCTTGCCTTTGCCCGCTGGTGCGGCCCACCGCGCACCGCACCGAGGTGCTGGTGCTGCAGCACCCGCAAGAGCAGCGCCAGGCCAAGAACAGCGTGGGCTTGCTGCGGCTGTCGCTGGCGCATTGCGAGGTGGTGGTGGGCGAACGTTTCGCGCCTGATGGGCTGGCCGCGTTGCTGCACCGGCCTGGGCGGCAGACGCGGCTGCTTTATCCCGATGTGCCCGCTGCGCCGGCGCCGGCGGCCTTGGCCGGCGCACCCACCCCAGCCGATGCGCCCGTGCGCCTGGTGGTCATCGACGCCACCTGGCGCAAGAGCTTGCGCCTGTTGCTCGAACACCCGGCGCTGGCCGCGCTGCCGCGCATGGCGCTGCCGGCGCCGCCGCCCACGCGCTACCGCGCCATCCGCGCCGCGCGTCGGCCTGACCAGGTCTCGACGCTGGAAGCCACGGTGCAGGCGCTGGCGCTGATCGAAGGCCCGGGCTTCGACGGTGCACCGCTGCTGGCGACTTTCGGACGGTTTGTGGATAGGCTGGTGGCCCGCAGGTGAGGGGTGCTGTTCGAACGCGCCTGACCCGCACGTTGATGGGTGCGTTGCACGGCCTTACAGTCACCTTGCGGATGCGGGCCGGCACAGTGCTCGAGTTCCGAGGCGATTTCCGAACAATTCAGCGATCCGGGGGAACCAGTGGCGAGCAAGAAAGCGAAAGCGCAGACGAACGTCATCAAGCCAAGAATCATCTACGAAGGCCTCGATCCCGTTTCTGAGGCGGTCGTTAGGGCGATCATTGAGGCACTCGGGGATGGCTCTCCACTGACGCTCCATACAGACACCCAATCCGTCGATGAAGCGTTTGCCGCAATGGACGAGCCCATTGCGCTTTGTGCCTCGCCGTGCGACGACAAAGCCATCCCACCCCCAGCGCCCAAGTCGCCAGGCAAGAAGGCGCCGAAGACCCCTGCCGACAAGCCGAAGAAGCCGCCTCGGAAAGACAAGTAGCCCTGCTCGGCGCCGCGATGGATGACGCGTCGGCGCGCGCGTCGCGTGACGGCAGTCCCGCGCGCGTCGTCCGGCGCGGTTCCAGCCTGCGAGCGTGTGCGCCCGCGCTGACGCTGAGCCGGGCACGCGTCGCGATGTCGGCACTCGGCATCACCCGGGTGACCGACATCACCCGGCTGGACCAACTGGGTCTGCCTGTGTTCACCTGCATCCGTCCGCGTGGGCAGGGGCTGCGGGTCCACGCCGGCAAAGGCCTGCGGGCCATCGACGCGCAGGTGGGGGCCTTGATGGAGGCCATCGAATTCGCCGTGGCCGACCCCGGCTGCCAGCCCAGCCTCGGCCGGCGCTTCAGCGTCGCATCCTTGCAGCGGCGCTGGGGCGAGCGGCTGATCGACCTGGTGCCGCTGCTGTCCTGGCAGCCGCAGGCCGACCAGCGCTTGCGCTGTCTGCCGCTGGACGACCTGTCTGTTGGCCACCGGGTCTGGGTGCCGTCGGCGCTGGTCTTCTACCCCTGGGATGGCCCCAGCTTCGGCGAGCCCGAGGTCTTCGGCGCCACCACCACCGGCCTGGCCTCGGGCAACACGCTCGACGAGGCCACGCTCCACGGGCTGCTGGAAGTGCTGGAGCGCGACGCCATCGCCTTGCACCACGCGCAAGACCGCTCGATGCACGTGGCGCCTGACGACCTGCCCGCACCTTTCCGGCAGTTGGCGCTGCAGTGGCGCGCACTCGGCATCCACCTGGCCGTTCGCTGCATCCCGAACGACTTCGATTTGCCCTGTTTCTTCGCCGTGCTGCACGACGCGACGGGTGCACCCGTGCATCTCGCGGGCGGGCATGGCCTCCACCTCGACGCCCGCGTGGCCCTGTCACGCGCCGTCTGCGAGGCGGCGCAGTCCCGCTTGAGCCAGATCCACGGCGGCCGCGACGATGTGACCCGCTACTACGCCCAGTTCGCGGCCCTGCCCCAGCAGGACCGTTCGGCTGCCATCGCCCGGCAACTCGAGCCCTGGTTCGACACGCACCGGCGCATCCGCTTCCGCGATGTGCCGTCGCGCCCGGTGGCAGGGCGCAGCCTCGCGCAGCACGTCAGCGACCTGGTCGCCGAGTTGGGCCGGCGCGGGTTTCCCACGGTCGCCCGCCACCGCTTCGATGCCGGCCTCGACGGGCTGGAGGTGGTGCGCATCGTCGTTCCCCGTTGCGAAGACCTGGCGGGCGGCACGCGCCGCGCCGGCATGCGTTTTGTCGCGCGCGCCATCGGCCGTGGCTGAACCTGTGCTCTTCGTCGGCCCGTCGGCCTGCGGCATAGCCCCCGCAGCTTTGTCGCGCGGTGGCCTGCGCGTGCGCCCGCCCGTCGCGCGTGGAGATGTCGACAGTCTGCTGGCCCGTTCGCGCCGGCCCGGCGTGATGATCCTCTGCGACGGCCTGTTCCAGTCGCAACCGGCCGTCTCGCATGCGGAACTGTGCCGCGCGCTGGACGCCGGTTGGCAGGTGTGGGGCGTCTCCAGCCTGGGCGCCATCCGCGCGCACGAGTTGCGAGGCGAAGGCATGCGCGGCTTCGGCTGGGTCTACGAACAGTTCACCCGCCACACCGACTTCACCGACGACGAGATGTGCCTGCTGCACTTCCCCGAACCGCCGTTCTTCCCGGTCAGCGTGCCGCTGGTGAACCTGCGTTATGCGCTGGCTTGCCGCGCGGCCGAACTCGGCATCACCGCAGCGAGCCGGCGGCGCGTGCTGTCGGTGCTGTCGGGGCTGTGGTTCGGCGACCGCACCGCGTCGCGCATGCGCCAGACGCTGCTTGAATCAGGGGGACTGTCGGCCGAAGTGGCCGACGATCTGCTGCGCTGGATGGCAGCCCACCCGATCAAGACGCTGGATCTGCAGGCACTGCTGCTGCAGCGGCCCTGGCTGGCCAGCCGCGGGTAGCAGCCGCCGTTTCGGGTGCGGGCGAAAGCGCGCGTGCCAAGCCTGCCTGCAGCGGCATCGCCTCGCCCTGCCGGCAGAGCTCCGACAGTGTCGCTGCGTCCAACCGCTGCGCGAGCGCGCCCTTCACGTCTTCGATGAGCGCAGCCTCCGCCGGGTCGGGTTGCAGGGCACGGTCATGGCGCAGGCGCGCTGCGCAGGCGGCCAGCAACGCCGCGTCTTCCCAGCGCGCTTCATGGGTGGCCGCCAGCGCCATCGACTCCAGAACGAGAAAGGCGACACCCGGTGACGCACGCACGGCGGCCCGCGCGGCCTGTCGCGCCAGCTCCAGACGGCCCAGGCGCACACCAGCCAGGGCGCGGTTGCAGAGCATCAGGCTGCGCAATCTGGGCCCGAGGTTCCACGCCTCGAGATCACGGTCGGTCGCCTCGAGAACGGCCTCGTAGTTGCCATCGACCAGCAGACGGTCCGACAGCCGCACCCGGCAGGTGGACGCCAGCATCGCGAAGCCAGCATCCGCCGCCCGCTGCTGCAAGGCTTGCAGGTGGGCGGCCTTGCGATCGCTCTGGTAGAAAAGCCCGGAGGTGATTTCGCCCCACCGCCGCACGCGGGCCGACAGGTCCCAGCGCTCGGATTCGCGCAGCCGGGCCCAGGCCTCCAGGGCCTCACCCAGCCGGCCGGGCTGCGACTCAAAGAGCCTGATCAGTTGCGCGAGGGCGCGGTACTCGCCGGTTCGGTCGCCCGCTTCCCGGTAGTCGTCGAGGGCTCGGCGCGTCAGCTCGGTGCCCACCTGGCGGCGTCCGTCCTCGTGGTGGGCCCGGCCCAGCTCCAGGCAAGCCCAAGCCCTGCGCCGCTGCCCGGCCAGGGCCAGCCGGTCCATCGGCACGGGCAGGTGCAAGACCTCGGGGGCTGTCTGCAGCAGCGTGTCCACCTGGGCCAAGCCGGCCACCAGCACGGCCAGCGTGTCGGGCTCGCCGTGTTCGCAGGCCCAAGCCAGTGCTTGCCGCAGGTTCGCCCGCTCGGTGGCGTAGCGGTCTTTCCAGGGCGCATCGGCCAGGTGGTCGAGCTGGTCGTTGGCGTCATCGAACCACCGCGCCAGGGCCTGCGCGTGGCTGCGCCGCACGGAGGCCGTTTCGCCGTGCCGCTCGAGCACTTCCGCGGCGTAGTCGCGCGCGCTTTCCAGCAGGTAGAAGCGGTCGCCCTGCTCGCGGTGCCGGTGCACGAGCGACTTGTCGACCAGCGCCCCGAGCGCATCGAGGATGTCCCACTCACCCAGCGTGGCATCGGCCGTGTCGAGGCAGACCACCTGGCAGGCCACCTCGACGCGGAAGCCGCCCACAAAGGGCTGCAGCCGGCGGAACACGAGGCGCTCCGTGGGCGTCAGCAGTTCGTAACTCCAGTCGTAGGTCTGCCGCAGGCTCTGGTGCCGCGCAGCGCCGGGGCCTTGCCGCCGCGACAGCAGCAGCCGTTGCCGGAGCTGCGCGTGCACCACCACCAGGCCCAGCGAAGCCACACGGGCCGCCGCCATCTCGATGGCCAGCGGCAGGCCGTCGAGTTGCTGGCACAGCTCGGCGGCGACTTTCACGTTCGAGGCATCCAGCAGGAAGCGGCGGTCGCCTTCGACCGTGCGCTGCCACAGCAACTGCAGCGCCGGGTACTCGGCCACATGGTCCAGCGAGACCCCGGGGCCCGGCATGGCAAGGGGGTCGAGCCGGTAGACACGTTCACCGGCCACATGCAGCGGCGTGCGCGAGGTCAGCAGCCAGCGCACGCCCGGTGCGCGCGCCAGCGCCTCCGAGACCATCTCGGCGACCGCCGCCGAGAGGTGCTCGCAGTTGTCCATCACCACCAGCACCTGCGCCTGCGACAGGGCTTGCAGCAAGGCCTCGCGCCCATCGGCACAGGCCAGGATCTCGATCTGCAGCGCCGCTGCCAGCCGGGGCACCAGCTCGTCGCCGTTGCGCAGCAGGTCGAGTTCGAGCCAGCACACGTCACCCGCCAGGGCTGTGCTGCGTTGCGCGACGAGCGCCTTCGCCAGCGCGGTCTTGCCGACGCCGCCCGTGCCGGTGATGCTGACCAGCGGCGATTGCGCCACCCAGGCTTCCAGTGTCGCCAGATCGGCCTCGCGCCCGACGAGCCGCTGCGCCGAGGAGGCCGCAGGCGTCGTGGCGGCACTTGCCGTGGGGCCGCCCGGTGCGGGCTCCGGCCTGGCGGGCGGTGCGGGCGCACGGGTGTCGTCGCGCCGGGGCACGCTGAGCCGGTAGCCGATGGCCGGCACGGTGGCGATCGCCTGCGCGCCCAGCAGCTTGCGCAGCGCGGAGATCTGCACCGAGATGTTGTTTTCTTCGACCGTGAGCGTGCCCCAGGCGCTGTCGAGGATCTGCCGCTTGCTCACGACCTCATCAGGCTGGCGCGCCAGGGTCAGCAGCACGTCGAAGGCGCGGCTGCCGACATCGACGGGTTCACCGCCCACCCGCAGCACCCGTGCGACGGGATCGATATCGAAACCTTGGAAATGCAACTCGGCCATGGGTGGTCAGGGCAGCGGTGCGGCAAGAGCGCATCGGCAAGCCTGTGGATTCTCGGGCAAGCCAGGGCAGCGGTGTCGGCTGTGCGACGATGCCCGACCGCCCCCCCACACCACCGAACCCCCACCGACCCAGCCCCACCATGGCCCGCCTGCCCTACGCCGACCTCACCCACCCCGGAGCCGCGCCGCTGGTGCAGCGCATCGTTGCCGAGCGCGGCAGCGTCTTGCACCTGTACCAGATGCTGCTGCACAGCCCGCCACTGGCCGAGGGCTGGTTGAACTACCTCACCGCGGTGCGGCAGAAACTCAGCATCGGCGGGGCGCTGCGCGAGATGGTCATCATGCGCGTGGCGGTGCTCAACGGCGCGCCGTACGAGGCCTACCAGCACGCGCCCATCGCGCTGAAGGAAGGCATGACGCAGGCGCAACTGGACGCGCTGGAACACTGGCAGGACAGCCCGTTCTTCAGCGACACCGAACGCGCCGTGCTGCGCCTGACCGATGCGATGACGCGCGAGATCCACTTCGCGCCCGAGATCATGGAAGCCGTGCGCGCCGCCTTGGGCGAACGCGGCGCGGTGGAGGTGACGGCCACCATCGCGGCCTACAACATGGTCTCGCGTTTTTTGGAAGCGCTGCAGATCCACGCGGACGATCCGCGCTGAAGCCGCTGCAGGTCGCTCAGAACGGCTGCTGCCACTGCGCCTGCAGCAGCCAGGCCCGGCCCGTCACCGGCTCGAAGAAGCGGCCGTTGGCATCACCCACGATCACGCTGCCCACGTAGGGGCGGCCTGAGAGGTTGTCCACGCGGGCGCGCAGCGTCAGCGTGCCCGCGCCGAGCTGCAGCGCCTGGCTGGCACGCAGCGCGGCGGTGGTGGCCGAGGGGGCGAAGTCGGTGTTGCGGTCGTTCACGGCCACGGCGCCCTGCTGGCGCAACTCGAGCCCGATCTCGCGGCCGGTGCCGGGCGGCGCCCAGGCCAGCTGCAGCGCCGCGCTGCGCGGCTGTGTGCCGGCGATGCGGCCGCCGGGCGCCACCGTCACGCGGCCTTGCGTGGCCGTGCAGTGCACGCCGGTGCAGGCGGTGAACGCGTCGAGGTAACGCGCGCTCAGCGTGGTGGCCGCGGCCTGCACGCGCCAGGCCGGGTGGGGTTGCCAGCGCAACGCGAGCTCGGCGCCGCGGCGCTGCGTGCGGCCGACGTTCTGGAAGGTCGAGCGGCCGCCGGCGTTGGTGAGCACACCGATCTCGTCGTTCGTGCGTGCGTCGAAGAGCGCCAGCTCCGCCTGCAGGTTCAGGGCCGGCGCTCGCCACTTCGTGCCCATCTCCACCTGGCGGCTGCTCTGCGCACGCAGCGCGCTGTTCAGGCCCGGCGCGCCATCGGGGCGGTAGGCCAGTTCGCCCAGCGTCGGTGTCTCGAAGCCGCGGCCGGCGCTGACATACAGGTTCCAGCCGCCACCGGCCGGCGCCCACTGCAGCGCAGCCACGGGGTTGGTGTAGTGCAGGCGCTGGCTGCCGCTGTCGTCGCCGTTGCGGAGGTAGGCGTCCTGCGTGCTCAGCTGCAGGCGGCCGTGGCGCAGGCCGGCGGTGGCGGTGAAGCCGGCGCCCAGCGGCTGCTCGGCCTGCGCGTAGACGTCGGTGTTGCGCAGGCGTGAACTCTCTTGCCGGCGCAGCGCCCCGCTCACGCCCAGCGTGGTGCCGATGAAGTTCTCATAGCCGCGGCGGTCTTCGTCCTGCTGCTCGACGTTGAGGCCGGCCACCAGCTGCGTGCCGCCGGCCCAGCGCCACACGGCGCGCAGGTCGGCGCCGCCGTAGTCGCGGTCGAAGTCGATCACGCCGCCCGGGTGCGCGGGCGCCGCCTGCGTGGCCACCGGGATGGCCTGCCACTGCGTCACCGCGCGGCGGCCGGCGTAGGCTGCGGCCTGGAGCTCGCGCAGCGCGCCATCCCCGTTGAAGCGGTGGCGCCAGCTCGCGCCGGCCTGCGTCTGGCGGGCGCTCTTGCGGGTGTTGAACTGCGGTGCCTGCGTCGCGGTCTGCTGCGGGTCGGCCTCGAACTGCGCGCGGGTCAGGCCCAGCGGGTCTTGCGCCGGTTGCTCGGCGTGGTTGAACACCAGCGTCAGCGTGTCTGCCTCGGTGCTGCGGCCCAGGCGCACATTGGCCAGCGTGCGTTCGGCCGCGCTGTGCGGGCGCGGGCCGTCGGTGCGCAGGCCACTGGCGAGCGCACGCACGTGCCAGCCCGCGGCCAGTGGCGCTTCGGCCACCAGGCGCTGCTGTCGGAAGCCGTCGGTACCGGCATCGAGATCGAGCGACCATCGCCTTTGCGTGGGCGGTGCGCTCACCACCGAAAGCACGCCGCCCGAGCTGCTGCCGTACAGCGCGCTGAAGGGGCCGCGCAGCACCTCCACGCGCTGCGCGCCGGCCAGGTCGAAGTGCGCCACCTGGCCCTGGCCGTCGGGCATCGTGGCGGGGATGCCGTCGCTGTACAGGCGCAGGCCGCGGATGCCGAAGCTGGCGCGCGCGCCGTACCCGCGCGAGCTGAGTTGCAGGTCTTGCGCGTAGTTGTTGCGCGCGTTGGCCACGAGGCCGGGCACGAGCGTGAGCGCCTCCGAGAGGTTCACCATCGGGCCGGCGTCGCGCAGCGCATCGGCGTTGATCACCGTCACGGCAAAAGGCGCGTCGAAGGCGCGGCGTTCGGTGCCGTTGCCGCTGATGACGATGGTTTCCACCGGCCGTTCGGCCATCGCAGGGCTGGTCAGCAGGGTGGCCGCCAAGGCCGCCAGCAGCGTGGGCCGCAGACCGAGGAGTGGGGGCGAAAGAGTTCGGCGGCGCAGGCTGGGGGTTCGCATCGGGTCGGGCCGTTCGGTGCAGGCCGCGGGGGCAGCTTGCGGCAGGGGCGCGAGCTTAAGCGCCGCTGCCTTCTCCTTGCCGGCCCCGGGCTGCGGCCAGGCGGCGGTAGAGCAGCCCGCGCGACACGCCAAGTTCGCGCGCCGCGCGCGAGACGTTGCCACCGTTGCGTGCCAGCGCCTGCAGCACGAGGCGGTGGTCGTGCTCGGCCAGCGTGGGCGCTGCGTCGGGTGCGGGCTCGAGGCCTGCTGCCGTTGCTGAGGCCTCGGCAGCGGGCACCACCTGCGTTGCGGCCACAGCGGCCGGCGCACGGCGGCCTTCGGCGTCATCGCTGCCTGCACCCGGGGCCATCTGCAGGCGCGCACGCAGCCACACGCCCAGGCCGTTGCTCAGCTGCAGCGCTTGCGGCCCGCGCGCGCCCGCCGTCGCCATCAGCGTGGGCAGTTCGTGCCCGAAGACCTCGGCCACCGGCCGCCCTTGCAGATCGTCCGTGCCCAGCAGGCTGCGCGCGGCGCGGTTGGCCCAGGCCACCAGGCCTTGCGCGTCGATGCCGGCCAGCGCCTGCAGCGGCGTGCCCAGCAGGCGCGGGTCGGCCTGGAAATGCAGCACCAGGGTGTCGCCGTCGGGCTCGGCCAGCAGCGCGTCTTCGATGCTGCTGGCGTACAGGCCCACCAGCGCCGCGGCGTCGAAGGCGAAGCCGCGGCCTTCGGTGGAGAGATCGAGCACGCCGGCCAGCCGGCCGTGCCGATCGCGGATGGGGGCGGCGGCGCAGCTCAGGCGGCCGCAGAGATCGAAGAAGTGCTCTTCACGCGTCACCGTCACCGCCTGGCCCGTGCGCAGCACCAGGCCCGGCGCGGTGGTGCCCACGGCGTCTTCGCCCAGGTTCACGCCCAGGCGGCTGGCCAGACCCAGCACCGGCTCGGTGTCCACCGGCACCGGCGAGCTGTGCAGCACCAGGCCTTCGCCATCGCAGAGAAAGCTGCGCACACCGGTGCGTGCCAGCGTGGCCTGCAGGCGTTCCAGCGCGGGGCGTGCAGCCTCCAGCAGCGGGCGGCCGCGCTGCAGCGCGCCGTGGCGGCGCGATGCCGTGACGGGGTCGAAGGCCAGTTTTTCGCCCGGCTGGCGGTGCGCCACCAGGCAGCGCTGCCAGCTCTGGATGATGGGTTCGGCCACCAGCCCGGTGGGCCGCTGGCCTTCGATGAACAAGCGCTCGCGGGCCAGCGCGGCGCGCTGCGGCGCACTGGCAAAGAAGGGCTGCTCGGGCAGTGCGACGGCGCTCCGGGCTGAACGGCGGCCGGCTTGCGTGGAAGGCATGAGGGGCAGTTTGTGCCGGGACGGAACACCGCCTCATCCGGGAAAGCCCGTTGTTTGCGCCACGCCGCCGCCGCGCGAAGCTGCGGCCCAGCCACGCGGTGGGCCGGGTTCGGCCACACCCGGGCGCTGTCCAAGAACAAGCGCAGGAGACAACGCATGAAGACCCCGCAACGCCTCGCGGCCTGTCTGGCCCTCTGCCTCACGGCGGGGGCTGGCGCGCAGACCGCCAAGCCCGCCGCTGCCGCTGCTCCCGCAGCCAAAGGCTCGGCCGCCCACATCAAGGCCGTGACCACGCGCGTGGACACCGGCTTCATCCGCGCCAATGCGCGCACCACGGCCGACTGGCCCAGCTACGGCCTCGACCACGCCGAGACGCGCTTCTCCAAGCTCACGCAGATCAACACCGCCAACGTCGGCAAGCTGGGCCTGGCCTGGAGCTACAACCTGGAGAGCACACGCGGCGTGGAGGCCACGCCGGTGGTGGTGGACGGCATCATGTACGTCACCGCCAGTTGGAGCATCGTGCACGCCATCGACGTGCGCAGCGGCCAGCGGCTGTGGAGCTTCGACCCGCAGGTCGACCGCGGCTACGGCTACAAGGGCTGCTGCGATGTGGTCAACCGCGGCGTGGCGGTCTACCAGGGCAAGGTCTTCGTCGCCAGCTACGACGGCCGCCTCATCGCGCTGGACGCCGCCACCGGCGCCAAGGCCTGGGAGGTGGACACCATCATCGACCGCAAGTTCAGCTACACGGTGACGGGCGCGCCGCGCGTCTACAAGGGCAAGGTCATCATCGGCAACGGCGGCGCCGAGTACGGCGTGCGCGGCTACATCACCGCCTACGACGCCAAGAGCGGCAAGCAGCAGTGGCGCTGGTTCACGGTGCCGGGCGACCCGAGCAAGCCCTTCGAAGACGAGAGCATGGCCAAGGCCGCCAAGACCTGGGACCCGGCCGGCAAGTACTGGGAAGCGGGCGGCGGCGGCACGGCCTGGGACACCATGGCCTTCGACCCCGAGCTCAACCTGATGTACGTGGGCACCGGCAACGGCAGCCCCTGGGCGCACAAGAAGCGCAGCCCGGCCGGCGGTGACAACCTGTACCTGGCCAGCCTGGTGGCGCTGAACCCCGACACCGGCAAGTACGTCTGGCACTACCAGCAGACGCCGGGCGACAACTGGGATTTCACGTCCACGCAGCCGATGATCCTGGCCGACCTGAAGATCGGCGGCAAGCCGCGCAAGGTGATCCTGCACGCGCCGAAGAACGGCTTCTTCTTCGTGGTCGACCGCAAGAGCGGCGAGTTCATCTCTGCGAAGAACTTTGTCGACGTCAACTGGGCCACGGGCTACGACGCCAAGGGCCGGCCCATCGAGACCGACATCGCGCGCGTGGCCGACCGCCCGCGCGAGATCATTCCCAGCCCCTACGGCGCGCGCAACTGGCACTCGATGAGCTTCAACCCGCAGACCGGGTTGGTGTACATGCCGGTGCAGAACGTGCCCGTCACGCTGCTGGACAACAAGGCTTGGAAGTTCAACGCCGCCAGCCCGCTGGAGCCGCACAGCAACCTGGGCTGGAACCTGGGCATGTTCGCCAACGCCGAGCCGCCCAAGAGCGCGCCCTTCGGCCGCCTGCTGGCCTGGGACCCGGTGAACCAGCGCGAGGCCTGGCGCGTGGAGAACGTTTCGCCTTGGAACGGCGGCACGCTCACCACGGCCGGCAACCTGGTCTTCCAGGGCACGGCCGACGGCCGCTTCATCGCGTATGACGCCCGCGACGGCAAGAAGCTCTGGGAAACGCCCACCGGCACCGGCGTGATTGCCGCGCCCAGCACCTACATGGTGGACGGCAAGCAGTACGTGAGCATCGCCGTGGGCTGGGGCGGCGTCTACGGCCACACCGCGCGCCACACCGACCGCAAGGGACCGGGCACGGTCTACACCTTTGTCATCGACGGCCAGGCCAAGGCGCCCGAGTTCGTGGCCTACCGCCTGGGCGAACTGGTGCAAGGCGTGGCCTACGACAAGAACCACGTCAGCGAAGGCACGGCGCTGTACGTCAGCAACTGCGTGTTCTGCCACGGCGTGCCGGGCGTGGACCGCGGCGGCAACATCCCGAACCTGGGCTACTCGTCGCAGGCGGTGATCGCCAACCTCGACAAGTACATGTTCGGCGCGCTGGCCAAGAACGGCATGCCCGACTTCACCGGCAAGCTGCAGCCGGCAGATGTGGACAAGCTCAAGGCCTTCATTCAGGGGACGGCCGACGCCATCCGGCCGAAGTGACCGTTTCAGGCCCGGGCGGCGCGGGCAGAATCGCGCCCCTCGGGAGGTGAGATGGTCTGCGTGAAGATGTGGGCGCGTTGGGCGCTCGGCGCGTTGGTCGTGGCGCTCGGCGCTTGCGGCGGTGGTGGGGGTGGTGGTGGCGGTGGCAGCTCGAACAACGGGCTGCGCCTGACGGTCGACAGCAGCCGCGTCGACTTCACCGTGCTCGAAGGTGCCCCGGCCGGCCAGGGTGCGCAGACCGTCACCGCCCGCCTCAGCGGCGGCAGCGGCAACGAATCGGTCTTCATCGGGGTGGATGCCACGGGGCAGGGCGTGCTGCTGCCCATCGGCGTGACCATCGACACCGTGGCCCGCACCGGCGTGGCCTCGGTGGCGCCCAACGCGGCGCTGGCCGCTGGCACCTACAACGGCACCTTGCGGGTGCTGGCCTGCCTGGATGCGGCCTGCAACTCGCCCATCAGCGGCTCGCCCTTCACCATCAACTACGGCACCACGGTGCAGCCGCGCTTCAAGGCTTCGGTGAACAGCCTGGCCTTTGCCTCGGCCGAGTCGGTGCGGCCCGCGGCGCAAACGGTTGCGCTGACCTTGCCTGCCGGGGTCAGCGCCGCCACCTACAACGTGCGCTACAGCGGCCCGAACGCGGGCTGGCTGTTAGTCGAGCGCAGCGGGCTCAACTACACCGTGCGCCCCGAGGCCGACTTGCTGGCCGGCAGCTACAGCGCCGACATCGAGTTCGACGCCGGAGCCACGCAGCCGCGCGTGACGGTGCGCGTGCAGCACGTCGTCAGCACCGGCCTGGTGGTGCAACCGCTGGTGGAAGCGCGCATCACCTCCACCAGCCCGGCCTCGGCCAACAGCGGCGCGGTGATGGTGAGCGCGGCACCCGGCGTGGGCCCCGGCACGTGGACGGCCACCTCGCTCAGCCCCTGGCTGCGCCTGTCCAGCACCACGGGGGCCCTGGGTACGCCGCTGCAGTGGTCGATCGACCCCGAAGGTTTCAAGGCGCTGCCCAACGGGGCCAGCACCGACGCGCAGGTTTTTGTCGCTTCGGGCACCACCCTGACCCCCCAGGTGCTCACGCTGCGCCTGAGCAAGGACGTGGCCGAGTTCCAGGGCATCGACACCCTGGCCGTGCTGGCCGGCGAGGCCGGCGAGGTGCTGATCCACGGCCGCCTGCTAGACGAAGCCGGCCTGCAGCAACGCGTGGTGGCCAGCGGCTTCACGCCCGGCGCACTCACGGTGCGCAGCCCCAGGCTGCTGAGCCTGCAGGTGGGCGCGTTGGCGGCGGGCAGCTACACCCTCACGCTGCCCACGGCCTCGGGCTTGCCGACGCGGAGCGTGCAGTTGCAGGTGCTGGCGCCGGTGGACCGTGGCGCGCAGGTGGTCGCCACGACGGGCATCAAGGGCGGCGCGCAGTGGGACCCGATCACCCAGAGCCTGTTCGTGCACAACATCAGCCAGTCCTCGGTGATGCGCTTCCAGCTCGGTGGCAGCGTGGCCCAGCCCAGCGCCACCGTGAGCAGCCGCGTGATCGCTGGCCTGATGGGCATCGCGCTCAGCCCCGACCGCCGCAGCGTCATCGCCATCACCGCCACGGGCACGCTGCTGCGCCTGAGCACGCAGGACCTGTCGACGCAGACCAGCACCGAACTGGGCCGTACCGTGGCCGAAGGCACTTCGGTGGGCTTGCCGCTGTTGGTGACGGGCGACCAGCGCCTGCTGATGTCGCAGGGCAGCCAATGGGCCGGCGCGCTCTACGTCGACCTCGAGACCGACCGCGTGCTGCCGCTGCCCACGGGCAACTTCACCTTCTACAGCGGGCCCTGGGGGCGCGTCTCGCCCAACGGCCAGCGCGCGCTGATCGTGCAGACCGCCGGCCTCTCGCCGGCGCCGCCGCTGCTGCGCCGCGATGCGGCCGACGGGCTGCTCTCGCCGGTGGTCGGCAACGCCCCGTCCTTCTTCTACCGAGGTGCGAGCGACCGGCGTGGTACGCGCTGGGTGCTGGACGGACGCGTGTACACCTACGACATGGTGCAGCAGGGCATGCTGCAGCCGGTGCCGCCTGATGGCTGGTTCGGGCAGGAGGCCGTGATGTCGCGTGACGGCTCGCGGACCTACCTCTACACCCGCAACGCCGTGCTGTCGCAGTCGCGCATCTTCGCGCTGGACACCGGCGCGTCGCTGGGCACGGGCTACGTCTTCCCGTCGCTCGGCACGCTGGAGCCCTGGCTGGAACCTTCGTGCTCGAACCAGGTGCAGAACGAAAGCTGCAACGGCTACGCCACGCGCGTGGTGTTGACCGACGACGACCGCACGCTGCTGCTCATCGGCGACCGCCAGCTGGCCGTGGTGCCCATCCCCGCGAACCTGCGCGGCGGGCCGCTGCCGGCCACGGCGCAGACCACGCGCTGGATGGGCCCGGCGCGGCGCTGAAGCCTGCGGGCGCCGGGCCCGCTAGCCCAGCGCCAGCGCTCGCGCCAGTTGCCCGCGGTTGAGCCAGGCGCGCAGCTGCAGTTGCAGCCGGCCCTGCTCGGCCTCCAGCCGCGCGTTCTTCGCCTGCAGGAAATCGGCCTTGGCGATGGCGCCCACCTCCAGGCGCAGGGCGGCCACACGCTCGGCGGCCTGCGTCTCGCGCAGGCGCGTGGCGTTGGCGGCCAGCTGCTGGCGCAGGCGCTCACCATCGATCAGCGCCGACTCCACCTCCACCAGCGCGCGGGCCACCGTTTCGCGCAGTGACAAGGCCGCCAGCTCCAGCTCGGTGCGGGCGGCGTCGCGCTGCAGGTCGAGCCGGCGCCAGTCGATCAAGGGCACCACCAGGTTGCCGGCCAGCGAGGCCACGGGGTTGCTCAGCCAGTCACGCACCGCGCCGCCGCCCGTGCCCAGGCTGGCGCTGAAGCTCAAGGACGGGTAGCGCTGCGCTTCGCTGGCCTGGCTGCGTGCGAGCGCGGCGTCGACCTGGGCGCGGGCGCGCTGCACGTCGGGGCGGCGCTCCAGCACGGCGGCCGGGCCTTCGCCCACGCGCCAGGGCGGCGGCAGACCATCGGCTGCACCCGTCGGCAGGCGCGGCTGCTGCAGCGTAGGGCCCGGCGGGGTGTCGTCGAGCAGCAGGGCCAGCTGCAGGCGCTGCTGCGCCACGTCGGCCTGCAGGTCGGCCAGGCGCTGCTCGGCCTGCTGCAGCGTGGCGGCGGCGCGGTCCACCTCGATGGGCAGCAGCTTGCCTCCCTGCACGCGCAGGCGCGTGGCCGCGAGCAGCTCGCGGTTCAGTGCCAGCTGCTCTTGCGCCAGCGCGCCTTGCGTGCGGGCAGCGGCCAGCTGCCAATAGCTCTCGGCCACGCGCTGGCGCAGCAGCAGGCGCGCGGCGCGCAGGTCGGTCTGCGCGGCGCGCAGCTGCGCGGCATCGGCCGTGCGCAGCGCGGCCAGGCGGCCCCAGAGATCGAGCTCGTAACCCACACCGACGCTCGCGCCGTAGCTGCGCGTGGTGCGCGCCGGCAGCGGCGATGGTGGGTCGAGCGGGCGGTTGGCACCCACGCTCAACCCGGCCGAGGGCGTGAGGCGCAGCTCACCCAGCCCGGCCTGCGTGCGCGCCTGTTCGATGCGCAGTGCCGCTTGCACGAGATCGCGGTTGGCGGCCTCGGCGCGCTGCAGCAGGGCCTGCAGTTCGGGGTCGGCCAGCAGCGCCCAGTCGGCAGGCATGCCGCTGCTCGGCTCGGCCTGCCAGCGCTCAGGCGCCAGTGGGGCGGCGGGGGCGGCCTGCAGGGCCGGGCCGCGCCAGGCGCAGCCGCCCAGCAGCAAGGCCACGCTCGCAGCGGCAGCAGCCGTCAGCGCCGAGGCGCCAACCGGCCGCAGGCCGCGTGGTGAGGTTCGCGATCTCAAGGTCTTGTCCATCTTCACCGTCTTCATTCCCTGGGCCTCATTCACGCGCCAGCGCATCCACCGGGCTCAGCGCCGCCGCGCGGCGGGCCGGCACGGTGCCGAAGATCAGGCCCACCGCGCTGCTGACGGCGAAGGCCACGCCGAGCGCGGCCCAGCTCACGCTGACGGCCAGCTTGTCTTGCGCCGCATTGAGCGCCTGCGCGCCCAGCCAGCTGACGCCCACGCCCACCAGGCCGCCCAGGCAGCACAGCACGACCGCTTCGATGAGGAACTGCAGCCGCACGTCGGCCTGGCGCGCGCCCACGGCCATGCGGATGCCGATCTCGCGCGTGCGCTCGCTCACCGAGACCAGCATGATGTTCATCACCCCCACGCCGCCCACCAGCAGCGCGATGGCGCCCACGCCGGCGAACAGCGCCGCGAAGCCGGCGGTGAAGTCCTGCATCTTGCGGAACTCGCTGTCGCCGCTCCAGCTGGAGAAGTTCTCGGCGCCGCGCAGCGCCACCAGCCGGTGCTTGATGTGGCGCAGCACTTCTTCGGGCGGCTGCGTGAAGTCCATCTGCACGCTGAAGGCGTCGACCGCGGGCCGCGAATCCAGGCGCTGGATGAAGGTGCGTTCGGGCACGAAGGCCAGGCCGTTGCCGAAGTTGATGCCCAGCTGCGTGTCTGCTTTCACCGTGCCGATCACCGTGAAGGGCAGGGCCGCGGTGGCCGGGGCCGTGCCGCCGCCGGGCAGGCCGCCGCCGCCGTCGCCACCGCTCAGGCCGCCCGAACTGGCGCCCGAGCCGCTGAGCAGCACCGTCTTGCCGATGGGCGATTCGGTGTCCTTGAACAGCGCCTTGCGCGACTGCTCGTCGAGCACCAGCACCTGCGCGCCTTCGGCGAGTTCGTAGGCGCTGAAGAAGCGCCCGCTGTCCACCTTGAGCTTGCGTTCGTAGAGCGTGTTGCCGTCGGCGCCGCGTGCATTGAGGTTGGCGTCGCTGGAACGGTGGCGCAGCAGCACCGGCAGCTGTCGCTCGCCCTGCACGCTGGCGATGCCAGGCAGGCCGCGCAGCGCGTCGATCTCCGCCAGGCGGAAGGACGGCGGCTGTGCTCCCGGCGGCAGGCGGTTGTTGCCGCGCCAGATCCAGATCTTGCCGCTCATCACGCTCTGGAACTCGCCCTCGAAGGTGCTGCGCGCGGCGCTGGTGAGCGCCACGATGCTCACCACCGAGGCGATGCCGATGCTGATGCCGAGCATCGAGAGAAAGGTGCGCAGCCGGTTGCCCTGCAGCGAGAGCCAGGCTGTGGCCACGGCCTCGCGCCACTGCACCTGCCAGCGGCGCAGCCAGCCGCCCTGGTGCACTTGCGGGGCATCGGGTGCCGGCGGCAGCGCCTGCGGTGTATGGTCGGTGGGCGTGCCGTCGTCCTTGACGACGCGGCCATCCCGCAGCTCGATCACGCGGCGCGCGTGTGCCGCCACGGTGGGGTCGTGCGTCACGAGGATGATGGTGTGGCCGGCGGCGTTCAGTTCCTTCAGCAGGCGCAGCATCTCGGCGCCGCTGTTCGAATCGAGTGCGCCGGTGGGCTCGTCGGCCAGGATGATCTGTCCGCCGTTCATCAGCGCCCGCGCGATGGACACGCGCTGCTGCTGCCCGCCCGACAGCTCGTTGGGCTTGTGGTGCAGGCGTTCGCCCAGGCCCAGACGGTCCAGCAGGGCTTCCGCGCGGGCGCTGCGCGCGCCGCCGCCCACGCCGGCGTACACCGCGGGCAGCGCCGCGTTGCCGCGCGCGTCCAGGTGCGGCAGCAGGTGGTAGCGCTGGAAGATGAAGCCGAAACGCTCGCGCCGCAGCGCGGCGAGCTCGTCGGGCCCGAACTGCCCGGCGTCCTGCCCGTCGATGAGGAACTGGCCTTCGGTGGGGTTGTCCAGACAACCCAGCACGTTCATCAGCGTGCTCTTGCCCGAGCCCGATTGGCCCATGATGGCCACGAATTCGCCGGCCTGGATGGCCAGCGAGATGCCATCGAGCGCCCGCACCTCGATCGTGCCCAGCGTGTAGCGGCGGCTGACGCCGCGCAGCTCGATCAGCGCCATGGCTGCGCGTCCTTCACGGCGCTGATCACTTCGCAGCCTTGCTCGCCGAGGCCGCCGACGCGGCCGCATCGGCCTTGGCCGCCTCTTCGGCCGAAGGCGGCGCGGTGAGCACGGTGTCGCCGAGCTGCAGGCCTTCGAGCACCTGCACGCGCGTGCCGTCCTGCAGGCCGGTGCGCACGAAACGCGGCTGCTGCTTCTGGTCCTTGTCGAGCACGGTCACGCGGAAGCGGGCGTCCTTGCCGCGTTCGCCCAGGGCCACCATCGGCATGGCCAGCACGTCCTTCACGCGGCCGGTCTCCACGTCCACCTGCACCGTCATGTCGGAGTAGAGCTTGCGGGCGCGGTTGTCCACCTCGAAGAGCACGTTGTAGAAGACCGCGTTGCCCACACGCTCGGGCACGGGCTGGATGACGCGCAGCTTGCCTTCGTAGAACTGGCCTTCGCCGGCCAGCGTGGTGAAGCGCGCCACCTGGCCCACCTGCACGGTCTGGATGTCGGCCTCGGGCACCTTGGTGCGCACGGTGATGGTGTCCAGGTCGGCCAGCGTCAGCATCACCGGCGTGATCTGCACCGCAATCACCGTCTGCCCCACCTGCACCGGCAGGCTGACCACCGTGCCGTCCATGGGCGCGGTGATGCGCGTGTAGCCCAGGCGCACCTGGGTCTGCGCCAGGTCGGCCTGCAGGCGGCTCATCACCGCGCTCTGGCCGCGCACCTCGGCTTCCAGCTTGGCCAGGTCGCTCTCGGCGCGCTCGGCCTCCAGCGCGGCGGTGGCGTCGCCGGCCAGCAGGCGGCGCTGGCGGTCGCGCTCGCGCCGTGCGGTGGCCAGGTCGACCTGGCGCGATTCGAGCAGCGCCTTCTGCTGCAGCAGCGCGGCCTCGGCGCGCGCCACGTCGTTGCGCGCGAGTTCGGGGTCCAGGCTGACCAGCAACTCCCCCTTCTTCACCTGCTGGCCCAGCTGCACGTGCAGGGTCTGGATCTGCCCGCTGACCTGCGCACCCACGTCGACCTTGGTCTTGGCCTGCAGCACGCCGGCGGCCTGCACGAGCTGGATGATGTCGGCCTCTTCCACCTTGGCGCTGGGCGGTGGCGGCGGTGGCGGCGGCGGGTTCAGCGCGCGCCAGCCGGCGTAGCCCGCACCGGCCAGGGCGAGGATCAACACCCAGCGCAGCCGGGTGTGGCGCTGCCAGCGGCGGCGCAACCAGCCGCCCGACTTGTTCTTCTCCGTGGCACTCAAGACGATCTCCTCCGCTCAGGCCGGCGCAATGTAGCGGCGGCGCTTGTTCGGACATCGTGTGGGGCGACGAACTGCAGCCCGGCACTGACAGGCGAACCATCGGCCGGGCTGAGCGTCAGGCCACCGGCGCAGGCACCGGCCGTTCGTGACGGTTTCACGCGGCGTGCTGTCGGTCGCTTTGACAGCAGGTGCGATGGGGGCGCCAGCCCCTGATGCGCGCCGGCCGGTGTGACGGGCACTTGGCGAGGTTGATGTGACGGAGTTGGCGCGCATACAGATCAGGCGCGGGTTGTGCAATCCCTAGTTCATCGCTGGCGCCTGCCACCACCCTGAACTTGATACCTGGAGATCTGCATGTCCGCTTCCTTCCGTACCGTCCTGCGCGTTGGCGCTGCTGCCCTGGCCTTCGCGGGCGCTGCCGCGCAAGCCGTCCCCGTCACGGCAACGCTGACGGCCGACAACTACTACGGTCTCTACGTGGGCAAGGCCGATGGCAGTGGTCTGCGCTTCATTGGCCGCAACGAGCTCACCGACGTGAGCCTGCCCGGCCCGGGCAACGCCTGGACGCGCCCGGAGACCTGGAACTTCCAGGCCGGCGCGGGCGAGTACGCCTACGTGGTGGTTCGCGATGTCGGCTCTGAGCAGATGTGGATCGGCGACTTCAAGTTCGGCACCCAGGAGATCGTCAGCAACCGGGCCTCGTGGGAGTTCGTCGTGGCCCCCAGCCTCAATGCGTGGGCGCAGAACGCCACGCAGCCGGTCACCTTGACCAACCTGGACGGCCTGATCGACGCTGCCAACCTCGCCAACCGCTGGGCAGCGCCCCTGGCCGAGGCCAACAACGGCGTGTTGCCGTGGCGCACGATCGCGGGTGTCGACACCGATGCCAAGTTCCTCTGGCACGACACGCTGGGCCGTACCAGCACCAGCGACAACAGCTTCGCGATCTTCCGCAGCCTGACCCCCTTCGAAGCGCAGGCCGTGCCCGAGCCCGGCTCGTTGGCGCTGGTGGGCCTGGGCCTCCTCGCCGCCGGCGCGCTGCGCCGTCGCGCACGCGCGCAGGGCTGAGCAAAGCGCACGGGGGCGCCGTGCTGCGGGCCTGCCGCAGCACGGCTAGAGTTGACAGCTGGCGCTGTCGAGACAGGGCACCTTCGGGTGCCCTTCTCACGCCAGCCGGGCCGGCTGGCAGCGGTGCGTCCATGGCCCCAACCCGGACCGAAGTCCGCCCCCTCCCATGACCCTCCTGTCTTCCACCGGGCATCGTGCCTTGCAGGCGCTGTTGCTCTGCGCCGCCCTGGCGGCAGCCTTCGCCACGACCGCACAGACGTCGCCGAACCCGGCGTCGAACACGCCCTCCACGCCCCGGGCCCTGAGCTACGCCGACACCGACGCCTGGCGCACCATCGCCACGCCCGCGCTGTCGAACGACGGCGCCTGGCTGGCCTATTCGGTGCAGCCACAGCTCGGTGATGGCGAACTCGTGCTGCGCGAGCGCAGCAGCGGCAAGGAAAGGCGGGAAGCCGTGGGCATGCTGCCGCCGCCGGTCACCACGCCGAACACCGAGAACCCCGACGCGCCGCCGCCGCCGCGCGCCATCCGCGTGGTGTTCAGCAGCGACAGCCGCTTCCTGGTGGCGAGCACCCACCCCACGCAGGCCGAGACGCTGGCCGCGCGCAAGGCGCGCACGCGCCCCGACGACATGCCCAAGGGCGGCCTGTTGATCCTTGACTTGCAGGGCAGTGCGCCGGCGCTGCGCGTGCCGCGCGTGAAGAGCCTGGCACTGCCGTCCAAGGGCGGCGCGTGGCTGGCCTACCTGAAGGAGGCCGAGCCCGCGGCGGCGGCGCGCCCGGCCGCGGCGGGCTCGGCACCTGCGGCCCCCGCTGCCGCACGGGCACCGGCCGCCGGTGCTGCCACCGCCCCGGGCGCGCCGCGCAAGGAGTACGGCACCGAACTCGTCGTGCGCGACCTCGCACGCGGCACCGAGCGCCGCATCGCGGACGTGCTCGAGATGAGCTGGGCCCGCGACGGCCAGACGCTCGTCTACACCGTCTCCGGCCGCAACGAGGCCAACAACGGCGTCTACGTGCTGGCGCCGCAGAGCGGGGCTGCGCCCGTGGCCTTGCTGTCGGGCAAGGGCCGCTACAGCAAGCTGACCTGGGACCGTGCGCAGACGCAGCTGGCCTTTCTGAGCGACCGTGACGACGAAGCCGCCAAGGTGCCGGCCTTCAAGCTCTACCACTGGCCGCGCGGCAGCGCTGCGGCGGTGGAGAAGGTCACGGCCGCCACGCCCGGTTTCCCGGCCGGGCAGGTGATCAGCGACAAGGGCGCCATCGCCTTCTCGCGCGATGGCAAGCAGCTCTACGTGCCTGCTGCGCCGCCGCCCAAGCCGCCGCGCACGCCCGAGAGCCAGCCGCACGAGGAAGACCGCGTCGTGGCCGACCTCTGGCGCTGGAACGACGACCTCGTGCAGCCCATGCAGCGTGTGCGCGCCGTGGTGGAGCGCAACCGCAGCTACCGCGGCGTGCTCGATCTGGCCAGCAACCGCTACGTGCAGCTGGCCGACGAAAGCCTGCGCTCGGTCTCGCTCAGCGACGACGGCCAGCGCGCCCTGGGCCTGGACGACCGCGCCTACCGCCGCCGTGTCGACTACGACGGCCTGTACCACGACGTGTACGTCGTCAACCCGCGCAGCGGCGAACGCAAGCTGGCGCTGAAGATGCAGCGCCTGGGCTTCAATGCAGCCCTCAACCCCGAGCAGTGGTCGCCCGACGGCCGCTGGCTGCTGCACTACCAAGACCGCCAGTGGTCGGCGCTGGACACCGAAACCGGCGTGCTCAAGCCGCTCAGCAAGGCCATCGCGCGCCCTGTGCACAACGAGCTGCACGACAGCCCCGGCCCCGCCGCGGCCTACGGCACCGCGGGCTGGACGAGCGACAGCCGCTCGGCGCTGGTCTACGACCGCTACGACGTCTGGCAGGTCTTCGTCGACGGCCGTGCGCCGCGCAACCTGACGCTGGGCGAAGGCCGCAAGACGCGCACGCGCCTGGTGGTGCAGCGTGTGGACCCGGTGGACGAAGACGATGACGAGCGCGGCATCGACACCAGCAAGCCCCTGACGCTGCGTGGCGAGAGCGAGACCACACGTGCCAGCGGCTTCCTGCGCACGAGTTTCGATGCCAAGACCGTGCCGCAGAAGCTGACCTGGGGCGACAAGGCCTGGCGTTTCGTGGCGCGCGCTCGCGAGGCCGACGTGGCGCTGACCACGGCCTCGCGTTTCGACGCCTTCCCCGAACTGCGCCTGAGCGACAGCAGCCTGGCGAACCCGCAGGCCGTCACCGAGGTGGGCGCGCAGATGCAGGCCTTCCGCTGGGGCCGCGGCGAGCTGATGAGCTTCAAGAACGCCAAGGGCGTGGCGCTGCAGGCGGCGGTCTACAAGCCGGCCGACTTCGACCCGAAGAAGAAGTACCCGGTGATGGTCTACATCTACGAGCGGGTCGCGCAGAACGTGCACAACTTCGTGAACCCCACGCCGAGCAACATCGTCAACATCTCGCTGTACACCAGCAACGGCTACGTGGTGCTGGCGCCGGACATCGCCTACACCGTGGGCCAGCCCGGCCGCAGCGCACTGGACGCCGTGCTGCCCGCCATCGACGCGCTGGTGAAGAAGGGCGGCATCGACGAAAAGAACATCGGCATCCAGGGCCACTCCTGGGGCGGCTACCAGATCGCCTGGATGGTGACGAAGACCAACCGCTTCAAGGCCGCCGGTGCCGGCGCGCCGGTGGGCAACATGACGAGCGCCTACTCGGGCATCCGCTGGGGTTCGGGCCTGCCGCGGCAGTTCCAGTACGAGCAGGGGCAAAGCCGCATCGGGCCTTCGATGAACAAGGCGCTGCCGCTGTACCTGGAGAACTCGCCGGTTTTCCACGTCGACAAGGTGAAGACGCCGCTGCTCATCCTGCACAACGACGCCGACGACGCCGTGCCCTGGGTCCAGGGCATCGAGCTCTTCCTCGCGCTGCGCCGGCTGGAGAAAGAAGCCTACCTCTTCAACTACAACAACCAGCTGCACAACCTGCGCCGCCGCGCCGACCAGAAAGACTTCGCGGTGCGCATGCAGCAGTTCTTCGACCACTTCCTGAAAGGCGCGCCAGCCCCGGCGTGGATGCGCGAAGGCATCCCCTTCAACGACCGCGAGGAAGAGAAGGAAAGCTTTGCGAAGGCGGCTGCGACGCCGCCCTAACGTTCGGCGATGTAGTGCTGCACCTCGGGCACCGCGCCCTCGGCCAGGTGGGCGAGCAGCCGCGTTTCCAGCTGCTGGTCGGCCAGCGTGCCGCGGGCGCGCTGGTGCAGGTAGTCGGCCCAGCTGGTGACGATGAAACGTTCGACGAAACGGGCCGGGTCTGACAGGTCGCGGTAGACGCGCCAGAAGGTCGCGCCGTCACGCCGGCGCGGCGCGCGCAGCAGGCTCACCTCTTCGAGAAAGGCTTCGGTGGCCTCGGGCTTGACGCGGTAGCCGATCTCCACCGCCACCGGGCCGGCCTCGGGGTCGGGCTGGTGCTTGACGAAGAGGTCGGCCGACAGCGGCACCTGCGTCACGTCGGGCAGCTCGCCCATGCGCAGCGGGAAGGGCCGCGCCAGCAGCAGGCCCGCGGCCATGGCTGCCATGCCCACCAGCAGCGCGGGCGTGAGGCCGGCGATGTCGGACAGTGCGCCCCAGAAGGCCGAGCCGATGGCAAAGGCGCCCAGGGCGCACAGCGTGTGCAGGCTCACGGCCCGTGCGCGCACCCAGGGCGGCACGCTGGTCTGCGTGGCGGTGTTGTAGGTGCTCATCACGCTCATCCAGCTGGCGCCGCCGGCCACCAGCGCGGCGTAGGTCAGCGGGCGCCAGGTGCTCAGCGCGGCCACGGCCATCACCAGCGCGAACACCACCGCACCGCCCAGCACCAGGCGTTCCAGGCCCAGGCGCGCACGCAGCCGGCCCAGCACCAGGCCTGCCATCACAGCGCCCGTGCCCAGGCAGCCCATCAGCAGGCCGAAGCCGGTGGCACCCAGGCCCAGTTTCTGCTGGCCGATGACGGGCAGCAGCGCCCACAGCGCCGAGCCCGCAGCGCTGTAGGCGCCGGTGCGCACCAACTGCGCGAGCAGGATGTCGCTGTGGCGCGCAAAACGCAGCGCGCTCAGCATGCCGCCCCACAGGCGTTCGGCCGGCAGGCGCGAAGGCGGGTGCGGCCGCGGCGGGTGGCGGCGCACGCTTTCCATCAGCGCCAGCACGCCCAGCACGGCCAGCATGAACACCCAGCCCGGCCCGGCCCACGCGTACACCGCGCCGGCCATGGCCGGGCCTAAAGCGCGCGCGCTGTTGTACGAGATGCCGATGGCCGTGATGGCCTGCGGCAGCTCTTCGCGTGGCACCACGTCGACGATGCCCGAGTTCCACGAGGGCGACAGCATGGCCGTGCAGCAGCCGGCCAGGAAGGTGAGCAACAGCAGCGTGGCCGGCCCTGCCACCCCCGCAATGAACAGCAGCGCCAGCAGCGCCACCAGCGCCGCTTGTAGGCCCAGGGCGCCGAGCATCAGGCGGCGGCGGTCGGTGGTGTCGGCCAGCACGCCGGCGGGCAGGGCCAGCAGGAACATCGGCAGGAACACGGCCGTCTGCACCAACGCGGCCAGGAAGGCCGAGCCCGAGACCTCCACCATCAGCCAGGCCGCGGCCATGGCCTGCATGGCGTTGCTGATGAAGTAGACCGTGCCGCCGCCGATCAGCGCGCGGAAGGCCGTGTGGCGCAGCGTGGCGCGGATGGAGTGCGAGGCGGGGGCCGAGGGCGCAGGAGCGGACATGTGAACCGATGATGCCCGTTCACCGGGTGGGCCGGCGCCGGCGGCCCTCAGAATGCCCTTGATAGGCCCCGCCCTGTGGGCCGACAAGGAGCGAACGATGGGTTGGTTCTCGAAGCAGGATGCTGGCTTCTTTCTCGCGACGGTGCTGCCCGCGCCGACGGCCGATGGCAGCGGCCCGCGTGTGCAGCGCTACCTGGGCGTGGTGCACGGCGAGGCCATCATCGGCGCCAACATCTTCCGCGACATGTTCTCGTCGGTGCGCGACGTGGTGGGCGGCCGCGCCGGCGGCTACGAACGTGCGCTCTCGGGCGCGCGCGATGCGGCGCTGGCCGACCTGATCGAAAGTGCCAAGGAGATGGGCGCCGACGGCGTCATCGGCATCGACTTCGACTACGAGGTGCTCGGTGAGAGCAACGGCATGATGATGGTGGCCGTCAGCGGCACCGCGGTGAAGATGGGCTGAGCCAGGGCCCTCGCCGGCACGCTCAGCCGCAGCCCGCCGCCCCCGCGCGGCGCCAGGGCAGGGTGGCGGTGGCATCGCCGCCGCGCAGCACCTCGCCATCCACCGTGGCCTGCCAGCGCGTGCCGGCCTCGCCCAGCAGTTCCATCGCCGTGCCGTGCAGGCGGCCGCTGTAGCTGCGCGCCAGCCCTGCCTGCGTGAGCAGCGCGCTCAAGACCTGGTAGCGCTGCTGCAACTGCAGCGTGGCGCCGCCGGGCCCGCACCACAGGCCTTGCACGGCGGCCGGCACCGTCCACAGGTGCAGGCGGCTGAGCTTCTCGCGGCCGATGGCCTTCTCGGGCACGGCCACGGTGAGCGTGCGGTCGGGCGCCCAGTCGCCCAAGTCCCAGTCGTGAGAGACGATGCGCGTGCCGGGCTTCAGCGCCAGCAGGCGCGGGCGCAGCGCGAGGTTCACTTCCGGCAGCAGGTACATGGTCACCACGCTGGCGGGCGCCAGGTCGGTGGCGTAGAGGTCTTGAACCTCGAAGCGCGTGCGCGCCGCCACGCCGGCCCGGCGCGCGTTCTCGCGGCTCTGCGCCACCAGGTCGGGCACGATCTCCACGCCCAGGCCGCTGGCGCCGAAACGCTTGGCGGCGGTGATGACGATGCGGCCGTCACCCGAACCGAGGTCGATCACGTGGTCTTGCCGGCCCACGCCGGCCAGTTCCAGCATCGCCACGGTGACGTGGTCGGGCGTGGTGATGAACGGCACGTCTTCGACCGGGGCCGACAGAGCCCCGCTGCTGACGGCCGCCAAGGCCCACGCGACCCATGTCGTGCATGCGCGCCGCGCCGCGCCAGCTTCTGGCGGCACAGGGGAAGAGGGTGTCACGCGCGGCACATCAGCCCCGCGGTCACAAGCTCATTCGCTATAAATGATGCAAACAACTCTTCAACTGCAAAGTAAGGTATCATAACAATCATATTAAGCAGACTTCATCTGTTCAAGGCATCGAGATGCGTCAACTCAAGATCTCAACCCGTCTGTATGGTCTGGTGGCGCTGCTCAGCGCGCTGGCATTGTTGGTTGGCGGGCTCGGCCTGTACGGCATGTCCCAGGCCATCCAGGGCATGCGCACGGTCTACAACGACCGCCTCGTGCCCATCGGCCAGCTGGCTGCCATAGACCGGACGCTGCAGGACAACGGCGTGCGGCTGCTGCGCGCCTTGGCTGATGGCCGGCCCGAGGCCGCGGCCGTCGAACTCGGGGGCGTGGACAAGAACCTGGAGATCATGCGCCAAGAGTGGGCTGCCTACATGGCCACCACGCTCACCCCGCGCGAAAGTGAACTGGCTGAGCAATTCCAGGCCCTGCAAACCCAATACCTGGCCGATGCCTTGAAGCCGGCGGTGCAGGGCCTGCGCTCCGGCGACATCGAGCAGACCCGCCAGCGCCTGGTGCAGCAGATGCCCGCGCAGGTGGGCCCCCTGGAAAGCAAGCTCGCCGAGCTGATGCAACTGCAGCGTGAAGTGGCGCAGGCGGAGAACCAGGCCACCGAGGCTGCGTACGCCCGCCTGCGCTGGTGGTCGCTGGCCTTGGTCTTGCTGGGTGTGGCCAGTGGCGTGGCCCTGGGGGCCCACATCGCACGCGGCGTGGCCTCCGAACTGGGCGCCGAACCGGCACAGGCCGCCGCGTTGGTGAATGCCGTGGCCGAAGGCAACCTGTCCACCCCCATCCACTTGCGCAACGGCGACACCACCAGCCTGCTGGCCCGCCTGAGCGCGATGCAGGGCCGACTGGCCAGCGTGGTGGGCCAAGTGCGCCAGAACTCGGAAAGCGTGGCCACCGCGTCTGCGCAGATTGCGCAAAGCAATCTTGATCTCTCTTCACGCACCGAACAACAGGCCAGTGCCCTGCAGGAGACGGCTGCCACGATGGAGGAACTGGGCACCACGGTGCGAAACAACGCCGACAGTGCGCGGCAGGCGTACCAGCTGGCGCAAGACGCATCGTCGGTGGCCTCACAAGGCGGCGAAGTGGTGGGCCAGGTCGTCAGCACCATGCAGGGCATCAGCCAGAGCAGCCGCCGCATCAGCGAGATCATCGCTGTCATCGACGGCATCGCCTTCCAGACCAACATCCTGGCGCTGAATGCCGCTGTCGAGGCAGCGCGCGCTGGCGAGCAAGGCCGCGGCTTCGCGGTGGTGGCCAGCGAGGTCCGCAGCCTGGCGCAGCGCAGCGCCGAGGCGGCGCGCGAGATCAAGTCGCTCATCACGCACAGCGTGGAACAAGTGGAACTGGGCACCACGCTGGTGGACCGGGCGGGCAGCACCATGCAGGAGATCGTGGGTGCCATCCAGCGCTTGTCGCACACCGTGGGCGAGATCACGCAGGCCAGCGCCGAGCAGAGCAACGGTGTGCGTCAGGTGGGTGAAACCGTGAATCAGATGGACCGTGTCACGCAGCAGAACGCCGCGCTGGTGGAAGAGAGCGCCGCCGCCGCGGAAAGCCTGCGGCAGCAGGCGGCACAGCTGGTGCAGGCAGTCTCGGTGTTCCGTTTCGGCAGCGACGGCAGCGCCACGGCTTGACGCGCCGCGGCGGCTCAAGCCGCTGCAGCGTGATTCAGCCCTCGGCCACCGCGTGCGCCGCCATCAGCTCCAGCGCCTTCACCAGCGCGCTGTGGTCGAGCTGGTCCCAGCCCTGCGCGGCACAGGCCTGCATCAGCTGCGCGGCGCCCGCGGTCTGCGGCAGGCTCACGCCCAGGGCCTTGGCGCCTTGCAGCGCGAGGTTCAGGTCCTTCTGGTGCAGCCCGATGCGGAAGCCGGGGTTGAAGGTGCGCTTGATCATGCGTTCGCCGTGCACCTCCAGGATGCGGCTGCTGGCGAAGCCGCCCATCAGCGCCTGGCGCACCTTGGCAGGGTCGGCGCCGGCCTTGCTGGCGAAGACCAGGGCCTCGCTCACGGCCGCGATGTTCAGCGCCACGATGATCTGGTTGGCCACCTTGGTGGTCTGCCCGTCGCCGTTGCCGCCCACGTGCGTGATGTTCTTGCCCATCAGCTGCAGCAGCGGCAGCACCTGCGCGTAACCTGCCTCGCTGGCGCCCACCATGATGGTCAGGCTGGCAGCCTTGGCACCCACCTCGCCGCCGCTGACGGGTGCATCCACGTACTCGCAACCGAGCGCGTTGATCTTCTCGGCGAAGGCCTTCGTGGCAATCGGCGAGATGCTGCTCATGTCCACCACGGTCTTGCCGGGCTGCAGGCCGGCGGCCACGCCTTTCGGGCCGAAGAGCACGGCCTCGACATCGGGCGTGTCGGGCACCATGGTGAAGATGACTTCCGCCGCTTCGGCGACCTCTTTCCCGCTGGCGCAAGCCACGGCGCCAGCGTCCAGCAAAGCCTGCGGCAGCTTGCTGCGCGTGGTGATGTAGAGCTCGTGCCCGGCGGCACGCAGATGGCCGGCCATGGGCGTGCCCATGATGCCCAGGCCGATGAATCCCAACTTCATGTGTGCTTCCTTCAGGGGGCGCTGCGCAACTGGCGCCGTGCTGTTTCCAGCCAGCCCAGGCCGGCTTCGGTGGTGGTGGCGGGTTTGTACTCGCAACCCACCCAGCCCTTGTAGCCGATGCGCTGCAGGTGCGCGAACAGGAAGGCGAAGTGGATCTCGCCCGTGCCCGGCTCGTTGCGCCCCGGGTTGTCGGCCACCTGGATGTGCGCGATGCGGCCCAGGTGCTTCTCCATCGTGGCAGCCAGCTCGCCCTCGTAGCGCTGTGCGTGGTAGATGTCGTACTGCAGGTAGGCGTTGTTGGCGCCCACCTCGTCCAGCACCGCCAGCGCCTGCGCGGTGCTGTGCAGCCAGAAGCCGGGAATGTCGTAGGTGTTGATCGGCTCGATCAGCAGCTTCAGCCCCACTTCCTTCAGCGCCGCGGCGGCGAAGCGCAGGTTGTCGACGAAGGTCTGGCGCAGCACGGCCTCGGGCACGCCGGCCGGGGCCTTGCCGGCCAGGCAGTTGAGCTGCGGCACTTCCAGCGCCTGCGCGTAGGCGATGGCGCGCGCCACGCCGGCGCGGAACTCGTCCACGCGGTCGGGGTGGCACGCGATGCCGCGCTCGCCGGCAGCCCAGTCACCTGCCGGCAGGTTGTGCAGCACCATCTTCAGGCGGTTGGCCTGCAGGCGCTTGCGCAGTTCCTCGGCCGGTGCCTCGTAGGGGAACTGCAACTCCACCGTCGTGAAGCCTGCGCGGGCGGCGCGCTCGAATCGATCGAGCAGCGGCACCTCGGTGAACAGCATCGACAGGTTGGCGGCGAAACGGGGCATCGGGGTCACTCCAGCAAGCCGGCGGTTTGCAGGCCTTCGCGGCCCTGCGGATGCCGGCAGTCGATCTCTTCGAACTCGTTGATCTTGTCGATCTCGGTGCCCATGGCGATGTTGGTCACCTTCTCCAGGATCACCTCCACCACCACCGGCACGCGCAGATCATGGGCCATCAGCTTGGCCTGCTGCAGCGCGCCTTCGATCTTGGCCGGGTCGGTCACGCGCAGCGCCTTGCAGCCCATGCCTTCCACGACCTTGGCGTGGTCCATGCCATAGCCCTTCAGCGCGGCGTCGTCGACGTTGATGTTGTCGTAGGCCAGCTGCACGCAGAAGTCCATGTCGAAGCCGCGCTGGCTCTGGCGGATCAGGCCCAGGTAGCTGTTGTTGACCAGCACCACCACCAGCGGCAGCTTGAACTGCGCACCCACGGCCAGCTCTTCGATGAGGAACTGGAAGTCGTAATCGCCGCACAGGCCCACCACGGTCTTGGTGGTGTCGCTGGCCACCACGCCCAAGGCCGCCGGCAGCGTCCAGCCCAGCGGGCCGGCCTGGCCGCAGTTGATCCACTGCCGCGGCTCGAAGACGTGCAGGAACTGCGCGCCCGCGATCTGGCTCAGGCCGATGGTGGTGACGTAGACCGTGTCGCGGCCGAAGGCGCGGTTCATCTCCTCGTACACACGCTGCGGCTTCACCGGGATCTGCTCGAAGTGCGTCTTGCGGTGCATCAGGCGCTTGCGCTCCTGGCAGCGGAAGGCCCAGTCGCTGCGGTCCTTCAGTTCGGCCTTCGCGCGGCGCTCCTTCGCCACTTCGACGAAGAGTTCGAGCGCCAGCTTCGCGTCGCTGACGATGCCGAAGTCGGGCGTGAACACGCGGCCGATCTGCGTGGGCTCGATGTCCACGTGCACGAACTTGCGGCCCGCGGTGTAGGTCTCGACGCTGCCGGTGTGGCGGTTGGCCCAGCGGTTGCCGATGCCCAGCACGAAGTCCGACGCCAGCATGGTGGCGTTGCCATAACGGTGGCTGGTCTGGAGGCCCACCATGCCGGCCATCAGCGGGTGGTCGTCGGGGATGCAGCCCCAGCCCATCAGCGTGGGGATCACGGGCACGCCGGTGATCTCGGCCAGCTCCACCAGCAGCGCGGAGGCGTCGGCGTTGATGATGCCGCCGCCGGCCACGATCAGCGGCTTCTCGGCGGCCTGCAGCATGTCCAGCGCCTTTTCCACCTGCTTGCGCGTGGCCGCGGGCTTGTAGACGGGCAGCGGCTCGTAGGTGTCGATGTCGAACTCGATCTCGGCCATCTGCACGTCGAAGGGCAGGTCGATCAGCACCGGGCCCGGGCGGCCGCTGCGCATCAGGTGGAAGGCCTGCTGGAAGGCGCGCGGCACCTGGCCGGGCTCGCGCACGGTCACGGCCATCTTCGTCACCGGCTTGGCGATGCTCTCGATGTCGACGGCCTGGAAGTCTTCCTTGTACAGCCGCGCGCGCGGCGCCTGGCCGGTGATGCACAGGATGGGGATGCTGTCGGCGCCGGCGCTGTACAGGCCGGTGATCATGTCGGTGCCCGCCGGGCCGCTGGTGCCGATGCACACGCCGATGTTGCCGGCCTTGGCGCGGGTGTAGCCCTCGGCCATGTGGCTGGCGGCCTCGACGTGGCGGGCCAGGATGTGCGCGATGCCCTGGCGTTCGCGCAGCGCGGCGTACAGCGGGTTGATCGCGGCACCGGGCACGCCGAAGGCCTGCGTCACGCCTTCCTTCTCCATCACCAGCACAGCGGCCATCGCGGCCTTCATCTTTGCCATCGTCGTGTCTCCTTTTGAGGTGGGCGGATGCTGGGGCGCCGGGCTGGGCGCGAGAAGCGCAGCCAGCGGATATGAGCTATTCCGTGGTGGAATGGCCGGGTGAAAAGCGCTCTCTGGAAGGCCCTGCTCGGGGCCGCTGTCGTGGTGGGGGCCTTGCTGCCCCACACCTTGCTCGCCGCCCCGGCGAAGATCGAAGACACGCTGGCCGCGCGCCTGGCCGCCTGCAGCACCTGCCATGGCGCGCAAGGCCGCGCCGCGCCCGATGGCTACCACCCGCGCATCGCCGGCAAGCCGTCGGGCTATGTCTACAACCAGCTGCTGAACTTCCGCGAAGGCCGGCGTGCTTACGGGCCGATGGTGGGCCTGGTGGCGCCACTGTCCGACGCCTACCTGCGCGAGATCGCGCAGCACTACGCAGCGTTGCAGTTGCCGTATGCCGCGCCCCCGCCGGCGCGTGCCGACGCCGCCACGCTGGCGCGCGGCCAGCGGCTGGCGCTGCAGGGCGATGCCGCGCGCCAGTTGCCGGCCTGCAGCAGCTGCCACGGCCCCACGCTCACCGGCCGCCTGCCGGCCACGCCGGGGCTGCTGGGCCTGCCGCGCGATTACCTCATCGGCCAGCTCGGCGCCTGGCGCAACGGCCAGCGCCGCGCGCACGCGCCCGATTGCATGGCCGACATCGCCCGGCAGCTCTCGCCCGAAGACCTGGGCGCCGTCACCGCCTGGCTGGCCAGCCAGGCCGTGCCGGTGGGGGCGGGCGTGGCCTCAGCGCCGGGCCCCGGCGAGACCTTGCCGATGAAGTGCGGCAGCGCGGTGGCGCCATGAAGCGGTGGCTGATGGGGCTGCTGGGTGGCGCCGTGGCGCTGCCGCTGCTGGGCCTGGCCGGGGCCGCGGCGGTGCTGGCCTGGGATGCCGCGCCGGGGCTGCCGGCCAGCCCGTCGGCCGTGGCCCTGAGCGACCCCGCGCTCATCGAACGCGGCCGTGTGCTCGCGCTGGCCGGCAACTGCGCCGGCTGCCACAGCACGCCCGGCGGCGCGCCCTACGCCGGCGGCCCGGCCTTGCGCACACCCTTCGGCGCCGTCTACGCCGGCAACCTGACGCCCGATGCCGACACAGGCCTGGGCCGCTGGAGCGCCGACGACTTCTGGCGCGCGCTGCAGCACGGCCGCAGCGCCGACGGCCGCCGCCTGGTGCCGGCCTTCCCCTACACCGAGACCACCTTGATGCCGCGCGCCGACAGCGACGCTCTCTACGCCTGGCTGCGCACGCTGCCCGCCGTGGCGCAGCCGGCGCGCCCGCACGAACTGCGCTGGCCCTACGACACGCAGCTCGCACTGGCCGCCTGGCGCGTGCTCTTCTTTCGCCCCGGCCCGTGGCAGAACGACCCGACGCAGAACGCCGAGTGGAACCGCGGCGCCTACCTCGTCAATGGCCCGGCGCACTGCGCGGCCTGCCACGGCGGCCGCAACGCTTTGGGCGCCACGGCCGATGCCGGTTTCGGCGGCGGCCTGCTGCCGCTGCGCAACTGGTACGCCCCGGCGCTGAACCGCGCCAGCCAGGCCAGCGTGGCCGATTGGCCGGTGGAAGAGATCGTGGCGCTGCTGCGCGACGGCCGCGCCCCGCGCGGCCAGGCGCTGGGGCCGATGGCCGAGGTGGTGGCGCAGAGCACGCAGCACCTGCCCGCAGCCGACCTGCGCGCGATGGCGGTCTACCTGAAGTCTTTGCCCGTGGTGGCCGAGCCGGCGCCGCGCCACGTCGACGCCCCCGCCCCCGAACGCCTGGCGCAGGGCGAAAAGCTCTACGCCGAGCATTGCGCCAGCTGCCATGGCGACACCGGCGAAGGCGGCGTGCTGCCCAGCGGCGAGCGCGTGGTGCCGTCGCTGGCCGGCAACCGCGTGGTGACGATGGACCCGCCGGCCAACCTGGTGCGGGCCATCGCCCTGGGGGGCTTCGGCCCGGTGACGGCCGCGCACCCGCGGCCCTTCGGCATGCCACCTTTTGCGCACGTCCTCAGCGATGCCGACATCGCCGACCTCGCCACCTGGCTGCGCCGGCGTGACAACCCAAAGGCCACCACGCTCAACGCCTTCGACGTGGCGCGCTGGCGCGGGGGCGACTAGGCCGGCGCCTGCCTCGGCGTTTCGGCCGAGCGCCGCAGGAACTGGCGCACGCGTTCATCGGCCGTGAGGCCCAGCGCGCGTTGCAGGGCCGCGTGGGCGTCTTGCCCGGCCTGGCGCTGCAGGTGGGCCAAGGCCACCCAGTAGGGCTGGTGCTCGCGCACGCGTTCGGGCGGCAAGGCCGCCAGCAGCGCCAGCCCCTCGGTGACTTGCCCCGCCTCGGCCAGCGCCACCGCGTGGCCGATGTGCGCGCCCAGGCTGCCCGTCAGTGTGACCAGCGCGCCGTACAACTGCGCGATCTGCGGCCACGGCGTGGGCCGCCCGCGACGGCGTTCGGCGTGGGCCGACTGGATGGCCGCTTCGATCTGCAGCGGCCCGGGCTGGCGCAGTGCGGCGGCGCGGCGCAAGGCCGTCTCGGCTTCGTCCAGCAGGGCGGCGTTCCAGAGCGACGGGTCTTGCCGCGCCAGGGGCACGAATTCGCCGCCCGGTGTGAAGAGCGCCGGCCGGCGCGCCTCGGCATGCGCCAGCAGCGCGTGCAGGCCGGCGGCTTCGGCCGAAGCCGGCTGAAGCGCCGCCACCAGGCGCGCAAGGTAGACCGCTTCGTCGCGCAGGCCGGGTTCGGCCTCGGGCGCGGGCGAGGCGAAGTCGCTGCCGATGGTGTACGCGCCGTAGATGCCTTCCAGCACCGCGCTCAGGCGGGCCGGCAGTTCCTCGGGGCCGGGGATCTGGAAGCCGATGCCAGCGTCGCGGATCTTGGCTTTCGCGCGAACCAGGCGCTGCGCCAGCGTGGCCGGCGGCAGCATCAAGGCGCGCGCGATGCTGCGCGCCTCCAGCCCCAGCACCGCCTGCAGCATCAGCGGCGCGTGCACGGCCGGGGCCAGCGCCGGGTGGGCGCAGACCAGCAGCAGCTCCAGCCGCCGGTCTGGCAGTGCAGGCAGCTCGGGGGCCGTGGGCTCGGCCTCCAGCAGCGCCTGCACCTCGGGCGAGTTGGCCAGGCGCTGGCGGCGGTGCTGCTGCAGCAGTTCGCGTTGCGCGGCCTTCAGCAGCCAGGCCTCCGGCTGCGCCGGGATGCCGCGCTCGGGCCAGTGCGTCAGCGCCGCCACCAGGGCCTGGCCCAGCGCGTCTTCGGCCGCAGCCAGATCGCGCCACTGCCAGGCCAGCCAGGCCACCAGGCGGCCGTAGCTCTGGCGGGCCACGGCCTGGGCCGCTTGCGCGGCGGGGTTCACGGCCGGATCAGCCCGGCGCGCCGTCTTCGGGCATGTGCATCACCGGCCGCACCTCCACGCTGCCGGCGCTGGCGCAGGGCGCGCGTGCAGCCCAGGCGAGCGCGGTGTCGAGGCTGTCGGTCTCGATGAGGAAGTAGCCGCCCAGGTGCTCGCGCACGTCGGCGAAGGGGCCGTCCTGCACCACGCGCTGGCCGCCCACCACGCGCACGGTGGTGGCGGTGTGCGGCGGCTGCAGGCCGTTGCCGCCACGCACCAGGCCGCTGCCTCCCAGTGCGGCCACGTAGGCGCCCCAGGCGCCCCAGTAGGCCTCGGCCTGGGCCGGGTCGTTGGCGCGCGCCTGCTCGGCGGGGGTTTCGTAGAACAGCAGCATGTAGTCCATGGTTCATCCTTCCTTGGCGGTTGTGCGGGCCGGCGCGCATCGCTGGCCCTGCAATGTTGATGCACGGGCCGGCCGCCAATCGACAAGCCCCGTGTCGGACCCCGATGTTTTTTTGCAGGGCGCGGGTCTAGAGTGGCCCGCATGGACACCGTCACCGGCCTGCGCCTCTTCATCCGCGTGGTGGAAACGGGCAGCTTCAGCAAGGCCAGCGCCGATCTCGGCATCACCCAGCCCACGGCCACCAAGCACGTGGCGGCGCTCGAGGCGCGCCTGGGCGCCCGGCTCTTCCACCGCAGCACGCGCGGCGTCACGCCCACCGAGGTGGGCGCGGCCTACTACGACCAGTGCAAGAGCATCGCGCGCCAGCTCGACGACGCCGACAACCTGGCCGCGCTGATGCAGCAGCGCGTGCGCGGCACGCTGCGCATCAGCACCAGCGTGGCCTTCGGCCGGCGGGTGCTGACACCCATGGTGCTGCGCTTCATGCAGCAGCACCCCGATCTGCAGATCGACCTGAGCTTCGAAGACCGCTACGTCAACCTGGTGGAGCAGGGCATCGATCTCGCCATCCGCATGGGCCGCCTGGCCGACAGCACGCTGGGCGCACGCTATCTGGGCCTGAACCACTGGGTGCTGGTGGCCGCGCCGGCCTACCTGCGCGAACGCGGCACGCCCGCGCAGCCGGCCGAACTGGCGGCGCACGCCGCCTTGGTCTACAGCACGGTGCAGGGCGACGACCTCTGGCACTTCACCGGCCCTGGCGGTGAACCGCAGGCCGTGCGCGTGCGCGGCCCCTTGCGCAGCAACAACCTCAGCGCGCTGCTGGCCGCCGCGCGTGCCGGCATGGGCCTGGCGGTGCTGCCGCGTTACGTGGCGCGCGAGAGCCTGCTGACGGGCCAGGTGCAGGCGCTGCTGCAGGGTTGGGTGCTGCCGGCGCAGGAGATGCATGCCGTGTTCCCGTCACCGCGCCTGGTGCCGACCAAGGTGAGCGGCTTCGTCGACTGGCTGCAGGGTGAGTTCAGCGATGATGCGTGGGCGCGCTGAAGCGCCTCAACCCACGCACCGGAGCACCCCATGAAAGGCGACCCCCAGGTCATCCACTGTCTGCAAGCCCAGCTCAAGAACGAGCTGACGGCCATCAACCAGTACTTCGTGCACTACCGCATGTTCCAGCACTGGGGCTTCGAGCGCATGGCGAAGAAGGAGTACGCAGAGTCCATCGGTGAAATGAAACATGCCGATGCACTGATGGAGCGCCTCTTCACGCTCGACGCGCTGCCCAACCTGCAGGACCTGGGCAAGCTGATGGTGGGCGAGACGCTGCTGGAAGCGCTGGCCTGCGATCTGAAGTCAGAGCTGGGCGCGCAGGCGACCATCAAGGACGGCATCGCCGCCGCCGAAGCCGCGCGCGACTACGTCTCGCGCGACCTGCTGCAGGGCATCCTGGAAGACACCGAAGAGCACATCGACTTCCTCGAAACCCAGCTCGAACTGGCGCAGAAGGTGGGCGAGCAGAACTACCTGCAATCGCAGATGTCGTAAACCGCAGCCGGAGCAAGCCGGCCTCTCCATCGCCGATGGTGAACGGCGTGGCTTAGGCGGCTTTGCGAGGCAGGTATGGCTTTGCAGAACGCTAAGAGCCAGTGCGAAGCGTCGAAGCGATCTCGATTGGGTCCGTTGAGCGTCGGCGCTGGCGCAGCTACCTACTTTGTTGGCTGGCTGGTGTTTATCTCAACGAATTGAACAGTGACTTCGCGGCCGTCATGAACTCGCTGCATCAGCTTCTCTCACTAAGAGTATGGGAACGCCGATGACGCTTACGGGTGTTTTTGGGCCTCGTTGATGCAGGCTGCGACTTCGTCCGAGTGAGCTACGACCAGAGCGGTTGGCGGAGACGGTTTGCATATTGCGTGTGTGAACCGACGGTGGTATGTTGCTTAACGTAGGACAGCGAGAAAAGACCATGAATCAACAGACAATTCTTCTGAGTGAAGAGGACCGGCAAACCCGAGCTCAGTTGTTGGATGACCAAGTAGACGCGATCCGGAAGGTCACGGACTACGAGATTCGTGAGTATCCGATTGAGGTGTTGGTGGACAAGTTCACCAAGGGCCTCGATAAAGACCAAGCCGAAGTATTCATCCCAGACTACCAGCGCGAGTTTATTTGGTCTCCACGGCAGCAGTCGCGGTTCATCGAGTCGCTGCTGATGAATCTTCCTGTCCCCTACATGTTTCTTGCAGACGTGCCAGACGGCCCCCGCGCCGGCCAGCTTGAGGTCATTGATGGGTCTCAGCGGATGCGGACGCTGGTCAATTTCCTTCAGAACAAGCTCACATTGGAGCAGTTGCAAAAGGTGGACCGCGCAAACGGTATGAAGTTACAGGACTTCACCTTGCCGGGTCAGTTGAGGTTCAAGCGTAAGACGGTGCGCGTTATTGAGCTAACACGCCGTGCTGACAACGAGGCTAGGCGCGAAATGTTTGATCGCCTCAACAGTGGTGGTACCAAATTGGAGAGCATGGAAACGCGTCGCGGTACTCTGGATGGGCCCTTCCTAAAAGTGGTGGAGGCCTGCGCCAAGAATCCGTTATTCCTTGAGCTGTGCCCGGTGAGCAAGGCTTTGGCGGACCGTGCCGAACACATTGAGTTGGTGTTGCGTTATTTTGCTTACTGCGACAACTACGCCGGATTCATCAAGCGAGTTGACACTTTCTTGTCCGAGTACCTGAAGGCCAGAAACGAAGCCAATAATCGGGTCGCGGAAGCTGCCAGTGTTGAGGAGTTCGAGGCCATGCTGGCATTCGTAAAACAGCATCTGCCTAACGGGTTCAGGAAGTCTTCCAGCACCAACACGGTAGCGCGCATAAGGTTTGAGTGCTTGGCAGTTGGCACCACACTGGCCCTGCGCGCACAGCCTACGCTTGCTCCCACGAACCCGTCGTCTTGGCTTGAGACTGACGAATTCACGCGCCATACCAGATCGGACGCCAGCAACTCCCGACCAAAGGTGGTCAACCGCATCCACTACGTGCGAGACAACCTGCTAGGGAGGCCCGTGCAATACGACGGAGAAACCGCCGCGGTGGAGGCCAGCGCCAATTTGGACGCGCCGCCTGACTCCGACCAACTGAGCCTGCCGATCTGATGGCGACTGCCCTCAGCCGCGCGCTGCTAAACGCAAGGGCCACGGAGGTCAGGGCTTACGTTGCGTTCGTGCAGGCTGCGCTTGAACGCGATGCTGCTGTCAGCGCTCCGGCAATCGCAGCGCCTTACGTGTTGGACATTGAACTTACCCACACGCTGAAGGCAAACACGTATCTGTTGCTATACAACGTTGTGGAGGCAACTATGGCCCAGTTGCTTGAGGACATTCACCGAGGCATCAGAAACAGCGGCGCGAACTTGGATGAGTTGCTTCCTCAGCTGTACTTGCATGTCTTGAATCGATTCCGGCAAGCTAAACCAGATATTGGTGAAGCTAACATGCCCGCACCTGTAGCTAGCAGCATGGTCAGCTTGTGGCTGTTCGACTACGAGAGGCGGGCAGGCAATAACGAAAACTATCTGATTTCCGGTAATGTGGATAGTAAAAAGATCCGTGATATCGGCCGCAAATATGGGTTCGTCAGTTCAGTGGACGGCCAAGACTCTCACTTGGGACATCCAAGTTTGCTGAGGACAAAGAGCCTGCGCAACAGTCTGGCCCATGGGGCGCTAAGCTTCGCGGACAGCGGCCGTGACTTGGCGTTCAGTGACTTGCGTTCAGATGCAGAAGAGTTGCTCGGCTGCCTAGATCGCGTAGTCACGCATGTGGACAACTACCTCGCGCGGCAACTGTTTCTGAGGGCGAATTGGCCGCTGCAAGGAGCGCCCGCCCAACCGCCGCTCCCAATTTAGGCGGCACGGCATTGCCTATTAGCCGCGCGAGTGGCTTGGCCATCACCGGTGCGCCCGGTGCAACAAACTTGTATTTGGCTGGGAATGACTGAAAGATGGCCGCTTCACGGAGTGAAATCCCCCGATGTTGCTGAGGGTGGCCGAAACGCCCGTTGCCGTAGCCGATGCACAGCGTTGTCATTGTTGGCGCCGGTTTGTCCCATTCCATCCGCCCATAGACCCCAGCTGAATGCTTCCCACTCTCTTTGCGGTGACACGCTGCCACCAGTTCGGCCGGCCAATCACGCCACGTTCCCCCCGGGCGTGAAGCCCGCACTCGTTTCTTGTTCAGCGGCGATAGTTCCGAGGCCTTGTGCAAGGGGTCGGTTGAACACGTCTCTCCGTCGGCAATTGCTGGCAACTGGTCCACAGCCTCGCGTACCGTCACCCACCGGGCTGGGCCCGCGTGCGTCGGCTCTGGCAGCTTCACTGCGCCCCCTAGCAGAGACGCAAGCAGGACCAAGCGTTTGCGCTGCTGAGGTGCGCCAAAGTCCGCGGCGTTGAGTACACCGTGGCAAACCCGATAGCCCAGGTCTTGCAGAGTCCTGAGGAAGTTTTTGAAGGGCGCCTCACCAGCTAAGCCTGGCACGTTCTCCATGGTCACTAGATCGGGTCTGGTCTCGCTTACGAGGCGACCGAACTGAAACAGCAACCCCCACTTGGTGGTGTCGGCCGCTACTTTGGTGTTGGCATAGCTGGAGAACGGCTGGCATGGCGCGCACCCCGCCAGCAATCGCACGGCGCCAGGGGTCCAGAGCCCCTCCAGTTCCGCGCCCGTGAGCTCGGCGACGTCCTCAAGCAGGAACTTCGCTCCGGGATGGTTGGCCTTGTAAGGGTACTGGCAGGCGGCATCCAGATCAATGCCAGCTACGACGCGCACACCGGCGCTCCTTAAGCCGCAACTCAGCCCTCCTACTCCGCAAAACAGGTCAATCGCTTCGATGCGTGGAATGGCGCGTTTGCCGCTTCGCTTGTGGGGCATGGAGGAGTTTTTCATGGATTTCCGGGGCGAATTCTAGGTTGCCTGGGCGTGCGGTCGAGGCAGCTAGTCGGCCAGATTCCTCTTGGCATCGCTTGAGCCACTGCGCCTCGCTTACCTAGGTTGCGGTGCAGAGGCATCAGACCGCTCGTGAGGGTGAACTGGTGAGGGACCGAGCGGAACCAGGGTTCCATGCAGTCGCACTTCGCCGCTCCGTTTCGGCGTCTTTTGCTTCTCGTCTGGATCAATCGTCCCGAGAGCGCGCCGCGTGGCGCGCGTCTGATGGTCAACATGACTCGCTTGAACCTGAAACGCTTGTTAATGCGAACGATTCGTATTACATTTGCGCGCATGATTGTCTGCATCTGCCACCGCGTCTCTGACCGCGACATCGCCCGCGCCGTGCGTGAGGGCTGTGCCAGCTTCGAAGACCTGCAAGACGAGTTGCGCGTGGCCACCGGCTGCGGGCGCTGCCGCGATTGCGCCTGCGAGACCTTCCAGGCGCACAGCCTGCAGGCCCTGCCCTGGGCGGCGGCCGACGTGCAGCCCGCGGCGCGCGGCTGAGCCCCGCGCGGCCCCCACCATGCTGCGCCCCGAGCTGCCCCAGAACCTGGCCCGCGCCGTGGCGCGGGTGCAGCGCCGCCGCGCCGCGCTGGACACCGCCGAGCCGCCGGCGGGCCGGCGCCGCCGCCTGTGGGAGCTGCCACCCCGCGCGCTGGACATGGTGCTGGGCATCGGCCTGCCGCACGAGGCGCTGCGCCGGGTAGCACGGCGCGTGCTGCGCGCCGAGCCGCGCGCCCACGGCCACGAGCTGCACGCTGGCCTGGTGACCGAGTGCCGGCGCCGCGGGCCGATGGCCGAGGCCCTGCAGGAGGCGCTGGAACGCCAGCACGCGGGCGCCCTGCGTCAGGCGGCCGATGCCGGCACGGCCGAGGCGCTGGCCACCTGGTGGCAGGCGCAAACGGCCAGCGGCGAGCTGCCGGGTGCGCTGTGGGCCGTGCTCAGCCACCCGCGTTGCACCGACACGCTGCAGCAGCAGGTGCTGGGCGAGGTGCAGATGCTGCAGTTCCAGGCCGGCCAGGCGGCGCGTGTGGAGCTGGCGCGCTTCGAGGCCTTGATCGATGAAAACGCCGTGCTCGGGCGCGCGCTGGCGGCCGCCCAGCAGCGCTGCGCCCAGCTGGGCGCTGAACACGAACGTGAACGCGCTGCGTGGCAGGGCGAGAGCGCCGCCTTGCGCGGCCGCCTGGCGGCGCTGGAAGCGCAGCGGCCCGAACGCAGCAAACCCGCCGCCGCAGACGCGCAGCGCCTGGCCCGGCAGGCGGCGCGCATCGAGGTGCTGGAACGGGCCCTGGCCGCCGCACAACGGCCTGCGCTGCCGGTGCGGGCCGCTGTACCGGCCGCGCTGGAGGCTGTCCCCGCGGCGCCCACCCTGCCGCCGGCCGCCGCGGCGGCCCCGGGCCTGGACCAGCGCAACGTGCTCTGCGTCGGCGGCCGCACCGCCATCGTGCCGGTCTACCGCCGCCTCATCGAAGCCAGCGGCGGCCGCTTCCTGCACCACGACGGCGGCGAGGAAGACAAGCTCGGCGCGCTGGATGCCACGCTGGCCGCGGCCGACCTCGTCATCTGCCAGGCCGGCTGCGTGAGCCACAACGCCTACTGGCGCGTGAAGGACCACTGCAAGCGCACTGGCAAACGCTGCGTCTTCGTCGAAACGCCGAGCGCCGCCGGCCTGCAGCGCGCGCTGGCGCAGATCGGCGGCTGACGCCGCCGACCGTCAGTCCTTCAACCCCAGCTTGCCCATCTGCCAGAGCAGGAAGCTCTGCATGTCGGCCGCCAGCGCCTGGCGCTGCGTGTGCGTGCTGCCCATGCCGTGACCGGCCTGCATGTCCAGCCGCAGCAGCGTGGTGCCGGCGTTCGGCAGGCCGGTTTGCGCGGCCTGCAGGCGCGCGGCGGTCTTGCCGCTCTGCCACACGTCCACGCGCGGGTCGTTCATGCCGTGCACCAGCATCACGCCGGGGTAGGCCTGGCCGTCCTTCACGGCGTGGTAGGTGCTCATGGCCATCAGCGCCTTGAACTCGGCCGGGTCCTTCACGGTACCGAACTCGCTGATGTTGGTGACACCGTTGGCGCTGTCTTCCGAGCGGATGGTGTCCATCATGCCCACGTTGAAGATGGCCGCTGCGAAGAGCTCGGGCGCCTCGGTCACCGCGCGGCCGACAAAGATGCCGCCGGCGCTGGTGCCCATGATGCCCATGGTCTTGGGTGAGCCGTAGCCCTTGGCGATGAGGTACTTGGCACCGGCGATGCCGTCCTTCCAGGTGTTGGGCTTGGTGGTCTTGAAGCCGGCGCGGTGCCATTCGTCGCCGTGCACGCCGCTGCCGCGCGGGTTGATCTTGGCGATGACACCGCCGCGCTCGATCCACACCATGTTGTCGGTGCTGAAGCCGGCCGAGATGGAGAAGCCGTAGCTGGCGTAGCCGTCCAGCAGCACGGGGTTGCGGCCATCCAGCGGCAAGCCCTTCTTGTGCAGGATGGTCATCGGCACCAGCACGCCATCGTGGCTGGGCACTTGCACCTCGGTCACCACCACCTCGGGCAGGTTCGCCGGGGCGCTGCGCCGGCCGAAGCTGACCTCGGTGTTGCGCGCGTTGCGGTCGCTGGAATCCAGGCGCTGCCAGCGCAGCGGCTCGGTCCAGCTGCTGTGGGCGTAGAGCAGGGTCTCGCTGTCTTGCGCAGGGGCCGAGGCCGTCCAGGCCGTGCCCGGGCCGGGCAGCGCCAGCTCGACGCCATTCACGTCGCCCTTGGCATAACGGCGCAGCAGCACCGAGGTGCCGCGGCGCCACTGCGCGATGACGGCCGTGGGCGTGAGCTCGAAGCCTTCCAGCGCGCCTTCCTTCGGCTGCGCGGCCACCACGGGCGCCTGCTGCAGCGGCACCGGTTGGCGCAGGTCCACGCGCACCACCTGGCGGCGCGGCGCGCCGGCCTGCAGCATCACGTAGAGGTGCTCGCCCTGCAGCGCCACTTCCATCACCTTGTCGGCTTCATTGCCCAGCGGCTGCCAGCGCATCTTCGGCGTGCCCAGGTCGGCCAGGCGGCCGGCGAAGAGCTTGCCCTCGGGCACGGTGGTGTCGGTGGTGCGCGCCACCACCCAGGGGCTGTCGGGCACGGTGTAGAGCTGGCCGACGTCCAGCCGCACCAGGCCCAGCTGGCGCGTGACCGTGGGGCCGAACACGGGCTTCGGCGCGCCGCCCAGGCGCTGCAGCATCACCTGCGCGTCCATGTAGGTTTCCACCACGGGCTGGCCGGGCTTCATCAGGCGCGTCTGCGTGTAGGTCAGGGCGCGGCTGTCGGGCAACCAGTGCACGCCGGCGTCGTACACGCGCGGCACGGGCCGGCCCACGGTCTTGCCGCTGGCGATGTTCAGCACGTAGAGCGAGGCGTCTTCCGAGCCGCCGGCCGACATGCCGTAGGCCACGTGCTGGCCGTCCCACGCGGGCTTGAAGTAGTTGATGGCGTGCGGCACGCCGTCGCGGCGCGTGGCCTCTTCGGGGTCGACCAGCAGCTTCTCGGCGCCCTGCAGGCCCTGGCGCATCACCAGCTTGAACTGCTTCTCGCCGACCTTGCGCTTGAGGTAGTAGTAGCGCTCGCCGGGCAGGCGCATCACGCTGCGCACGGCGTCGCCTTGCGCATCGGCCAGCTCGGCCAGGCGCTGGGCGATGGCCTCGCGGCCGTCGATGCGGTCGAGCACCGAGCGGGCCTCGGCGCCCTGGCCCTTGAACCAGTTCTGGGCCTGGGCGCTCTTGACCGCTTCCATCCAGCGGTAGGGGTCGGGCACCACGGTGCCGTGCAGCGTGGTGGGGACGTTCTTCACCTCCGCCACGGGCGGTGCTGCCTGGGCAATGGGGGCGAAAAGCAAGCTGGCCAGCAGGGTGGCGGCCAGCGTCGAAATGGGCTTGTGGCGCATCGGGTTTCTCCAGTAGGCGCGGATGCTACGCGCAGCGCCCACGGTGCCGGTCTGCGCTCAGGCGGTGCGGCTGCGCAGGCGCGCCCCGAAGCACAGCAGGCCTGCCAGCATCAGCAGCGCGCTGTGGGGCTCGGGCACGGTGCCGACCACCAGTTCGCCCGTGGCGTAGAGCGCGCTCGTGTCCCAGGCCAGGCCTTCGGCCAGGGCCGGCAGCGCGAGGCTGGCGAACTCACCGCTCAGCGGGCTGAAGCCCTCGTTCCAGTCGAAGAGGTCGAAGCGGTCGCCCGCCTGCGCGCTGAACCCGTTCCACCATTGAACGTCCAGGCCGACGCCCGCCGCGGCCAGCGACACGCTGCCGCCGGTGAAGACCAGCTTGTCGTGCCCGCTGCCGGGCACGGTGCCGCCGAGTTCCATCACCAGCGTGCCGGCGTCGAAGTGCACGGCGCCTTCCAGCGTCACCAGCGCCGGGCTGTTGCCGGGTTGGTAGCCGCCGGCGAAGTGCTTGGCACCGGCCCCGCCAAAGTTGCCGGCGCCGGTGACCAGGCCGAAGAAGCTCACCGTCGACCCCGTGGTCACCGTGACCGTGCCGTTCTGCACCACCGTGTCCCAGAAGACGGCCTCGCCCGCAGCGCCAGAGACGTTGATGCGCCCGCCCGCCACGTTGTTCACCGCGCCGGCCACCTGGCTGAAGCCGGCCAGGTTCAGCCGGCCGCTGTTGACCAGGCCGCCCTGCACCAGCACGTCGGCGTGCAGCAGGTTGGCCTGGCCGCTGTTCTGCCAGCCTGCGGCCACCTGCAGGCTGGCCGTGCCGCCGGCCGCCTGCACGTCCACCTGCCCGGCGTTCTGCAGGCTGCCGGCCAGTTGCATCGAAGCGCCGCTGCCCACCTCCAGGCGCCCGCCGTCCTGCACCACCGCCTGCCCCTGCAGGCGCCCGCTGCCGCGCAGCACGCCGCCCGTGGCCACGGTGGCTTGTTGCACGACCGTGGTGGTGCCGCCGTTGAGGTCGAAGATGGCGAACTGGCCCGCGGTGCCGCCCACCTGCACGTTGCGCGCCGCGCCTTGCGCCGCGCCCCGCACGGTGACGCTGTGGCCGGGGTTGATGAGCACGTCGTGCACCGCGCCCACCGCTGTGGCGCTGAACCCGGTGCCGGCGAAGTCCCAGTGGCTGCGCGTGCTGTCGGCCCAATGGCCGTCGCCGCCCACCCAGTTGGGGTGCAGCGTCAGCCGGTAGGCCTGCGCCGATGCGAGGCCGACGATCTGCGCCAGGTTGTTGATGTCGCTGGCGCTGCGCAGCGTCGTGCCCGGGGTCAGTGTCTCCAGCAGCAGGGGCGTGCCGTCGCTCTTCCACATCATCGCGCGGCCGTCGTTGAGCTCGAAGCGGCGGCCGCCCACCACCACGCCGGCGTCGTTGATGCCCGCGACCGAGACATCGGTACCCAAGCCGTCCAGCAGCCGCACACCGGCGCTGGCCGACCACGTGAAGGGGCGGTCGAGGTCGTTCTGCCGCCAGGTGCCGGCCACCATGCCCAGGCCGTTGATGGCGCCGCCCGTGGCCGTGAAGCCGGCGGGTGTGGGGACGTCCAGCGCCAGGCTGTTCACGCCGTCGATGAAGGCGCGCGAGGCCAGGGCGCCGGTTGCGCTGGAGCCCACCACCGTGCCGTCGGGGGCGATGGCCTGGCCCACGTTGTAGGCCCCGCCCGACAGCGGCGAGATCACCGACATGCCGGCCGCCGATGTCCACCGGAAAGCGCGCGTGCTGTTGTCGGCCAGGCGGCTCTCGCCGGTCACCGCACCGGCGTCGTTGATGCCCAGGGCGCGGCCGAAGTCGCCGCCCAGCGAGCCCAGTGCGGTGGGCGCCGCACCGCCCGGCTGCCAGAGCAGCGCGCGCGTCTGGCCCATGTTCTCCCACTCGCCCACCACCTGCCCGAGGTTGTTGATGTCGTGCGCGCGGGTGTCCACGTTGGCCAGGGGCAGCGCCAGGGTCGTGACGCCGCCGCCGTTTTGCCAGACCACCGCGCGGTCCAGCGTGTTCGGCAGCTGGTACCAGCCGGCCACCTGACCCAGGTCGTTGATGGCGGACGCCTTGGTCGTGGTCTGCCCGGCGGGGCCGACCAGCAGCTCCAGCGTCACGCGGGCTTGGGCCGCGGCAGTCAACGGCCCGCAGGCCAAGGCTGCCGCGGCGAGCAGGGCGCGCACGCGCCACCGGTGGGGGGATGTCATGGGTCGGCTCCTCGGAAGGCTTGTCGTTGCACTGGGGGTTGGGCAGGAAGGGCGCTGGTGGCGGGCTTCAGCCGCGGCGTCGGCGCACCACGCAGCCCATCGCCAGCAGGCCGGCCGACATCAGCACCCACATGCCCGGCTCGGGTACCGGCGCCGACACCAGCGTGAGCGAGCTGTCGACAACGATGGCGTCGTCGCCGAAGACCATGGGGAAGCTGCCGCCATGGCTGGTGAGCCAGTTCATCACCTCGCCCGGGTTCAGGCCGACGTCGCCGATGAGATCGGTGGTGAAGGTGGCGCGGCTGTAGACGCCGGCCACGCCGGTCATGGCCCCCGAGAGGTTCCAGCGTGGGAAGATGCCGGTGATGCCGTCGGAAGGCCCCGTGATCGCGCCCGGGGGGCCGATGCCGTCGACGAAGAACTTGGTGTGCAGCGTGATGCTGAACAGCGCCTGCGCCACCCCGCCTTCGGCGAGGAAGGCCGCGTACTGCGGGTCGGCCGCGAAGTTGAAGGACCACAGCGTGGTCTCGTCGACGCCGTCGCCGGTGACATGGCCCGGCCCCGCGGCCGGGTTGGCGCCGATGAGGTAGCCGCCGTTCTGCAACGACTGGGTGTTGGGCACCGTGGCCGGCAGCGCGCTGGCGGCCTGCACGCTGCTGCTCAAGGTGACGGCGTGGGCGGGTGCCGACAGCCAGGTGGCGGCGGCCAGGGCGGCGGTGGCCACGGCCACTTGCAGGGTCAGACGGAATTTCATGGGGCTCTCCTCGGGGTGGTTGGGGGTGGAAACGCTTGGAGTCGGTGGGTCATCGAAGGCCGCCCGGGGCGGGCGAGGCTTCGAGGCGCGCGATGTAGCCGATCAAGGCCGGCAGCGAGGCGAAGCGCAGCGGCGGGCCGGCCTCGGCGCCGCACAGCTCGGCCGTCCAGCCCGCTTGCGGGCCGTTGCGGTGCAGGTGCAGTTCGAGCCGCAGGCTCAGGCGCAGGTGCTCGGCGGGGCGGGGGGCGTCATCTGGCATGGCGCCCACTCTAGGAAGCGGGGCGTTGCAAAGCCGTTGCAAGCAGGGTGGGCCTGCTGCCGCAGCGGCGGGGCCGCGCTGGAGCGGGGCGTGGCCGGGGGGCGATCAGCCCGCTGGCGGGCGGTGCCAGCGCGCCAGGAAGCGCTCGCGCAGCGCGGGGCGGCCTTGCAGGCTGTCGGCCATGCGCAGCGCCTCGGCGGCGCACTCTGCGTGCAGCCGCTTGGCGCCTGCGCTGTCGCCAGCCCGCGCCGCGGCCGCGGCGCGCTGCTGGCGCAGCAGCAGGGCGGGCAGGGCCGGCAGCACGCCGCTGGCCAGGGCCGCATCGGCCCGCGCCAGTTCGGCGGGTGGCACCGGGCCCAGCGCCGCGCAGGCCTGCAGTTGGGCGGTGCAGGCCAAGGCTTGCGCTTCGGCGCCGAGCTGTTCCGTCCACAGCGGCTGCAGCGCTTCCAGCGCCTCGGCGCTGCGGGCTTCGGCCAGCAGCACCTGGGCGTGGCGGATGTGCGCGTGGATGCGGTCCTGCTGGTCCTCGATCGCGGCCGGCGGGCCCAGCCCCTCGACCAGCTGCCGCGCCCGCCCCACGTCACCCTGGCACAGGGCGTGGAAGATCAGGTTGAACGCGAGCTTGGTGCGAAAGTGGCTGATGCCTTCGAGGTTCAGCCCCTCCAGGCTGTCGATGAGTTCGGCGGCCATGGCTTCATCGCCCACGGCCGTGTGCAGGTCCAGGGCCATCGAGATCGCATCCACGATGGCCGAGGTCACCTGGCTTGCCAAGGCCAGGGCCCGCGCGGTGGCCGCGCAGTCCAGCGCCTGGCCCAGTTCGCCGAGCTGGAAGTGCGCCTGCACCTTCATGCTGTTCAGGAACGCGGGCAGCTTGCTTTCGGTGAAGTGGGGCGATATCGCCAGTGCGGCTTCGGCGATCTGCAGCGCCCGGCCCGGGCGGCCCAGATGCAGAAACCGGTCGGCCAGGTTGTTGGCGACTTCGCGCTGCGACTGCAGCATGCCGAGCTCGCCACCCCGGGCGTAGGCCAGCTCCAGCTGGGCGATGGCCTCGTCGTGCTGCCCCAGCACACCCAGCACCAGCCCCATGTTGGCGTGGGCGCGCACCACGGAACGCCGCGCTCCGACCGATTGCCACAGCTGCAGGCATCGGCGCGCGTAGGCCAAGGCCGGCTGCGGCTCGCTGCGCAGGAAGTGGCAGAAGACCAGGGCGTACGCCACCTGGGCTTCCTGCGTGCGCGAAAGCCCGCCCACCGCCAGCGCGGCCTGGCCGTCTTCGATGGCTTCGGCCGTGCGGCCCAGGTTGTTCAGCGCCTGGGCGCGCACCATCAGGGCCTGGGCCCGGCGCGTCGGCAGGGTGATGGGTCCGGCCAGGCAGGCGTCGATGCGCTCCAGGGCTTCGCCTGGGCGTGAGATCAGGCTCAGCAGGTGCGCGGCCTCGATGGCCGCGTGCAGGGCGACCTCGGTACCGTCAAGCGCCGTCTCGGCCTCGGCGCGGAGTTGGTCCAGCGCCTGCAGGCTGGCCTGCAGGCCGGGTGCATCCTCGCGCTGGCGCTGGTGGCCCCAGCGTGCGGTGTGGACGGCCAACTGCTGTGCCAGCGTGGGCTGGCCGGCCAGCGCGGCCTGCCAGTGCCGTTCGGCCTCGTCGTCGGCGAAGAGGGCGGCTGCGGCGTCGGCCGCCGCGATGTGGTGCGCCACGGCCCGCTGGGGCTGGCCGCCGGCCTCCCAGTGGCGCGCTATCTCGGTGGCCGCCAGCCCGGCGGCTTCGGCCCCCAGCGCGAGCCGGCGGTGCACCAGGCGGCGCCGGTCGGCGCCCAGCGCGCTGTCCAGCGCCGCCTGCACGAGGTCGTGCGCAAAGGCGTGGCCGCCGCTGCGTTCCACCAGGCACTGCGCCTGCACGGCTTCGTCCACCGCACGCAGGGCCTCCACCTCCGACAACGCACAGGCCCCCGCCAGCAGCGAGGCGGTGAAGGGCTCGGCCGCCAGCGCCGCAGCCTCCAGCACACGCTGGGCCGCCTCGGACAGGCGCCGCACGCGGGCCTGCACGGCGTCGCGCACGCTGTCGGGCAGCGGCAGCTCGATGTAGTCGGTGGTCGCTTCGTCGAAGGGGGTCTTCCAGGCGCCGTCGGCGCCGGTGCTCAGCAGCTGCAGCTCGCGCCAGTGGCGCAGTGTCTCGGCCACGAAGAAAGGGTTGCCGCCGGTGGCCTGTTCCAGCCGGGCCGTGAAGCGCCGGGGCTCGGCCGCGCCCGAGAGCTGGCGCACCAGCGCCAGCAGCATCGCGGGCTCCAGCGCACCGGGCTGCAGGTGCACCGCGCCGGCCTCGTCGACCAGCTGGCGCAGCGATGCGCGCGTGTCGTCACTGAGTTCGTCGCGGCAGATCAGGAACTCGCGCGCGCCGCGGTGGCCGGCGTCGCTGCGGAGTTGCACCAGGTAGCCCACGAGCTCGCGGCTGTGCGGGTCGGCGAGGTGCCAGTCGTCCAGCAGCACGGCGTCGAAGCTGTCATCGGCCAGCGCCCGCCAGGCCACGGCCGCGGCCTCGAAGAAACGCCGCCGCTCGAAGGCCGAGCCCAGCGGCCCGGCCGAGGGGCCGAGCTCGGGCAGCACCCGCGCCAGCTCGGCGCGCACCCACTCTTCGAGCCCGACGCTGCCCAGCGTGGCCCCGGCCAGACGGCGCAGCGCGCGGGTGAAGGAGGCGTAGGGCACGCCGGTGTCGGCGCGGCGGCACTGTGCCAGCGCGTAGGGGCCACGGCTGGCCGCGAAATCGCGCGCCAGCCGCGATTTGCCGATGCCCGCCGGGCCTTCGATGAGCACCGGGCGGCCCTCGGCCCACGCCGCCTCCAGGCGCGCCCACAGCGTTTCGCGGCCCACCAACGGCAGCTCGGCCGGCCAGGGCTGCAGCGGGGTCGGCGCGGCCACCGGCGCGGGCGTGGCCGGCAGTGGAGCAACGCTGTCAGGGGCCACGAGGCGCAGGCTCTCGGCCAGGGCTTCGGTCTCCGCCGTGGGGCTCAGGCCCAGCTCCTGCGCCAACAGGCTGCGGCAACGCGTGTACTGCGCCAGCGCGGCTTCGCGGCGGCCGGCGCTCGCATGCAGTTGCATGGCGCGGCGGTGCTGGTGTTCCTGCAGCGGGTCTTCGGCGAGCAGGGTCTCGGTGTGGGCCAGCGCGACCTCGGGTTCGCCGGCGGCGAGCGCGGCGTCGACAGCCGCTTCCAGGGCGCGCCGGCGCTGGGCCCCCAGGCGCTGGCGCTGGCCGCCCAGCCAATCGTCGAAACCCCCGGTGTCGCCGGTCTGCAAGCCTTCGGCCAGGGTGCCGCGCCAGAGCGCCAGCGCTTCGGCCGTGCGGCCGGCCTCCACGGCGGCATCGAATGCCAGTGCGTCGCAGTGCACGCCGGGCGCCAGCGCCAGCACTTCGCCTTCGCTCAGCAGCAGGCCCCCGGCGCCGGCCTCGCGCAGGCGGGCCAGCTCACGGCGCAGGTTGCGGCGCGCGCCCGCTTCGCCCACCTGCGGCCACAGCCAGCCGGCCAGGCGTGCGCGGTGGGCGCGGCCGTCCAGCGCCAGCAGCACCAGCAAGGCCTGGCCTTTGTGCGTGGGCAGCGTCAGCACGCGCCCGGCCTGGCGCACGGTGATGGGGCCGAGCAGGCTCAGTTCGAACACGGTCGGCCCGGCAGTGGTGAAGGCCGGGCCCGCGCTGCCTCAGGCCGTGGGCAGCACGTGATCCTTGAACAGCTCGCGCAGCTTGTTCTTCTGCATCTTGCCGGTGGCACCCAGGGGGATGGCGTCGACGAAGACCACGTCGTCAGGCGTCCACCACTTGGCGATCTTGCCTTCGAAGAAGCCGATGAGCTGCTCGCGCGTCAGCTCGGCGCCAGGCTTCTTCATCACCACCAGCAGCGGGCGCTTGTCCCACTTCGGGTGCTTGGCGGCGATGCAGGCGGCCATGGCCACGGCGGGGTGGGCCATGGCGATGTTCTCCAGGTCGATGCTGCCGATCCACTCGCCGCCGCTTTTGATGACGTCCTTGCTGCGGTCGGTGATCTGCATGTAGCCGTCGGCGTCCATGCGCGCCACGTCGCCGGTGGGGAACCAGCCGTCCACGAGCGGGTCGCCGCCTTCGCTCTTGAAGTACTGGCTGACGATCCACGGGCCCTTGACGAGCACGTCGCCCGAGGTCTCGGTGCCCCAGGGCAGCTCTTCGCCGTTCTCGCCGACGATCTTCAGGTCGACGCCATACACCGCGCGGCCCTGCTTGGACATCACGCCGTACTGCGCTTCCTTGCTCAGACCCATGTGCTGCGGCTTGAAGGCGGCCACGGTGCCGACCGGGCTCATTTCCGTCATGCCCCAGGCGTGCAGCACGCGCACGTCGTACTCGTCGCCGAACTTGCGCAGCATGGCCGGCGGGCAGGCCGAGCCGCCGATGACGGTGCGGCGCATGGTGCTGAACTTCAGGCCGTTGGCCTCCACGTAGGCCAGCAGGCCCTGCCACACCGTGGGCACGCCGGCCGAGACGGTGACCTTCTCGGCCTCGAACAGCTCATAGAGGCTCTTGCCGTCCAGCCCCGCGCCGGGGAAGACGAGCTTGGCGCCGTTCATGCAGCCCGCATAGGGCAGGCCCCAGGCGTTGACGTGGAACATCGGCACCACGGGCAGGATGCTGTCGTTGGCGCTGACGCTCAGGGCGTCGGGCATGCTGATGGCGAAGGTGTGCAGCACCGTGCTGCGGTGGCTGTAGAGCACGCCCTTGGGGTTGCCGGTGGTGCCGCTCGTGTAGCACAGCGAACTGGCATGGTTCTCGTCGAAGCTGGGCCACTCGTAGCGGTCGTCCTGGCCCTCGATCAGCTCTTCGAAGCACAGCAGGCCGGGGATCTTGGCCGCCGCGTCGCCCGTGGGCATGTGCGCGCGGTCGCTCATCAGCACCCAGTGCTTGACGGTCTTGCAGCGCGCGGCCACGGCCTGCACCAGCGGCAGGAAGGTGAGGTCGAAGAACAGCACCTGGTCTTCGGCGTGGTCGGCGATGTAGACGACCTGGTCGGGGTGCAGGCGCGGGTTCAGCGTGTGCAGCACGGCGCCGCTGCCGCTGACGGCGTAGTACAGCTCCATGTGGCGGTAGGTGTTCCAGGCCAGCGTGGCCACGCGGTCGCTGTGGCGCACGCCCAAGGCGGCCAGCGCCTTGGCCATGCGGCGGGCGCGAGCGGCCATCTCGCGGTAGGTCTCGCGGTGGATGTCGCCCTCGACGCGGCGCGTGACGACTTCCTGTTCGCCGTGGTGGCGTTCGGCGTGCACGATGAGAGAAGAGATCAGCAGCGGCTGCTGCATCATCTGGCCGTTCATAGGTCTCCTTGAAGCTTGTTGTCGCACCCGTGCTGCAGTGCCCGGGCGCCGTGCAGGTCCGCTCTGATTTTGCGACAGGCCGGGGCGCCGGGGCCTGAGGTTCAACCCCCGCGCGCGCAGCGGAAGCCGATGTAGACCACCGTGGTGTCGGGTGCCTTGAACTGGGCGTGGTCTTCGCGCATCTGCGCCGCGCCGTACCACCAAGAGCCGCCGCGGGTTCGGCGTTCGGCACCGGCGGGGGCGCCGGTCGGGTCGTCCACCCATTCCCAGGCGTTGCCGCCCATCTCGAAGAGGCCGTTCACGCCGGCCGGCGTGCTGGCCACCAGCGCGTGGCCGTGGCCGCGCATCAGGCGCGCGCCCTGGCGGTGGCCGCGCTGGCGGGCGGCGCGGCCGCAGTCGTCCAGGCACTGCGCGCCTTCGGCGCTGTCGCCCGTGGGCAGCGGGTAACGGCGGCCAGTGGTGAAGGGCGCGGGCGGGGTACTGCGCTGCTCAAGATAAGCCGCGCGGGTCCATTGCGCGTCGGTGGGCAGGGAGCCGCCAGCCCAGCGGCAGAAGTTGCGGGCTTCGTCGAAGCTGATGTGCACCGCCGGCTCGTTGTCCACGCCCGGCCGGCCGAAAGGCCGGGCCCAGGTCCAGCCGGGGCGGTCGGTCCAGCCGAGTTCGTAGACCTGGCCGCCGCCGCGTTCTTCGGCCAGCGTGCGCGTGTTCGTGGCCTGCACGAAGCGGCGGAACTGGCCGACCGTGGTTTCGGTGCGGGCGATCTCGAAGCTGCCGGGGCCGCTGCCGATGCGCACCCAGTCGACGCCGGCGGGGTTGGCCGTCTTCGCCTGGATGCCGGCGGCGGCGCACGCGGTCAGTAGCGCAAGCCAGTGCTGCTTCATGGCGCTTTCGGCGACTGGGGCGGCGCGGGCGCCTTGTCGCTCCAGAGCACGCCGCCGGTGGCCCAGTCGTGCCGTTCGATGTCGTGGAAGATCACGTCCACGGTGTCGGCGTTGCCGCCGAGCGTCTTCACCACGGCTTCGGTGATGGCCACCGCGGCGGCGCGTTTCTGGTCGGCCGTGCGGCCCTTGAAAAGCTGGACGTGGACGGTGGGCATGCGGGCTCCGTGCAGAAGTGTTCGGGGCCGCAAGGCTAACGGGCCGGGGTTTCCCGGCGCCGCGGTGCGCCTACTCTGCGGCGCGCGGCTACTTCGCGCCGCCCTGCACCCAGCGCGCCAGCAGCGCGCGTTCTTCGTCGGTGATGCCGGTGGCGTTGTTCATCGGCATGAGCTTCAACACCACGGTCTGCTGGTAGACGGCCTGGGCCTGCTGCTGCAGCAGTTCGGGCGTGTGCAAGGCCACGTTCTTCTGCCGCAGCTGGTCGTTGTGGCACATCACGCAGCGCGCCTGTACCACGGTGTGGGCCTGGGCCAGGGTCACGGGCGCTGCGCTGGCCGCCAAGGGCGCGGCGGGCTTCGGCGCCAGCCACACCGCCAACGCCAGCAGCAGCGCGGTGCCGCCGATGGCGTGCTCCCAAGGCACGCGCTTGCCGAGCACCAAGGCCTTGTGCCGCACCACGAAGCTGTGGCGGATGAGGGCGCCGGCCAGCATCAGCAGCACCAGCACGGCCCAGTTGTGCGTGCCCTGGTAGAGCCAGCCGTAGTGGTTGCTGAGCATGGCCACCAGCACCGGCAGCGTGAAGTAGGTGTTGTGCACGCTGCGCTGCTTGGCGCGCTGGCCATGGATGGCTTCCACCGGCTGGCCGGCCCGCATCTGCGCGATCACCTTGCGCTGGCCGGGAATGATCCAGAAGAAGACGTTGGCGCTCATCGCCGTGGCCAGCATGGCGCCCACCAGCAGGAAGGCGGCGCGGCCGGCGAAGAGCTGGCAAGCCAGCCACGAGGCGGCGATGACGTAGACGAGCACCAGCACGCCCACACGCGCATCGCCCCCCACGGCGCCGTCCTTCTCGCCGAACCAGCGGCAGATGCGGTCGTAGAACACCCAGAACAGCACCAGGAAGGCGAGTGACGCGGCCACCGCCATCCACGGTGCGGGCCAGGCGTGCACGCGCGCATCGATGAGGAAGGTGCTGGCGTTGAAGAGGTACATCACCGTGAAGAGCGCAAAGCCCGTCAGCCAGGTGGAGTAGCTCTCCCAGAAGAACCAGTGCAGGTGCTCGGGCAGCGTCTTGGGCGCCACCAGGTACTTCTGCGGGTTGTAGAAGCCGCCGCCGTGCACGGCCCAGAGCTCACCGCCCACGCCTTGCTCTTTCAGCTTCGGGTCGGTGGGTGGCGTGAGGCTGTTGTCGAGGAAGACGAAGTAGAAGGAAGAGCCTATCCACGCGATGGCCACGATGACGTGGGCCCAGCGCAGCAGCAGGTTGGCCCAGTCGAGCAGGTAGTTCAGGTCCATTGCTGCGATCAAGAACCGCGGTAGGTGCTGTAGCTCCAGGGGCTGCACAGCAGCGGCACGTGGTAGTGCCCAGCCGCATCGGCGATGCCGAAGTCGAGCTGCACCACATCGATGAAGGGCGGCTCGGGCAGCACCACGCCGCGTGCACGGAAGTAGGGCGCCACGGCGAAGAGAAGCCGGTAGCGGCCGGCGGCCATCTCCTCGGTCTTCAGCAGCGGGCCCTCGGCGCGGCCGTCGGCGTTCAGCGTGAGCTGCTTCAGCGTCACGGGCCCAGCCTCTTCAATCCGCTGCAGGGTGACGGCCATGCCGGCGGCGGGGCAGCCGTGGGCGGTGTCGAGAACGTGGGTGCTGAGGTGGCCCATGGCTTGCTGGTGGAAAACTGCTGCGGGGTGTGCGAGCTATTCTCGGCCACCACGCAAGAACACTGCCAAGCCTGCGATGAACGCCCCCTTGCCCTCTGAACGCTACCCGCGCGACCTGCGCGGCTACGGTCGCCGCCCGCCGAACCCGCACTGGCCCGGCGGTGCCCGCGTGGCCCTGCAGTTCGTGCTGAACTACGAGGAAGGCGGCGAGAACAGCGTGTTGCATGGCGATGCCGGCAGCGAGCAGTTCCTCAGCGAGATGTTCAACCCGCCGGCCTTCGCGGCGCGCCACCTCAGCATGGAAGGCATCTACGAGTACGGCAGCCGCGTGGGTGTGTGGCGGCTGCTGCGAGAGTTCGAAAGCCGCGGCCTGCCGCTCACCGTTTTCGGCGTGGGCATGGCGCTGCAGCGCTGCCCCGAGGTGGCGGCCGCCTTCGTCGAACTCGGGCACGAGATCGCCTGCCACGGCTGGCGCTGGGTGCACTACCAGAACGTCGACGAAGCCACCGAGCGTGAACACCTGTGCCTGGGTCGCGCGGCGGTGGAAGCCGTGACGGGCCAGCCCTGCACCGGCTGGTACACCGGCCGCGACAGCCCCCGCACGCGGCGCCTGGTGGTGGAGGCCGGCGGCTTCGAGTACGACAGCGATTACTACGGCGACGACCTGCCCTTCTGGCTGCAGGTGAAGAAGAGCGACGGGATCTTGGCGCCGCACCTGGTGGTGCCCTACACGCTGGACGCCAACGACATGCGTTTCGCGCTGCCCCAGGGCTACAGCCACGGCGACGAGTTCTTCCAGTACCTGCGCGACAGCTTCGACGTGCTGTACGCCGAAGGCGCGCGCGACCCTGCCGAAGGCCAGGGCGGCCCGGCGATGATGAGCATCGGCCTGCACTGCCGGCTGCTGGGCCGGCCCGGCCGCATGCGCGCTTTCCAGCGTTTTCTCGACCATGCGCAGGCGCACGAACACGTGTGGGTGGCCCGCCGCATCGACATCGCGCGGCACTGGAAGGCCACGCACCCTTTCGATGCGGCCACGGCCTTTGTTTGGGAATGAGCTTTTCTCGATGAGCACCCCCCTGACGCTGGACTTGTTGAACGCCGCCGGCCGCGACGAGTTGATCGCGCTGCTGGCCGGCACCTACGAACACTCGCCCTGGGTGGCCGAGGCCGCGCACGCGCAGCGCCCGGCCGCTGGTTTTGCCACGCTGGCGGCGCTGAAACACGCGCTGGCCCAGGCCGTGCGGCAGGCGCCGCGTGCGCAGCAGCTGGCGCTGATCTGCGCCCACCCGGAACTGGCCGGCAAGGCGGCCATCGCGGGGGAGCTGACGGCCGAAAGCACGAACGAACAGAGCAAGGCGGGCCTCACCGCCTGCAGCCCTGCAGAGTTCGCGCAGTTGCAGCAGCTCAATGCCGACTACAAGGCCAGGTTCGGCTGGCCCTTCATCCTGGCGGTGCGCGGCCCGCGCGGGGTGGGGCTGACGCGCGCCGAGATCATCGCGGCCTTCCAGCGCCGCCTGGCCTGCCACCGCGATTTCGAATTCGCCGAGTGCCTGCGCCACATCCACCGCATCGCAGAGATCCGCCTGAACGACCGCTTCGGCCACGTGCCGCTGCTCGGCCAGCGCCTGTGGGACTGGGCCGAAACCCTGGCCACGCACAGCGACCCCGGCTTCAAGGAAAACGGCCAGCTCACCGTGACCTACCTCACCGCCGCCCACCGCGCCGTGACGGCGCAGCTGCAGGCCTGGATGCGCGAGGCCGGCTTCGACCACGTGGACGTCGACGCCGTGGGCAACGTGGTGGGCGTGTACGAAGGTCAGCAGCCCGGCGCCCCGCGCCTGCTCACCGGCAGCCACTTCGACACCGTGCGCAACGGTGGCAAGTACGACGGGCGCCTGGGCATCCTGGTGCCGATGGCGCTGGTGCAGGACCTGCACGCCCAGGGCCGGCGCCTGCCTTTCGGCATCGAGGTGGTGGCCTTCTCCGAAGAAGAGGGCCAGCGTTACCCGGCCACCTTCCTGGGCAGCGGCGCGCTCACCGGCAGCTTCGTGCCGGCCTGGCTGGAACAGGCCGATGCCGAGGGCACCACGATGCGGCAGGCGATGCAGGCCGCGGGCCTGCCGGGCACGCTGGAGAGCATCACGGCCTTGAAGCGCGACCCGTCGCAATACCTGGGCTTCGTCGAGGTGCACATCGAGCAGGGTCCGGTGCTCAACGAGCTGGACCTGCCGCTGGGCGTGGTGACGTCCATCAACGGCAGCCTGCGTTACCAGTGCACGGTGCAGGGCGTGGCCAGCCACGCCGGCACCACGCCCATGGACCGCCGGCGTGACGCGGCCTGCGCCGTGGCCGAGCTGGTGCTGTTCGTCGAGAAACGGGCGGCGGCTGTGCCCGATGTGGTGGGCACCGTGGGCATGCTGCAGGTGCCCAACGGCTCCATCAACGTCGTGCCCGGCGCCTGCCACTTCAGCCTGGACCTGCGCGCCACCACCAACGAAGCGCGCGACGCCTTGGGCGCTGACGTGCTGGCCGAGCTGCAGCGCATCTGCGAACGCCGCGGGCTCACGCACACCGTGGTGCCCACGCTGGCGGCCAATGCCGCGCCCAGCCACCCCGCCTGGCAGCAACGATGGGAGCGCGCCGTCAGCGCCCTCGGCCTGCCGGTCTACCGCATGCCCAGCGGCGCCGGGCATGACGCGATGAAGCTGCACGAACTGATGCCGCAGGCCATGCTGTTCATGCGCGGCGGCAACGCCGGCATCAGCCACAACCCGCTGGAAACCATCAGTGCCGACGACGCCGAGCTGTGCGCGCTGGCCTTCCAGAACCTGCTTGAAGACCTGGCCACGGCCCGAGTGACCGCATGAGTGATCTTTACCAAGCCCTCGACACCTGGATCGCCGCGCACTTCGACGAAGAGGTGCGTTTCCTGCAGGCCCTGGTGCAGGTGCCCACCGACACCCCGCCCGGACACAACGCGCCGCACGCCGAGCGCACCACTGCGCTGCTGGCCGGCATGGGCTACACGGCCGAGGCCCACCCGGTGCCGATGGCAGAAGTGCAGGCGTATGGCCTTCAGAGCCTGACCAACCTCATCGTGCGGCAGCGCTTCAGCGAGGGCGGCCCGACCATCGCCCTCAACGCCCACGGCGACGTGGTGCCCCCCGGCGAAGGCTGGACCCACGGCCCCTACAGCGGCGAAGTGGCCGACGGCAAGCTCTACGGCCGGGCCTCGGCCGTGAGCAAGAGCGACTTCGCCACCTACACCTTCGCTTTGCGCGCGCTGCAGTCTCTGGGCGTGCCCTTGAAGGGCGCGGTGGAGCTGCACTTCACCTACGACGAAGAATTCGGCGGCGAACTCGGCCCCGGCTGGCTCTTGCGCCACGGCCTGACGAAACCCGACCTGCTGATCGCCGCCGGCTTCAGCTACCAGGTGGTGACGGCGCACAACGGCTGCCTGCAGCTGCAGGTGACGCTGCACGGCCTGGCCTCGCACGCGGCCTACCCGCACACCGGCGTGGACGCGCTGCAGGCCGCCAACCAGCTGCTGACGGCGCTGTACGCGCACAACGCGGTGCTGAAGAGGCGGCTGTCGAAAGTGGCGGGCATCACCCACCCCTACCTGAACGTGGGCCGCATCGAAGGCGGCAGCAACACCAACGTGGTGCCGGGGCAGGTGACGCTGAAGCTCGACCGCCGCATGATCCCCGAGGAAGACCCGGCGGCCGTGGAAGCCGAGGTGCGCAGTCTGATCGAGCAGGCCGTGGCGGCCTGCCCCGGCATCCGCCTGGAGATCAAGCGCCTGCTGCTGGCCCACCCGCTGCAGCCGCTGCCGGGCAACGTGCCCCTGGTGGCGGCCATCCAGCGCCACGGGCAGGCAGTCTTCGGCGAAGCGATCCCGGAGTCAGGCACGCCTCTGTACACCGACGTGCGCCTCTACGGCGCGGCCGGCGTGCCGGCCGTCATCTACGGCGCCGGGCCGCGCACCGTGCTGGAAAGCAATGCCAAGCGCGCCGACGAGCACCTGCTGCTGAGCGACCTGCAAGGCGCCACGCGCGTGGTGGCGCGCACGCTGCTGGACCTGCTGCGCGCCGGCTGAGGCGCCCGCCGCCGCGCCGCGAGCTCAGGCCCCGGGCTGCCAGCGGCCCACCAGCCGGCCCACATCGGCCAGCACCGCTTCGTCTTCGGGGCGCATGCGGTCGCTGTCGCGATGCCGGCTCTCGAAGTAGGCCGCCAGCAGCCACGGTGCGCGCTGGGCGCCGGGCCAGACGATGGCCACGTCGTTGTAGCGGTCGGGCATCTTCGGGTGCATGCCGGTGCCGGTCTTGTCGCCGGCCTTCCAGCCGGCGGGCAGGCCGGCACGCAGGCGCCGCGCGCCGGTTTGGGTGGCCACCATCCAGCCGACGAGCTGTTCGCGCCCGGCGGGGCTGAGCACCGGGCCCGTCAGGATGCGGGCGCCTGTGGCGGCGATGGCCGCTGGCGTGCTGGTGTCGCGCTCGTCGCCCGGCGCCACCACGTTCATCTCGGGCTCCCATCGGTCGATGCGCGTGACCGCATCGCCCTGGCGGCGCAGCCACGCGGTCAGCCCGGCCGGGCCGCCGAAGAGTTCGCGCATCAGCAGGTTGGCGGCAGCGTTGTCGCTGGTCTCCTGGGTGGCCTGGGCCATCTGCAGCGCCGTGAGTCCGCCATCGGGCAGTCGTTCTCGCAAGACCGGTGAATGGGCCACCAGGTCGGCCGCTGTGTAGGCGATGCGCCGGCCTGCCGGCCAGGCGCCGGCTTCGACGCGTTCGATCGTCGCCGCGGCCAGCAGCAGCTTGAAGCTCGAGCACAGGCCGAAGCGCGTGTCGGCGCGGTGGCCGGCGCTGGCACCGCTGGCGGTGTCGAGCACGGCCACGCCCAGGCGGCCGGCGCTGCGGGCTTCCAGCGCGGCCAGTTCGTCTTGCAGGGCCGGGCTGCGCAAGGGCGTCTGCGCGCGCGCAGGCAGCGGCGTGGCCAGGCTCAGCAAGCTGGCCATCAGGGCCAGGCATTGGCGGCGCGGCGGTTCGGGCGGGCAGGTCGGGTGGGGCGGGTGGGGCATGGCGGTGCGTGCGGCGGGCTCGAAAGCCCGGATTCTGGTCGCCAGTGCCACCTTCTGGTGCACGGCACTGTGCATGGAACTTGCACAACCCTGGCCCAAGGCCCGGCTTCCTGGGCTGCTGCAGGAGAAGATTCCCATGTTCCGCATGTCCCCGATCTCGAAGTTGCCGAAGATGCAGCGCCGCGGCTGGCTGCAACTGGCCGCCCCGCTGGTGGCCACGCTGCTGTCGCTGCCCACGCTGGTGTGCGCCCAGACCGCGCTGAAGTTCCAGCTCGACTGGCGCTTCGAAGGCCCGGCCGCGCTCTTCCTGGCCAGCCAGGCCAAGGGCTACTACAAGGCCGCGGGGCTGGACGTGACGCTGGACGCCGGCAACGGCAGCGGCGGCACCGTCACGCGCGTGGCCAGTGGTGTCTACGACATGGGCTTCGCCGACATGGCCGCGCTGATGGAGTTCCACGCGAACAACCCCGACGCACCCAACAAGCCCGTGGCCGTGATGATGGTCTACAACAACACGCCGGCCGCGGTGCTGGCGCTGAAGAAGAGCGGCATCAAGACCCCGGCCGACCTGAACGGCAAGAAGCTCGGTGCCCCCGGTTTCGACGCCGGGCGCAAGGCCTTCCCCATCTTCGCCAAGGCCAACAAGGTCAGCGGCATCACCTGGACCAGCATGGACCCGCCGCTGCGCGAGACCATGCTCGTGCGCGGTGACATCGACGCCATCACCGGCTTCAGCTTCACCAGCCTGCTGAACCTGGAAGCGCGCGGCGTGAAGCTGGAAGACGTGGTGGTGATGCCCTACCCGGCCTTCGGCGTGAAGCTCTATGGCAACGTCATCATCGCCAGCCCCAAGCTGATCAAGGAGAACCCGGCGGCGGTGAAGGCCTTCCTCAGCGCCTTCACCAAGGGCGCGAAGGAGGTGATGGCCAACCCCGATGCGGCCATCGAGTACGTGAAGGCCCGCGACGGCATCATCAACGTCGACCTGGAAAAGCGCCGCCTGCGCCTGGCCATCGATGCCGTGGTGGCCAGCCCCGACGCACGCGCCGAAGGTTTCGGCGTGGCCGTGCCCGGCCGACTGGCCCTGATGGCCAGCCAGGTGAGCGACGCCTTCGGTACCAAGACGCGCGTGGACCCGGCCGCGGTGTGGACCGACGCCTACCTGCCGGCCAAGGCCGAGCTGAACATCCTGCCCCCGCTGAAGAAGTAGGCCGGCATGGCTTCGTTCGTCGAGTTCGACAAGGTCTGGCTGGCCTACAACGACGAGCTGCTCGCCAAGGAGCAGTTCGCCGTCGAGGACATCACGCTGAAGGTGAACGAGGGCGAGTTCATCGCCATCGTCGGCCCCAGCGGTTGCGGCAAGAGCACCTTCATGAAGCTGGCCACCGGCCTGCGCCGGCCCAGCCGCGGCACCGTCATCATCGACGGCAAGGAAGTGACCGGGCCGCTGAAGATCACCGGCATGGCCTTCCAGGCGCCCAGCCTGCTGCCCTGGCGCACCACGGTGCAGAACGTGATGCTGCCGCTGGAGATCGTGGAGCCCTACCGCAGCCAGTTCAAGGCGAAGAAGAAGGAGTTCGAGGCCAAGGCGCGCGAGCTGCTCAAGAGCGTGGGCCTGGGTGGCTACGAAGACAAGTTCCCGTGGCAGCTCTCGGGTGGCATGCAGCAGCGCGCGAGCATTTGCCGCGCCCTGGTGCACGAGCCCAAGATGCTGCTGCTGGACGAGCCTTTCGGCGCGCTGGACGCCTTCACGCGCGAAGAGCTGTGGTGCGCGCTGCGTGACCTGCACGCGGCACAGAAGTTCAACGTCATCCTCGTCACGCACGACCTGCGCGAGAGCGTCTTCCTGGCCGACACGGTGTACTGCATGAGCCGCAGCCCGGGCCGCTTCGTCGTCAAGCGCGACATCGAGCTGCCGCGCCCGCGCGATCTGGAAGTGACCTACACCCCGCAGTTCACCGACATCGTGCACGAACTGCGCGGGCACATCGGCGCGATGCGGAAAACCGGCGTGGCGGTGCCGCAATGAAGATCTCCAAGCGCACGGAACGCTGGTCGCCACTGATCCTGCTGGCCGCCTGCCTGCTGCTGTGGCAGCTGGTGGTGATGGGTTTTTCCATCCCCGAATTCATCTTCCCGAGCCCGGTGCAGATCGCGCAGCAGTTCGGTGAATTCGGCGGCCCGCTGATGGAAGCCGCGTGGAAGACCTTCTGGGTCACGATGCTGGGCTTTGCCATCGCCATCGTGGTGGGCGTGCTGCTGGGCTTCCTCATCGGCAGCAGCCGGCTGGCCTACACCGCCATCTACCCGCTGATGGTGGCCTTCAACGCCGTGCCCAAGGCGGCGGTGGTGCCCATCCTCGTGGTGTGGTTCGGCATTGGGCTGGGGCCCGGCATCCTGACGGCCTTCCTCATCAGCTTCTTCCCCATCACCGTGAACATCGCCACCGGCCTGGCCACGCTGGAGCCCGAGCTGGAAGACGTGCTGCGCGTGCTGGGCGCCAAGCGCTGGGACGTGCTGGTGAAGGTGGGCCTGCCGCGATCGATGCCCTATTTCTACGGCTCGCTGAAGATCGCCATCACCCTGGCTTTCGTGGGCACGGTGCTGGCCGAGATGACGGCGGGCGACTCGGGCATCGGCTACCTGATGCAGACCGCCGGCAGCCAGCAGCGCATGCCGTTGGCCTTTGCGGGGCTGGTGACCATCGGCGCGATGGCCATGGCGATGTACGAGCTGTTCAGCTGGGTGGAAAAGCGCACCACGGGTTGGGCGCACCGCGGCAGTCAGGGCGAGTGAGGCAACAACCCGCGCCGATGGGCCAGGGCATCATCGGCGCATGACCTCAGCTTCCGGCTGGCGCGGTGAGCTGCGCCTGCGCTACCACCGCCGCGGCGAACGCACCGTCGCCTTCGATGCCCACACCGGCCCGCTGCGCGTGCTGCAGCCGCTTTACCCCGAGGGTGATGGCGTGTGCCACCACGTGCTGGTGCACCCGCCCGGCGGCGTGGTGGGCGGCGATGAACTGCACGTGCAGGTGCAAGCCGAGGCTGGCAGCCACGCGCTCCTGACGACGCCCGGCGCCACGCGCTTCTACCGCAGCGAAGGCGCGCAGGCGCTGCAGCACACGCGGCTGCAGTTGGCCGAGGGCGCGCGCCTGGAATGGCTGCCGATGGAGACCATCGCCTACAGCGGCTGCGAAGCCAGCAACCGTGTGACGGCCGAACTCGCACCCGGCGCCGAGATGCTGGGCTGGGACGTGCTGGCCCTGGGCCTGGCCGCGGCGGGCCAGCCCTTCGAGCGCGGCGTGTTCAGCCAGCACCTGGAACTGCCGGGGCAATGGATCGAAGGTGGCCGCATCGCCGCCGACGACACCACGCTGCTGCAGGGCCCGGTGGGCTGGGCCGGGCACACGGTGGCGGCCACGCTGTGGTTCGCGGCAGGCGCGCCGTTGACGCCGGCGCGCCGCACGGCGCTGGTGGAAGCGGCGCGTGAGGTGCTGCAGGGCCACGCGCTGGCCGCCACCGCCGGCGTCACCGCGCCGCAGGCCGGCGTGGTGGTGTTGCGCGTGCTGGCCGCGCGGGTAGAGCCTGTGATGCAGCTCTTCACTGCCGTGCGCGCGGGGTGGCGGCTGCAGGCCTGGGGTCTGCAGGCGGCGCCGCCGCGCATCTGGAAAGCTTGAGCCGGCAGCGCAACGCGCCTTCTGCGGGGCTGTAGCGCCCGGCCGCTATCCTCGCGCCCCATGTACGCGTCGTTCTTCGGCCTCAGCAAAGAGCCCTTCTCGATCGCGCCCGACCCGCGTTTCCTGTTCATGAGCGAACAGCACCGCGAGGCGCTGGCGCACCTGCTCTATGGCCTGGGCGGCGGGGGCGGCTTCGTGCTGCTCACGGGCGAGGTGGGCGCGGGCAAGACCACGGTGTGCCGCTGCTTCCTGGAGCAGGTGCCGGCGCGCTGCCGCGTGGCCTACATCTTCAACCCCAAGCTCAGCGTGGCCGAACTGCTGCAGACGGTGTGCGGCGAGTTCGGCATCCCGCTGCCGGCGGCGGCCGACAGCGTGAAGGCGCATGTCGACGCGCTGAACGCCTTCCTGCTCGAAGGCCACGCCCGGGGCGAGCAGGCGGTGCTGGTCATCGACGAAGCGCAGAGCCTGAGCGCCGAGGTGCTGGAGCAGCTGCGCCTGCTGACCAACCTGGAGACGGCCGAGCGCAAGCTGCTGCAGATCATCCTCATCGGCCAGCCCGAGCTGCGCGAGATGGTGGCGCGGCCCGAGCTCGAACAGCTGGCGCAGCGCATCGTGGCGCGCTACCACCTGGGCCCGCTGACCCTGGCCGAGAGCCAGCAGTACATCCAGCACCGGCTCTCGGTGGCCGGGCCGAGCGCGCCGCTGCCGTTCAGCGCGGCGGCCTTGGCACGCATCCACGCGCTCAGCGGCGGCGTGCCGCGGCGCATCAACCTGCTGGCCGACCGCGCGCTGCTGGGCGCCTACGCCCAAGGGCAGCCGCGCGCCGAGCGCCGCACGGTGCAACAGGCCGCGCGCGAGGTGTTCGGCAACGGGCCGGCGCTGCCCCCGCATTGGCGATGGCCTGCGCTGGCCGGTGGTGTGACGCTGGTGCTGATCGTGGTGATGGCCTGGCTGCTGCGCACGCCGGTGGTGCCCGAGCCCGTGGTGGCGGCGGTGACGGCTTCGGCCTCGGCCGCGGCACCTGGTGCTGCTGCCTTGGTGTTGCCAGGCGCGACGGTACCCGCCGCCAGCGCCGCGGTGCCGGTGGGCGTGAACCCCGGTTCGAACGAGCTCGCGGCTTTCTGGCGCGCCGCCCCTGCAGCCCCGGCCACCGCGTGGCGAGAGCTGGCGCTGCGCTGGAATGTCGCGATCGGCGAAGGCGAGCCCTGCGCTGCAGCGGCCCAGGCGCGGCTGGCGTGCTTCCGCAGCACCGCGGGCGGCCTGGCGGTGGTGCGGCAGCTCGGCCGGCCGGGCTGGATCACGCTGCGGCGGCCCGAAGGAGGCAGCAGCGCTGCCCTGCTGCTGGGCCTGAACGACACCCATGCCACGCTGCAGGCCGGCACGCAGCCGCTGGTGCTGCCGCTGGCCACGCTGGCCGGGCTGTGGACGGGTGATTTCTCGACGCTGTGGCGCCTGCCCCCGGGCTGGGCCGACACGCCCGATGGCGGCAGCGACCCCGCCGCCCGTGCCTGGCTGGAGCAAGGCCTGCTGCGCGCCGGCATCGCGGCCGGGCCGCCGCTGCCCGAGCGTGTGCGGCAGTTCCAGCGCGCCCAGGGTCTGCCGCCCGACGGTCGCGCCGGCCCGGTGACGGTGATGCGCCTGAACCGGCTGGCCGGTGTCAACGAAGCCCGCCTCGCGGGCGAGAGCTGAAGCCTCCCGATGTCCTACATCCTCGAAGCCCTGCGCCGTTCGCAAGCCGAACGTGAACGCGGCCAGGTCCCCGGCCTGAACGCGCAGCCCTCGGCCGCGGCGGCCCTGCCGGCACAGCGCGACGGCCCGCCCTGGCGCTGGGTGCTGCCCTTGGGCGCGCTGGCGCTGGTGGCCCTGGTGCTGGCCATCTGGGCCTGGCGCGGTGCCAGCGGGCCTGCGCCGGTGGCTACGCCTGCGCCTGCAGTGACGGCGGCGCCGCCCGCCGAGGCGCCGGCCCCGCTTCCGCTGGTGGTGTCGGCCCCGCCGCCAGCCCCGGTGGCTGTGCCTGCGCCCACCGCCGCCGTCGCGCCGTCGGCCGCTGAGAAGCCGACGGCCCCCGCGCCAGCCGCCCCGCGCGTGCTGCGCCTGTCCGAACTCAGCGCCGAGCAGCGGCGCGAACTGCCCTCGATGTCGCTGGGCGGTTCGGTCTGGTCGGACAGCGCGCTCAGTCGCTTCGTCATCGTCAACGGCCAGGTGGTGCGCGAAGGCGAGACCGCCGCGCCCGGCGTGGTGGTCGACACCATCGGCCCGAAATCGGTGCGCCTGCGCTGGCGTGACATGCGCATCGAACTGGCCCTCTGAAGCCTGCGGCCATCCCCGTGCTTCGGGGGAAGCACCTCCAGCGCGGGCGGGGCCGCGGGCGATACTCCGCGCCGATCAGAAATGAAACGGGCGGTGAGATGAGGGCGGCGGGCACAGCAGGGTGGACGGGCGGCGGGCGGTGGGTGCGGACACGGGTTGCCGCGCTGGGCTTGCTCGGCCTGATGGCCTGCGGGGCCCTGTCTGCCACGGCCGCGCAGGCCGCAGCCTGGGTGGTGACACCGGAAGGCGGCCCGGCCGCGCTGGCCGACGCCGTGACCCGGGCGGCCGACGGCGACACCGTGGAACTCATGCCCGGTGAGTACAAGGGCACGCTGGTGCTCGATCAGCGCCGCCTCACGCTGCGCGGCACCGGCAAGGTGGTGGTGCAAGGCGGTGGCCAGGCAGGCGACGCCAAAGCCTTGTGGACGGTGCGCGGTGGCGAGGTGCTGATCGAAGGCATCGAGTTCCGCGGCGCACGGGCGCGTGACGGCACGGGCGCCGGCGTGTTGCTCGACGGCGGCAAGCTCACGCTGCGCAAGACGCAGCTCTTCGACAACGAGTACGGCCTTCTGGCCGTCAACAGCCCGCAGGCCGAGCTGACCATCGAGAACAGCGTTTTCGGCCAGGCGCCCAAGGTCGAGGGCGGCCTGCACCACCTGTTGAACGTGGGCCGCATCGCCAAACTGCGCATCACCGGCAGCCGCTTCCAGCAGGGCTTCGAGGGCCATCTCATCAAGAGCCGGGCGCGCGAGGCCTTCATCGCCTACAACTTCATCCACGACGGTGTGCGCGGTGGTGCGTCCTACGAGATCGAGCTGGCCGCCGGCGGGCTGGCCACCGTCATCGGCAACGTCATCGGGCAGGGCGTGGACGGGCAGAACCCGGTGTTGCTGAGCTACGGCAACGAAGGCCGTGCCTGGGACCGCAACGAGCTCTATGTGGCGCACAACACCTTCATCCACTACGGCTGGATGCCGGCGTGGTTCATGCGCGTCTTCGACGACCGCATCGGCCCTGATTTGCGCGTCAATGCGGTCAACAACCTGCTCGTCGGGCCGGGTGTGTTCTGGCTCGCGGCCCGGGGCGAGTTCGCGGGCAACCGCCACGTGACGCGCGGCATGCTGCAGGACATCTGGACCAACGGCTTCGAACTGCCTCCCGGCGCGATGTGGCGCGGCAGCGGTGTCGACCCGAGCAAGATCAACGGGCAAGACCTGCGCCCGCAGGCCGAGTTCGAATGGCCCGTGGGCACGCGCGCGCTGCAGCCCGCCACGAGCTGGACGCCGGGCGCCTTCCAGCGTTAGGCCCGGGCCATCGCCCGCAGGAGTGGCCGGCTACGATGCCGGCCATGAGCAAAAACCTGCACCCCGACAGCATCGCCGCCCAAGCTTTGGGTTGGATCGACGAAGCCACGCGCGCCATCACGCCGCCCATCCACGTCAGCAGCACCTACCTGCGCGACCCCGACAACCAGTACCGCAGCGGCCGCGTCTACGCACGTGCCGACAACCCGGCCTACGACCAGGCCGAGGCCGTGATCAACACGCTGGAAGGCGGCCACCAGACCCTGCTCTTCGCCAGCGGCATGGCCGCGGCCACGGCCGTGTTCCAGGCGCTGCAGCCCGGCGACCACGTGCTGGCACCCAAGGTGATGTACTGGAGCCTGCGCAACTGGCTGATGACTTTTGCCACCGGCTGGGGCTTGCAGGTCGAACTCATCGACATGACCGACCCGGCCACGGTGCAGGCCGCGCTGCGCCCGGGGCAGACGAAGCTGGTGTGGATAGAGACGCCCGCCAACCCGCTGTGGAGCATCACCGACATCGAGGCCACCGCAGCCCTGGCACACCAGGCCGGTGCGCTGCTGGCGGTGGACAGCACGGTGGCCACGCCGCTGCTGACGCAGCCGCTGGCGCTGGGCGCCGACCTCGTGATGCACGCCGCCACCAAGTACCTCAACGGCCACAGCGACCTGATCGCGGGCTGCCTCACCACGCGCGCTGACAACGAACACTGGCAGCGTGTGCGCAAGGTGCGAGCGCAGGTGGGCGGCACGCTGGGCAGCTTCGAGGCCTGGCTGCTGCTGCGCGGCCTGCGCACGCTGCACCTGCGCGTGCGCGCGGCCTGCGCCTCGGCGCAGCGCATCGCCGAGCACTTCAACGGTCACCCGCTGGTGGCCGAGGTGCTGTACCCGGGCCTGCCGAACTTCCCGGGCCATGCCATCGCCGCCCGGCAAATGAAGGGCGGCTTCGGCGGAATGATGTCGATCCGTGCGAGGCATGGCGAGGCCGCTGCCATCGCCGTGGCGGCGCAGACGCAGCTTTGGAAACGCGCCACTTCGCTGGGCGGCACCGAGAGCCTGATCGAGCACCGTGCCAGTGTCGAAGGGGCCGGCACGCCGGCGCCGGCCGATCTGCTGCGCTTGTCGGTCGGCATCGAGAACACCGAGGACCTGATCGCCGACCTGGAGCAGGCGCTGGCCGCTGCGGCGGCCGCCGTCGGGGCTGCCCCGCGTTGACCCCCGTCTGAAACATGGGCATCATCAAGCTTGTAACTTAATTACAAGTCCCCCGGCCTGCAGCCGGGGGCCGGGCACCATGTCCTTCGACCTCGTCCTCTTCGGCGGCACCGGCGACCTCACCTGGCGCAAGCTGATGCCGGCGCTTTTCCAGGCTTGGCGCCACGGCAAGCTGCCGGCCGGCGGCCGCATCCTGGCGGTGGCGCGCGACGAGCGCAGCGACGCCGAGTACCGCAGCTACATCCGCGAGCGTTTCACCGCGGTCGACGAGGCCAAGCAGCCCACCGAGGCCGAGTTCAACCAGTTCGCCGAACTGCTGCACTACCGGCGCATGGACCTGGCCCAGCCCGAGCACTACGCGGGCTTGAAGCAGTGGCTCACCGAACGCGGCGCCGACACGGTGGTGGTCTTCCTCGCCACCAGCCCGCACCTCTTCGTGCCGGTGTGCCAGCAGCTCGGTGCGGCTGGCATCAACGGCGAGAACGTGCGCCTGGTGCTGGAGAAACCGCTGGGCCACGACCTCGCCAGCGCCCAGGCCATCAACCGCGCGGTGCGCGCCAGCTTCCGCGAAGATCAGGCGCTGCGCATCGACCACTACCTCGGCAAGCCCGCCGTGCAGAACCTGATGGCGCTGCGCTTCGGCAACGCGCTCTTCGAGCCGCTGTGGCGCCGCGAGAGCATCGCCAACATCCAGATCACCATGGCCGAGAGCATCGGCGTGGGCACACGCGGGGATTTCTACGACAACACCGGCGCCCTGCGCGACATGGTGCAGAACCACGCGCTGCAACTGCTGACGATGATCGCGATGGAGCCGCCCTCCACCAGCGACGCCGACGCCATCCGCGACGAGAAGCTCAAGGTGCTGCGCTCGCTCAAGCCCTTCACACCGGAAAGCGTGGCGCGCGACGTCGTGCGCGGTCAGTACAAGGCCGGCACGGTGGAGGGCAAGCCGGTGGTGGGCTATCTCGAGGAACAGAAGGTGCCCACGGGCAGCGCCTGCGAGACCTTCGTGGCGCTGCGTACCGAGGTGCAGAACTGGCGCTGGGCCGGCGTGCCCTTCTACCTGCGCACGGGCAAGCGCCTGGCGGCGCGCGACGCGCACATCGTCGTGAACTTCCGCGAGGTGCCGCATCCCATCTTCCCGGGCACGCGGCGCGCCAACAAGCTCGTGATCAAGCTGCAGCCCGAAGACGGGCTGGAACTGCACCTGCTGGCGGCCAAGGGCGGCGGCGCCTCGCACAACGGGCAGGAGATCCTCTCGCCGGTGTCGCTGGACCTCGATTTCGACAAGGCTTTCCTCAGCGAGCGCGTGGGCGGCTACGAGCGCCTGCTGCTCGACGCCATCGCCGGCCGCCTGAATCTTTTCGTGCGCAGCGACGAGCAAGAGCAAGCCTGGCGCTGGGTGGAGCCCATCCTCAAGGCCTGGGCCGACGACCCGACCGGCCCGCGCCCCTACAGCGCCGGCAGTTGGGGCCCGGCGGCGGCCAGTGCGCTGGTGGCGCGCGACGGCGGCGCCTGGGCTGAAGAGCTTTGAACGCGAGCACCGCCAGGAGCGCTGCATGAGCACCGGCATGCTCGACCGCATCCGCGCGTCGATCCCGGCGCTGCCGCCGGCCGAGCAGCGCGTGGCCAAGCTGCTGATGGCCGACCCGCGCGGCTTTGCGACGCTGCCGGTGGTGGAACTGGCCGAACGTGCCCATGTCAGCAAGCCCACCGTGGTGCGCTTCTGCCGCAGCATCGGCTACGACGGGCTGGCCGACTTCAAGCTCAAGCTGGCCGGCAGCGTCAATGAAGGCGTGCCCTTCGTGCACCGCGCGGTGGACGACGACGACAAGGCCGGCGACATCGTCGTGAAGGTCATCGACAACGCCGTGGCCGCGATGCTGCGCTACCGCAATGCCGCCGCCAGCCAGAGTGTGGAGCGCGCCATCGAGGCGCTGGCCGAGGCCTGCCGCCAGGGCCGGCGCATCGAGTTCTACGGCGTGGGCAACAGCGGCATCGTGGCGCAGGACGCGCAGCACAAGTTCTTCCGCCTGGGCGTGATGGCCGCGGCCGTGAGCGACGGCCACATGCAGGTGATGAGCGTCACCATGCTCAAGCCCGGTGACTGCGCGGTGATCATCAGCAACTCGGGCCGCAGCCGCGACCTGCTGGACGTGGCCGAGATCGCGCGGCGCAAGGGCGCCACCGTCATCGCCATCACGGCCAGCGGTTCAGCGCTGGCGCTGGAGTGCCGCGTGGGCGCGAACCACATCCTGCTGGCCGCCGACCACCCCGAAGACGCCGACCGCTACAGCCCGATGGTTTCGCGGCTGCTGCACCTGCTGATCGTCGACATCCTCACCACGGGTGTGGCGCTGCGGCTGGGCTCGGCCGGCTTGCGGCCGATGCTGCAGGAGATCAAGAAGAACCTGCGCCAGAAGCGCTATGCCGCGCTCAGCGGCACCGCCGCTCAGGACGAGGCGGAAGGCGACAACGCCAGCAGTTCTTCCACGCCGTAGAGCGCCGCCAGCTGCTGCAACTGCTTCGGTGCGCCGGTGACGCTGAAGCCGCGCCCGGCGGCCTGCGCGGCGCGACGCGCCTGCATCAGCAGCGCGATGGTGGAGGTGTCGTAGGCCGTCAAGGCCGAGGCATCGACCGTGAACATGCCGCTGCCGCCGGCCAGGGCAGCAGGCAGCGTGGCGGCCAGTTCGGCCACCTTCGGCAGCGTGGCGTCGGCGGGCAGTTGCATCACCAGAGGCCTTACTTGGCCGCGGCCTTGTTGCGCTCGGTCAGCGTGTTGATCAGGCCGTCGATGCCGCCCTTGCCCAGCTCGGTGGCGAACTGCGAGCGGTAGTTCTGCACCAGCCAGATCCCGCCGACGTTGACGTCGATGATCTTCCACACCTCGCCGGCCTTGTCGAGGCGGTAGTCGAGCTTGATGGGTTCGCCCGAGCCCTTGACCTCGCTCTGCACGATGACCTGCGTGCTGCCCGGCGTGGGCAGGGTGCGCGTGATCGAGACGGTCTGGTCCTTCAGCTGCGTCAGTGCGCCGGCGTACAGGCGCAGCAGCAGCGTCTTGAACTCGGTCTGCAGGCGCGCGCGCTGCTCGGGCGTGGCGCTGCGCCACTGCGGGCCCACGGCCGAGCGCGTGGCCACTTCGAAGTTCACGCTGGGCATGACCTTGCTGTCGACCAGCGCCGTGATGCGGCCGATGTCGCCAGCCTGGATGGCCTTGTCGGTCTTCGCGACGTCGATGACCTCGGTGGAGATCTGGCGCACCAGCGCGTCGGGCGTCTGGCTGGCGTAAGCGGGGGCTGCCCATACGGTGACGGCACCGGCCAGAGCGGCCAGGGTGGTGGTGTTCAGCAGGTTCTGGAACATGGTTTTCCTTCTCAAGTGCGGGCCGCGCTGGCGGGGGCCCAGGCTTTCGACCCGGCCCGGCCGCCGAGGTTCAACGCGCGGCGGATGCGGGTTTGGCAGGGGCCGGCGCCGAAGCGGCCTTTGCGGCCGCAGCCGCAGCGGGCTTGGCGGCCGGCGATTCGGGTTCGTCGTCGAAGGTTTCCATCGGCGGCGCCCCGTCGTACAGCGCATCGCGGCGGCGCGAGAGGTAGGCGTCGCGCAGGAAGCTGTACTTGTCCAGCGCCACGCTGTCGATGAAGTTGCCGGCCTGCAGCAGGTTGGTGCGCGTGTTCAGCAGTTCCAGTGCCGTGATGGCGTACTGGTCGGCCGTGGCCGCGGGCAGCACCGAGGGCGAGGTCTGGCGGTCGGCGAAGTAGCCGACGCTGTCGCGCAGCGTCGAGGGCCCCAGGAAGGGCAGCACGATGTAGGGACCCGTGGGCACGCCCCACATACCCAGGGTCTGGCCGAAATCCTCGGAGCGGCGCACCAGGCCCATCTCGGTGGCCGGGTCCATCACGCCGAGCGCACCGAACACGGTGTTGGTGATCACGCGCATGCCCATCTCGGCGCCTGTGCGGAACTTGCCCTGCAGGAAGTGGTTGGCCGTGGACCAGACGTCGTAGAAGTTGCCCAGCACGTTGTTGATGCTGGTGCGCACGAAAACCGGCACGACGTCGCGGTAGGTCTCGGCCACGGGCTTGAGCACCGCACGGTCGACCTTGTCGTTGAAGGCGAAGACGCGGCGGTTCCAGGTCTCCATCGGGTCTGGCGTGGGGCCGGCCGCGCTGGGCGGCACGGTGGCACACCCCGCCAGCACCACCAGGGCCACCGTGGCCACGGCCGCGCGCATGCCCAGGCGCAGGGCATTCACTTCGCGGGCTCCGCAGGGGCCGGGGCGGCGCCAGCGGCCGGCGCGGCTGGCGTCTCGGCCTTGGTGCTGAGGAACTGGCCGATCAGGTTCTCCAGCACCACGGCCGATTGCGTCTGCGGCACCAGCGCGCCGGCGGTCAGGTTGGCGTCATCGCCGCCAGGCTCCAGACCGATGTACTGATCGCCCAGCAGGCCGGCGGTCAGGATCTTGGCGGCCGAGTCCTTCGGGAACTGGTAGACGCGGTCGATCTCCATCGTCACCACGCCCTGGTAGGTCTTGCTGTCCAGCACGATGCCGGTGACACGGCCGACCGTCACGCCAGCGGTACGCACCGGGGCCCGTACTTTCAGGCCGCCGATGTTGTCGAAGTTGGCTTTCAGCGTGTAGGTGTCGCCACCGCCCACGCTGCCCAGGTTGGCGGCCTTCAGGGCCAGGAACACCAGCCCTGCCATGCCCAGCAGCACGAAGAACCCGACCAGGGTTTCGATGCTTCGTTTGCCCATGCGATAAAACTCCTGAATCCTGTTGCGCCGTCAGGGCGTGGAGAACATCAGTGCGGTCAGCACGAAGTCCATGCCCAGCACCCACAGCGAAGAGATGACCACCGTGCGGGTGGTGGCGTAGGCCACGCCTTCGGGCGTGGCTTCGGTCTCGAAGCCCTGGTACAGCGCCACCAACGTGCAGATGACGCCGAACACGGCGGCCTTCACGAGACCGTTGCCGACATCGCGGAACACGTCCACGCGCGTCTGCATGATCGACCAGAAGTTGCCGGCGTCCACGCCGATCAGCAGCACGGCCACGACGTAGGCCCCGAGGATGCCCACCGCCGAAAACAGCACGGCGAGGATGGGCATGGAAACGATGCCGCCGATGAAACGCGGCGCGAGCACACGCACCTTGGGGTCGATGGCCATCAACTCCATCGCGGCAATCTGCTCGCCGGCCTTCATCAGGCCGATCTCGGCCGTCAGCGAGGTGCCGGCGCGGCCTGCGAAGAGCAACGCCGTGACCACGGGCCCGAGTTCACGCACCAGCGCCAGGTTCACGATCAGGCCCAGGCTCTCCGCCGCGCCGTAGGTGACCAGCGCGTAGTACATCTGCAGCGCGAGCACGAAGCCCACCGCCAGACCCGAGGCCAGGATGATGATGAGGCTGCGGTTGCCGATGGCGTAGACCTGCGCCACCACCAGGCCGAAGCGCCGCAGCGAGGCCGGCAGTGCGCGCAGCACGTCGAGGAAGAAGAAGGCCGCATGGCCCCAGCCGCGGAACTGGTCGAGCGTGCGTGCGCCCAGCTGCTGCAGGAAGGCCGTCATAGCGCCACTCCGAAGTCGGCCGCGATCTCGGGCGCGGGGTAGTGGAACTTCACCGGGCCGTCGGGTTCGCCGCGCACGAACTGGCGTGTTTCCGGGTCCATGCTGTCCATCAGCTCTTTCGGCGTGCCTTGGGCCACGATGCGGCCGCCGGTGGCCATCAGCACCACGAAGTCGGCAATCGCCATGCACTCGGGGACGTCGTGGCTGATGACGAGGCTGGTGGCGCCCGTCACGTCGTTGAGCGTGCGGATGAGCTTGGCGGCCACGCCCATGCTGATGAGGTCCAGCCCGGCAAAGGGCTCGTCGTACATGATGAGTTCGGGGTCCAGCGCGATGGCGCGGGCCAGCGCAATGCGCCGCGCCATGCCGCCCGACACCTCGCTGATGCGCAGGCCCGCCGCGCCGCGCAGGCCCACGGCGTTGAGCTTCATCAGCACGATGTCGCGGATCATCGCCTCGGGCAGCTGGGTGTGTTCACGCAGCGGGAAGGCCACGTTCTCGAAGACGCTGAGGTCGGTGAACAGCGCGCCGAACTGGAAGAGCATGCCCAGGCGGCGGCGCAGGCGGTAGAGCTGGGCGCGGTCGCGCGTGTCGACCACTTCGCCGTCGAAGATGACGCGGCCGCTGTCGGGGCGGTGCACGCCGCCGATCAGGCGCATCAGCGTGGTCTTGCCGCAGCCGGAGCCACCCAGGATCGCGGTGACCTGGCCTCGCGGGAACTTCAAGGAGATGTCCTTGAGGATCGTGCGGCTGCTGTCGTAGCCGAACGTGACGCGGTCGATCTCGATGAAGGGCGTGGTGGTCAAGCGGGGCAGCGCCCGAGCGTGCTCAGGCGGTCGTGGCCAAGGGGATGGGCGCAGATTGTGGCACGCGGCCCCGGTAAGCAAGGGTTACCCCGAGGGGCGGGGTGACGAGCTGCCAGGGCGTGGGCACGAAGTGCGGCCCACCGGGCCTCAAACGGGGGCCGGCGGCTGCCGGCCCCGGCCTCAGTTCACCGGACGCCAGTAGATGCGGCGCCATTGGGCCGCGGTCGAGGCGGGCTCCGGCACCTCGGGTGCGCGCACCGTCTTGTCGGACATGCGGATCAGCGCCCGCTTGCCGGCCGAGGTGGTGACGATCACCGGGCGGCTGGCCAGGGCATAGCCCAGGAAGTAGCCCGCGTCGTAGTAGGTGTTGCCGCCCACGTTGCGCACCACCGCGCCGCCGGTGGCGCTGTTCAATGCCAGGAACCAGGAGCGGCCACCCGGGTCGCACTGCACGTTGGTGGGGATGTTGACGGTCAAGGTCAGCGTGCCGCTGCTGGTGAGCGCCGGCTTGCTGACGATGCGGCCGTTGATCATGTTGCGGCCCGCGGGTGTGCTGGAGGTGGGCAGATCGACGTACCAGCCTCGGCCGCCACCCAGATCGACCGAGTTCGTCGTGGCCTGGTAGGTGTCGGTGCTGCTGTTGTAGCTGAGGGCCTGGCAGACCAGCGAGCCGTTGCCGCCGCCTGCGGGGCAGGTGCTGCCGTTGGTGCCACGCAGGTTGGTGATGCGTGCTGCCGAGCTGGTGAGCGTGACGTCATCCACCAGACCGTAGATGCTTTGGCGTTGCGTGGCCTCGGCGTTCGCACCGGAGCCGGGCACGTCGGCATCGGCCAGGTAGCGGCCTGTGCCGAGTTGCACCACGAAGCGCGTGGTGCTGCCCGAGACCTGGCTCACCTCGGGCGCGGAGGTCACGGGCTGGGCCAGCGTGCCGCCGTCGTCCACCAGCGAGGCCAGCAGCACGGCGGCGCTGCTGCCGGTGCCGGTGATGTCGAAGCGCCAGACGTTGCCCAGGTTGTCGGCACCCCAGACGTAGGCCGTGTCGGCATCGGCGGCCACGTTGGCCAGCTTGCCCAGATGGGCCAGGCCCGAGTTGGAAATGCCGGTGTCGATGGTCTTCACGATGCTGCCGTCGGCCGGGTTCAGCACCCAGACGCGGCCCGATACCGAGGCGTCATAGCCCGAGGCGACAACCACCCGCCAGTCGCTGCCGACCTTCACGATCAACGGCGTGCCGTAGGAGTAACCCATGCCCGACGGGCTGAACTCCCACTTCACCTTGCTGGCCACATCGGCTTCGGTGGCCGCCGTGTAGGACGAGATGTCGAGCGCGTAGTAGCCGCGTCCGCCCTTGCCCAGGCCGCCCACCAGGATGCGCGAGAAACCCACACCCGTCACTTCGGCCGTGGCAGGTGTGCCGTCTATGTAGTAGCGGTGGCTGTAGGAGGTGCTGCTCAGTTCTGCCAGATCGTCGTGCAGCAGTTTCGGCACATAGGCCCAGAGCTCCTGGCCGCGAGTCGCCACGCTGGCGCTGGTGCGGCCGTCCACCACGTGCAACATGCCGTCGTTCGCGCCCTGGAAGATGATGGGCACGTTGCCGCTGTAGGTCACCACCACGGGCTCGGCGTTGATGATGTCGCCCAGCACGTCCTGGCGCTGGCGGTAGGTGGTGCCTTCGCCGGCGCGGTCGCCGCGCAGGTAGTTGATGACGCCACCGGTCAGGCTGGACGGCATGCCGGTGTAGGTGAGCGCCGAGGTGAAGGCCACGCCCGCGGTGCCGTTGAAGGTGGCGATCTTGCGGCTGCCCGGCGTTTGCGTGGCCAGGTTGCTGCGCAGCGACCAGATGTCAGCGCCGGTCTGCAGCCCGGTGCTGGTGTCCAGCGAGTAGGCCACGAGATCGCCGTACCACGAGCCCGAGCGGTAGCTGGAGGCGTAGCCCACGTTGTTCAGCGTGATCTGTGCATTGGCCACCGCCACCGCCGCGGCCGAAGCGTCTTTGGCGAAGGCATCGGTCACCACGCGCCGGAAGGCCGGGGTCAAGGCGTCACCGTCCGCGGCATTCAGGAACAGACCACCGCCTTGCTGCGCGGTGGAGATGAGCAGCGGGTCGTTCTGCACCTGCAGGTCGGCGAAACCGATCACATAGGTGCTCAGGTTGTTGCGCTTGGGCCGGGCCACAGCGTCGGGCGAGGGCAGGTTGGGACGCAGGTCGACGTCGAAAAGGGCTTTGGCCACGTCGTCGAGGTAGTCCGTGCCGTCGGATTCGTAGCTGCGGCTGGTCTTGCGGTCCCAGTTCGCGACGGCGCCAGAAGTCCCGCCCACGCAGTTGCTGCCGAGGCTGCCGACGCAGTCGCGGTCGTAGTCGCGCAGGTGGGTGTTGTTGCTGAGTTCCTTGTCGCCCTGCGGGCGGCCGTCGGTCATCAGGAAGGCATAGGAGCGCTGGCACCAGTACTGGATCGGCCGGCTGGTGGTGCCGATGCTGGGGCTGGAGGGGATGGCGTCCGTGCCCGTGCAGGTGGCGCCGGACAGGCAGGCATAGCGGCTGTTGTGGCGCAGGAAGTTGTCGATGCTGACGTTGGTGACGTTCTCGCCCGCGCTGATGTTGCCGGCATAGCCCGTGGCCATGTAGCGGCCGATGTCGGCCAGCGTCTCCGCCAAGGGCGTGTTGCCCGAATTCGCCAGGCTGTTGATGCTGGAGATCAGGTTCGTGCGGTGCGTGGACGTGAGATCGGCCATGCCCCGCACGAGACGGCCGCCATCGCCGGAAGTGGTGCTGTAGGCCGACAGGCCCACGCGCACCGACGCCGGCGTCGTGACGGGCAGGTCGTTGATGACCTCGATGGCCGAGGTCTTGGCGATGTTCCAGCGCGTCTGCACCTCGTAGCTGGTACCCGAGATCACGTAGCGCTTGCGTTGGCTCCAACCGGTCTGCGGGTACATCGTCGAATCGCCCGCGATGCCAAAGTACCAGTTCAGGTAATTGCCTGTGTACTGGGCCGGCAGGTAGCTGCTGGGCAGACCTGAACTGTCGGCCACCAGCTTCGCGAAGTAGACGCCCGTGCGGCTGAAGCAGCGCCGGTTGCCGCTGCCCACCGCCGACCAGTGGCGGTAGTCGGTGCCGCCGATGCGGATGTTGGGTACGCCGCTGGCCACGCGCAGCCAGATCTCGCTGCCGGTGCCGGCAATGTTGGTGCCTGTGCAGCCCGAGGCCGAATAGTCGGTGTCAGGGTTGTAGGGCGAGGCCGGCACCACGTTCGTCATCGAGCCCGAGCTGTCGATCATGAACATGAAGTTCGGTGGCACGTTGTTCTTCACGGCCATCGGAATGTCGTTCAGCGACTGCGCAAACAAGGCGCCCGTGCTGGCGAGCAGCAGCCCAGCCAGCAGGGGACGCCGTGCGGCGCGAAACGCAGCGGCCAAAGTCGGAAAGTTGGGCTTCATCGGGCGCTCCTGGGACGTGCGGTGGCTTCAGCTGGAGGCCGGACCGGAGATCATGGCTTCGAACCACTGCTCGGTGCCGCGGGGGCCGCGCACGCGCATGATCACGCGGTAGCGCAGTTGGATGTTGAAAGCCGACACCACGCCGGCGCTCGCTTCGTGCTCGCACTTGGCGCGGATATCGGTGATGTCGGTGAGCGTCGGGTTGCTGTTGCACAGGCGCTCGATGACGTACTGGATGCGGTAGTTGCCGTCGTCGGTGGCGCAGCTGCTGATCACGGTGCCTGCAGGGTCGACACAAGCGACGTTGTCCCACGTGATGGAGGTGGGGAAACCGCGCGCGTCCACCGTGCCTTGCCGCGTGCTGAAGTAACGGTTGGGAACGTTGGTGTTGCCGCCGCCTGCAAGCACGGCGCCGGCAGCGGCGTTCAGCGCATCGGTGAGGGCACGGTCGGCCGATTGCATGGCCGCCTGCTGGAACGAGAAGTTGCCGGCGATGACGTTGCCCGAATCCACTGCGCGCAGCGCACCGGCGCCGGCCAGCAGCAGCAGGGCCAGCACGACCAACACCACGAGCAGCACCATGCCGCGAGCGCGTTGCCTCAGACGCACGCATCCGTGGGCTGCGCGCGGGCGGCCGGGCCGGGCGGCCATGCGGGGCTCCATCAGTTGCTCCAGATCACGTTGCGCAACGGGATCACCGCCTGCTGCACGCGGTAGCGGTAACGCCGCCAGTTCGAACCGCTGGGGGTGCTGGTGGTGCTGAGGTCGATCACGGGCGCCTCGGCATCGTTGAAGGAGCAGGGGCCGACGTTCACCACGCCGCCGGCGTTGGTGCAGCTGGCAGGGGTGACGTCCTCGCTGGCCGCTTCCTTCGAGCGCGAGACGATGACCACGCGCACCGCCTTGATGCGGCCGACGTTGGCGGCCGTGGGGCTGGCCCAGTCGACGCCGCTGACCGTCTTGGCATCGACCCAATTGGTGACGACGTCGCTGTTGGCCGCGGCGCTGATGCCGTACTGGGCATGCAACAGCACGATGTCCGTCACCAGCGCGTTGGCGCCGCCGCTGAAGTTCAGCGGGCCGGTGGTGCAGGCGGGGCTGTCGATGAAGGCGTTGTATTCCACCAGCGTCTCGCACAGCACGGCAAAGGCTTGCTGGCGGAAGTTGGCGCCCAGGCCCATCACCACCGCCGGCCCGAACACCGGGGGGGCGTCGGCAAAGCCGTAGCGCGGTTCGTTGGCAAAGGTGCCTGTCGACGGGTTGTAGTTGCCGCCGGTGGTGCGCGCCAGCGTCTTGCACTGGTTCGCGTTGCCGCCGCAGGACACGCCGGAGGTCGGTGAAGCCGTCACCTGGAACAGGGTGCAAGGCACGGCTGCGGAGCCCGGCACACCGACGATGGCCAGGTCGTTGGCGGCGATGAGCCCGCCGTCGGTGACCACGATGTCGGCCGCCGACGAGGCCATGGCGTCCATCACCGGCATGCCCGAAAGCGGGCCGATGGCGCTGGAGGCCGAGAACACGAGCCGGTCCGAAGCCGTGGCGCTGCCGCCGTCGGTGACACGCGCGGGCAGCAGCGGGGCGCCGTCGGACTTGACCGCGCCGCCGTAGGCAGCGTTGAAGCTCATGCAGACCGGCTGGCCGTTGCTGAAGAGGCCGGCGCCGGCCGTCCGCCCGGCGCTGTCGATCAGCGACAGCGCCAGTTGCGCATTGACCTGGGCGGCCGACGTGGAGCCGACCACGCGGAACTGCCGCCCCATGGTCAACATCGACAGGCTGATGGCCAGCGCGAGCACGAGGCCGATGGTCAGCGCGACCATCAGTTCCACCAGCGTGAAACCAGCGGCTGCGTTGCGGCCGGGGCGCGCAGGCCTGCGGTGAGCTGGGTTCATAGCTGCCACTGCACCTGGTTGCTGACCGACAGGCTGCGCGGCGCGTCGTTGCCGTTCTGCCAGCACAGGGTGACGACGACACGCGCGGTGATGTCGGGCGCCGAGGGCGGCACCACCACGATCTGCTGCAGGTCCGCAGTCGCTTTGGGCAACTGCTGGGCCACCTCGGCGAGCCAGCCGGTGACCACCGCGTTGGTCGAGGCCGAGCCGCTGGGGTTGCAGGCCGACGTGCCGGAGGGCTTGTGTTGAAAGGTGGTGGCCGTGGTGGGGTCGGCAATCAGCATGCGGGCCAGCAACTGGTCGGCCAGGAAGGTGGCCACCGCACGGTCGCGCGCGTCCCCGGCCATGCGCGTGGCTGTGGCCTGGATGGACACCAGCGCCAGCACCCCCAGCGAGAACACGAGCAGGGCGACCAGGACCTCGATCATCGTGAAACCTCCCGTTCGAGCGACGGGGGCGCGGCGTGCGGCGGCAAGGTGGTGCGTGCCCATCAGCATCTCCGCGGGTCGCCAGCGGCCGTGACTGCCGGATCGCAGACCCGGATGAGACCGCCGCCGAAGATGTCGATGCGGCGTGTTTCGGTGTTGGCGGTTGAACTGGCCAGATCGATCTGGCTCATCCGGATGCCGCTGCCATCGACGAAACCGGTGGCGGTGAAGGTCACTGCGCGGCTGGTGGTGGTGGACGAGGCGCTGATGCCTGGCGAGTCACCGGCGGCACGCTGCTGCAGCGTGGTGGCCGGGCTGACCAGTGCCACGGTCCAGCCGGAGCCCGAGTTGCTGAGCGTGAAGCTCACCGGCGAGTTGCGGCGCACGGCCTCGGCGCGGGCGTAGTTCAGACCGTTGATGATGCTCTCGGAGGCGGTGCGCAGCCGGTAATTGGCCAGTTGCTGCGTGAAGGCCGGCGCGGCCAGGGCGAGGCCGACAGCGAGGACCACGATCGTGATCATCAGCTCGATGAGCGTGAGCCCCCGTGCCGCCTTGCGTAGGCCGGGGCTGCGCCGAGCGCACGCCAGTTTCAGCATGTGTCTCCTGCGCGGCGCAGCCAGCAGTTCACGGGGACGCTGGCAGCGCCGGTGAAGGCGGTGGTGCGCTGCAGGTTGTCCTGGTTCACGGTGAAGGTGTAGCCGGCCATGCCGGCGCTGGACTTGCCGGTGGCCGTCAGCACGTAGGACTGGTTGGACGAGGTGCTGCCCCAGGCGCAGGTGTAGGTGAAGTAGTCGCCTGTGGGCGCGGTCACACCGCAGGCTGTCGCGCCGTAGTTGCGGTTGTCCTGGTAGTACTGCTCCATGCGCACGCGCGCGACGCTGAGCGTACCCGTGGCTTCAGCCAGACGGCTGCGCGTGACGTAGCTGGTGTACTGGGGGTAGGCCACCGCCGCCAGGATGCTGACGATGGCCACGGCGATCATCAGCTCGATGAGGGTGAAGCCCGCTTCCCGGCCTTGCGCTGGCAGCGCTGTGCCGCCGCGCAGCAGGGCACGACGCAGAAAGTTCGGAAAAGGCAGACGCACACAAGCTCCTCAGCACTCGGACCAACCCGAGTCTGCCTCTCTTTATCGACCCTGGATCGCTGGAGCTGTAGGGTCTGTGTGCGTCAAATGTGCGGCAGTGCAACAAACCGTGACGGTTCTGCCGCTGACGGGCCCGCCGCGGCGGGCCTGGGCGGGCGTCAGCGCGGCAGGCTGCTGCGGCCCATCAGGTAGGCATCCACCTCGCGCGCGGCCTGGCGGCCTTCGCGGATGGCCCACACCACCAGGCTTTGGCCGCGGCGCATGTCGCCGGCGGCGAAGACCTTGTCGACGTTGGTCTTGTAGCCCGTGCCGTCTTCGGTGCCGGCGCGGGCGTTGCCGCGGTTGTCCTTCTGCACGCCGAAGGCATCCAGCACGGTGCCCACGGGGGCAGTGAAGCCCATGGCCAGCAGCACGAGGTCGGCCTTGTGCTCCTGCTCGGTGCCCGGCACCTCGACGAACTTGCCGCCTTGCAGCTGCACGCGCACCGTCTTGACGGCTGTGACCTTGCCCTTGCTGCCGATGATTTCTTTCGTGGCGATGGCGAATTCGCGGTCGCAGCCTTCTTCGTGGCTGCTGCTGGTGCGCAGCTTGGTCGGCCAGTAGGGCCAGGTGAGGGGCTTGTCTTCCTCTTCGGGCGGCTGCGGCATCAGCTCGAACTGCGTGACGCTGGCCGCGCCGTGGCGGTTGCTGGTGCCCACGCAGTCGCTGCCGGTGTCGCCGCCGCCGATCACGATGACGTGCTTGCCGTCGGCGCGCAGCTGCTTCTTCAGCTTGTCGCCGGCCACCACCTTGTTCTGCTGCGGCAGGAACTCCATCGCGAAGTGCACGCCATCGAGTTCACGGCCGGGCACGGGCAGGTCGCGGCTGTTCTCGCTGCCGCCGGTCAGCACCACTGCGTCGAACTCGGCCTTCAGCTGCTCGGCGCTGATGGTTTCTTTCGCGTCGTTGGTGACCTTGCTGTCGGCCGGGAAGGCGCCCACCAGCACGCCGGTGCGGAAGACCACGCCTTCAGCCTGCATCTGTTCGATGCGGCGGTCGATGTGCGTCTTCTCCATCTTGAAGTCGGGGATGCCATAGCGCAGCAGGCCGCCGATGCGGCTGTTCTTCTCGAACACCGTCACGTCATGGCCGGCGCGGGCCAGCTGCTGTGCGGCGGCCATGCCAGCGGGGCCGCTGCCAACGACAGCGACTTTCTTGCCGGTCTTCACCGCAGGCACTTCGGGCAACACCCAGCCTTCGGCCCAGGCGCGGTCGATGATGGCGTGCTCGATGCTCTTGATGCCCACCGCGTCGTCGTTGACGTTCAGCGTGCAGGCGGCCTCGCAAGGCGCCGGGCAGACGCGGCCGGTGAATTCGGGGAAGTTGTTGGTGCTGTGCAGCACCGTGATGGCGTTCTTCCAGTCGCCCTGGTAGACGAGGTCGTTGAAGTCGGGGATGACGTTGTTGACCGGGCAGCCGCTGTTGCAGAAGGGCGTGCCGCAGTCCATGCAGCGCGCGCCCTGCACCTTGGCCTGCTCGGCGTTCAGCGTGATGACGAACTCTTTCCAGGTCTTCAGCCGCGCCGGTGGCGGCTCATAACCTTCTTCGATGCGCTCGTACTCGAGAAATCCGGTGACCTTGCCCATGGTGTGTCTCAGCTCGATAGGGTGGGGTTGAAGGCGCAGCCTGCTTACTTGGCGTCGAGGGTGCTGGCGGCCGTGGCCGCGGCGGCCCGTGCGGCCAGCACGCGCTTGTACTCGTGCGGGAAGACCTTCACGAACTTGGCGCGCGAGGCGGCCCAGTGGTCCAGCAACTCGCGGGCACGCAAGCTGCCCGTCCAGCGGTGGTGGTCTTCGATCAGCTTCTTCAGCAGCGCTTCGTCGGTCTCGCCGGCATGCAGGCCGGCGGCGTGCGTGGTCTGCTCTTCGCGCGGCAGCACCTTGTCCAGCGCCACCATGCTGGTGTTGCAGCGGCGCGCGAACTGGCCGTCTTCGTCGTAGACGTAGGCCACGCCACCGCTCATGCCGGCAGCGAAGTTGCGGCCGGTGGCGCCCAGCACCACGACCGTGCCGCCCGTCATGTACTCGCAGCCGTGGTCGCCCGTGCCTTCCACCACCGTGGTGGCGCCGCTCAGGCGCACCGCGAAGCGTTCGCCGGCCACGCCGCGGAAGAAGGCCTCGCCGCTGGTGGCGCCGTAGAGCGCGGTGTTGCCGATGATGATGTTCTTGGTGGCGTCGCCGCGGAACTCGATGCTCGGCCGCACGACGACGCGGCCGCCGCTCAGGCCCTTGCCGGTGTAGTCGTTCGCATCGCCGATCAGGTAGAGCGTGATGCCGCTGGCGAGGAAGGCGCCGAAGCTCTGGCCGCCCACGCCCTCCATCTGCATGAAGATGGTGTGGTCGGGCAGGCCTTCAGGCCGGTGCTTGATCAGCTCGCCCGAAAGCATGGCGCCGACGCTGCGGTTCAGGTTGCGGGCGTCTTCCATGAAGTGCACCTTCTCGCCCTTCTGGATGGCAGGCTGGCAGCGCTCGATCAGCTTCATGTCCAGGGCCTTGGCCAGGCCGTGGTCTTGCATCTCTGTGTGGTGGCGCGCCACGCTGGCCGGCACGGCGGGCTGGTGGAAGACACGGGCGAAATCGAGGCCGCGCGCCTTCCAGTGCTCGATGCCTTTCTTGGTGTCCAGCAGGTCGGCGCGGCCGATCAGCTCGTCGAACTTGCGGATGCCCAGCTGCGCCATGATCTGGCGCGCTTCTTCGGCGACGAAGAAGAAATAGTTCACCACGTGCTCGGGCTTGCCGGCGAACTTGGCGCGCAGCACCGGGTCTTGCGTGGCCACGCCCACCGGGCAGGTGTTGAGGTGGCACTTGCGCATCATGATGCAGCCCTCCACCACCAGCGGCGCGGTGGCGAAGCCGACCTCGTCGGCGCCCAGCAGCGCGCCGATGACGACGTCGCGCCCGGTCTTCATCTGGCCGTCGGCCTGCACGCGGATGCGGCTGCGCAGGCGGTTGAGCACCAGGGTCTGCTGCGTCTCGGCCAGGCCCAGCTCCCAGGGCGTGCCGCAGTGCTTGATCGACGACCAGGGCGAAGCGCCCGTGCCGCCGTCGTGCCCCGCGATCACCACGTGGTCGGCCTTGCACTTGGCCACGCCGGCGGCGATGGTGCCCACGCCCACTTCCGAGACCAGCTTCACGCTGATGCTGGCGCGCGGGTTGGCGTTCTTCAGGTCGTGGATGAGCTGCGCCAGGTCTTCGATGGAGTAGATGTCGTGGTGCGGGGGCGGGCTGATGAGGCCCACGCCGGGCACGCTGTAGCGGAGGAAGCCGATGTAGTCGGACACCTTGCCGCCGGGCAGCTGGCCGCCTTCGCCGGGCTTGGCGCCCTGGGCCATCTTGATCTGGATCTGGTCGGCGCTCACCAGGTACTCGGTCGTCACGCCGAAACGGCCCGAAGCCACCTGCTTGATCTTGCTGCGCAGGCTGTCGCCCTCGCGCATCTCGTAGTCGGCCTCGATCACCTTCTTGCCGATGACGTCACTCACCTTGGTGCCGGCCGTGACCTTGATGCCCTTGAGCTCGCTGCGGTAGCGCGCCGGGTCTTCGCCACCTTCGCCGGTGTTGCTCTTGCCGCCGATGCGGTTCATCGCGATGGCCAGTGTGCTGTGCGCTTCGGTGGAGATGCTGCCCAGAGACATCGCGCCGGTGGCGAAACGCTTGACGATGTCGGCCGCCGATTCCACCTCGTCGACGGAGATGGCCTTGCTCGGATCGACCTTGAACTCGAAGAGCCCGCGCAGCGTCATGTGGCGCTTGCTCTGGTCGTTGACGATCTGCGCGTATTCCTTGTAGGTGTCCCACTTGTTGGCGCGCGTGCTGTGCTGCAGCTTGGCGATGGCGTCGGGCGTCCACATGTGCTCTTCGCCACGGGCACGCCAGGCGTACTCGCCGCCGGTCTCCAGCATGTGGGCCAGCAGCGGGTCGTTGCCGAAGGCGGCGTGGTGCATGCGCAGCGCTTCTTCGGCTACCTCGAAGACACCGATGCCGCCCACCTGCGTGGCTGTGCCGCGGAAGTACTTCTCGACGAAGGTCTTCTCCAGGCCGATGGCCTCGAAAAGCTGCGCGCCGCAGTAGGACATGTAGGTCGACACGCCCATCTTGGACATGATCTTCGAGAGACCCTTGCCGATGGCCTTGACGTAGTTGTAGATCGCCTTGTCGGCATCGATCTCGCCCGGCAGCGAGCCCTGCAGCTCGACCAGCGTTTCCATCGCCAGGTAGGGGTGCACGGCCTCGGCGCCGTAACCCGCCAGCACGGCGAAGTGGTGCACCTCGCGGGCGCTGCCGGTTTCCACCACCAGGCCGGCGGTGGTGCGGCGGCCTTCGCGCACCAGGTGGTGGTGCACGGCGCTCAGCGCCAGCAGCGCGGGAATAGCGATCTGCGTGCGGCTCATGCGCCGGTCGGTGATGACGAGGATGTTGTGGCCGCCCTTCAGCGCGTCCACCGCCTCGGCGCACAGGCTGGCGAGCTTGGCTTCCACGCCTTCACGGCCCCAGGCCAGCGGGTAGGTGATGTCGAGTTCGTAGCTCTTGAACTTGCCGCCGGTGTGCTGCGCGATGCTGCGCAGCCGCGCCATGTCGGCGAAGTTCAGGATGGGTTGCGTCACCTCCAGGCGCATCGGCGGGTTCACCGCGTTGATGTCCAGCAGGTTGGGTTTCGGTCCGATGAAGCTGTTCAGGCTCATCACGATCGCTTCCCGGATGGGGTCGATCGGCGGGTTGGTCACCTGCGCGAAGAGCTGCTTGAAGTAGTTGAAGAGCGGCTTGTTCTTGTCGCTCAGCACCGCCAGCGGGCTGTCGTTGCCCATGCTGCCGATGGCCTCTTCGCCGTTGGCGGCCATGGGCGCCATCAGGAACTTCAGGTCTTCCTGCGTGTAGCCGAAGGCCTGCTGGCGGTCGAGCAGCGTCTCGGTGGCCGCTGCGGGCTCCACGCCGCCGGCCACTTCATCGAGGCGCACGCGCACGTTGTCGATCCACTGCCGGTAGGGGCGGGCGTTGGCGAACTGGTTCTTCAGCTCTTCGTCGTCGACGATGCGGCCCTGCTCCAGGTCGATGAGGAACATCTTGCCCGGCTGAAGGCGCCACTTCTTGATGATCTTGCTCTGAGGTACGGGCAGCACGCCGCTCTCGGAAGCCATCACCACGAGGTCGTCGTCGGTGACGATGTAGCGCGCCGGGCGCAAGCCGTTGCGGTCGAGCGTGGCGCCGATCTGCTTGCCGTCGGTGAACACCATCGCCGCGGGGCCGTCCCAGGGCTCGAGCATCGCAGCGTGGTACTCGTAGAAGGCGCGGCGGCGCTCGTCCATCAGCTCGTGGTTCTCCCAGGCTTCCGGGATCATCATCATCGCTGCGTGCGCCAGCGGGTAGCCGCTCATCGTGAGCAGCTCCAGCGCGTTGTCGAAGGTGGCGGTGTCGCTCTGGCCTTCGAAGCTGATGGGGTAGAGCTTGTTGAGGTCGTCGCCCAGCACCGGGCTCTTCATCACGCCTTCGCGGGCGCGCATCCAGTTGAAGTTGCCCTTGACGGTGTTGATCTCGCCGTTGTGCGCCACCATGCGGTAGGGGTGGGCCAGCGGCCATTCGGGGAAGGTGTTGGTGGAAAAGCGCTGGTGCACGAGGGCCAGGGCGCTGACGGCGCGCGGGTCGGCGAGGTCCTTGAAGTACACGCCCACTTGGTTGGCCAGCAGCAGGCCTTTGTAGATGACGGTGCGGCAGCTCATGCTGGGCACGTAGTACTCGCGGCTGTGCGTGAGCTTCAGCGCCTGGATGGCTGCGCTGGCGGTCTTGCGGATGACGTAGAGCTTGCGTTCCAGCGCGTCGGGCACGATCACATCGGTGCCGCGGCCGATGAAGATCTGGCGGATGACGGGTTCCTTGGCGCGCACGGCCGGGCTCATCGGCATCTCCAGGTCCACCGGCACGTCGCGCCAGCCCAGCAGCACCTGGCCTTCGGCCTTCACGGCGCGCTCCAGCTCCTGCTCGCAGGCCAGGCGGGAAGCGTGCTCCTTCGGCAGGAAGATCATGCCGACGCCGTATTCGCCGGGAGGCGGCAAGGTCACACCCTGGGCGGCCATCTCGGCGCGGTAGAAGTCGTCGGGGATCTGGATCAGGATGCCCGCGCCGTCGCCCATCAGCTCGTCGGCGCCGACCGCGCCGCGGTGGTCGAGGTTCTCCAGGATCTTCAGGCCCTGCTGCACGATGGCGTGCGCCTTGGCGCCCTTGATATGGGCGACGAAGCCGACACCGCAGGCGTCGTGCTCGTTGCGCGGGTCGTACAGGCCGTCGCGGGCGAGGTCCGCGATGTCTGCGTCGCTGGCAGCGGAGGCGTCGGCGTGGGGGGTGGGCGTCGGCATGGCGCGTTCCTGGATCAAGGGTGCAAAACGGGGCGGATCAGGCGGCGAGGGCGGGGAAACCCTTCGGCGGGCGAGCGTACTGCAGTGCAACAAATGCGGCAATGGCTATTAAATAGGGTCAGACCCAGAAAAAATTACTGCTACGTCCGCGCTGGATTAAATAGGGACACATCAATGTGGTGCGCACTGCAGCCGTCGGGTGCTGCGGATGCAGCCGGCGTGCCAGCCCGCTCAGGCGGGGTCTGCGGCCTTGCGGGGGCGGCCGCGGGCCCGTGGCCGGGCGGGCCGTGCGGTGGCGGCAGCCACCTCGCCAGCAAAGGCCGCCGAACCCGCCGCCCAGCCCCCCAGCGCGGCTTGGCGCAAGGTGTCGGCCAGCGCCGGGCTCGGCCCTTGGCCCAGGTACTGGCGGTACAGCGCTTCGCGATCGAAGGGCGTGTTGCCGAGCGCCCACCACTCCGGCGGGTCGACCAGGAGCCCCTCACGCGGGCCGCCGGTGCGCGCGGTGGCGCTGGTCCAGCCCGGCAAGGCCGACTGTCCATCCACCAACAACAGCGCCTGCAGCCGCAGCGCACCGGGCTCCACGACGGCGCAACGGAAACGTCCGTCCCACAAGCTGCCACGGTGTCCGTGGCGACGGTTGTAGGCGCTCACGTAGCGGCGCCCCAGGGCCTGCATCAGCCGGCCCAAGGCGCCTGCCGGCCCGGGGGTGGCGAGCAGTTGCACCTCGGTGGGCAGCAGCGCGTAGGCGTGCACCTGCACCTGCTCGGCCACCGCCGCTTCGCGCAGCGCGGCGAGAAAGGCGCTGCGATCGGCCTCGTCGGCGAAAACACCGGCCTGCCCTGCGGCATGGGCCAAGAGCAGCCCGCCATGTGCCCGCTGCAGCAGGTAGTGCGTGTGGCCCGGCCATTCCAGGCGCGGCAGGCGTGCCACGGCCGGTCTCGTTGGCGCCTGCGCCTCAGTCGAACAGCCGCCGCCCGGTGAGGCGGTGGTGCTCGCGCAGCGCGTAGCGGTCGGTCATGCCGGCGATGTAGTCGGCCACGGCGCGCGGCTGGTCGTCGGCTTGCAGGTAGTCGGCCGGCATCTCGCCAGGCTGCGCAAGGTAGGCCTCGAAAAGCTCGGCCACCACCGTGCGCGCCAGGCCCGTGGAGGCCACCACCTGCGGGTGGCGGTAAAGCGCGCGGAAAAGAAAGCGCTTGAGCTCGGCGTTTTGCGCCTGCAGCGCCGGGCTCAGCCCGACCAGGGCTGGCAGCTCACGCACCGCCGCTTCATCGGCGGGCTGGGCTTGTGTCAGCAAGGCCGTGGTGTGGGCGATCAGATCGCCCACCTGCGCGGAGAGCAGGCGCCGCAAGGTCTCGAACAGCAGGCGTCGGCCGCCTTGCTCGGCCAGCTGCGGGTGTTCGGCCAGCACGTCGTCGCGCCATTGCGCAAAGAGCGGCACTTCGCCCAGCTGTTGAAGAGTGATCAGGCCCGAACGCACGCCGTCGTCGATGTCGTGTGCGTTGTAGGCCATCTCGTCTGCCAGGTTCACGAGCTGCGCTTCCAGGCTGGGGCGCGTGCCGTCGATGAAACGCTGCGCCGGCCCTCCGGGCTCGGCGGTCACCAGCCGCTGCGCATTGCGCGGCGAGCAGTGCTTGAGGATGCCCTCGCGCGTTTCGAAGCACAGGTTCAGGCCGTCGAAGGCCGGGTAGCGCACCTCCAGCGCGTCCACCACGCGCAGGCTCTGCAGGTTGTGTTCGAAGCCGCCGTGGGCCTGCATGCACGCGTGCAATGCATCCTGGCCGGCATGGCCGAAAGGCGTGTGGCCCAGGTCGTGCGCCAGCGCGATGGCCTCCACCAGGTCTTCGTTCAAGCGCAGCGCACGGGCCATCGAACGGCCCAGTTGCGCCACTTCCAGCGAATGCGTCAGCCGCGTGCGAAAGAGGTCGCCTTCGTGGTTGAGGAACACCTGGGTCTTGTAGACGAGGCGCCGGAACGCCGTGCTGTGCACGATGCGATCGCGGTCGCGCTGGTGCTCGTGGCGCGGCGGCGAGGCCGGCTCGGGCACGCGGCGCCCGCGCGTGCGGCGCGGGTCGCTGGCCCAGGGCGCCAGGTCGTCGAGGTTCACGCCGCGCTGGCCACGGGCGTGCTGTGGCGGTGGATCACGCGCAGCACCACCTCGTCGGGCGCGCTGCGCAGGCTGGCGCGGCCGGGCGGGTCGATCAGCACGAAGCGGATGGCACCGGCCTCGGCCTTCTTGTCCACGCGCATGAGTTCGAGCCAGCGCTCGTCGGCCATCAAGGGCGCCCGTGTGGGCAGACCCGCGGCCTGCACCAGCCGCGTGAGCCGCTCGACGAAGGCCGCCGGCACCAGCCCCAGTTCGGCCGACAGCGCCGCGGCCAGCACCATGCCGCAGCCCACTGCCTCGCCATGCAGCCAGGCGCCGTAGCCCTGGCCGGCCTCGATGGCGTGGCCGAAGGTGTGACCGAAGTTGAGGATGGCGCGCAGGCCGCTTTCGCGTTCGTCTTCGCCCACCACCGCGGACTTGATCTCGCAAGAGCGCTGCACCGCCTGGGCCAGAGCTTCGACATCGCCGACGCGCAAGGCGTCGATGTGGTTCTCGATCCAGTCGAAGAAGGCCATGTCGAAGATCGGCCCGTACTTGATCACCTCGGCCAAGCCGGCCGAGAGCTCGCGCCCAGGCAGGCTGCCCAGGCTGCCGAGGTCGCAGACCACGCGTGCCGGCTGGTAGAAGGCGCCGATCATGTTCTTGCCCAGCGGGTGGTTGATGGCGGTCTTGCCCCCCACCGAAGAATCCACCTGCGCCAGCAGCGTGGTGGGCACCTGCACGAAGGGCACGCCGCGCATGTAGGTGGCCGCGGCGAAGCCGGTCATGTCGCCAATGACACCGCCGCCCAGGGCGTAGAGCACGGTCTTGCGGTCGCAGGCGCGGGCCAGCAGGTGGTTGAAGACGAGGTTGAGCGAATCCCAGGTCTTGTGCGCCTCGCCATCGGGCAGCAGCACGCGGCTGACCTGGCGGTGCAATGGTGCCAGAGCCGCTGCCAGGGCATCGCCGTAGAGCGCGTCGACGGTCGGGTTGCTGACGATCACGGCCTGCATGGAGGAAGGCAGACCAGCCCAGCTGCCCGGGTCTTGCAACAGGCCGCTGCCGATGAGGATGTCGTAGCGGCCGCCGGGTGTGGCCACCGGAACGGTGCGGGCACGCGCTGTGTTCATGGCTGGGAGTTTACGGGGCAGGCTCCGGGCGAAGCCTGGTTCGTGCGCTGCCCGGCGGGCGGCCTGCGGCAGGTGGCTTCAGCCGTGACCCTGGTCGACGCTGGAGGGCACCTGGCCGGGATCGACCAGGCCAGCCAGTTCCAACTGCATCAGCACCATGCCGGTCAGCGAATGCACCGAGGGCCGGGCCGCCTCGACGACGAAGTGCGCGGTGCGGCGGTAGAGCGGGTCACGCTCGCGGTACAGATCGCGCAGGCGGGCCAGCGGGTCGGCCACCTGCAGCAGCGGCCGCTGCTGGTCGTGCCGCAGCCGGCGGTGCAGTTCTTCGGCCGTGCTGCGCAGGTAGACGACGTGCGTGCGTGAGTGCAGCGCGTCGCGGTTGGAGGGCCGCAGGACGGCCCCGCCGCCGGTCGCGAGCACGCAGCCGGGCTGCTGGGTGAGTTCGTCGATGACGTCCTGCTCGATGTCGCGGAAGGCCGCTTCGCCTTGCGATTCGAAGAAGGCGCGGATCGGCATGCCGATCCGGTGCTCGATCGCGGTGTCGCTGTCAAGGAAACGCAGGTCCAGGTGGCGGGCCAGGTGGCGCCCGACCGTGGACTTGCCACAGCCGGGCATGCCGACCAGGGAGATCGTCAGGCTCAAAGCATCACTGAACGAGCGAACAGGCTCCAGCGACTGTGCCGGCTCTTAGGGTTGCACCAAACGGGCTCACGACGCCGGCGGGAGGGCCACCTGAAGCACTGAAGTCCGCTACTGCACCCGAAACATAGAACTCCACGCTGGTGCTCGACTCTGTCCCAGAAACGGTCGCGGAAGCCGTGAGGCGAAGCTTTACCCAGGGGGCATAGGACTCGGCATAAGTCAAAGAAATCGTGGCTCGGCCATTGTTCGTCTGGACGTTGCCCGGTGAGACAGCAATGACGTTCCCCGGCCACAAAACGTTGTCGCCGTTGTCATCTTCGCCAGGATCCAAAACCCCGTTGGTGTTCCGATCCTCGTTTCGGCACTGCCAAATTGGACTGGCATAGGTCCACGTTGTTCCGACCAAAGCTAGTGTCCCGACCCTGAACTCAGTCGGAATGGCCTTGACAGTCAGCGTTGCACCGTTCACTGGAATGCCATTCGAATCGGTAACGTACACGACCCAATCCTTGAGGTAGGTCTGTTGGTCTAGGTTGGTGATGGTGTTGCCGGTGCCAAGTGCAATGAACAGCGCGGTCTGGTTGACGGTGAGGGTCGCGGTGCCGTTTACGCCGGGTACCGTCGAGACAGCAGCACTTAGCACCACGCCGTTATTGGCCGTGCTCTCGGAGCCGGGCCTGTAGGCAACACTCGCCTGGCCGCTGGCATCGGTGGTCGCCGAAGCCTGCAGGAGGTTGCCGCCGCTCGGATCAGCGACGCGGCTGAAGTTCACGGTTTGCCCTTGCACTGGATTGCCGGCAGCGTCCGACACCTTCGCAACGACTTGCACCTGATTGGCGGAACTGATGCCGATGTTCGGTGCGACTGCCGTTGGGGTCACTTGGAGCACCAAGCGCGAAGGCACGGTCGCGACGACCAAGAGTGGCAGCGTCGTGCTGGTGCTGGTTCCATTCACTGTGGCTTGCACGGTCACAGGGCCGGCAGATGCCGAAGTCAGGGAAACCGAGGCCTCGCCTGCAGCGTTGGTCGATGCCGAAGCAGCAGTCAGGGTGCCCCCTGTGGCAGCGAAATTGATGATGTTGCCGGCCAAGGGGGTCACGCCTTCAAGGCGCACCGTCACTATTTGTGCGGTGTTGACGGGAACCGTACTCGACGCAGCAGGCGTGACGAAAGCAAAGGTTTGCCCGCTGATGGAAAGGGCGGGGCTCGGCGAAACGGTAGCGCCTGCACCGCTGAAAACCAGGGTGTCCGCGCCCGCTGATGTGGCCGTATAGCGGTAGCGTACCTGCCCGCTGGCGTTGGTGGTAGTTCCTCCGACCGCAGTAAGTGCGTTACCAAGCGAACTGGTTCCAGCGATGGCAACGTTTGCGACCGCGTTGCTTTTCGAATCGGTCACGACCACATCAAAGTTGGTGCTGGTACCCCTGATCAGTGCCGAAGGCCCAGACAAAGTAAGCCGCGTGCCTGTGATCGGCAGCGTCAACGTGCTGGTAACCGTTCCTGACGACGCCGTGATCACAGCCGTGCGGTTGCTGCGGTCTGCCCCGGCAGAAATGGTTGCCGACGCAGAACCCGAGGCGTCTGTCGCGGCTGAGACTCCTGACAATGTGCCGGAATTTGTGGTGAAGCTCACCGGGATGCCGGGCAGGGCGTTGTTGCCTGCATCCTTGACGAAAGCACGAATGACGACGCCATCGCCCCCAGTACCCACGCTGGTGCTTCCGGCGATGAGTTCGATGGATGTCGGTTGCGAGCCAGACGTGCTGTTAACAACCTTGAGGATGGCCGTTCGCGAAATGCCGTTGGCACTGGCGGTGATCGTGATGTCGCGATTGCTCTGGTCGGCGCCGATGCCCACCTGGGCGACGATGCGCCCGCTCGCATCTGTCACTGCGCCGCCGGTAGGCAGGGTGAGCACGGCATTGCTGTTGACGGACACAGCAAGTGTTGCACCCGCCAGTGCAACGCGGTTGCCATCGAGTGCCGTGATGGTGGCTGAAACTGTACCGGCACTTGTGTTCGCTATGGTCGGTGACGAGAGCAGCACGGATATGTCAGCCACCGTCGGCGAAGTTGCGCCAGGCGGCGATGTGCCGCCACCACCCCCAAAACTGGGTGTGCCGGCAGAGCCGCCGCCGCCGCCGCAGCCCGCTATCAGCAATCCGACCAATACGGTCGATATCGAAAAAAGACGTTTCAGCATCATCAGGTCCTGCGGTCTTGCCAGGCATCCCTGCGAGGCACTGGCGATTCGGTCTGGGTCTTCAGCGGGCCGCCGACCGGTCGGTCACGATCTTCGGCGTGATGAAGATCAGCAACTCGGTCTTGCGGGTGCTGCGCACGCGGTTCTGGAATAGGTAGCCGAGGTAAGGGATGTCGCCCAGCAGCGGCACCTTGTTCACTTCGGTCTGCTCGTCTTGCGTGAAGATGCCGCCGATGACGACGGTGCCGCCGTTCTCCACCAGCACCTGGGTCTTCACTTGTTTGGTGTTGATGGCCGGACCGGCGGCGGTGAGCGCACCGCGGCTGTCCTTGTTCACTTCCAGGTCGAGGATGACATTGCCCTCGGGCGTGATCTGCGGCGTGACCTCCAGGCTCAGGCTGGCCTTTTTGAACGACACCGAGGTAGCGCCGCTGGACGTGGCCTGCTGATACGGAATTTCCTCGCCCTGCTCGATGCGGGCCTTGGTCTGGTCGGCGGTGATGACGCGCGGGCTGGACACGATGTTGCCCTTGCCTTCAGCCTCTAGCGCGGAGAGTTCCAGATTCAGGAACCGGTTTGCCGTGGCGCCGAACAGAGAGAGCGCGAAGGTGGCTGCATTGCTGCCGCTGAAGGCCGAGGTGTTGGCCGGGAAGCTGATGAAGGCGCTGTCGGCAAAGTTCGGCGCCGTGCCACCCTGGCCCGTTTGTGCGCCGATGGCGGCGTAGCTGTTGCCGATGATCACGCGGTTGTCGCCACCCACGCCGTAACCCGGGGTGCCGCCGCGAATGCCGCGCAGGTCGTTGCCACCCAGGCGTACGCCCAAGGCGCGGCCGAAGCTGTCATCGGCTTCGACGATGCGGGCCTCGATCAACACCTGGCGCACCGGGATGTCGATCTTGCTGATCAAGGCCTGGATCTCTTCCAGCTTGGAAGGGATGTCGTTCACGAAGAGCTGGTTCGTGCGCGACTCGAAGATCACGCTTCCGCGCGGCGAGAGGATGCGCGAGGCCTGTCCAGCGCCTGTGCCAGCGCCGCCGGCGCTGGTCTGGCCCGTCAGCCCCTTTGCCACTTCTTCGGCCTTGGTGTAGTTGAGCTGGAAGGACTGCGTGCGCAGCGGCTCCAGTTCAGCCACCTTCTTCTTGGCTTCGAGGTCGACCTGTTCCTTGGCTGCCAGTTCGTCCTTCGGGGCGATCCAAAGCACGTTGCCGTTCTTGCGAACGCCGAGGCCCTTGCTCTGCAGGATGATGTCCAGCGCTTGGTCCCAGGGCACGTCCTTCAGGCGCAGCGTGACGGTGCCGGTCACGGTGTCGCTGGTGACGACGTTGAAATTGGTGAAGTCAGCGATGACCTGCAGCAGCGCCCGCACTTCGATGTTCTGGAAGTTCAGGCTGAGCTTCTCGCCCTGGAAGCCGGGGCCTTGGGTGAGCTTGTTCGGGTCGACCTTGACCGGGCGAACTTCCAGCACGAACTGGTTGTCACTTTGGTAAGCGCTGTGTTCCCAGGAGCCGGTCGGTTCGACGACCATGCGGACGCGGTCGCCCGACTGGAACGTGGACACGGTGCGGACTGGTGTGCCGAAGTCGGTGACGTCGAGCCGGCGGCGCAGGTTTTCGGGCAGGCTCGAGCGCAGGAACTCGACCACCAGGGTCTGGCCCTGCTGGCGGATGTCCACACCGACCTGGGTGCTGGGCAGGTTGACGATCACGCGGCCGGTGCCGTCCTGGCCACGGCGGAAGTCGATGTCACGCAGCGCGAGCGGGGCGCTGTTCTGTGGCGCCGCGAACTGCACGGTCTGCCCCGCCGGGCTGGCTGCCGGTGCTGCCGTGGCCGTGGCCTCTGCGGCGATGGCAGGGCCTGCGGTGTCCAGGATGACGAGCAGCACCTTGCCCTGCACCTGCGCGCGGTAGCCCGATGCCTGCTTGAGGTTGAGCACCAGACGCGAGCGGTCACCGGCCTGGGCCACGCTGGCCGAGCGCAGGTTGCCCTGGTTGATGTCGATGCTGTTGCGACCCAGACCGTTGCTCACGCCCGGCAGGTCGATGGCGATGCGGGGCGGGGCTTGCACCGAGAAGCCGTTGGGCACCGCGGTGAGGGGCTCGCTCAATTCGACGCGCACCACCTCCGTGCCCGCTTGCTGGCTGCTGGTGATCGACTGGATCGCGTTCTGAGCCCACGAGGACAGCGGCACAAACAGGGCGCTGGCGGCAGACAAAGCGGCAAGGGCGGCACGCCAATGCGACATGGTGCATCTCTCCTGATAGGTCTTCATCGCGCCCTCTCCTGCAGTTGCAGTGTCGCGGGGCGCTCGATCATTTCGCCGCTGGCGTCCATGACCAGTTCGCGCAACACGATCTCGGTCTCGGCAATCTTCGTGATCAGCCCGTAGTTCTGACCCAGGTGGTCACCCACTTTCACCTGGTAGAGCAGGTTGTCAACTCTCAGCAGCGCAAAGGGCCTGCCTTCTTTGTTGACGCTGCCCACCATGCTCATGCTGTCCAGGGGATAGGCCTCCAGCGGTTCCTTGCGGCGGTTCAACTCCGCAGCCAACAGGGAATTCGGCTGCCGTGCCTCTTGCTTGAGCGCGACCGACAGCTTTTGTGTGCTGAAAGGTTCGACGCCTTGGGCGGCACCGTAAGGCTCGGGATCGAATTTCTTGGGCGGCTGCAGGGGCTGCACGCTGGGCTTGGCCTCGCGCCGCTGCTGCTCCATCCATTCGCGCAGCTCGTCATGCTCGGCGCTGCATGCACCGAGCAAGGCGGCACTTGCCAGCAGCCAGGGCAGAAAACGCTGGGGGCTCATTTCGGTGCCCCTTTGCGCTGCTCGGCAATCTCGGTGCTGTCCAGATAGCGGTACGTGCGTGCGGTGGCTTCCATCGAAAGGTTGCCGGCAGCGTCGCGCGAACCTACAGGCGTGAGCACCAGGTTCTGCAGCGTGACGATGCGTGACAGGTTGGCCACGTCGGCCGCGAAGGACCCCACGTCGTGGTAGCGACCGCTCACACGGATGGCGATCGGCAACTCGGCGTAGTAGTCCTTGATCTGCACCTGGCCAGGGCGGAACAACTCGAACTGCAGCCCCCGACCGAGACCGGCTTGGTTGATGTCCGAAAGCAGCGCGTCGATCTCAGCCTTGCCGGGCAACTGCTTCTCCAGCTGTGTCACGTACTCCTGCACCTGCAAACGCTGCTTGCGGTACTCGCTGAGGTTGACGGCCTGCGCCAGACGATCCTTGTAGGTGGTCTTGAGCTGCGGCTCCTTGCCGCGCAGGTCTTCCAGATCCTGCGTGGCGGCAGACAGCAGCATGAACCAACCAACGAAGACCACGGCACCGCAGGCCGCCAGCCAGGTGGCGATCTTCGGCAGCGGCGGCCACTGGCCGGGCTCGTTGGGGTTGAGGTTGCGAAACTGGGACGCCGCCTGCTCGACAAAGCCGGTGACGTCGAAATTCATCGTGGAGGGCTTGGCCATGCGGACCTCAGCTCGCCTTCGCGGGCGTGGAAACGGCAGGTGCCGATGCGGCCGGGGCCGGCGCGGGGGCTGCCGTGCGCTGGCGCTTGATCGTCACGCGCATCGAAAAGTCGAACAGGCGGCGCTGGTCGCGTGCACCCGTCGTGACGTTGGATGCGCGAATCTCGACCAGGTCTGGTTTTTCCAGCCAGGTCGAGTTGTAGAGCGCGTTGCGCAGGAATTCGGACACCCGCTCGTTGGTCTGCGCCACGCCCGTGATCGAGACGATCTGGCCTGTCTGCCGGATGCTGGTGAGAAACACGCCTTCGGGCGTCTGCTGCACCAGTTCGTTGAGCAGATACACGGGCACGTTGCGGTCGTTCTGGAGGTCTTCGACCGCCTTCTTGCGCGCATTGAGCGCCTCGATCTCGGCTCGCAGCGTCGCGATGTCCTTGATCTGCGAATCCAGGCGCGTGATCTCGGCTTGCAGGAAGGCGTTGCGCGATTCCTGGTCGGCCGTCATCTGGCCCAGCACGGTGTACCAGATGGCAACGATGGCCGCGCCGCCGACGGCGCAGGCCGCGAGGCTGGCGAAGTAGGCCCGTTTGCGCTGGCGCCGCTTTTCCTCGCGGTGCGGCAGCAGGTTGATCAGGATCACTGGAGGAACCTCCGCATCGCCAGACCGCAGGCCGTGAGGTACGAGGGCGCTTCCCGGCGAACCCGGCTCTCACGGACGGATGACCCGAGTTGCATCTGGTCGAAGGGGTTGACGACGCTGGAAGCGAAGCCAGTCAGGTCGGTCACCCGGTCCTTGAGGCCGGGCAGGGTGGCCGTGCCGCCAGCCAGCATCACGTAGTGCACCTTGTGGTGCGGCGTGCTGGTGAAGAAGTACTGCAGCGCACGGCCGATTTCCTGGGACAGGCTGTCGACGAAGGGCGAGAGGATCACGCTCTCGTAGTCTTCGGGCAGGTCGCCGCTGAGTTTCTTGGCCTCGGCCTCCTCGAAGCTGAAGCCGTACTGGCGGCTGATCAGTTGCGTGAGTTGCGAGCCGCCGAAGGCCTGATCGCGGTCGTACAACATCTCGTCGTCGCGCAGCACTTTCAGGCTCGTGGTGTCGGCGCCGATCTCGAAGAGCGCTACCAACGCGTCGCGGCCTTCGTTGGGCAGGGCGCCGACCACGCGGCCCATGGCCAGGCGCGAGGCGTGCGATTCGATGTCCAGCACCACGGGCTTGAGGCCGGCGGCCTCCGCCAGGCCCTGCCGGTCTTGCACCCGGTCGCGGCGCGAGGCGGCGATCAGCACCTCCACATCACCTGCCGAAGTCGGGCTCGGGCCGACCACGCAGAAATCCAGGCTCACTTCGTCGAGCGAGAACGGGATGTACTGGTTGGCCTCGCTCTCGACCTGGATCTCCATCTCTTCTTCCCGCAAGCCGGCGGGCAGCATGATCTTCTTGGTGATCACGGCCGATTGCGGCATGGCCATCACGACCTGCTTGGTCTTGGTGCCGCTCTTGCTGACCACGCGCTTGACGGCAGCGGCCACCTCGTCGAATTTCTCGATCTGGCCATCGGTGATCCAGCCCTTCTCGAAGGGCTCGGAGGCGAAGCGCTCGAGGATCAGTTCGCCACTGGCGGTCTGACCCAGTTCGACCAACTTGACGCTGGAAGAACTGATGTCCAGCCCGATCATGGGCGGATGTTTGCGGCCCAGCAATGTGTCAAGAAAACCCAAGTCTCACACTCCCCAGCCACTCGGCCTTCAGTCGCACGGAACCCGAAAAGAGCCCAAGGCTTGTTAAGAAGTTACTTCAATGCTAGCAGTAAAGCCCTTGTGCACCAAAGAAAAAGGCGCCTTCGGGAGCCCATGCTCGTTGCCATTCCCTGACGTTGGCGCCGCAGTTGAAACAAGCCGCAATGCCCACCGCTGATTCCCTCGACCCTGGGCTGTGCGGCTGTGGACAATGTCACGACGGCTCCGTTGCACCAGCCTGGCTCAGCCCGATCGGGCGGTGAAAACCCGCTCCCTATAATCTTTCGGCCCGGCTCCCGGGTTCTTTATGTCCCCCACCGAAGACGTTCGCGCCTCTGCAACATCTCCAGCCTCGGGCCAGCGTCTGCCGGCCTGGGCGCGGGCGGGTTTGCGAGCCGCTGGCTGGCTGGGGGGCTTGGCGCTGGCAGGGCTGCTGTCGGTCTTGCTGCTGGTCGGTGTGGCGCTGGCGGTGGCCTACCCCAACCTGCCTGAAATCAGCAGCCTCGCCGACTACCGGCCCAAGCTCCCGCTGCGCGTTTATTCGTCCGATGGCGTTCTGCTTGGTGAGTTTGGCGAAGAACGGCGCAATTTCCAGCCGATTGCCCAGATCCCGCAGGTGATGAAGGATGCCGTGCTGGCCGCCGAGGACGCGCGCTTCTACCAGCACGGCGGCGTCGATTACAAAGGTGTCGCGCGGGCGGCGCTCGAGAACCTGCGCGACGCCCGCAGCCAAGGCGCCAGCACCATCACGATGCAGGTGGCGCGCAATTTCTACCTTTCGACCGAAAAGACATTCACACGCAAGATTTACGAAATCCTCTTGGCGCTGAAGATCGAGAACCTGCTGAGCAAGGATCAGATTCTCGAGCTCTACATGAACCAGATTTTCCTGGGGCAGCGCGCCAACGGATTCGCTGCGGCTTCGGAAATCTATTTCGGCAAGAAGCTGAAGGACGTCACGGTGGCCGAGGCCGCGATGCTGGCGGGTCTGCCGAAGGCGCCTTCTGCGTACAACCCGGTGTCCAACCCGCGGCGGGCCACGGTGCGGCAGCGGTACATCATCAACCGCATGTTCGAGACCGGCTTCATCACCGAAGCCCAGCACGAAGAGGCGTTGGCCGAGAAGCTGCGCTACCGCACCCAGCGTGAGAGCGCGCCGCATGCCGAGTACCTGACCGAGACGGCGCGGCAGTTGGTTTTCGCGCAGTACGGCGAAGACACCTACACCCGCGGCCTGAACGTGTACCTCACGGTGAAGGCGGCCGACCAGATCGTGGCCTACCGCGCGCTGCGACGGGGCTTGATGGATTTCGAACTGAGGCAGGTCTACCGCGGCCCCGAGGCCTACACCACGCTGCCCGCTGAAGAGAGCCTCATCGACGCCCGTGTGGCCGAGGCCCTGGCCGACCATCCCGACAACGACGACCTGCGCGCGGCCGTGGTGCTGGAAGCCTCGCCGCGCAAGGTGGTGGCGATGCTGCTGTCGGGTGACACGGTCACTGTCACTGGCGAAGGCCTCAAGCCGGTGACCTCCGGTCTCTCGGAAAAGGCCCTGCCGCAGAAACAGATCCGGCGTGGCGCCATCGTGCGCGTTTACAAGCACCCGGCCTTCAACAAAGGTGAGTGGTTGCTCACACAGGTGCCGGAGGTCGAAGGCGCTTTCGTCGCGCTCGATCCGCGCAACGGCGCCATGCGGGCGATGGTGGGCGGCTTCGACTTCGGCGGTGGCAAGTTCAACCACGTGACGCAGGCCTGGCGCCAGCCGGGCTCGAGCTTCAAGCCCTTCATCTACTCGGCAGCGCTGGAGAAGGGTTTCACACCCGCCACCGTCGTGAACGATGCGCCGCTGTTCTTCGACGCCGGCACCACCGGCAGCCAGCCCTGGGAGCCCAAGAACTACGACGGCAAGTTCGACGGGCCGATGCCCTTGCAGACGGCGCTGGCCAAGTCGAAGAACATGGTGTCCATCCGCGTGCTGCAGGGCACGGGCACCGGCTTTGCGCAGGAGTGGATCCAGCACTTCGGCTTCGAGCCTGACAAGCACCCGGCCTACCTCACCATGGCGCTGGGTGCCGGGTCGGTCACGCCGCTGCAGATGGCCACGGCCTACAGCGTGTTCGCCAACGGCGGCTTCGGCGTCCAGCCGCAGCTGATCGAACGCATCACCGACCAGAAGGGCAAGGTGCTGCTCGAAGCCAAGCTGCCGCCCTTCGACGAAAGCCAGCGCACGCTGCCAGCGCGCAACGCATTCGTGATGGGCACGCTGCTGCAGGAGATCACGCGTTCGGGCACAGCCGCCAAAGCGCAAGCCACGCTCAAGCGCCCCGACGTCTACGGCAAGACCGGCACCACCAACGATTCCATGGACGCCTGGTTTGCCGGCTTCCACCCGACACTGACCGCGGTGGTCTGGATCGGCTACGACACGCCCCGCAAGCTGGGAGACCGCGAAACCGGCGGTGGCCTGTCGCTGCCGGTGTGGATCGAGTTCATGCAGCACGCCCTGCGCAACGAACCCGTCCAGGAGCTGACAGCGCCCGAAGGCGTGATCCAGGCCGGGCCCTATTGGGTCTTCGACGAGTTTGCCGGCAAGCAGGGCATTGCCAGCGTCGGTCTCGACGACAAGGTGCCACAGCCGCCCAGCACCGAGGAACGCAGCAGCATCCTCGATCTGTTCAAGCGCTAGCTAGAACTGCAGCGCCTGGCCTGCCTGTCGGCTGGCATGTGCGTTCAGCGCGGCGAAGAACTCGGTGCCATCGCGCGTGTCGCGCCAGGCGCCGTCGACCCAGCGGTAGTGGAAACCGCCGCCGCGCGCCGCCATCCACACCTCGCGCAGCGGCGGCTGCGTGTTGACGATGATCTTGCTGCGATCGGGGAAGCTCAGCTCCAGCAGGCCGCCGCTGCGGTGGGTGTCGATGTCGATGACGTCGTCCTGCAGCCAGCGGTCGGCCGCCGCCTCGATGCGGGCCAGCAGCGTGCTGGTCTCCTGGGCGTAGGCCTGGTCGGTGAGCGAAGAGCCGGTGGGGGTGCCACTCATAGAATTGTTTTCATGGACAGACCAAGGGCGAGAAGTTTAGTGGCGCGCCCGGCCACCCCCTTGGCGGCAGGGCCGCGCGTGCACTTGCAGGCTGCTTTTCTGTTGATGAGCGCCGCAATGCTGGCCGGCTGCGGGCAGAAAGGCCCGTTGAGCCTGCCTGGCGCAACGCCCCCCGCACCCACCAACGCCGCTTCGGGGCCTGCGCGATGAGCTTGCCCGGCGCCCCTTTCCTGGCCCGCCAGGGCCGTGAGCTGTGCCTGGAAGGCCACGCGCTGGCCGATCTGGCCGCACGCTTCGGCACGCCGCTCTACGTGTATTCGCGCAGCGCGATGCTGCAGGCCTTCCAGGCCTACGAACGCGCCTTGCATGGTCGCCGCCATCTCGTGTGCTACGCGATGAAGGCCAACTCCAGCCTGGCCGTGCTGCAGACTTTCGCCCAAGCCGGTGCCGGTTTCGACATCGTCTCTGGCGGCGAACTGGCGCGGGTGCTGGCCGCCGGCGGCGACGCCAGCCGCGTGGTGTTCTCGGGCGTCGGCAAGACGCGAGCCGAGATGCGCCAGGCGCTGCAGGCTGGCGTGCGCTGCTTCAACGTGGAAAGTCTCGCCGAACTCGACACGCTCAATGCCGAAGCCCTGGCCAGCGGCTGCCGCGCGCCGGTGAGCCTGCGCGTGAACCCCGATGTCGATGCCGGCACGCACCCGTACATCAGCACCGGGCTGAAGGGCAACAAGTTCGGTATTGCACACGCGCAGGCGCTGGGCGCCTACCGGCACGCGGCCTCGCTGCCGGGGTTGCACGTGGTGGGCATCGATTGCCACATCGGTTCGCAGATCACGCAACTGGCGCCTTACCTGGATGCGCTGGACCGCCTGCTGGATCTGGTGGAGGCGGTGGAGGCTGCCGGCATCCCCATTCACCACGTCGACGTGGGCGGCGGCCTGGGCATCACCTACACCGACGAGACCCCGCCCGATGCCGGCACACTGGTGCGAGCACTGCTGCAGCGCCTGGACGCGCGCGGCCATGGCCACCGCGAGGTGCTCTTCGAGCCTGGCCGTTCGCTGGTGGGCAACGCGGGCGTGCTGCTGGCCGAGGTGCTGGTGCTCAAGCACGCGCTGGATGCCGAAGGCAAGAACTTCTGCATCGTCGATGCGGCGATGAACGACCTGGTGCGCCCGGCCATGTACGAAGCCTGGATGGGCATCGAGCCCTGCACGCAGCGCGATGGCCCGGCCCCGGTGTGGGACGTGGTGGGCCCGGTCTGCGAATCGGGCGACTGGCTGGGCCGTGCACGCACGCTGGCCGTGGCGCCGGGTGATGTGCTGGCGGTGCTGTCGGCCGGCGCCTACGGCATGGCCATGGCCAGCAACTACAACACGCGGCCGCGTGCGGCCGAAGTGATGGTGGACGGCCCGCGGGTGCACCTGATCCGCGAGCGTGAAGACGTGCGCCAGCTTTTCGCCGGCGAGCGCCTGCTCTGAGCTGAGTCCGAAACCGCGGCCGCCGCAGCCCGCCGCGCTCGGCGCATCAACTTAGATGCGCCCTTCCTGCACCGCGTGGCAAGCCACCTCGATGCCCTGGAAGCGCGTGAGCGCCGGCCGCTCGCTGCTGCAGCGCGCGTTGGCATGCGGGCAGCGCGGGTGGAAGGCGCAGCCGCTGGGCGGGTTCAGCGGGTTGGGCACCTCGCCCTGCACCGGCGTGCGCGCGCGACCTGACATGTTGATGTCCGGAATGGCATCCAGCAGCATGCGCGTGTAGGGGTGACGCGGGTGGCCGAAGAGCTCGGCCTTGGGTGCCACTTCCACCAGCCGGCCCAGGTACATCACGCCCACGCGGTCGGCCACGTGGCGCACCACGGCCAGGTTGTGGCTGATGAAGAGGTAGGTCAGGCCCTGCGTCTTCTGCAGGTCCTTCATGATGTTCAGCACCTGGGCTTGCACGCTGACGTCCAGCGCCGAGGTGGGCTCGTCGCACACCAGGAACTCGGGCTGCGTGGCCAAGGCGCGTGCGATGCTGATGCGCTGGCGTTGGCCGCCGCTGAACTGGTGCGGGAACTTGTCGCAGTCGGCCGCGGCAAGGCCCACCTGCAGCAGCAGTTCGCCGACGCGTTGGCGCAGCGCTTCCTTGCCTGGCACCAGGCCGTGTTCCCGCAGCGGCTCGCCGATGATGTCCAGCACCTTCCAGCGCGGGTTCAGGCTGGCGTACGGATCCTGGAAGATCATCTGCATGCGCCGCCGCAGCGTCCGCAGTTCACCCGCATTGCGGCCGGCGTTCGTGGCCTGGCCGTCGAACTGCACGTCGCCGCGCGTCGGGCTGTACAGACCCACGAGCAGGCGCGCCACGGTGCTCTTGCCGCAGCCCGATTCACCCACGAGCGCCAGCGTGGTGCCTTTCTCGATGCTGAAGCTCACACCGTCCACGGCATGCACGAAGAGCTTGGGCTTGCGTTCGATGACGCGGTTCAACCAGGGGGCCGAGACGTCGAAGGTCTTGGCCAGGTCGCGCACTTCCACCAGGGCGCTCATGCCGTCGTTTCCTTGTTCACCAGCCAGCACGCCGCGCGCGTGGCGCCGGCGTCCTGCAATTCGGGGCGGTCTTGGCGGCAGCGCTCCATCACCTGCGGGCAGCGCGGGTTGAAGGCGCAGCCGCGCGGGATGGCATTCAGCCGCGGCATCGAGCCGTCGATCTGCAGCAGCCGTTCGCGGTCTTCGTCCATCGCCGGGATGGAGCCCATCAGGCCGCGCGTGTAGGGGTGGCTGGGGCGATGAATGACCTCGCCCACGGGGCCGATCTCGGCCACGCGGCCGGCGTAGAGCACGGCCACGCGGTCGCAGGTTTCGGCGATCACGCCCATGTCGTGCGTGACCAGCATCACCGCCGCGCCATGCTCTTTGCACAGCCGCTTCAGCAGCGAAATGATCTGCGCCTGGATCGACACGTCGAGCGCCGTGGTGGGCTCGTCGGCCACGATGAGCTTGGGCTCGGCCGCCAGGGCCAGCGCGATGACCACACGCTGGCGCATGCCGCCGCTGAACTGGTGCGGGTACTGGTCGATCCGCTGCTCGGCCGCCGGGATGCCGGTTTCCTGCAGCAGCTTGATGGCGCGCTGGCGGGCTTCTTCGGCGCTGACGGGCAGGTGCGTCTGGATGGTCTCCACCAGTTGCCGGCCGATGGTGTACAGCGGGTTCAGCGAGGTCAGCGGGTCTTGAAAGATCGCGCCGATCTGGCGGCCGCGGATCTTGCGCATCTCTTCGTAGGGCAGGTTGTCGATGCGACGGCCGCCCAGCAGGATCTCGCCGCCAGCGATGCGGCCGGGCGGCTCCAGCAGGCCGATGATGGCCGCGCCGGTCAGGCTCTTACCGGCGCCCGATTCGCCCACCACGCCCAGGATCTCACCGGGGGCGATGTCGAAGTTGATGTCATCCAGCGCGAGCAGCGTGCCGCGGCGGGTGGGGAATTCAACGCGGAGGTTTTTCACCTCCAACAGCGGCGCAACCATCAACGGAGTCTCGGGTTCAAGGCGTCACGCAGCCAGTCGCCCAGCAGGTTCACGCTCAGGGCGATCAGCACCAGCATCACGCCCGGGAAGATGGTGATCCACCACTCACCGGAAAACAGGAAGTCGTTGCCGATGCGGATCAGCGTGCCCAGTGAAGGGCTGGTGGGCGGCACGCCCACGCCCAGGAAGGACAGCGTGGCTTCCGTGAGGATGGCTGCGGCCACCTGGATGGTGGCCAGCACCAGCACCGGCCCCAGCACGTTGGGCAGCACGTGCTTGAACATGATGCGCAGCGGCGCCACGCCGATGACGCGTGCGGCCTGCACGTATTCCTTGTTGCGCTCCACCAGCGTGCTGCCGCGCACGGTGCGTGCGTACTGCACCCAGCCGGTGAGCGCGATGGCCAGCACCAGCACGCCGAGCGCGAGGCTGTCCTGCGCGTTCGGGAACATCGCACGGCCCACGCCGTTGATCAGCAGCGCCACCAGGATGGACGGGAAGCTCAGCATCACGTCGCACACGCGCATGATGAAAGCGTCGACCTTGCCGCCGATGAAGCCCGACAGCAGCCCGAGGCCCACGCCCACCACCACCGACAGCGCCACCGAGGCCAGGCCCACGGCCAGCGACAGGCGCGCGCCGTAGAACAGCGCCGAGAGGATGTCGCGGCCCTGGTCGTCGGTGCCGAGCAGGAAGCGCTTGTCGCCGCCTTCTTGCCAGGCGGGCGGCAGGCGCGCGTCTGACAGGTTCAGCGTCGCCAGATCGAACGGGTTGTGGGGCGAGACCCAGGGCGCGAAGAGCGAACAGAAGATGCACAGCACGGCGATGACGGCCGCCAGCATCGCCATCGGCGAGGTGATGAAGCTGTGCCAGATGTCGCTGTCGAGCCAGCGCGCGATGCGGCCCGGTTGGGCTGGAGAAGACGGTGTGCTCATGGGGAACTCAGTGGCCCGCGGCCGATTTCTCGATGCGCAGGCGCGGATCGACCAGGAAGTACAGCAGGTCGACGATGAGGTTGACGATGACGAAGATCAGCGCGATCAAGCACAGGTAGGCGGCCATCACAGGGATGTCGGCGAACTGCACCGCCTGGATGAACAGGAAGCCCATGCCCGGCCACTGAAAAACAGTCTCGGTGATGATGGCAAAAGCGATCAGGCTGCCCAGCTGCAAACCGGTGATGGTGATCACCGGCACCAGCGTGTTCTTCAGTGCGTGGCCGAAGTAGACGGCGCGGTTCGTGAGGCCCCGCGCGCGAGCGAACTTGACGTAATCGGTGCGCAGCACTTCCAGCATCTCGGCGCGCACCAGCCGCATGATCAGTGCCAGTTGGAAGACGCTGAGCGTGATGGCCGGCAGGATGATGTGCAGCCAGCCGTCCCAGGTGAGCAGGCCAGTGCTCCAGCCGCCGAGCATCACCGTGTCGCCGCGGCCGAAGCTGGGCAGCCAGCCCAGGGTGACCGAGAACACCAGGATCAGCAGGATGCCGATGAGGAAGGTGGGCAGCGAGACGCCCAGCAGCGAGATGGTCATCACCAGCTGCGAGCCGAAGCGGCCGCGGCGCAGCGCGGCATAGACCCCCAGCGGTATGCCGACCCCCAGCGCCACCACGGCGGCGCCCAGCGCCAGTTCCAAGGTCGCCGGGAAACGCTCGGCGATCAACGTCGAAACCTGACGACCCTGGCGCAGGCTGAGCCCGAACTCGCCCTGTACGGCGTTGCCCACGAATCGTGTGAACTGCACCGCGAAAGAGCGGTCGAGGCCGAGGTCGCGGCGGAGTTCGTCCCGCTGCTCCTGCGTGGCGTCTTGCCCGAGGATGCTGGTGACGGGGTCGCCGACGTACTGGAACAGCATGAAGGCGATGAAGGCCACCGTCAGCATGACGATGACGGCCTGCAGGAGGCGACGGAGGATGAAGACCAGCATGGGTGTCGAGAGAAGCGGCAGGGTCCGCCGTCAGTGCATCAGTGCAATTCCACCGGACCGTACCACGAGCGCGCTCGCGACTTGGTGTTGTCGGTGTCGGTCATCACGGCGATGGAGTCCAGCCGCCCCGGTGCCTCGCCGAAGGCCAGGCGGAAGTCGTCTGCGAGGTTGCGGCGGTGCTCGCGCCAGCGGCCCCGTGCCTCGGGCCCCGAGTCGACGACGATCTTGCGGATGCGGTCGCTGCGCGGGTTGACGATGACGGTACCCACGGGGGCGGTCGCGTCCCACACGTACATCAGCGTGGCGTAGGGCGGGCGCTCGCCAGTGAGCGCTTCGGCCAGTTCGAACATCACCCGGGTGCGCGTGGGCAGACTGCTCACGTCGCCATGGAAGCCGAACAGCACGCGGGCCGGGGCGTCTTCGCGGTCGGCGTGTGCGACGCTGCTGTTCTCCGGCGCTTCATTCACCCACCACGAGAAGCTCACCTCACCCAGCGCATCCGCCTCGCGGGAGACACGCCTGCGCAGCATGCTGGCCGAGCCGTCGGAGGCCGCGGCGATGGCCTGGCGGCCTTCTTTCTGCACCCAGCGGTACTCGGTGTTTGGTTTGCCGGGCAGCGGCACGGCCTGCCAGCCCTCCGCGGCCGGACCTTCGGCAGCCGGCTGGCGGGGCGCCTGCACGCAGGCGGCCGTCAGCAAGCAAAGCAGCAGACCGAGGAGGCGGGTGGACATCTTCAGGTGGGGCTGGTTGAGGGGGGCAGTGCCTTGAGGCCGGTGAACGTCAGGTCGCGCGAGCCGCGCGAACGATGCATCCCACAAAAAATTGGCCGCCCGAAGGCGGCCAATCTGGCGATGAACAGCCGCCCCGCGGAGCGGCTTTCGTGGCTTAGAAGTCGTGACGGATGCCGACGTCGTAGCCCGTGGACGTCTGACCCGCGCGCATGCCGGTCGGGCCGCTTGGGGATGCCGTGAAGGTCGCAGGGCCCTTGTTCGCCACGCGACCAAAGTTCGTGTAGACCGAAGTGCGCTTCGAGAGACCTTGGACGTAGCCGAGACCGATCAGGGTGGAGTTCGTCGCCTTCACGTACTGGGCCTTGAAGGCGCCCGTACCCGTCGGGATCACCGCGCCCACCGAGGCCAGCTTGCGCTTGGTGGTGCTGTAGTCCACTTGCTCGTAGATGGCATGGAAGGTGGCGAAGCCGGCGTTGAACGAACCGCCGAAGATGATGGCCGTCAGATCGTCCACCATGCCACTAGTCTTTTCCGACTTGCCGAAGGCGCCAGAGAAGTTCAGCGGACCAGCGGCGTAGCCGAGGCGTGCGCCCGTGTACTTGTTGCCACGAACACCTTCGCCGGCGGCGATCATGACTTGACCGTACAGGCCGCCCATCGCAGGCAGGAAGTAGCTGATCGAGTTGTCGTTGCGCGCTGCGACGGCCGCCGTCGCGTTCGCAAACACGGCGGTGCGCAGGTTGCCCAGCGTGGCCACGCCCACATAGGAGAACGGATCGTGCGCGACCGCGGTGTTGAACACAGGGTTGTAGTCACGGCCCAGGCGAACTTCACCAAAGCTGCCGATCAGGCTGACTGTCGACCGACGCTGCCAAGTCTGGCCAGCCGGGTTGCCGGTGTCACCAACGAGGTCGCCCTCAATCCAGAAGCCGGCGCGCAGGCCACCACCCAGATCTTCGACGCCACGCACACCCAGCCGGCTCGAAACCTGGCCGTTGGTGCTCAGCGACTTGATGGAGCCAGCGTTGCCGTTCTTCACGCTACGGGCAGCCAGGTCAACGATACCGAACAGGGTGACCGACGACTGAGCCGAAGCCACGCCCGCGAACGCAGTCAGCGCTGCCAGGGCGAGCAGGGATTTTTTCATTGCAGCTATCTCCTAGGTTGAACGTGAGGTCCCGATCGGGGTGGTCACCCTGCAAGGGGCGGATCAGGCCAACCTCCTCATCGGAAGTTGACGGTATTGCACCAGACGGCTCAGAGCCTTGCCAAGGCATGCTCTGGAAACCACCAAGGAAATGGACGCTGCAATGTTGTCTGCCAGCAACGCGGCACAGCCCCAGGGAAAAGTGAGCGATCGGCTATCCTGAAGTCATCATGGAAACCACTGATCGCTTTTTGACCAGCATCGATCACGCGTTGCGAACGCTGAGCGGTGCGGTTCACGCGGCACGCGCAGTGCCTGCGCAGCCGGCCCCTTCCGATGCCTTGAGCGATCAAGAGCGGCGCCTGTCCGGCGCCCTGATGCGCGTGAACCATGTCGGCGAGGTCTGCGCACAGGCCCTGTACCAGGCGCAGGCCCTCACGGCCCGCACGCCCGAGCTGCGCCAGCAGATGACGGACGCCGCCCGCGAGGAAACCGACCACCTCGCCTGGACACAACAGCGCCTCGATGAACTGGGCGACCGGCCCAGCCTGCTGAACCCCCTGTGGTACGCCGGCGCCTTCGGCATCGGCCTGCTCGCCGGCCGCCTGGGGGACGCCGTCAGCCTGGGCTTCGTCGTCGAGACCGAGCGCCAGGTCGAGCAGCACCTCGCTGGGCATCTCGACCGCCTGCCTGCGCAGGACGAGCGCTCTCGCGCCATCGTGGCGGCGATGAAGGACGACGAGGCCCGCCATGCCGACCATGCCCTCGCCGCCGGTGCGCTGCCCTTGCCCGCGCCGGTGAGCTGGCTGATGCGCGGCGCGGCGCGCGTCATGACGGGAACGGCCCACCACATCTAGGCGGGCCGCACGGCCGGTTGCCTGGCGACGGCCGCCAGCCGCTGCCTGTTCAGGCCTCCTGCAGTTCGAAGCTGGTCGTGATCTCGGCGGTCTTGCCCAGCATGATGCTGGCCGAGCAATAGCGTTCGTGCGAGAGCGCGATGGCGCGCTCCACAGCGCCTGCCGGTACGCCGCGGCCGCTCACGATGAAGTGCATGTGGATGCGCGTGAAGACCTTCGGGTCTTCGCTGGCGCGCTCGGAACTCAGCTTGACCTGGCAGCCGCGCACGTCGTGGCGGCCGCGCTTCAGGATGAGCACCACGTCGTAGGCGGTGCAGCCGCCGGTGCCTGCCAGCACCGTCTCCATCGGCCGCGGCGCGAGGTTGCGGCCGCCGCCATCGGGGGCGCCGTCCATGGTCAGGAAGTGGCCGCTGCCCGTTTCCGCGACGAAGCCCATACCGGTGCCCGGCATCCAGTTGATGGTGCATTCCATGTCGAATCTGCCCCTTTCAGGCGCGCCGCCTGCAGCGGCTTGGTTTTGTAGAGAGCGCTCACCAGAACGCGGCGCAAAACGCATATTGCACCGCAGCATTCCGGTGCTATATTGACCTCACGGTCGGTGTTGCAAGGCACGCCGACCACCGATTGTCTCCTCCACCTCCAACCGGTGGATTCGGCCCGGGGCCCCAAGCCCCGGGCCTTTTTTCTGCCTTCGCCGCCTGGGCTGCAGCGGCCGGTTGGACAGGGGTGGCGCCTTATCATCCCGGCCCCTTTCACTCAGAGAGCCTGCCCATGCCCGCTGGCAAGAGTCCCGGCAAACGTCCTGGCAAAGGCAGCCCCAGTCTCGCGCCGTTGGCGCGCACGCCGGCGGCCAAGGGCCAGCGCATTGCGGCCTCCTATCTGAAGCGGGTGTTGACCGCGCGGGTCTATGACGTGGCGCGCGAGACGCCGCTGGAGCCGGCGCGCAACCTCTCCCGCCGCCTGGGCAACCAAGTGCTGCTCAAGCGCGAAGACCAGCAGCCGGTGTTCAGCTTCAAGCTGCGTGGGGCCTACAACAAGATGGTGCACCTGCCGGCCGAAGCGCTGGCGCGGGGCGTCATCTGCGCCAGCGCCGGCAACCACGCCCAGGGCGTGGCACTTTCAGCCAAACGCCTGGGGTGCCGGGCCGTGATCGTGATGCCGGTGACCACGCCGAGGCTGAAGATCGATGCCGTGCAGGCCCTGGGCGGCGAGGTCGTGCTGCACGGCGACAGCTACTCCGACGCCTACGGCCATGCCGTGGCCCTGCAGGCCGAGGCCGGCCTGACCTTCGTGCACCCCTTCGACGACCCCGACGTCATCGCCGGCCAGGGCACGGTGGCGATGGAGATCCTGCGCCAGCACCAGGGCCCGCTGGATGCCGTGTTCGTGGCCATCGGTGGCGGCGGCCTGATCTCGGGCGTGGCCGCCTACATCAAGGCGGTGCGCCCCGAGGTGCGCGTGATCGGCGTGCAGACCGCCGATTCCGACGCGATGCTGCAGTCGGTGCGCAAGGGCCGGCGCGTGACGCTGGCCGACGTGGGCCTGTTCTCCGACGGCACGGCCGTCAAGCTGGTGGGGGAAGAGACCTTCCGCATCGCGCGCGAACTGGTGGACGACTACGTGGTGGTCGACACCGACGCCGTGTGCGCTGCCATCAAGGATGTGTTCCAGGACACCCGCAGCGTGCTCGAGCCCGCCGGGGCCTTGGGTGTGGCGGCCATCAAGCAGTACGTGGCGCAGCACAAGCTCAAGGGCCAGACGATGGTGGCCATCACCTGCGGCGCGAACATGAACTTCGACCGGCTGCGGTTTGTTGCCGAGCGGGCCGAGTTCGGCGAGCAGCGCGAAGCCTTGTTCGCAGTGACCATCCCCGAAGAGCGAGGCTCTTTCAAGCGCTTCTGCGAACTGCTGGGCCCGCGCTCGGTGACCGAGTTCAATTACCGCATCAGCGATGCGAAGGTGGCGCACGTGTTCGTGGGCCTGGGCATCCAGCGGCGCGACGAAGCCGAGCGCATCGAGCGCCAGCTGGTGAAGCACGGCTTTGCCACCGTCAACCTCACCGACGACGAGCTCGCCAAGGAGCACGTGCGGCACATGGTCGGTGGGCGCAGTGAGCTCGCACGCGACGAGCGGCTCTTCCGCTTCCAGTTCCCGGAACGGCCGGGCGCGCTGATGCGTTTTCTCGCGGCCATGCACCCGGGCTGGAACATCAGCCTCTTCCACTATCGCAACCAGGGCGCCGACTACGGGCGCATCCTCGTCGGCATCCAGGTGCCGGCGGGTGACGAAGCCGCGTTCGACGATTTCCTGCGCTCGCTGGCCTACCCCTGCACCGAAGAGACCCGCAACCCGGTGGTCGCACTCTTCCTTCAATAGCGCCGCCGCACAGCCGCGCCGGCCCCCTCGCTACACTGCCGCGCCATGGCCAGTTCCAACCGTTCGCTCGTCACGCCCACCAGCAACCCGCTGCTGGAAAAGGCCCTGCGCGAGAAGCTGCAGCGTCGCAACGAGGCAGGCGGCAGCCTCGGCGAACTGGAGCCCCTGGCCATCCGCCTGGGGCTGATGCAGAACACGCTGAAGCCGCGTTTCCAACACCCGCAGTTGCTCGTATTCGCCGCCGACCACGGCATCGCCGTGGACGGCATCCGCGATGCGCATGGCCGCCCCACCCACGAGACCGTGCGCATGCTGCTGGCCAACCAGCTGCCGCTGACCGTGTTCGCGCGTGCGCTGCAACTGGAAGTGACGGTGGTCGATTGCGGGATGGCGGAAAAGCTGCCGCCGCACGACCGCCTGCTGATGCGCAAGATCACGCACGGCACGCGCAATGCGCGCGTGGCCTCCGCGATGACCCTGCCACAGGCCCACGCCGGCATGCGCGCCGGCATGGAGATCGGCGACAAGCTGCGGGGCAACTGCACGGTACTCGCCGGCGTGGGCGTGGGCTCGCACGAAAGCGCGGCCATGGTGCTGGCCCGCATGACGAACACGCCGGTGCGCGACCTCGTGGTCAGCGGCCCGGAAATGAACAAGGACGAGCTCACCCACCTGCTCACGGTGCTGGAGGCCGCGCACGCCCGCCACCGCGACGTCACCGAACCCATCGAGGTGCTGGCGGCCTTCGGCGGCTACGAAGTCGCCGTGATGGTGGGCGTCATGTTGATGGCCGCGAGCAAGCGGCACCTGCTGATGGTCGACGGCATGCCGGCCTGCGCCGCGCTGATGCTGGCCGCGCGCATCGCCCAGCCGGTCACCGACTACTGCCTTTTCTGCCGCAGCCACAGCCACCTGGGCCTGGACCAGGCGCTCAATCTCTTCCGCGCCTCGGCCCTGCTGGAACTGGGCATGGAAAGCACCGACGGCACGGGGGCCACGCTGGCCTGGCCCATGGTCAAGAGCGCCGCAGCGCTGCTCACCGAAGTGGCCGATGGCGAAGACCCGGGCCCCTCGGTGCCCGATGGCCTGAACGACCCCTTCACGCCCGCCGAGCCTGACCCCTCGCCTTTCGGGGATGCGCTCTACTGAGGGCGGTGTGCCGGCATCCTCGGCCGCGGCTCAGCGCTGTGGCTGGGTGTCCGCCTGGTTGGGTTGAGGCTCCACCATCTCCTGCGGCTCGACAGCCGGCATGGGCTGCCCAGGTTGGCGCTGTTGGCCGGGCAGGGGTGGCAAGTTGCCCGGGCGCGCCCCGGCGCCATTGCCCAGGTCGGGCAGGCTGCCGGTGGCGGGCGGGGTGGGGGGCGGCAGGTTCAGCGCCACCAGCACCGGGCCGTTGCGCAGACCCAGGTTGACGCCGCGGGCCTCGACGCTCTGCACGATCTTGTCGCCGTCGATGCGTGCGCCCACGCGGTAGGCCTTGGGCGGCTGGCCGTCGATGGCGATCAGGGCCACGCCCTCGCGGCCGGCTTGTCGGGGCGGGGCGCTCAGCACGCCCACCAGCTGGAAACGCGCGTCGGCTGCGGCCTCCGGCGCGGCTTCGGCCACAGGCGGTGGCGGGTCGTTGCCCAGCAGCCGGGTCAGGTCGCCGCGCGGGGCCGTGGCCGCACTGGCCACCTGCGTGTGCGCGGGAGCGGCGGGCGCTTTCACGAAAAGCCGCAGGCCCCAGAACAGGCCGCTGCCTGCGACCAGCGCCCAAACCCCCAACGTCCACCAGCGTGCCGACATGAGCGGATTATCATGCAAGCCACCGGCCGCCCCGGCCTTCCTGCCTGCCACCGGCGCCCCCGGTCACTGGCAACGCGTTCCATGCCTTCCATGCCCCTGATGCACCGCTCCTTGTCTGTCGCGCACCCGGGCATCCAGCCTGCGGCCAAGCCACGCCAGCGCGGTTTCACGCTGATCGAACTGCTGGTGGTGCTGGTCATCATCGGCGTGCTCGGCGCGCTGATCGTGCCCAACCTCTTCAGCAGCCTCGACGACGCCCGCAGCACGGCCGCGCGCACCGACATCAAGACGCTGGTGGAGGGGCTGAAGCGCTACAAGATCGACAACCAGCGCTACCCCAGCGCCGAGCAGGGGCTCGACGCCCTGGTGCGCAAGCCCACCGCCGGCGCCGTGCCGCCGAACTGGAAGCCCTACCTCGACAAGCTGCCGGCCGACCCCTGGGGCCGCCCGTACCAGTTCCTCAACCCTGGGGTGAACGGCGAGATCGATGTCTTCAGCTTCGGCGCCGATGGCCAGCCGGGGGGTGAAGGCGCCAATGCCGACATCGGCTCCTGGCAGTAGCCGCCGGGGCCGCGCCGGCGAGCGCGGCTTCACGCTGATCGAGCTGCTGGTGGTCATCGCCATCGTGGCGGTGTCGGCCGGGTTGATCACGCTGTCGCTGCGCGACGGCCATGCCGCCAAGCTGGAAGAAGAGGGTGCGCGCCTGGCCGCGCTGCTGGAGATGGCGCGCGCCGAAGCGCGGGTCTCGGGCGTGGCGGTGCGCTGGGTGCCCAAGGGCGAAGGCACGGCCGACCCCGACCCGACGGTGCAGTTCCGTTTCGTCGGTCTCTCGGCCGCGCAAGCCCTGCCCACACGCTGGCTCGACCCCGCCACGCGGGCCGAGGTGGTGGGCGCGCCGCAGGTGCTGCTGGGCCCCGAAGCCATCCTGCCGCCGCAGCGCATCGTGCTGCGGCTGGAAGCGCAGCGCATCGAGCTCGCCAGCGACGGCCTCGGCCCCTTCGCCGTGGCAAGCGCCGCCGGCCCGCAGCCGTGAGCCGCAGCGTCCGCTCGGCAGCCCGCCGCCCACGCGGCTTCACGCTGCTGGAGGTGCTGGTGGCCCTGGCCATCGTGGCCATCGCGCTGGGCGCCGGCCTGCGCGCCGCAGGCGTGCTTACCGACAACGCAGCGCGCCTGGCCGATGTGGTGGCCGCGCAGTGGTGCGCCGAGAACGAGCTCACCGCGCTGCGCATCAGCCGCGTCTTCCCCGGCGTGGGCGAGGCCGATTTCACTTGCGAGCAGCTCGGCCGCAGCTACCCCGGGCAGTTGGTGACGCGGCCCACGCCGAACCCGAACTTCCGCCGCGTCGATGCGGTGGTGAAGGACAGCGAAGGGCGCCCGCTGCTGACGCTGTCCACCGTGCTGCCGCGGCCATGAATACCTGGCACCGCGCGAGCCTTCGCCACCGCCATGCCGGCTTCACGCTGGTGGAGGTGCTGGTGGCCTTGCTGATGATGGCGCTGCTCACGGCGCTGGCCTGGCAGGCGCTGGATTCGGTGGTGCGCGCGCGTGACGAAGGCCAGGCTTCGGTCGACCGCACCGTGCGCCTGGCCACCGTGCTGACGCAATGGGAGCAGGACCTGCAGGCCCTGCACGACACCGATGTCGTGCCGCCGCTGGCCTTCGACGGCCAGACGCTGCGCCTGACGCGCCGCGCCGAAGGTGGCGTGCAGCTGGTGGCCTGGGCCGTGCGCAGCGGGCGCTGGCAGCGCTGGGTGGGGCCCACCATGGTGCGTGGCAGCGAACTGCAGGAGGCCTGGTTGCGCAGCCAGCAGCTGCTGGGCACCGAGCCCGGCACCGTGCTGCTGAGCGAAGGCGTGGCCAGCTGGCAGATCTACTTTGCGCGGGGCGGGCAGTGGAGCAACGCGCAGTCCAGCGGCAACGTGGTGGCGGTGCAGGGCCCGCCCACACCTGCACCAGCGGCCAGCGGCGCCAGTGCGCCCCAGGGCGCCGTGCAGCTGCGCGAAGAACTGCCCGAGGCCGTGCGCCTGCAGATCTTCTTCGGCGAGAAGCCCCTCACGCGCGACATCGCGCTGGGCCCGGCCGGGTCATGAAGCAGCGCGCGTCAGCCCCGGCCCAGCGCGGTGCTGCGCTGCTGCTCGCCATGGTGATCGTGGCGCTCATCGTCACCATCGCCTCCAGCATGGTGTGGCTGCAGACGCGTGCCGTGCAGGTGGAGGCCGCCGAGCGGGCACGCGCGCAGGCCGCCTGGATCCTGGCCGGTGCCTTGGATTGGTCGCGCCTCATCCTCAAGGAAGACGCCCGCGAGGCGCGCAACCGCGGCCAGAACCGCGATTCGCTCGACGAGCCCTGGGCCACGCCGCTGGCCGAGGCGCGGCTGTCCACCTTCCTCGCCGCCGACCAGGACAACAACGCCGACAGCGGCCCCGAGGCCTTCATCAGCGGCGCCATCGTCGACGCGCAGTCGCGCTTCAACCTGCGTGGGCTGGTCGATGGCACGGGCAAGGTCGTGCCGGCGCAGGTGGCCGCGCTGCAGCGCCTGGCCGATCTGGCCGGTGCCCCGGCCGACACCGCGGCGCGCATCGCCGAAGGCCTGCGCCTGTCGCAATTGCCGCCGGAAGAAGCCGGCGCTGCGGGCGCCCCGCTGCGGCCGGCGCAGGTGGACGACCTGCGCTGGCTGGGCATCGACGCGGCCACGCTGGCGCGGCTGTCGCCCTGGATCGAACTGCTGCCGCTGGCCACGCCGGTGAACGCCAACACCGCCCCGCGCGAGGTGCTGCTGGCGGCCGTCGACAACATCGACCTCGGCACGGCCGAGCGCCTGGTGCTGGCGCGCCAGCGCAAGCCTTTCGACACGCTGGCCGACGTGCAGGCGCTGCTGCCGGCCGACGCCAAGGTGGAAGGCGCGCGCATCGGGGTGTCGTCGGCCTGGTTCCTGGTCTCGGGCCGGCTGCGGCTGGAAGAGCGGGTGCTCGAAGAACGCTCGCTGCTGCAACGCGACGGCGACCGTGTCCTCGTGCGCCGGCGCGAGCGCCACAGCTTCACGGCCCCGACACAGTGAGCCCGCGCAGCAAGGCCACAATACGCGCCGCCCTGGCCCCTGGCCGGTGGTGGTTCGGCCCGCGATCACCTGTTCCTTGTTGCCCTGCTGCCTGAGCACCGATGTCCCTGCTAGCCCTGCTGCTCCCCCCGCGTGAACGCCTGGCCGCGCGTGCCGCCGGTGGCGCCGATGCCGCGGCCCACGCGGGTGCGGCGCTGAAGCTGCCTGCGCAGTGGGGCTTCGTGTTCAGCACCGACGGCCGCAGCGTCACCCAGCAGGGCAGCGCCGCGCTGGCCCTGCTGCCGCGCGCCGACCAGACCGTGCTGGTGCTGGCCGAAGGCGACGTCAGCTGGCACCGCATCGACCTGCCCAAGGCCCCGCCGGCCCGTCTGCGTGCGGCCTTGCTGGGCGTGATGGAAGAGACGCTGCTGGAAGACGACGAGCACCTGCACTTCGCCTTGGCCGAAGGCGCCGTGCCCGGCCAGAGCGGCTGGGTGGCGGTGACGCACCGCCCGCGGCTGGCCGCTGCGCTGTCCGCGCTGGAAGCCGCCGGCCTGGCGGTGGAGCGCGTGGTGGCCGCCGCCGGCCCGGTGGCCACCGGCGAGCCGGCCCGCGGCCACTTCCACACGGCAGGCGACAACAGCGACAGCGCCCCCTGGTTCACGCTGGCACGCGCCGACGGCGTGGCCTGCCTGCGTGCCGGCCCGCTGGCACGTGTGCTGCAGCCCGAAGGCGAGGCCGTGCGCTACACCGCCACGCCTGCCGCCACGGCCGCCGCTGAACGCTGGCTGGGCGCGCCTGTGGGCGTGATGAGCGAGGCCGAGCGGGCGCTGGAAGCCGCGCAGGCCGCCACCAACCTGCGCCAGTTCGATCTGGCGGTGCGCCACCGCGGCTCGCGCGCCGCGCGCGATCTGGGCAAGCGCTTCTTCAGCCCCGAGTGGCGTCCCGTGCGTTGGGGCCTGGCCGCGCTGGTGGGTGTGCAGCTCGTCGGCCTGAACGTCTACGCCTGGCAGCAGCAGCAAAAGCTAGCCCAGCAGCGCGCCTTGATGACGGCGCTGCTGCAGTCGGCCCATCCTGGCGTGCGCACCGTGCTCGATGCACCGCTGCAGATGCAGCGCGAAACCGAGCGCCTGCGCGCCGCCGCCGGCCGCCCGGGCGAGGCTGATCTCGAATCGCTGATGGGCGCCGCAGCCGCCGCCTGGCCCGACGGGCAAGGCCCGGTGCAGACGCTGAACTTCGACGGCACGCGCCTGAGCCTCTCGGCGCCCGGCTTCGGCCCGCCGCAGCTCGCGCAGATGCAAGAGCGCCTGCGCGGCACGCCGCTGCGGGCCGAACTGGTGGAGGGCCGGCTGGTGCTGGCCCGTGCCGCAGCCCCCAACCGCAGGCCCGCGCCATGAACGCACCGACCGGCACTTCCTCCTCGGCGCCTGCCGCCGCCGGCCGCGGCGCCGCGCAGGCGCTGGCCCCGCTGCGCAGCTGGTGGCGTGCCTTGCCGGCGCGTGAACAGCGCTTGCTCACGCTGGCCGGCGCCGTGCTGGGCCTGGCCCTGCTGTGGTGGGTGGCGCTGCAGCCGGCGGTGCGCACGCTGCGCACCGCGCCCGCGGCCCTGGAGGCCAGCGAGAACCAGCTGCGCGCCATGCAGCGCCTGGCGGCCGAGGCCACCGAGCTGCGCAACGCCCCGCCCGTCAACGTCGAACAGGCCGGCGCGGCCTTGCGCGCCGCCACCGAACGCCTGGGCGAGCAGGCCAAGCTCTCGCTCCAGGGCGACCGCGCCGTGCTCACGCTCAACGGCATCACCACCAGCCAGTTGCGCGATTGGTTGGCCGAAGCCCGCTCGGGCGCCCGCGCGCGGCCGGTGGAAGCCAGCTTGCTGCGCAACGGCCCAGGCTACAGCGGCACGCTGGTGCTGGCCCTGGGGGGCGCGCCTTGACGATGAAGCGCTGGGCCTTGGCGGGCGCTGCCACGGGGGCCGTGGTGGCCCTGGTGGCTTTCGCGCCGGCCGCCTGGCTGGCCGGTGCGCTGGCTTCGGCCACGGGCCAGCGCCTGCTGCTGGCCGATGCCCGCGGCACGGTCTGGAACGGCAATGCCGTGCTGGTGCTGACCGGCGGCGAAGGCAGCCGCGATGCCAGCGCCTTGCCCGACCGCCTGCATTGGCGCCTGCGCCCGGCCGGCGCCGGCTTCACGCTGCACGCCAGCCAGCCGTGCTGCATCAACGGCGAACAGCCGGTGCGCGTGGGCTTCGGGCTCGGCCGCGTGCGGCTGGAACTGCCGGCCGCTGCTGCTGCGGCTGCCGGAACGGGCGCCCCGGCAGGCCCCGGCCCGGCCTTTGGCCAATGGCCGGCCGCGTGGCTCACCGGTTTGGGCACGCCATGGAACACGCTGCGGCCCACCGGCACCCTGCAGCTCAGCAGCCCCGGCCTGGTGCTGGAGCAGGTGCAGGGCCGCTGGCGCTTCAGTGGCCGGCTCGATCTGACGCTGGCCGCGCTCGCCTCGCGCCTGTCCACCTTGGACAGCCTGGGCAGCTACCGCCTCACGCTGAGCGGTGATGCCGCCGGCGATCAGCCCGCACGGCTGCAGTTGCTCACCACCGAAGGCGCGCTGCAACTCAACGGCAGCGGTGAACTGCTGGGCAGCGGCGCGGCTTCGCGCCTGCGTTTCCGCGGCCAGGCCAGCGCTGCCAGTGGCTTCGAGGCGGCGCTGGGCAACCTGCTGAACATCATCGGGCGGCGCCAGGGTGCGTCGTCGGTCATTTCCATAGGATGAGCATGAACCTTCGGCATCTCGGCCGCTGTGCGTTGGCCTTGGCTCTGCTTGCGCAACTGCCCGCTGGCGCGCAGGACCTTCCCACGCGCTCGCGCGCACCGGTGACGGTGAACTTCGTCAACGCCGACATCGAGGGCGTTACACGCGCCTTCGCCGCGATGATCGGCCGGGCCATCGTGGTCGACCCGCGCGTGAAGGGCACCATCACCGTCTACAGCGAACAGCCGCAGTCCATCCGCCAGGCCTGGCAGAGCTACCAGAGCGCGCTGCGCGGCCTGGGCTTCTCGGTGGTGGAGAGCGGCGGCCTGCTGAAGGTGGTGCCCGAGGCCGACGCCAAGCTGCAGACCGGCACGGTCTCGGTGGGCGAGGTCGGCGCCAAGGGCGACCAGGTCATCACGCAGATCTTCTCGCTGCGCCACGAGAACCCGAACAACCTCGTGCCCATCCTGCGGCCACTGATCAGCGCGAACAACACCATCAACGCCAACCCGGCGAGCAACTCGCTGGTGATCACCGACTACGCCGGCAACCTGGAGCGCATCGGCCGCATCATCGCCGCGCTCGACCTGCCATCCAGCACCGGCGTGGAGGTGGTGCCGCTGCAGCACGCGGTGGCCGCCGACCTCGCGCCGCTCGTACAACGCCTGAGCGACGCTTCAGCCACGGCCGTGCCGGGCGTGCCCAACGCCGGCGGCGGCACCACGGTGGTGGCCGATTCACGCGCCAACGCGCTGCTGGTGAAGGCCGCCAACCCGGCGCGCCTGTCCCAGGTGCGCGCCACCATCGCCCAGCTCGACCGCCCCAGCACGCTGCTGGGCCCGGGCGGCGGCATGTGGGTGGTGCACCTGAAGAACGCCGAGGCCACGCGCCTGGCGACGGTGGTGCGCGCCGCTTTCGGCGCTTTCGGCGGTGGGGCCAGTGGCAGTGCAGCAGCCAGCACCGGCGGTGCGCCCACGCCGGCCACTGGCGCTGCACCCACGGGTGCGGGCGCGGGCACGCCGGGCGGCGCCGGCACGGGCGGCGGCGCGGTGTCTGCCGCGGCCCAGCCCAGCACGGGCGGTTTCATCCAAGCCGACCCGGCCACCAACTCGCTGATCATCACGGCGCCCGAGCCGCTCTACAAGCAGGTGCGCGCGCTCATCGACCAGCTCGACACACGCCGCGCGCAGGTCTACATCGAAAGCATGATCGTCGAGGTGGCCGGCGGCGACGCGGCCGATTTCGGCTTCCAGTGGCAGGGCCTGCTGGGCCAGAGCGGCGACCGCACCGGCCTCGCCGGTGGCACCAACTTCACGCCCGCCGGCGGCGTGGGCAACATCATCAGCGTCAACACGGGCGCGGTGCAGGGGCAGATCAACCTCGGCCAGGGCCTGAACGTGGGCCTGCTGCGGGCCTACAACGGCGTCACCTCGCTGGCGGCCATCGCGCGCATGCTGCAGAGCCAGGCGCAGACCAACATCGTCAGCACGCCGACGCTGATCACTCTTGATAACGAAGAGGCCAAGATCGTCGTCGGCGAGAACGTGCCCTTCATCACCGGCCAGTTCACCGGCGTGGGCGGCACCGGCGGCGCCACCACCAACCCCTTCCAGACCATCGAGCGCAAGGACGTGGGCATCACGCTGCGCATCCGCCCGCAGATCGGTGAAGGCGGCGCGGTGCGCATGACCATCTTCCAGGAGCAGAGCAGCGTCAAGCAGGACACCGCGGCCGGCACCACCAACGCCGGCCCCAGCACCGCCAAGCGCAGCTACGAAGGCGCGGTGGTGGTGGACGACGGTGAGATCCTCGTGCTGGGCGGCCTGATCGAAGACCGCTTCGTCACCAACCAGAGCAAGGTGCCGGTGCTGGGCGACATCCCCTGGCTGGGCGCGCTCTTCCGCAGCGAAAGCCGCGAGCGCCGCCGCACCAACCTGATGGTCTTCCTGCGGCCCATCGTGATGCGCGACGCCGAATCGGCCAACCGCTTCTCGGCCGACCGCTACGAGCAGATGCGCGGCCGGCAGCAAGACGCGCAGCCCGCGCCCAGCGTGGTGATGCCGATCAATGAATCGCCCGTGCTGCCGGCGCGGCCCTCGGCCAGCCAGCCGCTGAGCAGCGCACCGGCCACTGCGCCTGCGCCGGCCCCGGCAGCCCCGGCGCCGCGCCCCTGACCGCAGCGCCGGGACCCTGCCATGGCCGTGCGTCACCCCCTGCCTTACGCCTATGCGAAGGCGCACACGCTGCTGCTCGAAGACGACGGCGAGCAGCTCGCGCTGTGGGCCGCCGAAACCACCTCGCCCTCGGCCCTGGCCGAGGTGGGGCGCCTGTTCGACGTGGCCGCCTTCGAGCGCGAGAACAGCAGCACGCTGGTGCAGCGCATCGCCGCGGCCTATGCCGGCGGCGAGAGCAGCGCCGCCGCCGTCATCGGCGAAGTGGAAAGCGGTGTCGACCTCAGCCGCATGATGCAAGACCTGCCGGCGGTGGAAGACCTGCTGGAGGCGGCCGACGACGCGCCCATCATCCGCATGCTCAACGCGCTGCTCACGCAGGCCGCGAAGGATGGCGCATCGGACATCCACATCGAGCCTTATGAACGCAGCAGCAGCGTGCGTTTCCGCGTCGACGGCACGCTGCGCGAGGTGGTGCAGCCCAACAAGGCGCTGCACGCGGCGCTGATCAGCCGGCTGAAGATCATGGCCGAGCTCGACATCGCCGAAAAACGCCTGCCGCAGGACGGCCGCATCAGCTTGCGCATCGGCGGCCGCGCCATCGACGTGCGCGTGAGCACGCTGCCCTCGTCGCACGGCGAACGCGCGGTGCTGCGCCTGCTGGACAAGACCGAGAGCCGCTTCACGCTGGAAGGCCTGGGCATGGACGGCGAGGTGCTCAAGAGCTTCGACCGCCTGGTGCAGCAGCCGCACGGCATCGTGCTCGTGACCGGCCCCACCGGCAGCGGCAAGACCACCACGCTCTACGCCAGCCTGGGCCGCGTGGAAACCGCCACCACCAATGTCCTGACCGTGGAAGACCCGGTGGAGTACGAGCTGTCGGGCATCGGCCAGACGCAGGTGAACCCGAAGATCGACCTGACCTTCGCGAAGGCGCTGCGCGCCATCCTGCGGCAGGACCCCGACGTCATCATGATCGGTGAGATCCGCGACCACGAGACCGCCAGCATCGCCATCCAGGCCAGCCTGACGGGCCACCTCGTGCTGGCCACCGTGCACACCAACGACGCGCCCAGCAGCGTCACGCGCCTGATCGACATGGGCGTGGAGCCCTTCCTGCTGAGCAGCAGCCTGCTGGGCGTGCTGGCGCAGCGCCTGGTGCGCAAGCTCTGCCCGCACTGCAAGAAGCGCGGTGATGACGGCGAAGACGGCCAGCCGCGCTGGCATCCCGTGGGCTGCGAGAAATGCAGCATGACGGGCTACAAGGGCCGCACCGGCGTCTACGAACTGATGCGCGTGGACGAACACGTGCAGGCGCTGATCCACAACCGCGCGCCCGAGCAGGAACTGGTGGCGGCCGCGCGCGCTGCGGGCCTGAAGAGCATGCGGGAAGACGGTGAGCGCTTGGTGCGTGAAGGCATCACGTCACTTGAAGAAGTGATCCGGGTGACGCGCGACTAGCCATGCCTGCCTACCGCTTCGAAGCGCTGGACGCTGCCGGCAAGGCCCAGAGCGGCCTGCTGGAGGCCGACAACGTGAAGGCCGCGCGGCAGCAGCTGCGCGGGCGCGATCTGGTGCCGCTGGCGGTGACGGCCGTCACCATGGCGGCCACCGACAACAGCACGGCGGCGCGTTTCACGCGGCGCGTGTTCTCGGCCACGAGCCTGGCCGTGTGGACGCGCCAGCTCGCGGGCCTGGTGGGCTCAGGTCTGCCGCTGGAGCGCGCGCTGACGGCGCTGGCCGACGAGGCCGAGAACCCACGCCAGCGTGAGCTGGTGGCGCACCTGAAGAGCGAGGTCAACGCCGGCAGTTCCTTCGGGCGCGCGTTGGGCACGGCGCCGCGCGAGTTCGACGAGATCTACCGCGCCGTGGTGGCCGCCGGTGAGCAGAGCGGCGCTTTGGGCGCCGTGCTCGAACGCTTGGCCGACGACCTGGAAGACCGCCAGGCGCTGCGCAGCAAGGTGCTGGGCGCGATGCTCTACCCGGCCATCGTCTCGCTGGTGGCGCTGATCATCGTGATCGTGCTCGTCACCTTCGTCGTGCCGCAGATCGCCAACGTCTTCACCACCGGCAAGCGCGCTTTGCCCTTCCTGACGGTGGCGATGCTGGGCGTGAGCAGTTTCGTCCGCAACTGGGGCTGGGCCGTGGCTTTGCTGGCCACCGGCGGCATCACCGCCTTCGTGCTGGCGCGGCGCAACGAGGCCTTCCGCGAACGTACCGATGCGGCCTTTCTGAACCTGCCGCTCTTCGGCCGCCTGGCGCGGGGCTACAACGCCGCGCGTTTCGGCGGCACGCTGGCCATGCTGGCCGGGGCGGGCGTGCCCATCCTGAAGGCGCTGCAGGCCGCGGCGGAGACGCTGGGCAACCGCGCCATGCGGGCCGACGCGCTGGACGCGCTGGTGCAGGTGCGCGAAGGCGCGCCTCTGGCCAGTGCGCTGGCGGGCAAGAAGCGCTTCCCGGGGCTGCTGGCGATGTTCGCGCGCCTGGGCGAGCAGACGGGACAGCTGCCGCAGATGCTGCAGCGCGCGTCCACGCAGATGTCGGCCGAGGTGCAGCGCCGCGCTCTAAGCGCCGCCACCATCCTGGAGCCGCTGCTCATCGTGGGCATGGGCGGCGTGGTGGTGGTCATCATGCTGGCGGTGCTGATGCCGATCATTCAGCTGAACACCTGGGTGAGATAGGGCCCCCCAGCTCGCTGCGCTCGCTACCCCCCGAGGGGGAGGTTCGGCCTGTGCCCGGGGGACCCGGGCACGGCCTCTGGCTTGATCCTGGCCGGCGCTTCGCGCGGCCTTGCGCTAGTGCGCTTGAACTGCCTTCGGCTTATGCCGAGGGCTTCGCGTCGGTTTCGGCGTCGGGGGCCTTGGTGTGCTTGATGAAGAGGCCGGCGGCGAGGATGCCGATCTCGTACAGGATGCACATCGGGATGGCCAGGGCCAGCTGGCTGATGACGTCGGGTGGGGTCACCACGGCGGCGACGATGAAGCTGGCGACGATGAAGTAGCCGCGCCAGGCGCGCAGTTGCTCCAGCGTCACGATGCCCATGCGGGCCAGCACCACCACCGCAATCGGCACCTCGAAGGCGATGCCGAAGACGAGGAAAAGTGTCAGCACGAAGCCGAAGTACTGCTCGATGTCTGGCGCGGCCGTGATGGTGGTGGGCGCGAAGGCCTGGATGAACTTGCTCATCCCCGGGATGACGAGGAAATAGCAGAAAGCCACGCCGGCGATGAAGAGCAAGGTGCTGCTCACCACCAGCGGCAGCACCAGCTTCTTCTCGTGCGAATACAGGCCTGGCGCCACAAAGGCCCACAGCTGGTACAGCACCACGGGCAGCGCCACCATGAAGGCCGCCATCAGCGTGATCTTCAACGGCACCAGGATGGGCGAGATCACGTTGGTGGCGATGAGCTTGGTGTCGGCCGGCAGGTGCGCCACCATGGGTGCAGCCAGCAGGTCGTAGAGACCCGCTGGGCCCGGCCAGAAACACAGCGCACCGAAGACCACGCCCACGGCGATGACGGCGCGGATCAGCCTGTCGCGCAGCTCAACCAGGTGCGAAACGAAAGGCGCTTCGGTGCCGGCGAGCTCGTCGGGCTTGTTGTCGTTGTTGCTGCTCATCGGCCTGTGGACGACCCGGCGCTGCCCTTGGGGCGGAAACGCGCCACGCGCGCCGCGCCCGACAGCGCCTTGGTGCGCACGCCGTTGCGCTGCTTGTACCACTGCGGCGTGGCACCGCGCTTCAGGCGCCAGTTCTTCTTGGGGTGCGTGTAGTAGGGCGGCGGTGAGGCCAGCGGCTCGTAGCCGATGCTGCCGTCTGCACCGCTGCCATCCAGGCCAGCTGTGGCCGAGGCCCATTCGTTGTCGAAGGCGGCGCTGGCCGAGTTGACCTCGGTGCGCACCGTGTCTTCCACGTTGCGCGCCGCGTCTTCGAACTGCGTCTTCATCTTCTTGAGCTCTTCGAGCTCGATGCTGCGGTTCACCTCGGCCTTGACGTCGGAAACGTAGCGCTGCGCCTTGCCGAAGAGCGCACCCACGGTGCGCGCCACGCGCGGCAGTTTCTCGGGGCCGATGACCACCAGGGCCACGGCGCCGATGAGCGCGATCTTGTCGAGGCCGAAGTCCATCATGGCGTCAGCGCCCGGGGCCGGGGAGGTTCAGCAAACCGCCTCAGCTCTTGGTCTTCGCGTCCACGTCCACCGTGTTGGCGTCAGCGCGCTTGGCGGTGGTGACCTGCTGTGCAGGCGCGTCGGCGGCGGGCGCGTCGTCGCCACCCGTCTTCATGCCTTCCTTGAAGCCCTTGACGGCGCCACCGAGGTCGCTGCCGATGTTGCGAAGTTTCTTGGTGCCGAAGATGACCACGACGACCAGCAAAACGATCAGCCAATGCCAAATGCTGAACGAACCCATGATCTCTCTCCTAACGAAGGCGAAGCCCTCGATTCTACGGTTGATGCGTGAAGGGCCTGTGGCAGCCGGGTCTCACCCCGCACTGCGCCAGGCCCGCTGAAATCAGCCCTTGGCCCAGGGCCGCGGCCCGCCCATGACATGCATGTGGAGGTGGTAGACCTCCTGCCCGCCGTCGGGCCCGGTGTTGATGACGGTGCGGAAGCCCCCCGTCACGCCCAATTGCTTCATCAGCCGGGGCGCCAGCCCGAGCATGCGCCCCAGCAGCGCATCGTGCTCAGGCCCTACGTCGGCCAGGGTGGCGATGTGCTGCTTGGGGATCACCAGCACGTGCACCGGCGCCCAGGGCGCGATGTCGTGGAAGGCCAGCAGTTCTTCGTCTTCGAAGACCTTCTTCGCCGGGATCTGCCCGGCGATGATCTTGCAGAAGATGCAGTTCGGGTCGGCGCTGCTCATGCGTGCAAAGGCGGTGGCGAAGGTTTCAGGCGCCGATGGGGCGGTTGCTGTTCAGGTTCATCCAGCCGCGCACCACGCGGTAGAGGAACCAGATGGAGATGCAGGTCCAGGCGATCCAGCCCGGCACCGCGAACAGCAGCCACAGCGGGGCGGTGATGAGGTAGAGGATGGCGGCGATCACCACGCTGCGGATGCGCCAGCCGAAGTGCGACTCTTGCCAGGTGCCCACGGCATCACCGCGCTTGACGAGGTCGATGATGAAGGCCACCAGCAGCAGCGCGACGCCGGGCTGCGCGCCCGGGATCACCGCGCCCACGGCCACGATGGCGTGCAGCAGATAACTGATATGCCCCACCGTCTTGAGGCTGTTGTCGCGCTCGACGGTGTCGATGACCTGGTTCATGGCTTCGGCCTTTGGGTTGCGGCTTGAGACTCGGCAGATTCACGCTCGCGCGCCTTGCGCAAAGCGAATTCTTCCATTCCCGACAAGCCCTCACGCCGCTCAAGTTCCGCCAGCACATCGGCCGGTTTCAGGTTGAACTGCGCCAGGGCCACCATCGTGTGGAACCAGAGGTCGGCCACCTCGCCCACCAGGGCGGGGCCGCCGCCGTCCTTGGCGGCCATCACCACCTCGGTCGCCTCTTCGCCCACCTTTTTCAAGATGGCGTCGGTGCCCTTGGAAAACAAGCGCGCGACGTAACTTTTGTCGGGGTCTTGCCCGCGGCGTGCTTCGATGACTTCGGCCAGGCGCGCCAGGGTGTCGTTGCTGCTCATGCGGCGCTGCTCATTTGTAGATGCTCTCGGGGTCTTTCAGCACGGGCTCCACCGCCTGCCACTGCGGCGCCGCGGCGCCGGTGTCCAGGCGGTTGAAGAAGCAGCTGTGGCGGCCGGTATGGCAGGCGATGGCCGGGTCGTGGCCGTGCTGCGTCACGCTGAGCAGCACCACGTCGGCATCGCAGTCCAGGCGCATCTCGTGCACCTGCTGGAAGTGGCCCGACTCCTCGCCCTTGTGCCACAGGCGCTGGCGCGATCGGCTGAAGTACACGGCCTGCCCGCGCGCGGCGGTGGCGGCCAGGGCCTCGCGGTTCATCCACGCGAACATCAGCACGTCTTTCGTGCTGTGCTCCTGGGCGATGACGGGCACCAGGCCCTGCGCATCCCACTTCACTTGATCGAGCCAGTCCATGGGCGGGAGTCTAGTGGGTGGGTCCGGAGAAACCCTGCTCGGCGGCCAGCCAGGCCAGCACCGGCACCGTGCCGGGCAGCACCGGGGCGACCTGCACCGGCAGCGTTTGCCAGGCCATGGTCTGGCCTTCGCGCATCTCGCAATCGCCCGTCCACTGCCACACCTTGCAGAAGTGCAGCCGCACGCGGGCGTGCGGGTAGTCCATCAGGTCGATCTTCCAGGGCTCGGCGTGGCCGATGGTGATGCCCAGCTCCTCCTGAAGTTCGCGCCGCAGGGCCTGCACCACGGTTTCGCCAGCCTCCAGCTTGCCGCCCGGGAACTCCCAGTAGCCGGCGTAGACCTTGCCCTCGGGCCGGCTGGTGAGCAGGAAGCGGCCTTCGGCGTCGATCAAGACCCCGACCGCGACATCGACCGCCCGGCGCTCAGGCGCTGGCGTGGGTTCAGCCACCGTGCCGCCCTGCGTAATCGCGCGCGAACTGCTGCGCCACGCGGCCGCTGCGGCTGCCGCGCTCCAGCGCCCACACGAGGCTCTCTTGCCGCGCTGCGGTGATGGCGTCCTCGGCCACGCCGAAAGAACGCAGCCACTGCGCGACGATGGCGAGGTACTCGCCCTGCGTGAAGGGGTAGAAGCTGATCCACAGCCCGAAGCGCTCGCTCAGCGAGATCTTCTCTTCCACCACCTCGCCCGGGTGCACCTCGCCGTCTTCGGTGTGCTGGTAGCTCAGGTTCTCTTTCATGTGCTCCGGCAACAGGTGGCGGCGGTTGCTGGTGGCGTAGATCAGCAGGTTGTCGCTGGCAGCGGCCACGCTGCCGTCGAGCACGCTTTTCAGTGCCTTGTAGCCGGGCTCGCCTTCGTCGAAGCTGAGGTCGTCGCAGAAAACGATGAACTTCTCGGGCCGCTCGGCCACCAGGTCGATGAGGTCGGGCAGGTCCACGAGGTCGGCCTTGTCCACCTCGATCAGGCGCAGGCCCTGCGGTGCGTATTCGTGCAGCATGGCCTTCACCAGGCTGCTCTTGCCGGTGCCGCGCGCGCCCGTCAGCAGCACGTTGTTGGCGCCGTGGCCGGCCACGAACTGCGCGGTGTTGCGCTGCAGGCGCTCTTTCTGCGCGTCCACTTCCTTCAGGTCGGCCAGGGTGATGCGCGAGACGTGTTTCACCGGTTCCAGCACGCCCGCGCTGCCGCGCTTGCGGTAGCGGTAGGCCACCGAGGCCTGCCAATCGGGGGCCGTGGCGGCGTGGGGCAGGATGGCCTCCAGCCGCGCCAGCAGCGATTCGGCGCGCACCAGCAGGTGCTCAAAAGCGGGGTTCATGGGCGCGCAGTTTAGGCGCCGGGCAGGGCGCGCACTTCGTCGCCGGCCACGACGTAGACGCGTTCGCTGGGTTGCCGTTGCACCACGTGCATGCCGGTGAAGGCGCCGAAGGCCGGCAACACGCCCACGGCCGCGCCGAAGTGAAAGCACGGCAGCCGCAGGCGCTCGTGCGCGCGGCCGCCCAGCACCACGGCCGGGTGCAGGTGCCCTGCCAGCGCGTAGGCGCCGGGCACGGGCTGCGGGTGGTGGCACAAGGCCAGATCGCCCAATGGGAAGGGCTCGTCGACGCAGCGTACGCCCCAGGCTGCGGGCGGGTCGCCGGCATGGCCGTCGTGGTTGCCGCGCACCAGCGTCAGGCGCAGGTGCGCGTGGGTGTCGCGCCAGGCGGCCACCGCGGCCCAGGTGGTGGCGGCACGTGAACGCGCCGAATGCAGCAGATCGCCGAGAAAGATGATTTCTTCAGCGCCCGTGGCGGCCACGGCGTCGCTCAGGCGCTGCAGGGTCTCGGTGGTGGTACCGCCGGGCACGGGCACACCCAGGCGCCGAAAGCTCACGGCCTTGCCGATGTGCGCATCGGCCACCAGCAGCGCGCGGTGCTCGGGCAGGTAGACGGCGCGTTGCGGCAGCAGCCGCAGCGTGGTGCCGCCGGCTTGGATGGCCAGCATGGACGGGTGCGGGTGCAGGGGCGCCGCGTGCAGCGGCTCAGGTCGTCAGCCGGTGCAGCGCGGGCTCGAGATGCTCGGTGGGCAGACGCTTGAATCCCGAGCGCGCATAGCGCTGCAGCCGGCCGATGGCCAGCGCGCTCAACGCCGAGGCCAAGGCCTGCGCGTCCACCGTGGGCGTGGGCGATCCAGCCGCCTCGGCCGCTGCGCGCAGGCTCTGGCGCAGCTGCGATTCCAGCCGGTCGAAGAACTGGTTCATGCGCAGCGTCAAACGCTCGTGCTCGAAGACCAGCGCGTCGCCGACCATCACGCGGGTCATGCCCGGATTCTTCTCGCCGAACTGAAGCAGCACGGCGACGATCTTCTGCGCCTGCACGGCGCCTGAGGCTTCGTGTTCGGTGATGCGGTTGACGAGCGTGAAGACGCTGCTTTCGATGAACTCGATCAGCCCCTCGAACATCTGCGCCTTGCTGGCGAAGTGGCGGTAGAGCGCCGCTTCGCTGACCTCGAGCTTGGCCGCCAGTGCGGCGGTGGTGATGCGTTCGGCACCGGGCTGCTCCAGCATGCCGGCCAGCGTCTGCAGGATCTGCACGCGGCGCTCGCCCGGCTTGGGGCGCTTGCGCGTGGGCGCGGCAGCGGCCGTGCTGCCGGCGGCGGCTTCGTCGAGGTCGTCTTCGCCGACCGGAGGGTTGTCATCTGTCACGTCGGACATGCGGTCGGGAGGCTCGGCTGGGGCAGGGTGTCGGCAACAAAAAAGATTCTTGCACAGCGCCTGCGCGGCGCCGCTTGCAGGTAAACACTGACAAACACCGGGGCCCGCAGCCGGGGGGTGGCCCCTGTGTGGCTGCCCGTGGCCTGCGTTCAGCCGCTGCGCAGCAGCGCGCGCAACTGTCGCACGCGCTGGCCCACGTAGGCCGGCCGCCGGAGCGGCCGTGTGCGCCCGGGCGGCAGCCAGCGCTGCATCCACACCGTGTCCATGCCCACGCGGCGCGCGGCTTTCTGGTGCACGAGCGTGTCTTCCACCAGCACGCACTTTGCGGGGTGCACACGCAGCTGTGCGGCCACGGCGCGCAGCATGCGCGCGTCGGGCTTGGGGCGCAGCTGGCCGAAGACCTGCATCTGTTCGATGGCGATGACGCCTTCGAACAGGTGCGCAATGCCCAAGGCCCCCAGCACCCGCGCCGCGTAGGCCGCTGGCGCGTTGGTGAGGATGTAGCGCCGCCCGGGCAATCGTGCGAGCGCGGCGATGTCGGCTCGGTGGCCGCGCACACGCGCTTCCAGACCTGGCAGCACGTGCGTGTGGTGCAGGAAGTGCGCGGCGTCCACGCCCTGGTGCTTCACCAGGCCCAGCAGGGTGGCGCCGTAGCGGTGCCAGTGCTGGTTGCGCAAGGCCTCGGCTTCAGCCCGCGGGAAACCCAGGTGCTGCTCGATGTAGTCGCCCATCGCATCGCGGATCTGCGGCATCGAGGCGCTGGCGGCGTCGTGCAGCGTGTCGTCCAGATCGAAGAGCCAGACACGGCGGCGCGAGCTCATCGCACCGTGCCGCCGTTCAAAACAGCCACAGCCGCTTCTTGCGCAGCGCACGCACGGCCACGCGCTTGCCCAGCACCAGCTGCTTGATGATCAACTCGGTGCGGCGCTCGTCGAAGCGGTGGTGCGCGATCACCGGCGAAGGCATGGGCGTGATGCGCTGGCGCAGTTCCAGCCGGCCGGCCTGGGCGTCCCAGCCGATCCAGAAGTTGTGGCTGCGCCGGCCGCTGGGGCCGGGCCAGTTGTAGCGCACACCATCGCCAGTGAAGCCCAGCGACGCGCCCTGCTGCGAGCGCAGCCACACGCGGAAGGCGGGGCCTTGTTTCGGTGCTTCGGTGACCGTTTCGCGCCGCAGTTTCAGCTCGGCGGGCAGTGCGTCGTTGAAGGCCTCCAGCTTTTGCCACAGCGCGGCCAGCGCTTCCTCGCCAGCGCGCAGCGCTTCGGCGCTCGGCCCGCCCGCCTCTGTGGCGGGCGCCGGCTTGCGCTTGCGGCGCTTGAGTTCTTTCTGGATCCAGGACATCGGGGTCTCCGCCGCGCCGCCGCTCAGTGCGAGCGGATCATGGTGCCGTAGGCCTGGTCGGTCAGGATCTCCAGCAGCATGGCGTGCGGCACGCGGCCGTCGACGATGTGCACGGCGTTGACGCCGCTCTTGGCCGCGTCGATGGCGCCCGCGATCTTCGGCAGCATGCCGCCGCTGATGGTGCCGTCCTCGATCAGCTCGTCGATCTGCCGCGCCGTCAGGTCCGTCAGCAGCTCGCCGGCCTTGTTCAGCACGCCCTTGATGTTGGTGAGCATCACCAGCTTCTCGGCGTTCAGCACCGTGGCCAGCTTGGCGGCCACCAGGTCGGCGTTGATGTTGTAGCTCTCGTTCTTCTCGCCGAAGCCGATGGGGCTGATGACGGGGATGAACTGGTCGTCCTGCAGCGCCTTCACCACGCTCGGGTCGATGCTGGTGATCTCGCCCACCTGGCCGATGTCGTGCTGCTTGTTCGGGTCGTCCTTGTCGGTGAGCTTCATCTGGCGCGCGCGGATCATGCCGCCGTCACGCCCGGTCAGGCCCACCGCCTTGCCGCCGGCGGCGTTGATCAGGCCGACGATGTCCTGCTGCACCTCGCCGCCCAGCACCCACTCCACCACTTCCATGGTTTCTTCGTCGGTGACGCGCATGCCCTGGATGAAGGTGCCCTTCTTGCCGATCTTGGCCAGCGCGTCGTCGATCTGCGGCCCGCCGCCGTGCACCACGATCGGGTTCATGCCCACCAGCTTGAGCAGCACCACGTCTTCGGCGAAGTCCTGCTGCAGCGCTGGGTCGGTCATGGCGTTGCCGCCGTACTTGATGACCAGCGTCTTGCCGTGGAACTTGCGGATGTAGGGCAGGGCCTGGGCCAGGATCTCGGCCTGGTCGCGCGGGGTGATGTGGGACAGGTCGGGGTCGGGGCTGCTCATCGCGGTGTTCCTGCGGTCTTCCTGGACGGGACGTCGGCGCGGATTGTAGGAAGCCCCAGGCAGCCGGAACCATCGGCCTGCGGCACACTCCAAACACAGGCCGCATCAGGCGGCACTGAAGAAGGAAACTGCATGAAACGCTTGTGGATCCTGCTGTCTGCCACCGTGCTGGCCGCCGCGGCCTGGGCGCAGGGCGCCCCCGTGGCTGCCGAGGTGACCAAGCTCGACAAGGCCAACGGCCGCGTCACGCTCAAGCACGGCGAGATCAAGCACCTCGACATGCCGCCCATGACCATGGTCTACCGCGTGCGTGACGCCAAGCTGCTCGAGGGCGTGGCCGTGGGCGACCGCGTGCGTTTCAACGCCGACAAGGTCGACGGGCAGTACACCGTCACGGCGCTGAACAAGGCGCCCTGAATGCAGCCAGGCCGGCGCGTCGCCCAAGCGACGCCGACGGCCCCCGGGCCTGGGTAGCATCGCGGCGCGGCGTGAAGCCTTGCGCCGCGTCTGCCGGAGAAGCCCCTCATGAACACCCCCGCCGCCACCCTGGCCACGCTCGTCAACCACCAGGTGCGCCTGGCCGCCCGCCCGCAGGGCCTGCCCGGCCCCGAGTGCTGGCAGCACACCGAAGAACCCGTGCCCGAGCCGGGTGAAGGCGGCGTGGTCGTCAAGGTGCTGGCGCTGAGCCTCGACCCGGCCATGCGCGGCTGGATGAACGAAGGCAAGAGCTACATCCCGCCCGTGGGCATCGGCGAGGTGATGCGCGCCGGCGGCGTGGGCGTGGTCGTGGCCTCGAAGAACCCGGCCTTCGCCGTGGGCGACCACGTCAGCGGCGGCCCCGGCGTGCAGGAGTACTGGAGCATCGCCGCCGACCAGCTCAAGCGCAGCGGCCTCGTCAAGATCGACCTGCGCGCCGGCACGCTGACGCAGTGGCTCAACGTGCTGGGCATGCCCGGCATGACGGGCTACTTCGGCTTGATGGACGTGGGCCAGCCCAAGGCCGGTGAAACGGTGGTGGTGTCAGGCGCTGCCGGCGCCGTGGGCCAGACCGTGGGCCAGATCGCCAAGATCAAGGGCTGCCGCGTGGTGGGCATCGCCGGCGGGCCGGCCAAGTGCGAGTGGGTGGTGAAGGAACTCGGTTTCGACGCCTGCATCGACTACAAGGCCCCGGCCCCCGAAGGCAACCCCAAGTGGGACGCGGTGCGCGAAGGCCTGAAGCAGCACTGCCCGGCCGGCGTGGACGTGTACTTCGACAACGTGGGCGGCGAGATTCTCGACACCGTGCTGGCGCGCATCAACCGCAAGGCCCGCATCATCATCTGCGGCGCCATCAGCCAGTACAACAACACCACCGCCGTGCAGGGCCCGAAGAACTACCTCAGCCTGCTGGTGAACCGCGCGCGCATGGAAGGCATCGTCGTCTTCGACTACGCCGACCGCTACCACCTGGCGGTGGCAGAGATGGCCGGCTACCTGAAGGACGGGCGCATGAAGAGCAAGGAAGACGTGGTGACGGGCGGCGTGGCCGCCTTCCCCGGCACGCTGCCGAAGCTCTTCACGGGCGAGAACTTCGGCAAGCTGGTTCTGCAGGTGGCCGAGGGCTGAGCGAACAGCCCGCCGCGCCAGCCTCAGCGCAGGCTGGCGCCGCCCAGCACGCCGAGCAGCACGCGTTCGACGTTCTGTTCCACCATGTTGCGCAGCACCTCGACCTTCTCCTGCGGGTCGAGCGCGTTCCAGATGTTCTCGGCTTCGATGTCCTTGCGGCCCGCGAACATGCGGCCGACGCGGATGGTCTCGCTGCCGACGATGTCGCCGGACTTCACGTCCATCAGCTGCATGCGCACCATCATGAAGGCGCCCAGGAAGCCCGACGAGGGCAGCCCTGTGTCCACGTTCTTCAGCTCGGTGGTGTTGTCCAGGTAGTAGCCGATGCCTTCCACCACGCCGCGGCCGACGCTGAAGCCGTCGCTGACCGGGAAGCGCGCGTCGCCGCGGTTGCGCGTGATCAGCAGGATGTGCGTGAGGCCGTTCTTGTTGATGGCTTCGATCACCCAGGCCGGCAGCTCGGCGCGCGCGGCGCCTTCGGAGACGGCGCGTTGCTCGGGCAGCGTCATCGGCTGCGTGGCGCGGAACATCTGCAGCTGCGTCTGCGGGTAGTGGTTGCCCATGGTCTTCGTCACGGCGCGCAGCGCCGCCTGGTCGAAGCCGATGTTCTTGGTGGGCAGCGATTCGCGCAGGTTGCGATCGAGCCGCGTGTCGGTGACGGGGGCGGCGAAGACCAGCTGCAGCCCGTCGCCCATCAGCGAGAACACGCCCAGCTTGCCGATGGAGCCCCGCGCCGCGAACGCAGCGCCTGGCGCGAAGAGGCCCAGCCCCAGGGCGCCGGGCAGCGCCAGGCTCAGCAGGCGCCGGCGGTTGCGGGCATTCAGATCGACGGTGGCATGCATGGCAGGGCCTCGGGGTGACAGCGATGCCGGGCATTCTGCATGCGGGCCGAAGGCCCCGTATCCACCCGTGCGACGGATGGTCACTCGGGCGGATGAAGGGCCTTCAAACCCGCGTCAGCGGGCCTCGGCGGGCCTCAGCGAAGCTCAGAAATGGATACCGCGCATCAGCGCCTGCACCGCCACGGCCTCGGCGCTGAGCTGTGGCTTGCCCTTCTCGCCCTTCGCGGCGTCGCTGTCGGGGAACATGCGGAAGGTGGTATTCATCGTGATCTGCGCGATGCGCGGCACCAGCGCGTGCAGCACCTCGCCGAAGATGCCCAGGCGCGTGGCGATGCGCACCGGCTTGGCGATGCAGGCCTGCGCGATCATGTCGGCGGCTTCTTCCGGCGCCAGCGTCGGCACGTTGTTGTAGATCTTGGTGGGCGCAATCATCGGCGTGCGCACCAGCGGCATGTTGATGGTGGTGAAGGTCACGCCCTGGTCGGCGAACTCGCTGCTGGCGCAGCGCGTCCAGGCGTCCAGCGCGGCCTTGCTGGCCACGTAGGCACTGAAGCGCGGGGCGTTGGTCAGCACGCCGATGCTGCTGATGTTGACGATGTGGCCCTTCTTGCGCGCCGCCATGCCCGGCAGCAGGCCCATGGTCACGCGCAGGCAGCCGAAGTAGTTCAGCTGCATCGTGCGCTCGAAATCGTGGAAGCGGTCGTAGCTGCCTTCGATGGCGCGGCGGATGCTGCGGCCGGCGTTGTTGATGAGGAAGTCGACGCCGCCGTGGTCGGCGATCAGCTGCTGGATGAAACGGTCGCAGTCGGCCATGTCGGCGATGTCGGCCGAATACGCCACGAACTTGTAGCCCTTGGCCTTGGCTTCGGCGCAGGCTTCGTCGAGCTTGTCCTGGTCACGCCCGCAGATGATGGTGGTGGCGCCGGCCTCGGCGAACTTGTGCGCCGCCGCCAGGCCGATGCCGCTGCTGCCGCCCGTGACCAGCACCACCTTGCCGCCCACCGTGCCCTTGAGGCTGCGGTCGATGAAGAGGTCGGGGTCGAGGTGGCGCTCCCAGTAGTCCCACAGCAGCCAGGCGTAGTCGCGCAGGTCGGGGCATTCGATGCCGCTGCCCTTGAGCACCGCATCGAGTTCCCGGCGGTCGTAGCGCGTCGGGAAGTTGATGAAGGTGAACATGTCGTCGGGCAAGCCCAGGTCCTTCATCACCGCGTTGCGGATGCGGCGCACCGGGGCCAGGGCCATCATTCCCTTCTTCACGCTCTTGGGGACGAAACCCAGCAGCGCGGCGTTGACGAAGAGGTTCATCTTCGGCGCGTGTGCGGCCTTGCTGAAGATGTCGAGCACGTCGCCCACGCGGTAACCCTTGGGGTCGACCAGGTGGTAGCACTTGCCGTTGTGCTTGTTCTTGTCGTGGCTGATGTGGTCGAGGCAGGCCACCACGAAATCCACCGGCACGATGTTGATGCGGCCACCCTCGATGCCCACACTCGGCATCCACGGCGGCAGGATCTGCCGCATGCGCTGGATCAGCTTGAAGAAGTAGTAGGGCCCGTCGATCTTGTCCATCTCGCCGGTCTTGCTGTCGCCCACCACCAGGGCCGGGCGGTAGACCGTCCAGGGCACCTTGCACTCCTTGCGCACGATCTTCTCGCTCTCGTGCTTGGTCATGAAGTACGGGTGGTCCAGGCCCTCGGCCTCGTCGAACATGTCCTCGCGGAACACGCCTTCGTACAGGCCCGCCGCCGCGATGCTGCTGACGTGGTGCACGTGCCCGGCGTCCACGGCCTTGGCGAACTCCACCATGTTGCGCGTGCCTTCGACGTTCACCTGCACCTGGCTCTCGGCGTCGGCGCTCAGGTCGTACACGGCCGCCAGGTGGTAGACGGCGTCGATCTGGCCCTTCAGCGCCTTCAGTGCATCGGCCGCAACGCCCAGCTTCTTGGCCGTGAGGTCGCCCGTCACCGGCACCGCGCGGGCCTTGCCCGAGCCGCTGAGGCCCCAGTATTCGTAGAGGGCGGCGAGCTTGCCTTCGCTGCCCGCGCGCACGAGGAAGTGCACTTTCGCGCCGCGCCGCGCCAGCAGCGCCTTGACGAGTCTCTTGCCGATGAAACCGGTGGCGCCGGTCACGAAATACTGCATGCAGTGCTCCTCGCGGGGGTGTTCAGGGTCCGTCACGCACGGTGCGGCGGGCGCAAAGCATAGAGCCGTCTCACTAGAGATTTAGGCTGCGGCCCCCAGGGGGGAACCCTATATTCATCGGTGTGGTGTTGCCGCTTTCTGCGCTGTGGCACCAGCCCCGACATCAAGCGGCCTCCTTCGGTGGCCGCAGCAACCCAGAGGAAGCCACCATGGTCAAGAAGACGAAAGCCGCCGCCACCAGCACCCCCGAAGCCGCCAAGCACAGCCAGCTGGCCGGTGCCGTGAAGGATTCGGCCCAGCAGATCTGGCTGGCCGGCATGGGCGCCTTCAGCAAGGCCCAGGAAGAGGGCGGCAAGGTCTTCGAGGCCTTGGTCAAGGAAGGTCTGAACCTGCAGAAGAAGACGCAGGGCATGGCCGAAGAGAAGATCAGCGAAGTCACCGGCAAGATGAGCGCGATGGCCGACACCGTCAGCAACAAGGCCGGCCAGAACTGGGACAAGCTGGAAAGCATCTTCGAAGCCCGCACCGCCAAGGCGCTGAACAAGCTGGGCGTGCCCACCGCGAAGGACGTGCAGGCCCTGGCCGAGCGCGTGGACGCCCTGGCCGCTGCGGTCGCCAAGCTGGGCAAGGGCGCTGCGCCGAAGGCTGCCGTGAAGGCCGCTGCCAAGCCGGCCGCCAAGCCTGCCGTGAAGGCTGCCAAGGCCCCCAAGGCCAAGCCCGTCGCGGTGGAAGCCGTGGTCGCCAAGGCGCCCGTCAAGCGCGCCCGCAAGACCGCCGCCAAGCCGGCCGCCGCGGCCTGATCGTCGCCGCTGATCCCGGCGTCTGAGCCCCGCCGTGCCCGCACCGCGTCCGCGCATCGGGCTGGCCCTGGCCGGCGGCGGGCCGCTGGGCGCGATCTACGAGATCGGCGCGCTCTGCGCGCTGGCCGAAGCCCTGCCGGGCGTTGATTTCACGGCGCTTGACGGTTACGTCGGCGTCTCGGCCGGCAGCTTCATCGCCGCGGGTCTGGCCAACGGACTGACACCGCGCCAGCTCTGCACCTCCTTCGTGGAGAACGAAGGCCCGGCCACCGATCTCATCCGCCCGGGGCTCTTCTTCCGCCCCGCGTGGCAAGAGTACGCCCAGCGCCTGCTGGCCGCCCCGCGGCTGGCCGGCCAGGCCGCCTGGGACGTGGCCGTGCGCGGCCGCACCTTGCTGGCCGCCGCCGAACGCCTGGGGCGCGTGCTGCCCGCGGGGATGTTCAGCAACGCCGCGCTGCAGGCCCAACTGGCGCAGGTGTTCTCCGCCCCGGGGCGCAGCAACGATTTCCGCCAGCTGCAACGTGAGCGCGGCCGCCGCCTCGTGCTGGTGGCCACCGATCTCGACAGCGGCGAGGCCGCGCCCTTCGGTCTGCCGGGCTGGGACCACGTACCCATCTCGCAGGCTGTGGCCGCCAGTGCCGCACTGCCGGGGCTGTTTCCGCCCGAGCCCATCAACGGCCGCTGGTACGTGGACGGTGCCCTGAAGAAGACGCTGCACGCCCGCGTGCTGCTCGACGAGGGCCTGGACCTGCTGCTGTGCCTGAACCCGTTGGTGCCTTTCGATGCCCGCGGCGCGTCTGTTTCAGCCCCTGCCCATGAAGCCCCGCGCCACCGCGTGCTGGGCGGCGCCAGCGAGCGCATTCCGCAACTCGTGGCCGGCGGCCTGCCGCTGGTGCTGAGCCAGACTTTCCGCTCGCTCATCCACTCGCGCCTGGAACTGGGCATGAAGGGCTACGAGGCCAGCCACCCGGGCACCGACATCCTGCTCTTCGAGCCCGATCACGCCGACCCGGAGATGTTCCTCGCCAACACCTTCGGCTACTCGCAGCGCCGTGTGCTGGCCGAGCACGCCTACCAGCACACCCGGGCCGATCTGCGCTCGCGCCGCAGCCACCTGCGCGCCGCGCTGGCCGCGCACGGCCTGGTGCTGGACGAGGCTGCGCTCGACGATGCCCAGCGGCGCTTGTTGCGCCGCCGCATCGGCCGCCGCCCCGCGGCGCTGCCGGCGTCGCGCACCGAGGCGGGCCGCGCTTTGCAGCGGCTGGACGAGGTGTTGAACGACCTGGAGCGCGCGCTGGCCGCACGCTGAAGCGGCCCCGCCGGGGGCGGTGGCCATCGGGCCGGGCGGGCTCAACGTGACGAAATGTCGCCGCTGGAAGCCTTGCCTGTGACGGGCGGGCCGGCTTGCGGCAACATGCGCAGCCAGCGAGCCCGCCGTCTGCACCGAGCCCGACCATGAGCCTGACCCCACCGTCCAGCCCTGCCTCTCAAGACCGCCTGCGCGGGCGCCTGATGGCCGAGGCCCTGGGCCGCCTGCTCGACCGCGTGCGCGGCTCGCGCGAGGTGCTGCCGCACCTGGCGGCGTTGGAGCGCGGCCTGCAGGCCGAAGGACTGACGGCGCTGTCGGCCGCCTCCACGCCAGTGCTGGGCCGCATCGCCTCGCAACTGGCCAGCCTGCCGCTGCCGGAAGACGACAAGCCCTTGCAGGACCTGCTGCACCGCGTGATGGACAGCCTGGAGGCGCGGCGCGCCGAAGTCAGCAACGAGCCCTTCGACATCGAGAAGACGGTGGTCATCGAGGAGATGAGCCACACCGACTTCATGACCATCCAGCGCTCCGAGGCGCCCACCGAGCTGGACGACGGCCGCTCTCTCGACGGCCATCCCGCGCAGCCGCGCTAGTTCAGCCCAGGTAGCGCGCTTCCAGGTGCGCCTTGAAGTGGGCTGCGTTCAGCGGCTCGCCGCTGGCACGGCGCGCCAGCTCGTCGGTGGTCCAGCGGCTGGCCTGGCGCCAGATGTTGTCGCGCAGCCAGTCGAACACCGGGGCCAGGTCGCCGGCGCCAATGCGGGCATCCAGGTCGGGCATCTGCCGGCGCATGGTGGCGAACCACTGCGCCGCGTACATCGCGCCGAGCGAGTAGCAGGGGAAGTAGCCGAACAGGCCCGAAGGCCAGTGCACGTCCTGCATGGCCCCGTCCTTGAAGTTGCCGCGCGTGTCCACGCCCAGCAGCTCCATCATCTTGGCGTCCCACAGCGCGGGGATGTCGTCGACCTCCACCTCGCCTTCGATCAGCGCCTTCTCGATCTCGTAGCGCAGGATCACGTGGGCCGGGTAGGTCACTTCATCGGCATCGACGCGGATGTAGCCCGGCTTCACACGCGTGATGAGCCGGTGCAGGTTCTGCGGCGCAAACGCCGGCTGCGCGCCGAAGGTGGCCGTCACCATGGGCGCCAGGCGCGCCACGAAGCCGGGGTGGCTGCCCAGCTGCATCTCGAAGCTCAGGCTCTGGCTCTCGTGCAGCGCCATGCTGCGCGCCTGCGCCATCGGCTGGCCGAGCCACTCACGGGGCAGGTTCTGCTCGTAGCGGCCGTGGCCGGTTTCGTGGATGGTGCCCATCAGGCTGGTGATGAACTCGTCGTCGCGGAAGCGTGTGGTCAGGCGCACGTCTTCGGGCACGCCGCCGCAGAAGGGGTGGGTGCTGACATCGAGGCGGCCCGCCTCGAAATCGAAGCCGAGCAGGCGGATGACCTGCTCGCACAACGCGCGCTGCTGGTCGATGGCGAAGGGCCCCACGGGCTGGATCACGTCTTCCTGGGCCTGCTTGGCGATGACCTGCTGGATCAGGCCCGGCAGCCAGCGCCGCACGTCGCCGAAGACCTCGTCGACCTGCGTGCAGCGCATGCCGGGCTCGAAGCGGTCCATCAGCGCGTCGTAGGGGCGCAGGCCGCTCTTGTCGGCCAGCAACTGCGCCTCTTCACGCGCCAGGGCCAGCACTTCCTTGAGCTGCGGCGCGAAGCCGACCCAGTCGTTGGCCGGGCGCTGCTGGCGCCAGGCGTGCTCGCAGCGCGAGGTGACGATCTGCTGGCGCTGCACCAGGCTCTCGGGCAGGGCGGTGGCGGCCTGCCACTGGCGCTGCATCTCGCGCAGGTTGGCGCGTTGTTCTTCGTTCAGCGGCTCCTGCTCGGCGCGCTGCAGGCCGTTGCCCAGCTGGGGGTCGGTGCGCATGCGGTGCAGCAGCGCGGCCATCTCGGCCAGCGCGGCAGCGCGCGCCTCGTTGCCCTTGGGCGGCATGTTGGCGGCGTGGTCCCAGCCGGCGATGGCCTGCAGATGTTCCAGGTTGTGCAGGCGCGTCCAGGTCGAGGCCAGCTGTTCGTAGGCGGGGGTGGCGTTGCTCATGGTCGGCGGCGAAGAAGGGGCTGTCGAGCCCATCATTGTGGCGGGGCTGCGCCACCGCTGCTTCAGAAGCTCAGTTGCCCCGGAAACAGCCAGAGCAGTGCTGCCGTCATCGTGACGTAGCGCAGGAACTTGCCGATGGCCATGTAGAACACGCAGGGCCAGAAGGGCAGCTTCAGCCAGCCCGCCAGCGCGCACAGCGGGTCGCCCACCGCGGGCAGCCAGCTCAACAGGCAGGCCTTGGGCCCCAGCCTCTCCAGCCAGTTGAGCGCACGCAGTTCCAGCTTCTTGTGCTGCACCTTCTCGTACAGGGTCTCGGCGCCGTAGCCCATCCACCAGCTGACGGCCCCGCCGAGCGTGTTGCCCACGGTGGCCACCAGCACGGCCGGCCAGAAGAGATCGGGGTTGAGCTTGAGCAGGCCGATGACGGCGAATTCGCTGCCCATGGGCAGCAGCGTGGCCGACACCACGGCCACCACGAAAACCACCGCCAGCCCGTAGGTGGGCTCGGCCAGGGTGTGCAGGAGAGACAGGAACCATGCTTCCATCGTTGCGGCCGATTATGGGCAGCGCCCAGTCCCCGTGCCGTGCAAGGCCGGGCGCGGGTAGGCTGGCTATACTCGCGCCTCATTTTTCAGCACCGCGCCCGGCCTCCCACCCCATGCACATCGGCTCCATCGAACTGCCGAACAAGCTGTTCGTCGCACCGATGGCCGGTGTCACCGACCGCCCCTTCCGCATGCTGTGCCGCAGCCTGGGCGCGGGCTATGCGGTCAGCGAGATGGTCACCAGCAAGCGCGAGCTCTGGAAGAGCCTGAAGACCTCGCGCCGGGCCGACCATGAAGGCGAGCCGGCACCCATCGCGGTGCAGATCGCCGGCGTGGACCCCACCGAGATGGCCGACGCCGCGCGCTACAACATCGACCGCGGCGCGCAGATCATCGACATCAACATGGGCTGCCCGGCCAAGAAGGTGTGCAACAAATGGGCCGGCTCGGCGCTGATGCAGGACGAGCCGCTGGCCAGCGCCATCGTCAGCGCCGTGGTGGCCGCCTGCGCGCCGCTGAACGTGCCGGTCACGTTGAAGATGCGCACCGGCTGGTGCGAGGCCGAGCGCAACGCCGTGCGCCTGGCGAGGATGGCCGAGAGCGCGGGTGTGGCCATGGTCACCGTGCACGGCCGCACGCGCGAGCAGGGCTACAAGGGCTTTGCCGAGTACGACACGGTCGCCGCGGTGAAGGCGGCGCTCAAGATCCCGGTGGTGGCCAACGGCGACATCCACAGCCCCGAGAAGGCGCTGCAGGTGCTGCGCGCCACGGGTGCCGATGCGCTGATGATCGGCCGCGCGGCGCAGGGCCGGCCGTGGATCTTCCGCGAGATCCTGCACTTCCTGGCCACCGGCGAGCACCTGCCGCCGCCGGCCACGCACGAGGTGCGGCGCTGGCTCACCGAGCACCTGCACCAGCATTACGGCCTGTACGGCGAGCACATCGGCGTGCGCAGCGCGCGCAAGCACATCGGCTGGGCGGTGCGCGCCCTGCCGGGCGGCGAGGCCTTCCGCGCCGAGATGAACCTCATCGACGAGACCGGCGCGCAGCTGCGTGCCGTGAACGACTATTTCGAGGCCCTGGCCGACGTGCACCCGCTGCTGCCGCAGCCGGCCGTGGCGGGGGCCGCCAACGACGAAGACAGCGCCGAAATCGCAGAACCGGCGGCCCAAGCTGCATGAGCAAAAAAGACATCGATGCCTGCATCCGCACGAGCGTGGAGCAGTACCTCAAAGACCTGCGCGGTGCCGACCCCGCCGACCTGCACGAGCTCTTTCTCGGCGCTGCCGAGAAGCCGCTGCTGGAGGTGGTGCTGCGCCATGCCGACGGCAACCAGAGCAAGGCCGCCGAATGGCTGGGCATCAACCGCAACACGCTGCGGCGCAAGCTGCTCGACCACAAACTTCTGAAATGAACGCGGCCCTCACCGGCTGCAAGGAAAGCGCAACTTGGCTGCACCTGCAAACCACGCCCCTCTCACCGCCCTGATCTCGGTCTCCGACAAGACCGGCGTCGTCGAATTCGCGCAGGCCCTGGCCGCGCAGGGCGTGCGCCTGCTCTCCACCGGCGGCACCGCGCGCCTGCTGGCCGATGCCGGCCTGGCCGTCACCGAGGTGGCCGAGGTGACCGGCTTCCCCGAGATGCTCGACGGCCGCGTGAAGACGCTGCACCCACGCATCCACGGCGGCCTGCTGGCGCGGCGCGACCTGCCCGAGCACATGGCCGCGCTGGCCGCGCACGGCATCCAGACCATCGACCTGCTGGTGGTGAACCTCTATCCCTTCGCCATGGCCACCGCGCGCGCTGATTGCACGCTGGAAGACGCCATCGAGAACATCGATATCGGCGGCCCGGCCATGCTGCGCGCCGCGGCCAAGAACTGGGCCGACGTGGCCGTGCTCATCGACCCGACCGACTACGCGCAGGTGCTCACCGAGCTGCGCGCCGGCGGCCTGCAGCGCAGCACCAAGTTCCGCCTGGCCAAGAAGGTGTACGCGCACACCGCGGCCTACGACGGCATGATCAGCAACTACCTCGGCGCGCTGCAGCCAGGCGTGGAAGCGCAGAGCGATGCCGTGCCGGCGCGCGAGCCCTTCCCGACCACCTACACGCTGCAGCTCACGAAGACGCAGGACATGCGTTACGGCGAGAACCCGCACCAGGCCGCCGCCTTCTACCGCGATGCCAAGGTGGCCCCGGGCCTGCTGGCCGGCTGGGTGCAGCTGCAGGGCAAGGAGCTCAGCTACAACAACATCGCTGATGCCGATGCGGCGTGGGAGTGCGTGAAGACCTTCGACGTGCCTGCGTGCGTGATCGTCAAGCACGCCAACCCCTGCGGCGTGGCCGTGGGCCGCAGCTTGGTGGAGGCCTACATCCAGGCCTGGAAGACGGACCCCACTTCGGCCTTCGGCGGCATCCTGGCCTTCAACCGCCCGCTCGACGAAGCCACGGCGCGCCAGATCGGCGAGCACAAGCAGTTCGTGGAAGTGCTCATCGCGCCGGCCATCACGCCAGAGGCACGTGCGCTCTTCGCCGCCAAGCAGAACGTGCGCCTGCTGGAAGTGCCGCTGGGCGCAGAGGCCAACGCGCTGGATTTCAAGCGCGTGGGCGGCGGCATGCTGCTGCAGACGCCCGATGTGAAGAACGTGGCGCCGGGCGAGTTGCGCGTGGTCACCAAGCTCGCGCCGACGGCGGCGCAGATGGACGACCTGCTCTTCGCCTGGAAGGTGGCCAAGTTCGTGAAGAGCAATGCCATCGTCTTCTGCGGCGGCGGCACCACCCTCGGCGTGGGCGCGGGCCAGATGAGCCGGCTCGACAGTGCCCGCATCGCGCGTGTGAAGGCCAATGCCGCGGGCCTGAGCCTGGCCGGTTCGGCGGTGGCCAGCGATGCGTTTTTCCCCTTCCGCGACGGCCTGGACGTGGTCATCGACGAGGGTGCCTCCTGCGTCATCCAGCCGGGCGGCAGCATGCGCGACGACGAGGTGATCGCCGCGGCCGACGAGCGTGGTATTGCCATGGTCTTCACCGGCACGCGCCACTTCCGCCACTGATGGTGTTGCGCCACCCCCGCCCATGACACGTGCTGACGCCGCGGGCGGGGTGCTGGCCTTCATCGCGCGCCTGATCACGGGCGCGCAGGGGCACTGGAAGGGCTGCCCGCCCAAGGCCGAACAGCGCATCTACTTCGCCAACCACCAGAGCCACCTCGACTGGGTGCTGATCTGGGCCGCGCTGCCCCACGAGTTGCGCGCCGTGACGCGCCCCATCGCTGCCAAGGACTACTGGACGGCCACGCCGCTGAAGCACTGGATCACGCGCGAGGTCTTCAACGCCGTCTATGTCAGCCGCACTCGCACCGACGACCAAGACCCGCTGGAGCCGCTGGTGCAGGCCCTGGGCAATGGCGATTCGCTGGTGATCTTTCCGGAAGGCACGCGCAGCAACAAGGGCGAGCCGCAGGCCTTCAAGAGCGGCCTGTTCCACCTGGCCGAGCAGTTCCCGCAGGTGCAGTTGATCCCGGCGTGGATCGACAACGTGCAGCGCGTCATGCCCAAGGGCGAAGTGGTGCCGGTGCCCATCCTGTGCACGGTGACCTTCGGCGCGCCGCTGCAGTTGCAGCCGGGCGAAGACAAGCGCGACTTCCTGGCCCGCGCGCGGCAGGCCGTGGTCGAGCTGCGGCCCTATGTGGCGTGACGGCCGCTTGAGCCGCAGTCTGAGCCCTCGATGAGATCCTTGCGCGAACTCAGCGTCGACCAGCAGGTGAGCCTGCTGTTCGTGGTGCTCTTCGGCCTGCTGGCGCTGGGCTCGCTGCTGGTGCTGATGCTCTTGCGCCGCGAGGGCGAAGCCAGCGACCGCCGCCTGCGCGTGCTGCGCGACCTGCGCGCGCTGTGGGTGGGATCGCTCGTGTTCTGGCTGGCGTGGATCACCGCGCCGGTGGGCGCCACGCTGCTCTTCGGCGCCTTCAGCTTCTTTGCGCTGCGCGAGTTCATCACGCTGATGCACACCCGGCGCGCCGACCACCGCAGCCTGCTGCTGGCCTTCTTCGTGGTGCTGCCGCTGCAGTACGTGATGGCGGGCGGGCGCTTCTTCGATCTCTTCACGGTCTTCATCCCGGTCTACGTGTTCCTCGCCATCCCCGTGGCCAGCGCGCTGGCCGGCGACCCCGAACGCTTTCTGGAGCGCAACGCGAAGATCCAGTGGGGCATCATGGTCTGCGTCTACGGCCTGAGCCACGCGCCGGCGCTGCTGCTGCTGAACTTTCCGCGCTTCGAAGGCCGTGGCGCCTTCCTGCTGTTCTTCCTGGTGGTGGTGGCCGTGGTGGCGCAGCTGGTGCAGGAGGCCTGCAGCCGCTGGTTGCGCCGCCGCCCGGTGGCCCGCCACATCGACCGCAGCTTCAGCTACCGCGCCTGGTTGGCTGGCGCGCTGGCGGCGGGCATCGCCGGTGCGCTGCTGTACTGGGTCACGCCCTTCAAGGCCGGGCAGGCGCTGGCCATGGCCTTCATCGCCGGCGGCGCGGGCACGCTGGGTGAGCTGGTGATGAAGGCGCTGAAGAAGGACGCCGGCGTGCGCTACTGGGGCAATACCGCCAGCGTCACCGGCGCCGTGGGCCTGCTGGACCGGTTGGCACCGCTGTGTTTTGCAGCGCCGGTGTTCTTCCACTCGGTGCGCTGGTACTTCAAGCTCTGATGCGCATCCTCGGCATCGACCCCGGCCTGCAGCGCACCGGCTTCGGCGTGATCGAGGCCGACGGCCCGCGCCTGGCCTACGTGGCCAGCGGCACCATCAGCACGCTGGAAGCGCCGCGAGGCGACCTGCCCGGCCGGCTGAAGATCATCTTCGAAGGCATGCAGGAGGTGGTGCAGCGCTACACGCCCGATTGCGCCAGCGTGGAGATCGTGTTCGTCAACGTCAACCCGCAGAGCACGCTGCTGCTGGGGCAGGCGCGCGGCGCGGCGCTGGCGGCCTTGGTCTCGGGCGGCCTGGCGGTGGCCGAGTACACCGCGCTGCAGATGAAGAAGGCCGTGGTCGGCCACGGTCTGGCCAACAAGGCGCAGGTGCAGGAGATGGTCAAGCGCCTGCTCAAGCTGCCCGCACTGCCCGGCAAGGACGCCGCCGACGCGCTGGGCCTGGCCATCTCGCACGCGCATGCCGGGGCCTCGTTCACCGCGCTGGCTGCGGCTGCGCCGCTGGCGCGACGGCAGCACGCGCAGTACCGCAAGGGCCGCACGTTCTGAGTGCGAGGCCGGCCGCCCAGCGGCACTGCCCCTGGGCGCAGCGCCCCAAAAAAACAGCCCCGGCAAGCCGGGGCTGGAAGGGTCTCGGTGTTGACTGAGACTCAGGAGTGATCGGTAGGCCGCGCGAACGCGGCTGGTGTAAGGCCGGTGCGGCGCCTGCCGCGTTCAAGCCTTGGCGGCGGCCATGCCGTGGTGGGCCAGCTGCGCCGCGCTGGGCTCGCTGGTGGCCAGGCCGTTGACGGCGAGCAGCATCGCCACCGTCATCACGCTGGCCAGGGCCAGGGCCGAGAGGCGGGTTGGGGTGGCGGGCTTCAGGGTGTTCTGGGCGGTGGTGTTCATGGTGCGGTGTCCTTGTGTTCGGAGCGGTGCGGTGTTGCGTTGCGCTTTGTCGATGGGTGCACTGTAGGCAGCCCCGCGCCGCGCTGCGACCGGCTTGCGATGGTCTGCAGCCTTGCAGCGGCCAGCAGCAGAAAGCGGCGATGAACGGCATGGCGCTTGCGTGAAGCCTGCCCGCAAGCCGGGGCGGAACGCGCCTTGATGCCCCGATTTGCGGTGTGACACCGGGTTTGATTCAAGACCTGCTTGTGGCAGGCTTTGCTTCAATCAAGACGCACCCGCACCGTTCCTGTTGTCTGTGTGCCCCGTGCACTGGAAGGAGCCCGCCTGATGAGCGCTGAAACCGGCCTGGTCCCCGTTTCGCAACTGTCTCAACTCGGTCACGGTCTGCCCGTGGCCCGCATGCGGGCGGTGTACCGCCTGGACGAGGTGGAAAAGCGCCTCGACAAGCTGCCCCAGCGCGAACACGAGGGTCTGCGCGCCACCTACGAGCGCATGCTGGAAAAGGGCCCCGAGCGTTTCCAGGTCAAGCCCGGCGGTCTGCCGGCCATGGACCACCTCTACGACGAGATGCCCAACTTCAACGCCGTGCTCGACGACGTGAAGCGCCAGCTCGCGCTGTGCACCGACAGCCGCGACGCGCTGGAGATCACCCCCATGCTGCTGCTGGGCCCGCCGGGCATCGGCAAGACGCACTTCGCGCGCGAGATCGCGCAGCTGCTGGGCACGGGCCTGGGTTTCATCAGCATGAGCAGCCTCACCGCCGGCTGGGTGCTCAGCGGCGCTTCCAGCCAGTGGAAGGGCGCGCGGCCGGGCAAGGTCTTCGAGACGCTGGTCGACGGGCAGTACGCCAACCCGGTGATGGTGGTCGACGAGATCGACAAGGCCCGCGCCGAACACGCGTATGACCCGCTGGGCGCGCTCTACAGCCTGCTGGAGCACGACACCGCCGGCGCCTTCACCGACGAATTCGCCGAGGTGGCCATCGACGCCAGCCAGGTGATCTGGGTGGCCACCGCGAACGACGAGCGCAGCATCCCCGAGCCCATCCTCAACCGCATGAACGTCTTCGAGGTGCAGGCGCCTGACGCCGATGCCGCCCGCGCCATCGCGCTGCGCCTCTATCGCCAGCTGCGCGCCAGCCATGATTGGGGCCAGCGCTTCGACGAACAGCCCGCCGAGAGCGTGCTCGAACGCCTGGCCACCACCGCCCCGCGCGAGATGCGCCGCGCCTGGATGACGGCCTTCGGCAACGCGCGCCTGGCCGGGCGCAGCACCGTCGAGCTGGCCGACCTGCCTTGCGCGAGTGGCAAGCGTTCGCCGATCGGCTTCGTGCAGTAGGGGGCGGCGGGGCGAACGCTCAGGCCGCTGCCAGCGAGCGCCCGCCGCGCTGCACGCGGTGGCGGCCGGCTTGCTTGCCGGCGTACATGGCGGCGTCGGCGCGCTTGATCAGCTCGTCGGCGTCGTGGCCGTCCAGCGGCGCCAGCGCATAGCCAGCGGTCAGGCCCACGCGGCAGGGCTGGTCTTCGATGACGAAGGCTTCGTCGAAAGCGCCCAGCATCTTCTGGCCCAGCGTGTGGGCGGCGGCTTCGTCCGGCAGGCCGGCGGCCAGCACCACGAACTCGTCACCGCCCAGGCGGGCCACCACGTCGCTGGCCCGCAGTTGCGCCTGCAGGCGCTGGCCCACGGCCACGAGCAGGGCGTCACCCACGTCGTGGCCGTAGCGGTCGTTCACGGGCTTGAAGCCGTCCAGATCCAGCAGGTACAGCGCCAGCAGCTGCTGCGGCCGTGCCTGCGGCAGCAAGGCCCCCAGGTGCTGCTGCAGGCCGCGTCGGTTGGGCAGGCAGGTCAGGGCGTCGGTCTGCGCCAGCGTGCGCAGGGTCTCGGTCTCCAGGCGGGCGCGGTCGGCGCTGCGGTGGATGGCCTGCACACGCAGGCTGAGCACGGCCATCCAGGCGCTCATCTCCACCATCAGCGAGAAGGGGTAGACGTGCTGTGCCCAGAACGAAGGCTCCACATGGCCGCGCAGCAGCCCGGCCGTCACCACCGCGCCCACGGCATAGAAGGCCCAGCCGAACAGCATGTAGACGGCCGTGTGTGCGCCCTGCCGCGCCCGGATGTAGGCCGCCGGCAGCACGGCGATGGTGGCCACCATGCCCAGCAGGGTGACGACAGACTGCGCGCTGCGGTAGTCGAGCAAGCCCGTCAGCGTGGCGCCCAGGGCCAACAGCGCCGCGATGCTGATGAACTGCAACAGGCGCGAGATAAAGCGGCTCACCTCCCACACCGACAGCGCCGCGTTCATGAAGCGCGCTGCCGCGGCCACGGCCACCATCACGGCCATCGGCGCCACGCTCATCGACAAGGCGGGCCAGTCGGGCCAGAGGTACTGCGCGCCCAGGCCGAAGTAGGCCAGCACGAACACGAGGTTGCCCGCCAGCAGCAAGGCGTAATCCAGGAACAGCGCGTCGCGCAGCGTGACCCAGTGCGTGAGGCTGTAGATCAGCATGCACAGGGCCAGACCGATGACGATGCCCAGCAGGATCTGGGAGCGCGATTCGTGCGCGGTGAAGTCCTGCGGCGTTCGGATCGTGATGGGCAGCACCATCGAGCTTTGGGTCTGCACGCGCAGCACCAGTTCGTGGCGGCCCGGCTGCAGGCTCAGCGGCGCGGCGTGCGCGCGCGCAGCCATATCACCTTCTCGGTGCCGCGCTGCTGGTTGCCCAGCCGCATGTGCTGCACGAGTTCACCCTCTCGCAGCACGTACAGGTCGATGAGGTTGAGCGAGGGGTAGTCGAGTTCCAGCACGCGCTGCACGGGCAGGGCGCCGGGCACCTCCACAGCGAAGCGCAGCCACACCACGTTGGCGCTGCGGCCCAGGTTCGAGGGCGTGCCGGTGGGCACCTGAAAGCGCTGGGGGGTGGCCAGCACATCGTTCAGCGACCACTGGGCTTCCGGGTCGGGCAGCACGCGCACCGCGGGCCAGGCGGGCACGGCGGCGCGGCTGTCGAGCAGCAGCGCGGTCTCGGCCTCGTTTCCCGGTTCCCGGTCGACCGCGGCGGCTGCGCTGCTGAAAAGCAACAGCCAGCCCAGCATGAGTGCGAAGCACCACGCTGCTGCGGCAGGCGAAAACGGGTTGGTAGATCGGGACATGGACAACCGGCTATCGGCTGAGTTCGGCCCGGCTTGAGCCGGCCGCGCCAGAATCTCGCCCCATGACGACGATCTGCCTCGGATTGCAGCCCCGCCGCCGCAGCAGCAGCAGGGCCTGGGCGGCCTGTTCTGGTGCTGGGTTGGCGCTGCTGCTGGCCGTGCAGGCGATGGCCCCGGCCTGGGCCGCTGAGCCCACGCGCCCGCGCGTGGGCTTGGTGCTGGGTGGGGGTGGGGCGCGGGGGGCTGCCCACATCGGCGTGCTGGAAGAGCTGGAGCGCCTGCGCATCCCGGTGGCCTGCGTGGCGGGCACGAGCATGGGCGCCCTGGTGGCCGGGGCCTGGGCCGCGGGCCTGAGCCCGGCGGAGATGCGCCAGGAACTGGCCCGGGCCGACTGGGGCGACATGTTCCGCGACGACCCCGGTTACGAGGAGCTGAACTTCCGCAACAAGCGGCTGCAGCAGCGCTTCCTGCCCGGCTCGGAGACGGGCTTCGCTGGCGGCGGGGCGGTGGCGCTGCCCGGCGTGGTGACGGGGCAGAAGATCAAGCTCTTCTTCAACCACCTGGTGCGCGCCGACACCGGCGAGCGTGAACTGCAGCAGTTGCCGCTGCCGGTGAGCATCGTGGCCACCGACATCGGCACCGGCGAGCGTGTGGTGCTGCGCGACGGCAGCCTCACGCTGGCCATGCGCGCCAGCATGAGCGTGCCCGGCCTGCTGGCGCCGGTGGAATACCGCGGCCGCAAGCTGGTGGACGGCGGCCTGGTGGACAACGTGCCCATCAAGGAGGTGCGCGAGCGCTGCGGGGCCGATGTCGTCATCGCCGTGAACGTGGGCTCGCCGCCGCTCAAGCCCGACCAGGTGCTGGGCCTGCTGAGCATCACCACGCAGATGGTGGCGTTGCTGACCGAGCAGAACGTGGCCGCCAGCCTGGCCCAGCTGCGGCCGCAGGACATCTACATCCAGCCCGACCTCGGGCCCATCACCGCAGCCGATTTCGACCGCCACACCGAAGCCGCCGACCGCGGCCGCGCTGCCGCGGCGCTGCTGGTTGAACGCCTGGCCCCGCTGGGCGTGCCGGAACCGGCCTACGCCGCGTGGCAGCGCAGCGTGGCGGTGCGTGAACGCGATGTGCCGCGCATCGACGCCGTGGAGATCGCCGGCCTGGGCCGCGTGAACCCCGAGGTGGTGCGCCGCTACCTGGAGCAGCGCGACGGCGCGCCCCTGGACACCACGGCGCTCAACCGCGACCTGCTGCGCGCCTACGGTGACGGCTTCTACGAGCGCGTGGACTACAGCGTGGTGCAGCAGAGCGGCCGCAACGTGCTGCGCCTGTTCCCGGTGGAAAAGGCCTGGGGCCCCGACTACCTGCGCCTGGCCTTGCGCCTGGACAGCAACCTGCGCCAGGGCAGCAGCTACACGCTGCGCGCCGGTTACCAGAAGACCTGGCTCAACCGCCTGGGTGGCGAACTGCTCTTCGTGGGCGAACTCGGCGGCAGCACCGGTGGCAGCGTCGAGTGGTACCAGCCCGTGGACGACCGCCACCGTGCCTTCATCGCCAGCTCGATCGAATACAAGCGCGAGCGCAACGACTACTGGTTCCTGGAGCAGCGCATTGCCGAGTACCGCACGGCACGCACGCGCGCCGAACTGGCGGTGGGCCTGAACTTCCGGCTGCTCGGGCAGGTGCGCCTGGGCTGGCGCGAGACGCGCATCAGCAGCGGCCTGGAGACCGGCCTGGACTTGCTGGGCGCGCTGGCCACGAACCGCGCCGAGCGTGCCAGCGGCGGTTGGCTCTTCGCGCTCGACCTGGAACAGGCCGACCGCCTTTACTTCCCGAGCCGCGGCTGGGCCGCGAAGATGAGCCTGTACGACTCGCCGCGGCGCGACTACGGCCGGCTGGCGCTGGAAGGCAGCCTGGCCGTGCCCTGGGAGCGTTACGTCATCTCGGCACGCAGCACCTGGGTGGGCGCCACGCGCGGGCAACTGCCGCTCAGCGATGCCGGCCGCCTGGGCGGGCTGTTGAACCTCACGGGTTTCGCGGCCGGGCAGCTGGTGGGCGACGAGATGGCCTACGGGCAACTGCGGGGTGAACGCGTGATCGGCCGCGCGCCGCTGGGCCTGCGCGGCGAGTTGCGCGCCGGCGTGGCGCTGGAGGTGGCGCGTGTCGGCGTGCCCTACACCGCGCAGGTGCGCACCGGCACACTGCACAGCATCGCCGTTTACCTGGGCGGCGAAACGCCTGTGGGGCCCTTCTTCGTGGGCGTGGGGCGCGGCAGCGGCGGCCTGGTCAACGCCTACCTGGTGATCGGCGCGCCCTGAAGAAGCCCGGGGTGCCGCCCTGGCGCGGCTTCAGGCTTGAGACAGCCCCGCCAGCGCCAGCCGCGCAGCCGCCAGACCCTGCGTGACGATCTGCTGCCGCCACAGCGGGGTGTCGGTGTAGAAAGCCTCGCGCATGGCGCTGCGGGCGGCTTCGCGGGTGTCGGCCGGCACGGTGCCGGGCGGCTGCGCGGCGCACCAGTGGTCCAGGCGCAGCGCCCACAAGGTCTCGGCCAGCGAGACCGTGCCGTACTCCAGCGCGATGCCGGTGAACTCGGCCTGCGGGCAACTGTTGCGGGCGGCCTGCCACAGCATGCCGCTGATCTGGCTGGCGCTCGAGCTGCCGTCGTGCAGCGCCGTCACCACGCCGCCGTCGGCCTGCCACCACGCGCGGGCGCGCGCCAGAGTCTCGGCGTCAGCGGGCGCCGCGAAGATGCGTTCGCCGTGGCCGCTGGGCCCCAGGCCGGTGTGCAGGTCGATCCACGCCAGCCGCGGCACGCCAGCGCCGTGCTGGCGCAGCACGCGCTCGATGCTCAGGCGGCTCCAGGTGGGCCCATCGCCGCCGTAGAACAGGCCCAGCGGGTGCCGGTATTGCCCGCCGCTGACGGCCTGCTGGAAGCCCCGCTCACCGTGCTGCTGCGTGTAGGCCTGCAGACCGGCCTCGTTCTCGGCGCTGGGCGGCCAGGTGGGCGGCACCAGCAGGTGGGCCAGTGCGTCGTAGCCCGGGTTGGTGGGGCGGTGCAGAGCGTCGAGACCGTCGAAGCTGATGAAATTGCGGTTCAGGTCGACGCCCTCGTGCGTGACGCGCCGGCTGTGCGAGAAGCCGTGCGGGTTCAGCGCGTGCACGAAGAGCAGCGCCACCCCGGCGGCCTGCGCTTCCCGCAGGAAAGCGGGGTTGCTGAGCAGCGCGTGCTGCACGCCCGAGCCGCAATGCCCTTCCACGCCGTGGCAGGCGCTGCTGATGACCAGCAGGCGCGGCAGGTCGAAGCCGCCCACGCGCGCCACGTCCATCGCCAGGGCTTCGCCCTCGGCGCCGGGCAGCGGGTGGGCCAGCGTCTGCACGGTGGCGCCGGCGGCGCTGCTGGCGTCGAGGAACAAGCGCCGCGCGGCGCGGTAGCTGGGGGCGAAGTGGGGGTCGGCGTCCATGTCCCGCACCTGCCTCAGCGCGCCGGCGCCGGGGCCTTCAGCCACTCTTCGGCCATGCGAACCCAGGCCGTGGCGCCCAGCGGAATGAGCTCGTCGTTGAAGTCGTAGCTGGGGTTGTGCAGCATGCAGGGCCCCAGGCCATGGCCACCTTCGCGGTGGGCGCCGTCGCCGTTGCCGATCATGAAATAGCAGCCCGGCTTGGCCTGCAGGAAGTAGCTGAAGTCTTCGGCGCCCATGGTGGGCTCGAAGGCCTGCACGTTCTCGGGGCCGACCACCTCGCCCAGCACACGCTGCACGAAGGCGGTCTCGTGCGGGTGGTTCACCGTGGGCGGGTAGTTGCGCTTGAAGCTGAACTCGCAGATGGCGCCGAAAGCGGCGCAGGTGTGCTCGGCCACCTCGCGCATGCGCCGCTCGATGAGGTCCAGCGTCTCGAAGCTGAAGGTGCGCACCGTGCCCTGCATCTGGCAGCTGTCAGGCACCACGTTGGTGGCTTCGCCGGCGTGGATCATGGTCACGCTGATCACGCCCGGGTCGATGGGGCGGCGGTTGCGCGTGATGATGGTCTGGAAGGCCATCACCATCTGCGCGGCCACCGGCACGGGGTCGATGCCCAGGTGCGGCATCGCCGCATGGCTGCCCTTGCCGCGGATGGTGACGGTGAACTCGTTGCTGCTGGCCATCATCGGCCCGTTCTTCACCGCGAAGCTGCCCACCGGCATGCCGGGCCAGTTGTGGGCGCCGAACATGGCCTCCATCGGGAAGAGGTCGAAGAGGCCGTCCTGGATCATCTCGCGCGCGCCGCCGCCGCCTTCTTCGGCAGGCTGGAAGACGAGGTAGACGGTGCCGTCGAAATGGCGGTGCTTGGCCAGGTGCTTGGCCGCCGCCAGCAGCATGGCGGTGTGGCCGTCGTGGCCGCAGGCGTGCATCTTCCCGGCGTGTTTGCTGGCGTGGGCGAAGGTGTTGTGTTCGGTCATCGGCAGCGCGTCGATGTCGGCGCGCAGACCCACGGCGCGGCTGCTGCTGCCGTTCTTGACGATGCCCACCACACCGGTCTTGCCCAGGCCGCGGTGGATGGGGATGCCCCAGTCCGTGAGCGCCTTGGCAATCACGTCGGCCGTGCGTTCTTCCTGGAAGCACAGCTCCGGGTGGGCATGGATGTCGCGGCGGATGGCGGTGACTTCGGCCGCGTCGGCCAGGATGGGTTCGATGAGCTTCATGAGAGCGGGGCCCCGCAGTGGAGGGCGCATCTTAGCCAGCCGCCGCCGGGCTTGCCGGCCACGGGCCCGCCGCGCGTGACGGCCGCGTGACGCCCGGCCGCGCAGCATGACGCGGTGTTTCAACCCCGGGAGCAAACCCATGAAGCGAATCAAGCAAAGCTGCCGCTGGTCTGCGGCCACGTTGGCCCTGCTCGGCCCCTGCCTGGTGCAGGCGGCGGGTGTCGAGTGGTCGGTACAGCTGATCAGCAGTGGCGCGCCGGTATCCGGCTCAGCCAACGCCGTCAATGATGCGGGCCAGGTGGCAGGGTTCCTGGGAAGCGCCGCGTTCCTGTACAGCGCTGGCACAGTGTCGCTGCTGTTCGGCCCCGGCGGTGCGGTTGCCTCGGCGCAGGCCTTGAGCGAGAACGGTCGGGTGGCAGGCACCGTCGCATTGCCGCAAGGCAACCTGCCGGCCACCTGGAGCAACGGCGAGGTCACGACCTTGGCGCTGCCAGGCAACGCGACCTTCGGCAAGGCCACTGGCGTGAACAGTGCCGGTCAGGTGGTGGGCGACTACTGGGATGGGAGCAGAAGCAGAGCCTTCGTGACCATCGGCGGCAACGTCGTCCCGCTGTCACTGCCTTCAGGCGCGACTGCGTCGTCTGCCACGGCCATCAACGAAGCCGGTTTCCTGGTGGGCTTCCAGACCGGACAAGACGGTCGGTTGCATGCTTTCAGCCTGCGAGGCGCGGCGCTGGCGCTGTTGCCCGAAGGCACGGCCACCGAGTCGGTGGCTTCCGCCATCAACAACAGCGGCCAGGTGGCCGGATGGCTGACGCAGCAGTCCTCGGTGGCGGGCTCGTTCCAACAAGGGGCGTTGTGGGGGCCGGGCATGGCCCCTCCAGCGGTCGTCGGTTTTGATCTCAACCTGTTCGGCAACAACGACAACGGCTGGGCCGTCGGTCGGGATCTGGCCAGCCCCGTGCTCGTGGTGGATGGCCGGGTGACGCGGCTGAACGACCTGCCCGGCGTGGCGGGCCAGGGCGTGTCACTGTCGTCTGCCCGCGACATCAACAACCTCGGCCAGATCGTCGGCCAGACCAGTACCAACCAGCCTTACGTGCTGACCCTGGTGAAAAACGCCTGGCAGGGTGGCAGCGGCAGCTGGGACGACATCACCCGCTGGGCCGGCGGCATCACGCCCAACCGGCTGGCCGAGATCTCCATCGAGCCCGGCGTGTCGGCCACCGTCAGCGGGCCGCGTGGCGAGGTGGGGGTGAAGAGCATCTTCATCGGCGGCAGCAACGCCGCCACGGCCACGCTGGCGCTGGACGGCGGCCGCATCGTGTCGCAGGAAGCCGTGCAGGTGAACCCGCGCGGCGTGCTCAGCGGCCAGGGCGAGATCCGCCTCGCCCAGTGGAACGGCGTCTACAACGCCGGCCGTGTGGTGGCCGGCGATCTGGTGCTGGGCAACGCCTTCCTGATGAACACCGGCATCGTCGAAGGCAGCGGTCGGCTGGCGGTGGAGGGCGGCGTGCTGAACCAGGGCGGGCAGGTGCGCGCCAACGACGGCGCCCGCCTGCGCATCGAGGGCGACCTGTCGAACTACTTCGGCGGCCGGGTCGAGGTGCTGGGCGGCGAACTCGAGGTGACGGGCGATTTCAGCAACAGCGCGCGCCTGCTGATGGCCAGCGGCCGCCTGCGTGGCGACCTCTACAACCAGACCGGCGGCCGCGTGGAGATCAGCACCGGCCACAGCGTGCTGCTGGGCCAGGTCTTGAACTGGGAAGGGGGGCAGGTCATCGTCTCGGGCGGCGGCCGCTTCACCATGGAGGGCGACTTCACGAACCGCGGCGAACTGCGCGTGAGCGCCGACGCCAGCGCCACCTTCTTCGGCGACTTCCATGCGGTGGGCGGCAGCTTCACCGGCACGGGCACGAAGTACTTCGAGGGCGGCTTCTTCCTCAGCCGCGGCGAGGCCTTGAACGATGCGGGCAGCGTGAGTTTCGGCGACGCCGCGACGCTGCGCTTCGGGCTGGGCGCGGCGGGCGGCGACCGCCTCTCGGTGAGCGGCCTGCTGGTCTTCGACGGCACCCTGCAACTTGAGGGCCTGGGCAGCGGCGAACTGGCGCTGGGCAGCCAGTGGGACCTGTTCGACTGGGGCCAGGCCAGCGGCACCTTCAGCAGCATCGACAGCACTGGCCTGCGGCTCGCCCCCGGCGGCTGGCTGGACACGAGCCGGCTCTACGTCGACGGCACCGTGGCCGTGGTGCCCGAGCCGCAGACCTGGGCGATGTGGCTGGGTGGCCTGGCAGTGATGGGTTTCGTGGCCGGGCGGCGGCAGCGGGCGCGGGCCTGAGGCGCGGGCGGCCGGCCCGCCCGTCAAGCCGCCGAGGGCCGCCCCGCCAGCGCCAACAACCGCCGGTTCACCGGGTTGCGCTGCAGGAAGGAATCGATGAAGGGCGCCGGCACCTGCGGCAGCGCCTGCGCCTGCACCCAGGCCACGCCGGCGCTGCGTGCGCGGCGGGCGGCAGCGGGCTCGCCGGCTTGCTCGAAGGCCTCGGCCGCCACCAGCCAGGCTTCGGGCAGGTAGGTGAACTCGGGCGCATAACCTTCGTCCAGCAGCTCCGTCAGCGCCTGTGCCGCCTGTTGCGCGCGCGCGTTCTGGCCCAGCGCGACCGCAGCGCGCGCCTCGTGCACGTGCAGGGCCGCCAGCACGCCGAACAGCTCGTGCTGCCGCGCCGCTGCGGCCAGCTCTGCGGCCTGCTGCAGCACCACGGTGGGCGCCTCGAAGCGCAGCCCGCGCACGCGGTTGCCGGTGCGGCGGTTAGCGTCGCCTTCCAGCAGCGCCAGGGCCTGCAGCACCGGCGCGGCGTCGATGCGCTGTTCGCGCCACTGCGCCACCTCCAGTGCCACCCATTGCAGCCCGGCGTGCATCCAGGTGGGCAGGCCTTCGGCCGGTGGGTCCTTCAAGGCCTGCAGTGCGCGCGCGTGCTGGCCCAGGTGCTGCCACAGGCGCGCCAGCGTGCCGCGCGCGGCCCACACCCAGAAGGGCGTGCCCATGGCCTCGAACTGCGGCATCAGGGCCTCCAGCGCGGGCAGCGCGGCCGCGAAGTCGCCGGTCTCGGCCTGGTTGCGGGCGTGCATCAGCCGGCCCAGGCCGTGGTGGGCGTTGCCGGGTTCTTCGGACATCAGCGCCAGGCCGCGTCGCGAGGCCTCGCAGGCGCGCGCCAGCGCGCCCATCGTGCGCAGCACCACGCACTGGTTCATCAACGCCATGCTGTGGCCGGGGCGGTCGCTGGTGCGCTGGGCGGCCGCGATGGCGGTGTCGTAGGCCGCCACGCCTTCGCGCAGGCGGCCGATGTGGCCCAGGGTGGCGGCCCAGTAGCCGTGCCAGATAAAGCGCAGGTTGTCGTCGGCCTCGGCCTGCACCCACTCGCGCAGCGGCAGCATCAGCGTGTAGGCCTCGTCGGCTGCGCCGGTCTTGCACAGGTTGCCGGCCGTCAGCGCGCACAGGCGCACCAGCTCTTCCTGCGCCCCGATGCGCCGCGCCAGCGCGATGCCTTCACGGCCCACGGCCAGCGCTTCGTCGAAGGGCCCGCGCTGGCCCAGCAGGTCGGTCAGCACGCGCGCGGCGCGCACACGCTGGAGGTCGTGGCTGGCGTGCCCCGCGAGCGCACGCGCCTCGGCCAGCGCGGCGGTGTCGGCGCTGGCGCCGATGAGCGCCGTCACGCGCGCGGCCAGCGCCTCGAAGCGCTCGTCGGCCGCGCCGGCTTCGCCAAATGCGGCGGCGGCCTGGCCGTGCAACTCGGCTTCTTCCGCCTGGCGCGCGGCGGCGCGGGCACGTACGGCGGCCTGCGCAAAGGCGCGTGCGGCCTCCAGCGGCCGGCCGCCACCTTGCCAATGCCGCGCCACGCGCGCCGGTTCGCCACTGTGCGCCTGCAGCCAGGCCGCGCACTGTGCATGCACGCGCCGCGCCACGGCCGCGGGCAGGCCGCGCAGCACGGCGTCGGCCACCAGGTCGTGCGCGAAACCTTCGTCGCGCAGCACCTGGGCCTGCTGCAGTTCGTCCCAGGCGCTGGCCAGTTCGACGGCACGCAGGCCCATGGCCTCTTCGGCCAGTTCGATGCGGAAGTCCACGCCGGCCACCGCCGCCACGCGAGCCAGGGACAGCGCACGTTCTGAAAGTCGCTGCAGCCGGCGCTCTATCAGTGCGCCCACGCTGCCGGGCCGCGGCAGTGCGCCGCGCTGCAGGCTGCCGTCGAGCAGGCCCTGTTTCAGCGTCTCCAGCACGAAGAGCGGGTTGCCGCCGGTGTGGCGTTGCAGCGCGTCGCACACGCCCGCAGCGTCGAGGCCGGCCACGCCCAGGCCTTCGACCAGCTGCCGCGTCGCGCCCGCGTCCAGCGGCGCCAGCGCGATGCACTGCAGCCGCCCCTGTTCCAGCAGCCCGTCGCGCAGCGCCTGCGCGGTGGGCGAGATCTCGGCCGGCCGCTGCGCGAACAGCCAGCGCTGCACCGGGCCGCGCTCGGCCGCCAGGCCGGCACACAGCTCCAGCGTGGCGTCGTCGGCGAAGTGCAGGTCGTCCAGCACCAGCGTGTGCACGCCGCGCTCGGCCAGCAGCGTGTGCAGGCGCGTTGCCACCGCGCCGGGCCGGGGCGGGTCGACAAACAGTGCCGGGTAGGGCGCCAGCGGGCGCAGCAGGCGCTCCAGCGTGGCATAGGGTGTACCGCTGTCGCCGGGGCGGCCGGCGCCGGCCAGCTGGCCTGTTGCTTCATCCCTGCCGGCCCTGCTGGCGGTCAGCTCGGCCAGCAGGCGGCTTTTGCCGAGGCCAGCCTCGCCTTCCAGCAGCACGGCCGCGCCCTCGGCCCAGGCGCGTTCAGCGGCGGCGTGTTCGCGCTCGCGTCCCACCAGGCGGGGTGGCCGCTGCAGCGTGACGGGCAGCACCGGCATGGCGTGGCCACCGGCGGCCACCGCGCGGCCGCGCGCCAGCGCATCGGCCAGCGCGCGCGTGTCGGCGCCGGGGGCGTCGCCGGTGGCGGCCAGCGCGGCCACGAGGCGGCGGTAGACGTCCAGGCCCAGGTCGGCTTCGCCGCGCAGGTAGTGCAGGCGCATCAGCCGCGCCTGGGTGGCTTCGTCGGCCAGGCCGTCCAGGCCCGCCCAGGCGGCCAGGGCTTGCGCGTGCTGCAGCGCTTCGTCCAGCGCGCCGGCGGCCTCTGCGGCTTGCAGGGCGGCCCGCAGCGGCTCGCAGCGCGCCTGCTGCTCGGCGTGGCGTTGCCGGGCCAGCCAGGCGGCGAAGTCGTCGGCACCGCTCTCGGCGCTGCTGCTCTCCGCGGGCAGCAGAGCCACGCCGGGCGGGCCTGGCACCAGCACCACGCCGGGGGCGAGGTGCAGCGCGTCCTCGCCTGCCACCAGCGCCTGGCCGAGCGTGCGGCGAAAGCGCAGCAGTTGCTGGCGCAGGCTCTGGCGCGGCGCGCGGTCGTCGGGCCACAGCAGCGCGGCAGCGCGCTGCCGGCTGATGCCGGGCTCCAGCGCTGCCAGCGCCGCCAGGCCAGCGGCCGCGCCGCGCAGCGGCATCAGCAGGCCCGCGGGGCCGTGCACGCCGATGTCGGCATGCAGGTGCAGGCGCAGGGGCTGCGCCGGGCTGGGCGGCGTGGGCATCGGGCAATGATCGGGCATCGGGCTCGGCGCGCCCAGCGTCCCCCTGGGATTGAACAGACCCGAAGGGCCCAGGGGGCGGCGCTGGCGGGCGTTCACAGCTTCGGCGCCACCAGCGCCGGCTTCTGGCGGCTGCCCCCGCCGTAGCCGGCCAGGGCCAGCAAGGCTGCCATCACCGCGGCCCACACGCCGGCCCGTGCATCCGGTGCGTTCATGGGGTATTTCCTGCTGTTGGCCTTCAGCGGGCCTCGCGGTACCAGCGCATCACGCCGGCGTGGCCGTCCCACACCGGCACCCAGGCCAGCGGCTTGAAGCTGCCGCCTTCGGGGTTCAGCAGGATGAGCACGCGGCGGCCATCGGCCTGCCGCCCCACGCCGGCGACGCGGCGGCGGTTGTCCAGGCCGTTGGCTTGCTCAGGCTGCAGCGCGAGGGTTTCGCCATCGAAAGCCCAGCGGCCGGCCTGGCGCTGCGCCTGCGGGCCCAGGTTCGTGCCGGCGCCGGGGTTGTGGCTGTACATCGCGATGCCGTCCTCGTAGCGGCCGTCTTCGCCCAGCACCAGGTCGCTGGCCGCGGCACGCACGGCCGTGCCCAGCGAGGCGCCGGTCTGGGCGTCGACGAAGCTGCCGCCGACGCCGCCGCTGCGATGGGCCCAGCGGCCCAGCACCTCTTCACGGCTGAACAGCGGCTGCGCGGGTGGCGGGCGCCCGCCCGGGGCGCGCAAGCTGTCCAGCAGCGGGAAGAGTTGTTGCGCCAGCGAACGCAGGCCGTGGTCTTGCACCGCAGCGGGAAAGTTCACGCCGTCCCAGCCGGGCGCCACGCTGGCCGCCACCAGCTGCACGCGGTCGCCCAGGTCCAGCAGGTACATCACGCCATACATGGCGCCGCCCGGTCGCTCGAAGAAGCGGCCCATGCAGCAGCAAGCCAGGCCGCCGGGCAGACGGCCGCGGTAGTGGGCGACGGTGTCGCCGGTGTCCAGGCTGCCGAATTCGGTGCGCCACTCGCGCTCGAACAGCGCCGTGAAGCCGGCAGTGCCGGCCGGGCGCGCCATGGGGGCATAGACAAAGATCCGCGCCGCATGATTGGCGCGCGGCTCGGGCTTGAGCGTGGCACCGTAGACCTGCGGGTTGCGGCCATCCAGCAGCGCGAAGCCCGGTGGCAGCACCATGCTGGCGCCCCCGGCGGGCAGCGCGGCAGGGGCTGCGCGCCCGGCCGCCGCCAGCAGCGCCAGCGGCAGCGTGGCAGCCAGCAGCTGGCGCCGTGTGAGCGCGGCCGCAGCGGCGGGCGTGGTGTGCGTCATGGCGTTTCCTTCCAGGCAAAGCTGCGCCGCACCGCGGCCCAGTCCATCTCGCGCAGGGTGGTGGTGATGCGGCTGCACACATGGTCTTGAGGCGGCTGGTCCCAGGCTTTGCCGCAATCGGCATCGCGCAGCCAGGCGGCCAGCACGCGCACTTCTTCGGGCTTGCCGGGCGTCAGCAGGTCGGCGCGCAGGCGCACCATGGGCTGGCAGTCGGCCGGGGCGCCGGGGCCCACGGCATGCCAGCGCACATTCAGGCCCGGCTCGAAGGCCGGGTCGAGCGCGCCGCAGGCCGGGGCCTGGCGGCCCGTGGCGCCCGCAGCGGCCAGCTGCTGCTCCAGTGCCTGCAAGGCCAGCCTGGCGCCCCAGTGGGGGCTCTTGGGGTCGGGCACCGGCGGGGGGGTCAGGCGCGCCTTCTGGCGCTCATAGTCGCTCTGGTCGGTACGTTCGGCGGCGTCCAGGCGGCGGGCCATCGCGCCGGGGTCCGGGGTCTCGCGGGCCCAGGCGGTCTGGCGCTTGGCCCGGCGCGCGGCGCTGGCCTCGGGCGTCATCGAGGCTTCCAGCTCGCGCAGGCTGTGGGCGAAGCTGCGCTCACTGTCGGCGGCGCGCTTCTTCAGCTGCGCGATGTCCATCTCCAGCAGCAGGCCCAGTGGCACCGGCGCCAGCGCCGGGCTGCCGTCGCGCGTGGCGATGAACCACTGGCCGTACACCGCGCCGCCGCCCACGCGGGCATGCACGCGGGGCTCGGCGTACAGCGCCACGGGCACGCCGGCTTCCTCGATGCGGCGGTCGAAGTCCTGGCGGCCTTCAGCGCCCAGCTTGTCGCCCAGCGGTACGCGGTTGGTGTCGATGAACAGCAGCTCCAGCGCGCCGCCCATCACGCCGAAGTAGGCGCCGTCGGCGCGCTGGCGGGTGTCGCGTGGCGCGCCCCAATAGACCACGAAGCTCTGCGAGAGCACCGGCCCGCGCGCCAGGTGGGCCCAACTCGTCATGAAGGTGGTGTGGCGCGCCGGCTGCGCGAACACGGGCGCGGCTTTCAGCGCCTGGAGGAAGACATCGGCCCGCTCGCGCGAGAGCTTCAGCTCGGCCGGCGTCATCGGCCGCAGGGTGGCCGGGCGGGCCACGCCGCCGTAGAGGCGTTCGGGGTCCCAGGTGACGATGGGGCTGGCCCCCGGCCCGGGCACCGGCTGGCCGGGCGCGGCGGTCGCAGCGTCGAAGCTGAGGGCGGCCAGGCCCACGAGGGCGATGGGGATGAGGAAGCGCATGGCCCGAAGCCTAGCGGTGCCACCGTCACGCGGGCGTCACGCGGGCGCTGTGCCGCGGGCTCGCGCGCATCGGTCAGGCCGCCCCGCAGCCGTGGCCCACAGGCGCGCGCCCCTAGCCCTTGCCCCCGGAGCGGCCCCCTTCGCTGTGGCACAGTCGCCGCATGAGTGTTTCCATCGAGCTGCCACGCGTGGTGGTGCAAGGCGCCTGCCCGCACGACTGCCCTGACACCTGTGCCCTGCAGACCACCGTGGAAGCGGGCCGCGTGGTGCGCGTGGCAGGCGACCCCGACCACCCGCCCACCCACGGCGCGCTGTGCACGAAGGTGAGCCGCTACGCCGAGCGCAGCTACCACCCCGAGCGTGTGCTCACGCCGCTGAAGCGCGTGGGCCGCAAGGGCGAGGGCCGCTTCGAGCCCGTGGGCTGGAACGAAGCGCTGGCCGACATCGCCGCCCGCCTGCAGGCCATCGCCGCGCGCAACCCCGAAGCCATCCTGCCCTACAGCTATGCCGGCACCATGGGCCTGGTGCAGGGCGATGGCATGGCCGCGCGCTTCTTCCACCAGCTGGGCGCGAGCCTGCTCGACCGCACCATCTGCGCCAGCGCCGGTGCCGAAGGGCTGATGGCTACCTACGGCGGCAAGGTGGGCATGCATGTGGAGTTCTTCGCCGAGAGCCGGCTCATCCTCATCTGGGGCAGCAACCCCATCACCAGCAGCGTGCACTTCTGGAACTTCGCCCAGCAGGCCAAGCGCGCCGGGGCCCGGCTGGTGTGCATCGACCCGCGCCGCACCGAGACGGCCGAGAAGTGCCACCAGCACATCGCGCTGCGCCCGGGCACCGATGGTGCGCTGGCGCTGGGCCTGATGCACGAGTTGATCGCCCATGACCTGATCGACCACGACTACGTCAACCGTTTTGTCGAAGGCTGGCCGGCGCTGCGCGAGCGTGCGCTGCAGTGGCCACCTGAACGCGTGGCGCAGGTCTGCGGCATCACGGCGGAGGAAGTGCGCGGGCTGGCGCAAGACTACGGCCGCACGCAGCCGGCGGCCATCCGCCTGAACTACGGCATGCAGCGTGTGCGCGGCGGCGGCAATGCGGTGCGCCTGGTGGCGCTGCTGCCCTGCCTGACCGGCGCCTGGCGCCACCGCGCGGGCGGCCTGCTGCTCAGCAGCTCGGGCTGGTTCAAGGGCGCTCGCAACGACGCCTGGCTGCAGCGGCCTGACCTGCTGGCCGGTCGAGCGCCCCGCACCATCAACATGAGCACCATCGGCGACGCGCTGCTGTGCGAGGCTTCGCCTCTCTTCGGCCCGAAGATCGAGGCCGTGGTGGTCTACAACAGCAACCCCGTGGCCGTGGCGCCTGAAAGCGGCAAGGTGGTGCAGGGCTTCGCGCGCGAAGACCTCTTCACCGTGGTGCTGGAGCACTTCCTCACCGACACCGCCGACCACGCCGACTACGTGCTGCCCGCCACCACGCAGCTGGAGCACTGGGACGCTCACAGCGCCTACGGCCACACCTACGCGCTGCTGAACCGCCCGGCCATCGCGCCGCTGGGGCAGGCACGCAGCAATGCCGAGATCTTCCGTGGCCTGGCGGCGCAGATGGGCTACACCGAGCCCTGCTTCGCCGACAGCGACGAGACCCTGGCGCGCGGCGCCTTCAACGCGCAGCAGGTGAACCTGGACGAGCTCATCAAGCGCGGCTGGTCGAAGCTGAAGATCGCCGAAGCGCCGTTTGCCGAAGGCGGTTTCCCCACGCCCAGTGGCAAGGCCTGGGCCGACGCGCCCGGCTACGGCCTGCCCGACCACGTGCCCAACTACGAAAGCGCCGAGAGCGCGCCCGAACTCGCCGCGCGCTACCCGCTGGCGATGATCTCGCCGCCGGCGCGGCACTTCCTCAACAGCACCTTCGTCAACGTCGCCAGCCTGCGCGCGGCCGAAAAGGAACCGCTGGTGGAAATGCACGCCGACGACGCTGCTGCGCGCGGCCTGGCCGATGCCAGCGAAGTGCTGGTCTTCAACGACCGGGGCCACTACCGCTGCCGCCTGAAGGTGAGCCCGCGTGCACGGCCGGGTGTCGTCAATGGCCTGGGCATCTGGTGGCGCAAGCTGGGCTTGGACGGCACCAACGTCAACGAACTCACGCACCAGCGCCTGACGGACCTGGGCCGGGCGCCCACCTTCTACGACTGCCTGGTCGAGGTGCGCGCGGCTTGAGCGGCGGTGGGCACACGGCACGCAAGCGGCGCTGGACGTTCTGGAGCACAGGACTGATGGCCACCGGCGGCTTGATCGGCACCGCGTTGCTGGCAACCGCGGCCGTTTGCCTCACCAGCGGCTGCAGCACGCTGGGCTACTACGCGCAGGCCGCGGGCGGCCATCTCGATCTGCTGCAGCGCGCCCGCCCCGTGGCCGAGGTGGTGGCCGACCCCACGACGCCGGAGCCGCTGCGCCAGCGCCTGCAGCGCAGCCAGGACATGCGCGATTTCGCCGCGCGCGAGCTGCAACTGCCCGACAACGACAGCTACCGCCGCTATGCCGATCTGCAGCGCGAGGCCGTGGTGTGGAACGTGGTGGCCGCGCCCGAACTGGGCCTGACGCTGAAGACCTGGTGCTTCCCGGTGATGGGCTGTGTGGGCTACCGCGGCTACTTCAGCCGCGAGGCCGCCGAGGCAACGGCCGCGCAGCTCAAGGCCGAAGGCTGGGAGGTGATGCTCTACGGCGTGCCGGCCTACAGCACGCTCGGCTGGAGCAACTGGGTGGGCGGCGACCCGCTGCTCAACACCTTCATCACCTGGAGCGAGCCCGAGCTGGCGCGGCTGATCTTCCACGAGCTGGCGCATCAGGTGGTCTACGTGGCCGACGACACCACCTTCAACGAAAGCTACGCCACCGCGGTGGAGCGCCTGGGCGGCCGCCTGTGGCTGGCGCAGCATGGCAGCCCTGCCGCGCTGGCCGAGGTGCAGGCCACCGAGCGGCGGCGCGAGGACTTCCGCGCGCTGACGCTGCGCACGCGGCAGCGCCTGCTGCAGATCTACACCGGCCCCGGCAGCGACGACGACAAGCGACAGGCCAAGGCGGCGGCGATGGCCGCGCTGCGCGCCGAATACGCGGCGCTGAAGGCCGGGCCCTGGGGCGGTTTCGCGGGATATGACGGCTGGTTCGCGCGTGCCAACAATGCATCCTTCGGTGTGCTGGCCGCGTACAACGAGCTGGTGCCGGGCTTCGAGGCCTTGTTCGAGGCCGAAGAGCGCGATTGGGCGCGGTTTCATCGCGCGGTGAAGGAACTCGCCGCCCGGCCCGGAGACGAAAGACGACAACGGCTCGTGCAGTTGGGGGCGCGGCCCCCGGCGGCCGGCACCCCCACCCCTGCAACGCCTTGAAAGAAGCAGCGAGAACGACACCATGGCCGACATCCACATCCACCGTGAACACAGCCTGGGCCTGACCCAGGCCCGCAAGATCGCCTGGCAATGGGCCGAAGAGGTGGAGAACAAGTTCGACATGGAATGCACCGTGGTCGAAGGCGAGACCAGCGACACGGTCGAGTTCAAGCGCACCGGCGTCAACGGTCGCCTGATCGTGGCCGGCGACCATTTCGAACTCGACGCCAAGCTCGGCTTCCTGCTCGGGGCCTTCAGCAAGACCATCGAGGGCGAGATCACGAAGAACCTCGATGCGCTGCTGGCCAGCAGCAAGCCGGCGAAGAAGGCTGCGGCGAAGAAGACGGCGAAGTAGGCGCGGCCCAGCCAGGGCTGGGACCTGCGCCCGCTCAGGCCGGCAGCTTGACGCCGAGCAGCGGTGCGTCGTGCGCCTGCAGGAAGCCCGAGCCCTGCTCGATCAGGTAGTAGCGGAAGGCCTCGGCCGCCGGGCTGAGCACCTTCTCGCCCAGGTGCACCACGTTCCAGGTGCGCATCACCGGCGTGCCGGCGATGTCCAGCACCTGCAGCAGACCGCTGTGCACTTCCAGCCCAATGGTGTGCAGCGAGAGGAAGCTCACGCCCATGCCGGCCATCACCGCCTGCTTGATGGCTTCGTTGCTGCCCATCTCCATGGTGATGCGCGGCTCGAAACGGTGTTCTTCGAAGAAGCGCGCCATCGCATGGCGTGTGCCCGAACCCTGCTCGCGCACGATGAAGGGGTAGGGCGCCAGCGCGCTGGGCGGCGGGTGCCCCAGGCGCAGCAGCTCGTGCCCCGGCGGCGCCACGAACACCAGCGGGTGCGCGGCGAAGGCCTCTGAGCGTGCCGCCAGTTCGCGCGGCGGGCGGCCCATCACCGAGAGGTCGACATCGCCGCTGTGCATGCGCGCGAGCAGGTCTTCTCGGTTGCCGGCCACCACAAGGCGCACGTCGATGCCCGGGTGCTCGGCGCGGAACTGCCCCAGCAGCCGCGGCACGAAGTACTTGGCCGTGCTGACCATGCCCACGGTCAGCAGGCCGTGCTCCAGGCGCTTGAAGCGGCCCATGGCGTTCTCGGCGTCGCGCAAAGCGCCCAGCAGCCGCTTGGCGTGCACGACGAAGTACTCGCCGGCGGTGGACAGCGACAGCGTGCGCCCGGTGCGGTCGAAGAGCTGCAGGCCGACCTGGCCTTCCACTTCCTTCAACTGCATCGACACCGCCGGCGGCGTGAGGTGCAGCGCCTCCGCCGCGCGCGTGACGCTGCCTTGCTTGGCCACCTCCAGGAAAACCCGCAGCTGCCGGAAGGTGACGTTCATTGTTAAGACTTACCTGAACTGAAAGCCAAGAAAGTCTGACTGTCGTTTATATCAGCGAAATCTGATGATGGGACCCACGCGCCGCCCTTGCGCGCATCCACCGCCTGGAGACCCCGATGCACGCAGCTGTCGACGCTGGCCTGCAAGCCGACGCCACCCAGATCACCGACGCGAAGAAGCGCTACAGCGCCGGCGTTCTGAAGTACCGCCAGATGGGCTACTGGGTGCCCGACTACCAGCCCAAGGACACGGATACGGTTTGCCTCTTCCGCATCACGCCGCAAGAGGGCGTGGACCCGGTGGAAGCCGGCGCCGCGGTGGCTGGCGAGAGCAGCACCGCCACCTGGACCGTGGTGTGGACCGACCGGCTCACCGCCTGCGAGAACTACCGCGCCAAGTGCTTCAGGGTGGAGCCGGTGCCGGGCCGGCCCGGCGAGTACTTCGCGTGGGTGGCCTACGACATCATCCTGTTCGAAGAGGGCTCCATCGCCAACATGACGGCCAGCCTGATCGGCAACGTCTTCAGCTTCAAGCCGCTGAAGGCCGCGCGGCTGGAAGACATCCGCATCCCGGTGGCCTACGTGAAGACCTTCAAGGGCCCGCCCACGGGTTTGATCGTGGAGCGTGAGCGCCTGGACAAGTTCGGCCGCCCGCTGCTGGGCGCCACCACCAAGCCCAAGCTGGGCCTGAGCGCGCGAAACTACGGCCGCGTGATCTACGAAGGCCTGAAGGGCGGGCTCGATTTCATGAAGGACGACGAGAACATCAACTCGCAGCCCTTCATGCACTGGCGCGACCGTTTTCTCTACGTGATGGAAGGCGTGAACAAGGCCAGCGCCGCGACCGGCGAGGTCAAGGGCAGCTACCTGAACGTCACCGCCGGCACGATGGAAGAAATGTACCGGCGCGCCGACTTCGCGAAGGATCTGGGCTCGGTCATCGTCATGGTCGATCTGGTGGTCGGCTACACCGCGATCCAGTCGCTGTCGCACTGGTGCCGCCGCAACGACATGATCCTGCACCTGCACCGCGCCGGCCACGGCACCTACACGCGGCAGAAGAACCACGGCGTGAGCTTCCGCGTCATCGCCAAATGGCTGCGCCTGGCGGGGGTGGACCACATGCACACCGGCACCGCCGTGGGCAAGCTGGAAGGCGACCCGATGACGGTGCAGGGCTACTACAACGTCTGCCGCGACAGCTACACGAAACAAGACCTGCCGCGCGGCCTGTACTTCGACCAGGACTGGTGCGACTTGAAGAAGGTGATGCCGGTGGCCAGCGGCGGCATCCACGCAGGCCAGATGCACCAGTTGCTGCACCTTTTCGGCGACGACGTGATCCTGCAGTTCGGCGGCGGCACCATCGGGCACCCGGCGGGCATTCAAGCGGGTGGCGTGGCCAACCGCGTGGCGCTGGAGTGCATGGTGAAGGCGCGCAACGAGGGCAAGGACATCCTCAACGAAGGCCCCGACATCCTGCGCAAGGCGGCGCAGTTCTGCACGCCGCTGAAGCAGGCGCTCGACACCTGGGGCGACATCAGCTTCAACTACACGTCCACCGACACCAGCGATTACGCGGTGACACCGGCCGCGGCCTGAAACCGAAGGAGACCTTCACCATGATGAGCAACCCCACCGGCCGCATCACGCAAGGCCAGTTCAGCTTCCTGCCCGAGCTCACCGATGCAGAGATCGCGATGCAGATCGACTACGGCTTGCAGAAGGGCTACGCCTGGAGCGTCGAGTACACCGACGACCCGCACCCGCGCAACACCTACTGGGAGATGTTCGGCATGCCGATGTTCGACCTGCAGGATGCGGCCGGCGTGTTGATGGAACTGAACAACTGCCGCCAGACTTTCCCCAGCCACTACATCCGGCTGATGGCCTTCGACAGCACGCGCGGCGTGGAAAGCATCGCGATGAGCTTCATCGTCAACCGGCCCGCCCAGGAGCCCGGCTTCGGCCTCGTGCGGCAGGAGGTGGACGGCCGCAGCGTCCGCTACACGGTGCACAGCTACGCCACCGACAAGCCCGAAGCGCAGCGCTACTGAAGCCGGGCCATGAACGCGCCGCTCTACCGCATCCCTGGCGCGCCCGCGGCGGTGTCCGAGCCGGCGGCGCCTGCGGCCGTGCCGGCCCCGCAGACCGTCGGCGAGGTGCTGGCGCAGAGCCAGGTCGAAGCCGTGATGGACGAGCTCGACCGCGACCTCATCGGCCTGGTGCCGGTGAAGCAGCGCATCCGCGACATCGCCGCGCTGCTGGTCGTGGACAAGCTGCGCCTGGCGCACGGGCTGCAGGCCCAGACCCCGAGCCTGCACATGTGCTTCACCGGCAACCCGGGCACCGGCAAGACGACGGTGGCGCTGCGCATGGCGCAGATCCTCCACCGCCTGGGCTACGTGCGCAAAGGCCACCTGGTGGCCGTGACGCGTGACGACCTCGTGGGCCAGTACATCGGCCACACCGCGCCCAAGACGAAAGAGGTGCTGAAGAAGGCCATGGGCGGCGTGCTCTTCATCGACGAGGCCTACTACCTGTACCGCCCCGACAACGAGCGCGACTACGGGCAGGAGGCCATCGAGATCCTGCTGCAGGTGATGGAGAACCAGCGCGACGACCTGGTGGTGATCCTGGCGGGTTACAAGGACCGCATGGACACCTTCTTCCAGAGCAACCCGGGCCTGAGCAGCCGCATCGCGCACCACCTCGATTTCCCCGACTACGCGCATGCCGAGTTGCAGGCGATTGCCGAGCGCATGCTGGCCGGGCTGAACTACCGCTTCGGCCCCGGCGCGCGCGAGGCCTTCGACGACTACCTCCAGCGCCGCATGCAGCAACCGCATTTCGCCAACGCCCGCAGCGTGCGCAACGCGCTCGACCGCCTGCGCCTGCGCCAGGCCAGCCGCCTGTTCGCCGAGCGCGACCGCGTGCTGAGCCGTGAAGACCTGACCACGCTGGCCGAGAGCGACGTGCGCGCCAGCCGCGTGTTCACGGCGGGCTGACCCGACACCGCACTCCAGGAACCCCCATGCCCATCACCGGACGCTGGACGCTCACGCGTTACCTCATCGAGCAGCGCAAACGTTTCCCGCAGGCCAGCGGCGAGCTCAACGCGCTGCTGCTCGATGTCTCGCTGGCCTGCAAGGCCATCGCGCGCATCGTGGCCATGGGTTCCCTGGGCGACGCGCTGCCCGAGGCGGGCGACACCAACGTGCAGGGCGAACAGCAGAAGCCGCTCGACGTGCTGTCCAACGAGCTCTTCATCCGCATGAACGAGTGGAACGGCCACCTCGCCGGCATGGCCAGCGAGGAGATGGACGGGCCCAAGCAGATCCCGGGGGACTACCAGCGCGGCAAGTACCTGCTGGTTTTCGACCCGCTGGACGGCAGCAGCAACATCGACGTCAACGTCAGCGTGGGCAGCATCTTCAGCGTGCTGCGTGCGCCGCAGGACGTGATCGACAGCGGCCGCGACGTGACAGAGGTCGATTTCCTGCAGCCCGGCGCCGCCCAGGTGGCGGCCGGCTACGCGCTCTACGGGCCCACCGCCATGCTGGTGCTGACGGTGGGCGATGGCGTGGCCGGCTTCACGCTCAACCCGAACTTGGGCGAGTTCGTGCTCACGCACGACAAGATCCGCGTGCCCGAGCAGACGCACGAGTTCGCCATCAACACCAGCAACTCGCGCTTCTGGGAGCCGCCGGTCAAGCGCTATGTCGACGAATGCCTGGCGGGCAAGCCCGGGCCGCGCGGCAAGGACTTCAACATGCGCTGGATCGCCAGCATGGTGGCCGAGGCGCACCGCATCCTGATGCGCGGCGGTGTTTTCCTCTACCCCCGCGACACGAAAGACCCTTCCAAGCCCGGCCGCCTGCGTCTGCTCTACGAGGCCAACCCCATCGGCCTGGTGATGGAGCAGGCCGGTGGCCGCTGCAGCACGGGCCGCCAGCCCATGCTGGGCGTGACGCCGACCAGCCTGCACCAGCGCATCGGTGTGGTGTTCGGCAGCGCCGCAGAGGTGGAGCGCATCGAGCGCTACCACCACGAGCCGCAGCCCGACGAAGCGCCGCCGCCGCTCTTCGCCCCGCGCAGCCTCTTCAGGGATTGAGACCCGCCATGTCGCACAAGCACCCCATCATCGCCATCACCGGCAGCAGCGGCGCCGGCACGAGCAGCGTCACGCGCACCTTCGAGAACATCTTTCGGCGTGAAGGCGTGAAGGCCGCGGTCATCGAAGGCGACAGCTTCCACCGCTACAACCGCAAGGAGATGCGCGCCCGCCAGGCCGAGGCCGAGAAGGCCGGCGACAAGAACTTCAGCCATTTCGGGCCCGAGAACAACCTCTTCCCCGAGCTGGAGAGCCTCTTCCGCGACTACAGCGAAACCGGCACCGGCCGCCGCCGCAAGTACCTGCACGACCCCGTGGAAGCCGCGCCCTACCAGCAGGAGCCGGGCACCTTCACGGCCTGGGAAGACATCCCCCCCGGCACCGACATGCTGTTCTACGAGGGCCTGCACGGCGCCGTGGTGACGCCCGAACTCGACATCGCCCGCTACCCCGACCTGCTGGTGGGCGTGGTGCCGGTGATCAACCTCGAGTGGATCCAGAAGCTGTGGCGCGACAAGCACATCCGCGGCTACAGCACCGAGGCCGTCACCGACACCATCCTGCGCCGCATGCCCGACTACGTGCACTACATCGTGCCGCAGTTCGAGCACACGCACGTCAACTTCCAGCGTGTGCCGGTGGTGGACACCAGCAACCCCTTCATCGCGCGCGACATTCCCACGGCCGACGAGAGCATCTGCGTCATCCGCTTCAAGAACCCCAAGGGCATCGACTTCCCCTACCTGCTGAACATGATCAACGACTCGTGGATGAGCCGTGCCAACACGCTGGTGGTGCCCGGCGGCAAGATGGAGCTGGCGATGCAGCTCATCTTCACACCCTACATCTGGCGCATGGTGGAGCGGCGCAAGCGGGCCCTGGGCGCGCTGTGAGCAGCGCCCCGCCCCGGCTGCGCGCGCTGCTGTGGGACGTGGATGGCACGGTGGCCGAGACCGAGCGCGACGGCCACCGCGTGGCCTTCAACCAGGCCTTCGAGGCCCTGGGCCTGCCCTGGCGCTGGAGCGTGGCGCACTACGGCGAACTGCTGCGCGTGGCCGGTGGCATCGAGCGCCTGCACCACGACCTGGCCCAGCGCCCCGAGGCCCCCACCGACGCGCAGGCGCGCGAGCAGCTCGTGCGCGCCCTGCACCGCGCCAAGACCGCGGCCTACACCGCGCGGGTGGCCCAGGGTGCCGTGCACGCGCGGCCCGGCGTGCTGCGCCTGGTGGCCGAGTGCCAGGCGGCGGGCGTGGCGCTGGCCGTGGTGACGACGACCAGCCGCGCCAATGTCGACGCGCTGTTCGCCAGCCTCTGGGGCGCCGCTTGGGCCGGTGCCTTTGCCACCATCGTCTGCGCCGAAGATGCGCCGCTGAAGAAGCCTCATCCGCAGGCCTACCTGCTGGCATTGCAGCGCCTGGGCCTGCACGCCGGCGACACCTTCGCGCTGGAAGACTCGCCGGCCGGCCTGCAGGCAGCGCGTGCCGCCGGCGTGGCCTGCGGCATCACGCCAGGCGTGTACTTCGGCGACGAGGCCTTCGGTGGTGCGGCCTGGGTGCAGCCCGACCTGGACACACCGCAGCCGATGACCCTGGCCCGGCTGCAAGCCGCGCTTGGTGGCAGCATCACGCCTTCCTGTCAATCTGGGGCTTCCCGATGAAAACGCCGCTGCGTCTCGCCTTGTCCGTGCTCTTCGGGGGCCTGGCCCTCGCCACCCTGCCTGCTGCAGCCCAGTCGGCACCGGCCCCCGTGGCTGCGCCCGCGGGCGCCTGCCCGGCGTTGCTGCAGCACAGCTTCCCGCGCCTGCAGGACGAGAAGCCGCAGAACCTGTGCCAGTACGCCGGCAAGGTGCTGCTGGTCGTCAACACGGCCAGCAAGTGCGGCTTCACGCCGCAGTACGAGGGCCTGGAGGCGCTGAACGCCAAGTACGGCCCGCAGGGCCTGGTGGTGCTGGGCTTCCCCAGTGGTGATTTCGGCGGGCAGGAGCTGAAGGACAGCAAGGAGATCGCCGACTTCTGCTTCAACACCTACGGCGTGAAGTTCCCGATGTTCTCGAAGAGCTCGGTCAAGGGCTCTGCGGCCAACCCGCTGTACGTGCAGCTGATCCAGGCCACCGGCAAGACGCCGGGCTGGAACTTCCACAAGTACCTGGTGGGCCGCGACGGCAAGCCGCTGGGCAGCTACGGCAGCAACGTCACGCCCACGGCGCCCACGCTGGTGGCCGAGATCGAGAAGGCGCTGGCGGCGAAGTGAGGCCGTGCGGCCTCAGCGCCGCACTTTCCCGTCGCCGGTGAGCATCGAGAGTTCGACGAAGCTGGAGCCGCGCCGGTTGCGCGAGCCGAAGCTCACCTGGAAACCGCCCGCGTCGTAGCGCTGCATCGAGTCGAGCGCGTCCACGAAGCCGCCGCGTGTGGGGTTGCCGCCGGCCCGGCGCAGGCCCTCGGCCACCACCTTGGCGGCGAGGTAGCCCTCGATGCTGCTGTAGTTGGCCGTGGCGTCGCCACCGGCACGCTTGACGGCGTCGAGGTACTCGCGCGCCAGGGCGTTGGTGGTGCTGAAGGGGAAGGGCATCACCTGGCTCACCACCACGCCCAGGCCGTCCTTGCCCAACTCATCGGCCAGGGCCTGCGTACCCACGAAACTCACGTTGTAGAAGGTGCCGCCGTAGCCGGCCTTGCGCGCCTCGCGCACGAAGGCGGCGCAGCTCTTGTAGGCGCTGATCTGCACCACGGCGTCGGGCATGGCCGGCACGATGGCCTTGACGGCCGCGGCCACGTCCACCGAGTTGCGTTCCACCAGGCCCACCGCGGCGGGCTGCAGGTTCTGCGCCTTCAGCGCACGCAGCACGCCATCCAGCCCGGCCTGGCCGTAGCTGTCGTTCTGGCGGAACACGGCGATCTTCTTCAGCCCCAGCGACGTGAGCTGCTTCACGATGAGCGCCGTCTCGTCGTAGTACGAGGCGCGCACGTGGAAGACGTTGCGGTTGAAGGGCTCGCGCAGCGCCTCGGCGCCCGTGAAGGCGCCGAAGAAAGGGATGTTGGCGCCCGTCACCAGCGGCAGCGCCGCCAGCGAGGTGGGCGTGCCGACGTAGCCGAACAGCGCGAACACCTCGTCGTCGATCAACGTGCGCGTGTTGATCGCGCAGCGCTCGGGCTCGTAGCCGTCGTCCAGCGCGCGGATCTCCACGCGGCGGCCGTTGACGCCGCCCTCGGCGTTCAGCCGATCGAAGAAGATGCGTGCGCCGCGGTTCATCTGCAGCCCGAGCTGCGCGGCCGGGCCGCTCATCGCGGCGCTCTGGCCGAGCAGGATGCGGCGTTCACCCTGGGCCCAGGTGGGCAGGGCCAGCGCCGCTGCAGCACCGCCGGCCAGGGTTTTCAGGGCCAGGCGGCGCGGCAGTTTCGCAGTCGGCATCGGGCTTTACTTCAGGGATTCGATCAGGTCGACATAGGACTGCATGGCCTCTTCAGCGCTGGTGCCCTTGATGGAGTCCCAGGCATCGAACTTGGCGCGGCCCACCATGTCGGTGAAACCCGGGCGCTTGCCCTGCACGTCGCCTTCGGTGGCTTGCTTGTAGAGCGAGTAGATCTTCAGCAGCGTCATGTTGTCGGGTTTCTCCGGCAACTGCTTGCTGGCGGCAACGGCGGCTTCGAAGGTGGCTTTGAGGTCGGCCATGGCGGGGGGCTCCGTGGGTGAAAATCCTTGGTTGACGGGGCGGATGTTACCCAGCATCGTGCGCCGCGCCGGCGCGTTGCGCCTACCTCTTGCAGGAGTTCCTTCACATGTCCCATGCCGCCGAGCGCATGTCGCGGGTCGATACCGCCTGGCTGCGCATGGACAACGAGGTGAACCTGATGATGATCGTCGGCGTGTGGCTGCTCACGCCGGCCCTCACGCTGGAAGCGCTGCGCGAGCGCATCGAGAGCAAGCTGCTGAAGTACGAGCGCTTCCGCCACAAGGCCGTGGCCGACGCGATGGGCGCCACCTGGGTGCCTGACGAGAACTTCGACATCACGCAGCACGTGGTGCCCGCCACGTTGCAGCGCCAGCCCGGCGAGAGCGAGCGCCACGCGCTGCAGCGCCTGTGCGGCGAGCTGGCGATGACGCCGCTGGACCCGTCGCGCCCGCTGTGGCAGTTCCACTTCATCGAGGATTACGAAGGCGGCAGCGCGCTGGTGGCGCGTGTGCACCACTGCATCGGCGACGGCATCGCGCTGATCAGCGTGATGATGAGCATCACCGACGGCGGCGCCGAGCCTCCCAAGCGCCGCAAACGCGAGCTCGCTGAAGATGCCGGCGAGGCCGACTGGCTGGCCGACGCCGTGCTCAAGCCGCTGACCGACCTCACCATCAAGGCCATCGGCATGTACGGCGGCGGCATGGCCAAGAGCATCGACATGCTGGCCAACCCCTACCAGCCTCTCTTGGGCAGCATGGACATGGCGCGCACCGGCTACAAGGTGCTGGGCGACGCGGCCGCGCTGGCCGTGATGCCCGACGACTCGCCCACGCTGCTGAAGGGCAAGCCCGCCGGCCGCAAGGCCGTGGCCTGGAGCGAGCCGATGTCGCTGGACACCGTGAAGACCATCGGCAAGGGCCTGGGCTGCAGCGTCAACGACGTGCTGCTCGGCTGCGTGGCCGGCGCCATCGGCGAGTACCTGCGCGGCCGCGGGGAAGACCCGGCGGGCAAGGAGATCCGCGCCATGGTGCCGGTGAACCTGCGCCCGCTCGACAAGGCCTGGCAGCTGGGCAACCGCTTCGGCCTGGCCCCGTTGGTGCTGCCCATCGGCATCACCAACCCGGTGGAACGCACCTACGCCGTGCACCAGCGCATGAACGAGCTCAAGGGCAGCTACCAGCCGCTGCTGGCGTTTGCGGTGCTGGCGATGTCGGGCCTCTTCATCAAGCCGGTGCAGGACGCCGTGCTGGGCATGTTCGCCAAGAAGGCCACCGCGGTGATGACCAACGTGCCCGGGCCCGCGGTGCCGCTGAAGTTCTGCGGCAGCACGCTGCGCCAGACCATGTTCTGGGTGCCGGCCTCGGGCGACATCGGCGTGGGCGTGTCCATCCTCAGCTACGGCGGCGGCGTGCAGTTCGGCCTGATCACCGACGCGGGCCTGTGCCCCGAGCCGCAGCAGATCATCGACCGCTTCGAGCCCGAGTTCGAGAAGCTGCTCTACCTCACGCTGATGCTGCCCTGGGCCGGGCAGGACGGCGCCTGACAACACCTCGCAAGGAGACCCGCATGACCATCACCGTCGACATCGATCTCGGCTACGAATTCACCGTCAAGGCGGGCATGAAAGAGGTGTTCGACCTGCTCTCGCACGTGCCCACCTCGGCCAGCTTCTTCCCGAAGGTGGACAAGCTCACCGAGATCGCCAAAGACACCTACCGCTGGGAGATGGAGAAAGTGGGCACCGCGCAGGTGAACATCCAGACCGTCTATGCCAGCAAGTACGTGGCCGACCGCAAGAAGGGCACGGTGGTGTGGACGCCCGTCAAGGGCGAAGGCAACGCGCTGGTGGGCGGGCACTGGAAGCTGAAGGAAGGCAAGGCCGGCACCGAGATCGAGTTCAAGGTGGCCGGCAGCGTGGACGTGCCCTTGCCCGGGCTGATGAAGGCCCTGGTGGCGCCGGTGGTGAGCAGCGAGTTCGAGAAGCTGGTCGACAAGTACATCGCGAACCTGATCAAGAAATTCGGCGGCGAGGTGGAGTGACACACTCTCGGGCTGTCGTCTTGAACGCCCGGAGTGCTGTCTTGTCCCATCCCCTGTTCACCCGCCGCCGCCTTGGCCAGGCCGCGGCCGTTCTCGGCGCCAGCGCGCTGTGGCCGCTGCAGGCCGCCACGCCGCCCGACACGCTGGTGCTGGCCATGCAACTCGACGACCTCATCAGCCTCGACCCGGCCGAGGCCTTCGAGATCACCGCGGGCGAACTGCTGGGCAACACCTACGACCGCCTGCTGCGCTACGACGTGGCCGAGCCCAGCAAGCTGGTGGCCGACATCGCCACGCAGTGGGCCGTCTCGGCCGATGGCAAGCGCTACAGCTTCACGCTGCGCCCCGGCCTGAAGTTCGCCAGCGGCAACCCGCTCACCGCCGAAGACGTGGTCTTCAGCCTGCAGCGCGCCGTGCTGCTGGACAAGACGCCGGCCTTCATCCTCACGCAGTTCGGCTTCAGCAAGGCCAACGCGAAAGAGCGCATCCGCCAAACCGGCCCGCTGACGCTGGAACTCGACACCGACAAGGCCTACGCGCCCACGCTCGTCTACAACTGCCTGACGGCCAGCGTGGCCGCGGTGGTGGACAAGAAGCTGGTGCTCGGCAAAGAGGCCAACGGCGACCTCGGCCACGGCTGGCTCAAGACGAACTACGCCGGCAGCGGCGCGCTGAAGATCCGCGAGTGGCGCGCCAACCAATTGGTGGCGCTGGAGCGCAACGAGCAGTACACGCTGGGGCCGAAAGCTCCGCTGGCGCGCGTGATCTACCGCCACGTGAGAGAAAGCGCCACGCAGCGCCTGCTGCTGGAAAAAGGCGATGTCGACATCGCGCGCAACCTCACGCCGCAAGACCTGGAAGCGGTGGCCGCCAAGCCCGAGATCGCCATCACCGCCACGCCCACGGGGCAAGTCATCTACCTGGGTCTGAACCAGAAGAACCCGGTGCTGGCCAAGCCCGAGGTGCGCGAGGCGATGAAGTGGCTGGTGGACTACGACGCCATCGCCGCGACGATCATGAAGAACATCGGCGTGGTGCACCAGAACTTCCTGCCGCTGGGGCTGCTGGGCGCTTCCAAGGACCGGCCCTACAAGCTGGACGTGGCCAAGGCGAAGGCCCTGCTGGCCAAGGCCGGCGTGCCCCAGGGCTTCAAGGTCACGGTGGACATGCGCACCACGCAGCCCATCCAGGGCATCACCGAGGCGATGCAGCAGACCTTCGCGCGGGCCGGCATCCAGATGGAGATCATCCCCGGCGACGGCAAGCAGACGCTGACCAAATACCGCGCGCGCAGCCACGATCTCTACATCGGCAACTGGGGCGCCGATTACTGGGACCCGCACACCAACGCCGACACCTTCGCGCGCAACCCCGACAACGGCGACAACGCGGCCAGCAAGCCGCTGGCCTGGCGCAACGCCTGGGCCATCCCTGAGATGACCAAGAAGGCCGACGCCGCTGCGCTGGAGCGTGATGCCACCAAGCGGGCCAAGCTCTACCAGGAGCTGCAGGCCGAGTTCCGCAAGACCAGCCCCTTCGTGATGCTCTTCCAGCAGACCGAGGTGGCCGCGCACCGCAAGAACGTGGCCGGCCTGCGCCTGGGGCCCACGGCCGACGGCACGCTGCTCTACAAGGTCAGCAAGCGCTGATGCGATGGCCTGATTCAGGGCCGCTGCGGCTGCTGCGCGCGGCCGGCGGTCTGGCGCTGTCGGTGGCGCTCACGCTGCTGGGCCTGCTGGCCGTCACCTTCTTCATCGGCCGCGTGGTGCCGGTGGACCCGGTGCTGGCCGTGGTGGGCGACCGCGCGCCCGAGCACGTGGTGCAGCGCGCGCGTGAAGAGCTGGGTCTGAACCTGCCGTTGCACGAGCAGTTCGTGCGTTACGTGGCCAAGGCGGCGCAGGGCGATTTCGGCACCTCGGTGCTGACGGCCAAGCCGGTGTGGGACGACGTGAAGCAGGCCTTCCCGGCCACGCTGGAACTGGCCACCTGCGGCATCCTGATTGGCGCCGGCCTGGGCGTGCCGCTGGGCGTGTGGGCCGCGGTGCGCCGCGGCGGCGCGGCCGACCACGCGGTGCGCGTGATGGGCCTGGTGGGCTACTCGGTGCCCATCTTCTGGCTGGGCCTGATGGCGCTGGTGCTCTTCTATGCCAAGCTGGGCTGGGTGTCAGGGCCGGGGCGCATCGACGTGGCGCACGAATTCAGCGTCGCACGTGTCACAGGCTTGATGCTGGTGGACGCGGCGCTGGCGGCGCGCGCCACTGGCGACTGGTCGGCCTTCCGCAGCGCTATCAGCCACCTGGTGCTGCCGGCCAGCCTGCTGGGCTACTTCTCGCTGGCCTACATCAGCCGCATGACGCGCAGCTTCATGCTGCACGAGCTGGCGCAGGAGTACATCGTCGCGGCACGCGCCAAGGGCCTGAGCGAAACCCGCATCGTCTGGCGCCACGCGCTGCGCAACGCGATGGTGCCGCTGGTGACGGTGATCGCGCTCAGCTACGCCGGCCTGCTGGAAGGCAGCGTGCTCACCGAGACCGTGTTCTCCTGGCCGGGCCTGGGCCTCTACCTCACCAACAGCCTTCAGAACGCCGACATGAACGCTGTGCTCGGCGCCACGCTGGTGGTGGGCACGGTCTTCATTGCGCTGAATTTGCTGAGCGATGCGCTGTACCGCTTGCTCGATCCGCGGACGCGCGACACGCGCGCTGGGGTGCCGCGATGAAGGCGCAACCGAACGAGTTGCAGCAGTGGCTGCTGAGCGACCGCCCCGCCTCGCGCCGCCAGGCCGCCTGGGGCCGCGCCTACGCGGGCTGGCGCAGCTTTGCACGCAACCGGCTCGCACTGGTGGGCCTGGTGCTGGTGCTGGCGCTGGTGGTGCTGGCCGTGCTGGCGCCGTGGATTGCGCCGCACCCGCCGACGGTGGGTGATCTGGCGCAGCGCCTGCAGCCGCCCTCCAGCACGCACTGGTTCGGCACCGACGACCAGGGCCGCGACATCTTCAGCCGCCTGCTGCACGGCAGCCGCATCACGCTCTTCGTGGTGGTGCTGGTGGCGGTGCTGGCCGCGCCCATCGGGCTGCTGGTGGGCACGGCCGCGGGTTACGCTGGGGGCTGGGTGGATGCGCTGCTGATGCGCATCACCGACATCTTTCTCGCCTTCCCGCGGCTGATCCTGGCGCTGGCTTTCGTGGCCGCGCTGGGGCCGGGCATCGAGAACGCGGTGATCGCCATCGCCATCACCAGCTGGCCGCCCTATGCCCGCATCGCCCGCGCCGAGACGCTGACATTGCGCCAGGCCGACTACATCCAGGCCGTGCGCCTGCTGGGCGCCGGCCCGGTGCGCGTGGTGCTGCGCCACGTGATGCCGATGTGCGTGCCCAGCGTCATCGTGCGCGTGACGCTGGACATGGCCGGCATCATCCTCACCGCCGCGGGCCTGGGCTTTCTCGGCCTGGGCGCGCAGCCGCCGATGCCCGAGTGGGGCGCGATGATCGCCGCCGGCCGGGCCTACGTGCTCGACCAGTGGTGGGTGGCCGCCGCGCCCGGTGCGGCCATCTTCAGCGTGAGCCTGGCCTTCAACCTGCTGGGCGACGGGCTGCGTGACGCGCTGGACCCGAGGGCCGCTTCGTGAGTGCGCCCCTGCTGACGGTGGACGACCTGCGCGTGGCCTACCCGCGGCGCGAGGGCGGCCTGCACGAAGTGGTGCGCGGCGTCAGCTTCACGCTGGGGCGCGAGCGCCTGGGCATCGTGGGTGAATCGGGCAGCGGCAAGAGCCAGACCGGCCGCGCCATCCTGGGCCTCACGGCGCCGGGCGGTGTGGTCAGCGCGAAGGCCCTGCAGTTCGGCGATGTCGACTTGCTGAATTGCAAGCCGCAGCAGCGCCGCGCGCTGCGCGGCGGCCGCATCGCGATGGTGTTGCAAGACCCCAAGTACTCGCTGAGCCCGGTGATGCGCATCGGCGCGCAGATCGAGGAAACGCTGCGCATGCACACGCGCTGCAGTGGCGCGGAACGCCGCGCACGCGTGCTGCAGGCGCTGGCCGATGTCGGCATCGACGACCCGCCGCGTGTGGCGCGCCTCTACCCGCACGAGGTCTCGGGCGGCATGGGCCAGCGCGTGATGATCGCGATGATGCTGGTGGCCGGGCCCGAGCTGCTGATCGCCGACGAACCCACCTCGGCGCTGGATGTCACGGTGCAGCTGCAGGTGCTGGGTGTGCTGGACCGCCTGGTGCGCGAACGGGGCATGGGCCTCGTCTTCATCTCGCACGACCTGCGCCTGGTCAGCAGCTTCTGCGACCGCGTGCTGGTGATGTACGCCGGCCGCGTGGTGGAGACCCTGGCTGCGGCCGATCTGCACAACGCGCAGCACCCCTACACCCGCGGCCTGCTGCACTGCCTGCCGCAGCTGGATGCGCCGCGACACCCGCTGCCCGTGCTGCAGCGCGACGAGGCCTGGGCGCGATGAGAGACACCGAAAACACTCCGCTTGGCCTGCGCGTCCAGGGCCTGCGTGTCGTCTACGGCGGCTTTGCCGCCGTCGAGGGCTTGAGCTTTGAGGTGGCGCCGGGCGAGAGCTTCGGCATCGTCGGTGAATCGGGCAGCGGCAAGAGCACGGTGCTGCGCGCGCTGTGCGGCCTGGCGCCGCGCACCGCCGGCGAGATCGGCCTCACCGGCACTGAGCCCGGCGCGGCGCTGCCGCAGCCCGGCAGCCTGGGCTGGCGGCGCGCGGTGCAGATGGTCTTTCAGGACCCCTACGGCAGCCTGCACCCGCGGCAGACCATCGACCGCCAACTCGCCGAGCCCCTGGCCCTCCACGGCCTGGGGCAAGGTAACGAGCGCGAGGCCCGCATCCAGCAGGCGCTGGACGAGGTGGGGCTGGGCGACGGCTTCCGCTTTCGTTACCCGCACCAGCTCTCGGGCGGGCAGCGCCAGCGCGTGACCATCGCACGGGCGCTGATCCTGCAGCCGCAGGTGTTGCTGCTGGACGAGCCCACCTCGGCGCTGGACGCGAGCGTGCAGGCCGAGGTGCTGAACCTGCTGGAGGCGTTGCGCGAACAGCGCCGCCTGAGCTTCGTGATGGTCAGCCACGACCTCGCTGTCGTCACGCACCTGTGCCAGCGCCTGCTGGTGATGCAGGGCGGCCGTGCGGTGGAAACGCTGGCCGCGGCCGACCTCGCGGCGCGCCGCGTGCAGGCGCCCTACACGCAACGGCTGATGGCAGCCGCAGCCGGCTTCGTGCGGCCGGCCGCCTGAGCCTTCACAGGCCCGCGGCCACCTTGGCTGCGATGGCCTGGCCCATCACCGTGGTGCTGGCGCTGCCGCCCAGATCGCGCGTGACCTCGCTGCGCGGGCCCGTCAGCGTGGCCTCGATGGCACGCAGGATGGCGTCGTGCGCCGCCTGCTCGCCCAGGAACTGCAGCATCAGCGCCGCGCTCCAGATCATGGCCACGGGGTTGGCGATGTTCTGGCCGTAGATGTCGGGCGCGCTGCCGTGCACAGGCTCGAAGAGGCTCGGGAACTTGCGCTCTGGGTTCAAGTTGGCCGAAGGTGCCAGGCCGATGGTGCCGGTGGTGGCCGGACCCAGGTCGCTCAGGATGTCGCCGAAGAGGTTGCTGGCCACCACCACGTCGAAGCGCCCGGGCTGCAGCACGAAGCGCGCGCTCAGGATGTCGATGTGCTGCTTGTCCACCGCCACGGCCGGGTAGTGCGCGTGCATCGCGTCGGCGCGGCCGTCCCACCAGGGCATGCTGATGGCGATGCCGTTGCTCTTGGTGGCCACCGTCAGGTGTTTGCGCGGGCGGCTGTTCGCCAGCTCGAAGGCGTACTTCAGCACGCGGTCGCTGCCGAAGCGGCTGAACACGCTCTCCTGGATCACCACCTCGCGCTCGGTGCCCTCGAACATGATGCCGCCGAGCTTGGTGTACTCGCCCTCGGTGTTCTCGCGCACGATGAAGTAGTCGATGTCGCCTGCCTTGCGGCCGGCCAGCGGGCAGGGCACACCTTCGAACAGGCGCACCGGGCGCAGGTTGATGTACTGGTCGAACTCGCGGCGGAACTTCAGCAGGCTGCCCCACAGCGAGACGTTGTCGGGCACCGTCGCCGGCCAGCCCACGGCGCCGAAGAGCAGCGCCTGCTGGCCCTGCAGCTGCGCCTTCCAGTCGGGCGGCATCATGTCGCCGTGCGCTGCGTAGTAGTCGCAGCTGGCCCATTCGATGGGCTGCAGTTCGAGCTGGAAGCCGAAGCGCTGCTGCGCGACCTGCAGCACGCGCAGGGCTTCGGGCATCACTTCCTTGCCGATGCCGTCGCCGGGGATGACGGCAACGCGGTGGGGGGTGGGGTTCATGGCGGTGGGGGTCTGTGAGGGGCGCCGGCATCGTACGGGCCAGCGCTGCGGCTGCGCTTGTGGGCTTTGCTTAGGGCAGGCTGGCGGGCGGGCATGCGATAGTGCGGCCCCCATGCCCGACTTCGAACCCGACCCCTACCGCCCCATCAACCGCCGCCGCCGTGTGCTGGTGGCCGTGCTGGCCGTGGGCACCGCGTCTTTCGGGGTGTGGGCGATGACGCGCAAGTCAGGCCTGGTGCGCAACGCCGCGCTGCATCCGGCCGATGTGCCGGCCTGCACCGCAGGCCAGCGCGCCGACCCCAAGGCCGGCTGCGTGGGCAGCATGACCAGCGTGATCAGCACGCCCGCGGCGCCGGCGTCGGGCGCGCGTTAGGCCGCTGTATCGGTCAGGCCGCCGCGCCCTCGGTCGGGCGCGGCGGGCGCACCACCGTCACCGGCACCGGGCTGTGGGCCAGCAGCGCGAGCGCAACCCGCCCCAGCGGGCCCGCGCCTGCACCGGCGCCATGCGCCCCCATCACCACGGCCTGGCAGCCGTAGTTCTCGATCAGGTCCACCAGCACGTGGCCGGGGTCGCCGCCGGCCACCTCGCTCTCGAAGCCCAGGCCCGCGGCGTCCAGCATGGCCTCGGCGGTGCGCAGCAGGTCGGCGCCGGCATCGGCGCGCACCTGGTCCAGCACTGCCGGGTCGTGCGCCACCACCACCTCGTACAGCGAGGGCGGCTCCTGCACGTTGGCCAGCACGAAGTGCGCCTTCAGGCCCCCACGCACCAGCTGCACCGCATGGTGCACCGCCGCCAGCGAAGCCAGCGATCCATCGACAGGCAGGAAGATCTTCATGGGTGCAGTGTGCCTGGGCCGGGGCTGTGGGCCTTGATGCGGCGCAGGCTTTCGTGTTTCAGCCCTTGGCGGCCATGCCCAGGCGTTCGATGGTCGCCTTCTCGGCCTGGAAGGTTTCGCGCGCCCACTTGGTGTACTGCTCGGTGCCCATGTAGATGATGGTCTGGTCGAACTTGTCGAAGATGGCCAGCACGGCCGGATCTTCCAGGGTCTTGCGGAAGGCGTCGTGCAGCGTGCGCGTGACGGCCGGGTCCATGCCCTTGGGGCCGCACACGCCGAAGGGCGAATCGCTCACGGTCTTGTAGCCGAGCTCGGTGAGCGTGGGCACCTCGGGCCAGCGCTTGGTGCGCTTGCTGCCGTAGGTGGCGATCAGCCGCAGCTTGCCGCTGGCCACGTGCGGCGCCCAGCCGGTGGCGTCGCTCGCGCCCATCGTGTGGCCGCCCAGGATGGCCTGCATGTTGTCGGCGTTGCCCTTGAAGGGGATGTGGTTCAGCGTGATGCCGGCGCGCTGCGCGAACTCTTCCATCGCCAGGTGCGGGCTGGTGCCGGTGCCGGTGCTGCCGTAGGTGAACTTGCCCGGGTTGGCCTTGGCGTAGGCCACGAGGTCGGCCACGCTCTTGATGGGGCCCTCGGCAGGCACCACGAGGCCGAAGGTGTAGCCGGTGAGGCAGGCGATCCAGGTGAAGTCGTTGAGCGTGTCGAAGGTCGTCTTCTGCATGTGCGGGATGCGGAAGACGCCGTGCGGCAACTGGCTCAGCGTGTAGCCGTCGGGCTTGGCGCTCACCAGTTCGTTGGCGCCCAGCATGCCGCCGGCGCCGGGCTTGTTGTCGACGATGATCTGCTGGCCCAGCGTCTTGGCCGCGCTCTCGGCGATGGCGCGGATGACGGCGTCGGTGCTGCCACCGGCCGGCCAGGGGCAGATGTAGCGGATGGGCCGCGCCGGAAAGGCCTGCGCCAGACCCAGCGAGGGCAAGGCCAGCGTGGCGGCGCCCGCGGCGGCGGTGGTGAGGACGTGGCGGCGTGTGGTCATGCGGTGGTCTCCGTTGGCAATGGGTCAGTCTGCTTTGGCGCCAGAGTCTTTGACGACCTTGGCCCACTTGGTCATTTCCTTGGCCTGGTATGCGCTCAGCTCTTCGGGCGTGCTGATCCAGGGTTCCAGGCCCAGGGTCTTCATCTTCTCGGCCACGTCGGGCAGCTTGTAGACGCGCTGCATCTCGGCGTTGAGCTTGGCCACCACGTCTTTCGGCGTGCCGGCGGGCGCGAACATCGCGAACCAGGTGGTGGCCTCGAAGCCGGGCACCGTCTCGGCGACGGTGGGCACATCGGGCGCCGCGGCGCTGCGTTTGGCGGTGGTCTGCGCCAGCGCGCGGATCTTGCCTTCCTTGGCCATGGGCAGCGCCGAGGGCATGTTGTCGAACATCACCTGGATGCTGCCGCCCACCAGGTCAGGGATGGCGAACTGCCGGCCCTTGTAGGGCACGTGCGTCATGTTCGTGCCCGTCAGGCTCTTGAACAGCTCGCCCGAGACGTGCACCGAGGTGCCGATGCCCGGGCTGCCGAAGCTCAGCTTGTTGGGGTTGGCTTTCATGTAGGTGATGAGCTCGGCCACGGTCTTCACCGGCAGGTCGTTGTTCACCACCAGCAGGTTGGGCGCCGAGGCCACGTGCCCCAGCGGCGCGAAATCGCGCACCATGTCGTAAGGCATCTTGCTGTAGAGCGCGCCGTTGATGGCATGCGTGCCCACCGTGCCCATCACCAGCGTGTAGCCGTCAGCCGGCGCCTTGGCCACCATCTCGGCACCGATGTTGCCGCCGGCGCCGGGCTTGTTGTCCACCACCACGGGCTGGCCGAGCTGGGCCTTGTCGGCGAACAGCCGCGCCAGGATGTCCGGCGCGCCGCCGGGCGGGAAGGTCACCACCAGGCGGATGGGCTTGTTCGGGTAGGCCTGCTGGGCGTGGATGGGGCCGGCTGCGAGGGCCGTGGCCGCCACGCCCGAGAACACAACCAGGGCCTTCAAGAAGGTCTTGCGCTGCATGCACTTGTCTCCTGCTGGGCCGTGCAGCACCTGTGCCGCCGGCGGGGCTCTGGCGGCCCCGGCGCAGGATAGGACAAGCCCCGGCGCATGCGTGTGCGCACAAGCCCTGAGGGGTTTCCCCGCGGCTTGTCGCCTGCGGGACAAAAGGCCCGACGCAGGGCGCGGTGCCCGCAGCTACACCGGCACGCTGCGCTTCATGAAGCCGGGCGCGCGGCGGTGCATCGTGGCCTGCTCGAAGGCCAGCCCGTAGGTCAGCAGCTGCGCCTCGGTGTAGGGCTTGCCCACGAAGCTCAAGCCCAGCGGCAGCCCTTGCACGAAGCCCGCCGGCACCGTGAGGTGCGGGTAGCCCGCCACCGCAGCCGGTGTGCTGAAGCTGCCGCCGTAATGGTCGCCGTTGATGGGGTCGATGAGCCAGGCCGGGCCGCCGGTGGGCGCGATCAGCGCGTCCAGCCGGTGGGTCTCGAAAGCGCGGTCCAGGCCTTCGGTGCGCGCGCCTTTCGCGCATTCGTCCAGCGCTTGCCGGTAGGCGGGGCTGTCCAGCCCACCCAGGGCCTGCGCCTTCTCGAAGAGTTCCTGCCGGAACCACGGCATCTCGCGCGCCGCGTGCTGGCGGTTGTAGGCGATGACGTCGGCCAGGGTCTGCACCTTGGCTTGCGGCGCGTAGGTCTTCAGCCAGACCGCGAGGTCGTGCTTCAGCTCGTGGAGCAGCACGCTGAGTTCGGCATCGCCATAGCCGGGCGCTGGCAGGCCGGCGTCGTCGACGATGGTGGCACCCAGTTCACGCAGCTTGGCGATGGCGGCTTCCAGCACCGCATCGGCTTCGTCGTTGCCGGTGAAGTAGGCGCGGGCCACGCCCAGGCGAACGCCCTTCAGGCTGGCGGCGGCCAGCGGGCCGGTGGGCGCAGCGGGCTGCTTCAGCGTGACGGCATCGTCGGCATCGGGCCCCAGCATCGCGGCGTACAGCAGCGCGGCATCGGCGACCGTGCGCGTCATCGGGCCCGCGGTGTCCTGGCTGTGCGCGATGGGGATGATGCCGGCGCGGCTGACACGCCCGATGGTGGGCTTCAGCCCCACGAGGCCGTTGATGGAGGCGGGCGAGACGATGCTGCCGTCGGTCTCGGTGCCCACGCCCAGCGCGCACAGGCTGGCGGCGAGGGCAGCACCCGTGCCGGAGCTGCTGCCGCTGGTGCTGCGGTCCAGCGCGTAGGGGTTGCGCGTGAGGCCGCCGCGCGCGCTCCAGCCGCTGGTGCTGCGTGTGCTGCGGATGTTGGCCCACTCGCTGAGGTTGGTCTTGCCCAGGATCACGGCGCCGGCCTCGCGCAGGCGCTGGACGATGTGCGCGTCGCGGTTGGCGCGCACGCCCTCCAGGGCCAGCGAGCCCGCGGTGGTGGCCATCTTGTCGGCGGTGGCGATGTTGTCCTTCAGCAGCACCGGCAGGCCGTGCAGCGGGCCGCGAACTCTCCCGGCGCGGCGCTCGGCGTCGCGTTCGCGCGCGATGGCCAGCGCGTCGGGGTTCATCTCGATGACGCTGTTGAGCTTGGGGCCGCGGCGGTCCAGCGCTTCGATGCGCGCGCTGTAGCCCTTCACCAAGGCCTCGGCCGTGGTGCGGCCGGCCTGCAGGGCCTGCGCCAGCGCGGTGGCGCTGGCCTCCTGCAGGTCGGGCAGGGCGGCGCTGGCGGGCTTGTGGGCGGGCTGGGCGTTGCTCATCGCAGAGGCTTTCAGGGTGGCGGCGCCGGCGGTGGCGGCGAGCAGCAGGGAGCGGCGTTGCATCGTGCGGGTTGGGACGTGGTTCAGGTGTGGAGGTAGGCCGCGGCCAGCGCGTGCAGGTGCTCGCGCGAAGCCGGGTCCAGGTGGGGCAGCAGCAGCGCCAGCGCGTGGTAACCGCCGCGGCCCATGGCGGCAGCAGCGCTCTCGGGCTCCAGCGCCTTGCGCGGCTCGCGCACGTACTCGTAGCTCAGCCAGTAGGTCACCAGCACCACCATGCTGGTGGCCAGCGGCGCGGCCTCCGCGTTGGTCAGGCGCACCGCACCGCTGCGCGACAGGCCGTCGAGCAGCGCGTGCATGGCCTTGGCCTTGTTCTTCAGCACGAACTGGAAGTGCGTCTCCAGCCGGCGGTTCTTGCTGAGCAGGTCGTTGAGATCGCGGTAGAGGAAGCGGTAGCCCCACACCAGCTCGAAGAGCATGTGGAAGAAGAGCCAGGCGTCTTCCACGTTCTCCACGCCATCGGCCGCGTGCAGGATCTCGGCCAGTGCCTTCTCGTAGCGGTCGAAGAGCGCGTTGATCAGCTCGTCCTTCGCCGGGTAGTGGTAGTACAGATTGCCCGGGCTGATGCCGAGCTCAGCGCTGATCAGCGTGGTGCTGACGTTGGGCTCGCCGAAGCGGTTGAAGAGGTCGAGCGTCACTTCCAGGATGCGCTCGGCGGTGCGGCGGGGCTTCTTGGTGGGCTTGGGCGACATGGGCTTGATTCTGTGGCCGGCGCGGCGCAGGGCGGCTGCCTACAATCCCGCGCTCTGCGCAGGCCCTTCTGGCCCGCAACCTTGTTGCTCCCATGCCCGCCGTCTCCTTCAAGAACATCAGCAAGACCTACAAGGGCGCCCGCGGTGAGTTCCAGGCCTTGAAGGGCGTGAGCTTCGACATCGAAGCCGGCGAGTTCTTCGGCCTGCTCGGCCCCAACGGTGCCGGCAAGACCACGCTGATCAGCATCCTGGCCGGCCTGGCGCGTGCCACCGGCGGCAGCGTCGCCGTGATGGGCCACGACGTGGTGAACGACTACGCCGCCGCACGCAAGTGCCTGGGCATCGTGCCGCAGGAGCTGGTCTTCGACCCCTTCTTCAGCGTGCGCGAGACGCTGCGCATCCAGAGCGGCTACTTCGGCGTGAAGAACAACGAAGCCTGGATCGACGAACTGCTGCAGAGCCTGGGCCTGGCCGACAAGGCGGGTGCCAACATGCGCCAGCTCAGCGGCGGCATGAAACGCCGCGTGCTGGTGGCGCAGGCGCTGGTGCACAAGCCGCCGGTCATCGTGCTCGACGAGCCCACCGCGGGCGTGGACGTGGAACTGCGCCAGACGCTGTGGCAGTTCGTCAGCCGCCTGAACCGCGAAGGCCACGCCGTGCTGCTGACCACGCACTACCTGGAAGAGGCCGAAGCCCTGTGCGGCCGCATCGGCATGCTCAAGCAAGGCCAGCTGGTGGCGCTGGACCGCACCAGCGCCTTGCTGGCCGGCCGCGCCAGCACCATGCTGCGCTTCAAGACCGACGACGCCTTGCCGCCCGCTGTGGCGGCGGTGGCCCGCGTGACGGGCCGCATCGTGCAGGCCAAGGCCCACGACGCCGCCGAGGTGGAACAACTGCTGGCGCTGCTGCGCGCCGAAGGCGTGAAGGTGGAAGACCTGGAGATCGGCCGCGCCGACTTGGAAGACGTGTTCCTGGAGATCATGAACGCCGCGGGCAGCGCTGCCGCCCCCGCCGGGAGCGCCGCATGAACTTCGAAGGCGCTTGGCCGCTCTTCCGCAAGGAGGTGCTGCGTTTCTGGAAGGTGGCCTTCCAGACCGTGGCCGCGCCCGTGCTGACGGCGGTGCTCTACCTGCTGATCTTCGGCCACGTGCTCGACAAGCACGTGGAGGCCTTCCCCGGCGTGGGCTACACCAGCTTCCTGGTGCCGGGTCTGGTGATGATGAGCGTGCTGCAGAACGCCTTTGCCAACAGCAGCAGCTCGCTGGTGCAGAGCAAGATCACCGGCAACCTCGTCTTCCTGCTCGTCACGCCGCTCAGCCACTGGGCGTGGTTCGCGGCCTACGTGGGCGCTTCGGTCGTGCGCGGCCTGGCGGTGGGCACGGGCGTGATGCTGGTGACGGTGTGGTTCGCGCCGCTGCGCCTGGCCGAGCCTTGGTGGATCTTGATCTTCGGCGCCCTGGGCGCGGGGCTGCTGGGTTCGCTGGGCTTGATCGCCGGGCTGTGGGCCGAGAAGTTCGACCAGATGGCGGCTTTCCAGAACTTCATCATCATGCCCATGACCTTCTTGTCGGGCGTGTTCTATTCGGTGCACTCGCTGCCGGCGGTGTGGCAGGCGGTGAGCCACCTGAACCCGTTTTTCTACATGATCGACGGCTTCCGGCGCGGCTTCTTCGGCGTGAGCGATGTGTCGCCGTGGTTGAGCCTGGGCGTGGTGGGCCTGAGTTTTGTCGTCGTCGCCGGCCTGGCTTTGCGCCTGCTGGCCACGGGCTACAAGATCCGGACCTGAGAGAATCCAGCCATGGCCGACCCCACCCCCGACGAAGTTCGCAGCTACATCGCTGCCGGGCTGCCCTGCACCGTTCTGGAAGTGGAAGGCGATGGCCGTCACTTCTTCGCCACCATCGTCTCGGACGAGTTCGACGGCATGAGCCGCGTCAAGCGCCACCAGCGCGTGTATGCGGCCCTCGGCGATAGAATGCGCGAGCAGATTCACGCCCTCTCGATGAAGACGCTCACCCCCTCCGAACACGCGGCAGCAGCACAGGCCCTGGGCCTGGGCGCGGCCCCCCACCACCACTGACGACCCCCTTGCGGTGCGCCGCAGGGGTTGCCCTGCGCCACCTGCGACACAAGAGGGGGTGCACCAGGCGGGCCCGGCAGCGCATCGACGGACACCCACACCGATGATCACGCTCGCCTTGTCCAAAGGCCGCATCTTCGAAGACACGCTGCCGCTGCTGCGCGCCGCGGGCATCGAGGTGCTGGAAGACCCCGAAAAGAGCCGCAAGCTCATCATCGGCACCACCCGCCCCGATGTGCGCGTGGTGTTGGTGCGCGCCTCTGACGTGCCCACGTATGTGCAGCACGGCGGTGCCGATCTCGGCGTGGCCGGGCTCGACGTGCTGCTGGAAGCCGCGGCCGACCACGGCGGCGGCCTGTACCGCCTGCTCGACCTGGGCATCGCCCGCTGCCGCCTCAGCGTGGCCGTGCGCGAGGGCTACGACTACGCCGCCACCGTGAAGCAGGGCTCGCGCCTGAAGGTGGCCACCAAGTACACCCACCTGGCACGGCAGTTCTTCGCCAGCAAGGGCGTGCACGTCGATCTGGTCAAGCTCTACGGCTCGATGGAGCTGGCGCCGCTGACGGGTCTGGCCGACGCCATCGTCGACCTCGTCTCCACCGGCAGCACGCTCAAGGCCAACCACCTGGTGGAGGTGGAGAAGATCATGGACATCTCGGCGCGCCTGGTGGTGAACCCCGCGGCGCTGAAGCTCAAGCGCGAGCCGCTGCGCGCGCTGGTGGAAGCCTTCGAGGCCGCCCTGGGAGCGCAAGCATGAGCAGCCCCGTGAACATCCGCCACCTCAGCACCGCCAGCGCCGACTTCGAGGCGCAGTTCAGCGCGCTGCAGCACTGGTCGGCCGAGACCGACGCCGCCATCGAAAGCCGTGTCGCCGAGATCATTGCCGACGTGCGGGCGCGCGGCGATGCGGCGCTGCTGGAACTCACCGCGCGCTTCGACGGCGTGCAGGCCGCGAGCGTGGCCGCGTTGGAGATCGGCCGCGACGAACTGCGCGCTGCTTTTGAAGGACTGCCCGCCACACAGCGCGCGGCCCTGCAAGCCGCCGCCGAACGCGTGCGCCGCTACCACCAGCGCCAGCTGGAAGCCAGCAGCCGCAGCTGGCACTACCGCGACGCCGACGGCACGCTGCTGGGCCAGAAAGTCACGCCGCTGGACCGCGTGGGCATCTACGTGCCCGGCGGCAAAGCCGCCTACCCAAGCAGCGTGTTGATGAACGCCATTCCCGCGCAGGTGGCTGGCGTGCCCGAGATCGTGATGGTGGTGCCCACACCCCGCGGTGAGAAAAACGCGCTGGTGCTGGCTGCGGCGTTTGTGGCCGGCGCGCACCGCGTCTTCACCGTCGGCGGCGCCCAGGCCGTGGCCGCGCTGGCCTACGGCACGGCCACGGTGCCGCGTGTCGACAAGATCACCGGCCCGGGCAATGCGTATGTCGCCAGCGCGAAGCGCCGTGTCTTCGGCCAGGTGGGCATCGACATGATTGCCGGGCCCAGCGAGATCCTCGTGCTGGCCGATGGCAGCACGCCGGCCGAGTGGGTGGCCATGGACCTCTTCAGCCAGGCCGAGCACGACGAACTGGCGCAGAGCATCTTGCTGTGCCCGAGCGCCGACTACATCGCGCAGGTGCAGGCTGCCATCGACCGCCTGCTGCCCGAGATGCCGCGCCACGAGGTCATCCGCGCCAGCCTGGAAGGGCGCGGCGCGCTCATCCTCACGCGCAGCCTGGAAGAGGCCTGCGAGATCAGCAACCGCATCGCGCCCGAGCACCTGGAGGTCAGCACCGCCGAGCCCGGCCGCTGGGAAAAGCTGCTGAAGCATGCCGGTGCCATCTTCCTGGGCGCCTACACCAGCGAGAGCCTGGGCGACTACTGCGCCGGCCCCAATCACGTGCTGCCCACCAGCGGCACGGCGCGTGTTTCTTCGCCGTTGGGCGTTTACGACTTCGTCAAGCGCAGCAGCCTCATCGAGGTCAGCGAAGCCGGCGCCCAGGTGCTGGGCCCGGTGGCTGCAACCTTGGCCTATGGCGAAGGCCTGCAAGGCCACGCGCGGGCGGCCGAGATGCGCTTGAACCCGAAGGCGGCGCCCGCCCCAGCAGTGGCCGATCGGCCCTTCAGCGTGCGCCCGGTGGACGCCGGCAATGTCGACGCCGTGCTCAAGCTGCAGGTGGCTGCCGGTCAGCGGCGTTTTGTGTCGAACGTAGAGCGTTCGCTGGCGCAGGTGGCCTACGAGCCCGCCGGCCGCGCGCTGGCGATGTTCAGCGGCGAGGGCACCGATGCAGAAGCCGTCGGCATGATGTTGCTCTACGACATGCGCCTGGACAAGGACAAGCCCGCCGCGCAGCTGTACGTGTGGCGCCTGCTGGTGGACGAACGTTTCCAGGGCCTGGGCTACGGCCGCCGCGCGATGCAGTGGGTGGTGGAAGAGGCCCGCCGCCTTGGCGTGGCCTCGGTGGGCCTGTCTCACGTCGAGCTCGACGGTCACGCCGGCGGCTTCTACGAGAAGCTGGGCTTCCGCTACACCGGCGAGGTGGACGAAGGCGAGCTGAAGATGATCCTCGCGCTGGAAGGGGCCTGAGCCATGGGCACCGAACGCCTGAAGCAGACCTTGCGGCAAGACGTGCAGGGCATGCACGCCTACGCCATCCAGCCCAGCGCCGGCCTGGTCAAGCTCGACGCGATGGAGAACCCCTTCTCGCTGCCGCCTGAACTGCAGCACGCGCTGGGTGAACGCCTGGGCCGCGCGGCCATCAACCGCTACCCGGCGCAGCGCGTGGCCGATCTGGCCGCGGCACTCACCGCGCACGTGCAGCTGCCCGCAGGCCAGCGCCTGATGCTGGGCAACGGCTCTGACGAGCTGATCGACCTGCTGGCCGTGGCTTGCGACGTGCCCGGCGCCACCATCCTCGCGCCCGTGCCCGGCTTCGTGATGTATGCGATGTCGGCGCAACTGCGCGGCCTGAACTTCGTCGGCGTGCCGCTGACGGCCGACTTCCAGCTGGACGAGGCCGCGATGCTGGCCGCCATCGAACAGCACCGGCCGGCCATCACCTACATCGCCTACCCGAACAACCCGACGGCCAACCTCTTCGACGACGCCGTCATCGAAAAGATCGTTGCGGCCATCGGCGCGCAGAACGGCCTGGTGGTGTTCGACGAGGCCTACCAGCCTTTCAGCGCGCGCACCTGGCTGCCGCGCCTGGGTGAACGCGACCACGTGCTCGTGCTGCGCACGCTCTCGAAGTTCGGGCTGGCCGGCGTGCGCCTGGGTTACCTCTGTGGGCCGGTGGCCCTCATCGACGAGATCGACAAGGTGCGCCCGCCCTACAACGTGAGCGCCCTCAACGCCGAAGCCGGCCTGTTCGCGCTGGAGCACGCCGACGAGTACGCCCGTCAGGCCGCGGTGCTGGTCGAAGAGCGTGCGCGGCTCATGGCCGCGCTGGCGGAGATGCCCGGAGTGCAGGTCTTCCCCAGCGAAGCCAACATGGTGCTGGTGCGCGTGCCCGATTCGAAGCGCGCCTTCGAAGGCATGAAGCAGCGCGGCGTGCTCATCAAGCACGTGGCCGGCCTGCACCCGCTGCTGCAGAACTGCCTGCGCCTGACGGTGGGCGCACCCGAAGAAAACCTCCTGATGATCCGTGCCCTGAAGGAAAGCCTGTGAGCGAAGCCCTGCAACGCGTGGCCGAAGTGCGCCGCGACACGAAAGAAACGCAGATCCGCGTGCGCATCAACCTCGATGGCACCGGCAGCGCGAAGCTGGCCACCGGCATCGGCTTCTTCGACCACATGCTCGACCAGATCGCGCGCCACGGCCTGATCGACCTCGACGTCGAAGCCCAGGGCGACCTGCACATCGACGGCCACCACACGGTGGAAGACGTCGGCATCACGCTGGGCATGGCCTTCGCGCAAGCCGTGGGCGACAAGAAGGGCATCACGCGTTACGGCCACAGCTACGTGCCGCTGGACGAAGCCTTGTCGCGCGTGGTGGTCGATTTCTCCGGCCGCCCCGGGCTGCACATGCGCGTGCCCTTCAAGGCCGGCATGGTGGGCGCCTTCGACACGCAGCTGACCTACGAGTTCTTCCAGGGCTTCGTGAACCACGCGCTGGTCACCCTGCACATCGACAACCTGCACGGCGACAACGCGCACCACCAGTGTGAAACCGTGTTCAAGGCTTTCGCGCGCGCGCTGCGCATGGCGCTGACGCCCGATCCGCGTTCGGCCGGCGTCATCCCGTCCACCAAGGGCTCGCTGTAACCATGGCCACCGTCGCCGTCGTCGACTACGGCATGGGCAACCTGCGCTCCGTGTCGCAGGCTGTGATGCACGTGGCCGCCGGCACGGGCGTGGACGTCATCGTCACCCAGCGCCCGGAAGACGTGCTGGCCGCCGAACGTGTGGTGCTGCCGGGCCAGGGCGCCATGCGCGACTGCATGCACGAGCTGCAGCGCAGCGGCCTGAAGGACGCCGTGCTGCACGCCGCCGCGAACAAGCCGCTGATGGGTGTGTGCGTGGGCATGCAGATGCTGCTGGACCACAGCGAGGAGCAAGACACGCCGGGCCTGGGCTTGATTCCCGGCCGCGTGCACCGTTTCCAGCTCGAAGGCCGGCTGCAGCCCGATGGCAGCCGCTACAAGGTGCCGCAGATGGGCTGGAACCGCGTGCAGCAGCGCCCGCACGCGCTGTGGGCCGGCGTGCCCGACGGCAGCTGGTTCTACTTCGTGCACAGTTATTTCACGGCGCCGGCCGATGCGGCGCACAGCGTCGGCGAAACCGACTACGGTGCTCGCTTTACCTGCGCCGTCGCGCGGGATAACATTTTTGCCACCCAGTTCCACCCCGAGAAGAGCGCCGAGCAGGGCCTGGCCCTGTACCGCAACTTCCTGCATTGGCAACCCTGACGCTCACCGCGCAGCCCTGCCCCTCCATCCAGCGCCCCGCTGCCCATTCCCACCACGCTCCCCCCGAGCCATGCTGCTGATACCGGCCATCGATCTCAAGGACGGCAAGTGCGTCCGTCTGCAACAAGGCGACATGGACGCCGTCACCACTTTCGGTGACGACCCCGCCGCCATGGCCCAGCGCTGGCTGGATGCCGGCGCGCGCCGCCTTCACCTGGTCGACCTCAACGGCGCCTTCGCGGGCAAGCCGATCAACGAGGGCGCCGTGAAATCCATCCTGCGCGTGGTGGGCGACAAGATCCCCGTGCAACTGGGTGGGGGCCTGCGCGATCTCGACACCATCGAGCGCTACCTCGACGACGGCCTGAGCTACGTGATCATCGGCACCGCCGCCGTGAAGAGCCCGGGCTTCCTGAAGGACGCCTGCAGCGCCTTTGGCGGCCACATCATCGTGGGCTTGGACGCGAAGGACGGCAAGGTCGCGACAGACGGCTGGAGCAAGCTCACCGGCCACGAGGTGGTGGATCTGGCCAAGAAGTTCGAAGACTATGGCGTCGAAGGCGTGATCTACACCGACATCGGCCGCGACGGCATGATGACTGGCATCAACATCGACGCCACGGTCAAGCTGGCACGGGCGCTGTCGATTCCGGTCTTCGCGTCGGGCGGTCTGTCGAACATCGCCGACATCGAGCGCCTCTGCGCGGTGGAGAGTGAAGGTGTGGAAGGCGTGATCTGCGGGCGCAGCATCTACACCGGCGCGCTCGATTTCACCGCGGCGCAGAAGCGGGCCGACGAACTGGCCCAGGCCTGAAGCGGGCCGCCCATCAACAAAAAAGCCGCCCGAGGGCGGCTTTTTGCATGGCGGGCTGAACGCTCAGCCGCGACGACGGCGAGCAGCGTAGGCGACCGCACCCAGCCCGGCCAGCATGAGCGCGTAGGTACCCGGCTCGGGCACCACGGTGGTGATGGGCAGGAAACCGCGGATCTCACCGCCCTGGTAGGTGCCGGGGGTGTGGATGTTCACGTAGGCCCGACCGGCGGCAGCACCTGCCAGCAGCGCGTCGAAGGCTGTGGGCGTGAGAGCGAACGAACTCATGTAAAAGCCCGTGGTGGCGGCTGGCAGCGGCGTGAAGTTCAGCGCCACGCCGGCGTTGCCCGTCAGCGGCGTTGCGGTGCAGCAGTGGATGTGGCCGAAAGGCGCGCTGTTGGCCAGGCCCGCGAAGCTGAGTTGCACCGTCACCGTGTCGGCCACGTCGTCGAAGGTGACGATGGCTGCACCGGTGGCCGTGGAGGTGGGCACGGGTTCACCGGCGCTGGAGAGCGTGGTGATGAAGATGGTGGTCACGGCCGAGGCGGGCAGGGCGGCGAACAGGCCCAGGGCAGCGGCGGCGATCAGGGATGCGCGCATGGCGGACTCCGACAAACGATGGGAAAGATATCCCAGGTCGTTTGTACCTGTTGCCCATGCGATTGCACAGGCCGGCGCAGCGGCCACCCCGCAAGCAAGGGGTGCCGGGGCGACACGGGATAATCCGCCGATGCTCGCCAAAAGAATCATTCCTTGCCTCGACGTCACCGGCGGCCGTGTCGTCAAGGGCGTCAACTTCGTCGCCCTGCGCGACGCCGGCGACCCGGTGGAAATTGCGGCGCGCTACAACGACCAGGGCGCCGACGAACTGACCTTCCTCGACATCACCGCCACCAGCGACGGCCGTGATCTCATCCTGCACATCATCGAGGCGGTGGCTTCGCAGGTTTTCATCCCGCTCACCGTGGGCGGTGGCGTGCGCACGGTCGAAGACGTGCGCCGCCTGCTCAACTCCGGGGCCGACAAGGTCAGCTTCAATTCGGCCGCAGTGGCGAACCCGCAGGTGATCCGCGACGCCTCTGACAAGTACGGCGCGCAGTGCATCGTGGTGGCCATCGATGCCAAGCGGCGTGTGGGCGAAGACCTCGCCGCCAAGGGCCCCGGCTGGGATGTCTACACCCACGGCGGCCGCAAGAACACGCACCTGGATGCCGTGGCCTGGGCCCGGCAGATGGCCGAACACGGCGCGGGCGAGATCCTGCTCACCAGCATGGACCGCGACGGCACCAAGGTCGGTTTCGACCTCGAACTCACCCGGGCCGTCAGTGACGCGGTGCCGGTGCCGGTGATCGCCTCCGGCGGCGTGGGCGCGCTGGAACACTTGAGCGAAGGCATCCGCGTGGGCGGTGCCGATGCGGTGCTGGCTGCCAGCATCTTCCACTATGGCGAGTTCACGGTCGGCCAGGCCAAGGCGCTGATGGCGCGCGACGGCATCGCGGTGCGCCTGTGAAGAACCCCGCCCCGCGCAAGCCCCAGGCCCATGGCCGCGACCCCAAGTCGACCCGGCCCGTCATCAAGCCCGCCACGCGGCACCTGGGCGAGGTGCGGCTGATCGCCGGTCTTTACCGCGGCCGCAAGCTTCCGGTGGCCGACCGCCCCGGCCTGCGCCCCACGCCCGACCGCGTCCGCGAAACGCTCTTCAACTGGCTGGGTCAGGCCCTGGACGGCTGGCGCGTGCTCGATGCCTTCGCCGGTAGCGGTGCCTTGGGTTTCGAGGCTGCCTCGCGCGGTGCCGCGGAGGCCCTGCTGCTCGAAATCGATCCGGCGCTGGTGGCCAGCTTGCGCGAAAGCCGCGAACGTCTGAAAGCCGAGGCCGTGAAGATCGAGCGCAGCGAGGCCCTGCGGTGGATGGCCGGCTGCGCACCGCAGCGTTTCGAGGCCGTGCTGCTGGATCCGCCCTTCGACGCCGGCTTGGGCGCGGCGGCTGCTGCCGCCGCAGCCCGGCTCGTCGTGCCAGGTGGCTATGTCTACCTGGAAGGCCCGGCACCCTTGGCCGAGCCGCCCGCTGGGCTGGTGTTGCACCGCAGCCAGCGTGCCGGCGCGGTGCACAGCCAGCTGTGGCAGGCACCGCTCTGAGCCCCCGCTACACTGACCCCGCCGCGCCAGGCACCCTCTACCCTGACCCCGCCAGGAGGCTAGCGCCGTGACCCTGAAAGCCCCGCTCACCGCCGTTTACCCGGGCACCTTCGACCCCATGACCCTGGGCCACGAAGACCTGATGCGGCGCGCTGCCAGCCTCTTCGACCGCCTCATCCTGGCGGTCGCTGTAGGCCATCACAAGCGCACGATGTTCACGATCGCCGAGCGCCTGGAGATTGCGCAGGAGATCGCAGCGCCCTACGGCAACGTCGAGGTCACGGCCTTCCGCGGCCTGCTGCGCGACTTTGTGGTCGACGCTGGCGGCAAGGTGGTGGTGCGTGGCCTGCGTGCGGTCAGCGACTTCGAGTACGAGTTCCAGATGGCCGGCATGAACCGCCAGCTGATGCCGGACGTCGAGACGGTGTTCATGACCCCGAGCGACCAGTACCAATTCGTCAGTGGCACCTTCGTGCGCGAGATTGCCAGCCTCGGCGGTGATGTCTCGAAGTTCGTGGCACCCTCGGTGCTGCGGCGGCTCAAAGAGCGCGTCACCCAATCCGACAGCTGAACCCGAGACTCGAGACCCGACATGGCCCTGTGGATCACCGACGAGTGCATCAACTGCGACGTCTGCGAACCCGAATGTCCGAACCAGGCCATCTCGATGGGCGCGGAGATCTACGAGATCGACCCCCACCGCTGCACCGAATGCGTGGGCCACTTCGAGGAGCCGCAGTGCGTGCAGGTGTGCCCGGTGAGCTGCATCCCGGTCAATCCGTCTTTTGTCGAGACGAAGGTGCAGTTGCTCGCGAAGTACCACGTGCTGCAGGGCCCGCCGGGCGCAGCGCCGAGTGGCGGGCCTTTGCCTCCGCCTGCTGCCGTTTGAGGCGTGCAGCGCTTGTGTCCGGGCGCTGCGTCGCGGCCGCTACCGGTCCCAGCGCGGCCAGCCCGCTGCCGCGCTGAGCGGCCTCTTCGACCAAGCGCTCGCGCCTGAGTTTCTCGGCCAGCCTGATCTCGCGGTCAGCGCGGGCCTGTGCCGCTGCCACGTCCGCCGCGGGCCGCGTTTCGGTTGGGGGCAGGGCGCGGCCTTCGTTGCACGGCGTGTCGCTGAAGCTGCGCCCATCCGGCCCGCAGCGCCAGACGGTCTGTGCCGACGCAAGCGCCGGCAAGGTGCACAGGGCCAGGGTCAGCATCAGACGCTTCATGGTGCGGGGTCTCCGGTGGGCCCGTCCGAAGGGGGGGCGGTGGCAGCACTCTCGGGCGCAGGCGGTTTGCGCGGCGGCTTGGGGCGGGGCGGCTGGGCGTGGATGGCGGCCAGCGCCTTGTCCATCTGTCCGGCGAGCAGCAGGTCGCTCGCGGCCAGCGATTGATCGATGGCCTTGAAAAGACCTTCGCGCTGCTCGGGCGAGGGCTTCTTCAGCACGTAATTCACCACCTCGGCCTTCACGCCCGGGTGGCCGATGCCCAGGCGCAGGCGCCAGAAGTCGGGCGTGCCCAGCAGGCCGTGGATGTCCTTCAGGCCGTTGTGCCCGCCCGAACTGCCGCCGAGCTTGAGCTTGGCTTGGCCGGGCAGCACGTCGAGCTCGTCGTGCACGACGAGGATCTCCTTCGGCTCGATCTTGAAGAAGCGCGCCAGCGGTGCCACCGAGGCACCCGAGCGGTTCATGAAGGTCATGGGCTCCAGCAGCCACACCGGGCCCGTGGGCAGGTTCGCCCTGGCCACCAGCCCCTGGTAGGCGCGCTCGGGCACCAGGCGCACGCCCAGCTTGGCCGCCAGCGCGTCTATCCACCAGAAGCCGGCGTTGTGGCGCGTGGCCTCGTACTCGGAGCCTGGATTGCCCAGGCCAACGAACAGTCGAATCATGGCAAGGATTATTGGCCGCAGTGCAAACGAAAAAGCCCCACCGAGGTGGGGCTTGGGAGCAGGGGAGAGAGGGACTCCCGAAGGGGGGGCTTAACCGCCGCGGCCCTTCTGCTGCTTCTCTTCCTTGCGGGGCTTGGCGCCCTTGCCCTTGTCGGCCACCACGGCGGTCGGGGCCACTTCTTCCTCGATCTTCGGCGTGGTCACGGCGACGATCACCGGGTCCAGCGTGCCGCGCTTGACGGCCTTGATGCCGGCGGGCAGCTGCAGATCGCTGGCGTGCAGGCTCTGGTTCTTCGCCAGGTTCGACAGGTCGATGCTGACGAACTCAGGCAGCTGCGAGGCCAGGCACTCGATTTCGAGTTCCAGGGCCACGTGGCTGACCAGGCACTTGTCGGTCTTGACGGCCGGCGAGTTTTCTTCACCGCTGAAGTGCAGGGGCACCTTCTTGCGCAGCTTGGTGGTCTCGTCCACGCGCTGGAAGTCGATGTGCAGCACGATGGGCTTGAACGCGTGCATCTGGAAATCGCGCAGCAGCACCTTCTCGACCTTGCCGGCGAGATCCATCTCGAGGATGGAGCTGTGGAAGGCTTCCTTCTTCAGCGCGAAGAACAGGGCGTTGTGATCGAGCTCGATCATCGTGGGCGTGCCGGCACCGTAGACGATGCCGGGCACCTTGGCGGCGTGGCGCAGGCGGCGGCTCGCTCCGGTCCCCTGCAGCGTACGCGCATAAGCGGTGAATTTCATGAAAACTCCAAGTGGGTGAGGCGCCCGCGACCAGGCGCCAGGGAAGTGGCACAGCGCACGAGGGCGCCGCGCCGGGGCTCGGCCGTTCAGAAGTTGTTGTTCTGCTCGGCGAAGAGGGAGGTGACCGATTCGCCGTCGGAAATGCGGCGGATGGTCTCGGCAAACAGGAAGGCCACCGACAGCTGGCGGATCTTGGTGCAGGCCTTGCCGGCATCCGACAGCGGGATGGTGTTGGTGATGACGACCTCGTCGATCTGCGAGTTCGCGATGCGCTCCACCGCCGGACCCGAGAACACCGGGTGCGTGCAGTAGGCGTAGACGCTCTTGGCGCCGCGGGCCTTCAGCACCTCGGCCGCCTTCACCAGCGTGCCGGCGGTGTCGATCATGTCGTCCATGATCACGCAGTTGCGGCCTTCGATCTCGCCGATGACGTGCATCACTTCCGACACGTTGGCCGTGGGCCGGCGCTTGTCGATGATGGCGAGGTCGCAGCCGAGCTGCTTGGCCAGCGCGCGGGCGCGCACCACGCCGCCGACGTCGGGGCTCACCACCACCAGGTTGGGGTAGTTCTTGCTCTTCAGGTCGGACAGCAGCACCGGGCTGGCGTAGATGTTGTCGACCGGGATGTCGAAGAAACCCTGGATCTGGTCGGCGTGCAGGTCCATCGTGAGCACGCGTTCGACGCCCACGGTTTCGAGCAGGTTGGCCACCACCTTCGCGCTGATCGGCACGCGCGTGCTGCGCGGGCGGCGGTCTTGGCGGGCGTAGCCGAAATAAGGGATCACGGCGGTGATGCGGCGCGCACTGGCACGCTTGAGCGCATCGACCATGATCAGCAGTTCCATCAGGTTCTCGTTCGTGGGCGCGCAGGTGGACTGCACCACGAAGACGTCGCGGGCGCGAACGTTCTGACGGATCTCGACGGTGACCTCACCGTCGGAGAAGCGGCCGACGGAGGCGGCGCCAACTTCGACGCCCAGGTGCTTGGCCATCTCCTGCGCGAGCACCGGATTGGCGTTGCCGGTGAACAGCACGGTGTTGAAAAGCACGCTGGTGTCTCCGTCGGAGGTCCGCCGGCGGGGCCGGTGGTGGCCGCGCCTGGCGTCAGAAGAAGATTTGGCAGGGGAGGAAGGACTCGAACCCTCGCATGTCGGAATCAAAATCCGATGCCTTAACCAACTTGGCGACTCCCCTACACAGGTTGCAGCCCGGAGGCCGCCACCCAGAACCTGTCAGTCGGCCCAAGCCCGCAAAGGGTGCTCGAGCACACTGCTGCACATCCGCCCCACCCAGCCTGTTGGCAGATTTTGGAAATCTGCCGCCGGGTCTGTCGCCAGGGGTGAAGCCGACGTGCCCACTCTTGAAAAGACGGCGCTGCCGGAGCCTGTCATGCGGCTGTTGCCGTGACGGGCCGCCAACCACGCAAGGGCTTGCGCCACTTCCGGGCAGCGATCTTCGGCGGGTGCTTGCAGGTCGTTGCGGCCGAAACCTTCAACGAAGCGCTGCATCCAGTCTGCCGGCAGGCCGCTGCGGCTTGCCTCTTCAGGAGAGCCCACAACTATAACAGCTTCTGTGTCGCGCTTGAGAAGGGGGTGCTCGAAGATTTCTCGCGTCGGCAAGGATGCGGCAGGCTTCACGACTGCATAGCGCTGCACCGGCCAGCTGATGGGGCGCAGGATCTCACCGATGCCTTCGACGAAGGCGTTGCAGCCGCCTACGAAGAAGGGCACATCTGCGCCGAGCTTCAGACCCAGTTGCACCAGGCGCTCGCGCGGCCAGTGCAGGCCCCACAGGCGATTCAGGGCGAGCAGCGTGGTGGCGGCATCGGAGCTGCCGCCACCCATGCCCGCGCCCCAGGGCACGTGCTTGTGGATGTGGATGTCTGCGCCCAGTGTGCAGCCGCTGGCGGCCTGCAAGGCGCGAGCAGCGCGCAGGCACAGGTCGTCTGCGGGCAGCGCGGGGCCGAGGTCGTGGCGCTGCAGGCGGCCGTCGTCGCGGCGCTCGACGTGCAGCACATCGGCCCAGTCGATCATCACGAAAGGCGACTGCAGCAGGTGGTAACCGTCGGCGCGCCTGCCCACCACGTGCAGGAACATGTTCAGCTTGGCCGGCGCCGGCAGGTCGTAGAGAGCTCGCAGGCTCATGCGGGAGGGTCCAGCTTGATGCGCAGTTGCACCGCAGGGGGCGCGCTGCGGCGGGCTTCGATGAAGCCTTCGGCTTGGCGCGTCAGCTGCACCTGCCAGCCTTGCTGCTCGAAGCCTTCGGCGTTTGGTGTGTATGGCGCGGCCGGCCAGGGCCGGCCGGCCAGCCAGTCGGGCAGGGCCGCCAGCGGCAGGGCCTCGCCGAGGGCGGCCACCGACAACTCGTCGAGGCTGGCGAACTCGCGCTGGCCTTCGCCCGTTTCCAGCCGCACGCGGCCCGGCGCCCAGCGCGCCTGGGCCACGCTCGTGCCCAGGGGCGAGAGCAGGCGCAACTCACCGATCAGGTCGGTGCCGCGCAGTTCGAAGCCCGCGCTGACGCTCTGCGCCACACGCTGCGCGCTGGCATCCACGCGCACGGCGAGGCGCCCGGTGGTGTAAGGCCCGCTGGGCAGGGGCATGTCGGGCGGGGGCGGCACGCTGGCGCAGGCGCCCAGCAGCAGGGCTGCAGCGGCCCAGCTTGCGGGCCGCGAGAAGCGCACCGCGCTCACAGGTCGACGCGCAAGCGGGCCAGCGTCTCGCGCAAGACCTCGTTCGAGCCATCGCGGCCCCGGGCCTCGCGCAGCACGCGGCGCGCCTCATCGCGTTGCCCCAGCGCCCACAGCACCTCGCCGAGGTGCGCAGCGATCTCGGTATCAGGTCGCGTGGTGTAGGCCTGCCGCAGCAGGCGGGCGGCTTCGGGCAGATTGCCCAACTGGAACTCCACCCAGCCCAGGCTGTCGGTGATGAAGGGGTCGCCGGGCGCGAGTTCCAGCGCGCGCTGGATGAGCTGCCGCGCTTCGGGCAGGCGCAACTTGCGCTCCGCCAGCGAGTAGCCGAGCGCGTTGTAGGCGTGGGCGTTGTCGGGCTTGAGCTCGATCACCCGGCGCAGCAGGCGCTCCATGTCAGGCAGGCGATTGAGCTTCTCGGCCATCATGGCCTGCTCGTAGAGGATGTCGGGGTCGGTGTTGAAGCGCTGGCTGGCGCTGCCCAGCACTTCGTAGGCATCGGCCCAGCGTTTCACGTCGCGCAGCACGCCGGCCTCGGCCATCAGCTTCGCGCGCGCGTCGTCAGCGCTGCGTTCGGGCGAGCCGCGGATGATCTCGCGGGCCTGCGCGATCTTGCCCTGGCGGGCCAGGATCGAGGCGCGCCGCGTCTGCACGTCGAGCGCGCTGCGCGGGTCGTCGATCTTGGCGAGGAAGGCCTCGGCCGCAGCGAAGTCGCGCCGCTGCTCGGCCGACTGCGCCAGCATCAGCCAGGCCTGCACCAGGCCCTGCGCCGGGCCGGCGGCGGGTTCGTCATCGTCCGGGCCGTCATCGTCGCCGCCGCGGGCCATCAGCGGCTCGTTCGCTGCCGTGGCCGCCTGGCGTGCGGCCAGGGGCTGGGCCAGCTCGACATACCGACGCAGCGCCGCCTCGCCTTCGTTGACGTTCTTCAGCTCCAGCTGCAGCGCGCCCAGCGAGAGGTAAGGCTGCGCCACGTCGGGCTGCTGGCGCGTGAGCGTCTGCAGCTGCGCCACGGCATCGGGGTAGCGCTGCGCGCCGGTGAGCACGCGCACATAGGCCAGTCGCAGTGCGGGTTCGGCCTGCGGCTGCTTGAGATAGTCGAGCACCAGGGCCTCGGCAGCGGGCTGCCCGCGCATCAACTCCATGCCCAGCAAGGCCGGGCCGGGCGAGGCGGGTTCGAGGCCCTGTGCCTCGCGCGCCAGTTCGAGGGCGCGTGCGGGTTCGCCGGCTTCCAGCCAGGCGCGGCCGAGAGCGATGCGCACCGGCACGCGCGTGGCCTCGGCATCGCGGTAAGGCTTGAGCGCATCTTCAGTGAGCCTCGCCACGGCGCGTGCGTCGCCAGCGCGCTGCAGGAAACGCGGCAGCACCGAGATGAGCCCCGGGCGTTCGGCTGCTGGCGTCAGCGTCAACAGCGCGCGCAGGGGTTCTGCCACCGCTTCGGGGCGGTTCATCAGCAACAGGATCTGGAGCTGCAAGCGCGCGGCTTCGGCTGAATCCGGCTTGGCCAGGCGCCATGCGCGCGAGGCCGCCAGGGCCTGGTCGCCGGCGCGAGCGCGCAGCGCGATGTCGGCGGCGCGGCGGAAAAGACCGTCATCCCGCGTGCGGCGTGCGGCGTCGAGCATCAGTTCGTAGGCACTGCCGGCATCGCCCGCACCCAGGGCCATCTCGCCGATGAGCAACTGGTAGAAAAGCCGGTCGTCCATCGCCGAGTTCTGCACCGGCGCCGGCGTGGATTCAGCGGCGGGAGCAGCCACGGCACCGCCTTGTGCAAAGCCAGTGGCCGGACCGAACAGACCCAGGCTGCACAGCAGCAGGGAAGCCCGGAAAGACAACGCCGCAGGGCGGCGCGAGAGGTGAGGCATCGGGGTTCCCATAGGGTCTGGATTCATTCTCACATAATGAGTTCCATGCCCGAGCTCCCGGAAGTCGAGGTCACCAGGCGGGGCTTGGCCGCGCCGCTGCGCGGCGCGCTCGTGCTGGGCGCGAGGCTGGGCAAACCTCTGCGCTGGCCGCTCGGGTGCCTGCCCGAACAACTGATCGGCCATGGTGTGGGCGAGATCACCCGGCGCGGCAAGTACCTCTGGCTGCCCTTGCTCCGCGCGGGCGAGGGCGTGGGCGATGGCGCAAGGGCCGTCGGCGGATTGCTGATGCATCTGGGCATGTCGGGGTCGCTGGCTTTGCAGCAACTGCAGCAGCCCCCCGGCCCGCACGACCACTTCGATCTGCACACCAGCGCCGGTACGCTGCGCCTGAACGACCCACGGCGTTTCGGTGCCGTGGTGTGGTCGACCTCTCCGGCCGATGAGCCGGCGGCCACGCTGCTGCAGCGCCTGGGCCCCGAGCCCTTCGACCCGGACCTCACGCCGCTGAGCTTCCACGCGGCCCTGCAGCAGCGCCGCTCGCCGATCAAGGCCGTGCTGCTGGGCGGCGAGGCCATCGTCGGGGCCGGCAACATCTACGCTTGCGAGGCCTTGTTCCAGGCCGGCATCCACCCGGCGCTGCGCGCCGATCGCATCAGCCGGCCGAGAGCGGCGCGCCTGCTGGCGGCCTTGCGCGCCACTTTGGCGCGGGCGCTGGACCTCGGGGGCTCGACGCTGCGCGATTTCACCGACGTGCATGGCGCCAGCGGCGCCTATCAGGCCGAGGCCGCGGTCTACGGCCGCGAAGGCCAGGCCTGCGGCCGCTGCGGCAGCACCGTGCGCCGTGTGGTGCAGGCCCAGCGCTCGACCTACTTCTGCGCCAACTGTCAGCGGCGGTAACGGCTGAATTGATCGTGACTTTCAGCCCTGAAGAGGGTGTGCTGGCGCCGGGGCCTGCGCTAGCATGCCCCGCGACTTGCACGCTGACATGAGCACACCGCGCCCCGACCTTCCCGCCGAGCCTGCCGCCCCCGCTGGCACGCCGGCCAGCGCCATCGCGCAAAGCCTCGATGCATTGGCCGGCTGGCGCGCGCAGCTCGAGCGCCACATCGTGCAACTGGGCCGTGCACTCGCCGACCAGGACCTGCTTGACGACGGTGACAACGCGGTGCTCGCCGGCCTGCGCGACCGTCTTGCCTCCGACAAGCTGGTGCTCGCCTTCGTAGCCGAGTTCTCGCGCGGCAAGAGCGAGCTGATCAACGCCATCTTCTTCGCCGATGCGGGCCGTCGCGTGCTGCCCGCCACGCCGGGGCGCACCACGATGTGCCCGGTGGAACTGCGGCATGAACCGCAACTGCCGCCGCGGCTGTCGTTGCTGCCCATCGAGACCCGCCTGCGTGGCCTGTCCTTGACCGAACTGCGCCCCCGCGACGAACACTGGCAGCATGTGCCGCTGGACGCCGGCAACGCGCAGACGCTGGTGCAGGCGCTGGGCGCCGTCACGCGCACGCAGCGCGTCAGCGTCGAGCAGGCCGTGGCCTTGGGCTTCTGGAGCGAGAGCCAGCCGGAAGACAACCCGCCGCAGGCCGAAGACGGCAGCGTCGAGGTGCCGGCCTGGCGCCACGCGGTCATCAACTATCCGCACCCGCTGCTGCAGCGCGGGCTGGTCGTCATCGACACCCCCGGCCTGAACGCCGTGGGCGCCGAGCCCGAGCTCACTTTGGGCATGTTGCCCTCGGCGCACGCCATCGTCTTCGTGCTGGGGGCGGACACCGGCGTCACGCGCTCCGACCTCGCCATCTGGCGCGAGCACCTGGGCCAGAGCAGCCTGGACCGGTTCGTGGTGCTCAACAAGATCGACGCGCTGGAAGACCCGCTGGGCACGCCGGAGGGTGTGCAGGCGCAGATCGAACAGCAGCGGCTCACGGCTGCCGAGATGCTGGGCGTGGCGCCGGCACGGGTGTTCGCGCTGTCGGCCCGCGAAGCCTTGGCCGCCCGCGTGGGCGGTGACGCCGCAGCCTTGCAGGCCAGCCGACTGCCGCCGCTGGAGCAGGCGCTGGCCGATGAACTGCTGCCGCGCCGGCAGGCGCTGCTGGTGCAGTCGGCGGTCAGCGTGGTGCAGCAGTTGCGGACGTCGGCGAGCCGGCGCGTGGGCGACCGCCGCCGCCAGCATGCCGAACAGCTGATGGAGCTGCGCGGCCTGCGCGGCAAGAGCGGCGCCAAGCTGCGCATGATGATGGAGCGCGTGGAGGTCGAGGTGGCCGACTTCGAACGCTGCACCTCGCGCCTGGTGGCGCTGCGCTCGGTGCAGGGCCGCATCCTGCGCACGGTGTTGGCCGGGCTTTCGGCCGAGACCTTGCGCAACGAGGTGGCCACCATGCAGGCCGCGATGGGTGCGCGCCCGCTGAACCTCGGGGCGCGCAGCGCCTTCGACGATTTCATCGGCCGCCTGCGCCATGCGCTGGCCCATTCGCGCCAGCAGGCCGATGAACTGCGCCAGATGCTGGAGGCCAGCTTCCGGCAACTCAACACCGAGTTCGGTTTTGCCTTCTCGCTGGGGCCGGTGCCCGACTTGAAGCACTTCGAGAGCGAGATCGAACTCATCGCTCAGAACTACGGCCGTTACCTGGGCATCACGCAGGCCTGGCGCATGGCGGCGCCGGGCTTTGCCGAACAGTTCAGGCGCATGCTGTCTTCCAAGCTGCGCGTGGTGTTCGAGAACGCTGCGGCCGAGCTCGAGCTCTGGAGCAAGGGCGCCAGTGGCCAGGTGGAATCTCAGCTGGGCGAACGCCGCCGCGGCTTCATGCGCCGCCGTGAGGCCTTGCAGCGCGTGCAGGCGGCCTCGGGCGACCTGGAGCAGCGCATTGCCGAGGTGCAGGCGCAGGAAGAGCACCTCGCCACGATGCAGGCGCGCCTGGACGGGCTGGCCGCCGAGGCGATCACCAGCGCCCAACGCTTGGGCCGCGAGGTGGTGCCCGGCCTGGCTGCCCAGGACGCCGCTTGACGCGGCCCGGACTGGCCGGCGAACTCATCGCCTGGCAGCGCCAGCACGGCCGCCACGGCCTGCCATGGCAGGGCACGCGTGACGCCTACCGCGTGTGGCTGTCCGAGGTGATGCTGCAGCAGACGCAGGTGAGCACCGTGCTCGACTACTACCCGCGTTTCCTCACGCGATTTCCTGACGTGCAGGCCCTGGCGGCAGCGCCGCTGGACGACGTGCTGGCGCTGTGGAGCGGCCTGGGTTATTACAGCCGCGCCCGCAACCTGCACCGCTGTGCGCAGGCGGTGGTGGCGCAGCATGGCGGGCGTTTCCCGCCCAGCAGCGCGGCGCTGGCCACCTTGCCCGGCATCGGCCGCAGCACCGCGGCGGCCATCGCGGCTTTCTGTTTCGGCGAGCGGGCGGCCATCCTGGACGGCAACGTCAAGCGGGTGCTCACGCGCGTGCTGGGCTTCGACGGCGACCTCTCGTCCAGCGCCGAAGAAAAACGGCTTTGGGCGCTGGCCGAGGCCCAACTGCCCGAGCGCGATGTCGATGTCTACACCCAGGGCCTGATGGATCTGGGCGCCACGGTGTGCAGCGTACGCGGGCCCACCTGCCTGCTGTGCCCCCTGCAGGCGCGCTGCGTGGCGCGCGCCGCGGGCACGCCGGAGCGTTTTCCGGTGAAGACCCGCAAGCTCAAGCGCAGCCGGCGCAGCCATGCGCTGCTGTGGTTGCGGCAGGGCGAGCGACTCTGGCTGGTGCAGCGGCCGGAGCGCGGCGTGTGGGCCGGCCTGTGGAGCCTGCCCGAATTCGAAGATGCCGCAGCCCTGGAAGCCCTGCTGTCGGGCGCGCCCGGCGATGGCATTTGGCTGCCCGTCATCGAACACGCGCTGACGCACTTCGACTGGACGCTGCAACCGCGCGTCTGGACCTTGCCGCCGGGCGCTGCGCTGCCCGAGGGTCTGCCACCGGGCCGGTGGGTGACCGAAGAAGAAGCGCTGGCGATGGGCTTGCCGGCACCGGTGCGCAAGCTGCTCGCGGGCTGACCCGCGACGCCGCGCGGCGGCTCAGCCGACCACGACCTTCTTGTCGCGCAGGAAGCCGTCCACCAGCGAGAGCCGGATCACCGGATCCTCCAGTTCCATCAACTTCTGCTTGGCCGCCAGGCTGATGGGCAGCAGTTCGCACCAGCGGTTGGCCACCCAGCCCGCTTCGTCCAGGCGGTAGGGTGGAGCGAAGGGCACGCGGTCGCCGGTCTGCAGCTTCTTGATGGCTTCGGCCAAGGCCTGCACGGTCTGCAGCATCGCCGGCCCGGGCAGGCGCATGGGGTCGGGCGGCATCGCCTCGGCGGGCGCCACCCACAGGCCGTTCTCGCGCTGCGTGGGCGCGCCGGCCATTCGAAAGCGCTGGCTGGCGTGGGCGCGCACCCGCAGCAGGCCGGGGTCGTCGGCGTCCACCTCGTCGAGGTGGCAGATCACGCCCACGTTTTCCATCTGCACGCCGGCGGCGTGGCGGCCCGCTTCCGAGCCAGCCACCAGGCACACCACACCAAAGGGCTGCTGGTTGCGCAGGCACTCGCTCATCAGATCGAGGTAGCGCGCCTCGAAGACGCGCAAACCGAGCAACCCGTCAGGGAACAGCACCGTGTTCAGCGGGAACAGCGGCAGCGGCGAGGGCAGTGCGGGGGTGTCGGGTACAGGGGGCATCGGGGCCTTCAGCCGCGGGCGTCGAGCTCGCGGTGGCGGATGAGCGTGGCGTAACGCCCGTCGAAGCGCCGCGCCAACCACTCGACGCTGTACACCGAGCGGTGCTGCCCGCCCGTGCAGCCGATGGCCACGGTGAGGTAGCTGCGCTGGTCGTCTTCGAACGAGGGCAGCCAACGCTGCAGGAAGGTCTGGATCTGCGCCAGCATCTCCACTGCCTCGGGCTGGGCTTCGAGGTAGGCGGCCACGGGGGCGTCGCGGCCGGTGAGCGGCCGCAGTTCGCGGATGTAGTACGGGTTGGGCAGCACCCGCACGTCGAACACGTAGTCGGCGTCCAGCGGCACGCCGTGCTTGAAGGCGAAGCTCTCGAACACGAGGGTCAGCGAGGCCTCGCGCGCACCCACCATCGAGCGCACCCAGCTGCGCAGCAAGGCCGGGCGCAGCTGGCTGGTGTCGATGACGGTCGATATCTCGCGCAGGCCGGAGAGCAGATCTCGCTCGAGCTCGATGGCCTCGACCAGGGCGCGCGTGCCATCGCCACCGCCGGGCACCGCGGTCAGCGGGTGCGGGCGGCGCGTCTCGGAGAAGCGGCGCACCAGCGCGTCGGTGCTCGCGTCCAGGAAGATGGGGCGGATGCGCACGCCCTCGGCGCGCAATTCTTCGATCAGGGGCACCAGGTGCGGCAGCGAGCCCGCGGTGCGCACGTCCACCGCCACCGCCACGCGGTGCGTGTAGCGCTCGTGCTCCAGGCGGATGAACTCGCGCAGCAATTCGGGGGGCAGGTTGTCGACGCAGAAATAGCCCGCGTCTTCGAGCGCATGCAGCGCCACCGACTTGCCCGAGCCCGAGATGCCCGTGATGAGCACCACCTCGTCACGCCGGCCGTGGTCCAGCGACATCCACTCGCTCATGGGCGTGCCTTTCGCGGCTTGGGAAGCTTGGGCTCTGCCCTGTCGGCAGCGGGCTCCTGCGACAGCAGGGCCTGCGCGTGTGCCGTGCCTGACAGCTTCTCGCCGCCGAGCATGCGGGCGATCTCGGCGACGCGGGCCTCGCCCTCCACCGCCTGAATGTGCGAGAGGGTCTGCCGGCCTTGCAGCGCCTTGCTCACGACGAAATGGTGGTCGGCGCAGGCCGCCACCTGCGCCAGGTGCGTGACCGCCAGCACCTGCGTCTGGCCGGTGTGCGCGGCGCCCAGCTGCTTCATCAGCCGGCCCACGCTGTCGGCCACGGTGCCGCCAACACCGGCGTCGATCTCGTCGAAGATCAGCGTGCCCACGCTGCCGGTGCCCGCGCCTTGTGCGGTGGTGACGGCGATGGCCAAGGCCAGGCGCGAGAGTTCACCGCCCGATGCCACCTTGGCCAGCGCTCGCGGCGTGCTGCCGGCGTGGCCTGCCACGCGCAGTTCGGCAGCTTCCAGGCCGTAGGCCTGGGGTTCGTCTTGCGGCAGCAGCGCCACCTCGAAACGGCCGCCCGCCATGCCCAGCTGCTGCATGGCCTGCGTGACGGCCGCGCCCAGGCGCGGTGCGGCTTTCTGGCGCAGCTTGGAGATGCTTTGCGCTTCGCGCCGCCAAACTTGTTCGGCCGCGGCCACGCGGGCTTGCAGGCCTTCGAGATCGGCCGCGGCGTCCAGCTGCTGCAGTTCCTGCTGCCAACCGGCCAGCAGCGCAGGCAGTTCGGCCGGCGTGCGGCGGTAGCGGCGCGCCTGCGAGACCCAGGCCCCGATGCGTTCATCCAGCTCGGCCAGGCGGCCCGGGTCGGGCTCGCGGTGGCCCAGGTAGGCGTGCAGCGTGTGGGCTGCGTCTTCCAGCAGGGCCTGCGCATTGCGCAGCACCTCGGCCACCGGGGCCAGGCTGCTGTCGTAGCGCTGCACCTCGTCCAGCGCGTCCACGGCGCGTGAGGTGAGGCCGATGGCCGCGGGCTCGTCTTCGGAGATCGCGTTCAGCGCAGCGCGGGCCCCGTCCAGCAGCGCCTGCCCGTGCGCCAGGCGCTGGTGCTCGGCGTTGAGCACGTCCCATTCACCTTCGGCGGGGGCCAGCTTGGCGAGTTCACCCACCTGCCAGGCCAGGCGCTCGCGTTCGCGCTCCAGCGTGTCGCGCTGCTGGCGGGCGGCATCGAGCTGGGCCTGGGCCGCACGCCAGGCGTTCCAGCTGGCTTGCAGCGGGGCGGTGTCGGCGCCGGCTTGCGCGTCGAGCAGGGCCCGCACCGCGGCCGGCCTGGTAAGGCTCTGCCAGGCGTGCTGGCCGTGGATGTCGATGAGGTGTTCAGCCACTTCACGCAGCTGCGTCACCGTGGCCGGGCTGCCGTTGACCCAGGCGCGGCTCTTGCCCTGCGCATCGACCGTGCGGCGCAACAGCAGTGTCTCTTCGGTGGCAAACCCAGCTTCGTCGAGCCAGGCGGTCAGCGTGGCCGGGCTGTCGAACTCGGCGCTCACTTCGGCGCGTGCCGCACCTTCGCGCACGATGCCGGCATCGGCACGCTGGCCCAAAGCCAGCTGCAGGGCGTCGATGAGGATGGACTTGCCGGCGCCGGTTTCGCCCGTCAGCACGGTGAAGCCGGCGTTCAGTTCGAGTTCGAGTTCGGCGACGATGACGACATCGCGCAGGCTGAGTCTGCGGAGCATGTTCAGCCCGCCCCGTCGTACCAGCGCAGCTTGCGGCGCAGCGTGGCGTAGTAGCTCCAGCCGCGCGGGTGCAGGAAGCGCACCTTGAAGGCGCTGCGCCGCACGCGCACCTCGTCGCCGTGCAGCAGGCTGGCGAGGTTGTGCATGTCGAAGTTGGCCGAGACGTCCTTGCCCGAGACGATGCCGATGCGCACCTCGCCGCGGTCGGGCAGCACGATGGGGCGGTTGCTCAGCGTGTGGCTGGCAATCGGCACCACGATCCAGCCGCCGATGCCTGGGTGCAGGATGGGCCCGCCCGCGCTCAGGGCGTACGCGGTGCTGCCGGTGGGGCTGGCCACGATCAGGCCGTCGGCGCGGATGTTGGCGACGAACTCGTCGTCCACGTCCACGCGCAACTCCACCATGCTGGCGGTGGCGCCGCGGCTGACCACCACGTCGTTCATCGACAGGCCTTCGTAGATGCGCTGGCCGTCGCGCCAGACATCGCCTTCGAGCATGCTGCGCTGCTCTTCTTCGTAGTCGCCGGCGACGATGGGCGCCAGCGCTTCCTGGAACTGGCCCAACGGGATGTCGGTGATGAAACCCAGCCGGCCCTGGTTGATGCCCACCAGCGGCATGTTCCAGCGGGCAAGCTCGCGCGCGATGCCCAGCATGGTGCCGTCGCCGCCCACCACCACGGCCAGATCGCAGCGCTGGCCCACCTGTTCCGGGGACAAGGCCTCGAAATCGGTCACACCGGTGGCCGCGGCCGTGTCACGCTCGAAGCTGACTTCCAGCCCGCGGCTCATCAGGAAATGGGCAACCTCTTCCAGCACCGGGCGTATGCCCCGCGCCTGAAATTTCCCGACGATGGCTGCATGACGAAAGCCCGATGGCATGCGATGCATTACACCATAGGGCCCCCGCCCCACCGTGACGGTGGGCACCCGATACGCAGGCCCAAAATACAATGAAGCACCATGCTTGACGACCGTGCCCGGACCCTGCTGAAGACGCTGGTGGAGCGTTACATCGCCGACGGCACGCCGGTGGGCAGCCGCACGCTCTCGCGCACCTCGGGGCTCGACCTCTCGCCGGCCACCATCCGCAACGTGATGGCCGATCTGGAAGAGCTGGGCCTGATCGCCAGCCCGCACACCAGCGCCGGGCGCATCCCCACGGCTCGCGGCTACCGGCTCTTCGTCGACACCATGCTCACCGCGCGCCCGCGTGAGTTCGATGCCATGCCGCCGGATGTGGCCGCCGCCAGCGGCCAGCTGCACCCCGACCAACCCCAGCGTGTGATCGCGCAGGCCGCCAGCCTGCTGAGCAGCCTGAGCAGTTTCGTGGGTGTGGTGACGGCGCCGCGCAAGGCGAGCGTCTTCCACCACATCGAGTTCTTGCGGCTGGGCGAGAAACGCGTGCTCGTCATTCTGGTGGCGCCCGACGGCGACGTGCAGAACCGCGTGATCTTCACCGCGCGCGATTACGCCCAGCCCGAACTGCTGGAAGCCACCAACTACCTCAACGCGCACTACGCCGGCCTCACCATCGAAGAAGTGCGTGAACGCCTCAAGCACGAGATCGACGCGCTGCGCGGCGAGATCGCCACGCTGATGCAGGCCGCCGTGCAGGCCGGCAGCGAGGTGCTGGCCGAGGCCACCGACAACGTGGTGGTGAGCGGCGAACGCAACCTGCTGACGGTGCAGGACTTCGGCAACGACATGAGCAGCCTGCGCCGCCTGTTTGACGTGTTCGAGCAGAAGACCGAACTGATGCGCCTGCTGGACGTGAGCAGCCGCGCCGAAGGCGTGCGCATCTACATCGGCGGCGAGAGCCACGTGGTGCCCTTCGAGGAACTGAGCGTGGTGACGGCCCCTTACGAGGTGGACGGCCGCGTGGTGGGCACGCTGGGTGTGATCGGCCCCACGCGCATGGCCTACGACCGCATGATCCAGATCGTGGACATCACCTCGCGGCTGGTGGGCAACGCGCTGTCGACGAAGTAGGCGCAGCCCGGGCCTGCCGCAAGGCCGGCACCTAGAATGCGGCGCCTGGTAGCAAGGGGCCGTTAGCTCAGTTGGTCAGAGCAGAGGACTCATAATCTGCCGAGGGCGGCTGCCCACGCGCAGGTTACGCATCAAGAGTTCCAGTCGCGACAAGCACTTAGCGCCAATTCAATCCTTCGCTCTCTCAAGTTCGCTTGCCCACGGTCGAAAACGTGGGCAGACGTGGGCAGAAGGAAGGCATCAGATGGCGTCTGTGGAGTTGCTGCCTAGCGGCAGGTTTCGCGGCTTTGCTCGGGTCCGTACCATGCGTGAAGCGCTGGTCTTCGACAGGCGTGAAGACGCGTTGCGGTGGGCCGAAAAGGTCGAAGAACGCATGCGCGCGGGCAAGTGGCAGGCGCCCGCAAAGAAAGCGGTGGTTGTCTCGCCCGCCGAGACCATCACGGTTGCGAAGGCGTGCGCCGACTACCTGGCGTCGGAAGAGTTCAGGGGCAAGGCCGAGACCACTCGGAAGGCCGAGCCAAGCAAGCAAAAGGCGGTCATCCGCCTGCTCGGCAGCAAGCCGCTCGTCGGCCTGACGCCCGACGACATACGCGACTTCATCAAGAAGCGCCGGTCTGAGCCGCCGTCGCGCGCGGGTAAGGGCCAGACGATGAGCTCACACGCCGTGCGCCTCGAACTGGCGGCGCTCAGCACGGTGTGCAACTACGCTGTGGACCGCAAGTGGCTGCAGTCGAACCCATGCCGTGGCATACATCGGCCGAAGGGGGACCGCCGAACGCGGCGCCTGACCGACGAGGAAATCGGGCAAATCATCGGCGCTACGGTCTCGATGGTCACCAACGGCGACGGCACGCCCTACGTGTTCTTCAGCTTGCTCTTCTCGACGGTCTGTCGTCCCGGCGAGCTGGCCGGTGCCCGGAAGGAGTGGCTTCGTGATGACCCCCCGCAGATTTGCCTCCCGCGCACCAAGAACGAGGACGCCCGGAACATCGTCCTGACAGTCAAGAACCACGAATTGCTGCGTAAGCACCTGGCCGAGCAGCCCATCGACTGCCCCTACTTGTTCGGCACGCGGAAGAGGGGCGGGAAGGGCTGGGCGCCCTACAACTACCGCGTGGCATGGGAGGCAGCATTGATAGACGCTGGTCTTCAAGGCCAGGGCATCGTGCCCTACCTTGCCCGCCATGAGGGTGTGTCGCGGTTGTTCGAGCGGACTTCCATGTCAGACGGTCAAATCGCTGGCATCAGCGGCCACCGCAGCGCACAGGCGCTGTGGCACTACAAGCACCTTCGCAACGAACACCAGCGCCCCATCATGAACGCGCTCGACCAGATGATTCAACATGCTGTCGAACAGACTTTGGCAGGCGCGGACACGTTGCCTAAGCTGCGCCCTGGCGAGATGCTGAAGCCCATCCATGACCAGCTTCGCGGCGACACCGCTGGGTCGGACTAAACTTGCGGCTCTTGGGCCGTTAGCTCAGTTGGTCAGAGCAGAGGACTCATAGCGAAAGTTGTGCACCGGGAGGCGAAAGCGCCCGAGTGAATGGCGTCAAATTCGGCGAAACCTACAGACCCGCGTGGTCCATGGCAACGCCGAGCCAAGCCCTGAAAGGGGAAGGTGTAGAGACTAGACGGCGCCCACCTGTAGGCTTACGGCCCATGGTGAAGGCATAGTCCACGGAGCGGTGAAAGCCGCACAAACGGGAATCCTTGGGTCGCTGGTTCGAGCCCAGCACGGCCTACCAAGACGCTGCAGACTTGTGCAACAGCACGCAGCAGTCGCGGCGTGCCTGTACCGCCATGGTCCGGGCTGCATGGCTGGTGCTGCGCTGTACACCTGCCTGTGCGAGGCGCTGGGTCTCAGACGTCTCGGTATGTTGCCGATGTGGGACTCACTGCGCGCGGCGTCTAAAGTTTTCGGAGCATGTGCCGAAGCCCGCGGTAGCTTAGAACGCCCGACGGAGAACCGCTGACATGCCGAAAGCCAAGACCAAACCCTACGACCGCGCTGCCCTTTTGGCCGTTGCCAAGACCTGGGCCAAGCACACCCTTGACGAAATTGAACAGGGATGTCCCCCCTCGGACATCGTTGGGTCTGCCAAGGTGTTGACCGTCTTGGCGTGTCTAGCTGCCGAGTACGAAGAGGAAGAAGACCCAAGAAAGCTCCGTGCGATGCAAGCAATCATCGCGAGTCATGCGGTTGACCCTCAGTTTCTCTACGATGCCATGGACGGTGAAGACTTCTACGCTAGGGAACAGGTGGATGCGCTGGTCATTGACATCGAGAGCGGCATGCTCGACGATTGACCACCGTCGTGTAACGTGCGCCCAGCGCAAGGCTGGCCGCGCACTATCACCGGCGACCGTCTTGCAGACCGTCGCCAAGACCGAGACGGTAGAAGCAGACGCTTCCACCATGGGGGAACGGGGCACCCCGGCTCACGGTCGCTAGGGCGACACGCCGTGTCACGGGCTGGACGCCCTCGTCCCCTTGCCAATACCGCGCCCCATCCCGCTGACTCTGCACGGCAGAGCCAACGGGCGGGCAACCCGCGCGCTGCTTGCCATTGGTGCCGCTGTTCGCGCCACCCGCAGGCGCCTCCTGGACGTCGGCCATCACGCAGGTTGCCCGCCCGCCTTCAGCGGTTGGGGCGGGGCTGACGCCCCCACCGAACCCGATTTCGTTGGGACGAAATCAGGCCCGGCGGCGCCCCCTGCCGCGCGTTGACCGTGTGGGCACGGTGCAACGCGCGGTGCTGCGGCTGGACGCCTTGCCCCACGTCCTGCGGCGTGGCACCCGCACGCGCTGGCGCGCGATAACGCCGATGTCGATTCGACCGGCGGAATGCAGCAATTCGGCCGGTATCCTTGTCGGTTACGTCATGCAATAACTGAACGGGAGCACGTCTTGGCCACCAAGAAGAGCGCAGCCACGCCGCAAAGCCAAACCACCGATTACCAGCACGCCCAGCAGGCCACCCAGCGCCCTGATGTCGGCGTGCAGGACCAGTTCAACACCAGGAAGCCGCCCAAGACCTACCGCTACGACAGCAGCCTGGACCCGGCGCTGAGCTGGGACGAGAACCGCGACCGCGACTTGGCCGAATGGCTGCTGGGCCTGGTGCAGCGCTGCGCCACCGAAGGCGAGGCGGCGGTGTTCACCGCGCCGCAGGTGTGGGCCGGCGGTGGCGTGCAGGTGCAATCGCTGAAAGCGGCGGCCGACTTGCTGCAGGCGCTGAGCCAGCCCTTCCTGAACTGGACCGGCAAGGCCGAGCGCCACCAGATTTCAGTGCCCACGGTGCCGCTGTTCGTGCACGAGCGGCACTCGACCAAGGCCATCCTGGAAGGCATCAAGCACCGCAAGGCCAAGGGCACCACCTACGACCTGTTCGGCGACGGCGGCGGGCTGGACGTGACTGACAAGCTCGATGCCTACGAGCACAAGGGGCCGTGGCAGAACCGGATGATTCTCGGGGACAGCCTACAAATCATGAACTCACTATTGGAGTTCGAGGGTTTGGGTGGCCAAGTCCAAATGGTCTACATGGACCCCCCTTATGGCGTCAAGTTCGGGTCGAACTTTCAGCCGTTCATTCGCCGTCGAGATGTTAAACACGGCGGTGACGACGATATGACGCGCGAACCGGAAATGGTGAAGGCGTATCGCGATACTTGGGAGATGGGCCTGCATTCGTACTTGACGTACATGCGAGACCGACTGCTATTGGCGAGGGAACTGCTGAATGAGTCCGGCAGCATTTTCGTTCAGATTGCGGATGAAAACATTCACCATGTCCGCGAACTGCTGGACGAAGTCTTTGGCGAGAAGAATTTCTTTGCGCAAATTGCCTTCAAGGCGGCAGACCCCCTTGGGCAGAAGGGGCTAGCCCGAGTCTACGATTACATCCTTTGGTACGCAAAGGACGCTTCGCGACAAAAATATAGGCCAATTTTTCGGCCTCGCGACATCAGCGGAGACCGAGAGTACAAGTTCATTGACGACAAGTCGCAACCGCTGGGCTATCGGGTTCTCAGCGAGGAAGAGTTCGATGCTCTCAAGGATTACACCGGCGTGTTTCGGCGGCGGAATCTCACGTCGTCGGGATTTACCGAGAGTTGTACTTTCGAGTTTGAGCTGAACGGCAGGGACTTCTACCCTGCTGGCGGTAAGAGCTGGTCGACTAATCCCAACGGTATTGAACGACTCAAGGAGAAGAACCGCCTCTTCATATTGGGCAAAGACCCGTACTTCAAGAGCTATCAAACGGACTTTCCCTGGCAGCAATTCGACAACTGCTGGACGGACAAGCCGGCGGCCAAAGCGAAACTGTACGTTGTTCAGACGGCCGAGAAGTTCATTGAGCGCTGCATGCTAATGTGCTCTGACCCAGGCGACCTGGTTCTTGATACTACCTGCGGTTCGGGAACCACAGCCGTCGTTGCTGAGCAATGGGGTCGACGTTGGATTACCTGCGATACATCGCGCGTCCCGCTAGCATTGGCGCGGCAGCGCCTGCTAACTGCAACATTCCCGTACTACGAACTGAAGAACCCGCAGGGCGGGCCGGCTGGTGGTTTCGAGTACAAGCGCCGCCAGAACCGTAAGGGCGAGGAGGCGGGCGGCTTGGTGCCGCACATCACCTTGAAATCCATCGCCAATGATGAGCAGCCGGCCTTGGAAGTCCTCGTGGACCGCCCCGAGCTGAACGACAAGGTGACGCGTGTCGCCGGACCGTTCGTGGTTGAGGCAACCATAGCGCCCGCTCAGGCAGTTGAGCTTGAAGAGGGCGCCCGGGCAGAGTCCAAAGCCCAGAGCTTGGACGCAGCGTTGGGTGATTCCGACGCTGCCAACGGCGGCCTGCCTTTGCACGTGGCCGAATCCGCCGGCCGTTACACCGACCCCGCCACGCACATCGAGCGCATGACTCAGGTACTGCGCCAGTCCAAGACGCTGCGCCTGCCCGGCAACCGAGAACTGGTGCTGGCCGACATCCGCCGCATGACCGACAGCGATGCCATCCACGCCGAGGGCTTGGACGCCGAGGGCAACCGCATCGCCGTGGTCTTCGGCCCGGAGGACGGCGCCATCTCGTCCGATGTGGTGTTCGAGGCCGCCCGCGAGGCCTACTTCCTTAAGTTCCCGCACCTGTACTTCTTCGGCTTCGCCATCCAGGCCAAGGCGCGCGAACTGCTGGAAGACCGTGCCAAGCTGCGCGTGCCCTGCACCTATGTCACGGTCACGCCGGACGTGGCCATGAGCGACCTGCTGAAGACCAGCCGCGCCAGCGAAATCTTCTCGGTCACCGGCCTGCCCGATGCCGTGGCGCGTAAGACCGGCAAGAAGAACGACGACGGGGCCGACCTGTGGGAGGTCGAGCTGCGCGGCCTCGACATCTTCAACCCGGCCACGATGGACCAGGAAGACATCCCCGCGCAGAACCTGCCGGCGTGGATGCTGGACACCGACTACGACGGCATGTGCTTCTACGCCACCCAGGTCTTCTTCCCCAAGACCGCCGCGTGGGACAACCTGCAGAAGTCGCTGAAGGCCGAGTTCGACCCGTCGGTGTGGGAGCACCTGGCCGGCACCGTGAGCGAGCCGTTCCCCATCGGGCCGAAGCGCCGTGTGGCGGTGAAGGTCATCGACGAGCGCGGTAACGAGCTGATGCGCGTGCTGGAGGTGAAGGCATGAGCTACAAGCCGAGCTCCCTCTTTAACCTCATCCAGGCCATCAACAAGGGCCTGTTCCTTCCGCACATCCAGCGCCCATTCGTCTGGGAGGAAGAGCAGATGCTCAAGCTGTTCGACAGCTTGATGCGCAACTACCCCATCCAGACGCTGCTGTTCTGGAAGACCAAGGACGAAATCAAGGCGCGCAAGTTCATGGAGGAGGTCGAATGGGACCCCGACCTGAGCGACTACTACGAGCCGAACATCAGCAAGGCGGGTTGCGAGAAGACGTTCGTTCTGGACGGCCAGCAGCGTCTGCAGACGCTCTACGCCACCTTCGCCGGGGCCATCAAGGGCCCCGATGGTGAACGTCTGGAGGCCTACTTCGACGCGAGCAGCGGCGCGGCGGTGTCCGACGAGGGACTGCTGTACACGCTGAAGTTCTCGAAGGTTGCGCTGCCGCGCCCGTGGTATCGGGTGGCCGACCTGGTGGGCAAGGATGCTCAACGTGTGGCCGAGGAACTGTCGGAGGAGATGAACGACAGTCTCGATGAGGCCGACGACGCGCTGCCGGTGGAGAAACAGCCGACGAACCAGGACCAGAAGGCGCGGCAGAAGCGTGTGCGGCGCAACTTCGGCCAACTGGTGTCGCTGCTGCGCGAGGACAAGCACTTCTGGATTCAGGAACTCGATGGTGTGGCAAACAACTACACCTACGGGACCGTGCTGGACATCTTCGTCCGGGTGAACTCGGGCGGCACCAAGCTCGACGCGTCCGACCTGATGTTCGCGGCCATGAAGGAAGGCTGGGACGAAATCGAGGAGGCCATCGAAGAGACGACCGAGCTGCTGAATAGCACCAACATCGGCTTCGACAAGACGTTCCCGCTGAAGTGCCTGCTGGTGGTGCACGGGCGGGGTGCCGAGGCTTCGGCCGAGAAGTTCACCGGCGCCGACGGAACCAAGCTGCTGGCGGAGATGAAGGCGAACTGGGACCGGGCGGAAGCCGCTTTCCAGGAGCTGCGCGACTTCCTGAAGACTGACCTGAAGGTCTACGCCGAGAAGGTTGTCCGCAGCCACAACAGCTTCATCCCGCTGTTCGACTACCTGTACTTCAACCCGAAGCCCACAGAGCGCAGCCGTGCGCTGATGCGCGGTTACTACTACAAGGCCCAGCTCTTTGGCTGGTACTCGCAGGGCACCGACAAGGTCATCAATGGCCTTCACTCGGTTGTCGGGCAGGCCTCCCCTGGCGGGTTCCCGATGCAAGAGGTCAAGGACTACTTCATCGTGCGCGGCTACCCGACCGAGCTGCAGAAGGGGCACCTGGAACAGACGCGCTTGCGGTTCCTGCTGCTGAACCTGGTGTACGTGGACCAGATGGGCTCGTCGCCATTCGACGTGAAGTACAAGGGCAACGAGCCGCACGTCGACCATATCTATCCGCGACACGCCCTATCGACGAAGCTGGGGCTTGGAAGTGCCGAGGTGAACACGCTCGGCAACTACCGATTCGTCGGGGCGACCGACAACATCCGCAAGCGTGCCGAGTTGCCCGACAGCTACTTCGGACGCCTCAAGTCCTACGGGTCGCCCATCGAGAAGCATCTGCTGCTGGACGACTTCGCGGCCGACACCAAGAAGCTGGTATTCGACGTTGCGACCTACCGCAGCTTCCGCGACCGGCGCGTTCAGCGCATCTGGGAGATTTGCGGGCGCACCGTGAACCCAGAGCTGGCGGCCATGACGGCGGGAGGCGCGCCATGAGCCAAATCAACGCCGTCGAAGCGCCCATCATCAACCTGCCTTACGTGCCACCGGCCTACCACTGGCACATCGAGGAAGGTAAGCACCCGGAGAAGCGGCCAGGCCGACGCTTGGCCTCGTACTTCTTCCGCGTGCCCGACCGCGCAGCGCGCGGGCGCAAGGCCAAAGGCCAGCAGTCGCTGCTGGACGACGCATCCAAAGGTCAGGAATACCTGCTGGACCTGGCCAACCTCATCCGCCAGCGGCTGCAGGAGTGGCGCGAGCGCGACTATGCCGGCGCAACCAAGGTCACGCGGGAACTGCTGGAACTGTGGCGGTCGCCTGACCGTTCGCAGCGGCTGTTCTTCGCCCAGCTCGAAGCAGTGGAGACGGTGCTGTTCCTGGTAGAGGGGCCTGACGACCTGAAGCAGGGCATCAACGTCCCCAGCGACGAGCCGGGCGAGGACGCCAAGGCCGAGGGCTACAAGGCCTTCGTGCGCTACGCGCTGAAGATGGCCACCGGCAGCGGCAAGACCACGGTGATGGGCATGTTGTCGGCCTGGTCCATCCTGAACAAGGTGGCCCAGCCACAGGCCCCGGCCTACTCGGACACGGTGCTCATCGTCTGCCCGAACGTCACCATCCGCGACCGGCTGCGCGAGCTCGACCCCAACCTAGACGAGCTCAGCCTGTACCGCACGCGGCAACTGGTGCCGCTGCACCGCATGCCCGACCTGCGCAAGGGCGAGGTCTTCATCACCAACTGGCACAACCTGGAGCGGCGCGAGCTGACCGACGTGAACGGCACGTCGGCCAAGGTGGTCAAGCGCGGCGTGCCGGTGGAGAAGCTGCGCACCGTGAAGGTGGGCGGCAAGGACGCGCTGACCGAGGCCGACATCCGCCAGCAGGCGTTGACCGGGGCCTTCGACATCCTGCGCGAGCTGCGGGACAACAAGGGCCAGCTCACCGGCTTCGAGGTGAAGGAGGTGCGCTACTACGAGAGCGACACCGCGTTCCTACGCCGTGTGCTGGGCAACCGCAAGGGGCGCAGCTCGGCCATCCTGGTGATGAACGACGAGGCCCACCACGCCTACCGGCGCGGCAAGCTCGACGCCGAGGACACCTTCGCCATCGACGAGGAAACGGCCGAGGTCGATGCCCGCGAGGCGACGGTGTGGATTGAGGGCCTGGACCGCATCAACAAGGCTTTGGGCGGCCGGACCAACGGCGTGCGCCTGTGCGTGGACCTGTCGGCCACGCCGTTCTTCATCCAGGGCAGCGGTAACGAGGTGGGCAAGCCCTTCCCGTGGGTGGTGTCCGACTTCAGCCTGCTGGAGGCCATCGAAGCCGGCCTGGTGAAGATTCCGCAGCTCCCCACGCAGGACATCGGCGGCACCGAGACGCCGGCCTACTTCAACGTGTGGCGCTGGGTGCAGGAGATTGCCGAGAAGGAAGGCCACAGCGGCAAGTTGACGCCCGACGTGCTGATGCGCTATGCGACGCAGCCCATCGTGCAACTGGCGGACGAGTGGCGCAAGACAGCCGAGCAGTGGTCGGCGCAGTTCAAGGCCGGCCACCGCAAGACCGACGTGCCGCCGGTCTTCATCATCGTCTGCCGCGATACCTCGCTGGCCAAGGAGCTGTACGACTGGCTGGCCAACGGCAACGCCACCTACGGCGCGGCACCTGAGCAGTTCCGCAACGCCCCGGGCCGTGAATGGACCGTGCGGGTGGACAGCAAGGTGGCCGAGGACATCGCCGAGGGCGGCGGCAAGAACGATGAGGCGCGGCGCCTGCGCTTCGTGCTGGAGACCATCGGCAAGACCGGCTGGCCGGGCGGCAAGGTGCCCGAAGAGTACGTCGCCATGGTCGAGAAGCACAACCGCAAGGCCCTGGAAGACGACGACAACGGCCTGGTGACCATCGACGCCAGCGTGCCGCCCGGCCGCGACGTTCGCTGCATCATCAGCGTGGCCATGCTGTCCGAGGGCTGGGACGCCACCACCGTGACGCACGTGGTCGGCCTGCGCCCGTTTGGCTCGCAACTGCTGTGCGAGCAGGTGGTCGGCCGGGCACTGCGCCGCACGTCCTACGCCGTGGACGAGGCCACCGGCTTCTTCCGCGAAGAGACCGCCAAGGTCTTCGGCGTGCCGTTCGAGCTCATCCCGTTCAAGGTGGAGGGTGGCGCCCAGCAGCCGCCGTCGCCGCCAGCCAACCAGATTTACGCGGTGCCGGCCAAGGCGCAGTACGAGCTGGGCTTCCCGGTGGTGGAGGGCTACACGGACCCCGGCGTGACCCGGCTGACCATGGACTGGTCCAAGGTGCCCACCCTGGAGCTGAACCCGATGACGGTGCCGGACGTGACCCTGATGAAGGGGCTGACCACGCAGGACGGCGCCCTGGCGGCCTACGGGCCGGGCGCGGCCGACGTGGTGAACCTGGAGCAGTGGCGCGCCAAGGTGCGGGTGCAGCAGGTGGCCTTCACGATGGCCAAGGTGCTGACGCAGCAATGGCTGGCCGACCGTGGCGATGTCATCCCCACGCACCGGCTGTTCCCGCAACTGCTGGGCTACACCACCCGGTTCCTGGCCGAGAATCTGAAGCTGTCGGGCAACCGGGCGCCGCAGGACGTGGCGCTGAACCCGTACTTCCAGCAGGCGGTGGGCATCCTGTTCGACTCACTGATGCCGGTGGACGAGAGCGGCAAGACGCAAGAGCGGCCCATCATCACGCCGGGGCCGGCGGGGGAGCGCTCGACGCGACACGTCGAGTTCTTCACCGGCCGGCAGCCCTGGCCGGTGCAGAAGTGCCACCTGAACGCCATCGTGGCCGACACGAAGACGTGGGAGCAGGCTGCGGCCACGGCACTGGACGCACACCAAGGCGTGGCCAAGTGGGTCAAGAACGACCACTTGGGCTTCATCGTGCCGTACCGCAAGGACGGCATCCGCCGCCGCTACCTGCCGGACTTCATCGTGGACCTGACGACGGGCGAGCGCCTGATGGTCGAGGTCAAGGGCCAGCCTGGCGATGCCGAGGTGAAGGCCCAGGCCGCGCACCGCTGGTGCACCGCCGTCAACAACGACGGGCGCTTCGGGCGCTGGAGCTATCACATCGTTCGGCAGCCGCCGGACCTGATGAAGCTGCTGGACAAGCTGACTGGCGTTATCTGAAGCGCCGTCACGCCGTAACGGTGCCGGGTGACCACCACCCGGTGCCTGTTGTCGGTTGACCACCACCCACGAATAACCAAAGTCCTTCAGACCAGAAGCGGCTGCAAAAAACTTGTTCTGAGAACGGGAGAAGAAGCCGCCCTGCGGGCGGCTGTCGCCCGGTGAAGAGCACCCGCAAGGCCGGAGTGCCAGGGCTGCAGGGCGACGGAAGGGCGAGCCTGGCCCGCCCCCGTGTCAAGCAGGCTGAAGCCTGCAGAAGCGCCTAGGTGCGCTGAGCGTCTGGCGCAGCGCCGGGCTCAAGTTCCTGCTCATCGGGTCGATACCTGCGTGACGGAAGGCATCGGCCCAACAGTCAGAAACTCTCATGTCCCAGCGCTACTTCACCTGGCAAGTGCTCTCCTTCCTGGGCGGCTTGCTGTTCTTCGTCGGACTGTTCTTCTTGCCGAGTGACAAGCTGCTGGGCCTGCGCGTGGACGTGCTGGCCGTTCGCTTGGGCTTCGTCTTCGTCGCGGTGGGTGTCCTCTGGGGCTTTGTGCGCGCGGTAAGGCGCTTCCGCGGACCTGGTAGCCTGGGCCAACGCCTGGGCTTGTCAACGCCGTCGGGCCAAGGTTTCGACGACGACGATGACCACCGCCGTCGCCGCCGCGCTAACAACCGCCGGGGGCCGTTGGTCAACGTCGACGGCACACCGATGGCCAGCGCCCACGTAGACATCAACGGCAACGCCTTTGGCGTTACCGAGCACCGTTACGACGCTGGGGGCTTCTCCTGCGGCGGTTCCTTCGGCGGCGGATTCAGCAACTCGCGCTGGTGACCGCCTCCATCGCTGACGGCGCTGCCGTCTGAGCCAGCGCCCGGCGCTGCTGCCGCGCCAGCTTGCGCGACGTGATTTCCGCGGCGCCGTCCTTGATGCGCTGGCGGTCGGGGCACAGGAACAACACTCGGAAGCCCTGGCCAAGCGGCTCGCGACGGATGAGGCCCAGCGTTTCCAGGTCAGCCAGATGGCCGCGGACAGCTCGCTCGTCCTTGCCCGTGAGCTTGGCGATATGCGGCCCGGCGTAGGTCGTGTTGCCCTCGTAGTGGCAGGAGGCGAGGGCGACGTACACGTACAGCGTCGCGTTGTCGATGCAGTCGACCAGGTTGAACAGCAGCACCCGCGGCAGGCAGAAGTACCCGCCTTTGCCGTAGCGCTCAAACCAGCGGTCGTTATCGGTGCTGGCAATGCGGTTGCGGGGGCGCTTCATGCCTGACCCCCTTCGCTGAGCTCATGTTCGAGCCAGGCTTCGACCTCGGCCACGCAGAAGAACGAGAGCCGGCTGCCGGCCAGGTGGCGAGGTGCGGGGAAAGCGCGCTGCGCAACCCAGTTTTCCAGGGTGCGGGTCGAGATGCCGAGGGCTTCGACCAGTGCGGACTTGGGGATGAACTTTTCCATCGAGATGCTCCAGATAACGTGTGCGCCCGTCGGGCGAAGCACGGCGGAACTGCCGGCTCGATGAGTCAAGTTCCCCGTTTTAGCCTTCGCGCAATGACGCGCAGGCAGCCGGCGCGGCGGTGGCCGGGTAGACGGTGGCTAGACAGTGGACCCGCCACCGAAAGCCACCATGAAAGTTTCGACCACCGACCTGCTGGGCGTGCTGGGCGCCACGCCCGCCGCCGCACCACCACAACGCGCGCCGCGACAAGCTAGCAGCCGTAGCGGGCGCGAGCAGGCCCGCGTCAACGAGCTGAAGTGCATGCGTGTCGTTGCCCACCATGGGCACGTCCGCGTCGCTGAGATGGCCCGCGCCGTCTGGCCCAAGGCCCGTTACGCCGAGCAGGTCTGCCGGCGCGTCGCCAGCCGGCTGGTCGCCGAGGGCATGTTGCTGGAACGCCGTAACGCCCTGGGCTCGCGCAGCTTTTGCCTGACCCGTGTCGGTGCCGCTTGGCTGGAGGCCAGGGGCATCGAGGCGCAGCACACGCTGGACCTGTCGAGCGTGTCGGGCAGCACCTTCTTCCACCGGACGCTGGCCACGCGTTACCTCATCGAGCGCCAGGTAGAGGGCTTCCAGACCGCCGGGGAGTACCTGCTGCTGCGCCGCAAGGCGCCGTTACCGGTGGACCGGATGGTGAAGATGCTGCGCAAGATGCCGGACGGTGCCGTGTGGCAGCGTCGCGCCGACGGGCCGGCGACGGTGGAGATGTGCGAAGTGGAGGCCGCCCGCAAGGCGCTGCCGCAGCTTGCGGCCTGCCTGCGTTGGGCCGAGCTCGTCGGCCAGCCGCTCGACCAGGCCGGCGCCTATCGGCTCGGGGGCTTGGTCTTCGTCTACGACCGCGAGCTCAACCATGCCCGCCGCATCCTGCTGGCCGCCACGTCGCTGTGGGGTCACCGTCCCTTGCAGGAACGCGTAACGCTGGAACGTCGAGTCAAGCTCGTCGCCGTCGAACTGCGCGACCCGCTGGTGTGGGTCGGTTCCAGCGTGACGACGTTACACGACCTGAGGCATCGCGCCGTTTAAAACCGGGAGCTACTCTTGGCAGACCCTCAGACGATGACCCGCAGGCAATCGGGACAAGCTGATTAGGCGCGTTCCCGCGCGCCCGTTCGTGGCCTCGGCCCCGTCCGGAAAGTGCACTGTACGGCCCCGCAAGGGGGGAGAGGCGCCTTCGGGCGCCTCTCTTGTTTCTGAACACCGCTCGGTCAGGTTGCCCGCGTCACGGGTCGAAGAATCTGCGCGGCCTCTTGTTGGCGTCCACGCAGTTGGCGGCCCAGCTTCGCGCGTTCGTCGCCCTCGGCGGCGACGTATGCCGACCGAGTGTCGTGCAGCTTTCGGTGCCGCTCGTTTGGCAGCCGCAGTTCATCGCCGACGATGACCGCGCCGGTGACGCTCTTCGGCGACCCGGCGGCAAAGGTGGCCGATTTCCTGCCCTTGGACTTCAAGCCATGCCGAGCAATCAGCATGCGCACTTCACCCAGCAGGCGCTTCGTCGCGTTCGGACCCGAGAGGGCGATGTCGTCGACGTAGATGGTCAGCTTGCAGTCGGACGCAACGGCGAGCTTCGAGATGTCCTCGAAGAGCCCCCTCGCGGCGAAAAATGCCACCCGGCCGCTCAGCGGACTACCGGTAGGCAAGTGCAGTTGCCGGTAGCAGCAGATGTCGGCCAGTCGGTCCGCGACATCGGCGGCGCACTCGAAGTCGCGCACGAACATCCGAAAGACCATGGCCCGGGTCACGCTCGGATAGAACTTGTTGATGTCCGTCTTGATGACCGGGTGCTTGCCGAGGTGCTGCCGCGCGTTGTCCGCGTACGACCGTCCCTTCTGCGAGAACACGTAGTCTGGGACCTCAATGCGCGAGAGCAGGTCGGCAATGACCTTGTGCACTGCCGCCATCCAATGGATGGGCGCCTGGATTTCTCGGTCCTTGGGTCCGTTCCAGACCCGGAAGGATTCGGCAGCGAGGAGGTCAGGCACAGACTCCCACTTGACGCCGATGACCTCCTCAAACCGCCCCTTGCCGCGCATGCGGAAGAGTGGCGACTGATTCAGCGCGTAGGCCTTACGCGGCGCGCTCGACGGCATCGCGTTCCTGAAGCCACTCAAGCAGCCTCAGTATCTTGTCCGCCGCCGCCACACGCAGCTTTGCCCCGGGCTTTCGGTCCTCGCCGATGGACTCCGAGAACAAGAGGATGGAGGACACAGGCATCTTGAAGACCTCGGAGTACCGCTCCAGCAGGTCGAGACCGGGTGTCTTGTCGCCTTTCTCCAGCTCGCTCAAGTACGAGTTGGAAATCCCCAGGCGCTTGGCCAGTTCCACCTGGGTGTACTGGTGGTAGGTCCGAAGCAGCTTCAGGGCGCGATTCAACATGGCATGCCTCTCGAATTTGAAATAAAGGGGTGACGAATCACCGAAGCAGGAAGTCAATCAGCTTGGCGACCATCGAAACGAGCCGGACCACCGAGGTGGCCAGGCGGAACGTCTCGGGACGCACCCACCAGGACTTCTTGCGTTGCTTCTTCGTCGCCCGCCGCTGAGGAGGCTTCAGAACGTCAGTCATGACGGTTCCTTTCGGCTGCACCAAACAACGCACACGGAATGTGTGCGCCGTGGCTGTCGCCCGCAACCGAACAGAGCAAAGCGGCGAGTTGACCCCCTTCACTTCCAGATGCCTGCCCGGGGTCGCCCGGGCAGGCTCGCACCGGCCCCAACCGTACCGCGCACCGGAGGACCGGCACCGTGCGGCGTGGGCTTGCGAGTAGTTAGAGCCTTTCGGCTCCACAGGGCGCTGTGGCACCCCAACAGTCGACAGTTATCTCTGTCAGCCTCGGGGCGGAGTGTAGCCGAAGAACTTCGCCAAAAGCAACCTTAATTTCGCTGACAGCGAAGTACCAGGATTGCCCCGCTAAGGGGTCTCCCCTCGCGCCGCGCAACCGTCCGCACGCTGCGGCGTGCCCTCCTGCCTGGCTTCCCCACCTTCCTGTCGTGCAGGCGGGGTGTGCCCCGTCCAGGCCTGCGGCGGTTGCGCTCTTCTACCCCCGGTCTCGCCGACGGGCACAGGTGCCTCACGCACCCCAGCCCTAAAGGAGAAGACATGGAAGGCAAGAAGCAGCATCGCGACCTCTACGCCGAGGTCACCCGTCGAATCGTCGAGGCCCTGGACCGGGGCGTCCGCCCCTGGTCCTGCCCCTGGTCCCGTGGCGCCGCGAGCGGCGGCATGCTGCCGCGCCGGCACAGCGGCGAGCCGTACCGTGGCGTGAATGTCCTTCTGTTGTGGGGCGCTGCCATTGAGCGCGGCTTCGCGTCGCGCACCTGGTTGACCTACCGCCAAGCCGAGGCGCTGGGTGGTCAGGTTCGCAAGGGCGAGCACGGCACGATGGTGGTCTATGCCGGCCAGTTCAGCCCGGCCAGCGACCGCGCCGAGGCAGCCGAGGACGAGGCCCCTGCACGGCGTGCGGTGGCCTTCCTGCGCAGCTACATCGTGTTCAATGCCGAGCAGGTGGACGGACTGGCCAAGCCGGAAGTGGCCGAGCAGCCCGAGGCCATCCAGCCCGACGCCGATGCGCTGGTCCTGGTCGAGCGCACGGGTGCGACGGTGCGCCATGGCGGCGACCGCGCGTTCTACGCGCCCGGGCCGGACCTGGTGCAGATGCCCGAGGCCAGGCGTTTCCGCGATGCGTCGGCGTACTTCGGCACGCTGGCGCATGAGCTGGTGCACTGGACGGGCCATCCCGACCGCCTGGCGCGGCAGTTCGGCCAGCGGTTCGGCGACCAGGCGTATGCGATGGAAGAGCTCGTGGCCGAGCTCGGCGCCGCCTTCGTGTGCGCCGAGCGCCGGCTCAGCGCGGAGCCGCGCGAGGACCACGCGGCCTACCTGGCCGAGTGGCTCGCCGTGCTGAAGCACGACAAGCGCGCCATCTTCACCGCAGCAGCCCAGGCGCAGCGGGCTGCCGACTTGCTTTGCGGCGCCAGCCAGCCGCTGGCGGAGGCAGTCGGCTAAAGCACCGAGGCGAGGCGTGGGCAGGCGTGGGCAGAAATCTTTGTAGACGCCGCCTTACAATGTGCAATTGAATCAATGACTTGCGAAGGACGCTGGCGCTCGGCAGCTGCTTCTGAAGGACTCATAATCCTTTGGTCGTTGGTTCAAGTCCAACACGGCCTACCAGGATTCTTCCAAGCAAGAGATGGGCTTAGCGGTGACGCTAGGCCCTTTTCATTTCGGTCTGCCCGGACATCGACAGCGTTGGCTAAGGGTATCGAGACGTTGGATCCCGTCGGCAGGGAGTACCGGCACTCTTTACTGGAGAATGTCCGGCAGCCCGCCAGGGAGGCGGTGCCAACAACCACACCGGCAGCAAATGGCTCTCCACCCGAGTTTTCCGAATTCCCCCTATGAGGTCCTCGACCCGGCGGTTCGGTGGTTTCCCGCGGCGGAGGAAATGCGCGAAACCGCCTACGAGAAGCTGCTGCCGCCCTTGGTTGCCAAGGTGCGGCAAGAAGTGCAGGCTTGGCGGGCATTGGGCTACAAGGGGGCCTCCGAGACTTCCAAGGCCCTGTTGCAGTGGTGGTTCGACACCCATCATTTGATCGGGCAGGCAGACGGGACGCAAACCGAGTTCCGCTACTACTTTGCCCAGCGTGAGGCGGTGGAGTCGGTCATCTGGCTGCACGACGTTCGCAAGGCCCGCGACAAGTACGACTTGCTGCGGTTCGACGCCTCGGGAGCCGTGTCGAGCAACATGTTCGACGAGGAGTGGCCCCGCTTCGTGGTCAAGATGGCCACGGGTGCAGGCAAGACCAAGGTGCTGTCACTGCTGATGGCGTGGAGCTACTTCCACAAGCTCTACGAGCCCGACTCCACGCTCTCACGCAACTTTCTGCTGATCGCCCCGAACATCATCGTGTTGGACCGCCTGCGGGCCGACTTCGATGGTCTTCGCATCTTCTTCAATGACCCCGTGCTGCCCGACAACGGGCACGCGGGCCGCAACTGGCGAGATGATTTTCAGATCGCCCTGCACATTCAGGACGACGTGCGGGTGGTTCGGCCCACAGGCAACCTGTTCCTGACCAACATCCACCGCGTCTACCTGGGTGAAGTGCCCGAGCCTTCACTGGAAGACGACGACCTGCGGGACTACTTCCTCTCGCCCTTCGGTGATGCGCCCGTGGGCAAGACCACGGACAGCAACACCGACCTGGGCGAGCTGATCCGTGAGATCGACGAGCTGGCCGTCTTCAACGATGAGGCCCACCACATCCACGACCCCCGCATGGCGTGGTTCAAGTGCATCCAGGACATCCACCACCGCATGCTGCAAAAGGACTTGCGGTTGTCCATCCAGATCGACGTGTCGGCCACGCCCAAGGCCAACAACGGGGCCATCTTCGTGCAGACCATCAGCGACTATCCGCTGGTGGAGGCCATCGCCCAGAACGTGGTCAAGCACCCCGTGCTGCCTGATGCGGTAAGCCGAGCCAAGCTCACCGAGCACAAGAGCCCCATCGTCAGCGAGAAGTACGCCGACTACCTGGCCTTGGGCGTCGAGGAGTGGCGAAAGAGCTATGCCGAGCACGAGAAGCTGGGCAAGAAGGCCGTGCTCTTCGTGATGGTGGAGGACACTTCGCCATGGCCATGAACCCGCTGACCGATGACGAGCTGCTGGCGCTGATCCACGACCTGGAAAGCGACCGCGCGGAGCGCAAGCAGACTTGGCGCGGTGATGCGCCTGAGAAAGGACGCCAGGCAGTCTGCGCGTTTGCCAACGACTTGCCGAATCACCGCATGCCGGGCGTTCTGTTTGTCGGGGTCAAGGACGACGGTGCACCCATGGGTCCTGAGTTTGAGGTCAGCGATGCCTTGCTGCTGACGCTGGCCGACATCAAGACGGACGGCAAGATCACGCCGCCGCCGACAATGACGGTTGCCAAGCGCATGCTGCTGGGCCGTGAGGTAGCGGTGGTGACGGTCTGGCCCGCGGACGCGCCCCCGGTTCGGCTGGATGGACGCATCTGGATTCGCACTGGTCCCAGGCGCGGCCAAGCTTCGGCGCAAGACGAGCGGGTTCTCAGCGAAAAGCGGCGCTACCGCGACCAGAGCTTCGACACCCACCCGGTGGGCGGCAGTTCGCTTGAAGACCTGAGTCGCAGTTACTTCGAGAATGAATACCTGCCCCAAGCCGTTGCACGTGATGTGTTGGAGGTGAACGGTCGCAGCTATGAGGAGCGCTTGGCATCGCTGGGCATGATCGCCAGCGTGGACGACCCCACGCCAACGGTTGTGGGGCTGCTGACCCTGGGCAAGAGCCCACGCACCTGGATCCCGCCCGCCTACGTGCAGTTCCTGCGCATTCGTGGCACGGAGTGGGGTGATCCAGTGGCGGATGAGTCGGAAATCGACGGCAACCTGGACACGATGTTGCGCCGGTTGGACGACAAGCTCAAGGCGACTCTGGCGGTTTCGGTGGACTTCACGTCCGGTTCGACCACCGAAGTGCGCGCAGCAGCCTACCCGTTGTCAGCGTTGCAGCAACTCGTGCGCAATGCCGTGATGCACCGCACTTACGAAGGCACGAATGCGCCCGTTCGGATCTACTGGTTTGACGATCGCATCGAGATTGCGAACCCGGGTGGGCCCTATGGCTCGGTGACGCAGGAGAACTTTGGTCGGCCCGGTGCCAGCGACTATAGAAATCCGGTTCTGGCCGGGGTTCTGAAGAACATGGGCTTTGTGCAGCGCTTCGGCTTTGGTATTGCAGAGGCGCGCCGATCAATGGCCAAGAATGGCAATCCGCCCCCTGAGTTCCAGGTTGAGCAAACCAACGTCATGGCGACTTTGAGGCTGGGCGTGCCAGGTGAAGTGTCATGAGCGTTCCCGTTCTGACTTTTTTCAATAACAAGGGCGGCGTCGGCAAGACATCGCTGGTGTTCCATCTGGCTTGGATGTTTGCCGAAATGGGCAAGCGGGTGGTGGCCATTGACCTGGATCCGCAAGCCAACCTGACCTCAGCGTTTCTTCCGGAAGAGACCTTGGAAGAGCTTTGGGAACCTCGGTTGCCCCCCAGGCTGGGCACAACGATCTTCAGGTGCATTCAGCCGCTGACCAAGGTGGGGGACATTCTTCAACCAGTTGTTCAGACCATCCAGCCGCGTCTGCATCTCGTACCTGGTGATCTGGCATTGGCTGGTTTTGAAGACCAGTTGTCGGGCGCGTGGACTGATGCGATGGGTTCAACGCAAGACAACCTGTATCGGCCATTCCGACTTTTGACCTCGTTCTGGCAAGTGGCTCAAATGGCTGCGCAGCAGACAGATGCTGAGCTGATCCTTGCTGATGTCGGCCCCAACTTGGGCGCCATCAATCGCTCTGCGCTTATCGGCAGTGATCATGTCGTGATCCCGCTGGCGGCCGACCTGTTTTCGCTGCAAGGCTTGCGAAATCTGGGGCCCACCCTGAGCGCATGGCGAACCGACTGGAAAAAGAGAGTCGCCAACTGGGAGCATCCTGATTTCGATCTTCCCGAAGGCTTGATGAAGCCCGAGGGCTACATCTTGATGCAGCACATGGAACGGCTGTCTCGTGCGGTGAAGGCCTACAAGAAGTGGGCAGATCGAATTCCGAGCACCTACCGCGAGACCGTCACGGGCCAGCCCAAGGGCCTGCAGTCAAGCAACGCCAATGACGGCAATTGTTTGGCTCGGCTGAAGCATTACCGCAGTCTCGTACCCATGGCGCAAGAGGTCCGCAAACCCATCTTTCATCTCAATTCAGCGGATGGCGCCATTGGGAACCATTCGCAGGCGGTGCGTGACGCGTGGAGTGATTTCAAGGCCTTGGCAGTGGCCATTGGTGAACGGCTTGATGACGACTTGTGACCCAGTCTGGGCGTAGCCAGCATCTTTCGCGGCACTGTCTACCCTGTCTGGGGTCAGGCGTGGGCGGCCTTGTGCACGTTCGCCAACTCGGCCAGCTTCTGCCCGAACGCCCCATCGCCACTCACGGTCACTATCAGCCGTTCGGTGGCCCGTGTGGCCGCCACATAAAAGAGCCGGGCTTCTTCCTTCACGTCTTCACCAGCCAGCGGTAGCGCGCCCACGCCGGGTATCGCCACCAGCGGAAACTCCAGGCCCTTGCTGACCTTCATGGTCATCACGCGGATGGCGTCCTCGCCGGGCCTGAAATCACCCGATCGTTTGCGCACCTGGTGCGGCAGGCGCAGCTTTGCCAGGGCCCGCGCGCAGGTGTCCATTACCGCGTAGTCGCGGCAGAGCACGGCCATGTCACCCCAGGCCAAGCCGCCGCCCTGGTGGGCATCGGCCAGCAGTTCAGCAATGCGCGTTGCCTCATCGCGCAGGCTGGGCAGGCGCACCACAAGCGGCGCTTGACCTTCCCGGCCGTAGCTGATGGGGCGCACGATGGGCACGCCGTCGTCATCACGGTCTTCTGGCGCCAGCAGGTCCGCGGCAATCAGGCTGGCCGTTTGCAGAATCTGCTTGGTGTTGCGGTAGTTGATCTTGAGGATGGTGGTTCGGCCCTGGGCCTGGATGCCGACGCTCTTGAAACTGAACTGCCTTTTACGGCTGCGTTCATAGAGGCTCTGAGCGTCGTCGTAGAGCACCAGCAGGCTGTTGGTGGCCGGGTCCACCATCTGTGTGGCGAGCTTCAGCCACTCGGGGCGGAAATCGTGGCCCTCGTCGATCAGCACGGCCTGGTATTGGCCTGATGGAATCTGCCGCCGGTCGACGGCACGGATCACGCCTTCCACCATTTCGTCGAACATCGCGGGGCCTTGCTCGGGCACGGCCTGGCCAAACGCCTTCAGCTGTTGTCGGCACCACTTGTGGAAGTTGCGCGCATGCACGGCGGCACTCAGGCCCTTGGCATGGAACAGGGCCTCCAGCTTCACGGCCAGCGGTTCGTTGAAGCACAGCACCAGGATGGGCTTGCTGGCCTCGGTATGGGCCTTGGCGAGGTATTGCGCGCGGTAGGCCAGGATCATGGTCTTGCCCGACCCCGCCACGCCATGGATGACGCGGTGGCCGTCGCCCAGGCTGCGCGCGAGCTGCTCTTGTTGCAGGTCCATCACCTGCATCACATCCGGGGGCTCCGCGTCAGAGGCGGTTTCCGCGAACAGGCTGCCCTGCTGGGGAACGCGCACGTCAGGGAACATGGTCCAGCGCACACGGTCCAGCTGCGGCAGGCTCAGCACGCTGCCAAAGGCATGCGGGAACATGTGCCACAGGCGCTGTTGAAAGGCTTCCGCGTCTTCGCTCTCCAGCATCTCGTCGGCGCAGATCACCAGGTGGGGTTCGATGGCCTGGTCCAGACCCGCGGCTTCAAACTGTTTGCGTGTGATCCGGGTGAACACAACACCGTGGCCCCAGGGGAAGCACAGCTTGCCGGTGTGGGGCGCCGAGGTCTGGATCAATTGCCGGTCGCGCTCCAGCGCGTTCACCACCTGGATGGCGCAGTGCCGGGCCTGCGCCAGGGGGTTGATGACGACCTTGGGCTGGCCGTCGGGCGCGATCTCCCAGTACTGCTTGGTGGCCCGCTGCACGGTGTCCAGCCGCCAGTCTTTGGTCTCCAGGATCAGCAGCCCGCGGCGCGGGTGCAGGAGTGTGAAGTCGGGGTGCGACTGCTTTGGGCCAACTGGCACGTCGTACCACAGCAGGTAGTCGTTATCGAGCTTCTGTTCCAGCCGTTCGGCCAGGCGCCGCTCGCCAGAAGTCATGCGGGGCACGCAAGTGCCCAGCGCCGGTACCAAAGTCGCCACGTTTCATCTCCCGATTGCGGCTGCGGCACTTCTGTGTGTTGAGTGCCTTTGCGCAGTCTACGGGTCTGCGCTTGGAATGCGGACGAGCTCAGCCGCCGCTGACGAACCACACCTTCTTGATGCCTTCGGGGGCCACCTCGTAAATGGCCGCCACCTCCATCGGCTCGGCCTGCACGCCGTGCACCCTTTCGTGGTCGATGACCTTGTTGCCGAAGGCCATGCGGTTGACGAGTTCCGCGTGCAAGCCGGGCAGCTGGAAGCGGTGCTCGCGGTAGTGCGCGGCGAAGGCCTCGCGGCCCACCAGCACGGGTTCGGGGTTCGGGAGGCGCCACACCACCACGTCTTCGGCGTACTCGGCCACGAAGGCCGCCAGGTCGCGGGCGTTGTAGGCGTCCAGCTGGCGTTGGGCGAAGGCCACGGGGTCCAAGGGTTTGGCGGGGCTGGGCGTCGGGTTCATGCGGGTTTCCGGGGCAGTGGCGCGTGCCCCGCAGTGTGGCCCAGCGCGGCGCCCTGCAGCGCTGGCCAGCGCGCAGCACAATGCGCCGCATGAGCACCGCCGACACTGAATCCACGACCCCGGCCCCCGCCGTTCCTCCCTCGCAGCCCGCGGGCTACCAGCCGCCCAAGGTCTGGGCACCGCCCGCTGCCAACGGCGGCCGCTTCGCGAGCATCAACCGTCCGGTGGCCGGCGCCACGCACGAGCAGGATCTGCCCGTGGGCCGCCATCCGCTGCAGCTTTACTCGCTGGCCACGCCCAATGGCGTGAAGGTCACGGTGATGCTGGAAGAACTGCTGGCGCTGGGCCACAGCGGCGCCGAGTACGACGCCTGGCTCATCCGCATCCAGGAAGGGCAGCAGTTCTGCAGCGGCTTCGTCGGCGCGAACCCCAATTCGAAGATCCCGGCGCTGGTCGACCACAGCGGGCCCGCGCCGGTGCGCGTGTTCGAGTCGGGCGCCATCCTCATGCACCTGGCCGAGAAGTTCGGCGCCTTCCTGCCCACCGAGCCGGCTGCGCGCGCCGAGTGCCTGTCGTGGCTGTTCTGGCAGATGGGCAGCGCGCCTTTCCTGGGCGGCGGCTTCGGGCACTTCTATGCCTACGCGCCGTTCAAGATCGAGTACGCCATCGACCGCTACGCGATGGAAACCAAGCGCCAGATGGACGTGCTCGACCGCCGCCTGGCCGAGACCGCGTTCGTCGCTGGCAGCGAGTACACCATCGCCGACATGGCCATCTGGCCCTGGTACGGCGCGCTCTCGCAGGGCCTGCTGTACGAGGCCGGCGAGTTCCTGCAGGTGCAGCAGTACACGCACGTGCGGCGCTGGGCCGAGCAGATTGCGCAGCGGCCTGCCGCGCATCGCGGGCGCATGGTCAACCGCGCGTGGGGCGAGCCCGCCAGCCAGCTGCATGAGCGCCACGACGCGAGCGATTTCGAGCTGCGCACGCAAGACAAGCTGGCGCCAGCCGCCTGAAGCCCGGGCCCACCCATGACGACGCTGCCCCGCCCCCTGCTCTACGACTGCGCCACCGCGCCCAGCCCGCGGCGTGCCCGCATCCTGCTCGCCGAAAAGGGCGTGGCGCACGACACCGTGCAGGTCGATCTGCGCAACGGTGAACAGCTCACCGAGGCCTACCGCCAGATCAACCCGCTGTGCACGGTGCCGGCGCTGCGCACCGAAGAGGGCGCGCTGCTGACCGACAACGCGGCCATCGCCGCCTATGCCGAGGCACGTTATCCCGAGCGGCCGCTGCTGGGCCGCACGCCGCTGGAGAAGGCCGAGATCGCCAGCTGGCAATGGCGCGTGGAGTTCGACGGGCTGATGGCCGTGGCCGAGGCCTTCCGCAACACCAGCCCGGCGATGGCGGGCCGGGCGCTGCCGGGGCCGGTGCACCACGCACAGATCCCCGCGCTGGGTGAACGTGGCTTGCTGCGTGTGCAGCAGTTCTTCGAGCTGCTCAACGAGCGGCTGCGCGGGCGCGAGTTCATCGCCCGCGAGGCTTTCAGCATCGTCGACATCACGGCCGTGGTGGTGGTGGACTTCGCGCGCGTGGTCAAGCTCAAGCCCGGCGACAACCTGCCTGAGCTGCTGCGCTGGCGCGCCGCGATGGCCCGGCGGCCTGCGATGTCGGTTTGAGTGTTGCGCCGCCTGGCTTCAGGCGGCTGATACAGGTTCAGCGGCGGGCAGCAGCAGCTGCACGGTGGTGCCAGTGCCCTCGGTGCTGGCCAGCGTGATCTCGCCGCCCATCTGCTGCAGCAGCCAGCGGCACAAGACCAGGCCCAGGCCGACGCCCTCCGCGGGCGCATCGCTTTCCAGGCGCGTCGCTGGCCGACCCACGCGGTTGAAGGGTTCGAAGACGTGGGGCATCTGGGCCGCGGGGATGCCCAGGCCGGTGTCCTGCAGCGTGAGGCGCCAGCGTGGCGCATCACCGGGTTCGGCTTCCACATTCAGCTGCACGCTGCCGCCGCTGCGGTTGAACTTCAAGGCGTTGCCGAGCAGCTGGCCCAGCACCTGCTGCAGGCGCTGGGCGTCGGCCCAGACCTGCGCATCTGCCGGCAGCGGGCCGGTGAGCACGGTCACGCCACGGGTGGCCGCCAGCGCCGCTTGCCCCTGGCAGGCCGCTTCCCACGCCTCGGCCACGCTCACGGCGGCCATCTGCAGGTCGAGCTGGCCGCTTTCCGCCCGGGTCAGGTCGAGCACGTCGTTCACCAGGGCCAAGAGTTGCCAGCCGGCCTGCTCGATGAGGCCGAGATGGCGGCGCTGGGTGGCCAGGTCGGCCGTGCCCAGCTGGCTGCGCAGCAGCTGGGCAAAACCGAGCACGGCGTTCAGCGGCGTGCGCAGCTCGTGGCTCATGCGGGAGAGGAACTCGTCCTTGACCCGCTGCGCGGCCACCGCGCGCACGTGCTCGGCGCGCAGGGCTTCGAGCTCGCGCCGGTCGGTCAGGTCGGTGAGCGTGCCCACCACGCGCAGGGCGCGGCCGCTGGCGTCGCGCACAGCCACCCGCCCGCGTGAGAGCACCCAGCGGTAGTTGCCCGCGGCCGTGCGCAGCCGGAACTCGGCGCTGTAGGCCGGCGTGCGGCCGTGCAGGTGGGCGTCGAGCGCCGCCTTCATGGGCTCCAGGTCTTCAGGGTGCACGCGCGCGCGCCAGACGCTGGTGCTGTCGGGCGTGTCTTCGCCGCTGTAGCCCAGCATCAGCTTCCACTCGGGGGAGTAATGCACGAGGTGGGCAACGGGGTCGAGGTCCCAGACGCCGAAGGCGGCACTTTGCAGGGCCAGCCCCCAGCGCTGCTCGAGCGCCTTCAGGTCGTTTTGCATGCAAGGGTCGGCCCCGGCCCCGGGGCTTGTGGCCGAGAAGACGGGTGCCAGGGCAGGCTTGGTCAGCTTGCAGTATCGGCCGGGTTCGGCGCAAATCAAGTGGCGCCCCCAGCTTGGCGGGCCGGTGCCGGGCGGTGTCGGGCTGGCGCCCTGTTCGGGTGCGGGTAAGCCCTAGTCCAGTGCGGGCCGCACGTCCTTAATATTCGTTTAACCGCATATTTAGATTTAAAGCGCCTAGCGCGCCTGCCTCCCGCCGCGCGGGCTGCCCAAACCCAGTGCAAGGAACTGCCGCCGTGAACTTCCAGGACCACCGCTCCGGGCGCTTGCTCAAGGCCCCCGAGAACTTCATCGATCCTGCGGGCGTGCGTGCCGTCTTCCGCGAGGGCAAGGCCGGCCGCCGCGACTTCGTGCGCGGTGCCTTTGCCGCGGCGGTGGCGGGTGCTGCTGCACCGGCCGCTCTGGCGCAGGCCAACCCGGTGCCGGCATCGGGCGGTGACCCCAACATCCTGGAGATGCCCGCTCACACCAAGGGGCTGGGCCAGCCGGTGGTCACCGACGGCTACGGCAAGCCCTCGCAGTACGAGGCCAATGTGCAGCGCCGCCAGAGCCCCGGCCTCACGCAAACCACCCAGGCCAGCGTGAGCTTTGCGCCGCTGCAGAGCCTGTTCGGCATCGTCACGCCCAGCGGCCTGCACTTCGAGCGCCACCACCAGGGCTGGTGGGACATCGATCCGAGCAAGCACCGCCTGATGCTCAACGGCAGCGACGAGAAGATGCTCAAGCGGCCGATGGTCTTCACGGTCGATGAGCTGATGCGTCTGCCTTCGGTGAGCCGCTTCCACTTCATTGAATGCGGTGCCAACACCGGCATGGAGTGGGGCAACGTGGCCGTGCCCACCTGCCAGTACACGCACGGCATGATCAGCTGCAGCGAGTTCACCGGCGTGCCGCTGAAGGTGCTGCTGGACATGGCCGGCGTCGACTACAAGCGAGGCCGTTTCGTGCTGGCCGAAGGCGCCGACGGCAGCAGCATGACGCGCACCATCCCGATGGAACTGGTGGAAAGCGGCGAGGTCTTCGTCGCCTACGGCCAGAACGGCGAGATGCTGCGCCCGGAGAACGGCTATCCGCTGCGCCTGGTGGTGCCCGGCGTGCAGGGCGTGAGCTGGGTGAAGTACCTGCGCCGCATCGAGGTGGGCGACCAGCCCTATGGCGCGAAAGACGAGGTGATGCACTACATCGACCTCATGCCCGATGGCCGCCACCGCCAGTACACCAGCACGCAGGAAGTGAAGAGCGTGGTCACCACGCCCTCGGGCGGCCAGGTGCTGCTGGACCGCGGCTACTACCAGGTCAGCGGCCTGGCCTGGAGCGGACGCGGCAAGGTCAAGCGGGTGGATGTGTCGGTGGACGGCGGCCGCAACTGGAAGACAGCGCGCCTGCAAGGCCCGGTGATGGACAAGTGCCTGACGCGTTTCACGCTCGACTGGGCCTGGGACGGCAAGCCCGCCATCGTGCAGAGCCGCGCCATGGACGACACCGGCCACGTGCAGCCCACCTACCGCGAGTTGCGCGCGGTGCGCGGTTCGCGCTCGATTTATCACAACAACGCGATCCAGAGCTGGCTCGTGCAGGAAAGCGGCGAGGTGAAGAATGTCCAGCTCTCTTGAGATCCGGCCCGTGCGCCGCTTCGGCGCGGCGGCTTCCATGCTGGCGACAGCGCTGACGCTGTTCGCCAGCACCCAGGCCGTGGCGCAGGCCTACCCGGGCGTGGGCCGCACCGCCACCGCCAGTGAAGTGGCGGCCTGGGACATCGACGTGCGGCCCGACTTCAAGGGCCTGCCCAAGGGCTCGGGCTCGGTGGCCAAGGGCATGGACGTGTGGGAGGGCAAGTGCGCCTCCTGCCACGGCATCTTCGGCGAGAGCAACGAGGTCTTCTCGCCGCTGGTGGGCGGCACCACGGCGCAGGACATCAAGACCGGCCGCGTGGCCCGCCTGCTCGACCCCAGCTTTCCAGGGCGCACCACGTTGATGAAGGTGTCCAGCGTCTCCACGCTGTGGGACTACATCAACCGCGCGATGCCCTGGAACGCGCCCAAGTCGCTGAGCACCGAAGAGGTGTACGCCGTGACGGCCTACCTGCTCAACATGGGCGGCGTGCTGCCCGACAGCTTCGTGCTGAGCGACCGCAACATCGCCGAGGTGCAGGCCCGCCTGCCCAACCGCAATGGCATGCGCACCGACCACGGCTTGTGGCCTGGCAAGAGCCTGGGCAATGGGGGCAAGCCCGACGTGCGTCCGGTGGCCTGCATGAACAACTGCGCGGCCGAACCCAAGGTGGCTTCCTTCCTGCCCGACTTCGCGCGCAACAACCACGGCAACCTGGCCGAGCAGCAGCGCCCGGTGGGCCCGCAACGCGGCGCCGACACGACCCGGCCCGCGCCCACCAGCGCCGCCGCTGCCGTGGCCGCAGCCACCACCGCGGTGGCCGCGGCGCCCAAGCCGGCTGCCGCCAGCCCGGGCGCGGCCGCCCTGGCCCTGGCCACGAAACACACCTGCACCGCCTGCCATGGCGTGGAAAACAAGATCGTCGGCCCCGGCTTCAGGGAGATTGCCGCGAAGTACGCCGGCCGTGGCGACGCAGAGGCCTACCTGCTCGCCAAGATCCGCGCCGGCAGTCAGGGTGTGTGGGGCCCCATACCGATGCCCGCGCAGAGCCTGCCGGAAAATGACGCCAAGGCCCTGGCGGCGTGGCTGGCCGCGGGCGCACGGAAGTAGATCTCAGCGTTTTCATTGGGGTTCGCCCGCTAGGACGATGGGCCCCCGGTTCATTACCCTTCACTGATAAAGGAGTTCAACATGCCCAATCGCCGTACCGTCCTCGCCCGCTCGGGCCAGGTGGCCGCTCTGCTGGCTGGCGCCGGCCTGCTGCCCTCGCAAGCCCAAGCGGCCTGGAATGCCAACGCCTTCGAGGTCAAGACCATGGCCGACTTGGTCAAGGCCATGGGCGGCAGCGCGCCTGTCGAGAGCAAAGACGTCACGGTCACCGGGCCGGACATCGCCGAGAACGGGGCCGTCGTGCCCGTGGGCGCGTCCACCACGCTGGCTGGCGTCAAGAAGCTGATGCTGCTCGTCGAGAAGAACCCGAGCGTGCTGGCTGCCAGCTTCGACGTCAGCGACGCCGTGGATGCCGCCTTCACCACCCGCGTGAAGATGGGCCAGTCTTCCAACGTCATGGCCGTGGCCGTGATGGCCGACAACCGCGTGCTGTTTGCACAGAAGGAAGTGAAGGTCACGCTGGGCGGTTGCGGAGGCTGAGGCTTCCTCGCTCCCGCATCACCTTCACCGAACACCGCATTCAAGGAGAAACACCATGGCAGACCCGATGCGCATCCGCGCCCAAGCCGCCGGCGACAAGACCACCGTCCGCGTGCTGATGAGCCACGAAATGGAAACCGGCCAGCGCAAGGATTCGGCCGGCAAGACCATCCCCGCCTGGTTCATCCAGGAAGTCACCGCCCGCCACAACGGCAAGCAGGTGCTCAGCGCCGAGTGGGGCCCCGCCATCTCGAAGAACCCCTTCCTGCAGTTCGTCGTCAAGGGCGCGAAAGCCGGCGACAAGATCGCCGTCACCTGGAAGGACAACAAGGGCGACACGCGCACCGACGAGGCCACGGTTTCCTGACCAACCCCCGAGAAAGCGAAGCTCCCATGAAGTTCCTCACCCTCCCCGCAGCGGCCACCGCTGCGACCGTGGCGCTGGCCCTCGGCAGTGGCGCGGCGCTGGCCCAGAAGACGGCCACCGACGGCATCGCCGAATACCGCAAGATGCTGGAAGACGGCAACCCGGCCGATCTCTTCGAGGCCAAGGGCGAGGAACTGTGGAAGACGGCGCGCGGCCCGAAGAAGGCCACGCTCGAGAAGTGCGATCTCGGCCTCGGCCCCGGCGTGGTGAAGGGCGCCTGGGTGCAGATGCCGCGCTACTTCGCCGACACGCAGAAGGTGCAGGACGTCGAATCGCGCCTCGTCACCTGCATGGCCACGCTGCAGGGCTTCAATGCCGACGAGTTGATGAAGACCGCCTTCGGCCGCGGCGAGATGGCCAACATCACCGCGCTGGCCACGTGGATTGCGGCGTCTTCGCGGGGCATGAAGTTCGCGCTGCCGCAAGGCCATGCCGAAGAGCAGCGCTTCTTCGAACTGGGCAAGCGCGCCTTCTTCTTCCGCGGCGGGCCGATGGACTTCTCTTGCGCCAGCTGCCACGGCGTGGACGGCCAGCGCATCCGCCTGCAAGACCTGCCCAACCTCACCAAGAATCCGGGTGACGGCGTCGGCTTCGCGGCGTGGCCGGCCTACCGCGTGAGCAACGGGCAGATGTGGAGCATGCAGCTGCGCCTGAACGACTGCTACCGCCAGCAGCGCTTTCCGTACCCCGGTTTCGCCTCCGACGTGACGGTGGCGCTGGGGGTCTACATGGGCGTCAACGCCAAGGGTGCCGAGTCCATCGCGCCGGCCATCAAGCGCTGAAGCGCACCACTTCCGAAAGCTGCACGCCCATGAAGAAGCAACACCTCCTCACCGCCCTGGGTGCCGCCACCGTGCTGCTGGCCGGCTGTGCCACCGGCCCCAGCACCGCCGAACTGGACGCCCAGGCCGCCGCCATGATGAAGGCCGGTTTCCGCGAGCAGGGCATCGCCAAGCTCGACCGCATCCAGCAAGACCTGGGGCAGAGCGCCTGCTCGTCCGAGAAGCCGCCCTCGGAAGCCGTGGCCCGCCAGGTGGAGGCCGAGGCCTACGCCAGCATCCAGTGGCCCACGGGCGGCTGGTACATCGGCGATTGGCGCAAGGGCGAGGCCCTGGCCCAGAACGGCCGCGGCATGACCTGGACGGACAACAGCACCGACCCCAAGGGCAACGGCGCCCAGTGCTACAACTGCCACCAGATCGACAAGAAGGAAATCAGCCACGGCACCATCGGCCCCAGCCTGTGGAACTACGGCAAGATCCGCGGCGTGAAGGACGTGACCGACCCCGTGTCGGCGCCCATCATCCAGTACACCTGGGGCAAGCTGTGGAACAGCAAGGCCAACATGGCCTGCTCGAACATGCCGCGTTTCGGCCACGCCAAGCTGCTGAACGAAGAGCAGATCCGCGACGTGATGGCGCTGCTGCTCGACCCGAAGTCGCCCGTCAACCAGTGAGCTTGCCGGCCCCGGCCGGCAGCCCCGCCCGCAGCCCCTGCGGGCTTTTTCGGCCCGCTCATATCACTGATTGCTGAACCATGAATCTATCCAAGCGCGATTTCCTCCAGGTGCTGACGGCCGCCTCGGCCGCCGGCATGGCGCTGGGCCGCCATGCCGAGGCCGACGCCGCCACGGCGCAGCAGGGCCTGTACGACATCGCGCCTTTCGGCAACGTCTCGCTGCTGCACATGACCGACTGCCACGCGCAGCTCAAGCCCATCCACTTCCGCGAGCCCAGCGTGAACCTGGGCGTCGGCGCCATGCAGGGGCAACTGCCGCACCTGGTGGGTGAACACCTGCTCAAGCGCGCCGGTGTGCGGCCGGGCAGCGCGGCCGCGCATGCCTACACCTTTCTCGACTTCGAGAAGGCCGCGCGCCGCTACGGCAAGGTGGGCGGCTTCGCGCACCTTGCCACGCTGGTGAAGATGCTCAAGGCCAGCCGCCCCGGCGCGCTGCTGCTCGACGGGGGCGACACCTGGCAGGGCAGCGCCACCAGCCTGTGGACCAACGCGCAGGACATGGTCGACGCCTGCAAGCTGCTGGGCGTGGACGTGATGACCGGCCACTGGGAGTTCACCTACGGCATGGAGCGCGTGAAGGAGATCGTCGAGAAGGACTTCAAGGGCCAGGTCGATTTCGTCGCGCAGAACGTCAAGACCAACGATTTCGGCGACCCGGTCTTCAAGCCCTACGTCATCCGCAACATCAACGGTGTGCCGGTGGCCATCATCGGCCAGGCCTTCCCGTACACGCCCATCGCCAACCCGCGCTACATGGTGGCCGACTGGGCCTTCGGCATCCAGGACGAGAACATGCAGGCCATGGTCGACGAGGCGCGCGGCAAGGGCGCGCAGCTCGTCGTGGTGCTGTCGCACAACGGCATGGACGTCGACCTCAAGATGGCCAGCCGCGTGCGGGGCATCGACGCCATCTTCGGCGGCCACACGCACGACGGCGTGCCCATGGCCGTGCCGGTGAAAAACGCCGGCGGCACCACGCTCGTCACCAACGCTGGCAGCAACAGCAAGTTCCTGGGCGTGATGGATTTCGAGGTCAAGGGCGGCAAGCTCGTCGACTACCGCTACCGCCTGCTGCCGGTGTTCGCGAACCAGCTCAAGGCCGACGCCGGGATGGAGGCGCTGATCACGAAGATCCGCGCGCCCTACCTCGACAAACTCAACGAGAAGCTGGCCGTCACCGACGGCCTGCTCTACCGCCGCGGCAACTTCAACGGCAGCTGGGACCAGCTGCTGTGCGACGCGCTGATCGACGTGCAGGGCGCCGACATCGCCTTCAGCCCTGGCTTCCGCTGGGGCACGAGCCTGCTACCGGGCGACACCATCACGCGCGAGCTGCTGATGGACCAGGTGGCCATCACCTACCCCTACGCCACGCTCACCGAGATGCGCGGCGAGATGGTCAAGACCATCCTGGAAGACGTGGCCGACAACCTCTTCAACCCCGACCCGTATTACCAGCAGGGCGGCGACATGGTGCGCGTGGGCGGCTTGAGCTACACGATGACACCGGGCGAGAAGATGGGCAGCCGCATCAGTGACATGCGCCTGAAGGGCCGGCCCATCGAGGCCGGCAAGACTTACAAGGTGGCCGGCTGGGCCCCCGTGGCCGAAGAGGCGAAATCGGCCCCGGGCGTGAAACCGGTGTGGGAGCTGGTGGAAACCTGGCTCAAGGGCCAGGGCGGCCGCGTGAAGCCGCGGCGCATCAACACCCCCCAGCTGGTCGGCATGGCCGGCAACCCGGGCATTGCCGGCCTTTGAGACCCCGCCCCGACATCAACGAGGAGACCACGAGATGCTGAAACTTCGCCCTTGCCTCATCGCCCTGGCCTTGGCGGCCAGCACGGCGTTGGCCGCTGCGCAGGACACCGTGGCCTACCACGTGAACGACACCGCCAGCCAGGCGCTGAGCACGCTGCGCAACATCCGCAACCACCTCGACACCGACCCCACGGCCAAGATCACCGTGGTGACGCATGCCTTCGGGGTCGATTTCCTGATGGAAGGCATGAAGGACCGCAACGAGTCGCCCTTCGCGGCCACGGTGGCGGCGCTGGTGGCCCGCGGCGTGAAGTTCGAGGTCTGCGAGATCACGCTGAAGAACCGCAACCTGAAGCGCGAGCAGTTCATCCAGGAGGCCGACTTCACGCCCTCGGGCGTGGTGCGCCTGACCAAGCTGCAGAAGCAAGGTTTCGCCTACATCAAGCCCTGAACGGCGGCGGCGCCAGACACTGGCATCCAGGAGGGATGACCCGTGGTGCTTGACGATCTGATCGAGAGGCTGGGCGAGCCGGCCACCTTGGCCCTGGGGGCCTTGTGCATCGGCCTGGTGTTCGGTTTCATGGCCCAGCGCTCGCGGTTTTGCCTGCGCTCGGCGGTGATCGAGTTCGCGCGCAACCAGATGGGCGGCAAGCTCACCGTGTGGCTCTTTGCCTTCGCCACCGCCGTGGGCGCGACGCAGCTGCTCGCCTGGGCCGGCTGGTTCGACGCCAGTTCGGCGCGCCAGATCTCCGCACGGGGCAGCCTCTCGGGGGCGGCCATCGGCGGGCTGCTCTTCGGCATCGGCATGGTGCTGGCGCGCGGCTGTTCCAGCCGGCTGCTGGTGCTGGCGGCCCAAGGCAACCTGCGCTCGGTGCTCTCGGGCCTGGTGTTCGCGGTCACGGCGCAGGCGGCGCTGACGGGCGCGCTCTCGCCGCTGCGCCTGGAGATCGCGAGCTGGTGGACGGTGGAAGGCGGCGCTGCGCGTGATCTCATCGCACGCACCGGCATCGGCCACGGCGGTGCGCTCGCGTTTGCTGCCGTGTGGCTGCTGGCGGCCATCTTCTGGGCGCGGCGGCAGAAGGTGCCGGTGTGGGGCTGGGCCGGGGCCATGGGTGTGGGCCTGGCCGTGGCAGCGGCCTGGTGGTTCACCTTTGCGGTGATGCAGCGCGCCTTCGACCCGCACCCCATCCAGGCGCTGAGCTTCACCGGCCCCTCGGCCGATGTGCTGAACCGCGTGCTCTTCGTCACCGACAAACCCTGGACCTTCGATCTCGGCCTCGTGCCCGGCGTGTTTCTCGGCTCTTTCATCGCCGCGGCGCTCTTCGGTGAACTGAAGCTCGAAGGTTTCCAGGGTGGCGCCAGCATGCGCCGCTACATCTTGGGCGCCATGGCCATGGGCTTCGGTGGCATGCTGGCGGGCGGCTGTGCCGTGGGTGCCGGCCTGTCGGGCGCGGCGGTGTTCACGATGACCTCCTGGGTGACCTTGTGCACCATGTGGGCCGGTGCCGCCTTGACCGACCGGCTGATCGACCAACCACCGGCCGGTGCGCTGCCTGAAACGCCAGTGCCGGCACCCAGCCCTTTGTCCACCGCCTGAGCCTGCCGCGAGGCGCTGGGCCCTTTTTGTCGTCTTGAGGTTTCACCATGCGCCGAGCGCCTTCTTGCCGCCCCCGCTTCCAACGTGTTTTGCAGGCGTGCGCGCTGGCTGCTGCCTGCGCCGGGCTGCCCGCCTGGGCAGCCACCCCGCCAGAGCCCACGGCGCGTGCCACCGAGATCGTGCAGGGCCAGTGTTTCATCTGCCATGGCGGCGACGGCGAAAGCTCCAGCCCCGCCTTCCCGCGCCTGGCCGGCCAGAACGCGGCCTATGTGGCGCGGCAGCTGGCCGACTACAAGTCGGGCAAGCGCAAGAGCAGCACCATGCAGCCCATGGTGGAGAGCCTGAGTGCGGAAGACTTCAAGGCCCTGGGCGTCTTTTTCGCCACGCGCCCGACGCACGGCCACACGGTGGAAGACCCCGAACTCGCGCAGGTGGGCCGCTTCGTCTACCTGCGCGGCAACCCCTGGAGCGGCGTGGCCTCGTGCGCCACCTGCCACGGCAGCAACGCGCACGGCACCGACACGCTGCCGCGCCTGGCAGGCCAGCACGCGCAGTACACCGAGAACCAGCTCAAGTCTTTCAACAAGCGCGAGCGCACCAACGACAACGCCGTGATGCACGGCATCGCCAGCAAGCTCAGCGAACTGGAAATGAAAGCGGTGGCGGCCTATCTGAGTGGATTGAAATAGGGCGCTGCAAAGCAGCGCCCTATCAAGCCAGAGCCGCGGACCCGGCTCCGCCGGGCCGCTGGCGAACGGCCCCCCTGGGGGGCAGCGAGCGCCAGCGAGCTTGGGGGCTCACGCCCCCAACATGTCGTCCCAGATGTTGTCGGCCCAGCTCAGCGCGTAGCGGCCTTCGATCTGGTTGGCGCCGGCCGAGACACCGCCCGAGCCCGGCACGGTCTTGAAGATCTTGTCCTTGGCGTCGTACTGGTGCACCGAGGCGACGTGGATCACGTCCTTGGCCGTCACGAAGCTGTAGCAGGTGTTCATCACCACCGGCGTGGCGTTCACCGGCTCGCCCTTGAGCAGCTGGATGATGGCCGCAGCCGCCACCTTGGCGTGCTGGTTGGCCATGTGGCCGCTCTTGGGCATCAGCGGCGCCGAGAAGGTGGCGTCGCCCAGCACGTGGATGCCCTTGGCCGCGGTGCCTTCCATCGTCAGCCAGTCCACGCCCACCCAGCGGTTGTTGACGTTGATGAGGCCGGCCGTGCGCGCGATGTCGCCCGCGCGCTGCGGCGGGATGATGTTCAGGACATCGGCCTTCACGTCCTCGAAGTCGAACTTCGCGACCTTGCCGGCCACTTCCTTCAGTTCGGCGTTGGGGCGGTACTCGATCAGGCCGGCGTAGTGCTGCGACCAGGCCTTCTCGAACAGCGCCTTCTTCGACTGGATCTCGGGGTTGGCGTCCAGCACCAGCACCTTGCTCTTGGGCTTGGCCGTCTTCAGGTAGCTGGCGACCATGCAGGCGCGCTCATAGGGCCCGGGCGGGCAGCGGTAGGGCACCTTGGGGATGCTCATCGCGAACACGCCCCCGTCGGGCATGGCCTCGAGCTGCTTGCGCAGCGCCACCGTCTGCGGGCCGGCCTTCCAGCCGTGCACGGCCGCGCCGCTGTCGAAAGCCGCGCTCAGGCCGCCGACCTGCTCGTTCATGAAGTCGACGCCGGGCGAGAGCACCAGGCGGTCGTAGCTCAGCTCGGCGCCACTGGCCAGGCGGATCTTCTTCGCGGCGGCGTCAACAGCCACCACGTCGCCCTGCACGAACTTGACGCCCATCGCCTTCAGGCCGTCGTAGCCGCGCGTGATGTCGGCCATCTGCTTGTGGCCGCCCACCACGAGGTTGCTGATGGGGCAGGAGATGAAGTTCGGGTTGCGCTCGACCAGCGTGACGTCGACGTTGCCGCCCCACATGCGCAGGTAACGCGCGGTGGTGGCACCACCGAAGCCGCCGCCGACGATGACGACGCGGCCGATGGACGGGCCCGAGGCGCCGCCCGTGGCGCAGCCGGCAAGCGCCAGGCCGCTGGCGGCTGCAGCGCCTGCCAGCAGGCGGCGGCGCGAGGGGTGGAGCAGGGTGGGGGTGGATGCGTTCATGGCAGTCTCCTGGCCGCTCATTGCTTGGGCTTCTGCGCCGCGAAGTAGCCGGCGATGAGCTTGATCTGCTCGTCGGTGTAGCCCTTGGCGATCTGGTGCATGATGGTTGCGGGCAGGGCGCCGCTCTTGTAATCGGCCAGCATGGCGATGATCTTGTCAGCGGGCACGCCGGCCAGGGGCTTCATGTCGCCGCGGGCCTGCCCGTTGGTGCCGTGGCAGTTGGCGCAGGTGGCGGCCAGGTTGCGGGCCAGGTTCACGTCTTGCGCCAGCACGGCGGCAGGGCCGGCCAGCAGCGCCAGTGTGGCGGCGGTCTTCCAGAGCTTCATCGGGGGTGTCTCCTGTGCGTTGAGGGTGCGGCGTATCGGGCGGGCCCTGTCGCGCACGCGGCCATTCTCGGCATATATTCGTGCATGCAAATCCAGCGTATTCCCTGAGCGGCGATGCGCCATTGCCGTCTGATTCTGACCGCATGCCGCTGCCCCTGGCGGGGCCGCGGGTGAACACCGGTTCTCCCGCGGGCTGGCGCCGCCGCGAAGCCCTGCCGGCCTTGGCCGCAGCCTGGTGGGCCGGCACGGCCGCCATGCCGGCCAGGGCGGCGGAGCCCCGCCGCATCGACTGGCCGCCTCTGCGCAGCGTGCTGGGTGAAGAACTCGCTGCCGAGCGTTGGGCCGGCGTGCCCGTGGTGGTGGTGTTCTGGGCCACCTGGTGCGGCTACTGCCGGCGCCACAACGCGCACATCGACCGCTTGCACCGCAGCACCGACCCGGCGCGGCTGCGCATCCTCGGCGTCGCGCTCGACCGCGACGCCGCCCCCGTGCGCCGCTACCTGCAGCAGACCGGCTACGGCTTCACGACCGTGGCCGACGGCGGCGCGCTGCGTGAGCGCTTCACGGCGCGGCGCGTCATCCCGATGACCTGCACGCTCAACGCCGAAGGCCAACTGCTCCAGGCCATCCCGGGTGAGATGAGCGCCGACGACGTGATGGCGCTGGCGCCCCGTCCGCCCCGCTGAGCCGCAGCGCGGCAGCGGTTTTCAGAGCATGCGCTCGAGCCGCCAGGTCTGGTAGCGCAGCGCGCCCACGGCCCCGGCCACGATGCCGGCCAGGGCGATGAAGCTCCCCAGCGACAGCGTCGACAGCCCCGACAGCCCCTGGCCCACCGTGCAGCCCATGGCCACCACGCCGCCCACGCCCATCAGCACGGCGCCGGCCAGGTGGTTGGCCAAGTCTTCGATGCTGCCGAAACCTTCCCAGCGGAAGCTGCGGTCGAACAGCGAGACGATGAAGGCCCCCAGCGCCAGCCCCACCACGCTGAGGATGCCCAGCGTCAGCGTGCGCGAGGTGTCGCTGAAGAAGAGCAGCCAGTCCAGCGTGTAGGCCACCGGCGCCACCATGCTCAGCGACTCCATGCGCCGCGAGTTCGTGCCCAGGAAGGCGGGCTCCAGGGTGTTCGGGTCTTCCGGCACATAGCCCAGGCGGCCGCTGACCCACCACACGGCCACGATCACCGCACCGATGCCCAGGCCGCCGGCCAGCACCTCGCCGCTGCGGCCTTCGGGCTTGCTCAGCACCCACAGCAGCAGCACGAGCGCCAGCGCCGCACCCAGGGCCAGCGCCACCGTGGCCGTGGGCAGGCCGAAGGCGGCGGCGGCGATGGACGGCAGGTCTTGCCCGGTGGCGAGTTCGAAGTGCACCTTCTCCACCGTGTTCACCCGCAGCACGCCCGTGATGCCGCGCAGCGTGGCGTAGCCCGCCAGCCCCAGCACCACCACCACCACCAGCGCCTTGAGGTTGCCGCTGCCCAGGCGCAGCAGGTTCTTGCTGCCGCAGCCCGAGGCCAGCACCATGCCGAAGCCGAACATCGCGCCGCCCAGCAGCGCCGACAGCCACAGCACGCGCGGTGCGGCATAGATGCTGTTACTGGCCTGAATCCAGCCCGCGGCCACCATGCCGTTGAAGCCCAGCACGGCCACGGCCACGGCCAGCACCCACATGCGCGCACGCTCCCAGTCGCCCATGTTGACGACGTCGGCGATGGCGCCCATGGTGCAGAAGCGGGTGCGTTGCGCCACCGCGCCGAAGGCCACGGACAGACCGAACGAGGCCCAGAGCACCTGGGCCGTGAGGCGGGGGATGTCGACGGTTTCCATCCCCTGATTGTCGCGCGGCGCGTGCACGGCGATGGCACGCGCATCCGCGCGTGCTGATACAGTGAATGACGGAAGCATCCCACCTGAACTCCGCTTGAGGCCCCAGTGACCAAGGAACGCGAAGAAGACGTGGTGTTCGAATCGGCTGCCGAGCTGTTCGGGCTGCTGTCGACACCCGTGCGGCTGAAGATCATCAGCGCCGTCTGCAACGGTGAGCGCAACGTGTCCGACCTGCTGGCGCAGATCGACACCACACAGCCCAACATGTCGCAGCACCTCGCCACGCTCTACCGCGCCGGCGTGCTGGGCCGCCGCCGTGAAGGCACGCAGATCTATTACCGGCTTCAGAGCGAGCGCGTGGCCATGCTGTGCCGCGCCGTGTGCACCCAGGTGGCGCTGGAGATCGACAGCCAGTCCCCCGTGCCCCCCGAAGACCGCCTGCTGCGCGCCGGCCCACGCTGAGGCGCAGCGCTGAAGCGGCCGCGCTCAAAGCTGCGCGGGCTGGGTCTCGCTGCTGCCACGGTTGGGCAGCACGATGATGAAGACCGCGCCACCCTCGGGGCGGTTCTGTGCGCTGATGCTGCCGCCGTGGGCCTCGACGATCTTGCGCGAGATGGCCAGGCCCAGGCCGGTGCCGCCGGAGCCGTCCTTGGTCTTGCTGCTCTGCACGAAGGCTTGGAAGATGTCTTCCAGCTCGGCCGGCGGGATGCCCGGGCCTTCGTCGGCCACACGCAGTTCCAGTTCGCCCATGTCGGTATGCCCGCCCTGAACGAGGATGCGGCTGCCCGGCGGCGAAAACTTGATCGCGTTGGCCACCACGTTGCGCAGCACCTGCTGGAAGCGCAGCGGGTCGACCTTGCCGCGCAAGGGCTGCGTGCCCAACTGCAGCAGCACCTGCAGCTGCTTGCCTTCGAGCAAGGGCGCCAGTTCCTTCAGTACGTGGCCCACCAGCCCACGCAGGTCGGTGCGTTCCAGGTGGATGGTGCCCACGGTGCTTTCGATCTTGGCCACGTCCAGCAGGTCGTTGACGAGCGCCAGCATGCGTTGCCCGGCGTTGTGGATGTCGTCGAACATGCCGGCGAGCCGGGGATGCTCCTTGCCTCGGCGCAGGCCCAGCTCGGAGAAGCCGATGATCGATTGCAGCGGCGTGCGCAGCTCGTGGCTGATGTTGGCGATGAACTCGCTTTTCGCGCGTGAGGCTTCCTCGGCAATGTCGCGGGCCTCGCGGGTGCTGCGTTCGGCGTTGCGGAACTCGGTCACGTCCACCATGACCGCCAGCACGCAGGCGGGTTGCTCCTCGTCGCCCGGCACGAGCAGCTTGTTGACCATCAGGTCACGCACGCTGCCGTCACGGTGGCGGGCCTGGGCCTCGTAGCGGCGGGGTTGGCCGTCGGCCAGCAGCGCGCGGTCCTGCGCCTCATGCTGGGCGCGCTCGGATTGCGGCAGCGCGCCGCCGACGATCTGGCCCACCGTCTCGGCCCGGGTGCGGCCGGTGAAGTCTTCCCAGGCCTTGTTCACCATCACGTAGCGCGGCTTCATGTCGAACAGCGACATCGGGAACGGGCTCACGTTCATCAACTGTTCGGTGAAGGCCAGCTGCATCTGCAGGCGGCGCTGCGCGACGATGCGGCCCGTCACGTCGGTCGCGCTGCCGGCAAAGCCGGTGAGCCGGCCGTTCTCGTGCAGCGGCATGACGGAGATGTCGAAGCTGCGCTGGCGGCCGCCTTGTTCGGCCATCACGGCCTGCAGGTGGCGCACGTCGGTGTCGCTGGCCCTTGCGAACAGGGCGCGTGCGGCGTTGCGCTGCTCGCTGGCCACCAGCTCCCACATCGGCCGGCCCGCACCGGCGGTGAGCGCCCACGACTGGTTGGCGTAGGTGAGCAGGCCTTGCGCATCGGTGCGGAAGATCAGCTCCTGCAGGCTCTGGATGGTGACGCTGAGCTCGCGTTCGCGGCGCAGGGCCTGCGCTTGCGCGGCGTCGCGCTCGGCGCGTGCGATCTCGCGGGCCCGCACGCTGCGCCAGGCCACGAAGGTGAAGCTCACCACCATCGTGAAGATGGCCGCACCGGCCAGGGCCAGATTGCGCACCAGCACCCACCAGGGCTCCAGCACCGCAGCGCGTTCCACTTCCACCAGCACCGCCAGCGGGCGCGTGGCCGAGACCCGGAACGCGGCCAGCTGCGTGCCCTCGCGCAGGCCCTCGCCCACCCAGGCGCCGTGTTCGCGCGCGGGCAGGAACTGGCTGAAGGGCGGCAGGGTCTTGAGGCTGGCGCCTGCCGGCCGCAGCACGGTGTCGGTGCCCGCGATGAGACGGCCGTCGTAGGTGGTGAGGGCCGCCGCGGCACCGGGGCCGTCCAGCAGCAACTGCTGGAAGTTGACGAAGGCGCTCGGGTTGAGCAAGGCCACCACCAGCATCGTCTCGCCATTGGAACGCCGCACCGTGCGCAGCAGCGGCAGGAAGCTCACGCCGGCCGGGATGGCCGTGGCCTGGCCGCGTGCCAGATCGGCCAGGCTGCGGCCGGGTGCCTGCTCGGCGAGCCGGTCGGCGCCAGGCTGGGGCAGCGGCCCCAGCGCGGCCAGATCGATGAGGCGGCCGACCTCGCTGGCCTGCGCGCTGGCACGCACGTGGCCGGCGCCGTCCAGCACCGCAATGCTGCGCAGGAAGGGCAGGTTCACCAGCGATTGCTGCATCGCGGCCGAGGTCTGTGCGCTCTCGGGGGCCTGGTCGCGCTGCAGCAGGTCGGCCAGCGTGGCGACGGCCAGGGCTGCGGCTTCGATGTTGCGTGTGGTCTGCTCGGTGAGCACCCGCGCCAGCAGTTCGTTGCGCTCGGTGACGATCTCCTGCACCTGCCGGTGTTCATGCCAAGCCATGCCTGACAAGGTCAGCGTCACCAGACTCACCAGCACCGCGCCAGCGCCGAACACCCAGCGCCGCTTGCCGGCCAATTGCGGCGGCGGCACCGCCACGGCGGTACCGCTGAGCGCCGGCATCGCCGCGGCAGGCGGCGTGGCCGTGGGGGTGCTCCCGGCCGTGTTCACCGCAGACGCACGATGGGGCTCAGGCCGTGCTTGCGCGCAGCGGCTTCCAGCCGCCCGTCGCGCTGGATGCGTGCGACGAAGCCGTCCACGGCCTCCGTCCACGCGCTGTCGCCCTTCTTCATCGCGTAGGCATAGGGCAGCACGCTGAAGGGCGCGGGCGGCGAGATCAGCGTAGCCCAGTCGGCGTTGTCGAGCAGGCGCCGGCTGTAGGGATAGTCGGTCATGAAGACGTCCACGCGGCCGGCTTCGAGCTCGCGCTCGCGCGTGGCCGGCGGCGCCACGCGCACGAGGCGGGCGTTCTTCAGCGCTGCGGTCATCACCGGTTCCATGAAGGTGCCGGCCTGCACGGCCACGGCCACGCCGGGCTTGTCGATGTCTTCCCAGGTCTTCACGACCTGGTTGCCCTTGGTGGTGACGCCGTAGATATCGCTCTGCATGTAGGGGCGCGTGAAGGCGAGCTGCTCCATGCGCTGCGGCAGCATGCCAATGGCGAACATGGCCACATCGCAGCGGTCGTTCTTGAGGTCGTCCACCAGCGTGGCGAACGACGAATCGACGTACTGCACCTTGGCCTTGAGGTCGCGCCCCAGCTCGGCCGAGAGATCGATGTCGATGCCCGCGAGCTGTTGCGTGCGCGGGTTGCGCAAGCTGACGCCGTAGTAGTCGGGCCAGATGCAGACCTTCACGGTGGCGCTGGCCTTGACGCGGGCTTGCACGTCACCGGCCTGCGCGCTGCCCGCGCCCAGGGTGGCGGCCAGCAAGGCCAGGCCCATCAGCCACTGTGGGCTGCGGGGAATGCGGGGGACAGGCAGGCAGGTCATGGTGTCGGTACTTCAGGGCGAGGGCGGTTGGGGGACAGGGGTGTCGGGGCGCTGCTTCACGCAGAGATCACGTTCAGCTGCACCAGCAGCTCCAGCAACTGCATGGGGCTGAAGGGCTTGACGATGTAGGCGTCGGCACCGGCCAGCAGGCCGGCTTCGCGGTCGGCGCTGCCGCCGCGGGCCGTGAGCATCAGCACCGGCACGTTGCGCAGGCGGGCGTCGGCCTTGATGGCGCGGCACAGGTCCAGGCCGTTCAAGGCGCCGGGCATCATCACGTCGAGCAGCACAGCGTCGGGCTGCAGCTCGCGCGCCATGTCCCAGCCGGTGGGGGCGTCAGGGGCCTCGTGGATTTCGCAGTGCTCGAATTCCAGCGTCATGCGGATCAGACGGCGGATGTCGGCGTGGTCCTCGACGATCAGGATCTTCTTCATGCGGGCTGGCGTGGATGCGGGTCGGTGGACGGTGGCTGAGACGTGGCGGGTGCCTCTGGTTCTCGGCCTCCGGAGGTGATTGTGCGCAATTCGGCATTTATCATTTTTTGCAAATATCACGGGCTCTGGCTTTTTGGGGTCTCAAACCGGCAAAATCGCGGGAATGGACATCCCAAGCTTCTCAGCCCCCGCCCCCGATCTGGCCGACGAGTGCAGCACACGCGACGTGGCGCAGATGCTCGGCATGGCCGTGCGGTCGGTGCAGCTGATGGTCGACCGTGGCGAGCTGCAGGCCTGGAAAACACCGGGCGGCCATCGGCGCATCTCGCGCCGTTCGGTCGAGGCCTGGCTGGCGCAGCGCCAGGGCAGCCCGCGGCCGCAAGGCGTGCGCGGGCCAGGCCGCGCCAAGGCCGGGCTGGGCGCCGCGGGTTGGGCCGGTTCGGCACGGCCCTGCGTGCTCTTGATCGAAGACTCGCGCCATTTCCAGAACCTGGTGTCGCTGCTGGTGCGCCAGCATTTCCCCGAGGTCGAACTGCACCTGGCCGATGACGGTATCACCGGCCTGGCCATGGCCGGGCGCCTGCAGCCCCGTGTGCTGCTCGTGGACATCCTGCTGCCCGGGATCGACGGCGCCACGCTCATCAACGGTCTGCGCTCCAGCCCGGCCTTCGAGGGCAGCCGGCTGATCGTGGTCACATCGCTCAGCGGCGACGAGTTGCAGCCCTATGCCTTTGCGCTGGATGGCTTGCCGGTGATCCACAAGCCCCGGCTCGCCCTGGAACTGCCGGGCCTGCTCGGCGCTGCCCTGGGCCTGGCCGTCGAGGCAGCCGATGTCGTCTGAACCGCCGTCCGCCCCGGCAGCCGCGGTGCCGCAGTTGCTGCCGCGTGTGCTGTTGGTGGATGACGATGCCTCGGTGCGGCGCCTGGTGGCGCTGGCCCTGGATGGTCAACCGATCGAACTGCTGAGCTGCGCCGATGGCGAGGCGGCCTTGGCCTTGCTGCGGGCCGGCCCGGTGCAGGTGCTGGTGACCGACCTGATGATGCCCGGCATCTCCGGGCTCTATCTGCTCCGCCGCCTGGCCCGCGAGCCGGCCCTGCGGCAAGGCGCCGAGCTGGTCGCCTTCAGCGCCGGCATCGATGCCGGCATGCGCCAGCAACTGCAGGGCCTGGGGGTGCGGCGCATTCTGTCCAAGCCCGTGTCGCTGCAGTCGCTGGAAGACGTGGTGATGGAGGCGGTGGCCAGCTTTGGCGGCCACGCACCGGCAGGCGGCGAGGCGGCTGCTTCGATACCCACCACGGCGCCGGCCCCGCTGCATGACGCAGGGGGCGAGCCCGGCATCGAGCCGGAAGCTGAACCCGGCAATGCCGCGCCGGCCGATGAAGCCCGGGCCATCGCCATCCACTTTGGCGGCGACGCCGGTCTCTTCCACGACTTCCGCCGCAGTTGCCTGCCGCAGTTCGCGGTCGACCTGACCGATGGCGAGGCCGCGTTCGCGCGGGCCGATGCCCCGGCCGTGCGGCGCTTGGCGCACAGCCTGAAGAGCGTGCTGGCCACGCTGGGCCATGCCGAGGCCTCGGCCCTGGCCCGCACGATGGAGGCTGCAGCTGCCGGCGGCCAACTGGCCGCTGCGCAAGTGCCGTGGGGCGCGCTGCGCCTGCGGCTGCAAGGGCTGGCTGCCGCGGCGATGGCCTGAGCGGGCCCGCGCCAGCCTCGTCGGCGATCAGCGTTGCGGTTCGGCGGCCTTGGCGGGCTCGGCCACCGGCGCAGTGATCACGGGCGCGCGGGTCACGCGCACACGCCCGCCGGTGCTCACCAGGATGACCGGATCGCCCGGGTTGAAGGTCTCGGCCGCCTTGGCCTGCACCACCGAGCGGCGGTCGCCGTTCTTGAGCTGCACGAGGATTTCGACGGCCTCTTCGCGCGTGGTGCTGCGTTCGACGGCATTGCCGATCACCCCGCCCACCACCGCGCCGATCACGCCCACCACCATGGCTTCGCGGCGGCCGCCCACTCCCGAGCCGGCCACGCCGCCCGCCACGCTGCCCGCGGCGGCGCCAATGCCGCTTTGCTGGCCTTCCACCACCACGGGGCGCGAGTTCAGCACCACCGCATCCACCACGGTCGACAGGCGCTGCGCGTCGTTGCGGCTGACGACGTCGGGGCTGGTGGTCGAGCAGGCGCCCAGCGCCACGGCGGCGGCGATCAGGGTGGAGCGGATGACGAAGTGCTTCATGAGGGGTCTCCTGGAGGTGCGCAAAGCTGGCGCCTGCGGCTTGATGTGGGCATCTTGCCGGTGTGGACGGGGCGCGGGCAAGTGAAGTTCCGCAGCAAGGCGTAAAGAAGCGACGGAACGCGACCGGCCGCGACGAAGTGCCGCCGCCGTGCCAAGACCCGCCGCACCCGCGGGGTTTGAGGCGTGCTCAGCCGTGCAGGCGCGAACTGCGCGGCACGCTGGCGAGCAGGAACTCCATCTGGTCGGCCACGATGCGCCGGCCGCGCAGGATCATGTCTTCGTGCAGGCTGGGCACGTAGGGCAGGTAGAGCAGCGTCATGCGCGCTTCTTCCGGCAGCCGGCTGCCCTTGTGGCCGTTGCAGGCGCGGCAGGCGGTGATGCAGTTCATCCAGGTGTCGCCACCGCCGCGCGACACGGGAACGATGTGCTCGCGCGTCAGTTCGTCGAAGTGGAAGTGCCCGCCGCAGTAGGCGCAGAAACCGCGATCGCGAACGAAGAGCTTCTGGTTCGTGAGGGCCGGCGTGTGGCGCCAGGCGCGGCTGGGGATGGCGCCGCGCACCGCGACGATGGGGTGCAGCTCGATGCGGCTTTGCAGGCCCGTGGCCCGCTGCATGCCGCCGCGCAGCACTTGAAAGGCATCACCCAGCGTCCACGCGACGGCGTCGCTGGCGTACAGCACCGCCGCTTCGCGGGATGTGATCCACGCTTGGGGGCGGCCCGAGATATCGAGCTGCAGCACGTCCATGGGCACTGAGCGTAAACCAATTGCGTGTCAGCCCGCAGGCCCCGGGCCGTGGGGGCCGGGGTGCGAGGCCGGCGCACACCGCAGCTTTCTAGGAGAGCGCCCCTAAAAAAGTCACGGGCTCGCCCCCGCGCTGTCACGCGAAGTCTGCAAAATAGAACGGTCGTTCGATTTCTTGCCGATGACGTGAACCCACCTGCCGACACTGCTGCCAGCGCCACCGCGGAAGCCCCCCGCACCGCCCCGCGCGCCCTGCACAAGGGGCAGCAGACGCGTGCCGCGATTCTCGACGCCGCGCTCGGCCTGGCTTCGCACATGGGGCTGGAAGGCCTGTCCATCGGCGCGCTGGCCGAAGTGACACAGATGAGCAAGAGCGGCGTCTTCGCGCACTTCGGTTCGCGCGAAGAGTTGCAGATCAGCGTCATCCGCGAGTACCACGCGCGTTTCGAGGACGAGGTCTTTTTCCCTGCCATCAAGGAAGAGCGCGGCTTGCCGCGCCTGCGCGCGTTGTTCGAGCGCTGGATCCGCCGCGTCTCGGTGGAACTGGACTCGGGCTGCATCTACATCAGCGGCGCGGTCGAGTTCGACGACCGCCCCGGCCCCGTGCGCGACGCGCTGGCCAGCATGGTGCGGGCCTGGCATGCGGCGCTGGCACGCGCCATCCGTCTGGCCGTGCAGTCGGGCCAGCTGCGTGCCGACACCGACCCCGAACAGATGCTCTTCGAGCTGCACGGCCTCATCCTGGCGTTGCACCACGACGCGCGTTTCCTGCGCAGCCCTGGCGCGCTGGACCGCGCGCGCGCCGGCTTCGAGCGCACCCTGGGCCACTACGCCGTGCATCCGCAGGCTGCCGCGCAGGCCGCAGCCCCGTCCACCCCTACCCCCCGGGCGCGCAGCAAGCGCTGAGCCCCGGGCTGCATCCCGCTTTTTCCCCTTCCTCAGGAGTACTGCCATGGCCGTCTACACCCCGCCGCTGCGCGACATGCAATTCGTGCTGCACGAGCTGCTGAACGTCACCGACGAACTGAAGATGCTGCCGGCCCACGCCGAGATCGACGCCGACACCATCAACGCGGTGCTGGAAGAGGGCGGCAAGTTCGCCGCCGAGGTGATCTTCCCGCTGAACCAGAGCGGCGACCGCGAAGGCTGCACCCACGACAAGACCACGCACAGCGTGAAGGCGCCGAGCGGTTTCAAGGAGGCCTACGCCAAGTACGTGGAAGGCGGCTGGCCCGCACTGGCCATCGAGCCGGCCTACGGCGGCCAGGGCCTGCCCATCGTGGTGAACCAGTGCTTCTACGAGATGCTCAACAGCGCCAACCAGGCCTGGACCATGTACCCGGGCCTGAGCCACGGCGCGCTGGAGTGCCTGCACGCCCACGGCACCGAAGCGCAGAAGCAGCTTTACCTGCCCAAGCTGACCAGCGGCGAGTGGACCGGCACCATGTGCCTGACCGAGCCGCACTGCGGCACCGACCTGGGCCTGCTGCGCACCAAGGCCGAGCCGGTGGCCGGCGCGCCCGAGGGCACTTACAAGCTCACGGGCCAGAAGATCTTCATCAGCGCCGGTGAACACGACCTGGCCGACAACATCGTGCACCTGGTGCTGGCCCGCCTGCCCGACGCGCCCGTGGGCAGCAAGGGCATCAGCCTCTTCGTCGTGCCCAAGTTCAAGATCAACGCCGATGGCAGCCTGGGCGAGCGCAACCCGATCTTCTGCAGCGCCATCGAGCACAAGATGGGCATCAACGGCAGTGCCACCTGCCAGATGATGCTGGACGGTGCCGAGGGCACGCTGGTGGGCGCGCCGCACAAGGGCTTGGCCGCGATGTTCGTGATGATGAACGCCGCCCGCCTGGGCGTGGGCAACCAGGGCCTGGGCCTGACGGAAGTGGCCTACCAGAACGCCGTGGCCTACGCGAAAGACCGCCGCCAGATGCGCAGCTTGAGCGGCCCGAAGCAGCCCGACCAGCCGGCCGACACCATCATCGTGCACCCCGACGTGCGCAAGATGCTGCTGACCGCGCGCGCCTACGCCGAAGGCGGCCGCGCGCTGGCGATCTACATCGCACTGCTGATCGACCGCGAGCTCAACACCGACGACGAAGACGAACGCAAGGACTGCGCCGACCAGGTGGCGCTGCTCACGCCCATCGTCAAGGCCTTCCTCACCGACAACGCCTGGCTCGCCACCAGCCACTGCATGCAGGTCTTCGGCGGCCACGGCTACATCAAGGAATGGGGCGTGGAGCAGTACGTGCGCGACGCCCGCATCAACATGATCTACGAGGGCACCAACACCATCCAGAGCCTCGATCTTCTGGGTCGCAAGGTGTTGGGCGACAACGGCGCCAAGCTGAAGAAGTTCGGCAAGCTGATCGCCGACTTCGTGGAAGAAGAAGGCACCAACGAGGCGCTGCAGGAGTTCGTGAACCCGCTGGCCGAACTGGGCGACAAGGTCACCAAGCTCACCACCGAGCTGGGCATGAAGGCCTTCGGCAATGCCGACGAAGTGGGCGCAGCCGCAGTGGACTACCTGCGCGTGGTGGGCCACCTGGTGTTCGCCTACTTCTTCGCGCGCAGTGCCAAGATCGCGCTGGCCAAGCAAAGCAGCGGCGATCCGTTCTACACCGCCAAGCTGCACACCGCGCGCTTCTACTTCACCAAGCTGCTGCCCGAGACTGCCGGCCTCATGCGCAGCGCCCGCACCGGCGTGGCGCCGCTGATGGCCATGGATGAAGCGCTGTTCTGATCGTTCCCGAGCCCCCACCCTCAACCCTGGAGACAAGACGATGAAGAAGCTGCTGAGCACCGCCCTGCTGACCGCCGCCTGCGCCCTGGCCGGCAGCGCCTTCGCCCAAGCCACGCCCGCGGGCCTGTGGAAGACCATCGACGACGACACCAAGCAAGAGAAGTCGCTCGTGCGCATCGCCGAGAGCGGCGGCGTGGTCAGCGGCAAGATCGAGAAGCTGCTCGATCCGTCCAAGGCCGACGCCAAGTGCGACAAGTGCACCGATGCGCGCAAGGACCAGCCCGTGGTGGGCATGACCATCATCAGCGGCGTGAAGAAGCACAGCGACGAGCCCTATTGGGACGGCGGCCAGATCCTCGACCCCAACAACGGCAAGACCTACAAGGTGCGCCTGACGCTCAAGGACGGCGGCAAGACGCTGGAGGTGCGCGGCTTCATCGGCTTCCTCTACCGCAACCAGACCTGGCAACGGGTCGAGTGAACCCCATTCAGTGAAGGAAACAACGTGAACCGATTCCAAGTCCGCAAGGTCGCCGTGCTCGGCGCCGGCGTGATGGGCGCGCAGATCGCCGCCCATCTGGTGAACTGCAAGGTGCCTGTCGTCCTGTTCGACCTGCCCGCCAAGGAAGGGCCCAAGAACGGCATCGTCACCAAGGCCATCGAGGGCCTGAAGAAGCTCAAGCCCGCACCGCTGGGCGTGCCGGAAGATGCCGCGCGCATCCAGGCCGCGAACTACGAAGAGCACCTGGCGCTGTTGGGTGACTGCGACCTCGTCATCGAGGCCATCGCCGAGCGCATGGACTGGAAGCTGGACCTGTACCAGAAGATCGCCGGCAGCCTGGCGCCGCACGCGATCGTGGCCAGCAACACCTCGGGCCTGAGCATCACCAAGCTCAGCGAAGTGCTGCCCGAGAGCATCAAGCCGCGCTTCTGCGGCATCCACTTCTTCAACCCGCCGCGCTACATGGCGCTGGTGGAATTGATCAACACGCCCACCACCGCTGGTGACGTGCTCGACCAATTGGAAGCCTTCGTCACCAGCACCCTGGGCAAGAGCGTGGTGCGCGCGAAGGACACGCCGAACTTCATCGCCAACCGCGTGGGCATCGCCGGCATGCTGGCCACCATCAAGGAAGCCGAGCACTACGGCCTGTCCTACGACGTGGTCGACGACCTCACCGGCAAGAAGCTGGGCCGCGCCAGCAGCGGCACCTTCCGCACCGCCGACGTGGTGGGCCTGGACACCATGGCCCACGTCATCAAGACGCTGCAGGACAACCTGGCTGACGATCCGTTCTTCCCGAGTTACAGCACGCCCGCCGTGCTGAAGGCGCTGATCGAGAAGGGCGCCCTGGGCCAGAAGGCCGGCGCCGGTTTCTACAAGAAGGTGGGCAAGGACATCCTGCGCCTGGACCCCGCGAAGGCCGACTACGTGGCGGCCGGCGGCAAGGCCGAGCCCATCGTCGAGCGCATGCTGAAGAAGCCCGCGGCCGAACGCCTGAAGCTGCTGCGCGAGAGCAGCAACCCGCAGGCGCAGTTCCTGTGGGCCATCCACCGCAACGCCTTCCACTACGCTGCCGTGCACCTGGGCAGCATCGCCGACACAGCCCGCGACGTCGATTTCGCGTTGCGCTGGGGCTTCGGCATGAAGCAGGGCCCCTTCGAGCTGTGGCAAGACGCCGGCTGGCAGCAGGTGGCCGGCTGGGTGAAGGAAGACATCGAAGCCGGCAAGGCGCTGAGCAGCGCGCCGCTGCCGGCCTGGGTGTTCGACGGCCGCACCGGCGTGCACACCGCCGAAGGCAGCTGGAGCCCCACCAAGGGCGCCTACGTGCCGGGCAGCAGCCTGGCCGTCTACCAGCGCCAGCACTTCCCCGAGAACGTGCTGGGCGCCGGCGCCGCCGCGCCGCTGAGCAGCGGCACCGAGGTCTTCAAGAACGACGAGGTGCGCGTGTGGACACTGGATGGCGAGGTGCTCATCCTCAGCATCACCAGCAAGCTGCACCTCATTGGCACCGGCGTGGTCGAAGGCCTGCACAAGGCCGTGGAACTGGCCGAAGCGGGTTACAAGGGCCTGGTGATCTGGTCGCCCGATGACGTGTTCAGCGCCGGCGCCAACCTGGAGCAGACGCTGCCGGTCTTCATGAAGGAAGGTGCGAAGGGCATCGCCCCGGTCATCCTGCAGCTGCAGACGGCGCTGCTGCGCATGCGTTATGCGCAGGTGCCGGTGGTGGCCGCGATGCGCGGCATCGCTTTAGGCGGTGGCTGCGAGATCGCGCTGCATTGCGCGCGCCGCGTGGCCGCGATGGAAACCTACGTGGGCCTGGTCGAAGTCGGCGTGGGCCTGATCCCGGGCGGTGGTGGCCTGACCTACATCGCACGCCGCGCGGCCGAGATGGCGGCTGCGGGCAACGCGAACGCCGACATCATGAAGTTCGCGACCGACGGCTTCACCAACGCCGCGATGGCCAAGGTGGGCACGAGCGCGATCGAGTCGCGCAAGCTGGGCTACCTGCTGGACACCGACATCGTCGTGCCGCACAAGGACGAGTTGCTGTTTGTCGCCAGCACGCAGGCCAAGGCCATGTTCGACAGCGGCTACCGCCCGCCGCACAAGGCGCTGTTCCCCGTGGCCGGCCGCAGTGCCATCGCCACGATCATGGGCCAGCTGGCCAACATGCGCGACGGCGGCTTCATCAGCGCGCACGACTTCCACATCAGCACGCTGATCGCCCAGGTGGTGTGCGGCGGTGATGTCGACGCCGGCAGCCTGGTGAGCGAGGAATACCTGATGGCCATGGAGCGCAGCCGCTTCTGCAGCCTGCTGGAACACCCGAAATCGCAAGAGCGGATCATGGGCATGCTGCAGACCGGCAAGCCGGTGCGAAATTGATCACCCCCGAAGCGCCTGCGGCGCTCCCCCTCAAGGGGGCGCCGCGAGCGGCCCGGCAAAGCCGGTTCCGCCGCGGCCACTTGGTAAGCAACACGGAGTCATCGACATGACAAAACAAGTTCAAGACGCCTACATCGTCGCCGCCACGCGCACGCCCATCGGCAAGAGCGGCCGCGGCTACTTCCGCAACACGCGGCCTGACGATCTGCTGGTGGCCGCCGTGCGCAGCGCGCTGGCCCAGGTGCCGACGCTGGACCCCAAGGCCATCGAAGACGCCATCATCGGCTGCAGCTTCCCCGAGGGCGAGCAGGGCATGAACATGGCGCGTGCCGCCATGGTGCTGGCCGGCCTGCCGCATTCGGTGGGCGGTGTCACCGTCAACCGCTTCTGCGCCAGCGGCCTGACCGCGCTGCAGATGGCGGCCGACCGCATCCGCGTGGGCGAAGCCGACGTGATGATCGCCGGCGGCGCCGAGAGCATGAGCATGGTGCCCATGGGCGGCAACAAGCCCAGCTTCAACCCGGAAGTGTTTGCCCGCGACGAAAACGTCGGCATCGCCTACGGCATGGGCCTGACGGCCGAGAAGGTGGCGGCGCAGTGGAAGGTCTCGCGCGAAGACCAGGACGCGTTCGCGCTGGCCTCGCACCAGAAGGCGCTGAAGGCGATGGCCGCGGGTGAGTTCACGGCCGAGATGACGCCCATCGACATCGTCGAGCGTTTCCCGAACCTGGCCACCGGTGAGGTGGGCACCAAGACGCGCACCGTGAACCTGGACGAAGGCGCGCGGCCCGACACCAGCCTGGAAGGCCTGGCCAAGCTCAAGCCCGTGTTCGCCGCCAAGGGCAGCGTGACCGCCGGCAACAGCAGCCAGACCAGCGACGGTGCGGGTGCGCTGATCCTGGCATCTGAGGCGGCCATCAAGCGCTACGACCTCAAGCCGCTGGCGCGCTTCGTCAGCTACGCCGCGCGCGGCGTGGCGCCCGAGATCATGGGCATCGGCCCCATCGAGGCCATCCCTGCAGCGCTCAAGTACGCCGGCCTGAGCCTGTCGGACATCGGCTGGTTCGAGCTGAACGAAGCCTTCGCGGCGCAAGCCCTGGCCGTCATCAACACCGTGGGCCTGGACCCGTCCAAGGTCAACCCGATGGGCGGCGCGATTGCACTCGGCCACCCGCTGGGCGCCACCGGCGCCATCCGCGCCGCCACCGTGGTGCACGCGCTGCGCCGCCACCAGCTGAAGTACGGCATGGTGACGATGTGCGTGGGCATGGGGCAGGGCGCCGCCGGCATCATCGAAGCGCTGTAAAACCAGCAGCAGGAGACAAACACGATGAGCATCAAGACCGCGACGCTGAACGGCGTCACCACCATCGAGATCGCGCGCCCCGAGAAGAAGAACGCGCTCACGGTGGCCATGTACCAGGCCATGACCGACGCGCTGGTGGCCGCCAAGGCCGACGGTGCCGTGCGCGCCGTGCTGATCACCGGGCAGCCCGGCATCTTCACCAGCGGCAACGACATCGAAGACTTCATGTCGCGCGGCACGGGGGGCGGTGGCGCCGGCAGCGAGGACAACGAGTCGCCGGTGTTCAGGTTCATGCGCGCGCTGCTCGATTGCGACAAGCCCGTGGTGGCCGCCGTCACCGGCGCGGCCATCGGCATCGGCACCACGCTGCTGCTGCACTGCGATTTCGTCTACGTCAGCGACGAAGCGCGCCTGGCCATGCCCTTCGTGAGCCTGGGTCTGGTGCCCGAGTTCGCCAGCAGCCTGATCGTGCCGCAGTTGATGGGCAACCGCCGCGCGGCCGAGAAGCTGCTGCTGGGCGAACCCTTCACGCCCGAGCAGGCCGTGGAGTGCGGTATCGCCAACGCCGTGTTGCCGGCCACCGAGGTGGTGAACCACGCGCGCCGCGTGGCCGAGCGCTTCAATGCGCTGCCGCCCGGCGCCGTGCGCGAGGCCAAGCAGCTGATGCGCGCCCCGCAGCGTGAACTGGTGCTGCAGACCATCCGCACCGAAGGCGAGCTCTTCGCCAAGCGCCTGCGCAGCCCCGAGGCGATGGAAGCCTTCCAGGCCTTCTTCCAGAAGCGCCAGCCTGACTTCAGCAAGTTCTGACCGCGCGCCCGATGTCGCTAGCCCTGAAGCTCGCGCTGAGCCCGCTGCTGGTGGCACAGGCGGTGCTCACGCGCCGGCGCCTGCCGGTGCTGCCCGAGCCCGCCGGGCCCCGGCAGGGCGAAGCTGGCGCTGCGAAGGCCGCGTCCTTGCGGCTGCTGATCACCGGCGACTCTTCCGCCGCCGGCGTGGGAGTGGTGCACCAGCGCCAGGCCCTGGCCGCGCAGCTGGCGCAGCGGCTGGCCCGCGGCTGTGCAGCGCGGGTGCAGTGGCGCCTGCTCGCGAAATCAGGCCTCAGCAGCGCGCAGACGCTGCACCTGCTGCAGCGTGAAGGCGTGGGCCTGCAGGCCGACGTGGCCGTGGTGGTGGCGGGTGTCAACGATGTGGTGGAGCAGGTGCCCTCGCACCACGCGGTGAGCGCCCGCGAGGCGCTGGCCAACGCGCTGCGCAACGCGCACGGCGTGCAGCACGTGGTGTTCGCGCCGCTGCCGCCCATTCACCACTTCCCGGGCCTGCCGCAGCCGCTGCGCTGGGTGGCCGGCAGCGATGCGCGCCGCCACAACAAGGCGCTGTTGCACTGGGTGCAGCAACGCGGCGGCGACGTGAGCCTCGTCGACATGGAAACGCCGCTGAACGCTGGCGTGATGGCGGCCGACGGCTTCCACCCCGGCGAGCCGGTTTATCGATATTGCGCGGCGGCCATCGCCGAGCACATCGCGGCCGCCGTGTGGCCGCGCATGAGCCTCTAGCGCGGCACCGGCCGCGGCTGGCCCTGCAGGTCGATGGCCACGTAGGTGAGGTCGGCCTCCGTCACCTTCACCACCTGCAGATTGGCCGGGTTGCGCTCGGCATACACCTCCACGTGCACGCTGACGCTGGTGTTGCCGATGCGCGTGACGCGCGCGTAGAAGCTCAGCAGGTCGCCGATGGACACCGGCTGCTTGAAGATGAACTGGTTCACCGCCACGGTGGCGATGCGCCCTTTGGCGATGCGCGCCGGCAGCACGGCGCCGGCCAGGTCCACCTGCGCCATGATCCAGCCACCGAAGACATCGCCGTTGGCGTTGGCATCGGCCGGCATGGGCATCACGCGCAGCACCAGCTCGGCGCCGTTGGGCAGGCTGTGTGGCGCCATCATGGGTACGGCAGGGGCTGGGGTGGTGCTGGACTCGGTCATGGTGGGCGTGCAGGCGGCAGAACAGGGGGGCGGTGACAATCCACCGCATGCGTCCCAATGTAGCCGCTGGCGCGAACGAAGCCAGCCTCACCGCCCAACCCCAGCCCGCCGCAACCCGGTCTGACTGGGCCACGCTGCGCAAGCTGCTGCCCTACCTGTGGCAGTACCGCTGGCGGGTGGGCATCGCGCTGGCCTTCATGGTGGCGGCCAAGGTGGCCAACGTCAGCGTGCCGCTGCTGCTGAAGAACCTGGTCGACGCCCTCTCCTACAAGCCCACCGACCCGGCCGCCGTGCTGGTGGTGCCCATCGGTCTGCTGGTGGCCTATGGCGCACTGCGCCTGAGCACCAGCCTCTTCACCGAGCTGCGCGAACTCATCTTCGCCAAGGCCACCGAAGGCGCGGCGCGCAGCATCAGCCTGCAGGTCTTTCGCCACCTGCACGCCCTGAGCCTGCGTTTCCATCTGGAACGCCAGACCGGCGGCATGACACGCGACATCGAGCGCGGCACGCGCGCCGTGCACTCGCTGATCTCGTACTCGCTCTACAGCATCGGGCCCACGCTCATCGAGGTGGTGATGGTGCTCACGCTGCTGGCGGTGAAGTTCGACGCCTGGTTCGCGTGGATCACCATCGCCGCGCTGGTGGTCTACGTGACGTTCACCATCACGGTGACGGAGTGGCGCACGCAGTTCCGCAAGCAGATGAACGAGCTCGACAGCTCGGCGCACAGCCGCGCCATCGACGCGCTGCTCAACTACGAGACGGTGAAGTACTTCAACAACGAAGACTTCGAAGCGAAACGCTACGACGAGAACCTGGAGCGCCTGCGCCGGGCCAGCCTGAAGAGCCAGAGCACGCTGAGCCTCTTGAACACCGGGCAGCAGCTCATCATCGCCACCGCGCTGGTGGCCATGCTTTGGCGCGCCACGCAGGGCGTGGTGGAAGGGCGCATGACGCTGGGCGACCTGGTGATGGTCAACGCCTTCATGATCCAGCTGTACATCCCGCTGAACTTCCTGGGCGTGATGTACCGCGAGATCAAGCAGAGCCTGACCGATCTCGACAAGATGTTCACGCTGCTGGAGAAGAACCGCGAGGTGGACGACGCGCCCGGCGCACCGGCGCTGCAGGTGCGGGAAGGCCACGTGCGCTTCGAGAACGTGAGCTTCGCCTACGACCCGAGCAGGCCCATCCTGCACGGCGTGAGCTTCGAGATCCCGCCCGGCAAGACGGTGGCCGTGGTCGGCCCCAGCGGCGCAGGCAAGAGCACGCTGGCGCGGCTGCTCTACCGCTTCTACGACATCGACAGCGGGCACATCAGCATCGACGGGCAGGAGCTGCGCTCGGTCACGCAGGCCAGCCTGCGCAGTGCCATCGGCATCGTGCCGCAGGACACCGTGCTCTTCAACGACACGGTGCAATACAACATCGCCTACGGCCGCCCCGGCGCCACGCGCGCCCAGGTGGAGGCGGCGGCCCAGGCCGCGCACATCCACGGCTTCATCAGCGCCACGCCCAAGGGCTACGACACCATGGTGGGTGAACGCGGGCTGAAGCTCAGCGGCGGCGAGAAGCAGCGCGTGGCCATCGCGCGCACGCTGCTGAAGAACCCGCCCATCCTGATCTTCGACGAGGCCACCTCCGCGCTGGACAGTGCCAACGAGCGCGCCATCCAGGCCGAGCTGCGCGCGGTGTCACAGGGCAAGACGGCGCTGGTGATCGCGCACCGCCTGAGCACCGTGGTGGACGCGCACGAGATCGTGGTGATGGAGGCAGGCCGCGTGGTGGAACGCGGCCCGCATGCCGAGCTGCTGGCGCGCGGCGGGCGCTACGCGCAGATGTGGCGGCTGCAGCAGAGCGGGCAGGACACCTGAGCGGCCGGTCCGGCCGCTGTCAGCGGCGGTAGGGGTTGTGGTCGTGGCGGTCGTAGCGGTTGGGCACGCCGTCGCCGTCCACGTCCCAGCGCGGGTTGTAGACGCGGTCGCGGCGGTTCGGGATGCCGTCGCCATCGGCATCGCGCCAGCTGCGGCCGCGGACGTGGCCAGGGCCAGGGCCGTACACGCCAGGACCGTGAACGCCGCGCTGCGGCACCACCACCACGGGCGGTGTCACCACCCGAGGCGCGTACACGCGGGGTGCGTAGACCGGCGCGCCCACCACCACGCCCACGCGGGGGCTGCCGATGGTGACCGACCACTGCACGTCGACGTCGCGCGCTTGCGCGCTGCCTGTGGCGGCTGCGGCGCCCAGCGCCAGGGCGATCAGGGCGATCAGGGGGATGGTCTTGCGGTTCATGCAGAGCTCTCCTTGGTTGCACGGCAGGTTCACACCGGCCGTGCTTCTTAGAACGCGGGCGCACCGGACGTGGTTCACCCCCGGGCGGGGGAACTGCACGTAAAGCTCTGTGGCCGGATGTGACCGAAACGCGCTCGATACACTCGCCACCGTGGAAACCAAGTGGCTCGAAGACTTCGTGAGCCTGGCCGAGACGCGCAGCTTCTCGCGCTCGGCCCAGCTGCGCCATGTCACGCAGCCGGCCTTCAGCCGCCGCATCCAGGCGCTGGAGGCCTGGGCGGGTGTCGATCTGGTCGACCGCTCATCCTTCCCCACGCGCCTCACGCCGGCCGGCGAAACCTTCCACGCCCAGGCCCTGGAGGTGCTGGATGCCCTGCAGGCCACGCGCAACCTCATGCGCAGCCACCAAGCCGCCGGACAGGACATGGTGGAGTTCGCGGTGCCGCACACGCTGGCCTTCACGTTCTTCCCGCACTGGCTCACGCAGATCAACAGCGACCTGAAGCTGGATTCGGGCACGCTGAAGACGCGCCTGACGGCGCTGAACGTGCACGATGCCGTGCTGCGCCTGACCGAAGGCGGTTGCGACCTGCTCATCGCCTACCACCACGCCAGCCAGCCGCTGCAACTGAGCGCCGAGCGCTACGAGATGCTGAGCCTGGGCCACGAGACCCTGGCGCCTTATGCGAAGGCAGGCTCCGACGGCGCACCGCTGTTCAGCCTGCCCGGGCGCGCGGGGGCTCCCGTGCCCTTTCTGGGTTATGCCTCGGGCGCCTACATGGCCCGGCTGGTGGATGTGATCCTCAAGCAGGCCGGTCAGGCGCTGCACCTCGACCCGATCTACGAAACCGACATGGCCGAGGGCCTGAAGGCCATGGCCTTGGAAGGGCACGGCCTGGCCTTCCTGCCGCACAGCAGCGTGCGCAAGGAACTGCGGGCCCGGCGCCTGGTGCCCGCCGCGCCCGATGGTGAGCTGCAGGTGACGATGGAGGTGCGCATCTACCGCGAGCGCCCGGCCACCGTGCGCCATGCCAAGCCGGCGGTGCAGGCGCTGTGGAGCTTTCTGGGCGCCCAGGTGCAGGCGCGTTGAAGGGCGTCTGCGCCCGCCGCCGCCCCAGGCATGGCCCGCGGCTTGCACGCAGGCGCGGCCCAGGGGCCGGGCTTCCACCCGTTGGGCCTGTTGGCAGGCTTCCTAGAATGCCCCACCCCGTTTCAGAAGGAGAGTACCCATGAAGAAGTTGTCTTTCGCCCTCGCCGCGCTCGCCCTGGCCGCCGCCGGGGCCGCGCAAGCCGATACGCTGGCCAAGATCAAGGGCACCGCTGCCGTCACCATGGGTGTGCGTGAGTCCTCGGGCGCGCTGAGCTACACGCTCGGCAACGGTGCCTACGCTGGCTTCCACGTCGAGATCTGCCAGCGCGTGCTGGCCGACGTGCAGAAGCAGCTGGGCCTGCCCAAGCTGGACATCAAGTACCAGGCGGTGACCTCGCAGAACCGCATCCCCCTGGTGCAGAACGGCACCGTGGACATCGAGTGCGGCAGCACCACCAACAACGCCACGCGCCAGAAGGACGTGGCCTTCGCCGTCACCACCTACGTCGAGGAAGTGCGCATCGCCGTCAAGGCCAATGGCGGCATCACCAGCATCGCGCAGCTCTCGGGCAAGAACGTGGCCACCACCACCGGCACCACCAGCGTGCAGCTGCTGCGCAAGCACGAGCGCGCCAACGGCGTCGATTTCAAGGAAGTCTTCGGCAAGGACCACGCCGACAGCTTCCTGCTGCTGGAAAGCGGCCGTGCCGACGCCTTCGTGATGGACGGGCAGATCCTGGCCGGCAACATCGCCAAGGCCAAGAACCCGGCCGACTTCAAGATCGTCGGCGAGGTGCTCGCGGTGGAGCCCATCGCCATCATGATGCGCAAGGACGACCCGGCCTTCAAGAAGGCCGTCGACACCAGCATCGGCGCCATGATGAAGAGCGGCGAGATCGCCAAGCTCTACGACAAGTGGTTCGTGCAGCCGATTCCGCCGAGCAACACCCGCGTGGGCCTGCCGGCCAGCGAGGCCACCAAGGCCGCCTGGGCGGCGCCGAACGACAAGCCGGTGGAAGAGTACGCCAAGAAGTAAGCCCACGGCGATGAACTCGGCACGAAGGCCTGCATGAGCGGCGTGAACTGGGATTGGCAGGTCTTCTGCAAGGAAACCACCACCGGCGAGGTGGTGGGCAGTTGCTTCGGCAAGGGCGGTGACATCACCTACCTCGACTGGCTGCTCTCGGCCTGGGGTTGGACGCTGAGCGTCGCGCTGCTGGCGCTGGTGGTGGCGCTGGCCGTGGGCGCCTTGATGGGCATCCTGCGCACCGTGCCCGACAAGCGCCTGGTCTTCATCGGCAATGCGTGGACGGAGCTCTTCCGCAACATCCCGCTGCTGGTGCAGATCTTCCTCTGGTACCACGTGCTGCCCTCGCTCTTCAAGCCGCTGCAGGGCGTGCCGAGCTTCCTGCTGGTGGTCTTGGCCCTGGGTTTCTTCACCAGCGCGCGCATCAGCGAGCAGGTCAAGGCCGGCATCCAGGCGCTGCCGCGGGGCCAGCGCTACGCTGGCCTCGCGATGGGCCTGACCTTGCCGCAGACCTACCGCTACGTGCTGCTGCCGATGGCCTTCCGCATCGTCATCCCGCCGCTCACGAGCGAGGCGATGAACATCGTCAAGAACTCGTCGGTGGCCTTCGCGGTGAGCATCGCCGAGCTGACGATGTTCGCTTTGCAGGCGGGCGAAGAGACCTCGCGCAACGTCGAGATGTACCTCGCGGTGACGGCGCTGTATTTCGTCTCGGCCTTCACCATCAACCGGCTGGCGCTGGTGCTGGAGAACCGCGTGCGGGTGCCTGGCCTGCTGGGCGCGAAGTGAGGGCGGCACGATGAACCTCGACTTCAGTTTCCTCAGCTTTGACGTGCTCTCGGGCTTCGTGCTCAAGGGCCTGATCTTCAGTTTCCAGCTCACCATCATCGCGATGGTGGGCGGCATCGTGCTGGGCACCGTGCTGGCGCTGATGCGCTTGTCAGGCAAGCCCTGGCTGGCCGTGCCCGCGGCGGCCTACGTGAACACCATGCGCAGCATCCCGCTGGTGATGGTGATCCTGTGGTTCTTCCTGCTCATCCCGCTGCTGCTGGGCAAGCCGCTGGGCGCCGAGATCTCGGCCATGGTGACCTTCACGCTCTTCGAGGCCGCCTACTACAGCGAGATCATGCGGGCCGGCATCCAGAGCGTGCCCAAGGGCCAGGTGAGCGCGGGTTATGCGGTGGGCATGACCTACCCGCAGACCATGCAGTACATCGTGCTGCCGCAGGCCTTCCGCAACATGCTGCCGGTGCTGCTGACGCAGACCATCATCCTGTTCCAGGACACGAGCCTGGTTTACGCCATCGGCGCCTACGACCTGCTCAAGGGCTTCGAAGTCGCCGGCAAGAACTTCAACCGGCCGGTGGAGACCTACCTCGTCGCCACGGTCGTGTACTTCGTCATCTGCTTCTCGCTCAGCATGCTGGTGCGCAGGCTGCAGCAACGCATAGCCATCATTCGGTAGGTGACGCCCCCAAGCTCGCTTTCGCTCGCTACCCCCCGAGGGGGCCGCCCGCCGACGGCCCGGCGGAGCCGGTTCCGTGGCTTGAGGCTTGATTCAATGCGCCCAGGGCGCCATGGAACATGAAATGATCGAAATCAAGAACGTCAGCAAGTGGTACGGCAGCTTCCAGGTGCTCACCGACTGCAGCACCAACGTCAACAAGGGCGAAGTGGTGGTGGTGTGCGGGCCCTCGGGCTCGGGCAAGAGCACGCTGATCAAGACCGTCAACGCGCTGGAGCCCTTCCAGAAGGGCGACATCACCGTCGATGGCGTGAGCATCAGCGATCCCAAGACCGACCTGCCCAAGCTGCGCAGCCGCGTGGGCATGGTGTTCCAGCACTTCGAGCTGTTTCCGCACCTGAGCGTGACGGAGAACCTCACGCTGGCGCAGATCAAGGTGCTGGGCCGCAGCGTGGACGAAGCCAAGGCGCGGGGCCTGAAGATGCTCGACCGTGTGGGCCTGATGGCGCACAAGGACAAGTTCCCGGGCCAGCTCTCCGGCGGGCAGCAGCAGCGCGTGGCGATCGCGCGCGCGTTGAGCATGGACCCCATCGTGATGCTGTTCGACGAGCCCACCAGCGCGCTCGACCCCGAGATGGTGGGCGAGGTGCTCGACGTGATGGTGCTGCTGGCCAAGGAAGGCATGACGATGATGGTCGTCACGCACGAGATGGGATTCGCCCGCAAGGTCAGCCACCGCGTCATCTTCATGGACGCCGGCAAGATCGTCGAAGACTGCAAGAAGGAAGCCTTCTTCGGCGACACCGCCTCGCGCTCACCGCGCGCGCAGGAGTTCCTCTCGAAGATCCTGCAGCACTAGGCCCCCAAACTCAGGGCATCAGGGCTCTATTGCGGCCCCAACGAGCGGCTCGCCGCCACCCACCGTGCCGATGTAGGTGGCCTTGCCGGTAACCAGGTCCACACGGTGCCAGCGCGTGGCCTTGCTGTCCTTGTTGTGCACGCCTGCATAGGCCGTGGGCGAGAGGTCGCTGATGTCGAAGGTGGCGTGGGCGAAAGAGCCGATGCCCAGCTTGCCCACGGTGTACAGCCGCCCGGTATTCGGCGAGACCACGGGTGTCACGCCTTCCTTGCTACCTTGGTGCACCAGCGTGCCGAGTTCACCGTCCAGCGCGTAGTTGGTGGTGATCTTGTCGTTGGTCTTGTTGTAGGTGTAGCCGGCGCCCACGATGCGCGGCTTCTCGTCGTCGTTGGTGTCCTTCGGGTCGTAGGCCAGGCGGCCATCGAACTGCACGCCGGGCTGGTTCGGGTCGGCGTCCACGGCAGCGCCGGTGTCCGGGTGCAGGCGCAGGTTGAAGCCGGCGTTGTTGGCCACGCGGATGCGGTCGACCGTGGGGTTGAAGTCGAAGGCCCATTCGGTGGCGCCCGCGCTCGGCAGCACGGACGGGCTGCCCACGGGCACGGCGCGGGCCTGGGCGACGTCGATCCTGTAGAGCTGGCCGGAAGACCCCAGCGCGTAGAGCTCACCCCGCGCCACGCGGAAATCAATGCCGAGCACCCGCTCGTTGGGCCGCAGGCCCTGCAGCGGCTTGCGGTCGCGCACCTGCTGCGGCTGCCCCGCGTTGAAGCGAAGCAGGTGGTTGCTCACCGACACCGCCACGATCTCCTCCTTCGCCGCTGGGCCCACAGGTTCGGACGTCGGTGTCGAACCGCAGGCGGCGAGAGCCAGGGCGACGGAGGTCAACAAGGGGGCAGCGTAAGGGGGCTTCATGCGGGGTCTTCCTCCAGAAAGTGATGTGCGCGGCATGGGCTGGCGCAGCCTGCAGTATCCGCAAGCGCGCCCTGCAGGTGAATTGCTGAATGCGAGAATCAAGCCATGCCTGATGCCCTGACCCTCACGCGCCCTGACGACTGGCACCTGCACCTGCGCGACGGTACCGCGCTGGCCGCCGTGCTGCCCGCCACGGCCCGCCAGTTTGCCCGAGCCATCGTGATGCCCAACCTGCGGCCGCCAGTCACCACCGCGGCAGCGGCCGTGGCCTACCGCGAACGCATCGTGGCCGCGTTGCCCGCCGGTGCGAACTTCACGCCCTTGATGACGCTCTACCTCACCGACAACACGCCGCCGGAAGAAATCGCGCGCGCAAAGGCTGCCGGCGTGGTGGCGCTCAAGCTCTACCCGGCGGGGGCCACCACCAACAGCGACGCGGGCGTCACCGACCTGCGCAAGTGCCACGCCACGCTGGAAGCGATGCAGCGCGAAGGCCTGCTGCTGCTGGTGCACGGTGAGGTGACCGATGCCGAGATCGACATCTTCGACCGCGAAGCCGTTTTCATCGACCGCGTGATGCAGCCGCTGCGCCGCGACTTCCCCGAGCTGAAGGTGGTGTTCGAGCACATCACCACCACCGAGGCCGCGCAATACGTGGCCGAAGCCGGCCCGCGCACCGCGGCCACGCTCACCGCGCACCACCTGCTCTACAACCGCAACGCCCTCTTCACCGGCGGCCTGCGCCCGCACTACTACTGCCTGCCGGTACTGAAGAAGGAAAAGCACCGCCAGGCGCTGGTGCAGGCCGCCACCTCGGGCAGCCCGCGCTTCTTTCTCGGCACCGACAGCGCCCCGCATGCGGCCGTGATGAAGGAGCAGAGTGTCTGCGGCGCCGGCTGCTACACCGCCCCGGCCGCGCTGGAGCTTTACGCCGAGGCCTTCGAGGCTGCCGGCGCGCTGGACAAACTGGAAGGTTTTGCCAGCCACTTCGGCGCTGATTTCTACGGCCTGCCGCGCAACACCGACCGCGTGACGCTCAAGCGCGAGGCCTGGTCGCTGCCCGAGACGCTGCCTTTCGGCGACGCCACCATCAAGCCGCTGCGCGCCGGCGAAACGCTGAACTGGAAACTGCAATGAAGGCCTACCCATGACGACGGACCGCGTGATGCTCCTCATCGACGCCGACAACGTGTCGGTCGACGTGATGGAGCAGGCCGTGCGCCTGCTGCTCAACCAGCACGGCGGGCTGCACGTGCGCCGCGCCTACTGCACGGCCGAAAGCGCCGTGGCCAACCAGAACGCCTTCAAGCGCCTGGGCATCAAGCCCATGGTCAATCTGGCGGCGGGCAAGAACAGCACCGACATCGCGATGGCCGTGGACGCCATCGATCTGGTGCTGTCCGAACGGCCCGACGTCGTGGTGATCGCCTCTTCAGACAGCGACTTCGCGCCGCTGGTGCAGCGCCTGCGCGAGAAGGGCTGCGTCGTGCGCGGCATCGGGCAACTGGGCAAGACGGGCGATGAGACGCAGGAGGTCTACGACGACTTCACCGTGCTGGAACACCGCAAGTCGGCCGCCAGCGCTGCCGCGGCGGCAGAGCGACCCAAGCGGGCGCCGCGCAAGACGGCGGCCGTCAAAGCCCCGGCTGCCAAGACCGCTGCAGCCAAGAAGGCACCTGCTCCGCGCAAGAGCGCGGCAGCCCAAGCGCCGGCCGAGGCGCCCGAAGCCACCGTGCCGGCGCCCAAGCCAGCCGCCCGAAAGACGCCGGCGCGCAAGAAGGCCGCTGCACCCGTGCCCGCGCCTGTGCCCGACGATGCGGCCGACGACGACCTGCCCAGCGCCGTGGTGGCCATGCTGGAAGCTGGCGCGCCGGCGGCCACCCCGGCCGCCCCTGCGCCCACCGCGGCACCGTCCGCCCGTGGGGCAGAAAAGGCCCGCAGCTCGCGCACGCCCTCCACCCTGACCGCGGTGCTGACCTGCCTGCCCGAACTGGAAGCCGGCCAGAGCCTGGCGCTGAACGTGGCTGTGCAGCGCCTGCGTGCCGCGCAGCTGCTGGGCAAGAGCAGTTCTTCGTTGAAGCTGTTCTCGCAGCTGTCAGACCGCTTCGAGCTGCTGCCGCCCGACAAGCCTGCCCAGGTGCGCCTGCGCCGGTGAATCCGGGGCCTTGCCCCCACTGCCGCCGGGTCTGCTTGAATCCGCCGGCCCCGCCCTAACATCCTGCCTGTCCTGGGCATTTCTGCGGCATGGAGGCCGCTTCTGCCATGAAACGCATCCTGCTCTTCGTCGTCACCAACCTGGCTGTCATGCTGGTGCTGGGCCTCGCCGCCAGCCTGCTGGGGGTCAACCGCTTCCTCACCGCCAACGGCCTGAACCTCGGCGCCTTGCTGGGCTTCGCATTGCTGATGGGCTTCGGCGGCGCCTTCATCTCGCTGCTGATCAGCAAGCCCATGGCCAAGTGGACCACCGGCGCGAAGATCATCAACGACTCCACCGACCCCACGCACCGCTGGATCGTCGGCACGGTGCAGAACTTCTCGCAGAAGGCCGGCATCGGCATGCCCGAAGTGGCCATCTACGACGGCGAGCCCAATGCCTTCGCCACCGGCGCCTTCAAGAACTCGGCCCTGGTGGCCGTGAGCACGGGCCTGCTGCACAGCATGAGCCGCGACGAGGTCGAGGCCGTCATCGGCCACGAGGTGGCCCACGTGGCCAACGGTGACATGGTGACGATGGCGCTGATCCAGGGCGTGATGAACACCTTCGTCGTGTTCCTGTCGCGCGTGATCGGCTACTTCGTCGACAAGGTCGTGCTGCGCAACAACAACGACGGCCCGGGCATCGGCTACTACGTCACCACCATCGTGCTCGACATCGTGCTGGGCGTGCTGGCCGCCGTGATCGTGGCCTGGTTCTCGCGCCAGCGTGAGTACCGCGCCGACGCCGGTGCCGCCGCGCTGATGGGCCGCAAGCAGCCGATGATCAACGCCCTGGCCCGCCTGGGCGGGCTGGAGCCCGGCGAGCTGCCCAAGAGCGTGGCCAACATGGGCATCAGCAGCAAGCCCAGCGGCCTGATGGCGCTGTTCAGCAGCCACCCGCCCATCGAAGACCGCATCCGCGTGCTGCAGCAGTCGCAGTGAGCGGTCTGAAATGAAGAAGGGCCCGGTTCTCGCCGGGCCCTTTTTCTTTGGCCGAGGCTCTTCAGGCCTTCGGCGCGCGCGGCACCCGACCCATCAGGAAGAACTCGTCGTTGGGCCGCATGCCCGTCAGGTTGGCCATGCGGTTGCTCAGGCCGAAGAAGGCCGTGATGGCACCGATGTCCCAGATGTCCTCGTCGTCGAAGCCATGGCCGCGCAGCGTCTCGAAGTCGGCCTCGTCCACCGTGTGCGAGGCGGTGCAGACCTTCATCGCGAAATCGAGCATGGCCTTCTGGCGCGGCGTGATGTCGGCCTTGCGGTGGTTCACCGCCACCTGGTCGGCCACCAGCGGCGCCTTCTCGTAGACGCGCAGGATGGCACCGTGCGCCACGACGCAATAGAGGCACTGGTTGGCCGCGCTCGTGGTCACGATGATCATCTCGCGCTCGCCCTTGCTCAGGCTGCCCGTGTCCTTCAGCAGCAGCGCGTCGTGGTAGGCCATGAAGGCGCGCCACTCGGCCGGCCGGTGCGCCAGCGCGAGAAAGACGTTGGGCACGAAGCCGGCCTTGGCCTGCACCTCCAGGATGCGCGAGCGCAGGTCTTCCGGCAGGCCGTGCAGTTCCGGCACCGGGTAGCGTGAGATCGGGTGGGCCATGGGGCGTGTCTCCTTCAGTTTCTGAACTGCATGGCGTGCAGCCGCGCATACAGCCCGCCGGCGGCCAGCAGTTCGGTGTGCGTGCCTTGCTCCACCACGCGGCCGGCTTCCATCGCCACCACGCGGTCGGCCTTCTCGATGGTGGACAGGCGGTGCGCGATGACGAGCGTGGTGCGGCCCTGCATCAGGCCTTCCAGCGCGGCCTGCACGGCGCGTTCGCTTTCACTGTCGAGTGCCGATGTGGCTTCGTCGAGGATCAGTACCGGCGCGTCCTTCGCGATGGCGCGCGCAATCGCCAGGCGCTGGCGCTGGCCGCCCGAGAGCTGGCTGCCGTTGTGGCCGATGACCGTGTCCAGGCCCTGCGGCAGGCCATCGACGAAATCGAGGAGGTGCGCGGCCTGCAGCGCGGCGCGCACCTGCTCGCGGCTCAGCGTGGCGCCCAGGGCCACGTTGGCGGCCACGGTGTCGTTGAAGAGCACCACGTCCTGGCTCACCAGCGCGAACTGGCGGCGCAGAGCCTGCACGTCCCACTGCGCCAGCGGCAAGCCATCCAGCGTGATGCGGCCCGCCGTGGGTTCGATGAAACGCGGCAGCAGGTTGGCCAGCGTCGTCTTGCCGGCGCCCGAGGGGCCGACCAGCGCCACCGTCTCGCCGGCGCGCACGCGCAGGTCCAGGGCATCCACCGCGGGCGGGCTGTCTTCGCGGTAGCGCAGGCTCACGCCTTCGAGGGCGATGTCGCCGCGCGCACGGCCGGCATCGAAACTGCCGCCTTGCTCCACCGGGCTGTGCTCGATGAGGTCGAGCCCGCGTTCCACCGCGGCCAGGCCGCGGGTCAGCGGCGCCATCACGTCAGACAGGTGTTTGGCCGGCGCCACCAGTTGCAGCACCGCCGTGACGAAGGTGACGAACTCGCCAACCGACATGCTGCCGGTGCGGCTTTGCCACAGCGCCACCGTGATGATGATCGAGATGGCCACAGACGCCAGCACCTGCGTCACCGGCGTCATGGTGCCGCCCGCCACCACAGCCTTCATCATCAAGCGCCGCACGCTGTCTGCACTTTGGAAGAAGCGCTGCTCTTGCCTCTGCTGCGCACCGTGCAGGCGCACGATGCGCCAGGCGAGCACGTTCTCTTCCACCACGTAGGCCAGCGCATCGGTGGCCTTCTGGCCTTCCACCGTCACGCGGTGCAAGCGCTTGCCCAGAACCCGCATCGCAAGCGCCACCGCCGGAATCAGCAGGCCCATCACCAGCGTGAGCTGCCAGTTCAGGTACAGCAGGGTGGCGAGAAGCGCGACGAGGATGAGCGTGTCGCGCACGAGCGTCAGCACCGAGGCCGAGAGGATGGTGACGCCGGCCTGCGCTTCGTAGACCAGCGTATTGGTCATGCCGCTGGCCGTTTGATTCGTGTAGAGGTCAGGCGTGTGCGTGAGCAGCCGGGCGAACATCCCCTGGCGCAGCATCAGCACTGCCCGGTTGCCCACCCAGGCCAAACCGTACTGCGCCAGAAAGCCCGACAGGCTGCGCACCGTGAACAGGCCGATGATGCCGACGGGCACCGCCCAAAGGGGCAGCGTGCCGCCAGAGAAGCCACGGTCCAGCAACTGGCCCAGCAGCAAGGCGATGGCCGGTTCGGTGGCGGCCGTGACGGCTGCTGCCAGTGCGGCAGCCACCAGGCCTGCGCGGCTGTGGCGGACATAGGGCCAGAGCCGCTTCAGGCGCTGCAGGAGGGTGGGCATGGGCTGGTTTCTGGCAGGGCCCGAAAGTGCGACGGCGGGGCCGACATAGGCGGCGGATTATCGCGGTGACCGTTTGTTGCCCAGGGGCGGGCAGGGCGCTGCCTACAATGAAACCATGTTCAGCCCCCGCCACCGACCGTCTTGAACCCCCTCGTCGACCGCGGGCGCCGGGCGCTCATCGCCAGCGGTCTGCTGGCCACCACGGTGCCGGCGCTGGCCCAGTTCCGTGTCGAGATCTCGGGCGTCGGGGCCACGCAGGTGCCGCTGGCCAGCGCGGTTTTCCGCGGCGAGGTGGACGCCGGCGTGCCGGTCTCGCGCATCGTGCGCGCCGACCTGGAACGCAGCGGGCTGATCCGCACGGTGGACATCACCGAGCCTCTCGATGAACGCAGCACCATCGACCTGCCCGCCTGGCGCGGCAAGGGCGTCGACGCGGTGCTGGCCGGCTCGGTGACGCGCCTGGTCGATGGCCGCTTCGACGTGCGCTACAAGCTCTGGGACGCGGTGCGCAACGAAGAACTGCTGGGCCAGAGCAAGGTGGTGCTGGCCGCCGACCTGCGCCTGGCGGCGCACCGCGTGGCCGACGAGATCCATCAGAAGCTCACCGGTGAGCGCGGCGTCAACGCCACGCGCATCGCCTACGTGGTGCGCTCAGGCCGCCGCTACACGCTGCACGTGACAGACGCCGATGGCGAGGGCGGGCAGGTGGCACTGGCCAGCCCCGAGCCCATCATCTCGCCGGCCTGGAGCCCCGAGGGCAAGCGCCTGGCCTATGTGTCCTTCGAGACGCAGAAGGCCGTGGTCTGGGTGCAGGACCTGACCACGGGCCAGCGCAGCATGCTGGCCAGCTTCCGCGGCAGCAACAGCGCGCCGGCCTGGAGCCCCGATGGCCGGCAGTTGGCCGTGGCGCTGTCGCAAGACGGCTTGACGCAGCTCTACCTGATGCCCGCCACTGGCGGTACGCCGCAACGCCTGACGCGCAGCAACGGCATCGACACCGAGCCGGTCTTCGCGCCCGATGGCCGCAGCGTGTTCTTCGTCAGCGACCGTGGCGGCGGCCCGCAGGTCTACCGCGTGGGCCTGGATGGCGGCAACCCGCAGCGCGTGACCTTCTCCGGCGCCTACAACATCAGCCCTGCGGTCAGCCCTGACGGCACGCACCTGGCCTACATCACGCGCCAGGGCAACGGCTACAAGCTGATGCTGCAAGACCTGAACGATGGAACTGTGCTGCCGCTTTCCGACACACAGGATGACGAGAGCCCGAGCTTCGCGCCCAACGGCCGCCTGATCGTGTACGCATCGCGCGTGCAGGGAACCGACGTGTTGATGACCACCACGCTTGATGGCAAGATCAAAACACGCCTCCTGAGCATCAGCAGCGGCGCGGACATGCGCGAACCGGCCTGGGGCCCTTACGGGCGCTAGCACCGAGCCGCCGGGACTCCGCCCCCCGTTGCCCTTACCGTCAACCCCTGCAAGGAGACGTCCATGAAGACCCGCCTGTCCACCTTCCGCCCGGCCGCCGCGCTGATCGCCACCGCGGCTCTGCTGGCTGCCTGCGGCACCACGCGCCTGCCGGCCGACACCGCGTCGCCAGCGGTGCAGACCGCCACGCCGGTGGCCACCGCCGCACCCGTGGCCACGGCCACGCCGCGTTCGGCCACGCCCACGGCCACGCCGCAGTCGAGTGTGGCCACCGTCAGCCTGCCGGGCGCAGGCGCACCGGGCGCTGCGCCCACCGCAGGCGCCGCTGCTGGCGGCACGGCCACGGCCGGCGCCGCCGCGCTGCTGGCCCTGCCCAGCCAGAAGGTCGTGTACTTCGACTTCGACAGCTTCGCCATCAAGGACGACTTCAAGCCGGTGCTCGACGGCTACGCCCGCGTGCTGTCGGCCAACGCCGGCAAGCGCCTGACCATCGAAGGCCACACCGACGAGCGCGGTGGCCGCGAGTACAACCTGGCCCTGGGCCAGAAGCGTGCGGCTGCGGTGATGAACTCTCTGAAGCTGCTGGGTGTGAAGGAAGGCCAGATGGAAGCCGTGAGCTTCGGCGAAGAGCGCCCCGCCGCCCAGGGCACCGATGAATCGGCCTGGTCGAAGAACCGCCGTGCCGAACTGAAGGACCGTTGAGATGCACAGACTTGCGCAGGTGAGCCGCGCCGCAATCCTGGCCTTGAGCCTGGGCGGCACGGTGGGGGCGGCACACGCCATCTTCAGCGACGACGAGGCCCGCAAGGCCATCGTCGACCTGCGCAACCGTGTCACCGCGGTGGAAGACGCCGGCAAGGCGCGCAGCGCCGAGCTGGCGGCGGCCAACGCGCAACTGCTCGAGCAGCTGACGGCCCTGCGCCGCAGCATGCTCGACCTCAACAACCAGCTCGAGGCCATGCGCGGCGAACTCGCCAAGCTGCGCGGCAACGACGAGCAGATGATGCGCGACGTGGCCGAGATGCAAGCGCGCCAGAAGGACGTCAGCCAGAGCCTGGACGACCGTCTGCGCAAGATCGAGCCCGTGAAGGTCAGCATCGACGGCCGCGAGGCCATCGTCGAGCAGGACGAGAAGCGCGCCTACGAAGAAGCCATCGCAGCGATCCGGGGCGGCGATTTCGACAAGTCGGTGGCGCTGCTCACGAACTTCCAGCGCCGCTATATCGGCAGCGCTTACACCGATTCGTCGCGCTTCTGGCTGGGCAACGCGCTCTATGGCAAGCGCGACTACAAGGAGGCGATCACCGCCTTCCGCGCCTTCGTGGCCGGTGCCGCCGAGCACCCGCGCGCGCCCGAGGCGCTGCTCGCACTGGCGAATAGCCAGGCCGAGATGAAGGACCCGCGCGGCGCGCGCCGCACCATCGAAGAACTGATGAAGACCTACCCGGATTCCGAGGCCGCGCAGGCCGGCAAGGAACGGCTGGCTTCGATCAAGTGACGGCCCCGGCCGCATCTGCGGCCTTGCACCCGCTGCCCGACACAGCCGATCTCGAGCGCCGCTTCGGCGGCTTGCGGCGCCTTTATGGCGATGCTGGTTACGCCCAGGTGCGCAGCGCCACCGTGGCGGTGGTGGGCCTGGGCGGTGTGGGCTCGTGGGCTGCCGAAGCCCTGGCCCGCAGCGGTGTGGCAAGGCTGGTGCTGATCGACCTGGACCACGTGGCCGAGTCCAACATCAACCGCCAGGTGCAGGCGCTCGGCGCGACGGTGGGGCAGCACAAAGGCGAGGCGCTGCGCCAGCGGGTGGCCGACATCCACCCCGGCTGCGACGTACAGGTGGTGGATGCCTTCGTCGATGCCCACAACTGGCCCTCTCTGCTGACCGTGCCTGTGCAGGCCGTCATCGACGCCTGCGACCAGGTGCGCGCCAAGCAGGCCTTGGCCGCCTGGGCGCGTACCGCGGGGGTGCCTTTGGTGTGCGTGGGTGCAGCCGGCGGCAAACGCGAGGCGCAGCGTGTGGAGGTGGCCGATCTCGCCGAGACCACGCACGACCCCTTGCTGGCCAGCTTGCGCCAGCGCCTGCGCAAGGAGGCGGGCGCCCCCAGGCAGGGCCGCATCGGCGTGCGTTGCGTGTTCTCGCGCGAGGCTGTGGCGGGCCCCGAGGACAGTTGTGCCACGGACGGCAGCCTCAACTGCCACGGGTATGGATCGAGCGTCACCGTCACCGCGACTTTCGGCATGGTGGCTGCGGGTGAGGCACTGACGCAACTGATGGCGCGCGGCAGCCCGGCGCAGAGCTGATTTTTCTGTCTATAATGTGAGGCTCACCGGAGGGGTCGTTAGCTCAGTCGGTAGAGCAGCGGACTTTTAATCCGTTGGTCGCGTGTTCGAGTCACGCACGACCCACCACGCGACGGCTCCGGGCTTCACGCCCCGCCAACGTGTGAACCGGTACCCCCGGGCTCCTAGCTCAGTTGGTAGAGCAGCGGACTCTTAATCCGTTGGTCGACAGTTCGAATCTGTCGGGGCCCACCAACACAGATCAAGGCCTGGACGGCAACGTCCAGGCCTTTGTTCTTTGTGCGTCCGCTGGTGCGAATCCGCTCGGATGGGGCCTGATGCCAGCGGCGCTTGGGAGCGCCCCTGACAATGCCTGCTCCGCCACCCCGCGTCCCGCAGGCCCATGCGCCCAGAACCCGCCCCGACCACCGACCTGCGTGCCCTGACGCGGCAATGGCCTCGCAAGGGGCGCCTGGAGGCGATCGTGCTGCGGCCGGGCCGTGGCCTGCCGGCGGTGGAGGCAGAAACCGCCCTGGCGGTGGCCGGCCGCGGCCTGCAGGGCGACCGCACCGGTGACAAGGCCCGCAGTTCGCCGCTGGGTGGCAAGCGCCAGGTCACGCTGCTGCAGGCCGAGCACCTGCCCTTGATCGCGGCTTTCGCGGGCGCCTCGCTGCCGTCGGCAACGCTGCTGCGCCGCAACCTCGTGGTCTCGGGCCTGAACCTGCTCGCGGCACGCTCGCCCTTTGCCGATCAGCCCGTGCGCCTGCACCTGGGTGACGAGGTCATGCTGGAACTCACCGGGCCTTGCGACCCCTGTTCGAAGATGGAAACCCTGCTCGGGCCTGGCGGCTACAACGCGATGCGCGGTCATGGCGGGCTGACGGCACGCGTGCTGCGCGGCGGCCACTTGCGCGTGGGCGATGCCGTGTGGGCCGCTGCTGCGCCGGCCATGCCGCCTGTGGGCGTGACGGGTTGAGTCAGTCCGCTCCACCTCCGCTACCTTGTTCTTCCTCACCCCTTGATGCCATGTCCGACGACACCTCCAAGCTCTCGCCCCACTCCCGCCGCCCCCTGGGGCGCTCGGGCCTGCAGGTGTCGCCGCTGTGCTTCGGCGGCAATGTGTTCGGCTGGACGGTCGACGAAACCACCGCCTTCAGTCTGCTCGACGCCTGGCTCGACGCCGGTTTCAACTTCATCGACACGGCCGATGTCTATTCGATCTGGGCGCCCGGCCATGTGGGCGGCGAGAGCGAAACGCTGATCGGCCGCTGGCTGGCCCGGAGCGGCCGCCGTTCGCAGGTGGTGCTGGCCACCAAGGTCGGCAAACCGATGGGGCCGGGGCTCGAAGGCCTGAAGCCGGCCTACATCCGCAGCGCGGTCGAGGCCTCGCTGCGCCGCCTGCAGACCGACCATATCGACCTTTACCAGACCCATGCCGACGACGAGAGCACGCCGCTGGCGGAGACGCTGGGCGCCTTCGACGAGCTCATCCGCGCCGGCAAGGTGCGGGCCATCGGTGCCTCGAACTACAGCGCGCCGCGCCTGGCCGAGGCCCTGCGCACCAGCAGCGAACTCGGCCTGCCGCGCTTCGAGAGCCTGCAGCCGCTTTACAACCCCGTCGATCGCGCTGTGTTCGAAGACGCGCTGCAACCGTTGTGCGTCGAGCACAACGTGGGTGTCATCAACTTCTACGGACTCGCCGCCGGTTTCCTCACCGGCAAGTACCGCGTGCCGGCCGATGCCGCCCAAAGCGTGCGCGGCGAGAACGTGGTGAAGCGCTACCTGAATGAGCGCGGCCTGCGCGTGCTGGCTGCGTTGGATGAAGTGGCTGCGCGGCACGGTGCCAAGCCAGGCCAGGTGGCGCTGGCCTGGCAGTTGCTGCAGCCGGGCATCACCGCGCCCATCGCGAGCGCGACGTCCTTGTCGCAGCTGGCTGAACTGACGGCCGCCGCAAGCCTGCGCTTGAGCGCCGAAGATCGCCAGCGCATCGACGTGGCCAGCGCCTGAGGCTGCTGCCCGGGCAGCGCTCTGCTGGGCACCCGCGTCAGGCGCGGTCGGGCCCGGCGATGTCGCGGATCTGCTGCAGCAGCGCGGTCGCCCGCGCGGTGCGGGCCTCCACCTCGGCCAGCAGGGGCGCGGCAGCCACGCCGGCATCGCTGTCGGCGATGTCCATCGCGGCCAGGCTGGCGTTGGCAATGATGGCGCCGACCAGTTCGTAACCCTCGGTCGGCTGGGCCGCGCGTGTGGTGCGGGTGAGCGCCGCCTCCAGCCGGTGGCGCAGCGTGTTCGCCTCGTGCGCCTGGCTGACGTCCTCGAAGATGAAGATGCAACCCAGCAGTGGGGTGTCGCTGGCCTGCACCGGTTCGGCGCGCACAGCCACCGGCACGCAGCGGCCGTCGGGGCGGCGCAGTTCCAGTTCGCCTTGCCAGGGCCGGTGCTCTGCGCGCACCTGCCCGATGGCCCGGTGCGCCATCGCCGGCTGCGTGAACAGCGAAGCCAGGGCCTCGAGGCTGCCCACCTCGTCGCGGCGGCGGCCGCTGAGCGCCAGGAAGGCCGCGTTGGGGTAGAAGCTGCGCTGCGCAGCGTCGGTGACGACCGCCGCCTCCTGCGAGCCGGCCACGGCCGTGCGCAGCTGCGAGAGCTGGTGCTCTGCGATGAGCAGGCGCACGGCATTGACCTGCAGGATCATGTCGACCAGCGCCGCGCCATAGGCTTGCGCCAACGAGAGATCGCTGCGCGTCCAGGGCAGGCAGTGCCCGGTGTCCGGTTGCACCCGGCGCAGCCAGACCAGGGCGTCCGGCTGCGGCCTCGCCAGGCGCACGGCCAGCACGCCCACGCACCGCTGCGGCGCGGCGTCGGCCAGCAGGCTCGGCAAGGGTGTCTCGTCGGGCAGGGGCAGCGCCGTGTGCTGCCAGGGCAGGCTGCTGTCGTGCTGCGTTTGCAGCCATTGCTCCAGGCGCTGCAAGGCCGGGCCGCTCGGCGCGTCACCACAGACCAGCAGTTCGCCTTCGTGCCACAGCAGCGCCGCGCTGGCCTCCAGGGGCTGCAGCAGGGCCGTCTGGTTGCGGAAGAGCGCGGCGCGCCAGTCGCCTTCGATGGAGGTGGCTTCGAGCAGGCGCTGCTCCAGCCGGCGCACCTCGGCGCGCACCTGGGCGCGGGCGTAGTTCTCCAGCGCCACCACGCGGGTCATGAAGACCTCGGCCAGCAGCTCCAGCGCCGCACGCAGCGCCTGGCCCGGGCGGCGGGGCTCGGGGTGGTGGCAGGTGATGAGGCCCCAGAGCTGCCCTTCGCGCACGAGGGCCGCCACCACGCTGGCCGCCACGCCGTGTTCACGCAGGCGCTCGGCATGCGCGGCAGATGTGCTGCGCAGGTCGCCCATCGTGAGATCGTGGCCGCCGTCGCTGCCCGGGGGCAGGGCGGGCAGCAGTTCCGAAGGGCGGGCCTTGGCGTCCACCAGCACGCGCACGCGCTTGTGCAGGTAGACCTGGCGCGAGCGTGCCGATGGATCGGGCCAGGCTTCGTCGAGCAGCCGGTTCTGGCCCAGCCAGGGCGGCAGGCGCGGCGCGCGGTCTTCAGCGATCACGCAACCCCGGCCGTCCGGCCCGAACTCGGTGACGAAGACGCGGTCATGGCCCAGCAGGCTGCGCACCGCCTGGGCGGCCGCCACGGCCAGGGCTGCCACGGAAGGGGCTTCGCTGAAACGCTGCACCGCGGTGCTCAATTGGGCGAGCAAGGCGGTGTGGGCCGCGTCGGTGCCTGAAGGACGCTCGGCGACGTCGGCCGGTTCGAGTTCCAGCACCAGGGTGTCGGCGGTGACGCGGTGCACGCAGCCCTCGAAACCCCCGCCAGAGCCTCGCGCACCCAAGGTGCAGCGCAAGGCCTGAGGCTGGCCCGCACGCAGGCCGCTGAGCAGCGCACCCAGGCGGGATGCGGCATCGCCGCCGAGGTCGAACAGGCTGGCCAGCAGCAGCGTGGGCAGCGGCCTGTGCAGCCAGTGCGCAGCGCTGGCGCTGGCCTGCACGATGCGCAGCTGGGGTTCTCTGAGCACCAGCAGCAGCCCGTGAGGCTGGATGCTGCCCACCAGGCCGGGTGGGACGGTTGCAGGGCTGTTGGTGTGACCGTATGCCGTACTGCGCGACACGGAACTACCTCGTTGGCGGCGGGGCGGTGAAGCCCGGTTGTCGGCGCAGCTGCGCCAGTTCATCGATCGTGATGCCCAAGAGCCTGGCGGCCGCAGGCGCATCCCCGGGGTGGCGATCGAGCGCCGTGTGCACAAAGTGCTGTTGGGTCAGGGCCTGGGCTTCGCGCAGCAGATCGGGCAGCGGCGAACCCCCCAATTCTGCCGCCAGCGCGTGGATCGCGCGCAGAAGTTCTGCAGCCCGTGCGTCGGCCGTCAGCACGTGGGGGCCGGAAGGGCGCAAGGTGAAACCCGCATCGCCGCCGCCCACGTCGTCAAGCAGCGCCCCGGCCAGGTCGACCGCGAGGTCTTGTTCGTCGCCGCGCACCAGCATCACGCGCTGCGTCGGCGCCAGCCCGTGGCTGTGCAGGCTGCGCAGGTTGGCCATGGCCGCGCCGGGCAGCCAGCGTTCCAGGGGCTGGCCGATGACGGCCTCCAGGTCGTCGGCCGCATGCACCAGTTGCACGAAGGCGAGGTTGGCCTCGCGCACCAGGCCCTGTCGGTCGACGACCACGATGCCCTCGGGCGTGCCGTCGACATGCCGGGCCAGCGCCGAACCGAGGGCCAGCGGGTCGTCGAGCACCGGGTCGGCCTGGCGCAGGCGCAGCAGCACGGTGGGCTGGCGCGCCTCGGGCAGCCGGGTGGCGGTCAGGCTGATCGACAGGTGCGTGCCGGCCAGGCGCACCTGGGTGGCCACCGCCTCGGGGCTGGCGCAGGCCCGGGCGAGCAGGGCCACCACGGCGGGGCGAGAGCGCGCATCGAAGTGCGCCGCGAGCAGCCGGCCCTGGGCCGAAGGGCCTTCCACCTGCAGCAGCCGCGCAGCAGCGGCATTCACCGCCACCAGGCTCTCGCGCCGCACATCCACGCTGGCCACGGCGTCGGTGGCCACCTGGTAGAGCAGGCGGCAGCGCATCTCGCCGTGGCGCGCGCGCCAGTAGCTGCGCTCCAGCGCCTGCTGGGTGTCGAGAAAACGTTGCTGGATGGCGGCCAGGCTGCGCAGGTCGCGCCCGACGGCCAGCACCGGGCCCTTGTCGCCCAGGCGAAGGGCGGTGTAGGCCACGGGCAACTCGTGGCCTTGTGCGCCTTGGTGGTTGACCTCGCGGCGGCGCCCCAGCCCGGCGGTGCAGGCGTCAGCCAGCAGGCTCTCGATCTTGCCGCGGGTGTCGCCGGTGACGGTCTGGCTCCAGGGGTGGCCGATCCAGGCCTGCGCCGATGCGTCCATCGGCGTCTGCTCGTTCTGCACCACATCGGTGACGATGCCGTGCTCGTCGATCACCAGCGCGATGTCGGAGGACAGCGAAACGAAGGCGCGCGCCAGCCCCGCGGCACAGCCGGACAGGGCGTCCAGGTCGTTCGACAGGCGGTTCGTGGGGCGGCTCAAGAGGATGTCCTTCCATGCGCTGGGTGACCTGAGCAGAAAGGGAGACGACGGCGGGCCTTTTCAGGCTCGCAGACAGCCACGGCAGCCGCAGACGCGGCCGCCGCCAACCCACCGGGGAGGCGTCTCAGACGCGCGCCAGCCCGAGCAGGTGAGCCATGTCCTTGAAGAAGATGCGCACGTGGGCCATGGGCTTCTTGCGCACCAGTTCCTTGTTCATGTACGACTCGAAAGTGAGCTGCTGGACATCCTTGTCCATGCAGATCTTGACGAAGCTCTCGCGGCGCTTGTCGTTGCTGTACCAGAAGCGCTGCATGATCCCCAGCACCCAGAACACGCGGCCGTGGGCCTTCATGAAACGCTTGCGTGCGCCGGCCAATGCCGCGGCCTGGCCGGTACGCAGGAATTCCTGTGCTGCGTCGGCCGCCAGGCGGCCACCGTACATCGCGTAGTAGATGCCTTCGCCGGACGAGGGGGCCACCACGCCGGCAGCGTCACCGGCCAGCACGACGTTGCGGCCGTCGTCCCAGCGCTTGAGCGGCTTCATCGGCAGCGGCGCGCCTTCGCGCCGCACGGTCTCGAAGTGCGCCATGCCGGCGGCCTGCCGCAGCGTGGCCGTGGCCGTGCGCAGCGAGAAGCCCTTGTCGGCGCTGCCGGTGCCGATGCTCAGCGTGTCGCCGTGGGGGAAGACCCAGCCATAGAAATCGGGGCTGAGCTCGCCGCGGTAGTACACGTCGCAGCGCGTGTCGTCGTAGCCCGCGGGCTTGACGGCCGGGGCGCGCACGATCTCGTGGTACGCGAACACGTACTCGGTGTCGTGCGAGCCCGGCACGCACTGCTGGGCCACGGCCGAACGTGCGCCGTCGGCACCGATGACGCAGCGCGCGCGCACGGTGGCGGCGTGGCCGCTGGCGGGGCCGTCGTCGGTGCGGGCGCGGAAGTGCACCACGGCCAGGCCGTCGTCGGTGCGCTCGATCTTTTCGAAGGTGCCCGTGGCGCGCACGGCGCCGCTGCTGGCTGCGCGCTGGCGCAGCCATTCGTCGAAGTGCTCGCGGTCGACCATGCCCACGAAGCCGTTCTCGATGGGAATGTCGACCTTGCGGTCGGCTGGCGAAATCATCCGCGCCGAGCGGGCCTTGGCCACGAGCAGGTGGTCAGGGATCTGGAAGTCCTTGATGGCACGCGGCGGAATGGCGCCGCCACAGGGCTTGATGCGCCCGGCGCGGTCGAGCAGCAACACGCTGCGGCCCTGGCTGGCCAGGTCGTGGGCGGCGGTGGCGCCGGCCGGGCCGCCGCCGATGACGACGACGTCGTAGGCCTTGGCAGTGTCGGGGGTGGACATCAGGAACCTCCAGCCCGCAGGGCTTGGGTGTCGGCGGGGCCGACGAGGGGTGCGGCCATGGGCGCGCTCGAAGGGGAGGCAGGCGTGCTGAGCAGCGGCCCACCGATGCGGGCGGCGAGCAGCGCCGCCGCGACGAACATGCCGGCTTCCAGGGCGAACACGGCGGCGTAGGCCGTGCCCATGTCGCCGATGAGCCAGCGCGCCACGTCGCTGGCGGCAGCGCCGAAGAGCCCGCCGACGGCAAAACCGAAGGCTTGCGCCGCGCCCCACAAGCCCATGCGCGTGCCTTCGCGCGCTTCACCGGTGGCGGTGGCACCGCCGGCCAGGCTCATCATCGAGCCGATGGCGGCGATGGAGAAGGCGCCGTTGGCCACGCCGAGGATGAAGACGTTGGCGCGCAGCGGCCAGTGCGGGGCCACCGAGCCGGCGACCACCAGGCCCAGCAGCGCCACGCCCGAGGCGATGCAACCGCCCACCGTCCACGCGCGCAGCGAACCCAGGCGCGCGCCGGCCACTCGCCGACCGGCCAGCGCAGCCAGCAGCATGCCCATCAGCGTGCCACCGTGCTGCACGCCCGACAGCTGCGTGGAGGCACCCGGCGTGAAGCCGAACACCGCGCCCGCGAAAGGCTCGAGGATCAGGTCTTGCGTGCTGTAGGCCAGCATCGAAACGAAGACGAAGATGGTGAAGCGGCGCGCGTCGGGCTCGCGCCAGACCTCGCGCAGCGCGGCGGCGAAATCGGGGCGGGCCTTGGCCTCGGCCGGGGCCGCACGGCCATGGCCTTCCAGGCCCCACAGCGCGAGGGCCGCCACCACCACCGCCACCAGCGACACCGTGCCCGACACCGCCATCAGGCGCGCCGGGGTGTACGGGTCGAGAAAGCGCCCGGCCAGCCCTGCCGTGACGGCAAAGCCGACGATCATCATCACCCACACCAGCGCTGCGGCCGAGGCGCGGCGCGGTGCATCCACGCGCTTGGCCAGCAGCACCAGCAGCGAGGTGCCGCCCGCGCTGACGCCCACGCCCACCAGCGCAAAACTCAGCACCGCCAGCGCGATGCCCGGGCCGCGTGCGGTGTTCATCCAGGTGGTCGCCACCGCAGCGCCGAAGCCGCCCAGCGCCAGCACGGCGATGCCACCCAGGATCCACGGCGTGCGACGCCCGCCGACATCGCTGCCGTAGCCCATGCGCGGGCGGCTCAGCTGCACGGCGTAGTGCAGCGCCACCAGCAGGCCGGGCAGCAGGGCTGGCAGGGCCAGTTCCACCACCATCACGCGGTTCAGCGTGGACGTGGTCAGCACCACCACCGCGCCCAGCATGGCCTGCACTAGGCCCAGACGGACGATGCCGAGCCAGCCCAAGTGTGCTTGCGCGCTCATGCCGCTGCCCCGGCTAGGCCGCGCAAGGCGAAGGCGCTGACCATCATGCCGCTCACGAAGAGCGGCACGCCGAAGCCGCTGTACCAGAGGGCCTGCCGCACCGGGTCGCGCAGGAAGCGCCGCATCATCAGGCCCTGGCCCACCAGCAGCGCGGCCACCGCGGCCGCGTGCAGCGGCTGGCCCCAGTGCAACAGCAGGCCGATGACGACCACCTGCGGCAGCGCCATGAAGAGGCAGGCCACACGCGCCGCGCCCTGCACCCCCAGGCGCACCGGCAGCGAGCCGATGCCCATCTGGCGGTCGCCCTCGATGGCCTTGAAGTCGTTGAGGGTCATGATGCCGTGGGCGCCGCCGCTGTACAGCGCAGCCAGCAACAGCGAGGCAGCCGCGGGCGCTGCGCCATCGGCCATCACCACGCCGCCGGTCACCCAGGCCAGGCCTTCGTAGCAGATGCCGCAGGCCAGGCAGCCCCACCAGCCGTTGCGCTTCAGGCGCAGCGGCGGGGCGCTGTAGGCCCAGGCCAGCAGCAGCCCGACCACGGCGGCGCCAAAACCCCAGGGCCCGAGCAGCGTGGCCACGGCCAGCGACAGCAGCGTCCAGATGACGGCGACGTACAAACCCCAGCGCCCGGGCATGCGGCCGCTTGGGATGGGGCGATGCGGTTCGTTGATGGCGTCGACATGGCGGTCGAACCAGTCGTTCACCGCCTGGCTGGTGGCGCACACGAGCGGGCCGCTGAGCAGCACGCCCACGATGATGAGCATCCAGTGCCCGGCCAGCGGCACACCCGAGGCGATGACGCCGCAGCTGAAGGCCCACATCGGTGGGAACCAGGTCACCGGCTTGAGCAGCTCGGCAATGGCCGAGGGGGCCGGGAATTGCGCAGGGGCGGCGTGGGCCGTGGAGCTCATGAGCGCATCTTGCGCTTGACACTCCGTCGCGTCAATCTATGTTTACACCTGGATCGCATTCAGGTGTCAGCGGCGCTGGACAGCGCCGCAGCCTGGCCCAGGGGCCCAGGGGCCTACTCTTCGCCGCCCAGGCTGCCCAAGGCCGTAGCGGCGCAGCTTCACGTACAGGCTCTGGCGCGACAGGCCCAGCAGCAGCGCCGCCGAGGCGCGGTTGTCGTGCGACATCTGCAGCGCGGTCTCGATGCAGAGCTGCTTGATGAGATCGGTGGTCTCGCTGACGATGTCCTTCAGCGGCGTGCGGCCCACCAGTTCGGTGAGTTCACTGACCGAGCGTGTCATCGCGCGGCCGTTCTCGGGCTCGGGCTTGATGCGGCGCTCGATGTCGCGGATGGCGAAGGCCAGCACCGTCTCGCTGTCAGGCGCCAGCTGCGCGGCCGAGATCTCGACCTCGACCTCGGTGCCGTACTCGCCGCGCAGCGCGGTGACGAAACGCCCCACGCTGCCGCGCTGGCGCAGGTTGGTGATCAGCACGCCGAGTTCGACGCCCGTGCGGCCCAGCCAGCGGTCGAGCGCTTGCCCGCGGGCCTGGTCTTCGGTGCTGAGTTCGGCCAGCGTGAGGAAGGCGCGGTTGGCACTCAGCACGCGGCCGCCTTCGTCGCAGAAGACCAGCCCGTCGGGCGAGTTCTGCACGAAGGCCACCAGCATGGCCTCCCAGCTGGGGGTGCCGGCCGGGGCCGTGCGGCGCTGCGTCGCTTTGCCCGCGGCCACTGGCGCGACTACCGGCGCCAGGCGCACCAGCACGAGCACGGCATCTTCCTGGCGGAAGACCGAGGCCGACACGGCCACTTCGGACTGCCCTTCCAGCAGGCGCGCGCGCACGGCGTCCTTCTTGCCCACCGAGCGCGCCGCGGCCAGCAGGTCTTGCAGGCGCTCGCCGTGGGCGGCTTCGAACAGGGCCGGCAGCGGCGCCCCCACGAGCTTGGCGCGCGTGCTGCCGCACAGGGTGCGCGCGGCGGGGTTGGCTTCCAGCACCTTCTGCGTGCTGCCATCGACGATCAGCACCGCTTCCGACGAGGTCTCCAGCAGATGGCGGTAGCGGGTTTCCGCCTCGCGGGAGCGCCAGTAGTCGCGCTCCATGGCCTGCTGGGTGTCGATGAGGCGGCGTTGCAGCGCCACGGTGGCGCGCAGGTCGCGTGCGAAGGCCACGATGCGGCCCTTGCCGCCGCGCTCGCCGTCGCCCAGGCGCACGGCCGAATACAGCAGCGGGAGTTCATCGCCGTCGGCAATGGGGTGGTTCACCTGCCGCCAGCGGCCGATGTCGGCATCAGCGGCGGCCTGCGCGTCGCGCAGCATGGCCTCCACCTTCTGGCGGCTGTCGGGTGAGACGGTCTGCACCCAGGGCTTGCCGCGCCAGGCGCGCAACTGCTGGGTGGCGACATCGTCGACCTGGGTCACCACGTCGAGGATGGTGCCCTCGTGGTCGAGCACCAGGGCCACATCGCTCGAAGCCTGCACGAGCCTTGCCGCGCTCTGGGCGTCAAGGGCGCCGAGTGCGTGCTGCTCGCCGGTGTTTCGAGGCATGGGCTGGGGCCGCTGTTGATGTGGTTGACAGTCGGTATTGTCAGTCAGTGCTTACAGCACGGGCTGCATCACCCATTATTTTTTTCGCAGCCGGCCATTGCTGAGCAGGCGCTCGGCCACCAGCGGCGCTTCCTTGCCGTTGCTGGCCGTGCCGTCGGCACCCACCGCCACAGCCACTTCCGGCCGGGCCACGAAAGGCGGGCCACCGACCAGCACCGCCAGCGCGGCGTTGCGCGAGGCCGCGCGCACGGCAACGATGGTTTCCTGCAGCCAGGGCAGGCGGCTGTCGCTGCCGACCGAGAAGCCGATGATGTCGATCCACTCGTCACGCACCATGGCCACAGGGCTGGTGACGGCGCCGCCGATGCCGCCGATGACGTCCCAGCCATCGCGGCGGAAGAACTCGGCCACCATCGAGAGGCCGAAGCTGTGCTGTTCGTCGCGCGGCTGCACGAACAGCGCACGCCGGCCGTTGGCCGGATGTTCGATCTCGGTGCCGAAGGCCGGGCTCAGCTCGCGCAGCAGGCGCTGCAGCCGGCCCAGCGCCACGGTGACGGTGCTGAAGTCGCAGCTGTCGTCTTCCCACATCTCGCCCAGTCGCCGCGCGATGGGGCCGAAGACGTCGAGATAGAGAGATTCGACCGAGACGCCGCGTTCGCGCAGCCCGTCGATGAGCGCCAGCGTCTCGGCCTCGCTGCCGCGCAGGATCTGCTGCAGCAGCGTGTCGATGTCGGCCGGGTAGGGCACCACCGAGCCCGGCTGCGGGTTGGCAGCGCCAGGGCGGTGGGCCTGGACCAGGCGCGGAATGACATCAGCCTCGATCGTGCGGGCCAGGCGCGCCAGACGGTGTCTGGCGGCATCGGCATCGGGCACGTCGGGCCAGGAGGAGGGGCGCTCCTCGTTGGCCCATTGGCGTTCGGGGCCTTCGCCTTCCGGCGAAGCCTGTCCTCGTGTGGGATCACCTTGCATCACAACCTCCAGGCGCGGTGGCCCATTCAGGGCGGGGCGGCCGGTACAGGCAAGGCAGCACGGCCCCTGCGAACGAACCACGCCCCCGGCGCGGGGCCGTTGGTGGCGGGGAAGGCAGGTGCACGTCCAACTTCAACGGCTCGTGGGGATCTTGTTTTTGTCTCACGTCGGCGGGGGTTGTAAACCGCGACCGGCTGGTCGTCAAAGCATTCTTTCCACTCGGTGTTTCCACCAAGGCCGCAGCGCCGGAACCCCAAGGCGGATGCCTGCGCTACCGCTGCAGGGGGGTGCAGGCGGTGTGCTGGAAATCATGCGAGCCCGGGTTTTGAGTGTCAACTGCGATTTACGTCTATCTGAATTGACAGTTGCCGAACCAGCCCCTAAGCTCCGCTTCATGAATCGATCACAGCGGCCTGCAACGGCCCCCGGCGCAGCAGTCACGCGCCCCCCGCTGTACACGGCGGAACAGCGCGTGCGGCGCAACCAGAGCCGCTGGACGCTGGTGCAGGGTCTGCTGGCCCCGGTGCAGTTCGTCGTTTTCCTGGTCAGCCTGGCCCTGGTGCTGCGCTACCTGGCCACGGGCGAAGGTCTCTGGGCGGCCACGCTCTCGGTGGTGGTGAAGACGCTGGTGCTCTACACCATCATGGTCACCGGCGCGATCTGGGAGAAGGTGGTCTTCGGCCAGTACCTCTTCGCACCTGCCTTCTATTGGGAAGACGTGTTCAGCATGCTGGTGCTGGCGCTGCACACGGCCTACCTCGCGGCGCTGGCCACCGGGGCCCTGGGCGCCCAGGGCCAGATGCTGCTGGCCCTGGCGGCGTACGCCACCTACGTGGTGAACGCGGCCCAGTTCGTCTGGAAGCTGCGCCTGGCGCGCCTGGACGAAGCGGCCCGCGCGGCAGTTTCGGGCGCTACCGAGGGCAAGCCCCGCCCCGCGAGCCAGGGGGTGGTGGCATGAACGCCGTGATCCCCCTGCACGTGGAAGCTGCCGGCGGCTGCAGCACCGCCCCGGTTCTGAAGGAGCGTGGCCAGCGCGAGGTCTTCTGCGGCCTCACCGGCATCGTCTGGCTGCACCGCAAGATCCAGGACGCGTTTTTCCTGGTCGTCGGCTCGCGCACCTGCGCCCACCTGGTGCAGAGCGCCGCTGGCGTGATGATCTTCGCCGAGCCGCGTTTCGCCACCGCCATCATCGACGAGCGTGATCTCGCCGGCCTGGCCGACGCGCAGGACGAACTCGACCGCGTCGTCACCCGCCTGCTGGAGCGCCGCAGCGACATCCGCACGCTCTTCCTGGTGGGCAGCTGCCCGTCGGAAGTCATCAAGCTCGACCTCTCGCGCGCCGCGCAGCGCCTGAGCACACGGTTTGCCCCGCAGGTGCGGGTGCTGAACTACTCGGGCAGTGGCATCGAAACCACGTTCACGCAGGGCGAAGACGCCTGCCTGGCCTCTCTGGTGCCCGGCCTGCCGGTGCCGGCCGCTGCCGCTCCGGCCCAGCTGGTGGTGGTGGGTGCGCTGGCCGATGTGGTGGAAGACCAGTTCACGCGGCTGTTCGCGCAGATCGGCCTGCCGGCGGTGCAGTTCCTGCCCGCGCGCCGCAGCGATGCGATGCCGGCCGTGGGCCCGAACACGCGCTACCTGCTGGCCCAGCCTTTCCTGGCCGATACCGCGCGGGCGCTGGAGAACCGCGGTGCGAAGCGCATCGCTGCGCCCTTCCCGCTGGGCGCCGAAGGCACCACCGCCTGGCTGACGGCCGCGGCCGCGGCCTTCGGCATCGGCGCCGACGTGGTGCAGGCCGCCACCGCCGCGCCGCGCGCCCGGGCCGAAGCGGCGCTGGCCCGCCACCGCGCCGCCCTGTCGGGCCAGCGCATCTTCTTCTTCCCCGATTCGCAGCTCGAGATCCCGCTGGCGCGTTTCCTGGCGCGTGAACTCGGCATGCAGCTCACCGAAGTGGGCACGCCCTACCTGCACCGCGAACACCTGGCCGAAGAACTGGCGCTGCTGCCCAGCGGCACGGTGCTGAGCGAAGGCCAAGACCTGGAAAAGCAGCTCGACCGCTGCCGCACGCAGCAGCCCGACATCGTGGTCTGCGGCCTCGGCCTGGCCAACCCGCTGGAGGCCGAGGGCCTGACCACCAAGTGGGCCATCGAGCTGGTCTTCAGCCCCATCCACGGCTTCGAGCAGGCCGGCGACCTGGCCGAGCTCTTCGCCCGCCCGCTGCGCCGGCGCGCGCTGCTGCAAGCCGGCCTGGCCGCCTGAAGGGACGACGAGCACCATGCAGTTGACGCTCTGGACCTACGAAGGCCCGCCGCACATCGGCGCGATGCGCATCGCCACCGCGATGAAGGGCCTGCACTACGTGCTGCACGCGCCCCAGGGCGACACCTACGCCGACCTGCTGTTCACGATGATCGAGCGGCGCGACGCACGTCCGCCCGTCACCTACACCACCTTCCAGGCGCGCGACCTGGGCGGCGACACGGCCGAGCTCTTCAAGAGCGCGGCCCGCAGCGCCTTCGAGCGCTTCAAGCCGCAGGCCATGATCGTGGGCGCTTCGTGCACGGCCGAGCTGATCCAGGACGACCCGGGCGGCCTGGCCGCCGCGCTGAACCTGCCCTGCCCGGTGGTGCCGCTGGAACTGCCGGCCTACCAGCGCAAGGAAAACTGGGGCGCGTCGGAAACCTTCTACCAGCTGGTGCGTGCGCTGTGCACACCGCATGTGCCGGCCCCGGGTACGAAGCGCGAGCGTGCAGCCGGCCAGAAGATCCGCTGCAACGTGCTGGGCCCCACGGCCCTGGGCTTCCGCCACAAGGACGACCTGCGCGAGGTGCTGGAACTGCTGCGCCGGCTGGACGTGGAGATCAACGTCGTGGCCCCGCTGGACGCCACGCCGCACGATCTGACCCGCCTGGGCGAAGCCGACTTCAACGTCGTGATGTACCCGGAAGTGGCGATGCAGGCCGCGCAGTGGCTGCTGCGCAGCTTCAGCCAGGCCGTGGTGAAGACCGTGCCCATCGGCGTGGGCGCCACGCGCGACTTCATCAAGGAAGTGGCCGCGCTCAGCGGTGCCGACCCGGCCCCGCTGCTGAACGACCCGCGCGCACGCTCGCCCTGGTACTCGAAGTCGGTGGACTCCACCTACCTCACCGGCAAGCGCGTCTTCATCTTCGGCGATGCCACGCACGTGATCGCTGCAGCCCGCATCGCCGCGAAGGAACTCGGTTTCGAGGTGGTGGGCCTGGGCACCTACAGCCGCGAGTTTGCGCGTGACGTTCGCGACGCCGCCAAGCTCTACGGTTGCGAGGCGCTGATCAGCGACGACTACCTGGAAGTCGAAGACCGCGTCGCCGAACTGCACCCCGAACTGGTGCTGGGCACGCAGATGGAACGCCACATCGCCAAGCGCCTGGGCGTGCCCTGCGCGGTGATCAGCGCGCCGATGCACGTGCAGGATTTCCCGGCGCGCCACGCCCCGCAGATGGGCTTCGAAGGCGCGAACGTGATGTTCGACGCCTGGGTGCACCCGCTGATGATGGGCCTGGAAGAGCACCTGCTGAACATGTTCCGCGGTGACTTCGAGTTCCATGACGGCGCCGCACCCTCGCACCTGGGTTCGGCCGCGCGCCGGCCCGAGGTGGCCGTGCCCGAAGCGCAAGCCGCGTCGAGCGACACCGACTTGGCCGTGCTCGAAGCCGCGCCCGTGGTGGCGCTGGCAGCCGCTGCGGCGGTAGCCCCGGCTGCAGAGACCGTCACCGCCAGCGGCCCTGCGCCCTGGACCGCCGACGCGGCGAAGGAACTCAAGAAGATTCCTTTCTTCGTGCGCGGCAAAGCGAAGCGCAACACGGAAGCCTATGCCGGCCAACGTGGTTTGACGCAGATCACCGTTGAGACCCTCTACGATGCCAAAGCCCACTTCAGCCGCTGAAATGGCGGGTGCCTCGCTGGCCACCAGCAGCGGCACGCTGCCGGCGGAGCCGGGTCTGGGCGGTCTCTTCGGGCGCTTGGCGCCCAAGGCGGTGCCGGCCAGCCGTGCGGCCGACAGCCCTTCGCCGATGCGCGTGGTGCTGGTCACGATGGACAGCCACCTCGCCAGCGCCGCGCAGCGCGCCGCGCGCAGCCTGGCGCGCCAGTTGCCCGGCCTGCAGCTCAGCGTGCACGCCGCCGACGAGTGGGGCAACGACGAACACGCGCTCTCGCGCTGCAAGGCCGCCATCGAGCAGGGCCACATCGTCATCGTGACGATGCTCTTCCTCGAAGACCACTTCATGCCCCTGCTGCCCGTGCTGCAAGCGCGCCGCGAGCACTGCGACGCCATGGTCTGCGCGATGAGCGCCGCCGAGGTGACCAAGCTCACGCGCATGGGCAAGTTCGACATGTCGGCGCCGGCCAGCGGCTTCGTGAGCCTGCTCAAGCGCCTGCGCGGCAAGGCCAAGCAGACCGCCGACAACAAGGCCGACAACACCACCAAGACCACCGCCGGCGCCGAGCAGATGAAGATGCTGCGCCGGCTGCCCAAGATCCTGCGCTTCATTCCCGGCACCGCGCAGGACGTGCGCGCCTATTTCCTGACGCTGCAGTACTGGCTGGCAGGCAGCGAAGCCAACGTCGGCCACATGGTGCACTTCCTGGTGGACCGCTACGCCGACGGTGCCCGCCGCGGCCTGCGCGGCGCGCTGAAGACGCACGAGCCGGTGGACTACCCCGAGCTGGGCGCCTACCACCCGCAGCTGGCGCAGCGCCTGGTGCACGAAGCCGCCGATCTGCCGCAGGCCGCCCGCGCCGGCGAGCGCGGCACGGTCGGCATCCTGCTGCTGCGCTCCTACCTGCTGGCCGGCAACGCCGGGCACTACGACGGCGTCATCACCGCGATGCAGGCGCGCGGCCTGCGCGTGCTGCCGGTCTTTGCCACCGGTCTCGATTCCCGCCCGGCCATCGAGAAGTTCTTCTTCGACGGTGAACGCTGCACGGTGGATGCGGTGGTCTCGCTCACCGGCTTCTCGCTGGTGGGCGGCCCGGCCTACAACGACGCCAAGGCGGCCGAAGAAATCCTGGCGCGCATGGACGTGCCCTACATCGCCGTGGCCCCGGTGGAGTTCCAGACCCTGGAGCAGTGGGGCGGCAGCGAACGCGGCCTGCTGCCGGTGGAGGCCACGATGATGGTGGCCATCCCCGAGCTGGACGGCGCCACCGGCTCCATGGTCTATGGCGGCCGCGGCAACGCGGCGCACACCGCCTGCACCGGTTGCGACCGCGCCTGCACCTTCGAATCGCTGCACACCGATGCCGCCGCGCAGGACAGCGGGCACGACATGTTCACCTGCAGCGAGCGCGCCGAGATGCTGGCCGCGCGCGTGGGCCGCCTCGTCGACCTGCGCCGCTCGCAGCGCGCGCAGCGCAAGGTGGCGCTGGTGATCTTCAACTTCCCGCCCAACGCGGGCGCCACGGGCACGGCGGCTTTCCTGTCGGTGTTCGAGAGCCTCTACAACACCCTGGCCGCGATGCAACGCGAGGGCTACACCGTCACGCTGCCCGCCAGCGTGGACGCGCTGCGCGAGAGCGTGATCAACGGCAACGCCGCGCAGTGGGGCGCCCTGGCCAACGTGCATGCACGCATCCCGGCCAACGACCACGTGCGCCGTGAACGCTGGCTCAAGCAGATCGAAGCCGCCTGGGGCCCGGCCCCGGGCAAGCTGCAGAGCGACGGCAGCTGCATCCAGGTGCTGGGCGAGCGCTTCGGCAACGTCTTCGTCGGCATCCAGCCCGGCATGGGCTACGAAGGCGACCCGATGCGCCTGCTCTTCGAGAAGGGCTTCGCCCCCACGCACGCCTTCTCGGCCTTCTACCGCTGGCTGCGCGAAGACTTCGGCGCGCACGCGGTGCTGCACTTCGGCACGCACGGCGCGCTCGAATTCATGCCCGGCAAGCAGAACGGCATGACGGCCAACTGCTGGCCCGACCGCATGATCGGCGACCTGCCGAACTTCTACCTCTACGCCAGCAACAACCCGAGCGAAGGCACCATCGCCAAGCGCCGCGCCGCAGCCACGCTGGTGAGCTACCTCACGCCGCCCACGGCGCAGGCCGGCCTCTACAAGGGCCTGGTCGACCTGAAGGCGGCCATCGAGCGCTTCCGCAGCCTGGAGCCCGAGGCCCAGCGCGAGCGTGAAGAGCTGGCCGAGATGATCCAGGCCCAGGCAGTGCCGCTGGAACTGGCGCAGGCCGAGCCCGCCTGGGGCGCCGCCGCCGGCGAGCACATCGCGCATCTGGCCGACACGGTGCTCGAACTCGAATACACGCTCATCCCCCACGGCCTGCACGTGGTGGGGCAGGCGCCCACGGCCGAACAGCGTGTGGACCTGCTGATGTCGCTGGCCGAAGCCAGCCACGGCCAGCACCTGGACCGCGGCACGCTGCAGGCCCTGGTGGCCGGCAGCACGCCCCGCGCACTGGCCGCCGGCGACGCCGAGCGCGAAACCCTGCTCGCAGCGCTGGCCGAGAGCAACCGCTTGATGGCCGATGACCACGAAGTGGCTGGCCTGCTGCGCGCGCTGGACGCCCGCTTCGTGCGGCCGGCCCCGGGGGGCGACCTGCTGCGCACGCCGGCCATCCTGCCCACGGGCCGCAACCTGCACGGCTTCGACCCCTTCCGCATCCCCAGCGCCTACGCGGTGAAGGACGGTGCCCGCCAGGCCGAGCGCCTGCTGGCCCGCCACATGAGCGACGGCCACACGCTGCCCGAGAGCGTGGCGCTGGTGCTCTGGGGCACCGACAACCTGAAGACCGAAGGCGGCCCCATCGCACAGGCGCTGGCGCTCTTCGGCGCCAAGCCTCGCTTCGACAGCTACGGCCGCCTGGCCGGTGCCGAACTGCTGCCGCTGGCCGAACTGGGCCGGCCGCGCGTGGACGTGGTGATCACGCTCTCGGGCATCTTCCGCGACCTGTTGCCGCTGCAGGTGAAGCTGCTGGCCGAGGCGGCCTTCCTGGCCGCCAGCGCCGACGAGCCGCCCGAACAGAACTACGTGCGCAAGCACGCGCTGGCCTACATGGCCCAGCACGGCGGCGACATCGAGACCGCCGCGCTGCGCGTCTTCGGCAACGCCGAAGGGGCCTACGGCGCCAACGTCGGCCTGCTGGTGGACAACGCCCGCTGGGACAGCGAAGACGAGCTGGCCGAGACCTACTCGCGCCGCAAGGGCTTCGCCTACGGCCGCAGCGGCCGCCCGGTGCAGAACGCGCAGTTGCTGCAATCGGTGCTGAGCAAGGTGGAACTGGCCTACCAGAACCTCGATTCCGTGGAGCTGGGCGTCACCACCATCGACACCTACTTCGACACCCTGGGCGGCATCAGCCGCGCGGTGAAGCGGGCCAAGTCGGTGGCCGAAGGCGTCGATGCCAAGGTGGCCCCGGTCTACATCGGCGACCAGACCAACGACGCCATCGGCGGCGGCACCGTGCGCACGCTGGGCGAGCAGGTGGCCCTGGAGACCCGCACCCGCATGCTCAACCCGAAGTGGTACGAGGGCATGCTGGAACACGGCTACGAGGGCGTGCGCCAGATCGAGGTGCACCTCACCAACACGCTGGGTTGGAGCGCCACCACCGGCCAGGTGCAGCCCTGGGTCTACCAGCAGTTGAGCGAGACCTTCGTGCTCGACCCGGCCATGCGCGAGCGCCTGGCCAAGCTCAACCCCACGGCGTCCGCCAAGGTCGCCCACCGACTTCTTGAAGCGCACCGGCGCCAGTACTGGACGCCGGATGCACAAACGCTCGAGGCCCTGCAACGTGCAGGCGAAGAGCTGGAAGACCGCCTCGAAGGCGTGTACGACGAAAAGGCAGCAGCATGACCGAGACCGTGACCCTCCCCTTCCCGAGCCTGATGAAGAAGGCAGCCCGCGGCGAAGACGGCGAAGGCAGCCTGCAGGTGCAGCTGGACCCGAGCGTGAAGATCGGCACCGCCAAGGTCTTTGCCATCTATGGCAAGGGCGGCATCGGCAAGAGCACCACCAGCAGCAACCTCAGCGCCGCCTTCAGCATGATGGGCAAGCGCGTGCTGCAGATCGGCTGCGATCCCAAGCACGACAGCACCTTCACGCTGACGAAGAAGATGCTGCCCACCGTCATCGACGTGCTGGAGACCGTGGACTTCCACGCCGAGGAGTTGCGCGTCGAGGACTTCGTCTTCCCGGGCTACAACGGCGTGATGTGTGTCGAAGCTGGCGGCCCGCCCGCGGGCACGGGCTGCGGCGGCTACGTGGTCGGCCAGACCGTGAAGCTGCTGAAAGAGCACCACCTGCTCGAAGACACCGACGTGGTGATCTTCGACGTGCTGGGTGACGTGGTCTGCGGCGGTTTTGCCGCCCCGCTGCAGCACGCCGACCGCGCGATGATCGTCACGGCCAACGACTTCGATTCCATCTTCGCGATGAACCGCATCGTGCAGGCCATCGGTGCGAAGGCGAAGAACTACAACGTGCGTCTGGGCGGTGTCATCGCCAACCGCAGCGCGGCCACCGACCAGATCGACAAGTACACGGCCAAGATCGGCCTGGAGCTGGCGGCCCACTTCCCTGATCTCGACGTCATCCGCCGCAGCCGCCTGAAGAAGAGCGTGCTCTTCGAGATGGAGACCAGCCCCGAGCTGGAGGCCGTCAAGCGCGAGTACATGCGCCTGGCCGCCAACCTCTGGCTGGGTGACAAGTCCTACAGCGCGGTGCCCATGAAGGACCGCGACATCTTCGACCTGCTCGGGTTCGATTGAGGCCCGCCGCCATGGACGCCCGCTACGAAACCCGCCGCGGCGAGATCGAAGACTACTTCGACCGCACTGCGCTGAAGGCTTGGGAACAACTCACCAGCACCGCGCCGGTGGGCCGCATCCGCGCCACCGTGCGCGCGGGGCGTGACCGCATGCGCGCCACGCTGATGGGCTGCCTGCCGCAAGACCTGCGCGGCGCCCGCGTGCTGGACGCCGGCTGCGGCACCGGCGCGCTGGCGCTGGAAGCGGCGGCGCGCGGCGCCGAGGTGGTGGCCATCGATCTCTCGCCGGCGCTGGTGAACGTGGCGCGTGAGCGCATGAACTCGCTGCTGGCCGCGCACCCGGTGGCCGGCCGCATCGAGTTCCGCAGCGGCGACATGCTCGACCCGCAGCTCGGCGGCTTCGACCACGTGGTGGCGATGGACTCGCTCATCCACTACGACGAAGCCGACATGGTGCGTGTGATCGAAGCCTGGTCGCAGCGCACGCGCCATTCGATGCTCTTCACCTTCGCGCCGCGCAACCCGGCGCTGGCCGCCATGCGCGCGGTGGGCCGGCTCTTCCCGCGCGGCAACCGCGCGCCGTGGATCGAGCCCGTGGCCGAGAAGTCGCTGCGCACGCGTTTGAACCGCGGCGTGCCGCAGTTCAAGCCGGCCCGCACGCAGCGCATCAGCAGCGGTTTCTACACCTCGCAAGCCCTGGAACTGGTGCGCGGCTGATGAACACCCCGCGCGGCGGCAAGGCCCCCTCGAAGCTCGCGCTCAAGTGGAAACGCTTGGGCCCGCGCTTCCTGCCTTTTGCCGACGCTGCCACGCCCGACCTGCCGCTGCCGCGCCTGCTGCGCCTGGGCCTGTTCCAGGTGAGCGTGGGCATGGCCACCGCGCTGATGGTGGGCACGCTCAACCGCGTGATGATCGTCGAGCTGGGCGTGGCCGCCTGGTTGGTGGCGCTGATGGTGGCGCTGCCCATCATCGCCGCGCCGCTGCGGGCCTTCATCGGCCACAAGAGCGATGTCTACGCCTCGGCCATCGGCTGGCGCCGCGTGCCTTACATCGGGCTGGGGGCCTTCCTGCAGTTCGCCGGCCTGGCGCTGCTGCCTTTTGCGCTGCTGCTGCTCACGGGCCAGGGCCGTTTCGGCCTCGCCTGGGTGGGGCACCTGGTCAGCGGCCTGTCCTTCCTGCTGGTGGGCGCCGGCCTGCAGACCACGCAGACCGCAGGCCTGGCGCTGGCGTCTGACCTGTCCACCGACGCCACCCGCCCGCGCGTGGTGGCGCTGATGTACGTGATGCTGCTCGTGGGCCTGGTGGGTGGCGGCACGGTCTTCGGCCTGCTGCTGGCCGACTTCTCGCCCACGCGCCTGGTGCAGGTGGTGCAGGGCGCGGGCGTGGCCACGGCGGCGCTGTGCGTCATCGCGGTGTGGAAGCAGGAAGCGCGCAACCCGAACCGCCGCCGCTCGGCCGCCGAGCCGGCGCCGGCCTTCGGCCCGCGCTGGCAGAGCTTCATCGGCCAGCCCAAGGCCCGCCGCTTCCTCGTCACCGTGGGCCTGGGCACGATGGCCTTCGCGATGCAGGACGTGGTGCTCGAGCCCTACGGCGGCGAGATCCTCAAGCTCAGCGTCGGCGCCACGAGTTCGCTCACCGCGGTGATGGCGCTCGGCGCGCTGGTGGCCTTCGCGCTGGCCGCGCGCTGGCTGGCGCGGGGCGGCGACCCCTACCGCGTGGCCGCCTGCGGCCTGGTGCTGGGCCTGCCGGCCTTCGCGGCCGTGATCTTCTCGGCCCCGGCCGAAGCGCCCTGGCTCTTCCGCTGCGGCACCGCGCTCATCGGCTTCGGCGGCGGCCTGTTCTCGGTGGGCATGCTCACCGCGGCCATGTCGCTGGAGCACCGCGATCACGTCGGCCTGGCGCTCGGCGCCTGGGGTGCGGTGCAGGCCACGGCCGGCGGCCTGGGCATCGCACTCGGTGGCGCGCTGCGCGACCTGGTGTCCACGCTGGCCACGCACGGGGCCTTCGGCGAAGTGCTGGTGACGCCGGTCACCGGCTACAGCTTCGTCTACCACCTCGAGCTGTACCTCTTGTTCGCGGCGCTGATTGCCATCGGCCCGCTCGTTCGCTCGCTGGGGCCGTCCGTCCGGACGCCCGGCACCAAGTTCGGCCTGGCCGACCTACCCGGCTGAATCACGACTGAAGGAGACCCTCATGGGAACCGGAGCCATCACGCAGTACATCGACGTCGCCCAGCTGGTGCTCTACGCCTTCTGGATCTTCTTCGCCTTCCTCATCTACTACCTGGTGCTGGAAAACCACCGCGAGGGCTACCCCATGGTCACCGACAACGGTGTCTCGGTGCGTGGCTTCCCCATCCCCTCGCCCAAGACCTACCTGCTGCAGGATGGCCGCACCTTCTCGGCGCCCAACGACATCGTCTCGGCGCAGGTGCTGATGGCCGAGCCGGCGCACCGCTGGGCCGGGGCGCCGCTGGTGCCCACGGGCGCCAACCCGCTGCTCGACGGCGTGGGCCCCGGCGCCTGGGCCGACCGCGCCGACCACCCCGACGTGAACTTCGAAGGCCACATCAAGCTGATGCCGCTGCGCGTGGCCACCGAGTTCGACGTGACCCGCGGCGACACCGATCCGCGCGGCCTGCCGGTGATGGGCGCCGACAACAAGGTGGGCGGCACGGTCGTCGACCTGTGGGTGGACGAGGCCGAGAGCCTCTTCCGCTACATCGAGCTGGAAGCCGCCGCCAACGGCCGCCGCGTGCTGCTGCCGATGAACTTCGCGCGGGTCAGCCGCGACAAGGTCAAGGTCGGCGCCATCCTCGGCCACCAGTTCGCCGACGTGCCCGGCACGCGCAACCCTGACGTGGTGACGCTGCTCGAGGAAGAGAAGATCATGGGCTACTACGGCGCTGGCACGCTCTACGCCGAGCCCTCACGCGCGGAGCCGCTGCTGTGAAGGCGGTGCGTCGCGCCCCGGCCGCCGCCTCGCCGGTGAACGCCAGCGCGCCGCTGGCGCAAGAGCACGAGTTCGAGGCCGCGCGCGGCCTGCCCGAGATGTTGCCGGCCGGTGAGCGTGTGCTCTGGCAAGGCAGCCCGCAGTGGCAGACCCTGGCGCGCCAGGCCTTCCACCTGCGCAAGCTGGTGGTGTATTTTGCGGCGCTGATGGTCCTGCGCCTGGTGTTCCTGGCGAGCGAGAACGCCAGCCTCGGCACGATGGCGGTGTCGGCCCTGTGGATGCTGCTGCTGGCCGGCGCGGCTCTGGGCATGCTGGCCTTCATCGCCTGGCTGTCGGCCCGCTCGGCCATCTACACGGTGACCAACCGCCGCGTCGTCATGCGCATCGGCGTGGTGCTCACGCTGACCTTCAACATCCCCTTCAAGCGCATCGCCGCCGCCGGCCTGCACCTGAATGCCGACGCCAGTGGCGACCTGCCGCTGCAACTGGCCGGTGACGACCGCATCGCCTACCTGCACCTGTGGCCGCACGCCCGCCCCTGGCGCGTGGGCCAGCCCGAGCCGATGCTGCGCTGCGTGCCCGAAGCCGCCGCGGTGGCCCGCACGCTGGCGCAGGCCTGGGCGCAGGACACCGGCGTCGAACTGCCGGCGCCGGCCGCCGCTGTGGCTGCAGAACCGCAGGGCCGCGGCGCCAGGCCCGCGATGGCCAGCCGTTGAAAGACCACGCCCATGAGCAACGCCCACACCCACCCCGACCCGCTGCCGCGCGGCCTGCTGATGGCCATGGCCGCGCTGGTGCTGGTGGCGCTGGCCGGCGTTTCGGCCGTGCGCCTGTCGGGCACCGAGGTGCGCGCCCCTGACGCCGCCCCGGCGCTGTCGCGCAGCCTGAAGTTCAGCGACGCCAGCGACGGCGGCGTGCTCGTCATCGACGCACGCAGCGGCCAGCAGGTGGCGCATGTGCAAGGCGAAGGCGGCTTCCTGCGCGGCGCGCTGCGCGTGATGGCGCGTGAGCGCCGCATGCGCGGCCTGGGCGGTGAAGCCCCGTTTGAACTGGTGGGCCGCGCCGACGGCCGGCTCACGCTGCTGGACCCGGCCACCGGCCAGCGCATCGATCTCGAGGCCTTCGGGCCGACCAATGCCGGTGCCTTTGCTGCGCTCTTGCGCAGCCCCGCACCGAACGTGTCTCCAAGGAGTACCCCATGAGCGCCACCCACGCCGTCAGCATCGACAGCCCCGAAGAAGCGGCCCGCAAGGCCAAGCAGGAGACCCTGCTCACGCCGCGCTTCTACACCACCGATTTCAAGGCCATGGACCGCCTGGACGTGAACCCCATCCGCCAGGAGTGGGACACGATGATGGCCGAGTACGAAGGCGACAACAACCACGACCACTTCCAGCGCACGCCCGAGTTCGCCGACGAGGCGCGGGCGCAGATGGCGCAGATGTCGCCCGAGCTGCGCCAGGAGTTCCTGGATTTCCTGATCAGCAGCGTGACCAGCGAGTTCAGCGGCTGCATCCTCTACAACGAGATCCAGAAGAACATCAGCAACCCCGACATCAAGGCGCTGATGCGCTACATGGCGCGCGACGAATCGCGCCACGCGGGCTTCATCAACCAGAGCCTGAAGGACTTCGGTCTCGGCCTCGACCTGGGCGACCTCAAGCGCACCAAGGCCTACACCTACTTCAAGCCCAAGTACATCTTCTACGCCACCTACCTGAGCGAGAAGATCGGCTACGCGCGCTACATCACCATCTTCCGCCAGCTCGAGCGCTGCCCCGAGAAGCGCTTCCACCCCATCTTCAAGTGGTTCGAGCGCTGGTGCAACGACGAATTCCGCCACGGCGAGAGCTTCGCGCTGCTGATGCGCGCGCAGCCGCACCTGCTGCGGGGCGCGAACACGCTGTGGATCCGCTTCTTCCTGCTGGCCGTCTACGCCACGATGTACGTGCGCGACCACACGCGCCCGATGCTGAAGAACGCGATGGGCCTGGACGCCACGGCCTACGACTACGAGGTCTTCCGCATCACGACGGAGATCAGCAAGCAGGTCTTCCCGATCTCGCTCGACCACGACCTGCCGGCCTTCCGCGCCGGCATGACGCGGCTGTATGAGCTCTCGATGCGCATGGATGCCGCCAAGGCCCAGGGCGGCGTCATCGGCAAGCTCAAGCAGGCCGGCCTGGCCGTGCAGGGTTTTGCCACCTTCGCGCGCCTGTACTTCCTGCCCGTCAAGCGCCACGACCTGCCCGCGCAAGTGCGCGTTGCGCCGGCCTGGTGACATCGATGTCCGAAGCGCTCTGGCCCATCCTCTTCGCGGTGTTCGTCTGGTGGTTCTCCACCGGGCTGATCCTGCTGCTGGACGGCCTGCCGCGCACGACCTTCCGCTGGAGCCACCTGATCAGCTCTGCGCTGGCGGTGATGGCGCTGGTGGGCCTGCACCGCACGGCCGGACAGAGCGGCGTGGCCTCGGCTTATTGCGCCTTCACCTGCGCCTTGCTGGTGTGGGGCTGGCACGAGCTGAGTTTCCTCACGGGCTGGGTCACGGGCCCGCGCCAGCAGGTGCTGGACACCGGCGCCACGGGCTGGCGCCGCTTCGTGCAGGCCACGCAAACCTTGATCTGGCACGAACTTGCCATCCTCGCCACGGGCCTGTTGATCGCCGCGCTGACCTGGGGCGGCACCAACCAGGTCGGCGCTGCCACCTTCGCGGTGCTGTGGGTGATGCGCATCAGCGCCAAGCTGAATGTCTTTCTCGGCGTGCGCAACCTGAGCCTGCACTTCCTGCCGCCGCACCTGCGTTACCTCGGCAGCTATTTCCGCAAGCGTGCGATGAACGTGCTGTTCCCGTTTGCTGTCACGGCGGCCACGGTGGTGGCGGTGGCCCTGGTGCGCGAGGCCCTGGCCCAGCCGGCGGGCAGCGCTGCCGCCGTGGGCGCCTGGCTCGTGGCCACGCTGCTGGTGCTGGCCCTCGTCGAGCACTGGCTGCTGGTGCTGCCGCTCGAAGCCACCGCGCTGTGGCGCTGGGCCATGCACAAACCTTCTTCCAGCCGAGCTGCTCCTGACGTGGAGCCGGTGGCCCTCTTGCCAGAAATGGCCCTGGACAACGATGACAAGCTTCTTCACGCCCGCTGACAGCGCCACGGGCTCTGCCCTGCGCGCCGTCACGCCCATGCCGCCGGCCGCTGTGCCTGCGCGTGGCCGCTCCGGGGGCGCCCCGGCGCCCAAGGCCATCGTCATCGGCAGCGGCTTCGGCGGCCTGGCTGCCGCCGTGCGCCTGAGCTGCAAAGGCTACGACGTCGAGGTCTACGAGAAGCTCGACGCCCCCGGTGGCCGCGCTTACGTGTGGCGCGAAGGCGGGTACACCTGGGACGCCGGCCCGACCATCATCACCGCGCCCTTCATGCTGGAAGAGCTGTGGGCGCTGTGCGGCAAGCGCCTGGAAGACGACGTCACGCTCAAGCCGCTGGACCCGTTCTACCGCATCCGTTTCGACGACGGCACGCACTTCGACTACAGCGGCGACGCCGACACGATGCGCGCCGAAGTGGCTCGCATCTGCCCCGAGGATCTGCCGGGCTACGAGCGTTTCCTCGTCGAGGCGGCCAGTTGCTACCGGCAAGGTTTCGAGGAGCTCGGTCCGCAGGCCTTCGACGGCATCGGCAGCCTGCTCAAGGCCGTGCCGGCGCTGGCGCGCATGCGCGGCTGGCGCAGCCTGCACCACATGGTGGCCGGGCACATCAAGCACCCGAAGCTGCGCATGGTGATGACCATCCACCCGCTGCTTATCGGCGGCAACCCGTTCTCGGTCACCTGCATCTACAGCCTGATCAACACGTTGGAGCGTCGCTTCGGCGTGCACTGGGCGATGGGCGGCACCGGCGTGCTGGTGCAGGGCCTCGTGAAGCTGCTGGCCGATCGTGGCGCGCCCGTGCACCTGAACGCCGAGGTCAGGCGCATCACGGTCGAGAACGGCCAGGCCACGGGCATCGAGCTCGCCGACGGCACGCGCCGCCGTGCCGACATCGTGGTGAGCAACGCCGACACCGCCTGGACCTACCGCAACCTGGTGGAGCCGCAGCACCGCCGGCACTGGACCAACGCGAAGATCGAGCGCGGCGACTATTCGATGAGCCTCTTCGTCTGGTACTTCGGCACCACGAAGCAGTTCCCCGATGTGCCGCACCACATGATGGTGCTCGGCCCCCGCTACGAAGGGCTGCTGAAGGACATCTTCAAGCACCACAAGCTCGCGCCCGATTTCAGCCTCTACCTGCACCGCCCCACGGCCACCGACCCCAGCATGGCACCGGCCGGGCGCGACTGCTTCTACGTGCTGGCCCCGGTGCCCCACCTCGACAGCGGCACCGACTGGCCGGCCTTCGCCGAGACCTTCCGCCAGGCCGTCGAGAAGCGCCTGGAAGAGACGGTGATGCCGGGCTTCGGCGCGTTCGTGGAGCACTCGCGCGTGACCACGCCGCAAGACTTCCACGACCGCCTGCTGTCCTTCAAGGGCGCGGCCTTCGGCCTGGAGCCGCTGCTGCTGCAAAGCGCCTGGTTCCGCCCGCACAACCGCAGCGAAGACGTGAAGAACCTCTTCATGGTGGGTGCCAGCACCCACCCCGGCGCCGGCGTGCCCGGCGTGTTGATGTCAGCCAAAGCCCTGGAAACGGTGGTGCCGCATGCCCATAGCTTCAACTGAGCGCCACGCGCCCGTGGCTGCGCCCGACAGCGCCACCTGCCGCGAGCTGATGCGTGGCGGGTCCAAGGCCTTCTTTGCCGCATCGCTGCTGCTGCCAGCGCGCGTGCGCGAGCCGGCCCGGGCGCTGTATGCGTTCTGCCGCCTCGCCGACGACGAGATCGACGACGGCGACAACCCGCAAGCGGCCGTGCTGCGCCTGCAGCGCCGGCTCGACGCCATCTACGACGGCCGCCCTCTGGACATCGGGGTCGATTCGGCGCTGGCAAGCGTGGTGCACCGCTTCGACCTCCCGCGCGAGTTGCTCGACGCGCTGATCGACGGCTTCTACTGGGACACCACCGCCCGCACCTACGAAACCCTGCAAGACGTGCAGGACTACGGTGCCCGTGTGGCCGGCACCGTCGGCGCGATGATGGCCGTGATCATGGGCGCTCGCGGTGAAGCCGCGATGGCCCGCGCCTGCGACCTGGGTGTGGCCATGCAACTCACCAACATCGCGCGCGATGTCGGCGAGGACGCACGACGCGGCCGCCTCTACCTGCCGCGGCAGTGGCTGCGCGAAGCCGGCATCGATGTCGAAGCCTGGTTGCAGCAGCCGCGTTTTGAGCCGCGCATTGCCGGTGTGGTGCAGCGCCTGTTGCACACGGCCGAGACGCTGTATGCCAAGGCCGACCATGGCATTGCGGCCCTGCCGCGCGATTGCCGCGCCGCCATCCACGCGGCGCGCCTGGTCTATGCCGAAATCGGCCGCGAGATCGAGCGCAAGGGGCTGGACTCCATCACGCAGCGCGCCGTGGTCAGCAAGCAGCGCAAGCTGGCCTTGATCGCCCGGGCCAGCGCTGCGGTGGTGCGCACGCCCTCGGTGGTGCGCATGCCTTTGCCGGTGCTCCCGTCGGTGCAGTTCCTGGTGGATGCTGCGGTCATGGCGGCCCCGGCAGCCTCGGCGGCCGGGCCGGTGTCGCGCAGTTTCGACGACCGCATGGGCTGGGTCATCGCGCTGTCGGAACGGCAGGCCTTGCACCAGAGCGTGGCGCGATGAATGCAGCGCGCCGGCCGGCAGCTCGCTTTTTTTTCTCGAAAGTGTCACGTTTACGTGACAGCCTAGGGTGTAAATGGCAATTGACCAATTACATCCTGGGGCGTAAAGTTCCTCTGAAGTCTGGGGGAATTACGTGGCCAACGCAGCCACAAGAAGCCCTCGTGCGGGTTCAGCACGGTATGTCTGACTATTGGAGAGAACAACATGGCAGATGATCCGAACAGAGTTTGGCCGTCGGGGCTTACCACCCCTGAAGCTGAAGAATTGCAACAGGGCTTGGTCGAGGGCACCCGAATCTTCGGCCTCATCGCTCTGCTGGCGCACTTCTTCGCCTACATCTACTCCCCGTGGCTTAAGTAAGGAGACCTCATGAACCAAGGCAAGATTTGGCGTGTGGTCAACCCGACCATCGGCGTTCCCATCTTTCTGGGCGCTGTGGTGGTGACCTCCTTGTTTGTCCACTACCAGCTGCTGACCAAGACGCAGTGGGTGCCGACCTTCCTCCAGGGCGGCACCAAGGCCGCTCCGAAGGCGGCCGAGGCCCCGATGGCGGCCCCTACGGTCACAGCGCAGAGCGCCACACCGGCCAAGCAGTAAGGCAAGCTCGATCCGTCGAGCACCCCTGCAGAAGCGGGGCACCGGCATCCCTGGATGCCAGTGCCCCGATTTCTTCTGGGTCGCGCGTTTCGAATCCATTGCGAATGCGCGCGCAATGAAAAAGGCGATGCACCTGGCACCGCCTTTCGTGAGTTGTCGGCGCGCCGAATGGCGCGCGGTGGCTAACTCAAGCCAATTGCGTCAGTGAAACCAGTGTCATCACGGCTGCGGCGAAGCTGAAGACCAGGGCGAAGGTGTAGCGGGCCGCGCGCACCTTGTGCACGCCCATGGCCAGCAGGTAGGCCTCGCGCGGCTGGCGCGTGTGCACCGCGGCGTCGGCACCCCACAGCAAGGCCAGGTTGGGGATCATCAGCACGCAGCTGAAGAGCGCCAGCACAAAACCCCAGCGGTTGAGTTGCATGAAGCTCTCGGACGCACCGCTGCCGGCCTGGTAGGCCATCAACACCATCACCAGCGCCAGCAAGGCGTCGAACTGCATCAGGCCCACCGAGCGGCGTGTGATGCCGTCCAGGGCCTTCTCCACCGCGTGCACCGCGGCGAACTTGCCGGCCGCCTCGTCGGCGGCGCGTTCGCAGATCGCCGCCTCGAAGTTGTTGACGTCGGTTTCGGTGTGAGGCGTACCCCAGAACAGGCGCTTCTTCATCGTCATGGCCCAGGTGCTGGGGGCGTGGCGGGGGGCGGAGGTGAGTTTCATCAGGGTGTCTCGCTGGCGGGGTGGTGAGGGGTGGGGCCGGGCACTGCGGTGGCGGTGCGGCGCAACAGGGGTGCCATGGCCACCACGGTGGCCAGCAGCAGGACGATCTCAAGGCTGTAGACGGCCGTATAGGGCGTGGCTTGCGATTCGGCATGCAGCGCGCCACCCAGGCTGGCGAGCACGTCGCGCAGCACACCGCCCAGGGCCACGGCAACGCCAGCGGCGGTGGCCTGCACGGCGCCCCAGGCGCCCAGCGCCAGGCCGACTTGCTGCGGCGGCGCCGTCTGCATGGTGGCGGTGAGCGTGCCGTGGGCGAAGAGCCCGCCGCCGAAGCCGATCATCCAGACGCCCAGGCCAAAGAGCGCCGGTGTCTGCAAGGGCGCCGCAGCGATCACGGTCATGAACGCAGGGATGCCCACCAGCGCGCCGGCGCTGGCCATTCGGAAGGGGTCGGCACCGCGGCCCAGCACGCGCGAGGCCAGCGCAAAGCCGATCAGCCCGCCGATGGCCAAGGTGGCCGTGAGCTGGGTGGTGGCGCCCACTGACAAGCCCAGCACCTGGCCGCCATAGGGCTCGAGCAGCACATCCTGCATGCCGAAGGCCATGGTGCCCAGGCCCACGGCCACCAGGCGCCGCCGCGCCTGTGCGCCTTGCAGAAAGTGGCTCCAGGCTTGCTGGAAGGTGGGTTCCTCGCGGCGCGGTTGCTGCAGCATGCCGCGCTGCCGGGTCTCTTGTTTCCAGAGCGCCAGGATGTTCAGCGCGATGGTGACCACCGCCGAGCCCTGGATGACCTGGATCAGCCGTGCCGGGCTGAAGTCTTCGAGCAGTGCGCCGAAGACCAGCGCACTGACGATCATGCCCAGCAGCTGCGACACGTACATCAGCCCCACCACCTTGGGCTGCGCCTCGGGCGGGGCCAGATCGGTGGCAAGCGCCAGACCCGCCGTCTGCGTGATGTGCAGACCTGCGCCCACCAGCAGGAAGGCCAGGCCCGCCCCAAGGTGGCCGATCCACGCCGGCCACTGCTGCGCGTTGCCGCCGCCCGAAAGCACCAGCAGCGCGAAGGGCATGATGGCCAGCCCGCCGAACTGCACCATCGTGCCCTTCCAGATGTAGGGCACGCGCCGCCAGCCCAGGGCGCTGCGGTGGTTGTCGCTCTTGAAGCCCACCAGCGCACGCATGGGCGCGAACAGCACCGGCAGCGAGATCATGATCGCCACCAGCGCCGCCGGCACGCCCAGCTCCACGATCATCACGCGGTTGAGCGTGCCCACCAGCAGCACCAGCGCCATGCCCACGCTCACCTGGAACAGGCTCAGGCGCCACAGGCGCAGCAGCGGCAGCTCGGCGCTGGCCGCGTCAGCGAAGGGCAGGAAACGCGGGCCCAGGCGGGCCCAGCCTTTCATGGTGCCGGTGATGAGGTCGGGGATCTTCACAGCAGGGCAGGGGCTGGGTGCATCAACGCACCCGCGGCATGCGCCACGGGAGCATCAGGCGGGTGCTGCGTGCCACCACGCGCGGCACGTTCAAGGTCTCGTGAACCGAGGTCACGCGCTCGCCGAGCAGGCCCGACTGCAGCACGCTGCGCACATAGAAGGGTGTGTCTTCGAGCGTCTGCTCCACGAGCGCGGGCTCGTAGGGGTCGGTGCGCATGGTGCGGTTGATGCGCCAGGCGGTGCGGGGCAGGGCCTGGCGCGGCGGGGGCGAGAAGGCCTCCGAGCTGCCGTCGGGCAGGAAGCGGCGCGAGACCACGCGGTCGCGGCCGTTCTTCTGCCGCACGTCGTAGATCACCGCCGTGCTGCCGTCCTTCATGCCGGCGCGCGACCAGTCCCATTCGGTGAAGGGGCGGTCGATGGGCTCGTCGCCCTCGTTGCTGTCGAGGTAGGCCTCGCCGGTCCAGCGGGCGCCGGGTTTGTCGAGCTCCACCTCCACACGCGCGCAAGGCGCGATCGGCCCCCAGCGGTGGCGGCCCCCGTCGTCCAGCGCGGTGACGAAGTTCGCCAGCCCACGCGGCCACACACGCACGCGGCCGCGCACGCGCTGCGGCAGCGGCACGCTGATCTCGTCGAGCTCGATGAGCAGCGACTGCCCGTCCCAGTGCAGCCGGCTCGGGCCGATGGCGAGCTCGGTGGCGCTGCGGCGCAGGCTGGCCTTGCTGCGTTCGGTCATGGTCCAGCGCCGGCCTTGCGCGCCGTAGAGCGCCACGTTGATGGCGACATGGTTCTCGGCCTCGGTGGCCGGATTGCGGGCCAGGGCCCAGGCGTAGTAGGGAGAGAAGACACTGCCGACGAACGCGATGAGGCTCAGCGCATGGCGACCGTCGTCGCTGATCGCGTCGACGTACCACCAGAGGTAGCCACCGGGTGCAACCGGCTGGTCGAAGCGAGGTGCGCCATCGAGGCCGCGGCCGCCAGCTGGCCTGACAGGGCTGCCATCGGCACGCCCGGCCCCGGATGCACCCCACCCCCCGCCAGGAACAGGCCCGGCACCCGGCAGCTCGCGCCGGGCCGGCGGAACAGCGCCATCCAGCCGTGCGTCGCCGGGCCATACAGCGCCCCCCCGCTGGCCGGGAAAAGACGGTGAAAGTCCGCCGGTGTGGTGCGTTGGGTGCTCGAATTCATCTCGAGCTGCAGGCCGCAGCCATGCAGCAGGGACAGGCTCCGTTGTTCGCATGGGTCTGTCTCCAGGGCATCGAAGGAACGCTGGTCGCCGTCGGGCGGCGCGTTCACCAGGCACAGCAGCCGCTCGGGCGTCCCTGCGGGCAGGGCTTGGGCGCCTTCGCGGTCTTGCGCGCACACATAGACGGTGCCGGCCTGCGGCAGGCGGCGGCGTTGGAAGATGTCGTGAAACTCGCTGCGGTAGTCGTCTTCGAAGAAGACGTTGTGGTGCGCGAGCTCGAAACCGGCGGTGGGTGTCTTCACGGCCCAGGTCACGGCCGAGAGCGAACGCCGTGCGCGCGGCAACGGCGGCACGGCCTGGCGCACGGCGTCACCCAGCAGGCCCTGCACCAGCGCTTGCGGGTCGCCATTGAAGACAACGGCATCGGCGTGCAGCTCTTCGCCGCCGGCCAGCTGCACGCCGCGCGCCACGCCGTCCTTGAGCAGGATGCGCGTGCAGGGCGTGCCGTAACGCAACGTGGCGCCGTGCTGTTCGGCCAGCCGCGCGAAGCGCTGGGCCACGGCGTGCATGCCGCCTTGCACGGCCCAGACGCCGTCCATCTCCACCTGCGCCACCAGCATCAGCGTGGCTGGGGCTTGCCAGGGCGAGCCGCCGCAGTAGGTGGCGTAGCGGCCGAAGAGCTGGCGCAGGCGGGCGTCGTGGAAGTGGCGGCCCAGGTAGCGCCACAGCGTGTTGAAGGGCCCCAGGCCCGTGAGCGTGGCCAGGCCGCGCGGGCCCAGGCTCGCGATCATCGAGGCCACGCTGGGCTTGGCGCCGCGCATGTACGGGCCTTCCAACGTGCGGTAGACCTTGCGGGCCTCGTCGCAGAAGGCGAGGAAGCGCCGGGCCTCGGCGGCGCCGGCGAAATCACCGATGGCTTCGGCCGAGCGGCGGCGTTCGGCGTGCAGGTCGAGCGTGGGCGCGTGGCCGCGCCAGGCGTGGCGGGCCAGCACGTCCAGCGGCTGCAGCGGGGGCAGGTCGGCCAGGCTGTGGCCGGCTTGCTCGAGGATCTGCTCGAACACCCAGCGCAGGGTGAAGACGGTGGGCCCGGCGTCCATCGGGCTGCCCCCCACGGACTGCTGGCGCATCTTGCCGCCAGGGCCGCTGGCGGCGTCCACCAGCGTCACCTGCACGCCCTGGCGTGCCAGCAGCAGCGCGGCCACGAGGCCGCCCATGCCGGCGCCCACGACGACGACGCGGCGCTCAGCCATGGGCCTGCCCCTGCCAGCGGCCTTGCATCTGCAGCGGCACGAAACGCACGAACATCGATTCGCTGAAATGGCCGCCGCCGTAGGCCGCGCGGATGGCCTGCTGGTGTGCGCCGCTGCGCGCGTAGGCGTCCATCGCGGCGGTGTTGCGCCACAGGCTGAAGGTGCACTGGCGCAGCACGGGCGCTTCACCCAGGCCGGCGGCGAGCAGGCAGCCTTCGGCGCGGGCCAGCGAGGCTTCGGCGGGCGGCGACAGGCGCCAGAAGGCCAGCGCGCGGCGCGGCTTGATGGAGGCCCGCGTCAACGCGGCGATGGGGCCGTCGTCGGCGCCCGGGGCATCGGCGGTGACGTCCATCGCTGCGCCCGACCAGCTGCCCTTGCTGCTGGTGGCGCGCAGCAGCGTCACCAGACATTCGCGCGCATGGGCGCGCCAGGCGGCGAGCTGCGGGTCTTGCTCGATGAAGTGGCGGGCGGCCTCTTCGGTGTCGAAGCCGAGAAACAGCCCGCGGTGCGTGCCGCTGGGCTTGAGGCCGAAACCGCCGCCTTCGCCGCTGCCCATCACCTTGATGAACTGCAGCCCGGGCACGCCGCGGAAAGGCCGCGCGCCCAGCACCAGCCGACCCCAGGCCCACAGGCGTGCCGTGGGCGCCATGTCGGCCAGCACCAGCACCGCCACACTGCCGGCGCTGCGCGCGGCGGTGCGGGTGGTGCCGCCGGTGCCGGCCGCTGAACGCGCCGTCGGCACGGGGCCCTGGAGCGCGTCCGGTTGCATGGTGGTGCGGGTTGCGGTGGCTTCAGCCCACCTTCACTGCGGTGCGCTGGCTGCCGCGGCCGGTGCGGCCGTGCTCAGGGCTTGCAGGCCCGGCCAGTTCTTGGCCATGGGCGCGCCGTACAGCGGCTTGTTCACGCCCTGGTGGCAGGTGGCGCACGCCACGAGCGGGGTGTCGCCGTTCGGCCCCAGCTTGTTCGGCGGCAACACCTTGCCCAGCGGCAGCGTGTAGCCGACGTTCAGGTCGCGGACCATGTTGATGCCGTGCCAGGCCGTCGTGCGCTGCGGCGGGCTCTGGTCCCAGCTGCCGAAGTGGCGGCTGTTGTGGCAGGCCGTGCAGTTCACGCCCAGTGACTGCGAGAAGTGGAACATCAGCGCGTAGGTGCCTTCGGTGGCCTGGATGCTCACGTCGTTGCCGGTGGGCAGCGCCGTGGTGCCGCCGACGCGGATCTGCTTCACGTCGGTGAGGTACATCGTCACCGGGTCGGCCGGCAGCGACGACAGGCCCACCGTGGGCGAGCCGCGGTTCTGACCGTTGCGGTTGCCGATGAAATCGGCCCGCTTGTCCTGCGCCTTGGGCTGGAACCAGGTCTGCGTGGGCACGTTGTTGCCGCGGTGGCAGGTGTAGCAGGTGACGCCGGTGTTCGCGACGTGCTGCTTCCAGTTCGCGTTGACGTTCTGTGTCATCTGGATCATCTTGCGCGCCACGATCTTGGTGTAGACCGAGTCGTCCGCGAAGTTGCCCGCCACGTGGCAGTAGTTGCAGCCCTGCTCGGGCGCCACCCAGGCCGTGATGGCCACCATCTGGGCCGTGAACTGCGCCAGGCTCAGATCGCCCAGCACCTGCACGTTCTGCAGCACGTCCTTGGCCTTGGGGCCTTCGGGGCTGCCGGCGTCCAGCTGCGGCGGCGCGACGTTGGCCGCCACCTTCTTGGCTTCGGTGCGCGGGTTGGTGTTCTGCTCCATCGCGGTGCCGCGATAGCCGATCTGCTTGGTGTCGATGGGCGGGCGTTCGCAGCCGGCCAGCAGCAGGGCTGCGGCCAGGCTGGTGAACAGCACGCTGGTGCGTGTCAGCAGGTTCATGGCTTGGCTCCTTGCAGGGTGGCCGGGTCGACCATGTTGCCGAACACGGGCGGGTAGGGCGGTGCAACACCGTGCTGCACGGCCCAGAGGTACCAGTTGTCCACCACGGTGCCGGTAAGCAGGATGCCGATGCCGCCAGTCAGCGGGCACAGCACCGCGAACCACCAGGCCCAACGGTGGATGGACTCCATCGTCGCGTTCCAGCCCATGGTCCAGCGCCAGAACAGCGCTGCGCGTTCGCTGGCACTGCCGCGGTCGATGATCTGCTCCAGCTCACGTTCGCCGCCGAAGCGGCTGACCGCCAGGATGGTGCCGCCGTGCATCGCGAAGAGCAGGGCGCTGCCGTAGAGGAAGGCGATGCTGAGCGCGTGGAAGGGGTTGTAGAACAGGTTGCCGTAGCGGATGCTGAAGGCGGCCGTCCAGTCGAGGTGGCTGAAGATGCCGAAGGGCACGGCTTCACTCCAACTGCCCATCAGCACCGGGCGGATGAAGCCCAGCACCAGGAAGAGCCAGATCGCCGCGGCGAAGGCCCACGCGATGTGCGTGCCCAGACCGAGGGCGCGGGCCCGGGTGTACATGCGCGTCCACCACAGCAGGATGCTGGTGGTGAGGAAGCCGCCGGCCATCAGCCACCAGCCGCCCTGGTTCAGCGGGGGCAGGCGCAGGCCGTATTCAGGCGCTGGCGGGTCCAGCGACAACCAGAACAGCTGGCGGATGAATTCCACCGGGTTCCAGTTCACCGAGGCCAGCATGTTGAAGCCGATGATCACGAAGGCCAGCGTGCCGAAGAAGATCGACGCGATGCCCAGGCGGCCCAGGTAGATGCGGCCCATCTGGGCCATGCCGATCTTGCCCAGGATGGGCACCGAGATCGGCGAACCATCGCGTGCGATGCTGGTGCCGGCTTCGTGCGGCACGCCGTTGTGCAGCGGGCCCGCGGCGCGAACCGTGGTGAAGAGGTTTTGGTATTCGACGTGAATCATGTTCGCTCCTGCTTCACTTCAGAGGCCATTGCGACCAGATCGGCATGTTCAGCCACCAGCCCCACCACTCGGGCCAGCCGCGTGTCCAGAAGGGCCCGCTGATCACGATGCACACCGCACTGAAGAAGACCGCGGCCATCGCCAGGAACAGGCCCAGACGGTGGATGCCCAGCGAGCCGATCGAATAACCGATGGCGTCGCGGAAGAAGGTGTCCTCGTGGTCGGTGGTCTTCACCACCTGACCCTTTTTCGGGTTGCTGGCCGAGAGGATCAGGCCGCCGTGCATCGACAGGGCCAGGCAGCACGTGAAGAAGAACGTGATGGCCAGCATGTGCGCCGGGTTGTAGTGGAAGTGCAGGTACTGGTAGCCCACGTTGGACACCCAGTCGAGGTGGCTGAAGATGCCGTAGGGGAAGCCGTGCCCCCAGGCGCCCAGCAGCACGGGGCGGATCACCACCAGCGTGACGTAGGCGAAGATGGCCATCGCGAAGGCGATGGGCACGTGGTACTGCATGCCGAGCTTGCGGCAGATCTCCACCTCGCGCAGCGCCCACGAGACGAAAGCACCGATGGCGCAGACTGTGATCACTTGCCACAGCCCGCCTTCCATCATCGGCGCGAGACCCAGGCCGTATTTCAGGTCGGGCGGTGCGATGTTGATCTGCCAGAGATTCCAGGTGGGCCCCTGCGAGGCGCCCCAGAGGATCATGGCCGTGCCCACGAAGCTGAAGAACAGCGTCGTGACACCGAAGAAGCCGACGTAGAACGGCCCGACCCAGAAGTCGAAGAGATCACCCCCGACGAGGGTGCCGCCGCGCACGCGGTACTTCCGCTCGAAACTCAACATGGCCATATTCAGTCCTCCGACCGCTGCGCTGGCGCGCGCATGCGGCGAGTGTTTGGTGGCAGCGGAACGGAACCGGCCGGAGCCGGCCCGTCCGCTGCTGCTGACGCGACGAGAGTTACTTCGACAACGACAGTTGGGCCACCGCCGTGGTGGCGGTTGCTGCAGGCACGGTGGCCGCGGCCTTCTTGGCTGGCGGCGCACCGTCCAGCCAGTTGTACTTGTTGGTGCTGAGCAGGATGAGGTGAATCATCACTGCGATGCCGAACAAGAAAACGGCCTGCGCCACGAGGACCCGAAGGGGGTCGATCAAACGCCAGATTCTCCACATGGTTCCGAGCTCCTAATTCAAATTACGTAGGACATGAAGGTGTAGACAGCGGCTTTCACGCCACCGAACAAACCGCTCACGCCTTCTGCACCGGGCAGCCACGTCCGCCACGGCCGGCCCAGCAATGCGCCCGTGAGGGCGATCACCAGAAACACGACAAAACTCAGTCCGAAAAGCAGGAGTTCCTTGCGGTTGCCCAGCGTCGGTGCCGAATGAAGTGCACTGTTGGTTTCAGCCATGGTTTTCGCTTCCTGTCAGGTGTGTCTGATCAATCGATCAGAGCCACGGGCGCCAGATCCACACCAGCATGTGTGCGGCCAGGGCCACGGCGGTGAAGCCGATGAAACCTTGGACGTAATAGCGGTGGAATTCCTGCGCTTCGTCGTCGGAGAGGCCCGAAATCGAGCCCTTGTTTTCAGCCATCAGAAATCTCCTTAGGCTTGGCTTTGCAGCCAGCCGCGCGCCAAGCCCGCGCGACAAGGGCAGTCGCGGCCGGGTGCCGCAACGTCAGGGGCAAGGGGTGCTGGGCACCCGATGCATGTGGGGGATGTGCGCACGGCCTTCATGCCGGCACACCTTGTTTCTGTGGCGCCGCAGCGCCGGTGCAGGCGTAAGCCGCGCGGTCGCGCGTGACGCGCTCTTCGCCGTGGCGGCGCGCTTCGGATTCGGCCTGATCGCGCCAGCGCTTGGCCGCCGAAATGCGCACCAGCACCGGCTGGGCTTCCACGGCTTCGTCGAGCAGCGCATTGGCTTCGTCGTCCCAGGGCAAGGCGCCCAGGTAACGGGCCGGCGTGGCTTCGACCTTGTCGAGTTCGGTGCCCAGCGGCAGGATGTTGAACAGCGCGTCGAAGAGCGCGTTGCAGAACTCCTGGATGATGTAAGTCGCGCCGGCATAACCCATGAAGGGCGTGCCGGTGGCGCGCCGGATGATGGCGCCCGGGAAACTCGCCGGGATGTAGGTCGGCCGCGGGCCGTGGCCGCCACCGGTCTCGGCCAGGTACATGCGTTCGTTGTAGCTGCCGAACATCACCAGCGGCGTCTTCTCGTGCACCAGCTGGCGCACGGTGGCGTTGTCGGTCTTGCTGCCGGCGGTGCGCGAAACCGCGAAGTTGCAGGGCAGGCCCATTTCGTCTTCGAGGAAATGGCGAATGCCGCGGGCGTAGGTTTCGCCGGCCACCACCGCGAAGTTCGCGGTGCCGAAGAAGTCTTGCGTGACGCTGCGCCACAGGTCCCACACCGGCTTGATGGTGGTGTGCTTCTCGCGCTGGATGAAGGGCTCGGGGTCGAGGTTCAGCAGCTTGCCGAGTTCACGCAGGAAGGCCGTGGTGCTGTGCAGGCCGATGGGCGCCTGCAGGTAGGGGCGCTCCAGTGCTTCGCACAACATGCGGCCGTACTCGCGGTACATGCAGATGTTGACGTCGGCCTCCACCAGGCGCGACACATCGGCCAGGTGGCTGCCCAGCGGGAAGACCATGTTCACTTCGGCGCCGATGCCCTGCACCAGACGGCGGATCTCGGCCAGGTCGCTGGGCATGTTGAAGGTGCCGTAGCAGGGGCCGATGAGGTTCACGCGCGGCTTCTCGCCGGCGGGGCGCTCGGCGAAGGGCACACGTTGCGGCACCTTGCGCAGGCCGTACTGCGTCCACAGCCAGTACATCGCGCGGTTGGCGCACTGCCACTGGTCTTCGTCGATGGTGCGCGGCAGGAAACGCTGGATCGTCGTGCCTTCGGGCGTGACGCCGCCACCGATCATCTCGGCGATGCTGCCCGTCACCACCACGCTGGGCAGGTCGGGGTCGAGCGCGGCATGCGCGCGCTTCATCGCGCCTTCGGTGCCTTCGCGGCCGAGCTGCTCTTCGGCCAGGCCTGTCACGACGATGGGCAGTTCGTGCGGCGGCAGCGCGTCGGTGTAATGCAGCACCGAGGTGACCGGCAGGTTCTCGCAGCCCACCGGGCCGTCGATGATGACCTGCAGGCCCTTGATGGCCGTGAAGACGTAGACGGCACCCCAGTAACCGCCCGCGCGGTCGTGGTCGATGACGTAGTTGAGCTTCGGGGTCTGCGGCGTGGCCATCAGATCATCTCCTCGGCCTTGCGCTTCTTCATCAGCTTGATGACCTGGCGCTTGGTTTCGGCGCGGAACTCGGGCCGCTCGATGGGCACACCTTCCCAGACGCCGGATTTGTCGCCGCCACCGACGTCGTCGAAGAACTCGCGCATCTGGTTGAAGCGCGCCTTGTTCGCGATGGCGGCGTTGATCACCTGCGCCAGGCTGCCGGCACCGGCCGGCCCCATCAGCGGCCGGGCTGAGATGAGGTTGGTGAAGTACAGCGCCGGGATGGCGGCCTGCTTGGCCGCCTGCACCACAGGCGTGGTGCCGATGGCCAGGTCGGGCCGGAACTCGCGCACGGCGCCGATGTCTTGTTCCAGCGTGGCGCGGTACTGCACGTGCACACCGCGGGCCTGCAGCCACTGCAGGTCGGGCTCGCTCCAGGGCGTGCGCGGGCAGGCGGTGCCGACATAAGGCACCTGCGCGCCGCTCTCGATGAGCAGACGGGCCACCAGCAACTCGCTGCCCTCGTAACCGCTGACGGTGATGCGGCCGTGGATGGGCGTCTTGGCCAGCACCGCCTTGATGACGGGCAGGAAGCGGTTCTTCGCCGCGTCGATCTGCGCCTGGCCCACATTGCAGGCCTGGCCGATGGCTTGCAGCCAGGCTTCGGTGCCGTCATGGCCCACGGGCGCCGAGGCCACGATGGGGCGGCCGGCCGTGACGAATTCGCGCACGCTGGCGGTGTAGAACGGGTGGATGGCCGCCACGGCCGCGCAGTCGAGTGCGGCATAGAGCTCGCGCCATTCGCGCGTGGGCACCACGGGGCCGGCGGCCAGGCCCAGGGGCTCCAGCATCGCGCCGATGATCACGGGGTCGGCCGGGAACATCTCGCCCAGCAGCGTGACGGTGGGCTTCTCGCTCACGCCGGTGCGCGGGGCCGTCACCGGGCCGGCTTCGGCTTCGGTGCGGGCGTACTTCAGCATCGCACCGGCCAGCACGTCTTTGGCTTCGGCGTGCGTGGGCACGCCGAAACCGGGCACGTCGATGCCGATGATGCGCACGCCGTTGATGGCCTTGGGCAGCAGCTGCAGCGGCACGCCGCTGGCCGTGGGCACGCACAGGTTGATGATGACGATGCTGTCGTACTTGGCCGGGTCGGCCTCGGCGTGCACGGTGTCGCGGATGTCCTCGAACAGCTTGCCGGTGACCAGGCTCTCGCTGTTGAAGGGCACGTAGCCCACGCTGCGGCGCGCGCCGTAGAAGTGGCTGGTGAAGGTCAGGCCGTAGACGCAGCAGGCGCTGCCGCTCAGGATGGTGTGCGTGCGCCGCATGCGCAGCCCCACGCGCAGGCTGCCGAAGGCGGGGCACATGCTCTGCGGCTGTTCGTGCGGGCCGGCGTCGTCGGGCAGCGGGTAGTCTTTCGCGTACTGCGCGAGCACCTCGCTCTTGCCGGCCGATTTGGCGGCGTCGAGCATGGCTTCCTTGCCGGAATGACAGCCGTGGCCGTCACCCTCGAGGGCTGCGGGAACAGGCAGGTCGTTGGCGCCCATGGTGCTGGCTCAGGCGGCGTCGTAGACGACTTCGAGCGTGGGCTTCACGATCTCGTGCTTGCCCACCATGTCGAAGACCGTGGCCGGTTCCATCACGAAATCACGGCCCGTGACCTCGGCGCTGAACAGGCCCAGCAGCTGGTCCTGCGTCTGCGGTTTCGGCCGCACCGGCGGCGCGATGGCGACGTTGGTGGCCAGCTCTTCGAAGAGCGGTGCCCACTGCGTGCCGGGGCGACCGATGATTTCGTAGCTGGCGCTCTTGCGGCGGATGTCGTCGTTGGCCGGGATGGTGGCCAGCACGGGGATGCCCGCGGCGCTGGCGAACTGCTTGGCCTCGCCGGTGCCGTCGTCACGGTTGATCACCATGCCCGCCACGCCGACGTTGCCGCCGAGCTTGCGGAAGTACTCCACCGCGCTGCAGACGTTGTTGGCGACGTAGAGGCTCTGCAGGTCGTTGCTGGCCACGACGATGACCTTCTGGCACATGTCGCGGGCGATCGGCAGGCCGAAGCCGCCGCAGACCACGTCGCCCAGGAAGTCGAGCAGCACGTAGTCGAAACCCCAGTCGTGGAAGCCGAGCTTCTCCAGGGTTTCGAAGCCGTGGATGATCCCGCGCCCGCCGCAGCCGCGGCCGACCTCGGGCCCGCCGAGCTCCATGGCGTAGACACCGTCGCGCTTGAAGCAGACGTCGCCGATGGCCACCGCTTCGCCGGCCAGCTTCTTCTTGCTGCTGGTCTCGATGATGGTGGGGCAAGCCTTGCCGCCGAAGAGCAGGCTGGTGGTGTCGCTCTTGGGGTCGCAGCCGATGAGCAGCACCTTCTTGCCTTGCTGCGCCATCATGTAGCTCAGGTTGGCCAGCGTGAAGCTCTTGCCGATGCCGCCCTTGCCGTAGATCGCGATGATCTGGGTCTCTTTGGTCACCGGACCGGTGGCCACGGGATCGGGTTCGATGTTCGCTTCGGCGAGCAGCTGCTCGCGGGCCATGAACTTGATCGTGGCCGTGGCCGGAATGCTGGTACTGCTCATTGCATCTGTCTCCAGTCGAGAACCATCTTCAAACACGCCGCATCACCGAAGGCGGTGCGGTAGGCGTTCGCGGCGTGGGCCGCTTCGTCGTGGTGCGTGATCAGGCCGTCGAGTGACAGCCGGCCGCTTTCGGCCAACTCCTTGACGGCCATCATGTCGGCGCGCTGCCATTCGGCGGCGGTGCGGATGCTGGCTTCGCGCATGAAGGCGGGCGCGAAGTTGAAGCTCAGCGGCTCGCTGTAGAAGCCCGCGAGCACCACCTCGCCGCCGTGCGTGAGGCGGGCGATGGCCTTGTCGAGAATGGCGCAGTCGCCGCTGACGTCGTAGATGGCGCGGTAGTTGCGCCGCGTGTCGTCGGCCGGTGACATGACGGTGTAGCCCTCGGCGCCATGGGCCCGGTCGGGGTTCAGTTCCCACACCGTGGGGGCCTCGAAGCCGGCGGCCACCACCATGCGTGCGAGCAGGCGGCCCAGCACGCCGTGGCCGACGATGAGGTCGGGCGGTGCGCAGGGCGCGTGTTTGCCGCCGCGGGCCACCGTGTGGTACGCCGTGGCGGCCAGGGCCAGCAGCACGGCTTCGCGGCCCAGGGTCTCGCTGATGGGGATGACCTTGTCGTCGCCCACCACCACCTTGGAGGCGGCACCGCCGAACAGGCCGCGCACCTCGCCGTAACAGCGGGCGCCGGGCACGAAGACCCGTTCACCCACCCGGTGCTGTGCCAGCGGCCCGGCCGCGACGATGCGGCCCACCGATTCATAGCCCGGCACCAGCGGGTAGCCCATGCCCGGGAACATGGGCATGCGGCCGTTCCAGAGCAGCCGTTCGGTGCCGGTGGAGATGCCGCTGAAGTCGATGTCCACCACCACGTCGCCATCGCCGGGCGCGGTGAGCGGCAGCGTGCTGAGCTTCAGCAGTTCAGGCTGTTCCAGGACGACGGCGGTGGTCTTCATGCAAGGCCTCCTGGGCGGGCAACGCGCGGCAGCAGGGGGGTGTGAACAGCGCGTAAGGGCATGGGGGCGATGGCGGGCGGGTCTGGCTGAAGGGGCGACACCGGCGCACGGTCTTGGGGCTGGTGTCTGAATGTCATCTTAGGCTGACGTTGATGAGCGTCAAGCGGGATTTACGCTTTTCGTGTTCCTGAGGGTTTTCACTGCGGGGTGGCGCCCCGTGGTTTGCGCGCCACCAGCACGCTGACTTGCAGCGGAATCGGGGTGGCCAGCTCGCGAACGGCCTCGAAACCCGCGGCCTGCACCAGACGCGTCAGGTCGGCCGCGCTGCGTGAGCGGCCGCCGTGCATGGCCAGCAGGTAGAAGTTGAAGTAGGCGTCGCCCATGCGCGGCGCACCGCGCGCGCCGGCCATGGGCTCGGCCAGCAGCAGCGTGCCGCCGGGCGGCAGGGCCTCGTAGACGGCGCGCAGGATGGTGGCGGCGCGTTCGTCGGGGTGGTCGTAGATGACGCGGATGAGCGAGGCGATGTCGGCGCCGCGGGGCAGGGCGTCGCGCGTGAAGTCGCCGCCGTGCACCTGGGTGCGGCCCAGCAGGCCCGCGGTGGCGAAGTTGCGCTGCGCCACCGGCACCACGCCCGGCAGGTCGAAGAGCTGCAGCTGCAGCGTGGGCGAGCGCCGCGCCGCGGCCAGCAGGAAGCGGCCCTGGCCGCCACCCACGTCGAGCAGGCAGCGGTGGCCGTTAACGTCGTAGGCGTCCAGCACCTCGTCGGCCACCAGGGGCTGCGAGGCACTCATCAGCGCGGAGTACTCGTTCACCGCTTCCGGCGGCAATTCGCCCGGCCGGGCCGTGCTGGCGTAGGCCCAGTAGCGGCTGAGGGCCGGGGCCGTGCCGCCGCGCAACAGCGCCACGGGGTCGTTGAGATCGGCGTACAGGACGGCGTGGTGTTCCACCATCGCGGCCACGGCCTCGTTGGCCACCATGGGCGCGCCCAGCTTGCCCAGGCCGTAGCGCAGCGTGCCGCCGCTCTCGCGGCGCTCCAGCAGCTCCAGGGCCACGGCGGCGGCCAGCAGGCGCTCGGTGCCTTCGGCAGGCAAGTCGAGCACGCGCTGCAGTTCGGCCGCGGTCAGCGGGCCGGCGGCCAGGTGGTCGAACACCTTCAGCCGCACGCAGGCCAGCAACACCTGCGAGTAGACGAAGCCCGCCACCAGGTCGAAAAGGCCGCGGGCGCGGCGCCGGGCGATGGGCCGCATCCACCAGCTGCGTGCCGCCTGGCGCTGGAAGGCCGGGCTGGTGAGCACGCCGTCGCGCCAGGCCTGCCAGCGTTCACGCCAGGTGCTGGGTTTGCGGGCGGGCGCGGGGTGGGGCAGTTGGGCTTGCAGCATGGGGGCGGGGTGGGTCAGGCCGTGTTCAGGCGGCCAGGGCCGGGGCGCGCACGGTGGCTTCGGGCACCAGGCGTTCGGACTCGGCGCGCACCAGCGCGCGCAGCGCCGGCGCGCCCTTGCACGGCGGGATCGCGCCCACGGCGCGTGCCAGCAGCGCGTCGAAGTGGGCGATGGCGCCGGTCAGGCCCATTTCGGTAGCGCAGCTCGGGCGGCACAAGGCGATGTCTTGCCCGGCGGGTTTGCCCAGCAGTTCGGTGGCCAGGGCGACGTCACGGATGTCGTCGGCCACCTGGTAGGCCTCGCCCAGGAAGAGGCCGAAGCTCTGCCAGCGGTCGGGGTTGGCACCGGCGGCCAGCGCACCAGCCTCGGTGCAGGCCGAGAACAGCGAGCCGGTCTTCGCACGGTGGTAAGCGGCCAGCGTCACATAGGGCTCGCACTCCCAGGCCTGGCCGGCCACGATGCCGGTGGGCGCGCCCACACGTTGCGCCACGATGGACAGCAGCCCGGGCAGCCGTGCCGGGCTGTGACGGCCGGCGTGGGCCAAGGCCTGGAAGGCCAGCACGATGAGCGCGTCGCCCGTCAGCACCGCGATGCGCTCGCCATAGGCGGTGTGCACCGTGGGGACGCCGCGGCGCGTGGTGGCGTCGTCGAAGCAGGGCAGGTCGTCGTGCACGAGCGAGGCGCAGTGCAGCAGTTCGATGGCCACGGCTGCACCGTCGGCCATCTCGGGATCGGGGTCGCCGCAGGCCTTGGCCACGGCCAGGCACAGCTGCGGCCGGATGCGCGCGCCGCCGGGAAACACCGCGTGGCGCAGCGCCGTCGCCAGCTTGGGCGGGCCCCCGGCGCCTTCGGCCAGGGCCAGGGCGTTCTGCAGCGCCTGTTCGATGCGGGTGAGGGTGTCCATGCGCGTCCTTCCTGGGTGCGGGCCGTTGATGGGCGCCGTGAGCGCCCTACGTCAAGCTAAGTTGTCACCCTAAGTTGTCAACTTGGCGAGACAGGCCTAGCATAGGGACATGCACCAGCGTCGTCAACGAGACCTTGCCCACCCCGCGCAGCCTGCGGGTGCCGCCCATCCAGGGGGCTGGCGGTGAGCGTGCTGGCCCTCGGGCTGAACCACCAGAGCGCGCCGCTTGACCTGCGTGCGCGCTTCGCTTTCCCGGCGCCGCAGCTGCCGCAGGCGCTGCGCGGCCTGCGCGAGCACCTGGCCCGCGGCGCTGCCGTGGCGCCCGAAGCGACGCTGCTGTCCACCTGCAACCGCACCGAGCTCTACGTGGCCGCGAACGACGCGCAAGCCGCCGCCGAACTGGCGCAGCCCGCGCTGGAATGGCTGGCCCTGCAGGGCGGCACCAGCGGTGCGCAACTCGCCGAACACGCCTACGTGGTGGAAGACAGCGCCGCGGCGCGCCACGCCTTCCGCGTGGCCTCGGGCCTGGACAGCATGGTGCTCGGCGAGCCGCAGATCCTCGGCCAGATCAAGCAGGCCGTGCGCGAGGCCGGCCTCGCGGGCACGCTGGGCAGCACCTTGCACCAGCTGTTCCAGCGCAGCTTCAGCGTGGCCAAGGAAGTGCGCACCGCCACCGAGATCGGTGCGCACAGCGTCAGCATGTCGGCGGCCACGGTGCGCCTGGCAGGCCAGCTCTTCGAAGACCTGAGCCAGGTGCGCGTGCTGCTGGTGGGCGCGGGCGAGATGATCGAGCTGGTGGCTGCGCACTTCGCGAGCCAGAAGCCCCTGTCCATGGCCGTGGCCAACCGCACACAAGAGCGTGGCGAGAGTGTGGCGGCCCGCTTCGGCGCCAGCGCCATGCGCCTGGCCGACCTGCCCGATCGCCTGCACGAGTTCGACGTCGTCGTCTCGTGCACGGCCAGCACGCTGCCGCTGATCGGGCTGGGTGCCGTGGAGCGCGCGCTGAAGAAGCGCCGCCAGCGTCCGATGTTCATGGTCGATCTCGCGGTGCCGCGCGACATCGAACCCGAGGTCTCACGCCTGAACGACGTCTACCTCTACACGGTGGACGACCTCTCGGCCCTGGTGCAGACGGCCGGCGAAAAGCGCCACGCCGCCGTCGCCCGCGCTGAAGAGATCGTCGAGCAGGGCGTGCGGGGCTTCGAGCACTGGATCGGCCAGCGCGCCAGCGTGCCGCTGATCCGCGCCGTGCAGCAGCAGGCCGAAGACTGGCGCAGCGCCGAACTTCGCCGCGCACGCCAGCAGCTGGCACGCGGTGTGGACGTGGATGCGGTGCTCGAGACCCTGACCCGCGGCCTGACCGCCAAGCTGCTGCACGGCCCCTTGGCCGAACTGCGCGCGGCCGATGCCGAGCAGCGGGCCCAGATGGCCAGCGCCGTGCAGCAGCTCTTCCTGCGGCCCGGCGCGCGCGGACAGGGCTAGTCCAGGTCTGGGCGCGCGGCGCGCTGCTGCGTGATGTAGCGCTCCAGGTCGGCCGCCGGCATGGGGCGGGCGTAGAGGTAGCCCTGGCCGTAGTCGCAGCCCAGTTGGCGCAGCACCGCTGCCTGTTCCTGGGTTTCCACGCCCTCGGCGATGACCTGCAGGCCCAGCGAACGCGCCATCGCCACGATGGCCTGCACCAGCGCGTGGTCGCGCCCCGGCTGGCCCAGGCGGCGCGTGAAGCTCTGGTCTACCTTCAGGTAGCTCAGGTCCATCTGGCTGAGGTTGTTGAGGTTCGAGTAGCCGGTGCCGAAGTCGTCGATCGCGAGTTGCACGCCGGCCTCGCGCAGCGCATGCAGGCGCGCCGCGATGCCGGCCTCCGGCTGCACCATCAGGCTCTCGGTGATCTCGACCACCAGGCTGTTGCCGGCCACCCCGGCGGCACGCAGCGCACGCACCCAGTCGCCCACGTCTTGCGCGCCCGGCGCGAGTTGCAAGGGTGAGACGTTCAGGCTGACCTGGAAATCAGGGCCGAAACGCGCTTGCCAGAGCTGCAGCTGCCGGGTGACTTCGTGGAAAACCCAGTCACCGATGTCATGGATGGCGCCCGTGCTCTCGGCCAGTGGGATGAACTGCGCCGGGCTCACCAGGCCGCGCTCGGGGTGGTGCCAGCGGATCAGCGCCTCGCACTTGTGCACCTGCCCCGTGCGCAGGCACACCACCGGCTGGTACACCAGCGCCAGTTCGTGCTGGGCAACGGCCATGCGCAGGGCGGCGCCGAGCTTGAGCTGCTCTTGCGCCGAGACCTCCAGCGGTTGCGCGAAGAAACGCAGCCGGTTGCGGCCGGCGTTCTTGGCGTCGAACATGGCCAGGTCGGCGTGGCGCACCAGTTCTTCGGCGTTGGCGCCGTGCTGCGGGTACATCGAGCAGCCGATGCTGCAGGAGATGTAGACCATCTCTTCCTCGATCTGGAAGGGCTCGCGCAGGTGCTCCATCACGCGCTTGGCCACGCGTTCGATCTCGTCGCCACCGGCGGCTGGCGACAACAGCACCACGAACTCGTCGCCGCTCAGCCGCGCCACGCTGTCGCTGCCGCGCAGGCCGTCCCGGATGCGGCCCGCGGCGGCGGCGATGACCTGGTCGCCGGCGATGCGACCCAGCGCGTCGTTGACCTGCTTGAAGTGATCCAGGTCGATGTAGAGCACGGCCAGCCTTGCGCCTTCGGCCGGCGCTTCGGCAATGGTCTTCTCCAGCCGTTCGTCGAACAGCGCCCGCTTGGGCATGCCGGTGAGGCTGTCGTAGTTCGACTGCAGCCACATCACGTGCTGGCTGCGGAAACGCTCGGTGATGTCGCGCGCGATGCTCGACGCGCCGACGATGCGGCCGTTCTCGTCGACGGTGGGCGAGATGCTCAACGAGACGTTGACCTGGCGCCCCGACTTGCTGCGCAGCACGGTCTCGAAATGCAGCACGCGTTCGCCCAGGCGCAGGTGCTCCAGGATGCAGGTCTCTTCGGCCAGCCGCTCGGGCGGGAACAGGCGCGTCATCGGCTGGCCGATCATCTCGGCCGCGGTGTAGCCGAACATGCGCTCGGCCGCCGGGTTCCAGCTCTCGACGATGCCGTCGAGCGACCTGCTGATGATGGCGTCGTCGGACGATTCGACGATGGCCGCGCAGTGGCGCCGGTAGGCCGCGGCGCGTTCGGGGTCGGTGGGGACGACGGCCGCGGCGTGCGTGAGGGCCGGCATGAACACGATGTCCTCGGTGGACGGTGCTGGTGCCTTGTCTCGCAGCGCGGAGCGCTCGGCCGGCGATAGCGACGCCAGCGATGCGCTCGGCGTGAGGTCGGGCTGGCGTCTTTGGGGGGTGTCGGGCTTGGGGGAAGACATGGCGAAGGTGACCGCACAGCGGCACGGCGACGCCGTTCGTGCGCGCGTCCGTGCGCCCCGTGCGCGGTCACTTTAGCGGGTTGTGACGATCCCGGTACGAAATGAACGCCGAAGTTACGGGGCGCCGTGCATCCTTGGCTGAATTGCCGGCGCCGCGAACCCGCCCAGGCCCAGCAGCAGGGCCGCCACGCGCGCTGGCGCCTCCTCGTGCGCCAGGTGCCCCAGGCCGGGCAGGCGGTGCAGTTGGACCGACGGCAGCAGGCGCTGCACGCGCGCGGCATCGGCCGGGGGGATCGTGCCGTCGGCCTCACCCACCACCAGGTGCAGCGGCGTGCGCAGGGCGGGCAGGTCGCGCGCCAGCGCCGGCAGGTCCCACTGCGCCATCATCGCCAGCGCGCCGGCCACGTGGGCCGGGCTTTCGATCAGGCGGCGGTACAGCGCCGCGCCCTCGGCGTCCAGCGTCGAGCCGGTGCTGCCGAGCAGGCGCGCGAGCATGCGGCCCTGGGTGGCGTGCCAGCTGAAGAAATGCGGCGCCAGCGGGTTCAGCGCCAGCAGCTTGGCCGCGGGCGAGAACAGCGTGCCGGCCAGGCCCTGCAGGGGCAGCAGCGCAGCGTTCAGGCCGAAGAGCGTGTGCTGCGGGGGCTTTGCGCCGTCGGCTGCGTCTTCTCTCAGCCGCCAGCGGATGGCGATCGCAGCACCGGCCGAGTGGCCCACGGTGGCCGAAGGGTCCAGCCCCAGCTCGCGCAGCAGCATGCGCACGCCCTGGGCCATGCCTTCCATGCCGGCGCGGCCGATGGGCGCCGGCCCGCTGAAGCCGTGGCCGGGCAGGTCGGGCGCCACCAGGCCCACCTGCGTGGCCAGCAGCGGCGCCAGGCCGCGCCAAGAATGGGTGGAGGCGCCGGTGCCGTGCAGCAGCAGCCAGGTGGGGGCCTCGGGCCGCGGTGGCGGCCAGCACTGCACGTGCCAGCGCTGCCCGCTGACCTGCAGGAAGTGGCTGTGCGTGCGGTGCGGCCAGTGCGCGCCGTCATCGCCCCAGAGCAGCGCGCCGGGCATGGTGGGGGCTGTGGCCGGGTGCGGGCGTCAGCCCGGGCGCTGGCGCGGCAGCGCCTGCACCGCCGCCGACAGGGCTGCCGCGCCGGCATGCGGCAGCGCCCGGTAGGTGCCGCCCATCTCGGCGGCCAGGCGCTGCGCGGCGAGTGCCGGTTGCGGCGAGGTGTCCACCACCAGCGCCGTCAGCCGCGCGGCGCGGAACTGGCGCGCCATCTGCAGCGCATCGGCCTCGGCCTGGGCGCGGCCGTTCTCGCCGCTGCGCGTGACGTTGGCACGGCCGTCGGTCAGCAGCACCACCACCGGCGTGGCGCCGCTGCGTTGCACCACGGCGGCCAGGCGCAGCGCGGCTTCCAGGCCCAGCGCCAGCGGCGTGCCGCCGCCACCGGGCAACGCGGCCAGGCAGCGTTTGGCGCGCACGAGTGAACGTGTGGGCGGCAGCAGCAGCTCGGCCTTGCGGCCGCGGAAGGCGATGACGCCCACCTCGTCGCGCCGCACGTAGCAGTCGGCCAGCAGCAGCTGGATGGCGCCTTTGGCCTCACCCAGGCGGTGCAGGGCCGAAGAGCCCGAAGCATCCAGCACGAAGAGCGTGGCCGTGGCCGCACGCTGCTGCAGGCGGCTGATGCGCAGGTCGTCGGCCTGCACGTGGATGGGTTGGTGGCGGCCCTGGGCAGCAGCGGCGCGGCGGCGCAAGGCCTGCCAGGGCGCGGCGGCGCGCAGGGTTTCGACGAGGTTCAGCCGCGCGCCGCCGCGCGGCGTGCCGGCGCGCGTGCCCACGGGCCGGCCGCCGCGCGGCGAGGCGCTGAGCTTGCCGATGCGTCCGGCCTGGCTGGCCGCGAACTGGCCCTGCAGCGCGGCCAGCAGCCCGGCGGGCAGGCTGGCCACCGCGGCCTCGACGATGCGGTCTTCCAGCGCCTGGGGTTCGGGCTGCGCGTCGGTGGCGGCTTCCGGGGGCGGCTCGGGCGGCGCTTCCGGCGCGGCGTTCTCGGGCGGCTCCGGTGGCGCATCAGGCTCCGCCTCGTCTTCAGGCGAGGGCGGCAGGCGCGTGGCCAGCGGGGCCAGCACCAGGCGTGCGGCCTGCATCGCGTCGTCTTCGGTGGCGGTCTCGTGGCCGGCCAGTGCGGCGGCGGCACGCGTGGCGCGCAGCGCGTGCTGGCTGGCGCGCAGCGCGTTCACGCCCAGCTGCAGCGCGGTGCCGCACAAGGCCTGCAGCACGCGGTCGGGCACCTGCACGTTCGGCAGCAGCGCCCGCGCGGCGCGCACTTGCGCCGCGTGGGTGGCCAGCGGGGCGATGTCGCGCAGCCCGCAGCCGCGCAGATCGGCGTGCAAGGCCAGGCGGTCGCGCAGCGCGGGGGGCAGGGCGTCGTCTTCGGGGCCGCCTTCGTCCATGGCCACGACGCCCAGGCGCGCCGGCCAGCGCTGGCTGAGGCCGTCGCGCTCGAAGCCGATCTCGGCGCTGTCGAGCACGGCCGACAAGCGCGCCGCGTGGCCGCTGCTCAGGCGCTCGGCCATGGGCACGAGCACCACGCCGCCGTGCGTTTCGGCCAGCAGGCCGCGCTGCGCGACGGGTTTGCCGTGGGCCAGCGTGGCGGGCAGGTCCAGGCCGCCGAGCAGGCGTTCATCGGCGATGTGGCCGGGCAGGCGGCGCAGCGGTTCGTCCGCCGGCAGCAACGATTTCAGGTCGGCCAGCCAGCGGTCGCGCACGCCGCCGGCGCCCGCGCGCAGGTGCAGGCCGCCCAGGCCGTGGGGGTCCACCGCGAAGAGCGCCAGCGCATCGGCCGCGTTGAGCCAGGCGGCTTCACCGGGGGGCAAAGCCGTGCTGTCTGGCCCTGCCGCCGCAGCCGCCATGTTCAAGCGCCGAAGACCTCGGCGCAGACGCGTTCCACGCGCACGCTGGCATCGGTGTCGTCCAGCGGGTCGCGGCGCAAGCGGTGGCGCAGCGCGGGTTGGGCGATGCGGCGGATCTGGCTGTCGCCCACGGCCTCGGCGCCGTCCAGCGCGGCCAGCGCGCGCGCGGCGCGGATGACGGTGAGCTCGCCGCGCAGGCCGTCGGTGCCCAGCGCCATGCACAGCTGCGCGGCGCGCTCCAGCGCGCTGTCGGGCACCTGCACGTCGGGCAGGCGCTTGCGCGCGGCGACGATGCGCGCCCGCACCTTGTCGTCTTCCTTCTGCCAGCGCGCGATGAAGCCTTCGGCGCCGCGCTCGAAATCGTCACGCCGACGCACGACCTCCACGCGCGAGGCGATGTCCTGCGGCGTGCGCACCTCCACCGCCAGGCCAAAGCGGTCGAGCAGCTGCGGGCGCAGCTCGCCTTCTTCCGGGTTGCCGCTGCCCACCAGCACGAAACGCGCGGGGTGGCGCATGCTCAGACCTTCACGCTCCACCACGTTTTCGCCCGAGGCGGCCACGTCGATCAGCAGGTCGACCAGGTGGTCTTCGAGCAGGTTGACTTCGTCGATGTAGAGAAACCCGCGGTGCGCGCGCGCCAGCAGCCCGGGCTCGAAGGCCTTCACGCCCGCAGTGAGCGCTTTCTCCAGATCGAGCGCGCCGACCACACGGTCTTCGGTGGCCCCCAGCGGCAGGTCGACCACGGGCACCGGGATCAGGTGCGTCTTGGGTTTGCCGCCGGCCTTCAGCGCGGCGCACTGCTCGCAGGTGGACGCCTTGTCGGCCGGGTCGCAGCCGTAGCGGCAGCCCACCACGGCCTTCATCTTCGGCAGCAGCGCGGCCAGTGCGCGCACCGCGGTGCTCTTGCCGGTGCCGCGGTCGCCGAAGACGAGCACGCCGCCGATGCGCGCGTCGACCGCGGCGCACAGGATGGCGAGCTTCATCTCGTCTTGCCCGACGATCGCTGAAAAGGGGAAATACGCTGTGCTCATGCCGTCCACTTCAAACTGCTGCGCCGGGCCGGCGGCGCGGGGTGCTGCGGGTCAATGCGCGTGCTCGCCGGCCTCGTCGGCCTTCACGCGCTGGCGTGCGCGGCGCACGGCCAGCACCACGGCCACGGCCACCAGCGGGATGCTCAGGCCCGTCAGCAGGTCGGCGTCCAGCGGCAGGCCGCCGGCCTTCAGGCCCTTGGCGCCATAGCCCACGAGTCCGGCCACGTAGTAGCAGATGGCGGCCACCGAGAGGCCTTCCACCGTCTGCTGCAGGCGCAGCTGCAGCTTGGCGCGGCGGTCCATGCTGGCCAGCAGTGCCTGGTTCTGCCGCTCGCGCGTGATGTCCACGCGGGTGCTGAGCAGCGCGCTGGCCTGGGCCACGCGCTCAGACAGATCGTGCAGCCGCTGCGACACGGTGGCGCAGGTGGCCACGGCCGGGCGGAAGCGCCGGGCCATGAACTCCTCGATGGTGGGCACGCCCGGCAGGCGCTTCTCGCGCAGCTCGCCGATGCGACGCATCACCAGGTCTTCGTACGCGCGGCAGGCGCCAAAGCGGAACTGGCTGGCCGCCAGGCCACTTTCCACCTCGGCGGCCAGGCGCGTGAGTTCGTGCAGCAGCGCTTCGTCATCGCCTTCGCCGCGCGCGATGCCATCGGTCAGTTGCGCCAGCGCCGCCTCGATCTCGACGATGCGCGGGCCCTGGCGGCGCGCGATGGGCAGTGCCAGCAGCGCGAGCGTGCGGTAGGCCTCCACCTCGAACAGGCGCTGCAGCGTGCGGCCGGCCTGGCGCGCGGTGAGCTGGCGGTCGATCAGCACGAAGCGCGTGCAGCCCTCGTGCAGGCGGAAATCGGTGTACACGCGGGCGGCGCCGTCGGCGACTTCCGCGCCCGCCACGGTCTGCCCCGCGAAAGCCTGCTCCAGCAGCTGGGCCAGGCGGCCTTCATCCGGGGCGGCCAGCAGCTTGGCGTGGGCCGCGGCCACGGTGGCGCCGGGCAGGGCGGCCAGCCAGCCCTCGGGCAGCAGGCTCGCGGCCGGGGCTTCGAAGGGGCGTTCGCTCAGGCCTGCGGCGATGACGGTGTAGCCGGAGAACTCGCCGTGCCGTTCCCACTTCAGGCGGAAGCGGCCGCGCTCGGTGTTGAACTCGGCGCGGAAATGCGAGGCCCCGGGCACCGGCGTCTCGACACCCAGGCTGTCGCACAGCGTGCAGAGGTGGCCGAACTCGCGCGTGCGCTGCTCCGACTCGACCAGCACGGCCACATAGCTGGCACGTGCCGGCGCTTGCACGGCTTCGGGCGGGCGGGCGTGGATTTCCTCGGCCAGCGTGGCCCGCAGCGCGTGGTCGGGGGGAAACATCGACATCGTTGGCGGGCGGGTGCGGTCCTGGCGGCAGCGGGGACGTCAGGCGGTTGGCGAGGCAGGCAGCCAGTATGTCACGCAAACTAGACACTTCAAGTGTCATGAACCCTTGTCGGTTGCCGGCAACTGCAAGGTGAAGTGGCCCTCGGCCACGGTCTTCCCGTTGATCTGCACCGTCAGCCCGTGCCGGCCCGGGTGGTAGCGGCGGGTCGTCACCGGCTTCAGCGAGTGCTGCTTGAGCAGGGTGGCGGCCTCGCCCGGCGCCAGCGTGAGCTTCCAGCCTTTGAAGACCTTGGGGCTGAGGCGGCCGTCGGCCTTGACATGGTGCACCGCGTAGTCGACCACCAGGGCCTGTGCTTGCGCGGCCTGCGATCGCAGCGTCAGCGTGAGCTGCACCGCTGCGCCCAGCACCGCGCGCGCCGGGCTCACCCGCAGCTGCGCCTGTCCCTCGAAGCCCAGGCCCAGGCCCCAGGCCTGCAGCGTGGGGGCGTGGCCCTGCTTCACCAGGCTGCGGCTGGCATGGCGCAGCAGGGCGCGGCGCGGGGCGGGCGCGCCGGGCAGGTGTTCATCCAGCCAGGCAGCCACCAGCGCGGGGTGGTCCTTGGCGATGTCGTTGAGGTGGTTGGCCACGCTGCGGCGCACGTACTCGCTGGCGTCGTCTTGCAAGGCGCGCAGCAGCGGCAGCGTGGGGCTGGGGTCGGCCACCAGGCTGTGCAGACGCTGGCCCCAGGGCAGGCGCGGGCGGCTGCCTTCGCTGACCAGGCGGCGCACGTGCGGGCTGGGGTCGGCCACCCAGCGCTGCAAGGTGCCGAACACCAAGGCCGGGTGCTGCACGATGAAGGGCCGGATGGCGAACTCGGCCGTGAAGCGCTGTGTCAGCGCATGCAGCGTGGCCAAGGCCCGCTCGGGCTGGGTCTGGCCGTGGCGCGCGACGAGTTCCCCCACCGGCCAGAGGATCCAGCCGCGCAGGCCCTCGTGCAGCCCCGGGGTGGCCGAGATTTCGCTGGGTGCTGTCGGCGGCGCGAGGCTCTTCTCGATGAGGCCGGCAGCGCTGTCGAAATCCGCCGGCAGCGTGGCTTCGAGCGCGGCGCAGATCTGCAGCGCGCGGGCCTTCATCTCCAGCGCTTCCAGGCCCTCGCAAGCCAGCGTCGTGAAGGCCGCGGCGTCGAAGCCGCGGTGGTGGCGACGCAACTGCGCCGCGGCTTCGGCCACCAGGGCCGGGTTCAGCAGGTTCTTGAACGGCTCCACGCTCAGCCCAGGCGCACCGGCAGGTGCTTGAAGCCACGGAAGCGCACGCGCAGGTCGCGTTCGGGTGGGCCCGAGAAGTCGATGTGCGGAAACCGCTGCACCAGCTTCTGGATCGCGATGCGCCCCTCCAGCCGCGCCACGTTCATGCCCGAGCAGGCGTGCACACCCTGGCCGAAGGCGAGATGGCCGTTGGGCTTGCGCGCGATGTCCAGCTGTTCAGGCGCCTGGAACTCGGCCGGGTCGCGGTTGGCCGCGCCGATGCCCAGCGTGATGAACTCGCCGGCCTGCACCACCTGCGTGCTGAACTCGATGGGCGCCGTGACGAGACGGTTGTTCAGCTGCAAGGGGCTTTCGAAGCGCAGCAGTTCCTCCACGGCGGTGTGGATGAGCCCGGGCTCGGCGTGCAGCCGCTCGAAGGCGTGGCGGTGCGTCATCAGCGCGTGCAGGCCGTTGCCGATGAGGTTGGTGGTGGTCTCGTGGCCGGCGTTCAGCAGGAAGATGCAGTTGTGCAGCAGCTCGGTTTCGCTGAGCTGGCCCTCGGCGTCACCGCGCAGCAGGCGCGTGAGCACGTCGCTCTCGGGGTCGCCGGGGTGGGCCTGGCGCTCGGCCACCAGCGTGCGCAGGTAGGCCAGAAAGTCGGTGACGGCCGCGTGCCCGCGCGCCAGCACCTCGGCGCCGGGCGCGGGTTCGAGCGCCGAGAGGATCGCCAGGCTCCAGCCGCGCAGCGGGCCGCGCTCGGCGTGCGGCACGGCCAGCAGGTTGCCGATGACTTCCACCGGGATCAAGGCCGCGTAGTGCTCGATGAGATCGGGCGCGGGCTCGTCGGCGAGATCGTCGAGCAGGCCGTCCACCAAGGTGTGCAGGCCGGCCTCCATGCGCTGGATGGCGCGCTGGTTCATCGCGCCCATCAGGATGCGGCGCAGGCGCGTGTGCAGCGGCGGGTCGCTGAACACCTGGCTGGTGGTGTGGTGCTCGAGAAGCGGCGTGCCCAGGCCGAACTTCGGGCCGAACTCGCGCTGCTTGTCGCTGCTGACGTACGGGCTGCGGTAGGCGGCCAGCACGTCGCTGTGGCGTGTGAGCAGCCAGTTGCCGGGGCCCAGGGCGTGCACAGGGCTGGAGCGGCGCAGCGCGTCGTACACCGGGTAGGGGTCGGCCGCAAAGCCCGGCGGCGGGGTCTGCAGGCTGAAGCCTTCGGTCAGGGCGAGGTCGTCCATGCGCGCCGAGTGTAGGCAGCGCTGATAAGCTGCCCATCCATGTTTACCGGCATCGTTCAAGGCATCGCCTCCGTCCGCAGCATCACCGACCGCCCCGGGCTGCGCAGCTTCATCCTGCAACTGCCGCCCGGCTTCACCGAGGGGCTGGCCATTGGGGCCAGCGTGTCGGTGGACGGCGTCTGCCTCACCGTCACCGAACGCGTGGGCGATGACGCCGCCAGCTTCGACGTGATGCAGCAGAGCCTGGCGCTCACCACGCTGGGCACGCTGCAGACGGGCAGCCGCATCAACGTCGAACGCGCCGCGAAAGACGGCGCCGAGATCGGCGGTCACCCGCTCAGCGGCCACATCGACTTCCTCGCCACCGTGGTGCAGGTGCGGCGGCCCGAGAACAACTGCGTGCTGCGCATCGGCGTGCCCGCGCCGTGGATGCGCTACGTCTTCGCCAAGGGCTACATCGCCGTCAACGGCGCCAGCCTCACCGTGGCGGAAGCGCACCGCGCGGCCGATGGCGGCGGCTGGTTCGAGGTGTGGCTGATCCCCGAGACGCTGCGCATGACGACCTTCGCCGAAAAGGCCGAGGGCGCCGGGCTGAACATCGAGATCGAGCGCCAGACGCAGGTCTTCGTCGACACCGTGCGCGCCGCCATCGACGAGCGCCTGGGCCCGCTGCTGCCGGCGCTGGAAGCCCTGCTGCGCCAGCAGGGGGCCACGCTGGACGACCTGGCCCGCCCGGCGGCGCTGCCGCGTTCATGAAGGCCGCCCGGCGCCACTGGCTGCAGCAGGCGCTGGCCGGCACCGCGGCCGCGGTGGCCGCGCCGCTGTTCGTGCGCCACGCGCGCGCGGCCGACGCGCCGCGCTTTGCGCTGGGCGTGGCCTCGGGCCAGCCGCAGCCGCAAGGCATGGTGCTGTGGACGATGTTGACGGGCCCCGACCTGCCCGCACAGGCCGAGGTGCGCTGGGAAGTGGCCGAAGACGAAGCCTTCACGCGCATCGCCGCGCGCGGCACCGAAACCGCGGTGCTGGAAGACGCGCACAGCGTGCATGCCGAGCCCGGCGGCTTGCAGCCCGAGCGCGGCTACTTCTACCGCTTCGAGGCCCTGGGCCAGCGCAGCCCCGTCGGCCGCACGCGCACGGCGCCAGCGCCCGACGCGCGGGTGCAGCGCCTGCACTTCGTCACCGCCAGCTGCCAGCGTTTCGATGTCGGCCACTACGCCGCCTGGCGCCACGCGGCGGCCGAGGCGCCTGACCTGGTGCTCTTCCTCGGCGACTACATCTATGAATACGGGCGCGACAGCAGCCCGGCCGACGCGCCGCGCCGCCATGAAGGCGGCAAGGTGCGCACGCTGGCCGGCTACCGCGCCCGCTACGCGCAATACAAGAGCGACCCCGCGCTGCAGGCCGCCCATGCGGCCTCGCCCTGGCTGCTGATCTGGGACGACCACGAGGTCGACAACGACTACGCCGGCCTGCAGGGCCAGGACCTGCAGCCCGACTTCGCGGCCCAGCGCGCCGCGGCCTACCAGGCCTACTGGGAGTTTTTGCCCTGGCCGAAAGCCGCGCGCCCGGTGGGCGGTGCCATGCGCATCACCGGCCGGCTCGACTGGGGGCGGCTGGCACGCTTCCACCTGCTGGACACCCGCCAGCACCGGGACGCGCAGGCCTGCCCGCGCCCGGGCCGCGGTGGCAGCAACACGGTGGACGTGGCCGAGTGCCCGGCCTTGCTGGCGCGCAACCGCAGCCTGCTGGGCGCGGCTCAAGAGCAGTGGTTGGCCGAAGGCTGGGCGCTCGACCGCCCCTGGAACCTGCTGGCGCAGCAGACGCTGATGGCCCGCTGCAGTTGGACCGACCCCGCCGGCCCCACCGGCGGCCGCTACTGGACCGAAGGCTGGGACGGCTATGCCGCCACCCGCGCCCGCCTGCTGGGCACGGCTGCCGAGCGCGGCGTGCCGGGGCTGGTGTCGCTGGGCGGTGACGTGCACACGCACTACGTGGCCGAATTGAAGGCCGACTACGACGACGCCAAGGCCCCGGTCATCGGCAGTGAGTTCGTCGGCACCTCCATCAGCAGCCTGGGCCTGCCGCAGAGCCGCCTGGACACGCTGCGCCCGGTCAACCCGCACCTGCTGCACGTGCGTGGTGACCAGCGCGGCTACCAGAGCTTCGTGCTGGAGCCCGGCCGCCTGAAGGCCACCCTTCAGGCCGTCAGCGATGCGCGCCTGCCCGAGAGTGCCTTGGTGACGCAGGCGCGTTTCGTGGTGGAAGCGGGCCGGCCGACGCCGCAGCGTGAGGGCTGAGCCGCACCACGAAGGCATCGCCGCCCGGGCTAACATCTGATCAGCAGGGTCCGAAGTGAGGCCCTCGACACAGCCGAGGGTGGAGCGGGTTTGCTGATCGTTGCAAAGAAGGGGCGCCGTCGCCTGGGCGCTGCGGGAGGGTGGATCCAGCTTGCGCGTAGAGCGCTGCTGGGTCTGGGGCTGTTGCCTTTGGCCGCCTGGGCCTCCGATCCGCAGATCGCCTCGCTGGTGGACGACCCGGACCCGGTGCCTGCGGGCGGTGTCTACAGCTACAGCCTGCGCATCGACAACAACGCCGCGGTCGCGGCGCAGAACACGCGGCTCACGGTGACCGTGCCGGCCGGTGCGACTTTCGTCAGCGCCTCGCGGCGATGGCCAACTGCGCGCCGCTGTCGGCCACCGTGGTGCGCTGCGAACTGGGCACGCTCGGCGGCAGCGGCGCCGACCTGCGCGACGTGGTGCTGCGCTGGCGTGCGCTGGGCCCGGGCCCGACGACCATCAGTGCCACCGCCGTGCTGACGGCCGACGACGACACCAACACCGCGAACAACACGCAGACCGCCACCACCTCGGTGATCAGCGGTGCCAACCTCGCGATCGCCAAGGTGGGCACGCCCGACCCCGTGGTGGGCGGCGCCAACCTGACGTACACGCTCACCGTCAGCAACGCCGGGCCCAACGCTTCGGGCGACATCGTCATCACCGACAGCTTGCCGCCCTCGGTGAGCTTCGTCTCCGCGGCCGGCTCGGGCTGGACCTGCAACCACAGCGCCGGCACCGTCACCTGCACGCGGCCCGGCCCGCATGCCGCAGGCGCGGCGATACCGGCCATCACGCTGGTGGGGCGCGTCAACGCGGCCGGCGGCACGGTGACCAACAGCGTCTCGGTGGCGCCTGCCACGGGTGGCACGGCCGACCCCGACACCGCGAACAACACCGCCACGGCCAGCACCACGGTGCTGCCGGGGGCCGACATCCGCATTGCGCAGAAATCGGTGATCTCCGCCGTGCCGGCGGTGGCCGGCAGCAACGTCAGCTTCCGCATCCAGCCGCGCAACGGCGGCCCGGCCACGGCCACGAACGTGGTCGTCACCGACAGCCTGCCCGCCGGCTGGACCTTCGTCTCGGCCACCGGCCCCAACTGGACCTGCAGCAACGCCGCCAACGTGGTGAGCTGCACCCGCGCGAGCATGCCCACCAGCGCGGCCGACGACATCACCGTCGTGGCGCAGGCCCCGGGCAATGCAGCGGTGGGCCCCACGGGCACCAACTACACCAACACGGCATCCATCGGCGCCAGCTCCAACGACCCCGACGCTGGCAACAACAGCGGCTCGGTGAACGTCAACGTGCTGCCCGACGGGGCCGACCTGCGCTTGGCCAAGCTCAAGACGCCGAACCCGGTGGCGCAGGGCGCGAACATGAGCTCCAGCATCACCGTCAGCAACAACGGGCCGCGCACGGCCACGGGGCCGTTGCGCGTGGTGGAGCGGCTGACTGGCGAAAGCTTCGTCAGCGCCAGCGGCACGGGCTGGAGCTGCGACGCCAGCGCCGCGCCCACCATCGTCTGCAGCCACCCGAACACCGGCGGCTTGGCGGTGAACGCCTCGCTGCCGACGCTGACGATCGTGACCCGCGCCGACGCCTCGGGCAGCGTCGGCAACACGGCCTGCACCGGCGGCTCGGTGCCGGCGGGCGCCGGCGCCGGGCTGGCTTCGCCGCCGGCCGAAGGCGACGCCAACCCGACCAACGATTGCGCCACGGCCACCAGCACCAGCACCACGGTGCAGCCCGATCTGGCCATCAGCAAGGTGACCAGCACGCCCACCGGTGGCGACAAGACGGTGAGCACCAGCGAGGGCTCGGTGACCTACACGCTGGTGGTCAGCAACGTGTCGGCCACGCCGCAGGCGGCCACGGGCGTGGTGATCAGCGATTCGCTGCCCGCCTTCGTCAGCAACTCCAGTGTCGCCACGCTGACGGCCACGCCCTCGGCCGGCAGCACGGCCGCCTTCAGCTGCAGCAGCCTGCGCAACGAGGTGGTGTGCAGCCAGAGCGGCGGGCAGCTGCTGCAGGGCCAGAGCGTGACGGTGGTGATCGTCGTCAACCGCCCCTTGAGCGAGGGCAGCTTCACCAACACCGCCACGGTGCGCAACGTCAACGAAGGCGACCCCAACCCGAACAACAACAGCGCCAGCGACACCGTCGTCATCGAGCGCATCGCCGATGTCGAGATGACCGGCAAGTCGGTCACGCCCGGCACCGTGCGTGCGGGCGAGGTGGCCACCTACGTGCTCTCGTTCCGCAACAACGGGCCGAGCCCGGCGCTGGGCGTGACGGTCAACGACCAGTTCACCTTCCCGGGTGGCGACAGCGGCGTCACGGTGACGCAGATCACCTCGTCCAAAGCGGGTTCGAGCTGCTCCATCGCGGCCGGCGCCGTGCTCACGCCGGGCAGCTCGAACTTCAGCTGCACCATCGGCACCCTGGCCAATGGCGAGACGCAGACCATCACCCTGCTGGTGCGCCCCAACTTCCAGGCCGGCAACCCGGCGCGCAGCTTCGGCAACCTGGCGCGCGTGAACACCACCAGCGTCGAGAACCCCGCCGGTGGCGACAACGGCAACAACGAGCGCAGCGCCACGCTGGCCGTCACCGCCGCGGCGGTGGACTTGCTGGTCAACAAGACCGACCGTGTCGGCGCCGTCAACTTCGACCCCGTGGCCTACACGGCGGGCAGCTCTTTCCTGGCCTACCAGGTCAGCGCCAACAACAGCGGCCCCTCCTACGCCACCGGCGCGCAGGTGACCGAGACGATGACGCCCCCGGCGGGCAAGCGCGTGCGTTTTGTCTGCGATGTCACCACCTTCGGCGGCAGTACCTGCAACCCGGTGCCGCTGTGCAGCGTCGCCAACGTGACTTCGGCTGCCGGCACCGCCATTCCTGCCTTCACCTGCAGCGTGCCCGCAGGCACGGCCAGCACCGGTGCCGGCGTCGGTGAACTGGCGGTGGGCGCCACCAAGAACATATTCCTGCGCTTCGAGGTGCTGGACCAGCCGGCGCCCACGGGCGACATCTTCAACAACGTGGCCACGGTGGCTTCCAACGAGCCCGACACCCAGGCCGCCAACAACACCGAGAACGAGCAGACCACCACGCGCCAGCGCGTGGACCTGCGCGTGAGCAAGACCGCCACCGTGGCCAGCCCCACGCTGATGCAGCCCTTCAACTGGGTGATCACCGTCATCAACAACGGCCCGGGCAACGCCCTGCAGACCGACCTGACCGACACCCTGCCGGCGCAGGCCTAGGTGACAGGCCCCATCACCTGGACCCGCAGCCTGCAGCCGGCCAACGGCAACTGCACGCGCAGCGGCGTGACGGTGAGCTGCGCGCTCGGCCAGCTGGACAGCGGCGGCACGGCCACCATCACCGTGCCGGTGCGCATCACCAGCTACCCCGACAGCGGCAGCGTGACCAACAGCGCCACGGTGGACACCGACCCCACCAAGCTCGGCGGCATCGACACCCCTGGTGGCAACAACACCGGCACCAGCACGGTGACGGTGCAGCGCTCGTCGCTGGCCGGCACGGTGTTCGAAGACCGCGTGCGCAGCGGCGCCAACGGCGGCACGCCCCAGGCCGCCGCGCAGGAGCCGCGCGTGGCGAACGTGACCGTCACGCTCACCGGCACCGACGCCTACGGCAACGCGGTGAGCCGCAGCACCACCACCGACGCCAGCGGCAACTACCTCTTCAACAACCTGGCGCCCTCCGACGGCACGGGCTACACGCTCACGCAGACGCAGCCCACGGGCTACGACAACGGCCCGGTGGCCGCACCTGCCGGCAGCGCCGGCGGCACTTACGCGGCCGGCGGCGGCAATGGCAACAGCAGCCACGGCGGCGTGGTGCTGGGCGCCAGCGTCAGCGGCACGAACTACAACTTCCCCGAGTTGCGGCGCGTGAGCCTGGCGGGCTTCGTCTACCTCGACGCCAACGCCAACAACGTGCGCGATGCCGCCACTGACCCCGCCATCGCCGGCGCCGCGGTGCGCCTGCTGAACGCCACCGACGGCAGCGTGCTGGCCACCGCCACCACAGCGCCCGGCGGCAGCTACAGCTTCACGGGCCTGGACCCGCTGGTGCCCTACACGCTGGAGCAGCCGCTGCCCGCCAGCCCGGCCGGCCTGGCCAACGGCCCGGTGAACCCGGGCCTGGTCGGCGGCAGCGCCTGCGCCAGCGGTTGCACGGCGCAGCCCAACACGCCCGCCGCCAGCACCGACCGCATCGCGAGCATCGACCTCTCCAGCGGCGCCGACGGCGCGGCCTTCAACTTCGGCGAGGTGCAGCTCAGCAGCGTCAGCGGCCTGGTGTGGATCGACCGCGACCGCGACGGCACGCTCGGCGGCGCAGAAACCGGCCGCCTGCCCGGCGTGACCTTGCGCCTGGTGCAGGGCGCCGACTGCAGCACCGGCACCACCGTGCAGACCACGACCACGGCCGCCGACGGCAGCTACCGCTTCGACAACGTGCGGGCCTTCCAGAACTACCTGGTCTGCCAGACGCAGCCCGGCGGCTACGGCACCGGCACGGCCAACGGCAGCGCCGGCAACGTGGCCACCGTCACCAACCTGGCCGCGGCCGGATCGCCCAACAACAACTTCGGCGAAACGGTGGCCAGCCTGACCGGCGCGGTGTACGCCGACTACTCGCCCGCCACGCCCGCCAACACCGACAACGGCACGCGCGATGCCGGCGAAACCGGCATCGCCGGTGTGCCCGTCACGCTGACCGGCACCGACATCAACGGCGCGGCGGTGAGCCTGAGCACGGTGACGGACGCCAGCGGCAACTACAGCTTCGACGGCCTGCTGCAGAGCGATGCCAATGGCTACACCGTCACCGAAGGCGCCATCCCGCCGGCGGCCGGTGTCTTCAACGACGGTCGCGACACCGCGGGCAGCGCTGGCGGCAGCACCGCCACCAACGACCGCATCGCTGCTGTCGTTCTGGGTGCCGGCGTGCAGGCCACGGGCTATCTCTTCGGCGAACTGCCGATCGCGCCCATCACCGGCAGCGTCTACATCGACCGCGACGGCAGCGGCACCCTCGGCACGGGCGACGGCGCCATCCCGGGCGTGACCATCCGCCTCGTGCTGGGCAGCAACTGCAGCGGTACCGTGGTGGCCACCACCACCACCGATGCCAGCGGCAACTACAGCTTCAGCGGCGTGTCCGCCGGCCTGACCTACACGCTGTGCGAAGTGCAGCCCACCGGTTATGGCGAAGGCAGCACCAACCCGGGCGGCAGCGGCAGCAGCGGCGTGGGCAACGCCATCACGATCAGCAACCTGCCCACCACGGGCTCGGCCGGCAACCACTTCGGCGAACGCGCGGCCACGCTGTCGGGCTCGGTCTACCTGGATGCCAACAACGACGGCCTCCGCCAGGGCGGCGAGAGCGGCATCGCCGGTGTGACCGTCACGCTGAGTGGCAGCGACGCGGCCGGCAACAACGTCACGCGCACCGCCACCACCGACGCCGCCGGCAACTACAGCTTCACCGACCTGCTGGCCGCCGGCCCCGGCGGCTACACCGTCACCGAGCAGGCGGCGCAGCCGGTGGTGAACACCGCAGCCGGCCCCGTCACCACCATCGACGGCCGCAGCAGCGCCGGCAGCACCGGCGGCAGCGCCACGGCGGTGGGCAGCACGCCCAGCACCTTGAGCGGCATCGCGCTGGCCGCAGGCGGCAGCAGCACCGACAACCGTTTCGGCGAACTGCTGCCGGTCTCGATCAGCGGCACGGTCTTCCTCGACCTCGACAACAACGGCTTGCAAGACACCGCCGGCGACGCCGGTCTGAGCGGCATCCCGATCGTCATCACCGGCACCGACGACACCGGCGCGGCCGTCACGCGCAACCTCGTCACCGGCACCGACGGCCGCTACAACGTGGCCGACCTGCGCCCCGGCACCTACACCGTGACCGAGCCCACGCAACCGGCCGGCACCAGCAACGGCATCACCACGGCCGGCAGCGCCGGTGGCAGCACCACGCCCGTGGCCACGCTGCCCAGCGCGGTGGCGGGCATCGTGCTGGCGACCTCGGGCGCCACGTCCAGCGGCAACAACTTCGCCGAGATCCCGAACAACAGTTCCATCGAAGGCCGCGTCTGGCTCGATGTGAACAACAACGGCCTCATCAACGGCACCGGAGGCGGCACTGAAAGCGGCATCTCTGGCGTGACCATCGAACTCACCGGCACCGACACCGCGGGCCGCATCATCAGCCGCAGCACCACCACCGCGGCCGATGGCAGCTACAGCTTCGGCAGCCTGGCGCCGGGCAACTACGCGTTGCGCCAGCCCACGCAGCCGCCGGCCACGGTCAACGGCAGCACGGTGGTTGGCAGCACCGGCGGTACGGCTACGGCCGTGACCACCGCGCCCAGCGCCATCACGGCAGTGAGCCTGGGCGTGGGGGCGGCCTCGGTGGCCAACAACTTCGGCGAGGTGCCGGCCGCGGGCCTGAGCGGCATCGTCTACGCCGACAACAACAACGACGGCATCGTCGGTGCTGGTGAAGGCGGCCTGCCCGGCGTGACCCTGGTGCTCACCGGCACCGACGACCTGGGCAATGCGGTGAGCCTCACCACCGTGACGGGCGCCGACGGCCGCTACAGCTTCGACGGTCTGCGCCCGGGCACCTACACCGTCACGCAACCCACGCAGCCCGCCGGCACCGTCAACGGCATCACCAGCGCCGGCACGCTGGGCGGCACGGCCACGGGGCCGGGCACCGCGCCTTCGGCCATCGCCGCCGTGGTGCTGGGCCCGGGCGCGCAGGCGCTGAACAACAACTTCGGCGAGATCGGCAACTCGCCGGACCTGCGCGTGAGCAAGAGCGCGGTGGGCGCGCCCTTCACCGTGGGCTACAGCGGCGGCTACCGCCTGACTGTGCGCAACGTGGGTGAGATCGCCAGCAGCGGCGCCTACACAGTGAGCGACCGCCTGCCTGCCGGCCTGACGCTGACCGCCACGCCCACCGGCAATGGCTGGGTGTGCAGCGGCGCCGTGGGCGCCAGCAGCTTCAGCTGCAGCAGCAGCACCGTCATCGCCGCGGGCGCGGTGGCGGCCGATGCCATCACCGCCAGCGTGGCCGTGGGCGCCGCCGCAGCGACCGCCTCGCCCGTGAACAACGTGGTGATGGTCGAAGGCGGCGGTGAACTGCCGGCCCGCGGCCCCAGCGCGGCCGAACGCGACGCCTTCAACAACAACCCCGCCGCGCTGCCGGTGTGCACGCCGGCCATCGAGCACAACGCCTGCCGCACGCCGACGCCGGTGCAGCGTGCGGCCTCGGTGTCGGGCACGGTCTGGTACGACATCGGCAGCGGCTCGCGCGTGCTCGACGGCGGCGACCGCAGGCTTGCCGGCTGGCTGGTGGAAGTGGTCGACCCCACCACCGGCGCCATCGTCGGCCGCGCCACCACCGATGCCAGCGGCGCCTACAGCGTGCCCAACCTGCTGCCGGGCGTGCCGCTGGCGGTGCGCTTCCGCGAGCCGGGCTCGGGCGTGGTCTACGGCTACCCGGTCAACGGCAACACCGCGCCGGGCAGCAGCGGGGCCACCTGCAACGCCTCGCCGCCGGCCGGCACCGCCAGTTCCTGCGTGGGCACCGGCAACACGCCGGCGCTGACGGTGGTGCTGGCCCCGGGCCAGGACCTGCCGCAGCAAAGCCTGCCGGTGGACCCCAGCGGCGTGGTCTACGACTCGGGCCTGCGCACGCCGGTGCCGGGCTCGGTGGTGCGCCTGGCGCCGGTGGGCGCCTGCGTGGGCTGGAACCCGGCCACCGCCTTGGTCGGCGCCACGCTGGGCGGCTACACGCTCAGCGCCGATGCGGCGTCGATGACGGTGGGCAGCGACGGCTTCTACCAGTTCCTCTTCGGGCCGGGCGCTCCTGCGAGCTGCACCTTCGGGCTGACGGTCACGCCGCCGGCGGGCTACACCTTCCAGTCGGCGGCCATCCCGCCCGCGGCCGGGCCGCTGGTGCCGGGCGGTGGGCCGGGCTCGGTGTTCCCGGTGCAGCCGCAAGCCACCGCGCCCACGGGCGCCATCGGCACGGCCACCACCTACTTCCTCAGCCTCACCTCGGGCTCGGGCGGCGCCAACATCATCCACAACCACATCCCGCTCGACCCCGCCTTGCCGGGCGCCGTGGCGCTGAGCAAGACGGGCGACAAGGCGCAGGCCGAGGTGGGCGACAGCGTGCGCTACACCATCACCGTCAGCGTGCCCAGCGGCGCGCTGCCGCGGCAGACGACGGTGGTCGACCGCCTGCCCGCCGGCTTCACCTACATCCGCGGCACCGCGATGGTGGGTGACACGCCGATTGCCGACCCGCAAGGGGGTGTGGGCCCGGTGTTGGCCTTCAACCTCGGCCCCATGCCGGCCAGCCGCCAGCTCGTGCTGCGCTACCGCCTGCGTGTGGACGTGGGGGCGCAGCAGGGTGACGGCATCAACCGCGCGCGCGGCCATGCCTGCGGCCAGCCCGCGGGTTGCGTGGACGCCGGCTTCAACCCGCTGCCGGGCAGCGTGGCCACCAACGACGCCGCCTTCCGCGTGCGTGTGGGCGGCGGCGTGTTCACCACCGACGCCTGCGTGCTGGGCAAGGTCTTCGTCGACTGCAACGGCAACCACGTGCAAGACGCCGAAGAGCTGGGCATCCCGGGTGTGCGCCTGGTGATGCAGGACGGCACCACGCTCATCAGCGACAGCGAAGGCAAGTACAGCGTCTGCGGCGTGCCGCCGCGCAGCGCGGTGCTGAAGGCCGACCCGCTGACGCTGCCGCGCGGCTCGCGCCTGACGACCTCCAGCAACCGCAACCTGGGCGATGCCGGCAGCCTGTGGCTGGACCTGAAGAACGGCGAGCTGCACCGCGCCGATTTCATCGAAGGCAGCTGCAGCAACACCGTGCTGGAACAGGTGAAGGCCCGCCGCGCGCAGGGCGAGGTGCGGGCGCCCGAGCCCGAGAAGAAGGGCGGCCCGGCGCTGCGCTTCGACAGCAAGGCGCACGGCCTCACGCCCTTGAGCTCGCCGCAGCAAGGCACCGACGGCGCCAACCAGCAGGCGCCGAAAGCGCGCGACACGAAACCCAAGCCGCCCCAGCCCGCGGCCGATGAAACCAACGTGCCCACCTCCAAGCTGCCGATGAACCAACCCGCTCCGGCCGGCCGCGACAGCGGCACCGCGCCTGGCGCGCGCCGCGAAGGAGGCAGCGATGGCGCGCGCTGAGCTCTTCATGGGCCATCAACTGACACGTTGGCTGGCCCTGGGCGCCGTGGCTGCCGCAGCCCACGCCGCGGTGCAGGCCCAGACCCAGCCGCCCGCCGGCACGCCGGCCGACGTGCGCTACACGCCCAGCACCGCGGGCGATGCCACGCTCTACCCGCGCCAACCCGGGCAGGACGCGCAGGCGCCGCTGCGTTTCCGCGGCGAGCAGGGCGGGGTGGACTACGCGCCGAACGGCGCCGTGGGCCGCATCGTGGTGGAGGTGGACCAGAACGCCGTGCCCGCCGACGGCCAGGCGCCGGTGCGCCTGACGCTGCGCCTCTTCGGCCGCGACGGCCAGCCGCTGAGGCAGGCCGTGTTCGCCACCATCGAACACTCCGGCGGCCGCGTGCTGCTGCCCGGCGCGCGCACCGACGAGTTCGGCCCGCGGCGGCTGGACGCCGACCGCGCCACGCCGGGCGTGCAGCTGAAGGTGGAAGGCGGCCTTGCCGAGTTCACATTGCTGGCCCCGGCCGAGGCGCAGGACGTGCGGGTGCGCATCAGCGCCGGCGGCGAAGAGGCGGCCGGTGTCATCAGCTTCGTGCCCGACCAGCGGCCGATGGTGGCGGCCGGCCTGGTGGAAGGCATCCTGAGCTTCCGCAACAAGGTGCAGCTCTCGCAGCCGCGCCGGCAAGACGGCTTCGAGCAGGAGATCGAATCGTGGAGCCGCCAGTTCAAGGGCGGCAAGGCGAACCTGGCGGCCCGCGCCGCCTTCTTTCTGAAGGGCACGATCCGCGGCGATCTGCTGCTCACCGCCGCCTACGACAGCGACAAGGCCACGCGCGCGCGCCTGCTGCGCGACGTGCGGCCCGACGAGCTCTACCCGGTGTACGGCGACGCCTCGCTGCGCAGCTTCGACGCGCGCAGCGGCGACCGCCTCTACGTGCGCATCGACAAGGACAAGAGCTACGCGCTCTACGGCGATTTCGTCACCGGTGATGGCTTCACGCAGGCCATCGGCCAGGGCGCCGTGGCCTCGCTGAAGCAGCGCAGCCTGGGCAACTACAACCGCACGGCCACCGGCTTGCGCCTGCACCACGAAGCGGGCGCGGTGACGGCCAACGTCTTCGCCACGCGCGACACGCTGCGCCAGGTGGTGGAAGAGATCGCCAGCCAGGGTTCGGGCCCCTACGGCCTGCGCAACAACGGCGTGCTGGAAGGCAGCGAGAAGGTGGAGGTCGTGGTTCGCGACCGCCAGCAGCCTTCGCGCATCGTCAGCGTGCGCGCACTGGTGCGGCTGGTGGACTACAGCTTCGAGCCCTTCTCGGGCCGCATCCTGCTGACCAGCTTCTTGCCGGCGGTGGACGAGCAGCTCAACCCGGTGAGCCTGCGCATCACCTACGAGGTCGACCAGGGCGGCGAGGCCTTCTGGGTGCTGGGCGCCGACGGCCAGTGGCGCCTGAGCTCAGCCTTGGAAGTGGGCGGCTCGGTGGTCACCGACCGCAACGCGCTGGCACCGTATGAACTGGTGAGCGCCAACGCCACGCTGCGCCTGGCGCCGCGCACCGCGCTGGTGGTGGAAGCGGCGCAGAGCACCAGCACCGTCAACACCAACCCGACGAACCAGACCAGCGCGGCCGCGCTGGCCGGACGCAGCGGCGAGGTGGACGGCAAGGCCGCGCGCGTGGAACTCGCGCACGAGGGCGACAACACCGAAGCCCGCGTGTTCTGGGGCCGCTCGTCGCCGCTCTTCAACAACCCCGCCGCGCCCTTGAACGGCGGCCGTGGCGAGCTCTACGCCAAAGGCGCCGTGCGCGTGGCCGACGGGTTCAAGCTCTACGCCGAAGGCCTGCGCAGCGAAGACCGCAACACCGGTGGCGGCACGCGCAGCGGCGCCGGTCTGGGTGCGCGCTGGGACGTGAGCGAAAGCCTCACGCTGGATGCCAGCCTGCGCCGCGCACGCGAGACCGTGGGCACGCTGCCCGGCGGCACGCTGAGCTGGCCTTTCGACAACACGCTGGGCCTGAGCAGCGGCATCGGCAGCGGTTCGGGCGGCGGTGCTCTCGGCTTCGGCAACCAGGCGGTGGACCCTGCCACCGGCCTGCCCGTCATCAGCCAGAGCGGCGGCCTGCCGCCTGCGGCCAGCAGCCTGCCCGCAGGCACGGCGCTTTCCAGCGACAGCCTGCGCCTGGGCGTGGGCTGGCGTGCCACCGAGCGCTTCTCGCTGGGCGCCGAGGCCGAGAACGACATCTCGGGCGATGCCCGCCGCCGCGTGGCGCTGGGCGGCGACTACCTGCTGGCCGAGCGCACGCGCCTTTACGGCCGCTACGAACGCCAGAGCGGCTGGGTGCAGCTGGGCGGTGTGTCCGACACCGGCCGCAGCGCCGAAACCGTGGCGCTCGGCATCGACAGCAGCTACCTGCGCGACACGCAGGCCTTCAGCGAGTACCGCCTGCGCGATGCCATCTCCGGCCGTGACCTCGTGCAGGCCAGCGGCGTGCGCAACGTGCACGACATCGCCGAGGGCTGGCGCGTGAGCAGCGCCTACGAGCACCTGCGCGTGGTCAGCGGCAGCACGGCCCCGGTCAACGCGGCCAGCGTGGGCCTGGACTGGACAGCCCACCCCTTGTGGCGCGGCAGCACGCGCGTGGAGCTGCGGCGTTCGGGCGACGTGGCCGGCACCGCCGACAACGAACGCTTCCAGACGCTGCTCTGGCAAGGCCTGCTGGCGCGCAAGCTCAGCCGCGACTGGACGCTGCTGATGCGCAACCACCTGCTGCAGACCGACTACGCCGCGCGCGGCGACGTGCTGCAAGACCGCGCCCAGCTCGGCGTGGCCTACCGCGACACCGACACCAACCGCGTCAACGCGCTGGCCAAGCTCGAATACAAAACCGAGCGTGACGCCAGCAACGCGCTGGTGGGCGAGCTGCGCACGCGCGCCTGGATCGCCTCGGCCCATGGCGACTACCACCCCAGCCGCCCCTGGTGGCTGACCGGCCGCGTGGCCGCCAAGTGGCAGCGCGACGTGTTCGAAGGCGGCGTGCCCAGCAGCTTCAAGGCGCGTTTGATCGCCGGCCGGCTGGTCTACGACCTCACCGAGAACTGGGATGTGGGCGTGCTGGCTGCCGCGCAGTTCGGCGGCAGCGGCGCGCGCCAGACGGCCTACGGCGTGGAAGCCGGCTACCTGCTGCGCCAGAACCTGTGGCTTTCCGCCGGTTTCAACGCCACCGGCTTTGCCGGCGATGCCGACCTCACCGGCTACGAGTACACCCGCCGCGGCGTCTAACTGCGCCTGCGCTTCAAGTTCGACGAGAACCTCTTCAAGGGCCGCGACCGCGAGGTCAACCGGAGCCTGCCGCGATGAACAGACACTTCCCCCGGGCCACCGCGTTCATGGCCGCATTCACGGCCGCGCTGGCCGCCATGATGGCCAGCATGTCCGTTGCCCCGGCCTTCGCGCAAGCTGCCCAGCTCAAGCCGCCCGCCGAACGCATCAGCGACGAAGCCATCAGCGCCGACCAGCGTACGTACGAGGCGATGCAGGCGCGCATCAAGGGCCTGAACGACCGCGGGCGGCCGGTGCGCGACTACTTCCTCAGCAAGGCGCAGTGCTGGCTGGACGTGAGCTTCCACGAGTACACGCGCAACGACCGCAGCGCCTTCCCGCAAGAGGCGCTGGCCGAGGCCGAGAAGCTCGTCGTCGGCATGGAGCAGGGCCGCAGCCCGCTGCCCACCGACACCCCGCTCGTCAATGGCGCCGACCGCCTGCGCCCCGACCTCTGGGAGCGCGCCGCCGCCTTGCGCGGCCACGGCGGCTGGGCCTGCGCGCAGCAGAAGGCCGCCTGCGCCGAGGTGGAGCTGGTGCACGCCGGCAACGAACACAAGCAGCAGCAGTGGCGCCACGCCAAGCCTTACGTGCAGATCGCCGAAGACCTGCTGGGCGAGGCACAGGCCTTGGCGGCCAGCTGCACGCCACCGGCCCGCCGCCCCCGCCCGCACCGCCGCCGCTGCCGGCGCCGCCCCCCGTGCCGGTGCCGGTGCCCGTACCGGTGCCGCCAGTCACCGAGCGCCTGCTGCAACTGTCTGCCGAAGTGGTGTTCAACTTCGACAAGCACGAGATCGGTCAGACCCGGCCCTACTCGCGCGTGCGGCTGGAGCAGCTGGCGCAGCGCATCCTGCGCGAGAAGCTGGTGGTGCAGTCCATCGTCCTCACCGGCCATGCCGACCGCCTCAACAGCACCGGCCAGAGCGACTACAACCAGCGTCTCTCAGAGCGCCGCGTGGCCACCGTGAAGGCCGAGCTGGCGCGCCTGGGCCTGGACCCGGCGCTCATCAGCACCGCGGCGCGCGGCGACGCGCAGCAGATCGAAGGCTGCGAGCAGCGCTTCACCAAGCCGGCCGACCTGCAGGAATGCCTGCTGCCGAACCGGCGCGTGGACATCCTCGTGCAGGCCCGGCGGCCCTGACGCGTCATTGCGGCCGGCCACGCGGCCGACCTCGATCAGGGTTCAGGGCACTTCGCACAAGCAGTGCAGCACGGCGTTGTAGGGCCGGCGCCCTGCGGCTGCAGCGCCCGGCTGGAAGCCCAGCGTCTCCAGCTCTTGCAGCACCGGCAGCGCCGCAGCGGCGGGCAGCGGTGACAGTGCAGCCGCGGCCGCGGCCGATTCGGCCGTGCCTTGCCAGGCCTGCAGCGTGCTGCGGGCACTGTCCAGCCATGGGCCCAGGCTCGCGCTGAGACCGAAACGCTGCAGCCAGCGGTCCAGCCGCCCCGGGGGCGCTTCGACGTAGACCACGCGATGGCCTTCGTTGAGCTTGGCGCGTGCAGCCGCCACCCGCACGGCATCGGCCAGGCCGCCCAGGCGGTCCACCAGCCCGTGGCCGATGGCCTGGCTGCCGGCCCACACGCGGCCCTGGGCCACGGCGTCGATCTTCTCCGGCGTGGTCTTGCGCGCCGTGGCCACGCGGGTGATGAAGTCCTTGTAGATGTGGTCCACGCTGGTCTGGATCAGCGTGCGCAGCCGCGGGTCGAGCCCGGTCCGCAGGTCGTAGGCCGTGCCCAGCCAGGTGGTGCTGGCGCCGGCGGCGCGGATGCCCAGCTTGTCGAAGGCGCCCTCGGCCGTGGGCAGCATGGCCACCACGCCGATGCTGCCGGTGATGGTGGCCGGGTCGGCCACCACCTCGTCGGCGGCCATGCTGATCCAGTAGCCGCCCGAGGCCGCCACATCGCCCATGCTCACCACCACGGGCTTGCCGGCCGCGCGCGTGAGCTCCAGCTCGCGGCGCACCAGCTCGCTGCCGAAGGCGCTGCCGCCGGGGCTGTTGACGCGCAGCACCACGGCCTTGATCTGCTTGTCTTCACGCGCCTGGCGGATGAGTTCGGCCGTGCTCAGCCCGCCGATGCGCCCCGGCCCGGCGCGGCCGTCGCTGATGCCGCCCTCGGCGACCACGATGCCCAGGGCGTCACCGGTGCTCGCCGGTTTCTGGCGTGCGAGGTAGGCGCGCCAGTTCACCTGGCGGAAGGTGGGCGGGGCCTTGCTGTCGGGCGCGGCTTCGGCCTTCTCGCCCAGTTCGATGAGGCGGGCGCGCATCTCGTCGCGCGTTTTCAGCGCCGTCACCAGCTTGCGCTGCACGGCCCAGCGGGCGAGGTCGCCGCCGGCGGCCACCAGGCTGTCGGGCAGCGAATCGACCGCCTGCATCACGCTGCCGGCGGGCAGCTTGCGTGCGGTCTCCACGCCGCCGGTCCAGGTGGACCACAGCGCGCTGTAGAGCGCGGCGTCGGACTCTTTCGTCTGTTCGGATGGGCCGTTGGCCGAGAAGGTCTCTGCGGCGTTCTTGAACTGGCCGGCGCGGATGACGTGGGCCGTGACGCCCACCTTCTCGAACAAGTCCTTGTAGTAGCTGCGCACGCGGCCGTAGCCCACGATCTCCAGCCCGCCCATCGGGTGCAGCCAGAGTTCGGTGGCGTGGGCGGCCAGGTAGTAGCTCGGCTGGTCGTAGTTCGAGCCCCAGGCGTAGACCGGCTTGCCAGCGGCCTTCACGGCCTGCATTGCGGCGGCCACCTCGCGCAGGGTGGCGAGGCCGGCGCCCTGCAGGCCGTCGGTGAGCAGCAGCACGTGGGCGATGGCGGGGTCTTTCTCGGCGGCCTTCAGCGCGGCGAGCACGTCGCGCAGGCGGGTCTGGTCGTCGCTGTCACCTTCCAGGCGGCGCAGCGCGCTGCTGCGGCCGGCGTCTGCGCGCTGTTCGCTGATGCGGCCTTGCAGATCCAGCACCAGCGCCGTCTTGGGCTGCAGCGGTTCAGGGCCGTCGCGCAGCCACAGCCACAAGAGCGTGCCCAGCACGGCCAGCAAGAGCAGGTTCAGCAGCGCCCGGCGGGTGAAATCCAGCGCCCACCAGGCGCCGCGCAGGCCACGCCCTAAGGCCGAGAAGAATGAAGACATGGGGGCTCAGTTCCTGTGCCTGCGGGCGAAGGCCGCGACCCCCCGAGCTTACGCAGCCCGCGCCGCGCCTGCCGGGCCGTGCGACGAAGCCCCGCCCGCAGCCGATGAAGCCACCCGGGGGTTGAGATACTCCGCGCCCGTGTCTTCCATCTTCGCCGTCACACTGCCCTTTTTCGCGCTGGTGCTCTGCGGCTACCTCGCCGCGCGGCGCGGCGTGCTGCCCGACAGCGCCATCCCCGGGCTCAACGGCTACGTGCTGTACTTCGCGCTGCCGTGCATGCTGTTCCGCTTCGGCGCCGGCACGCCCATCTTCGACCTGCTCAACCCGGTGGTGCTGGCCGTCTACGTGACGGCGGCGCTGCTGATCGTGTTCTTCACCATCGCCGTGACGCTGAACGAACGCGTGGGCATGAAGGACGCCGCTTTCGGCGCGCTGGTGGGCGCTTTCCCGAACACCGGCTTCATGGGCGTGCCGCTGCTGGTGGCGCTGCTGGGCAGCGCGGCGGCCGGGCCGGTGATCAGCTCCATCCTGGCCGATTTCTTCATCACCAGCACGCTGTGCCTGGCGCTGGCGCAGGGGGCAGGGGCGGCCGCGGCCGGTGGGGGGGGCGATGCCGCCGGCGCCAGCGCCCGCCAGGCCGCGCTGCGTGCCTTGCGCGCTGCCTTGGGCAACCCGCTGCCGTGGTCCATCGCGCTGGGCGCGGTGTTCTCGGTCACCGGCCTGGCGCTGCCCGGCCCGCTGGCCAAGGTGGTGGAGATGCTGGCCGCCTCGGCCTCGCCGGTGGCGCTGTTCACGATCGGCGTGGTGCTGTGGCGCTCCAGCCGCCATGCGCAAACCCGCACGCCCGTGCAGGACTACCTGCCCGTGGCGCTGATCAAGCTCTTCGTGCACCCGCTGCTGGTCTTTCTGCTGGGCGGCGCAGCGATGGCGCTGGGCGCGCCGCTGTCGAAGTTCCAGCTCGTCGTGCTGACGCTGGCCGCAGCCCTGCCGAGCGCCAGCAACGTGAGCCTGCTGACCGAGCGCCACGGCGCCGACAGCGGCCGCGTGGCGCGCATCATCATGAGCAGCACGGTGCTGGCCTTCCTCAGCTTCTCGGGTCTGGCCTGGTTGTTCGGCGTGAACCCGGGCTGAGGCCTGGGGTTCAGGTCTCGTCGGCCCAGGCCTGCGAGGTCAGGCGCAGCCGCTGCGCGAGATGGGCCGACAACTGGCGCAGCAGGTGCAGCACCAGCGCCGGGTCTTCTCGCTGCAGGCGGGCCTGGGCTTCGGCGTCCAGCTCGTAGAGCAGGCTGGGCACGTCGGCGCGCACCTCGGTGCCGCTGCCAGGCCGCTGGGTCGCTTCCACCAGCGTCATGCCCGGGCTCAGGCTGACCAGGCGGCGCCGGCGCCCTTGCGCCGTGGGTGGGCCCAGCACCGTCACGCTGCCGGCGGCCAGCAGCGCCAGGCGCTCGGCGGTGTCAGGCAGCGCCAGCACCTCGCCAGCCTGCAGCGCACGTGTCTGCACGGCCTGCAGCACGCGCTGCAGTTGCGCGGTGCCGAGGCCGGCGAAGAGCTCGCACTCGGGCATGGCCACGGTCAGCGCGTCCAGGCCCAGCCCGGCCTCGCGCAGCAGGGCCTGCTCGGCGGCCTCCACGGCCTGGTCGGCATCGGCATGCAGCGCCTGGCCGGCGCGCGCACCGGTGAAGGCGCCGTAGCGCTGCAGCTTGGCGAGGTGGTCGCGCTCGCCCTGCGCACCGGCCAGCCACAGCTGCACGCCGGCCTGCTGCAGCTGGCGCGCCAGCTGCGCCAGCATGACGGCGCCCGAGGCGTCGATGCTGGTGACGCGGTGCAGGTCCAGCACCTGCCAGCGCAGCCCGGGGCGGTGCTGCAGCATCTCGCGGCCCAGACGCTCGGCGCTGCCGAAGAAGAGCGCGCCTTCGAGTTCCAGCACCTCGATCTGCGCGCGCCGCGTTGCCAGGTGGGCCTCGCGCACGGCGGGGTAGACGCGGCGCGACGGGCGCTGTTCCGCGCTGTACCGGCTGCGCAGCAGCGTGCGGCTCATGCCGCGCACCAGCAGCGCCATCGAGATCAGCACGCCCAGCGCCACCGCGGGCACGAAGCCGGCCCACACCGTCACCACCGCCACCACGGCCACGGTGGCCAGGCCCAGCTGCAGATCGCGCGAGCGGTCGCCGCGCCGGCGCTGCTGCACGAGCTCGCGCGTCCAGGTGTCCACCAGCGCCCAAGCCGAGGTCAGCATGATGCCGGCCAGCGCTGCCAGCGGCAGCGGCTCCACCAGCGCATGGCCGAACTGGTAAATCGCCACCAGCAGCAGCGCGCCCAGCAGCGCGGCGCGCCAGCTGCGCCCGCCGGCGCGGTGCGTGGCCAGCGCCCGCAGGCGGTGGTAGACCACCGGGAGGCCGCCGAAGAGGCCGCTGGCGATGTTGGCCGCGCCCAGCGCGCACAGCTCGCGGTTGGGGTCGTGGCGCTCGCCCGCCAATAGGTCGAGCGCGCGCGCGGCCAGCGCCGATTCCAGCGCGCCCAGCAGCGCCAGCAGCAGGGCCGTGAGCAGCACCTCGCCGATGTGGGCCATCAGCAGCGCCTGTGCGGCGCCGGTCAGCGGCAGCAGGGCCAGCGGCAGCGGCAGCACCACCGGCAGCGTGCCGACGCGCGGCAGCGTGTCGCCCGCGCCGAAGAGCGGGCCGGCCAAGGTGTAGACGCCCCAGGCCACGGCCAGGCCCAGCAGGGCCAGCGGCCAGCGCGGAAAGCGCGGCTGCAGCAGCCACACCACCGCGGCGGCCACCAGGCCCGTGGCCAGCGCCAGCGGCTGGCCCTGGGCCAGCGCGGCCCAGCCTTCGGCGCGCCACACCTCGTAGGCCAGGCCGGCCAGCAGCGGCACCTGGGCCAGTGCCACGAGCACGGCCACGCCGTTCATGAAGCCGGCCACCACGGGCTGCGGCACCAGGCGGGCCAGCGTGCCCAGCCCGGCCGCGCCCATCAGCACCTGCAACAGGCCCGAGAGCAGCACCGCCAGCGCGCACAGTGACACCAGCGCCGCGGCGCCGGCGGGTGTGGAGGGCTGCAGCGCCGGGTCGGCACACAGCCGCGCCACCAGGGCGGCCAGCAGCAGTGTGGTGGCCGAAGACGGCGTGGCGCAGGGCAGTCGCGAGCGCCCCAGCAGCGCCATCACCACGCCACCGGCCAGCGCCGCGGCGAAAGCCGCCGGCAGACCCAGCGCGGCGGCGGCACTGCCGGCCGGCGCGTAGGCCAGCAGGCCCATGGTGAGGGCGGTGGCCAGCGCCGCCGCGGCGCCGGACAGGCCGGCCATCGCCTCGCGCGGCCAAGCCGGGGGCATGGCCGTGGCGGCCGCCGAAGTGCTCATCGCGCGCTGGTCCCCATCGTGTCGTCGTTCTTGTTCGCCCCTGGGCGCGGGGGCGGATGATGCCAGCGCGCCGCGGTGGGCGCAGCGCCCGGGGGCCGGCGGCAAATGGAGGGTGTTTTCCCGGCTGTTCGCGCTTTCGGACTGGCGGGGCTGGCTTGCAATGGCGCCGGGCCGACCGATGCCCCGGCCTTCGAGGAAACCCATGTCCGCACGCGATCTGCCCCCGCACGAACCCGATCTGCACGCCCTGCTGGCAGAAGCCGCCGGCGGCGCCGCCGCGCAGGTGGACCCGGCGGCCCGCGTGGAAGCCGGCGTGCGCCTGGGCGCGGGCTGCCGCGTGCGCAGCGGCGCCGTGCTGGCGCGCGGCACGGTGCTGGGCCAGGCGGTGCTGGTAGGCCCCAACGTGGCTTTCGTCGACGATGAAGACGGCCTCGGCCCCACGGTGGTGGGCGACGGCGTGCGCATCGGTGCCAACGCCGTGATCGACGCCGGGCTGTGCGTGGGCGCCGGCGCCCGCATCAAGCCGGGCGCCGTGGTGCTGGCCGACGTGCCGGCCGGCGCCGTGGTGGCCGGCAACCCGGCGGTGGTGATCGGCCACGTCGACGACGCGCTGGTGCGGGGTCTGCGCACCTGAGTGCCGGTGCCCCCGAGCAATCGCCAGGGCCTGGCGCCCGAACAAGGCCCGAAACCGGCCTGAACTCCGCCGATCGGCGCCCTCCAGCGAAGCCGACACTGTGACGATGATGTGCCGTCCGACCTTCGCCCTGCTGCCCCTTGCGCTCTTGTGCGCAGCGCTGGCCGGCCCTGCCGCCGGCCGCTGTGTCGACGAAGACGCGCCCGAGACGGCCACGCCCGACACCCGCCCGGCCGCGCCGCTGGCGCCGGTGGAGCCGCGCAGTGCGCTGGCCGGGCTGGTGAAGGACACGCTGGAGCGCAGCCACGCCGTGGGCGCCACGCGCCTGCTCGCCGAGGCGGCCATCCAGGACATCGACGAAGCCCGCGCTGCGCGCGGCGTGCAGGCCAGCGTGGGCGCCGGCCTGGGCCCGGGCGGCTCACGCGACCGTGGCATCACCGAGAGCGCGGCGCTGCAGCTGCGCGCCAACGTCAACATCAGCCAGTTGCTCTGGGACGGCGGGCGCAGCGATCGCCTGGTCGACTGGCGCACGCAGCTCGCCGACTCGGCCCGCTGGGGCCACCTCACGCAACAAGAGCAGCTCGCGCTCACCGCCGTGGCGCTGCAGCTGGAGCGCAGCCGCAACCGCATGACGGCGCAGGTGTGGCGGCAGCACGTGCGCAAGACCGCCTGCCTGGTGGAAGCGCTGGAGACCATCGTGCGCACCGACCGCGGCCGCGCCAGCGAGCTGGTGCAGGCGCAGAAGACGCTGCAGCAGGCCGAGTTGCAGCTGGTGCAGACGCAATCGGCCGTGCGCCAGATCGAGGTGCGGCTGCGCCGTCTGGTGGGCGATGGCCTGCCCGGCACCGAAGGCCTGAGCACGGTGTTCCTGGGCGTGCCCGAACTGCCGCAGCTGGTGGCCGATGTGGAACGCTCGGCCGAGATCGCACAGTACGACGCGCAGGAGCGCGCTGCGCGGCGCTATGCCGAGGCCGTGGCCGCCGGCACCAAGCCCCAGATCAGCTGGAACCTCAGCGGCAATGTGATGGCCTCCGGCGGCAACCGCAGCAGCCTCGGCACCGAAGAGCAGGGCGGGGCCGCGGGCAGCAGCACGCGCCGCAACGGCAGCTACTCGCTCGGCCTGAGCGTGAACGTGCCGCTGCTGAGCCCGGGGCAGGGTGCCGCCACGGGCGCTGCGCGCCTGCGCGCCGAAGCCGCACGCCTGCAGCGCGCCGAAGCCCTGGAATCGCGCCGCTTCCGCGTGGCCGAAGTGCACGAGCAGGCCACCGCCGCCGCCGAGCGCGCGCGCCGCCTGGCCGAGGTGCTGAAGAACAGCGACCAGGTGCGCAACTTCACGCTGCAGCAGTGGCAGCAGCTGGGCCGCCGCAGCCTCTTCGACGTGATGGCGGCCGAGGCCGACCACTACAGCATGCGCATCGCCTACGTGAACGCGCTGCACGACGTGCAGCAGCTCAACGCCAACCTGCTGACGCTCGGGCGCGGCGTCATCGAGTGGCTGCGCTGAGCGCGCGGGCCGCCTGGTTTCCAGCTCCCTCTGCAGCCCCCACTTTTCCGCGTCTTCCAACCGAAGGAACGTCCCCATGAGCCCCAAGAAGGTCCTCAACGTCGGTGGCAACAACAAGTCCATCCCGCTGCCGCCGCAGTACGCCGGTTTCGAGCACCTGCTGCTGGACATCGACCCCACCGGCCAGCCCGACATCTGCTGCGATGCGCGCAAGCTGGCCACGCTGGAGGCGGGGCAGTTCGACGCGATCTACAACTCGCACAACCTGGAGCACTACTACCGCCACGACGTGGGCGCGGTGCTCTCGGGCTTTCGCCATGTGCTGAAGGAGGGCGGCTTCATCCAGATCCGCGTGCCCGACATGGCCGAGGTCTTCCGCCGCATCGTCGAAGGCAACCTCGACATCGACGACACGCTCTACCAGAGCGCGGCCGGCCCCATCATGGCGCTGGACGTGATCTACGGCTTCCAGGCGCAGATCGAGCGCAGCGGGCAGGAGTTCTTCGCGCACAAGACTGGGTTCACGCAGAAGTCGCTGATGCGGGCGCTGCAGCGCGCCGGCTTCACCAAGGTCTACAGCAGCGTGGGCAACCTCGAGGTCAATGCCGTGGCCTTCAAGGGCCAGCCGAGCAACGAGACGCTGGCGCTGTGGGGCCTGCCGGCCGAGAACCCGGTCGCCGAGCCCGCCGAGGCGCTGGCATGAGCGCGCGCCAGGCGCCTTTCGCGGTCCCGGTCGCGGGCGCGCTGCCGCCCACCGCGCCCGCGCCCAGCATCAAGATCTACCAGACCTTCCACAAGGACCACGTCCACAACGCCCAGGCAGAGTGGCTGCGGCCCGTGGGTGTGGGCGGCTACACGCACGAGGGTTTCGAGTCGGACGCGCAGGGCGACAACATCGCCGCGCTGAACCCGGCCTACTGCGAGCTGACCGTGCAGTACTGGGCCTGGAAGAACACGCGCAGCGACTACGTGGGCCTGTGCCACTACCGCCGGCTGATGAACTTCGTCGTCGACCAGTCGTGGCTGGCCGCGGGCAACTCCAGCGTCGCGCCCGACAAGGCCATGGTGGACTACCTCACCTCGCCCGCGCAGCTGCAGCGTCTGCAGGCGCTGCTGACGCAGTACGACGTGGTGGTGCCGCGCCAGGTGCGCACCGTGCCATCGATCGAGCACCAGTACCTGGCCTGCGTGGAGCGCGCGCCTTGGGAGGCCTTCCTGCGCGTGCTGCGGCTGGTGTATTCGCGCCACCGCGGCGTCGAGGACTACTTCCGCCTCGCGCCGCAGGCGCCGATGTGGAACATGTTCGTGATGCGCCGCGATCTCTTCGAGGCCTATTGCGAAGAGCTCTTCCTGGTGCTGGACGCGGTGTACGAGCAGATCGGCGTGCCCTACGACACCTACCAGAACCGCTACCCGGGTTTCCTGGGCGAGCGCTTCCTGGGCTTCTGGCTGCACCTGAACCGGCCCCGCACCTGCGAAGTGCCGATGCTGCACCTGGGCTGAACGCCCGCCCGCAAGGAGACCGCCATGGCGAAGACACTGAACATCGGCATGGCCGGCGCCGGCCTCTCGTGCGCGGTGATCGCGCGTGAACTGGCCGAGGCCGGCCACCGCATCACCGTGCTGGAAAAGCGGCTGCACGTGGCCGGCAACTGCCACACCGAGCGCGACCCGCGCTCGGGCGTGCTGGTGCATGTCTACGGGCCGCACATCTTCCACACCGATGACGAAGAGGTCTGGAACCTGGTCAACCGCTACGTGACCTTCCGGCCCTACGTGAACCGGGTCAAGGCCACCACGGGCGGGCGCGTGTTCTCGCTGCCCATCAACCTGCTGACCATCAACCAGTTCTTCGGCAAGACCTTCAGCCCCTCGGAGGCGCGCGCCTTCATCGAGAGCCGTGCCGACCGTTCGATCACCGAGCCGCAGAGCTTCGAGGAGCAGGCGCTGCGTTTCATCGGCCCCGAGCTCTACGAGGCCTTCTTCAAGGGCTACACGCTCAAGCAGTGGGAAGTCGACCCCAAGCGCCTGCCGGCCTCCATCCTGAAGCGGCTGCCGGTGCGCTTCAACTACGACGACAACTACTTCTTCCACCGCTTCCAGGGCATGCCCGAAGAGGGCTACACGCCGCTGGTGCAGCGCTTGCTGGACCACCCCCACATCACCGTGCAGCTGGGCCAGGGGCTGGGGGCCGCCGACGTGGCGCGCTTCGACCACGTGTACTGGTCAGGGCCGCTGGACGGCTACTACGGTTTCGACGAAGGCCGGCTGCCCTACCGCACGCTCGACTTCGAGCGTTTCGAGGGCGAAGGCGACATGCAGGGCTGCGCGGTGATGAACTACACCGATGCCTCGGTGCCCTACACCCGCATCACCGAGCACAAGCACTTCGCGCCCTGGGAGAGCCACGAGCGCTCGGTGTGCTACCGCGAGTTCAGCCGCCACTGCGGGCCCGATGACATCCCGTACTACCCGGTGCACCTGACCGAAGGCGACGCGCTGCTGCAGCACTACCAGGCGCGGGCCCGCAACGAGCGCAAGGTCACCTTCGTCGGCCGCCTGGGCACCTACCGCTACATGGACATGGACGTGACCATCCGCGCGGCGCTGGACGTAGCACGCGCGGCGCTGGCGGGTTGAGGCGGCGGCCGGAAAGTCCTATGCAGCGCTGAACATATCGCGCTGCCTGCAGGGGCTGGGAAGAATCGCCGGCTTTCTCCATCACGCCCGCACCGGGCCCCGCGCCATGAGCACCCGCAGAAGTCTCTTGTCCCTGATCGCCGGCACGGCCGTGCTGGCCTTGTCTGGCGCCTTCGGCGTCGCCCAGGCCCAGGACAAGTTCATCGTCGTGGCCAGCACCACGTCCACCGAGCAGTCGGGCCTGTTCAGCCACCTGCTGCCGATCTACAAGCAGGCCAGCGGCGTGAGCGTGCGCGTGGTGGCCCTGGGCACCGGCCAGGCGCTGGACAGCGCGCGCCGCGGTGATGCTGACGTCGTCTTCGTGCACGACCAGGTGGCCGAAGACAAGTTCGTGGCCGAGGGTTTCGGCGTCAAGCGCCTGCCCGTCATGTACAACGATTTCGTGCTGATCGGCCCGAAAGGCGACCCCGTCGGCACGCGCGGCAAGGACATCGCCGCGGCGCTGAAGAAGCTGGCCGGCACGGCGCAGCCGGTGATCTCGCGCGGCGACAAGAGCGGCACGCACGCCGCCGAGCTGCGCTACTGGAAGGGTGCCGGCGTCGACATCGCCATGGCCAAGCCCGCGGGCTACAAGGAATGCGGTTGCGGCATGGGCCCGGCGCTGAACATGGCCTCGTCGGTCAACGGCTACGTGCTGGCCGACCGCGGCACCTGGTTGAACTTCAAGAACCGCGGTGAACTGGCGGTGCTGGTGGAAGGCGACCAGCGCCTCTTCAACCAGTACGGTGTGATGGTGGTCAACCCGGCCAAGCACCCGCACGTGAAGACCGAGCTGGCCCAGGGCTTCGTGAACTGGCTGGTCTCGCCGGCCGGGCAGGCGGCCATTGCCAGCTACAAGATCGGCGGCGAGCAGCTCTTCTTCCCGAACGCGCAGTGATGCGCCCCGGTGCAGCAGCTCGGGCCTGGACGGGTGCCGCGGTGATGGCGATGGGCGCCGCCGGCGCGGTGGCACAGACCACGACGGCACCGGCGCCCGCGCCGGCTGCCTTGAGCGTCTACGCCGCCGGCAGCCTGCGCGCCGCGCTGGACGAGGTGGCACGCGCCTTCGAGCAGGCGCAGGGCACGCGCGTGGCCATGAGCTACGGCGCCTCGGGCCTGCTGAAGGACCGCATCGTCGGTGGCGAGGCGCCGCAGGTCTTCGCCTCGGCCAACACCGAGCACCCGCAGGCCCTGGTGGCCGCGGGCCGCGCGGGTGCCGTGCTGCCCTTCACCCGCAACGCGCTGTGCGTGCTGGCCGCGCCGGGCTTCGGCCTGCAGGGGCAGACGCTTGCGCAGCGCCTGCTCGACCCGGCCGTGAAGCTGGGCACCAGCACACCCAAGGCCGACCCCTCGGGCGACTACGCCTTCACGATGTTCGAGCGGCTGGAAGCCACGGGCAGCACCGGCCCGGGCAGTGCCGAGGCGCTCAAGCGCAAGGCGCTGCAGCTGACCGGCGGGCCGAACTCGCCCAAGCCCCCGGCCGGGCGCAACGTCTATGGCGATCTGGTGGCCAGCGGGCAGGCCGATGTCTTCGTCACCTACTGCACCAACGCCAGCGCTGCGCGGCGCGAGCACCCGCAGCTGCAGGTGCTGCAGTTGCCGGCGGCGGTGAACGTCTCGGCCGTCTACGGCCTGGCGGTGCTGAACCCGGCCACGCCGCAAGCGCAGGCCTATGCGCAGTTCCTGCTGGGGCCGCAGGGCCAGGCGGTGCTGGCCGCGCACGGGTTCAGCGCGCCGTGAAGCCGCTGCGGCCTGCCCACCCCACCCGGCGTGACGTGCTGGCAGCCGGTGCGGCGGCGCTGGCCTTGCCGGCCCACGCCCAGCCGGCCACCGTCACCGACAGCGCCGGCCGCGCCGTGCCGGTGCCCAAGGACGTCAAGCGTGTCTTCCCGGCCGGCCCGCCGGCGGCCATCCTGCTGTACACGCTGGCGCCCGATCTGCTGCTGGGCTGGCCGCGCGCCAACCGGCCCGAAGAGCTGGAGTTCCTGCTGCCCGGCATCGGCAACCGGCCCGAGGTGGGCCGCATCACCGGCCGCGGCAACAGCGCCAACCTCGAAGCCGTGCTCGCCGCGCAGCCCGACCTCATCGTCGACAGCGGTTCGGTGCGCGACACCTATGTCGAGCTCGCGCAGCGCGTGCAGCAGCAGACCGGCATCCCCTACGCGCTGCTCGACGGCCGCATGCCCGCCATCCCGCGCAGCTACGCCGTGCTGGGTGAACTGCTGGGCCGGCCGGCCCGTGCGCGTGAGCTGGCGCAAGGGGCCGAGCAGATCATCAATACCGTCACCGGCCGCGTGGCGCGCGTGCCGGCCGGCCAGCGCCCGCGGGTGTACTACGCGCGCGGTCCCATGGGTCTGGAGACGGGCCTGGGCGGCTCGATCAACATCGAGAGCCTGGATGTGATGGGCCTGCGCCTGGTGAGCGCCGACACCCCCGGCGGCCTGGCGCGGGTGTCGATCGAGCAGGTGCTGCGCTGGGACCCCGATGTCATCATCACCATCGACCAGAGCTTCGCGGCCAACGTGCGCGAAATGCCAATGTGGCAGGGCGTGCGCGCCGTGCGCGAAGGGCGTGTGCACCTGAGCCCCAAGCTGCCCTTCGGCTGGGTGGACTTTCCGCCCGGCGTGAACCGCCTGCCTGGGCTGTGGTGGCTGGGCAAGGTGGTGTTCCCGCAGCTCTTCCCCGAAGACCTGGGCACGATCACGCGCGAGTTCTACCGCCGCTACTACGGCGTGAGCCTGAGCGACGCGCAGGTGGCGCGCGTGCTCGCCGGGCGCGGCTGAGGTGCCGGCGCCCGCCCGCCCAGCGGCCCCTGAACGCCCCGCGTGGGCCGGGCCGCTGCTGGCCGGGGTGCTCTTGCTGCTGGCGCTGGCGCTGGCTTTTCTGTTCGGGCGTTTCCCAGTGCAGCCGGCCGATGTGCTGCAGCTCCTGTGGGCCAAGCTGAGCGGCCAGCCTTCGGGCCTGCCGCCGGCCGTGGAGAGCGTGGTGCTGCAGGTGCGCGGCCCGCGTGTGCTGGCGGCGGTGGCGGTGGGCGCGGCGCTGTCGGTGGCGGGCGCGGCCTTCCAGGGCCTGTTCCGCAACCCGCTGGTCTCGCCCGACATCCTCGGCGCCTCGGCCGGTGCGGCGCTGGGCGCGGTGCTGGGCATCTTCCTGTCTTTCGGCATCTTCGGCATCCAGGCCGCGGCCTTCGGCGGCGGGCTGCTTGCGGTGGCGCTGGTTTACGCGCTCGGCGGCAGCTTGCGCGGCAGCGATCCACTGCTCGGCTTGCTGCTCACCGGCATCGTCATCGGCGCCTTGCTGGGTGCGGGCATCGGCCTGGTGAAGTACCTGGCCGACCCCTACGAGCAACTGCCAGCGATGACCTTCTGGCTGCTGGGCAGCCTCTCGGGCACGGCGCCTGACGACCTGCTGCCGCTGCTGGGGCCCGTGGCCTTGGGCACGGCGGTGCTGCTGCTCTTGCGCTGGCGGCTGAACGTGATGTCGCTGCCCGACGAAGAGGCGCGTGCCTTGGGCGCACCCACCACGGCGCTGCGCCTGGCCATCGTGGCTGCGGCCACGCTGGTGACGGCGGCCAGCGTGGCCGCAGCCGGCATCGTCGGCTGGGTGGGGCTGGTGGTGCCGCACCTGGCTCGTTTCCTCGTCGGGCCTTCTTTCCCGCGCCTGCTGCCCACCACGGCCTTGCTGGGCGGCGGCTTCCTGCTCTTCATCGACACGTTGGCGCGCACGGTGGCGCCGGTGGAGGTGCCGCTCGGCATCCTCACTGCGGTGGTGGGCACGCCGTTCTTCATTGCGCTCTTGCGCAGCCAGCAGTGCAAGGGCTGGGCCTGAAGGTGTTGCAGGCGCAGTCGCTGGATGTCGGCTACCCCAGCCACGCCGTGGGCCGAGGCTTCTCGCTGCAGCTGCAGCCCGGGCGTGTGCTGGCGCTGCTGGGCCCGAACGGTGGCGGCAAGACCACGCTGCTGAAGACGCTGCTGGGCCTGCTGCCGCCGCTGGGCGGGCAGGTGCTGCTGGACGGCCGCGCCCTGACCGCGCATGGCGTGCGCGAACGCGCGCGGCGCCTGGCCTACGTGCCGCAGAGCCACGCCGGCGCCTTCGCCTTCACGGTGGGCGATCTCGTGCTGATGGGCCGCACCGCGCACGGCGGCTGGCTGGCGCGGCCCGGCGCGCGCGACCGTGAAGCCGCCGTCGCCGCACTGGCGCGCCTGGGCATCGAACACCTGGCCGACCGGCCGGCGCCCGAGGTCTCGGGCGGTGAAAGGCAGCTCGCGCTGATCGCCCGCGCGCTGGCGCAGGAGGCGGCCTTCATCGTGCTGGACGAGCCCACGGCCAGCCTCGACTTCGGCAACCAAGGCAAGGTGCTGCGCGAAATCGGCCGCCTGGCCGAGGCCGGCCTGGGCGTGCTCTTCAGCACCCACGACCCCAACCACGCCGCGCGCCACGCGCACGAGGCGCTGCTCATCCGCGACGGCCGCACGCTGGCGCAGGGGCCGGTGGCGCAGGTGCTGCAGCAGCCGCTGCTGGCGCAGCTGTATGGCGCGCCGGTAGGGCACGAGCGGGCTTTCGTGCCGGTGTGAAAGCACCGCAGCGCCGGGCCCTCGCGGGCACCGGCGCTGCGGTGGCTGAAGCCGGCGGTGCGCCCCGTGAAGGGCGCACCGCTTCAGCCTCAGATCAGCGGCACCTGGCTGCGCAGAAGCTCGTCGTCGAGCGCGCCGCGGTTCATCACCAGGCCACCGACGCCGCCTGCCGTGGCCGCGGCCGGGGCATGGCCCGCGTCGCTGCCCAGCAGCTCGGCGGCAGGGCCGCTGAGCAGTTCGGCCGCCGTCGGCGTGGCCACGTCCTTGGCGAACCACACGTCCACCATCGCCGCCTGCGTGCCGTCGGTCTTGGTGTAGTTGCCCACCAGGCCCATCAGGTTGCCGGCGTTGAGGTCGCTGGTCTTGGTGTAGTCGAGGTTCAGCTCGGCCACGCCCATCTCCAGCAGGCCCTTCAGCTCGCCCGTGTCGGTGACACCGTCGCTGTCGGCGTCCACCCACAGCTTCAGTTCGCCGAAGGCATCGTCGGCGGCGCTGAGCTTGCCGTCGCCGTTGCTGTCCAGCGCAGCCATGGCGCGGTAGCCGTCACCCGCACGCTGCCCATTGGCCAGCTGCGTGGCGCCACCGAAGAGCTCGGTGCCGTCGTTGATGACGCCGTCGCCGTTGAGGTCGCGCACCAGCAGGCCGTCCTGCGCGCTGGCCCAGCCCACCTTCGAGGCCGTGCCCGTCCCGGTGAGGTCGAAGTTCACGCCCTCGGCGGCCGACAGGGTCTGCACGCCGTCGCCGTTGAGGTCCAGCACGATCGGCGTCACCGCCTGCAGTGCGAAGAACTGCGCCGTGCTCATGGCACCGAAGTCCTCACCTTCGAAGGCGTTGTACTGCGTCATCGTCATGGCGCCGAGATCCTGCGTCTCGAAGGCCACCACCTGCGTGGTGGTCAGCGCGACGATCTGCTCCTCGGTCAGCGCGCGGGCCTGGGCCGTGGTCAGGGCCACGATGTCCTGGGTCTCCAGGCCTGCGATCTGCGCCGTGCTCAGGGCCACGATCTGCGCCGTGGTCAGCGCCGCGAACTGCTGCGTGCTGAAGGCGGCGATCTCGGCCGTGTCGAAGGTGGCCAACTGGTCCGTGGTCAGCGCCGCCACTTGCGTGGTGGTGAGCTGGCCGAGCTGCCCGTTGGTCAGGGCCTCGATCTGCTCGGTGGTGAGTGCCGCGATCTGCGCCGTCGTGAAGGCCTGCAGGTCGGCGTTCTCCATCTGCACCAGGTCGGCCGTCTCGATCGCCACCACCTGCTGGGTGCTCAGCGCGGCCACCTGGGCGGTGGTCAGGCCGGCCACCTGGGCGGTGGTCAGGGCTTCGATGGCGGCCGTGCCCAGGCCGCGGATCTGGGCCGTGGTCATGGCCGCGATGTCGGGCACCGCCAGCGTGGAGATCTGCGCCGTGCTCAGGCTGTTCACCTGGGCCGTGGTCATGGCCGCGATCTGTGCCGAGCCGAAGTTCGACAGGTCAGCGCCGGTCAGCGCCGTCAGTTGCGTGACGGTCAGGGCGGCCACCTGGCCGGTGGTCAGGGCGGCCAGCTGGCTGCCCGTCAGCGCGTCGATCTGCGCCGTGCTGAAGGCGGCCACCTGGGTGGCGCTCATCGCGGCCAGGTCTTCGGTCTGCAGCACCGCCACGTCGCCGGTCTCCAGCGCAAACACCTGGGCGGTGGTCAGCGCCGCGGCCTGGGCCGTGGTCAGGGCCTGGATCGAGGCCGTGCTCAGCGCGGCCATGGCCGCCGTGCCCAGCGAGCGGATCTGTGCCGTGCTCAGCACCGCCAGGTCGGCCGTCTCGAAGCCGGCCGCCTGGGCCGAGCTGATCGCGCCGATCTGTGCCGCGGTCATCGCCACGAACTGCCCGGTGGTGAACTGCGCCAGGTCGCCGGCGCTGATGCCACCGATCTGCCCGACGCTCAGCCCGGCCACCTGGCGGGTGGTCATGGCCGCGAACTGGCCGGCCGACATGGCGCCGAGCTGGTCGACGTTGAAGGCGGCCACCTGGGTGACGCTCATCGCGGCCAGGTCGGCGTTCTCCAGCGAGGTGATGTTGGCCGTGGCCAGGGCACGCACCTGCTGCGTGCTCAGCGCCATCACCTGGGCGCTGCTCAGCGCGGTGATGCCGGCGCCCGACAGGGCGTTGATGCCGGCGGTGCTGAAGCCGCGGATCTGCGAGCTGCTGAGTGCGGCCAGGTCCTCCGTCTCCAGGTTGCTGACCTGCGCCGTGCTCAGCTGGCCGAGCTGCGCCGTGGTCAGGGCCTGGAACTGCGTGGAGCTCAGCGCGTTCAGCGTGGCGGTGCCGATGGAAGCGATCTGCGCCGAGCCGATGGCCGCCAGTTGGGCCGTGCCCATGTTGGTGAGCTGCGAGTCGCTCAGCGCGGCCACCTGGCCGGCCGTCAGGGCCCGAACCTGGGCCGTGCCCAGCGCGGCGATGTCTTCGGTCTGCATCACCGCCAGGTCAGAGGTCTGGATGGCCGTGATCTGGTTGGTGCGCAGTGCCGCCACCTGGGCCGTGCCCATGGCCTGCAGCTGGCCGGCCGACAGCGCGACGATGTCTTCCGTGTCGAGCGCACGCACCTGGTCGGTGGTGAGCGCGGCGAGGTCGACGGTGTCGAGTGCGGCCACCTGGGCGGTGCCCAGCGCGGCGATCTGTGCCGTGGTCAGCACCTGGAACTGGGCGGTGCTCAGGGTGTTGAGCTTGGCCGAATCCAGGCCTGCGATCTGCGCCGTCGTCAGGTAGCTGAGCTGGCTGTCGGTCAGCGTGGTGAGCTGGTCGGTCGTCAGCGCGGCCACCTGGGCGGTGCTCAGGCCGGCGATCTGGCTCTGGCTCAGCTGTGTCAGGTCGGCGGTTTCCAGCAGCGCGAAGTTGGTGTTGCTGATGGCGCGCAGCTGGGCCGTGGTCAGGCCCGGGATCTGGTTCGTGGCCAGGGCCTGCAGCTGGGCCGAGGTCAGGGCCGCGATGCCGGCGGTGCTGATGCCGCGCAGTTGCAGGTCGCTCAGCGAAGCCAGGTCCTCGGTCTGCATCGCCTGCACCTGGGCCGTGGTCAGGCCGCCGAGTTGCGCTGCGCTCAGCGCCGCGAACTCGGACGTGCCCAGCGACTGCAGGCGGGTGGGGTCGATGGCGGCCAGCTGGGCCGTGCCCATGCTGCCCAGCAGCGTGTCGGTCAGGTTGGACAGCTGCACCGTCGTGAGGGCCGCCACCTGGGTGGTGGACAGCGCCGCGAACTGCGTCGGGCTCAGCGCGTTGAGGTCTTCCGTGGCCATGGCCACCAGCGTGGCGGTCGGGATGGCGCGCAGCTGGGCGGCCGTCAGCACCGCGGCTTGCGCCGTGCTCAGGGCCTCGAATTGGGCCTGGGTCAGCGCGCCGATGGCGGCCGTGCTCAGGGCCTCGATCTGGGCCGTGCCCATCTGGCCGATGTCCACCGTGTCCAGGCCCACGATCTGCGTCGCGCTCAGGCTGGCCACTTGCGTGGCACTCAGGCCCGGCACCTGCGTCGAGGTGAGCGCGGCGATGTCGGCCGAGCTCAGGGCGCGCAGCTGGCCGGTGCTCAGGAAGCCCAGGCGGGTGTTGTCCAGGGCCGCGAGCTGGGTGGTGGTGAGATCGGAGATCTGCACCGTGGTCAGCGCGGCGACCTGGGCGCTGCCCAGCGCGTTGAGGTCTTCGGTCGCGATGGCCTGCACTTGCGCAGCCGACAGGGCGCGCAGTTGCGCCGAGGTCAGCGCGGCCACCTGCTCGGTGCTCATGCCGTTGATCACGGTGGTGCTCAGCGCAGCCACCGCAGCCGTGCCGATGGCCGCCACCTGCGTGGCCGAGAGGAAGGCCACGTCGGCGCTTTCCAGCGCACCGGCCTGGCTGGCTGTCAGCGCCGGCAGCTGGCCGGTGGTGATGGCCTGCAGCTGGCCGCTGGTCAGGGCGCTGAAGTCACCGGCCTCGATGGCGGCGAACTGCGCCGTGCTCAGGGCCTGGATCTGGCTGGTCAGCAGCGCGGCGGCACCGGCCGCGGTCAGCGCGGCGATGGACGCCGTGCCCATGGCCTGCACCTGCGGCGTGGTCAGCGCGACGATGTCGGCCGTCTCCAGGTTGGCCACCTGGTCTTCGGTCAGGCGGGCGATCTGCGCCGTGCTCAGGGCCTGGATCTGCGTGCTGTTGAAGGCGGCCAGCACGGCCGGCTCCAGCGCGACGATCTGGGTCGAGGTCAGCAGCGGCACCTGCGCGGCGGTCAGGCCCACGACGGCGGCCGTGGTCAGCGAGGCGATGGCCGCGGTGTTCAGCGAGGCAATGGTCGCCGTGCCGAAGGCGGCGATGTCGGCCGAGGTCAGCAGTGCGGCCTGCGCATCGGTGATGGCGCCCACCTGGGCGGCCGTCATGCCGGTGAGCTGGGCGGCCGTGAGGGCGCCCACGTCGTCGGCTTCCAGCTGCGTGATCTGCAGCGTGGTGAGCGCGGCGATCTGTGCCGTGCCCATGGCGGCGATGCTGCCGGTGGTCAGCGCGGCCAGCTGTTCGGCGCTGAGCGCGCGCAGCTGGGCCGAGCCCATGGCGGTGAGGTCCGCCGCTTCGATGTTGGCGATCTGCTCCACCGTCAGCGCGGCGATCTGGCGCGTGGTGAGGGCCTGGAACTGGGCCGTGCCCAGCGAGTTCAGGCCGGTCACGCTCAGCTCGGAAAGCTGCGTGGTGGTCAGCGCCGCGGCCTGGGCCGTGGTCAGCGCGTTGATCTGCCCCGTGCTCAGTGCGGCCAGCTGCTCACCGCGCAGCGCGGCGATCTGGGCCGTGCCCAGCAGCGCCACGTCGGCGTTGTCCATCGAGGCCAGCGCGGCGGCGTCCAGCGCGGCGATCTGCGCCGTGGTCAGCACCGGCACTTGCGCCGTGGTCAGGGCCTTGATCCCGTCACCGGTCAGAGAGGCGATGACCTCCGGCGTGATGGCGCGCAGCTGGGCGCTGGTCAGCACCGAGATGTCGAGCGTGTCCATCGCGGCCAGCTGGTCGGCGCTGAGGCTGGCCATCTGGGTGGTGGTCAGGGCCTGGAACTGGTCGGTGCCCATGCCGGTGAAGTCGGAGACGTCCAGCGCAGCGAGCTGGTTGGTCGTCAACGCGGCCACCTGGGCGGTGGTGAGCGCAGCCACCTGCACCGCGGTCATCGCGGTGACCTGGCTGTCGGTCAGCGAGCGCAGCTGGGTGCTGCCCAGGGCGCGCAGGTCGGCCGTCTGGATGTTGCTCACCTGGTCTTCGGTCAGGGCCGTCAGCTGGCTGGCCGTGAGCGCGGCGAACTGCGCCGTGGTCAGGGTGTTCAGCGTGTCGGTGCCCAAGGTGGCGAGCAGGCCGGCGTCGATGGTGGACACCTGGCTGGTGCTCAGCGCGGCGAGCTGTGCGCTGCTCAGCAGCGTCAGGCCTTCGGCGCCCAGGGCATTGATCTGGGCGCTGCCCAGCTTGATGAGGTCGGCGGTCTCCAGCGCGCTCAGGTTGCCCGAAGCGAGCGAGGCGACCTGGCCCACGCTCAGCGCGGCGGCCTGGGCCGTGGTCAGCGCGGCCACCGCGGCGGCCGAGAGCGCGCCCACGGTGTCAGGCGTCAGCGCCCGCACCTGGGTGACGCTCAGCGCGGCCACGTCGGCGCCTTCCAGCGCGGCGGCCTGCTCGGTGCTCAGCACCGAGAGCTGCGCGGTGGTGAGCGCGGCGTACTGCGCCGTCGTCAACGTGGCCAGGTTGCTGGCTTCCAGGCCGGCGATCTGCGTCGTCGTCAGCGCAGCCACCTGGCGCGAGCCGAGTGCACCCAGCTGCGAGCTGCTGAACTGGTTCAGCTGCTCGGCGGCGAAGGCACCGATCTGCTCGGTGGTCATCGCGGAGAGGTCGGCGTTCTGCAGCGCGGTCAGCACGTTGGCGCCGAGGCCTGCCACCTGGGCCGTGCTCAGCGCGGCCACCTGGGCCGTGGTGAGGGCCTGCACGGAGGCGCTGCCCAGGCCCGCCAGGGCTTCGGTGCTGAAGGCACGCACCTGCGCCGTGCTCAGCGAGGACAGCACTGCGGTGCTCAGGGCGCCGGCCTGCTCGGCCGTCATCGCGGCGATCTGGCCGGTGCTCAGCGAGAAGTACTGTGCGCTGCCCAGCGCGGCCTGGTCGGCGGCGTCGAGCGCGGCGAACTGGGCCGTCGTCAGCGCGGCCAGCTGGGCCGTGCTCAGCGAACCCACCTGGGTGCTGGACAGGGCCTCGATCTGCGCCGTGCTCAGCAGCTGGATCTGGGCGGTGCTCAGGGCACGGAGGTCGGCCGTTTCCAGCGCGGCCACCTGGCCACCGGTGAGGGCGGCGATCTGCGCGTCGCTCAGCGCCCGCACCTGCGCCGTGGTCAGCGAGGGGATGGCGGCTTCGCTCAGGGCGGCCAGCGCGGCGGTGCTCATCGCACGCAGCTGCGCCGTGCCCAGCACCGCCAGGTCGGCGGCCTGCAGGCCGGCGGCCTGGTCGGCGGTCATGGCGGCGATCTGCGCCGTGGTCATGGCCGCGTACTGCGCGGTGCCCATGGCGGCGAGGTCGGCCACTTCGATGGCGGCGAACTGCTGCGCGGTCAGCGCGGCGACCTGGCGGGTGCCGAGGCCGGCGAGCTGGGCGCTGCTCATCGCTTCCACCTGCGTGGAGCTCAGTGCGGCGAGCACCGGGGCGCCGATGGACGCCAGGTCGACGGTTTCCAGCGCGGCGATCTGCTCGATGTTCAGCGCGCCCAGCTGGCTGCTGGTGAGCGCGCCGGCCTGCAGCGTGCCCATGCCGGCCAGGGTGGCGGTGGAGAGCGCGCCGATGGAGGCGTCGCTCAGCGCACGCACCTGCAGCGCGGTGAGCGCGGCGAAGTCGGCCGCTTCCATCGCCGCGGCCTGGGCCGTGGTGAGGGCTGCGAGCTGCGTCGTGGTCATGGCGCGGAACTGCGCGGTGCCCATGGCGGCGAAGTCATTGGCGTCGAGCGAGGCGAGTTGCAGCGTCGACAGCGAGGCCACCTGGCGCGTGGTGAGCGCGGCCACCTGGGCGCTGCTCATCGCGTCGAGCTGGGCCGTGTTCAGCACCGAGAGCTGGGCCGTGTTCATGGCGGCCAGGTCGGCGGTCTGCAGCGCAGCCACCTGCTCCAGCGTCATCGCCGAGACCTGCGATGTCTGGAGCGCGGCGGCCTGTGCGGTGGTCAGCGCGGCGATGCCGTCGGCCGACAGCGCGGCGAAGGTGGCCGTGGTCAGCGCGCGGATCTGCGCCGTGCTCAGCGCGGCGATGTCCACGGTCTCCAGCACCGGGGCCTGGGTGGAGGTGATGGCGGCGATCTCGGCAGTGCCCAGCGACTGGAACTGCGCCGAGCTCAGCGCGGCCAGGTTCTCGGGCGTCATGCCCGCGATCTGGGCCGGCGTCCAGCCGTTGACCTGGCTGCTGCTGATGGCAGCAAGCTGGGCCGAGCTGAAGGCGGCGAACTGCGCCGAGCTGAGTGCGCCGAGTTGCGCCGTGGTGAGGGCGGCGACGTCGACGGTCTCCATGCCGGCGATCTGTTCGGCCGTCAGCGCAGCCACCTGGGCCGTGCCCAGCGAGGCCACCTGGGCCGTGCTGAGGCCCTGGATGGCGGCCACCGAGAGCTGGGCCACGCGGTTGGCGCCCAAGGCGGCCAGTTGCGTGGTGGTCAGCGCGGTGACGTCGGCGGCCTGCAACTCCGCGGCCTGGGCCGTGGTGATGGCGGCGATCTGCGCCGTGCCCATGGCACGGAACTGCTCGGTCGTCATCGCGGCCAGGTCGGTCGGCGTGAGGCTGGCCACCTGGGCCGCCGTGAGCGCGGCCACCTGGGCGGTGGTCAGCGCGGCGATCTGGTCGGCGTCGAACACGTCGAGCTGTGCCGTGCTCAGCGCCTTGACGGCCGCGGTGTTCAGCAGCACGAGGTTGGCGGTGCTCAGGCTGCCCAGCGAATCGGTGTCGATGGCGGCGGCCTGCTCCGAGCTCATGGCCTGGGCCTGGGCGGTGGACAGCGCGGCGATGTGCACGCCTTCCAGTGCAGCCACGGCGGCGGTGCCCAGCGCGGCGAAGCGCGCGGCGCCGAGGGCCGTGATGTCGGCAGCCTCCATGCTCGCGGCCTGTGCCGAGGTGATGGCGGCCACCTGGGCCGTGCCCATGTTGGCGAAGTGCTCGGTACCCAGGGCCGAGAGGTTGCCGGCGTCGATGTCGGCGATCTGCTCGGTGCTGAGGGCGGCCACCTGCGTGGTGGTCAGCGTGGCCAGCGAGGTGGCACCCAGCGCATCGAGCTGCGCTTCACTCAGCGCACGCACCTGGGCCGTGCCCAGGGCGCGCAGGTTGGCGCTGCTCATCAGGGCCAGGTCGCCGGTCTCCAGCACCGCCACTTGGGCGGTGGTGAGGGCCGCGGCCTGTGCCGTGGTCAGGCCCGAGATGCCGTCGGCCGACAGCGCGGCCACGTTGGCCGGGCTCAGCGCGGCGATCTGCAGCGTGGACATGGCGGCCACGTCGGCGGCCTCCAGCGCGGCGGCCTGGGCCGGCGTCAGCGCGGCCACCTGGGCGGTGGAGAGCGCACCGATCTGCGTGGGTGTCAGCGAGGCGATGTCATCGGCGCTCAGCAGCCCGAGCTGGGCCACGGTGAGGGCGCGCACCTGCGCCGTGCCGAAGGCGGCCAGCTGGTCGGCGGTCAGCGCGTTGATCTGCGTGTCGGCCAGCGCGGCCACCTGGGCGGTGCCCAGGGCGGCGAGGTCGGCCGTCTCCAGCTGGGCCAGCACGGCCGGCTCGATGGCGCGCACCTGGGCGGTGGACAGCGCGGCGGCCTGCTCGGTGGTCAGCGAGAGCATCGTCTCGCCGGTGACGGCGGCGATCTGCGTGGGGCTCAGCGCCCGGATCTGTGTAGGCGTCAGCGCCGCGAAGTCGGCGGCTTCCAGCTGCGACATCTGCTCGGCCGTGATGGCCGCCACCTGCGCGGTGGTGAGCTTGGCGAACTGGCCTGCGCTCAGCGCGTTGAGCTGGTCGGGCGACATGCCGGCAATCTGTGCCGTGCTCAGGCCGCTGACCTGTGCGGTGCTCAGCGCGCCCAGCTGGTCGGCCGACAGCGCGGCGAGCTGGGCGCTGCTCAGCGCCAGCACCTGGTCGCCGTCCAGCGCGCCCAGCGCGGCCGTGGAGACGCCAGTCAGGTCGTCGGGGTCGATGGCGCGCAACTGGGCGGTGCTCAGCGCGGCAGCCTGCGAAGAGGTGAGGGCTGCGATCTGCCCGCCGTCCAGCGCGGCGATGTTGGCCGTGCTCAGTGCAGCGTAGCGGTCGGACGCCAGCGCGGCCAGATCGGCAGCCTCCAGCGCCACGGCCTGTGCCGTGGTGAGGGCGGCGATCTGCGCGGTGGTGAAGCCGGCGTACTGGGCGCTGCTCAGCGAGGCCAGGTCACCGGCCTCCATGGCCGCCACCTGCGCGGCGTTGAGCTGCGAGATCTGCAGCGTCGACAGGCCGGCCAGCTGGTCGGCCGAGAGCGCCTCGAGCTGGGCCGAGGACAGCGAACGCAGCTGGCTGCTGGAGAGCTGGCCGATCTGCGCGCTGCTGAAGGCGGTGAAGTCGTCGGCGTCGAGGGCGCGCAGCTGGGTGGTCGTCAGCGCGGCCATCTGGGCGGTGCCCAGGTCCTTGCCGAGCGCGGCCACCTGGTCGGCGTTCAAGGCGGCGATGGCGGCGGTGCCGAAGGCACGCACCTGGTTGGAGCTCAGCGCGGCCAGGTCGGCCGTCTGCATCGCCATGGCCTGGTCGGTGGTGAACGAAGCGATCTGCGCGGTGGCCATGGCGGCAAAGGCCGCGGTGCCCAGGCCCGCCAGTTCATCGGCAGCCACGGCGCGCAGCTGCGCGGTGGTCAGCGCGGCGATGCGGGTCGGGTCCAGCGCCGCCAGTTGGGCGCCGCTGAGGGCTTCGATCTGCGTCGTGGTCAGTGCGGCCACCTGGGCCGTGTTCAGTGCGGCGAGCTTGGCGGTGGCCATCGCGGCGAGGTCGTCGGCCTCGATGGCACGCACCTGCTGCGTGGTCAGCGCGGCGATCTGCTCGGTCTTCAGCGCGCCCAGCGCTTCAGCGCCCATCGCGGTGATGGCGCTGCTGCTCAGGCCGCGGATGGCCTGGCTGCTGATGGCTTCGAGGTCGGCGGTCTGCAGCGAGGCAGCTTGCTCGGTGCTCAGGCGTGCGATCTGGCCCGAGGTCATCACCGAGAACTGCAGCGTGCTCAGCGCGTTCAGGCGCTCCGGCGTCAGGCTGGCGATCTGCGCGCTGCTCAGGCCCGGGATCTGGGTGGAGGTCAGCGCAGCCAGCTCGGCGGTGTCGAAGGTGGCGATCTGGTCGGTGGTCATCGCACCGATCTGCGCCGAGGTGAAGGCGGTCAGCTTGGCGGTGGTGAGCACCGCCAGGTCTTCGGTCTCCAGCGCGCGCACCTGGGCGGTGGACATGCCGGCCAGCTGGGCGGTGCTGAGGCCGGCCACCTGGGCGGTGGTCAGCGCAGCGATGCCGGCGGCGCTGAGGCCGCCGATCTGCGTGGGCGACAGGCCCGAGAGGTCGATGGTGCTGCCGGCGTTGTCGGCGAACAGCGCGCCGAGCTGGGCCGAGCTGAGCGCGGCGAGTTGCGCCGAGCCGAAGTAGCTGGCCTGCGTCGAGCTCAGAGCCGCCAGCATGCCGGTGCTCAGGCCGCGCATCTGCGAGGCGGTGAGCGCAGCGAGGTCGGCGCTTTCGAAGGCCACGAAGTCGGCGGTGCCCATGGCCGTGAAGTGGCCGACGGTCAGGCCCTGCACCTGTTCGGTGGTCAGCGAGGTGAGCTGGGCCGTGCCCATGGCGGCCACGGCCTGCGTGCTCAGCGCGGCGATCTGGCGCGAATCGAGCGCGCCCAGATCGTCGGCCGAGAGGTTGGTGACCTGCGTGCTCGTCAGCGCACCCAGCTGCGACGGCGTGAGCGCGGCGAACTGCGCCGTGCTCAGCAGGCCGATGTCGTTGCCCAGCGCGACGACGTGGTCGCGCGTCAGGCCGGCCACCTGGGTGGTGCCCAGCTGTGCGAAGTCGGCCGTCAGGCCCACCACTTGCGCGGTGGTCAGCGAGGCCACCTGGGCGGCGCTCAGCGCGGCCAGGTCGCCGTTGAGTTCGTTGACGTTGGCACCCAGCGCGGTGATCTGCCCGGCGCTCAGCGCGGCCACCTGGGCCGAGGTGAGGGCACCGACTTCGGTGCCGTCCAGCGAGCCGATGACGGCCGTGCTCAAGGCGCGGATCTGCGGCACGCCCAGCGCGGCGATGGCGGCCGTGCCCAGCTGCGCGAACTGCGCGGTGGTGATGCCGGCCATGGGCCCGGCAGCCAGGGTGACGATGTCTTCGGATGCCAGCGCGGTGCCCAGGGCACCGATGGCGGCGCTGCTCAGGCCGTTGATCTGCGTGGTGGTCAGCACGCCGATGTCGGTGGTCAGGCCCACGGCCTGCGCGCTGCTCAGCGTGGCCAGCTGCGCGCTGCTCAGTGCGGCCAGGCGTTCTGTGGCCAGGGCGTCCAGGTCGGCGGCGCTCAGGCCGTCGATCTGCACGCCGTTGAGCGCGCGCACCTGGGCGGTGGTCAGTGCATTGAGCTGCGCGGTGCTGAAGGCGCCGAGCTGCGTGCTGGTGAGCGCGCCGATGCGCGAGGTGCCCAGCGCGACGATGTCGTCGGTGGACAGGCCGGCCAGCGCGGCGGTGTTGATGGCGCCCAGCTGGGCCAGCGACAGCGCGTTCAGCTGGTCGGAGCTGAGCACGTTGATGTCGGCACTTTCCAGGCCCGAGATGGCGCCCGTGCTGAGCAGGCGCAGCGAGGCCGTCGACATCGCGGCGATCTCGGCCGTGGTCAGCGAGGTGCCGTAGGCGGCACCCAGCGAGGCCACCTGCGTGGTCGTCAGCGCGGCGAGCTGGGCTTCGGTGATGGTGTCCAGGCGCGCCAGTTGCGCGGTGGTCATGGCGGCCACTTGCGTGGGCGTCAGCGACTCGATCTGCGCCGTGGTCAGCGCGTCGACGGCGGCGGTGCCCAGGGCGCGGATCTGCGCCGTGCTCAGCACGGCCAGGTCGGCAGTCTCCAGCACCGCAGCCTGCGGGCCGCTGAAGCCGGCGAGCTGGGCCGTGGTCATCACGGCGAAGTCAGCGGTCTCCAGCGCATCGATGGACGCGGTGGCGATGGCGCGGATCTGCGCCGAGGTGAGTGCGGCGATCTGCGAGGTGCGCAGCGCGGCGATGGCGTCGTCGCCCAGGCCCGGGATGGCGGCCGTGCTCAGTGCCTGGATCTGCGCGCTGCTCAGGGCGGCGATGTCGTCGGTGCCCAAAGCGGCCAGCTGTGCGCTGGTGAGCTGGCGGATCTGCGTGGTGCCCAGGCCGGCGATCTGCTGCGTGCTCAGCGCCGAGATCTGCTCGGTGGTGAGGGCGCCGAACTGCGCGCTGCTCAGCGCGGACAGGCCGGCGGTGCCCAGCGCGGCGATGTCACCGCTGCTGATGGCCTGGATGTCGGTCGTGCCCAGCGCCCGCAGCTGGGTGGAGGTCAAGGCGGCGATCTGCGCCGAGGTCATGGCGGTGAAGTCGGCTTCCGACATCGCCACCAGCTGGGCGCTGGTCAGGGCGCGCACCGCGCCGGTGGACAGCGACCCGATCTGTGCGGTGTCCAGCGCCACGACGCCCGCGGTCCCCAACGCGGCAATCTGGCTGGCGGTCAACGCCGAGACGGCGTTGGTGGAGATGGCGGCAATGTCCACCGTCTGCATCGAGGCGATCTGGCCCGTCGTCAGCGCCGCCACCTGTTGCGAGGCCAGGGCGTTGATCTGCTGCGTGGTGAAGGCCTGCACCTGCGAGGTGGACAGGGCCTGCACCTGGGAGGCCGTGAACTGCGTCACATCCGGCGCATCGATGGCCGCGATCTGGGCTGGCGTGAACACCCGCAAGCCTGCCACCGCGATGGCCGGCATCTGGGCGGTGGTCAGCGCGGCCACTTGTGCCGTGCTGAAGGCCGCCCAGTCTTCGGTCGTCAGGGCCGCGATCTGCTCCGTCGTCATGACGGCGATCTGCGCGGGAGTGAAGTTCGGGATGTTCGAGGCCATGGAGCTGTCCTTTGGGGTACCGGGGGGCTTCGGCGGCGGGCTTCGGGTTCGGCCCGACCGCCTTCCGGGTCATGTCCTCGGGGTATCGGTGTCTCTGGACGGCGACTTGAGGGGGAAGCGGCAGGCTTTTCAGCCGCTTTTTCACGCTGCGAACCGGGCAGGCCCGTGCGGGGGCCGCGCCGGGGCCTTGCGCCCCGGGGGAAACGCCGCGCCTGGCCGGCGCAGCGAAACAGCAGCAGTGAAGCGTCGGGGCAGTGGCCCGATCGCTACAGGCTATCGGCCGCCCTGGCGGGAACTTGAGGGCGATCTGAAAAGAAAAACGGCCCCGCGGCCCGAGCGATGTCGGGCGGCGGGGCCGGGGGGTGACAGGCGGCGGGCTTACTTGCCAGCGGGCACCTTGCCCTCCACGCCCTTGATATAGAAGTTCACGCCGCCGAGGAACTTGTCGTCGGCCACGGCGCCGGCGGCCAGCACTTCCTTGCCGTCCTGGCCGATGAGCGGACCCTTCCAGATCTGGAAGCTGCCGTCCTTCAGGCCGGCCTTGACCTTGGCCACCTGTTCCTGCGTCTCGGCCGGCACCATGGCGTTGATGCTGACGAGGTCGATGGCGCCTTCCTTCACGCCCCACCACACGCCGCCGGTGGACCAGCTGCCTTCCAGCGCTTCCTTGGTGGCCTTGATGTAGTACGGGGCCCAGTTGATGATGGCGCTGGCCAGGTGGGCCTCAGGGGCGTAGGCCGTCATGTCGCTGTCCCAGCCGAAGGCCAGCTTCTTGTTCTTGGCGGCGGTCTGCAGCACGGCCGAGCTGTCGGTGTTCTGGAACAGCACGTCGGCGCCCTGGTTGATCAGGCTCTGCGCGGCTTCGGTTTCCTTGGGCGGGTTGAACCACTCGTTGACCCAGACCACCTTGGTCTTGATCTTCGGGTTCACGCTCTGCGCGCCGAGGGTGAAGCTGTTGATGTTGCGGATGACCTCGGGGATGGGGATGCTGCCCACCACGCCCACCACGCCGGCCTTGCTCATCTTGCCGGCAATGATGCCGGCCATGTAGGCGCCCTCGTAGGTGCGGCTGTCGTAGGTGCGCATGTTGGCCGCCGTCTTGTAGCCGGTGGCGTGCTCGAACTTGAGCTTCGGGTGGTCGGCGGCGACCTTGAGCATGGGCTCCATGTAGCCGAAGGTGGTGCCGAAGATGAGCTGCGCGCCCTGGCCGGCCATGTCGCGGAACACGCGCTCGGCGTCGGCGCTTTCGGGCACCTGCTCCACAAAGCTGGTGACCACGCGGTTGCCGAATTCCTTCTCGATGGCCTTGCGGCCGTTGTCGTGCGCGAAGGTCCATCCGCCGTCGCCTACGGGGCCGACGTAGGCGAAGGCGATCTTCAGCGGCGCGGGCGCCGCGGCCGAGGCGGCCGCCGAGGCCGGGGCTGCGGCCGCGGGGGCTTCTTCCTTCTTGCCGCAGCCGGCCAGCAGCGTGGCCGCAGCGGCCAGCGTGGACCATGCGGCAGTGCGCATCAGCGTGCGCCGGGTGGTGGGGGTCATGGGCTCTCTCCTGGTGGTGGTCGAAACAAGACGGGCGGTCGGCCTTCAGCCGCCCGGGAAAAACGGTTTGCCCAGCGAAGCAGGCATGTTGGCGCGCACCCAACCCGCGTTGCGCGAGATGAGCACCAGCACGACGATGGTGGCGATGTAAGGCAGCATGCTCAGCAACTGGCTGGCCACTTCCACGCCCTGGCCCTGCAGGTGGAACTGCAGCATCGTCACGCCGCCGAAGACGTAAGCCCCCAGCAGCACGCGCGCAGGCCGCCAGGTGGCGAAGGTGGTCAGCGCCAGCGCGATCCAGCCCTTGCCGGCGACCATGCCTTCCACCCACAGCGGCGTGTAGATCACGCTGAGGTAGGCCCCGGCCAGCCCGCACAGCGCGCCGCCGGCCAGCACCGCCCCGAAGCGGATGCGCCGCACCGGGTAGCCCAGCGCATGAGCCGACTCGGGCGATTCACCCACGGCGCGCAGCACCAGCCCGGCGCGGCTGCGGTAGAGAAACCAGCCCAGCGCGAAGGCCAGCAGCAGCGCGATGTAGACCATCGGGTGTTGGCGGAAGAAGGCCGGCCCGATGAACGGAATGTCGGCCAGCACCGGCACCTGGAAGTTCAGGCGCGGGCCCAGTTGCGCCTGCACGAAGCCCACGCCCACGAAGGCCGAGAAGCCGCCGCCGAAGAGGCTGAGCGCCAGGCCCGTGGCCACCTGGTTGGTGTTCAGGCCGATGGCCAGCGCGCCGAACAGCGCGGCCATGCCGGCACCGGCCAGGGCGCCGGCGCCGAAGGCCAGGAGGTCGCTGCCGGTGGCCACGCCGGTGGCGAAGCCGGCGATGGCGGCCACGAGCATCATGCCCTCGGCGCCCAGGTTGACGATGCCGGCACGTTCGTTGATCAGCAGGCCCAGGCCGGCGAGGGCGAGCACCGTGCCGGCGTTGAGGGTGGCGGCGATGAGGAGGGCTAGGGCGTCCATGCTTGCTTCCCTATGCCCCGCCCTTTGCCGCGAGGCCTCACGAGCGCACCTCGCGAGCCGAAACTCGTGCCACCCACCGCACCCGGTAGGCGATCAAGGTGTCGCAAGCCAGCAGCGTGAACAGCAGCAGCCCCTGGAACACGCCCGTCAGTGACTTCGGCAAGCCCAGGCGAGACTGCGCCAGCTCACCCCCGATGTAGAACATGCTCATCAGCACGCCCGCGAACACGATGCCCACCGGGTGCAGCCGGCCCACATAGGCGACGATGATGGCCGCGAAGCCGTAGCCGGCCGGCAGCTGCGGTGTCAGCTGGCCCAGCGGGCCGGCCGCCTCCAGCCCGCCGGCCAGGCCGGCCAGGCCGCCGCTGAGCAGCAGGGCCGTCCACAGCGCGCCGCGCGACGAAAAGCCCGCGTAGCGCGCTGCCGCTGGTGCCAGCCCACCCACCTGCAGCGCAAAACCGCGGTAGCTGCGGAAGAGAAACACCCACACCAGCCCCACCGCCACCAGCGCCACCAGCAGCCCCGCATGCACGCGCAGCGGCGGCGCCAGCCGCGGCACCCGTGCTTCGGCGGCGAAGGTGGCGGTCTGCGGGAAGTTGTAGCCGGCCGGGTCTTTCCAGGGCCCGTAGACCAGGTAGCTCAGCAGCAGGCCGGCCACGTAGACCAGCATCAGGCTGACCAGGATCTCGTTGGCATTGAAGCGGTCGCGCAGCAGCGCCACGACCGCCGCCCAGGCCATGCCCCCGGCCACGCCGGCCAGCAGCACCGGCACCACCCACCACGGGCCGAACCCGAGGCCGCCACTGCCGCTGGCGCCGGCCTGCAGCGCCACCCAGCCTGCACAGAGCGCGCCCACGATGTACTGCCCCTCGGCGCCGATGTTCCACACCTGGCTGCGGAAACACACCGCCAGCCCCAGCGCGATCAGCACCAGCGGCGTGGCCTTCACGCTCAGCTCCGACAGCGCATAGCCGCTGGAGAGCGGCAGCACGAAAAACACCTCCAGCCCGCGCAGCGGGTCGCGGCCCAGCAGCGCGAAGAGGCCCATGCCCACCAGCACCGTGAGCGCCAGCGCCAACAGCGGGCTGGCCAGCGACATCAGCTGCGACGGCTGCGCGCGCGGCTCCAGCTTCAGCATGCCGGGGCCTCCGCACTGGCCGGTTCTTCGCCCCACAAGCCGCTCATCCAAACCCCGATCTGGGCCACGCTGGCCTGCGCCACCGGCACCGCGGGCGACAAGCGCCCCTGCGCCATCACGCACAGACGGTCGGCCAGTTGAAAGAGTTCGTCGAGCTCTTCGCTCACCACCAGCAGCGCGCAGCCCGCCTGGCGCAGGGCCAGCAGTTCGCCGCGGATCTGGGCCGCCGCGCCCACGTCCACACCCCAGGTGGGCTGGCTGACGATCAGCAGCTTCGGCTTCGCATCGATCTCGCGCCCGACGATGAACTTCTGCAGGTTGCCGCCCGACAGGCTCTTGGCCGCCGCGCCCGCGCCGCCGGCGCGCACGCCGAAGCGCGCAATGAGGCTTTCGGCCAGGCGCTGCGCCTGCCCGCTGCGCAGCCAGCCCCCGCGGCCCACGGCTTCGGTGCGCGTGAGCAGCGTGTTTTGCGCCAGGCTCAGCGTGGGCACGGCGCCGCGGCCCAGGCGTTCTTCGGGCACGAAGTGCAGGCCCAGATCTCGCCGCTGGCGCGGCCCGGCGCGCGAGATGTCGGTGCCGCCCAGCGTGATGCTGCCCGGCGCGGCGCGCGGGTCTTCGCCCGAGAGCGCGGCCATCAGTTCCTGCTGCCCGTTGCCCGAGACGCCCGCGATGCCCAGCACCTCGCCGGCGCGCAGCTGCAGCGCCACGCCTTGCAAGTCGGTACCGAAGGGGTCTTGCCGCGGCAGGCTGAGTTGCCGCACCTGCAGCACCGTCTCGCCCTGCGTCGCGGCGCGCGGCTGCAGCGCGGGCGGTTCGGCGCCGATCATCAGGCGCGAGAGGCTGGCGTTGCTCTCCTCGCGCGGGTCCACCACGCCCGTGACCTTGCCGCCGCGCAGCACCGTGCAGCGCTGGCACAGCGCGCGGATCTCATCGAGCTTGTGGCTGATGTACAGAATGCTGCAGCCCTGCTCGGCCAGCCGCCGCAGCGTGACGAAAAGCTGCTCCACCGCCTGCGGCGTGAGCACCGAAGTCGGCTCGTCCAGGATCAGCAGCTGCGGCTTCGTCATCAGCGCGCGCACGATCTCCACGCGCTGGCGCTCGCCCACGCTGAGCGTGTGCACCGGGCGCTGCGGCTCCACCGCCAGGCCGTAGCTGGCGGCGAGCTCGGTGATGCGCTGCGTCACCTCGGGCAGCTTCGGGCCGCGGTCCAGGCCCAGCCAGACGTTCTCGGCCACCGTCAGCGTGTCGAACAGGCTGAAGTGCTGGTAGACCATGCTGATGCCCAGGGCGCGCGCCTGCGCCGGGCTCTGCAGCGCCAAGCGCTGGCCGTTGAAGCGCATCTCGCCGGCGTCGGGCTGCACCGCGCCGTAGATGATCTTCATCAGCGTGCTCTTGCCCGCGCCGTTCTCGCCCAGCACGGCGTGGATCTCGCCGGGGGCCACGGCGAGGTGCACGCCGTCGTTGGCGCGCACGGCGGGGTACTGCTTGCTGATGCCGGCGAGTTCGAGGCGGGGAGGGGCCACGCGGTTCATGCCCTGGTTCATGAAACAGGCATTGTCACCATGGCGCCGGCCCGCCCCGGGCGGGTGGGGCCGGGCCGGAGCGGGTGGGCCTCAGAAGCGGTGGCGCATGCCGGCGGCCAGCGTGGTGCCGGTGCTGCGGCCGGTGTACTTGTCGCTCATGAAGATGCCGTAGAGCTCGGTGCGCTTGCTCAGGTTGTGCGTGTAGCCCAGCGTGATCATGTCGCTCTCGGGCTTCAGTGCCGAGCCGGCCGTCTTGATGCTGCCCATGCCGTAGGCGGCCAGGAAGGCGCCCGTGCTGCCCACCGGCATGCTGGCGCTGAGGTTGATGTTCTTGACCTTCACCTTGGTGGTGGCGCTGGTCTCGATCACACCGTACTGCACGAAGAACTTGGCGAACTTGGCGTCGAAGCTGCCGCCGAACTGGTAGGCGGTCTGGTCGGAGAAGCCCGGGAAGGCCGAGATGCCGCGGCCCAGCGTGCCCTGCGACTGCACCTTCTGCCACGCGGCCGTGAAGCCCAGCGGCCCGCCGAAGTACACGAGGTTGGCGCCCCAGTTCGGGCCGCGCGAAGTGGCGGCGCCTTCGCCGGCGGCCACCTGCACGTTGCCCGAGAGGCCGCCGAAACGCGGCGAGCTGTAGCCGATGCTGTTGTTCCAGCCCGAGTCACCCACCAGCGGCGTGCCGTAAGGCGCGTTGTAGTACTGGCGGATGGTGGGCGAGTAGCCGAAGCTGTCGCCGAAGCTGTTGAAGAGCAGCGAGCTCACGAACAGCGGCGGGCCCATGCGGCCGAAGCGCAGCGTGCCGAAGCCGCCCGAGACGCCGACGTTGGCGTTGCGGCCCCAGAAGCCGTCCACACCGTTCACGCGGCCGGCGGTGCCGGCGTCCACCAGCAGGAAGCTTTCCAGCGCGAAGTTCACCTTCAGGCCGCCGCCCAGGTCTTCAGTGCCGCGGAAGCCGATGTAGCTGGTGCTGAAGTTGCCGCTGTCCAGGCGCTTGACCTTGGCGCCGCCCGCCACCTGGAACTGCCCCGCGGCCACATCGAGCAGGCCGTAGGCGGTGACGGTCGATTGAGCCTGGGCGCCAGCCGAAGCCAGCAGCGCCGCGGCCGAGACGGCGGCCAGCTTGACAGGGAATCGGGCGGACGGGGTGCGGTGCATGCGGGGCCTCCTCGGGGCTTCGGGTTTGTGGGTGATGTCCGGGCGTCGCGCGCAGTGCGCGGCGCCTCAGCCCCAGCCCTCAGCAAGAAACAGGCCTCATTTGTCACCGGCAGGCGATCATCCCGCGTGCAGGCGCCTTCCAGCCACGTAGGTGGCCGCCAGTTGGCGCTCGTCGGCCAGCGTCAGCCAGGCGAAGACGCGGGCGTGCAGGGGCTGCGCCGCCAGGCCGGGCACGGCACCGGTGGCCACGGCGTCGCGGTGCTGGCCCACCGGGCCCTCGGCCCAGCGCCACACCGCCAGGTCGGCCGTGGTGCCGGGCGCCAGGTGCCCGATCTCGTGCGCCAGGCCCAGGGCCTCGGCCGCGCCGCGCGTGGCGGCGTGCAACAGCGTCCAGGCGCTCAGGGGCGTGCCGCGCAGCGCCTGCACCTTGTAGGCATCGGCCAATGTGCGCGGCAGGCTCAGGCTGGTGCCGCCGCCGACGTCGGAAGCGATGCTGACGCGGTGGCGGCTGTCGACCGCACCCTGCCAGTCGAACAGGCCACTGCCCAGGAAGAGGTTGCTGCTGGGGCTGTGCGCGATGTGTGCACCGGTCTCGCGCAGCAATGCCCTGTCCTGGGCATCCAGCCAGATGCCATGCGCCAGCACGGCGCGTTCGTGCAGCAGGCCGGCGCGGTGGTAGACGTCGAGGTAGCTGCGCGCCTCGGGGAAAAGCTGGGCCACCCAAGCCACCTCGTCGCGGTTCTCGGCCACGTGGGTCTGCATGTAGAGCCCGGGGTGATCACGGCCCAGCGCGCCGGCCATGGCCAGCTGCGCGGGCGTGCTGGTGACGGCGAAGCGCACCGTCACGGCATAGCTGTTGCGCCCGCGGCCGTGCCAGCGCTGGATCAGCGCCTCGCAGTCGTCGCGTGCGCCCTCCACATCGTCTCGCAGGCCGTCGGGCGCGTGGCGGTCCATCAGCACCTTGCCGGTGACCAGGCGCATGCCGCGCTGGGTGGCGGCTTCGAACAGCGCCTCGGCACTGGCGCGGTGCACGGTGGGGAAGACGACGGCCGCCGTGGTGCCGTGGGCCAGCAGCGCATCGAGGAAACGCGCCGCGCCCTCGGCGGCCACGTCCGGGTCGGCATAACGCTGCTCGGCCGGGAAGGTGTAGGTGTTCAGCCAGTCGAGCAGCGTGGCGCCCCAGCTGGCGATCACGTCGAGCTGCGGCGCGTGCACGTGGGTGTCGATGAAACCCGGCATCAGCAGGTGGCCGCGGTGGTCGTGCTGCTGCCAATCCGGCCCGGGGGTGAAGCTGGCGGCCGGCTCTGCGCCCTGGATGCGGCCGTCGGCGCCGATCAGCAGCCAGTGGTCGGGGCGGAAGCGCACGCCCTGCAGCGTGGGGCTGCCCCAGCTGGGGGCTTCGGTGAAGTCGAGCAGGTCGGCGCGCAGCGCCTGCGGGGGAAGGGCGAGGGCGGAAGAGGTCACGGGCGGATCATCGCCCAGAGCGGGGCACACGCCCGGGCGCAAGCGGCAGGCCGGCCCCGGCGCGGGCCTTGCATCTGCCTTACCCTTGCGCCCGATATGAGTGAGTCCATGCCTGCCGAAGTTGTCCGCCCCGTCCGCTTTTTCCACCGCGGTGCCGTCGTCGAGGTGAGCGACGCCGCGCCCACGCGCACCGTGCTCGAATGGCTGCGCGAAGACGCGCGCTGCACCGGCACGAAGGAGGGCTGCGCGGAAGGTGATTGCGGCGCCTGCACCGTGGTGCTGGGCGAGCGCGATGCGCAAGGCCAACTGCAACTGCGCCCGGTGAACGCCTGCATCCAGTTCCTGCCCACGCTGGACGGCCGCGCACTCTTCACCGTGGAAGACCTGGCGCCGCTGGCCCAAAGCTGCGGGGCTGGCGCCTTGCACCCGGTGCAGCAGGCGATGGTGGACTGCCACGGCTCGCAGTGCGGCTTCTGCACGCCGGGTTTCGTGATGAGCCTCTGGGCCGGCTACGAGCAGCGCTTGGGGCGTGGCGCCGTGCCGACGCGGCAAGAGGCCGCCGACGAACTCTCGGGCAACCTCTGTCGCTGCACCGGCTACCGGCCCATCCTGGATGCCGCGTTGGCCGCCTACGCTGCGCCGCGCGCGCCCCTGGCGCGTGAACCGGTGCTGGCTGCACTGGCGCAGCTGGCACAAGACCCCCCGCTGCACTTCGAAGCCGGCGGCGTGCACTTCCACGCCCCACGTGCGCTGGCCGATTTCGCCGCGCTGCGCCTCGCGAAACCGCAGGCCCGTGTGCTGGCCGGCAGCACCGACGTGGGCCTCTGGGTGACCAAGCAGTTCCGCGATCTCGGCGACATCCTCTACATCGGCCGCGTGGCCGAGTTGCAGGCGGTGCACACGACCGGCACGCACATCGAGATCGGTGCCGGCGCCACGCTGCAGGCCGCCTGGGCGGCACTCGCCGCCGAGTGGCCCAGCCTGCGCGATGTGTGGCTGCGGTTCGCCGGCCTGCCGGTGCGCCTGAGCGGCACCATGGGCGGCAACGTGGCCAACGGCTCGCCGATCGGCGATGCCGCGCCGGTGCTCATCGCCCTGGGCGCGGCCATCGTGCTGCGCCAGGGCGAACGCGTGCGCGAGATGCCGCTGGAAGACTTCTATGTGGACTACATGAAGAACCGGCTGGAGCCCGGCGAGTTCGTGCAGGCGCTGCGTGTGCCGCGCGCGGTGCCGGGGCAGGTGGTTCGCGTCTACAAGATCAGCAAGCGTTTCGACTGCGACATCTCCGCGGTGTGCGCGGCCTACAGCCTGGAACTGGATGGCGGTGCCGTGCAGCAGGCTCGCATCGCCCACGGCGGCATGGCCGGCACCGTGCGCCGCGCGCCGCAGGCCGAAGCAGCGTTGCAAGGTCAGCCCTGGGCCGCCGCGGGCGAAGCCGCGCTGCAGGCCGCCATGGCCGCGCTGGCGCAGGACTACACGCCGCTGTCCGACATGCGCGCCAGCGCCGCCTACCGCCTGCAGGTGGCGCAGAACCTGCTGCGCCGCTGCTGGCTGGAAACGCGCGCCGATGCGCCGCTGCCGGAGGCCGCGGTGAACGTGTTTGCGCGGGAGGCCGCGCTGTGAACAAGCCTGCCGAGTTGCCCGTTCAAACCGCGCAGGCCGGCGCAGTGGGCCAGACGCGCCCGCATGAATCGGCCCATCTGCACGTGGCCGGTGCGGCGCCGTACACCGACGACATTCCTGAGTTGGCCGGCACGCTGCACGCGGCACTCGGTCTCTCGCCGCTCGCCCACGGCGTGATCGAAAGCCTGGACCTGGACCTCATCCGCCAGCAGCCCGGCGTGGTGGACGTGTTCAGCGCGCGCGACATCCCCGGCGCCAACCAGTGCGGCGCGCTGCTGCAAGACGAGCCCATCCTGGCCGGCGAAGCAGGCGACACCTTGCGCTACCGCGGCCAGCCCGTGTTCGCCGTGATCGCCCGAACGCGCGACGCCGCGCGCCGCGCCGCCGCCCTGGCGAAGGAGGTGGTGCGTGCGAAGCCGCTGCCGCCGTTGCTGACACCGCAGGCTGCCCATGCCGCGCAGCAGTACGTGCTGCCGCCCATGCACCTGCAGCGCGGCGATGCCGCCGCCGCGATGGCCGCTGCGCCGCAGCGGCTGGCCGTGGCCTTCGAACTCGGCGGGCAGGAGCAGTTCTACCTGGAAGGCCAGATCAGCTACGCCGTGCCGCAGGAAGACGGTGGCATGAAGCTCTTCTGCAGCACCCAGCACCCCACCGAGATGCAGCACCACGTGGCCCACGCGCTGCACCGGCCGATGCACGCCGTGCAGGTGGAGTGCCGGCGCATGGGCGGCGGCTTCGGCGGCAAGGAATCGCAGAGCGCGGCCTTCGCCTGCGTGGCGGCCATCGCCGCGGTGCGCCTGAACCGCCCCGTGAAGCTGCGCGTCGACCGCGACGACGACTTCCTCATCACCGGCCGCCGCCACTGCTTCCATGTCGAAGCCGAAGCGGGCCATGACGGCGAAGGCCGGCTGCTGGCCGCCGAGGCCACGCTGGTCTCGCGCGCCGGGCACTGCGCCGATCTCTCGGGTCCGGTGATGACGCGCGCGCTCTGCCACTTCGACAACGCCTACTGGCTGCCGCACGTGGCGCTGCACGGCTACAGCGCGAAGACGAACACGCAGAGCAACACCGCCTTCCGCGGCTTCGGCGGGCCGCAGGGCGCGTTCGCGGTGGAGTACCTGCTCGACAGCGTGGCACGCCGCATCGGCCGCGACGCGCTGGACGTGCGGCGCGCCAACTTCTACGGCGTCGACCAGAACAACGTCGCCCCTTACGGCCAGACCGTCGACGACAACATCCTGCACCCGCTGGTGGCCGAACTGGAAGCCAGCAGCGACTACCGCGCCCGCCGCGCCGCCCTCCACGCCTTCAATGATCAGAGCCCGGTGCTGAAGAAGGGCCTGGCGCTCACGCCGCTGAAGTTCGGCATCAGCTTCAACGTCACCCACCTCAACCAGGCCGGCGCGCTGGTGCACGTGTACACCGACGGCAGCGTGCTCGTGAACCACGGCGGCACCGAGATGGGCCAGGGCCTGAACACCAAGGTGGCCCAGGTGGTGGCGCACGAACTCGGTCTGCCGCTGTCTGCCGTGCGCTGCAGCGCCACCGACACGCAGAAGGTCGCCAACACCTCGGCCACCGCGGCCAGCACCGGCAGCGACCTCAACGGCAAGGCTGCGCAGGATGCGGCGGCGCAGGTGAAGCGGCGGCTCGCGGCCTTCATCGCCGCGAAGTGGGGCTGTGCGGAAACCGCCGTGGTCTTCAGCGACGCGCGCGTGTCGGCCCCGGGCTTCGACACAGGTTTTGCAGAGGTGGTGCAGCAGGCCTACCTGGCCCGCGTGCAGCTGTGGAGCGACGGCTTCTACGCCACGCCCGGCCTGCACTGGGACAAGGCCAAGCTGCAGGGCCGGCCCTTCTTCTACTTCGCCTACGGCGCGGCCTGCAGCGAGGTGCTGCTCGACACTTTGACCGGCGAGTGGAAGCTGCTGCGCGCCGACGTGCTGCACGACGTGGGCCGCAGCCTGAACCCGACCATCGACATCGGCCAGATCGAAGGCGCCTTCATCCAGGGCATGGGCTGGCTGACGATGGAAGAACTCGTCTGGCACCCAGCCGACGGCTCACCGCGCGCCGGCCTGCTGATGACCCACGCGCCCAGCACCTACAAGGTGCCGACAGCCAACGATTGCCCGGCCGACTTTCGCGTCAAGCTCTTCAACCAAGAGAACCGCCACGACAGCATCCACCGCAGCAAGGCCGTGGGCGAACCGCCGCTGCTGCTGCCCTTCAGCGTGTTCTTCGCGCTGCGTGATGCCGTCTCGGCCGTGGGCGGCCACCGTGTCGACCCGCCCCTGCAAGCGCCCGCCACGGGCGAGGCGCTGCTGCGCGCCATCACGGCCGTGCAGCAGGCGGCCGGCACCTTCAGCACACCCGCCTGATGCAAGACCTGCGCAGCGCCGCGCTGCAGTGGCAGGCCGCGGCGCGCCCGGCCGTGGTGGTGGCGGTGGGCGCCACGCAGGGCAGCGTGCCGCGCGAGCGTGGCACGCGCATGCTGGTGGCGGCCGACGAGGTGCTGGGCACCATCGGCGGCGGGCATCTCGAACTGCAGGCCATCGCCGACGCGCGGGCGCTGCTGGCGAGCGGGGGGGCCGCCCTGGCGCAGCGCATCGCACTCGGCCCGAGCCTCGGCCAGTGTTGTGGCGGCGCGCTCACGCTGCACTTCACGCCGCTGGCGCAAGACAGCCCGGCCGGCTGGGAGGCCGAGCGCGCGCGTTTCTTCCTGCAGCTCTACGGTGCCGGCCACGTGGGCCGAGCCATCGTCAAGCTGCTGGCCGATCTGCCCTGCCGCGTGCTGTGGGTGGACGAACGCGAGAGCGAGTTTCCGCCCGGCCCACTGCCGCCGCACGTTGAAAAAGTCTGTGTGGAACCGGTGCAGGCCGAGGTCGCCGCCGCGCCGCCCGGTGCCTTTTTCCTGGTGCTGACGCACAGCCATGCGCTCGACCTGGCGCTGGCCGAGGCCATCCTCGCGCGCGGCGACGCGGCGTGGTTCGGTCTCATCGGCTCCAAGACCAAGCGCGCTCGTTTCGAGCACCGCCTGTTGGCACGCGGCTTCGCGCCCGAGGCGGTGGCGAACATGGTCTGCCCCATCGGCCTGCCAGGCCTGGCGGGCAAGCAGCCCGAGGTGCTGGCGGTCTCGGTGGTGGCGCAACTCCTCCTGGCAGCGCCGCCCCCGTGATCGCGGGTTGCGCAGCCGCAACGGCGCGGCGGTGCGGCTCGATTGACGCTGCCGCAGAGCGCCCCCCAAACTCCAAAAGCCCCGCCATTTGTGGGGCAAAACAACCAGGAGTGAGGAAATGAGTCATCGCATGCTGCGTTCCATCACCGCATTGGCCATGAGCCTGTGCGCCTTCACGGCCAGCGCGCAAACCCGCGCGCCCTTCGTGATCGATGGTCACGCGTTCACCAGCCAGGACGCCTTCGTGAAGGCCGGCAAACGCTGTGCATCGCCGGTCTTCGACATCGACGAGATGATGGAGATCGACACCTTCATCCTCAACAACCGTGGCGGCCCCAGCAACCCCTTCCGCCCGGGCATGACCGAGCCGCCGCAGTCGGCCGTGACCAGCGGGCAGATCCAGGTCTACGTGCACGTCATCACGCGCTCCGACGGCACGGGCGGCGTGAGCACGCAGCAGATCCAGCAGCAGATCCAGGTGATGAACACCGGCTTTGCGACCACCGGCTGGACCTTCAACCTCGCGGGCGTCACCGCCACCGCCAACAGCACCTGGTACGCCATGCAGCCCGGCACGACCGCGTAGACGCAGGCCAAGAACGCGCTGCGCGTCGGCACGGCCGAGACGCTGAACGTGTACGTCGCCGGCATCGGGGGCGGGTTGCTGGGTTGGGCTACCTTCCCGAACAGCTATGCCAGCAAGCCCAAGATGGACGGCGTGGTGCTGCTGAACCAATCGCTGCCCGGCGGCACGGCCGCGCCCTACAACCTGGGCGACACCGGCACGCACGAGGTCGGCCACTGGATGGGGCTGCACCACACCTTCCAGGGCGGTTGCTCGCGCAATGCCACCGGTGGCGGTGACCTCGTGTCCGACACGCCGGCCGAGCGTTCGGCCGCCTACGGCTGCCCCACGGGCCGCAACAGCTGCACCAACATCGCCGGCAACGACCCCATCACGAACTTCATGGACTACACCGACGACGCGTGCATGTTCCAGTTCACGGCCGGGCAAGACGCGCGCATGGACGCCGCGTTCTCCGCCTACCGCTTCGGCCGGTGAACGTGGGCCCCCAAGCTCGCTAGCGCTCGCTACCCCTGGGCCCTTTGAAGGGCCTCAAGAGGCCCTCGGGGGCCGCTCGCCTACGGCCCGGCAGAGCCGGTTCCGTGGCGCTGGCTTGGGGGCTTTCTCAATCCAGCACCAGCAGCCGGCCGAACGGCGGCACTGCTGCTGCGTGCTGGGCCTGCACGGCCCAGATCACGGGCCAGCGCGGGCGGAAGTTCGCCGGGCCTTCCAGGTCGGTGAGCACCACGCCGATGTCGGGGCGGTGGCGGTCGGCCTCCTCCAGCATCGGCGTGAAGTCGGTGCCGCCGCCGCCTTCGAAGACCAGCTCGGCCCCATGTTCAAGCAACCGTGAACGGCCGGGCTCGCAGTGCGTCACCGCACGCACGCGGTCGTCGCCCACCACCAGCGTGAGGCCGGCCTCCAGCCGGCGCGTGATGGCGTCGATCTCGCTCGCGAAACGCCGCAGCACGGCCTCGTCGATGCTGCCCGACACGTCGACCACCACCGCCAGCCGCGGCACGCGGCGTGCCATGCTGAAGCCCGGTTCCCAGGGCAGGCGGTGGCCGGCGGCGTTGCGGCCCTGGTTGGCGATGTAGCTGCGCGCCGGGCGCGACCACGAAACACCCAGCTTCGGCGTCAGCGCGCGCGCCAGCTGCGTGCGCAGCACCTGCTGCCAGGGCGTGCGCGTGCGCGGCAGGTCGGCCAGCAGCGTGCGCAGCATCGAGAACTCGCCGTCGCCTGCGTGTGCGCGCAGCAGGCGCTCGCCCCACTCGCGCGCGGCTTCGGCTTCGGCCTCGGGGGCCTCGCGCGTGTCGGCGCTCGGGCGCAGGTCGCGCGCGGTGGCGGCGCCCAAGGCGCGGGCGCGCGCCGCGCGTGGCCCATCCTCGCGGGCGCGGGCCGCGCGCGGGCCGTCTTCGCGGGGCGGTTGATCTGATGCCTGCGCGCTGCGGCCTTCACCGTCGCTGCCCCCACTGCGCGCCTGCGCATCGGGCTCGCGGCGCGCGCCGCCGCCGCGGGCCGGGCGGCGGTCGTCCAGCGCGCGGTACAGGCGCTCCACATCCCACTCCAGCAGCGATATCTCCACCGGTTGCGCCAGCGCCAGCGTGGCTTCCAGCAGCTTGTCCAGCGTCACGCCGTCTTCGGGCAGCTGCAGCCACGCCAGGTGGGAGAGCGCGCTGTTCACCACCGCGTCGGCGCAGGTGTTGAAGAGCGTGAGATCGACGTCGCCGAGCACGGCCTGCAGCGCCAGGTAACGCTGCGGGTGGCGCAGCGCGATGTGCAGCACTTCGTGCGCCACCCAGCCGGTCTGCTGCGCCAGCGGCAGCGCGGCGAAGCCGGGGCCATAGCGCAGCGTCAGGCCGTCGGTGGTGACGGGCGGCGGCGCGGGGCTGGCGTCGTCCAGTGCGCCGGTATCGTGATGCCGCACCCACAGCGCCAGCCCGCCGGTGGACGGCGCGTACTCCACCATGCGCTGCACGGCGCGCGTGCCGCGGTGGTCCATCTCAAGTGCTGGCGCTGCGCTGGGCGCTGTAGCGGCGGTAGGCCGCGCTGTCCATCACGGTGGCTTCCAGGCCCGTTTCCAGCGCCTTCTGGAACAGCAGCTCCATGGCCAGCGTCTGCGCCTCGCGCAGCGGCAGGCCCGCGGCGGCACCGGCGGTGTGCGTGGGCAGGGCTTCGACGATGTCCAGCGCCCGCGCCAGCACCGGCGCTTCGGTGCAAGCCGCCACCAGGCCGTAGATCAGGCCGTACAGGCCGTCCAGTGTGGTGGGCAGCAGCGCCAGCGTGGCGGCGCCGGGTGCGGCGGCCAGGATCTGCAGCACGTCGGCCCCGGCGCGCAGTTCGCGCAGCACGCCGAAGAACTCGGCCGCGTTCGCCGCGCCGATGCGCCCCTGCACGAAGTGGCGCTGCACGGCCTCGCTGAGCCCGCTCTTGAGCACGTTGGAGATGTCTTCCCAGCCGCGCGGGCTGCTGCCCACCAGGTGGTCGGCCGCGAGTTGCGCGGCGGTGTCGTCCAGCTTGTCGGGCCGCACCTTCAGGTAGGCCATCACCTCGGGCGCAAAACGCTGTTGCAGCGCGTGGGCCAGAAAGGCGTCGATCGTGGCCTGCACGTTGAAGTGGAAGAGCCGGTCGGCCAGCGCCGTGCCCATGTCGTGGCTCACCGCGCCGTGAAAACTCGCGTTGCCCGCTGCCACCACCATCCAGCCCGCGGGCAGGCGGTAGTGGCCCACCTGGCGGTCGAGGATGAGCGAGTAGGCGCTGATCTGCAGGCGCTGGTCGGCCGCGGTCAGTTCGTCCAGGAACAGGATGCCCGCCGGCACGTCGGGGCCGGGCAGGAACTCGGGGGGGAACCACACCGTCTTGCCCTGCACTTCGTCGGCGTAGATGGCGCCGCGGATGTCCACGGGCTCGATGGTGGTCAGCCGCAGGTCGACCAGCGGCACGCCGTGGTGTGCCGCCACCTGCCGCACGATGGACGACTTGCCCACGCCGCGCGGCCCCCACAGCATGGTGGCGCGCTGGCGCAGCAAGGGCTGCGCGAACTGCTCGGTAAGCGCCGCCTTGGCCGCCGCGATGCTGAGCGGCGGGATGTTCATCGGGTTGCTGTGCATGGGGCCGGGCGGTGCAGGGTCGGGGGGAGGCTCAGGCGGTGCGCCACTGCGCCTGGCGCAGGCGGCGCGGCAGCGGCGGTATCTCCACGCGCGGCAGCTCGTTCAGGCAGAACAGCGCCACCATGATGATGGGCGGCGCGTGGAAGATCAGCATGCGAAAGACCGATTCCTGCGGCAGGTCGGGCTCCAGCTTCGCGAAGGCCCAGGCGCCGATGATCATCAGGATGGCGCCCAGCAGCGGGATGCTGCGCCGCCCCGCTGCAGCCCAGCGCGCCGCGGCCTGCCGCTCATGGAAGCGCGACGGCGGCTCGGCCAGGGTCTGCGCCAAGTGCCGCACTGCGAGTTCGAGCTTCATCTCACCATCGCGGCTGCGCTTGAAGCCTTCGCCGCGCAGCCGCAGGCGCGTCGTCCAGCCGTTCTGGCGCTTCACCAGGCGCGCCCAGCTCCAGCCCAGCACGGCCAGCAGGTCGTCGGGCAGGGCCAGGGGCTGGCCGTCGGCGGCCTCCAGCTCGAACTCGGCCGAGATGCCCTTCACCGGGCTCTGCTTGTAGCGCAGCACCAGGCCGCCGGCGTGCGCCACCTGGGCCGTGGCCTGGCTCATCAGCAGCGGGGCCTCGGCGTCGGGCGGTGCAGCAGCTTTGGCCTCGAAGGCCAGGGTCTTGGCCACCAGCAGCCCCGGGCCGTGCAGCAGCTGGCGCTGCAGCGGGATGCCCGCCATACGCGCCAGCAGCTCGGCCGGCGTGCCGCCTTCGGCCACCAGCACGGCTTGCAGGCCGCCGGGCAGGTGCAGCGTGCGCGTCAGACGCGGGGGTGAGGGGTTGCGGCCGCCCGTGGCGGGGATGTCGAGATGCAGCACTTCCCGCAGCGCGGGGTGCTCGTCGGTGGCCGCGTGCTCCAGCGGCTTGAACAGCAGCCGGCGCGCCGCACGGTCGCTGGCGGGCAGGTCGATGCTGCGGCCGGCGCGCGTGAACGGCTCCACCAGGCCCAGGATCTCGTGATGGCTGAGCGGTGTGACGGGGGGAGGGGGCGCGCTTCGCGCGGGCGGCGGTGCCGCCAGCCGAACGGGCCTGGGGGGCTGCTCAAAGATGGCAGGATTCTGCCCAAGCACGCCCGGGCGTGCCGGCGTGGGGCCGCGCGGTGTGTGCTGCCCGCGTCAGCCCGGTGCCAGCCGCCGGGCGCCCACTCGGTGCCGCACCCCTTTCAACACCCACAGGAGACTTTCACCATGAGCACCCGCGACGTTGTCGTTCTGGCCGCAGCCCGTTCCGCCATCGGCACTTTCAACGGCAGCCTGGCCGAGCTGGAGCCCGCCGAACTGGCCGGCACGGTGATGAAAGAGGCCGTGCAGCGCTCGGGTGTCGACCCGAAGGCCATCAACTACGTGACGGTGGGCAACACCATCCCCACGGAAAGCCGCTTCGCCTACGTCGCGCGCGTGGCCAGCATCCAGGCCGGCCTGCCGATGGACAGCGTGGCGATGTCGGTCAACCGCCTGTGCAGCAGCGGTTTGCAAGGCATCGTCACCACGGCGCAGAACATCCTGCTGGGCGATTGCGACTACGGCATCGGCGGCGGCGTGGAGGTGATGAGCCGCGGCGGCTACCTGAGCCCCGCCATGCGCAGCGGCGCGCGCATGGGCCACACGCAGATGCTCGACATGATGGTGGCCACGCTCACCGACCCCTTCGGCGTCGGCCACATGGGCATCACCGCCGAGAACCTGGCCACGAAGTGGGGCATCACGCGCGAAGAGCAGGACGCCCTCGCGGTAGAGAGCCACCGCAAAGCCACCGCAGCCATTGCCGAAGGCCGCTTCAAGAGCCAGATCGTGCCCATCGTCAAGCAGACGAAGAAGGGCGAGGTGGTCTTCGACACCGACGAGCACGTCAAGCCCGCCACCACGATGGAGACGCTCGCCAAGATGAAGCCGGCCTTCAAGAAGGACGGCTCGGTGACGGCCGGCAATGCCAGCGGCATCAACGACGGCGCGGCGTTCTTCGTGCTGGCCGATGCCAGCGTGGCCGCGGCCCACGGCCACAAGCCGATGGCGCGCCTGGCCGGCTACGCCGTGGCCGGCGTGCCCAACGAGATCATGGGCGAAGGCCCCATCCCGGCCACCAAGCTGGCGCTGAAGAAGGCCGGCCTCACGCTGCAGCAGATGGACGTGATCGAGAGCAACGAGGCCTTCGCCGCCCAGGCCCTGGCCGTGGCGCGCGGGCTGGAGTTCGACATGGCCAAGGTCAACCCCAACGGCGGCGCCATCGCCTTGGGCCACCCCATCGGCTGCAGCGGTGCTTTCCTCGCCACCAAGGCCGTGTACGAGCTGCACCGCACCGGTGGGCGTTATGCGCTGGTGACGATGTGCATCGGCGGCGGCCAGGGCATCGCGGCGATCTTCGAGCGTCTGTGAGCATGGCGACCACGAAGAAGAAGGCTGCAGCGGCAAAGGCAGCGGCGACGCCAGCGCCCCCGGCCTGGGCCGCTGCGCTGCCCTACCTGCAGCCTTGGCTGCAGCACCAGCTGCGCATCAACGAGCAGCCTGGCGTCAGCGTGGCCGTGGCCCACCGGGGCCGGGTGCTGCTGAGCTTCGCGCTGGGGCAGGGCGGTGATGGCGCCAAGCTCACGCCGCGCCACCGCTTTCGCGTGGCCTCGCACTCCAAGACCTTCACCGCGGTGGCGTTGCTGAAGCTGCGTGAGCAGGGGCGGCTGAAGCTGGATGACGCCGTGGGCGCCTACCTGCCCGGCCTGCATCCCGAGGTGGCCGCGGCGACGCTGGCCCAACTGCTCAGCCACACCGCCGGTCTGGTGCGCGACGGTTACGACGCCGGCCAGTGGAGCGACCGCCGGCCTTTCCTGGACGAAGCCGCGCTGCGCGCCGACCTCGCGCGCGGCGCGGTGCTGCCGGCCAACACGCGCTTCAAGTACAGCAACCACGGCTACGGGCTGCTGGGGCTGGTGGTGGAAGCGGTGACGGGCGAGCCCTACAACACCTGGGTGCAGCGTGAGGTGGTGCAGGCCGCAGGCCTGAAGGACACCGTGCCCGACACGCCGCTGCTGCCCGCCAGCGCGCCATTTGCGCAGGGCCACAGCGCCAAGTGGCCGCTGGGCCGGCGTGTGGGCATCCCCGGCCGCAACCCGACGAACGCACTGGCCGCGGCCACCGGTTTCGTCAGCACCGCGGCCGACCTGGCCGCCTTCTTCGCCAGCCTGGACCCCGAGGCTGCAGAGAGTGTGTTGACAGCGGCCAGCCGCCGCGAGCTGGTGCGCCGCCAGTGGCGCGATCCGTACGGCACGGTGGAGCGCTGGTATGGCCAGGGCACGATCAGCGGCAGCACGCCCGGTGCCGGGCCGGAGTGGGACCACTTCGGCCACACCGGCGGCTTCCAGGGCACGCTCACGCGCACGGTCTGCTTGCCGGCGCAGGGGCTGAGCCTGAGCATCCTGACCAATGCCGCTGATGGCATGGCCGGTGTGTGGGTGGACGGCGCGCTGCAGCTGCTGCGCACCGCAGCCCAGCACGGCGCGCCCACCGCCGCGGCCGCGGCGTGGACCGGCCGCTGGTGGAGCCTGTGGGGCGCGAGCGACCTGCTGCCGCTGGGCGGGCGGGTTTTCGTGGCCAACCCGGGGCTCACGAACCCGCTGCTGGATGCGCCGCAGATCGAGCCTGCGGCGGCCGTGGACGGCGGCACCCACCACGGCCGTTTCGTGCAGGCCGGTGGTTTTGCCAGCTTTGGTGAGGCCGCGCGCCTGGAGCACGACGCCCGCGGCCGTGCGAAGGCGCTGTGGCTGGGCGGCACGCGGCTGCAGACCGAGGCGCAGGCCGCCCAGGAACTGGCGCGGCGCTACGGCGGGGGCTGAGCGCCGGGGCTTCGGCCGCGACGCACGGCTTCTCAGGTCTCGTCGTCGCCTGGCCGCGCGGGTGGGCGGCGCATCAGCGGCGCCAGGTCGGCGCGGCGCCAAGCCCGGCGGGCCAGGGCCGAGAACAGCGCCGCCAGCGCCAACTGCACGATGAGGTAGGTGCCGTTGCGCGTGCCGAGCTCTGCGCGGAAGACGGTGCCGAAGCCCAGCACCGCGGCCAGGGCTGCCAGGATGATCAGCCCCAGCAGCGCAGCCCCGCCGATCGCCAGCCCGGCCCGCTGCTGCGAGCCCAGCGCCGCGCGCAGCCAGGTGGCCAAGGCCACAGCCAAGGCGAGATCGGCCACGATGGGCGGGGCGTAACGCAACGCCAGCTCGGGCAGCCGCGCCCAGGGCACGCCCGGCAGGAAGGGCAGCATGGTGAACATCAGGCCCAGCACGGCCAGCACGAAGACCAGCAGTGCGGTCATCGACAGCAGCGTCGTGCCCACGATGCGCAGGCCCAGGTCGCGCCGGAAGTGCCCGCCCGGGGCCAGCAGCAGGCGCCAGTGCGGTGTGGCCCCGCGCAGCAGCAGCAAGGCCAGCAGCGTGAGCGTGGCCATGCGCAGGCCGTGCATCGGCGTGATGCTGCTGCCCCAGGCCTGGAAGACGTGCATCTGGGGGTTCGGGTTGCTCAAGTTGCCCGGCAGCTGGCCCAGGATGACGGTCAGCGCCACACTGGCCTTGCCGCCATCCACCAGCCGCCAGCGTTCGATGAAGGCTTGCCAGCGCCGCCGCCAGGGCAGCAGCACGGCCGGCGCCAGCGGCAAGGCGCTCGGCGCCTGGGTCAGGCGCTGGTGCACGCCGTGCAGCGTGAGGGCGCCCGTGCCGAGCAGCAGCGCCAGCAGGGGCAGGCCGAAACCGCCGCTTTCGCCCTGCAGCCCCAGCGCGGGCAAGGCCGCGCGCGGCACGCCGCCGGCCTCGGGCATCAACAGCACCAGCAGGGCCGCGCCCGCCAGCGCGCCCCACGCGGCGGGCAGCAGCCGGGCCAGGGCTGCAGCCGTGGCGAGGGCCAGGCCCATCAGCGCGGCCAGCAGCGCGGCGGGCCACGCGGCCTCCAGCAGCGTGGCGCCCCAGGTCTCGGCTTCGGGCCGCGTCAGCACACGCAGCAGCGCCAGCGGCACGGCCACGAGGGCCCAGCTCAGCAGCAGCGCGCGGCGGTGGTCTTGCAGCGCGCGTTGCCAGGCCGGCAGCGGCGCCACGCGGCCCAGCCACACCGCGCGCTCGGCCCGCAGCTGCGGCACCGTGAAGAGCGGCAGCGGCATCAGCAGCACGCAGGCCAGCGCCGTGAGCCCCGACTGCCAGTTGGGCGAGACCACCTCGCCCTGGGCCGCAGCGGCCATCACCAGCAGCACCGTCACGCCGTGCAGCAGCACGCACAGCCCCCAGAACACGAGCAGGCCCGCCGGCACGCGGCCGAGGAAGCCCCGCTTCGCCACCGCCCCTGCGCTCATGCGTTGAGCTCCGCAAAGAGGTCGTCCAAGCCCAGCGCGTGCCCGGCAGCGGGCGGGGCGATGGCGACGCGCGCGTCGAAGAGCACGCGCGCGCGGCCGTCCTTCTCGCGCCGGTGCAGGACGCCGGGGCCTTGCTGCAGATCGACCATCACCGATGCACGGGCCGGCAGCTCCAGCAGCCGCACGTGTTCAGCCAGCGCATCCCACCCGTCCATCAGCTGCAGCCGGCCCTGGCGCAGGAAGGCCACGTGCGTGACCACGCGCTCCAGGTCGTTGAGCAGGTGGCTGCTGATGAGCACGGTGCGCGGCGGCTGGTAGGCGGCGCGGCGTTCGAAGAGCGAGCGCATGAAATCGCGCCGGGCCAGCGGGTCGAGGCTGGCCACGGGCTCGTCCAGGATCAGCAGATCAGGGTCGTGCGCCAGCGCCAGCAGCACGCTGAGCTTCTGCTGGTCGCCGCCCGAGAGCCGGCTGGCGCGCACGCCCAGCGGCAGCTCCAGACGCGCCGCCAGCATCAGCGCGCGCCGCTCGTCGTAGCCGGGGTAGAGCGCGCTGAAGCGCTGCAGGTGCTGCTCGCCGTTGAGCCAGTCGAAGAGGTCGGGCGTCTGGGCGCCGTAGCCCAGGCGCGCGCGCACGGCGTCGGGCAGGTCGAGCGAGGGCGCGCCCAGCAGGCGGCTGTGCCCTTCGCTGGGCGCGCTCAGGCCCACCAGGCAGCGCAGCAGGCTGCTCTTGCCGGCGCCGTTGCGGCCGACCAGGCCCACCACCGCACCGGCCGGCACCTGCAGCGTCACGCCACTCAGCGCGGTGTGGGCGGCACCGCTCTGGCGGTAGCGCAGGCCCAGGCCCTGGGCCTCGATGGCGATGGGGGCGGCGTCGGGCGCTTCAACGGGGTTCATCTTCCCGGTCTCCGGAGGTGGGGGTCTGTTGCAGGCAGCGCTGGAAGAGCGACAAGGCCTCGGCGTCGTCGAAACCCAGCTGGCGCGCCTGAAGTGCTGCGGCTTGCAGCGCGGGTTCGAGCAGCGCTTCCCGGCGTGCCGCGCTGGCGGCACCGCCGGGGGCACGCCGTGCGGCCACGACCATGCCCATGCCGCGGCGGCGTTCGAGCAGGCCTTCGGCTTCCAGCAGGCTGTAGGCCTTGCTCACCGTCATCGGGTTGATGGCGTGCTCCTGGGCCAGCGCGCGCACGCTGGGCAGCTCTTCACCGGCGCGCCACTGCCCGCTGGCCACGTGGCGGCGCACCTGCTCGACGATCTGCCGGTAGATGGGCTCGGGGGCCGAGGGCTGGATGCTGAAGCGCATGGAGCCTACTGTATTAATTCGCTAATACAGCTGTCAAGGGCTGGGCCGCTGCGCAGCGGGGTGCGGGAAAGCCCCATGACCCGAGGGCCAGGCCCTTTGGTGACAGCATGTCGGCAGACACCGCCAACGGGGGGTGTCACCGGAACCCGTGTTGAGCAACCCCCCATGGATCTGACTGTCAGTGTTCTGCTGGGCACCTTCATCCTGTCGGTGCTGGCTTTGTTCGTTTTCATCGCGTCGATGGCCAAGGGCCTGTTCGGCAGCGGTGGCGCCGCGTCGGTGCAGATCTTCGACAGCGACGAGGTTGGCCAGGTCGAAGACCCGGCCGCCACCCAGAAGCAGCGCGGCAGCCTGCAGCAGGCCATGGACCCCTCGCAGGTCGACAGCCACCGCAACGCGCAGGAAGTGGCCACGCGCCTGCGCGCCGACCAGAGCAGCTCGCTGGTGGTGGGCGTGTGCCTGACCATCGCCGTGGTGTGGCTGGTGCTGGCCTCGGTGGCCGGGCTGGTGGCCTCGATCAAGATGCACGCGCCCGACTGGCTGGTGCAGCAGGCCTGGCTGACCTTCGGCCGCATCCGCCCCATCCACTTGAACCTGGTGGCCTACGGCTGGTGCTCGATGGCCGGCATCGGTGTCGCGCTGTGGCTTATTCCGCGTCTGCTGAAGACCGAACTCGTGGGCGCGAAGTACGCGCTGATCGGCGGCGCGCTGTGGACCATCGGCGTGACGGCGGGCACGGTGGCGCTGGCCATGGGCCATTCCGATGGCCTGGAGTGGCTGGAGTACCCGTGGCGCATCGACATCCTGCTCGTCATCGGCGGCGCGCTGGTGGGCTTTCCGATGTGGCTGACGCTGCTCAAGCGCAAGGTCGCGCACCTGTACGTGTCGGTCTGGTACATCGCGGCCGGGTTGCTGTGGTTCCCCATCCTGTTCCTGGTGGGCAACTGGCCCGACCTGCACTTCGGCGTGCAGCAGGCCACGATGAACTGGTGGTACGGCCACAACGCGCTGGGCCTGTGGTTCACGCCGCTGGGCTTGGCCGCGGCTTACTACTTCATTCCGAAGGTGCTGGGCAAACCCATCCACAGCTACAACCTCAGCCTGCTGGGCTTCTGGTCGCTGGCCTTCTTCTACAGCCAGGTGGGCGGCCACCACCTCATCGGCGGGCCGGTGCCTTCGTGGTTGATCACCATCAGCATCGTGCAGAGCATGATGATGATCGTGCCGGTGCTGGCCGTGGCCATCAACCAGCACCTCACGGTGCTCGGCAACTTCCGCGCGCTGCTGTACTCGCCCACGCTGCGTTTCATCGTGCTGGGCGCGATGATGTACACGGCAGCGTCCGTGCAGGGCTCGCTGCAGGCGCTGCGCAGCGTCAACACCGTCACCCACTTCACGCACTACACGGTGGCGCACGCGCACCTGGGGCTGTACGGCTTTTTCTCGATGGTGATGTTCGGCGCCGTCTACTTCATCATGCCGCGCGTCATGAAGTGGGAGTGGCCGTACCCGTGGATGATCTCGGCGCACTTCTGGCTGGTGCTGGGCGGCTTCGGCGTCTACTTCATCGGCCTGTCCTTCGGCGGCTGGTACCAGGGTCTGGCCATGCTGGACAAGGACATCCCCTTCATGGAGAGCGTGGCCCTCACGCTGCCTTACCTGCAGGCGCGCTCGATCGGCGGCGCGCTGATGACACTGGGCCACCTCGTCTTTGCGGTGCACTTCTTCATGATGGGCTGGAAGTTCGGGCCCCGGCGTCTGGGGGCGGCCCTGCTGGCAGCGCCTGAAACCGCAGCGGCAGGGGCCGCCGCGCCGCAGCCGGCCGTGGCCCGTGGGGGTGTGGCATGAGCTTCGGTGTGGGCAGGTTCGAGATGGACGAGATGCGTCTCGTCGTCGGCTCGATGGTGATTCTTTCGGGCGCCACGGCGCTGCTGGTGGTGATGCCCTACCTGCTGCTGAAGGACACGCAGCCGCCGCCGGGCCTGAAGCCCTACACCGCGGTGCAGCTGGAAGGCCGCCAGAGCTACATCGCCAACGGCTGCGTGTACTGCCACTCGCAGCAGCCGCGCGACATCGCGCAGGCGCCCGATGCCCTGCGCGGCTGGGGCCGTGCCTCGATTGCGGCCGACTATGCCTACGACACGCCGCACCTGCTGGGCACCATGCGCACCGGGCCCGATCTGCTGAACATCGGTGCGCGCCAGCCCAGCCGCGACTGGCACCTGGGCCACCTCTACGCGCCGCGCGCCTACACGCCGGGCTCCACGATGCCGGCCTACCCTTTCATGTTCGAGGTGCGCCAGGGTGCCGCCCAGCCGGGCGAGGTGGTCGTGAATCTGCCGCCTGCGTACGCCAAGCCGGGGCAGGTGGTGGTGGCCAAGCCCGAGGCGCTGGCGCTGGTGGAGTACCTGATCGCGCTGGACCGCACCTACCCGGCCCTGAAAGCGGCCGACGATCCTGCCGTTGACCGGAAGGCGCCCCGCTGATGGCCACCGACCCCCGCCAAGCCCGCGGCCCTGGCGGCGCGCCGCGCGCCCCGGACAGCGACGACGCCGAGGCCCACGCCAGCGAGTTCGCGGCCATGCGCCGCGAGAAGCCCGACCCCGACGAGAAGGTGCGGCCGCTGCCCTGGTTCTTCACGATGTTCCTCGGCGCCATGGGCATGTGGGGCGCGTTCTACATCGCGTCCACGCCCTCGGGCGAAGCCTCGGCCTACGGCGACCAGCGCACGGTGAGCCTGCTGCGCCCCGCCGTGGCCACGGCCGGCGCAGCGCCGGCCGTCGATGGCAAGCAGCTCTTCGGCGCCAAGTGCGCGGCCTGCCACCAGGCCTCGGGCCTGGGCGTGGCCGGCGTCTTTCCGCCGCTGGCCGGGGCCGAGTGGGTGCTGGGCAGCGAGAAGGTGCTGATCAGCCTGCTGCTGCACGGCGTGCAGGGCGAGATCGTCGTCAAGGGCAACACTTACAAGGGCGTGATGCCGGCTTTCGGCACCTTGAGCGACGACGAGATCGCGGCGGTGCTGAGCTACATCCGCAGCGACTGGGGCAACCAGGCCGCGCCCATCACGCCCGCGGCCGTGAAGGCCCAGCGCGAAGCCACGAAGGGCCAGACCGGCCCCTACGATGGTGGCGCGGCGTTGAAGGCGCTGGGCTCTTGAGATGGCTGACAGCGCCGCGCCCGGCGCTGCAGCGCCCACCGACGGCCTGATCGCCACCTTCAGCGTCTGCCTGCTGGTGCTGCTGGCGGGCCTGGTGGCGCTCTTCCACGCCACCGCCGGCGGCACCGCCTACACCACCGAAACCCTGCGCCGCAGCGAGGTGGCGCAGGCACCGCTGCCGGTGCCCGACTTCCGCGTCATCGACGCCCAGGGCCGCGAGCAGGGCCTGCGCGAGCTGCTGGCCGCTGACGGCCGCGTGTGGATCGTCGACTTCGTCTACACGCGCTGCGCCACGTTGTGCCTGGCGCTGGGCACGGTGTTCCAGCAGCTGCAGGCCGAGTTGCTGGCCCAGGGCCTGCAAGACCGCGTGGGCCTGCTGTCGATCAGCTTCGACCCCGAACAAGACCGCCCGCCCGCGCTGGCCGACTACGCGCGCCGCATGCGCATGGAGCCTGGGGCCTGGCGCTTGCTGAGCCTGGCCGAGCCGGCCGACCGCCGCCGCCTGCTGGACAGCTTCGGCATCATGGTGGTGCCGGCGCCGCTGGGTGAGTTCGAGCACAACGCGGCGCTGCACATCGTCACTGCCGATGGCCGGCTGGTGCGCATCCTGGCGCTGGATCAGCGCGTGCAGGCCTTGCAGCTGGCGCAGCGCCTGGCCGAGGCTGGCCGCAGCGTGGCGCGCGCGCCATGAACAGCACGCCGTTTCCGCGCCTGCCGCTGCTGAAGGCTGCCGCGCTGCTGTCGGCCGCTCTGGCGCTGGCGCTCTCATTGCCGCCGCTGCGCGCGCTCATCGAGCAGAGCATGGTCTGGCACATGCTCGTGCAGATGCCCCTGCTGGTGGCCGCGGGCGCCTGTGCTGCGGCGGCCTGGCCGCCGGCGCTGGGTGCGCGCCGGGCACGTTTCAACCGCTACGGCCTGACCGGCTTCATGCTGGCGCAGTGCATCACCGCGTACTGGATGGTGCCGGCGCTGGTGGACCGCGCCGTGGTGCTGCCCAGTGCCGATGCAGGCAAGCTGGCCACGCTGTGGCTGGCCGGCGTGGCGCTGCGCCAGGGCTGGGTGCAGGCGCCGCTGGCGGTGCAGCTGTTTTTCCTGGGCTACGGGCTGCCGATGATGGCCTGGCTGGGTTTCTACTTCCTCAGCACCGACCTGCGCCTGTGCAACGCCTATTCGATGGAAAGCCAGCTGCGCACCGGCCAAGGCCTGCTGCTGCTCTCGGCGCTGCTGGGGCTGGCCTGGGCGGCCAGCCTGTGGCGGCAGCTGGCGCCGGCCGCGCGGCCGGCCTTGCTGGAACGACGCTGACTCAGCGCGCTGCGGCGGCGGCAGCGCGCCGCCGCGCCACGCCCACCACCGCCAGCAGCCCGGCGGCCATCAGCGCCCAGGTGCCCGGTTCGGGCACGGGCAGCACGGCGGCGCTGATCCAGCCGCCGTTCACGCTGCCCAGCACCAGCGAGAAGTTGCTGTTGTTCGCAGCGCCCGCAGGGTCGATGGTGCCCAGGCCGCGCGCGGCGTTGGCGCCGCCCGATTCGCTGATCAGGTACTGCCCGTTGCCCAGCTCGGCCACGCCCCGCACGCCCAGGCCGGGCGTGCCCGTCCAGCTGCGCACGACGCCGCCGCTGGTGTTGAACTCGTACAGGCCGAAGCTGGCCAGGGGCTGCGAGCCGTTGGCCGCGGCCAGGATGTGGCCGTTGGCGCGCACGAACATCTGCTGCGGGATGTTGTTGAAGGCGGTGGTGAAGGCGCCGCTGTAGCTGCCGTCGGTGTTGTAGAGCTGCAGCGAGCGCGATGTGCCGTCGGACACCAGCAGCTGGCCGTTGTAGCTGACCACGTCCCAGGGCGAATTGCCCAGCGTGCCGCCGCTGGCGCTGGTGCTGAACGAACCGAGGATGTTGCCCGCGGTGTCGAGGCGCACCAGCGAAGCGCCGGGCGCGCCGTTGTCGGTGCCGGCATTGACGGCGTAGACCACGCCGTCGATGAAACGCAGGCCGCGCACGTTGCTCAGGCCGCCGCCGGCCACGTTGCCGCCGATGCGGCCCACGTAGCCGCCGCCGAGGTCGAAGCGGTAGATGGCGTTGACGTTGGGGCTCTGGTCGCTGACCCAGATCTCCTGCCCCACCTGGATGGCCGCGCGCGGGGTCTGGAAGTCGAAGGGGCTGCCGGCGCCGATGTCGACGATGAAGTTCGCGTTCAGGACGGCGCCCGTCTGCGGGTCGAGCGTCATCACGCGGTTGCGGCCGGTGTCCACGGCGAGCAGCACGTTCTGCGTGGGCACGGTCTGGGCGGCGGCCAGCAGCGAAAACAGCGTGGCGCCAAGGGCGACCAGGATCTTCTTCATCGAAACCTCCAGCAGGAATAACGCAGCCAGTGATGGTAGGGGCGGCCGCAGCCCGCCGGCGTGCTGGCCCCGTGAACCCGGGGGAGCTTTCAGCGCCCGCTGAAACGCGGCGCGCGGCGCCCGGCCCAGGCGGCCAGGCCTTCCTGCAGGTCGGCGCTGGCGGCGCACTGCGCCACGCGCGCGGCGATGCGCGCCGCTGCGTCGGCATCGGGCCCGCGTGCGGTGTCGTTGAGCGAGAGCTTCATGCCCTGCAGTGCCAGCGGTGCGCCGGCCAGCAGGGCCTGCACGGTGGCCTCGGTCGCCGCATCCAGCTGCTCGGCATCCACGGCTTGATCGAGATACCCGATGCGCAGCAGCTCATCGGCCGGCACGGCCTGCGCCAGCAGGAAAAGCCGCTTGGCGGCCTGCAGCCCCAGGCGCGACACGTAGCGCTGCAGCCCGCTCGGGTAGTAGTGCAGGCCCAGGCGCGCGGCGGGCATGCGCAGCTCCATCGTTGTCACGCCGATGCGGAAATCGCAGGCCAGCGCCAGGTCGGTGGCACCGCCATAGACGCTGCCGTTCAGGCGCGCCACGGTCGGCAGGGGCAGCGCTTCAAGCGCATCGACGGTGTGCTCGAAGAGCTGCGGGTCGGCGACGCCGGCCTCGGCCTCTTCCAGTTCGCCGAGGTGAAAGCCGCTGCAGAACACAGGCCCGCTGGCGGTGACGACGAGCACGCGCGCCCGCGGTTCGGCGGCCAAGGCGCGCAAGTGCCGTTGCAGCGCGAGCAGGTCTTCGCGGTGCAGTCGGTGGTGGTGCTGCGGGCGCTGCAGCGTGACCGTGGCGCGGCCGTCTTCGGCCAGGTGCAGCAGCGGCGGGCCCACCGCGGCTCAGCCTTGCGTTTTCTCGAACTCGCGCAGCCAGTCCACCAGCGCCTGCACGCCGGCCAGCGGCATGGCGTTGTAGATGGAGGCACGCATGCCGCCCACCACGCGGTGGCCTTTGAGTTGCACCAGGCCGCGCGCCTCGGCGCCTTTCAGGAAGGCAGCGTCCAGGCGTTCGTCGGGCAGGCGGAAGGTGACGTTCATGCGGCTGCGGCACTCGCGCGCCACGGGTGTGCTGTAGAAGCTGCTGGCGTCCAGCGCACCGTACAGCAGCGCGGCCTTGGCGGCGTTGTGCGCCTCCATCGCGGCCAGCCCGCCCTGGGCCTTGATCCAGTGGAACACCAGCCCGGCGATGTAGATCGCGTAGGTGGGCGGCGTGTTGTACATGCTGCCGTTGTCGGCCACCACCTGGTAGTTGAAGGCCGTGGGCGTGCAGGGCAGGGCCTGGCCGAGCAGGTCTTCGCGCACGATCACCAGCGTCAGGCCGGCCGGGCCGATGTTCTTCTGAGCGCCGCCGTAGATCAGCCCGTACTTCGAGACGTCCACCGGGCGGCTGAGGATGCTGCTGCTCATGTCGGCCACCAGCGGCACCTCGCCCACCTCGGGCGTGAAGGGGTACTCCAGGCCGCCGATGGTCTCGTTGCTGCAGATGTGCACGTAGGCGGCCTGCGGGTCGAGTTGCCAGGTCTCGCGCGCAGGGATGGCGGTGTAGCCGCTGGCGGCGCCGCTCGCGGCGATGTTCACGCCACCGTAGCGGCGCGCTTCCTGCGCCGACTTCTTGCTCCACTCGCCGGTGTCGATGTAGTCGGCACTCGCGCGGCCGCGCAGCATGTTCATCGGCACGATGGCGTTCTCGGCCAGCGCGCCGCCCTGCATGAAGAGCAGCTTGTAGTTCGCCGGGGCCTGCAGCAACTCGCGCAGCAGGCTCTCGGCCTCGGCGGCGATCTGCGTGAACTGCGGGCCGCGATGGCTCATTTCCATCACGCCCATGCCGCTGCCGCGCCAGTCGGTCATTTCGGCGGCGGCTTGTTGCAGCACGCTCTCGGGCAGCGCGGCGGGGCCGGCGCTGAAGTTGTGAACACGGGTCATGGTGGTGCGTGCCAGGGCCGGCCAAGGCGTGAGCGGAAGTGCGGAAAAGCGGCCAGCCCGCGCAGGCAAGTGTAGCCAGCGCCCGCGGGCGGTGACGACCGGCAAGACTTGTGACCGAAGCCTGTGGTGCGTGCGGGTTGACCCTGGATGCGCGATCGCCAGGGCCCCCGAACAATGACCTGCGGCACGGGTTGCAGCGCGCGCTGTCTGGCATGGCGTTTGCTGCAGCTTGTCGAGGTGCTAACCCGCGAACGGCATGCATCCACGGCCACCACGGCACGACTCTTCAACCGACTGCACTGTGAGGAATTGAAATGTCCCGACAAGTTCGACCCCAGCGTCACCTGATCGCCTGCGCCTTGGCCGCCCTGTGGGCCGCGGCGCCGCAGGCCTACGCGGGCCAGGAGGAGTTCCAGCCGATGCGTGAGGCCGTGCAGCAGCCCGCGCAAGGCCTGATCGTGAAGTACCGCGACGGCACCGCCGCGGCCGACCTGAAGGGCAGCGGCGCCTCGTTCGCGGCGCGCACCCGCGTGATGCAGCGGCTGGAGGCCCTGGCCACCCGCACGGGCTCGCGCCTGAAGCACGTGCGCGCGCTGGCCATCGGTGCGCAGCTGGTGGATGTGGCCGATGCCCGAGCCGACACCAAGACCGACCTCTTGGCCCTGGCCGAGCAATTGCGCCAGGACCCCGAGGTGCTGTCCGTCGAGCCCAACGCGATGATGGAACCGCTGCTCACGCCCAACGACACGCGCTACGCCGAGCAGTGGCACTACTTCGAGAGCACCGGCGGCATCAACGCCGTGCCGGCCTGGGACCGCCGCACCGGCACTGGCGTGGTGGTGGCCGTCATCGACACCGGCATCGTGCCGCACAGCGACCTGAACGCCAACGTGCTGCCCGGTTACGACTTCGTCTCCGACGCTGCTTCAGCGCGCGACGGCAACGGCCGTGACAGCAACCCGCGTGACGAAGGCGACTGGTCGCTGGCCGGCGAGTGCGGCCGCCCCACCGCAGCCAACAGCTCGTGGCACGGTACGCACGTGGCCGGCACCGTGGCCGCGGTCACCAACAACGCCGCCGGCGTGGCCGGCGTGGCCTTCGGCGCGAAGGTCGTGCCGGTGCGCGCGCTGGCCAAGTGCGGGGGCACGCTGGCTGACATCGCTGACGCCATCGTGTGGTCGGCCGGCGGCAGCGTGCCGGGTGTGCCTGCGAACGCCAACCCGGCCAAGGTCATCAACATGAGCCTGGGCGGCAGTGGCGCCTGCGGCACCACCTACCAGACGGCCATCAACACCGCGCGCACGCTCGGCGCGGCCGTGGTCGTGGCGGCCGGCAACAGCAACATCGACGCCGCAAACGCGCGCCCTGCGAACTGCACCGGCGTCATCACCGTGGCGGCCACCACGCGCAGCGGCGGCAAGGCCAGCTTCTCGAACTTCGGCACCGTGGTGGACGTGGCCGCGCCGGGCGCAGGCATCCTCTCCACGCTGAACGCCGGCACCACGGTGCCGGCGGCCGAAAGCTATGCCAGCTACAACGGCACCAGCATGGCCACGCCGCACGTGGCAGGCGTGGCGGCGCTGCTGTTCCAGGCCAAGCCCACGGCCACGCCCACCGAGATCGAGACCGCGCTGCGCAACACGGCCCGTGTGTTCCCGCAGGCCTGCAGCGGCTGCGGCACCGGTATCGTCGATGCCAACGCTGCGATCACGGCGATCAGCGGCACCACGCCGCCGCCGCCCGCGGGCAACGTGCTGCAGAACAACGTGGGCCGTGTGATCTCAGGGGCCACCGGCACCGACAACCGCTTCACGATGGTGGTGCCCGCCGGGCGCACGAGCCTGAGCTTCTCCATCAGCGGTGGCACGGGTGACGCCGACCTGTACGTGCGCTTCGGCACCGCGCCCACCACCACCACCTACGACTGCCGGCCCTACCGCAGCGGCAACACCGAGACCTGCACGATCAGCAACATCCAGGCTGGCACCTACCACGTGAACGTTCGCGCCTACTCGGCGTACTCGAACGTCACGCTGGTCGGTCGCTACACACCGCAGTGAGTGGGCGGTGTTGAAGCGCCTGTACTCGGCAAGCCGCCTGGCGGCGGCTTGCGCCCTGCTGGCCGCAGCGGCGGTGCTGCCGGCCGCTCACGCGGGGTCGCCGGGCCCGGTGGTTCCGCGCCCCGACACAGCCATGCATGCTGACGAGCTCATCCTGCAGTTCAAGCGGCCCGAGCTGCGGGCCGCGTTGCGGGAGGCCGGGCGCGAGGGGCCGGCGCGCGTCAGCGTGCAGCGCGCGCTGGACGCACTGGCCCAGCGCCAGGGCGTGAAGCTGCACTACGTGCAGACGCTGGGGGTGGGCAGTGCGCTGGTGGCCGTGACGCCAGCGGCCTACCCACCGGGCGCGCTGGACGTGCTGGTGCAGCGCCTGGCCAAAGACGGTGACGTGGCCTCGGTGGAAATCAACGCGCGCATGGCGCCCTTCAAGCCCAAGCCTTGAAGACCGGTGCGCCAGTGGCAGCCCTCAAGGCTGCAGCTGGCGCACTTTCTGCTCAGCCTCGGCCACGTCCTTGCCCAATTCGGTGAGGTAGCGCGTGCGCTCCTCGCTCTGCCATTCGGCATCTGAAAAGCTCGCCAGCGCATAACTGCGCGAGCGGTGCTGCTCGCCAATGCGGCGGGCCAGCATCACGCGGTCAGGGAAGGTGTCGGGCTTCAGCAGGAAACCTTCCACGTCGCGCAGCACCAGCGGGAACTCAGGTCTCGCATCGCGGATGAGCTTGCCGAAGACCGGCAGCTTGAACTCCACCGCGCCCGTGCCCACCTCGCCGTTGAACTGCACCAGCGCCACGGGCGTGCCGCGTGCGTCGTCGACGCGGCCGGTGATGACGTAGCGGCCGGGCCGCTGCACCTGAGCCTTCACGTAGAAATCCAGCCCCGCGGGCGTGGCCGCTTCGCGCACGCCCGGCAGCCAGGTGGCGGCCTGCTCGGGGCTGTAGATCAGGTCGAAGTAGAGAAAGCCGGGCTGGCCGGCGTACTCGAGGTTCAGTTCCAGCCGCACCGTGCCGGCGAAGTTGGCAAAACCCTGCGCGCCCGGCTGCATCAGCACTGACCAGGTGCCGTCGCCGGCCACCAGGTCGCCCTGCGTGCCGGTGTCGTTGACGGCCAGCGCCACCTCGGCCGTGCTTGCAGTGGCGCCGGGCGGGGTCACTTCCTTCTGCACGGCGCGTTGCACGCGCAGCGGCAGCGTGCGGCCCTGCTCGTCGGTGAGCGTGATCGTGATGCGGTTGCTCTCCATGCCACTGGCGAACACACGCTCCTGCGTCGTGCGCAGCCGCACGCCCTGGGTGGTGCTGCCGCCGGGCACCCGCAGCGCGCGCTCTTCGGTGATGGGCGCGAAAGGGCGCAGTTGGTCGGGGTGTTCGCTCAGCGGCCGGGATGCGTGCGGGTACTGCGCCGCCGCCTGGTAGCCCTGCAGCGCGTCGCGGGCGCGCTCCAGGCGGCCTTGCCAGAGTTCCAGCTGCTCGCGTCGCTGTGCCAGGCCCAGGGGGCTCAGCGGCGCGCCCAGGCCGCGCGATGCAGCGGGTGCCGCCGGGCCTGGGGCTGCGATGGGCGCTGGCGCGGCCGCCTGCGGTGCCAGCAGTTGCGCTGGCGTGGCGGCCTGCAGTTCACCCAGCGCGCCCTGCCACCAGGCGAAGAGCGCCAGCGCGGCGGCCAGCACCGCCACGCCCAGCCAGGCCACACGCCCCTGTTGCGGGCGCTGCTGGCCCGGCCGCGGCTTCACTGCGCGTTGGCCACCATGTCGGCGCGCACCTTGGAGACGATGCCCGCCCAGTTGCCGCGCGTGTAGTGGTCCAGCGCCTCGCTGTCATCGCGGAAACGCACCGAGTGGTAGCTCCACTTCGCGCGGCCGCCCTGGTTGGCCGCGGTGCCCAGCGTGAGGTCGTTGCAGAGCCAGTCGCTCGGGTTGCAGAACGAGGCCCCGCTGCTGCCCGACACACCACCGCTGGAGTGGTAGGCGATGGCCTCGTCGTCCTGCCCCGGCAGCACGAAGCTGTACAGCGTGCCCTTGCTGCCCGCGTACATGTAGAACCATTTGCCGGTGGTGGCGTTGTGGTTGTAGAGCGCGCGGGCGGTGCTGGTCTTCAGATCGCTCACCAGCGGCTCGCTCAGGGCCCAGTCGCCGGCATCGGCCAGTTCGCTGCCACCACCGGCACCGCCGGCCACGTTCACCCACTTGATGTTCCAGCCCGTCTGCGTGCCGGCGCCGCTGTTGCCGCACTGGCCCGCGCTGTTCGGCGTCGGTGTCTTGATGCTGCGGCTGCTGGTGCCATAGAGCGACAGCGCGTAACCGATCTGCAGATTGCCGGCCGAGTGTGCGGCCACGTAACACCAGTTCGGGCCGGTGCAGTAGCAATCCAGCGCGTCGCGGATGTTGCCGTTGGTGGTGCTGATGCGGTTGTAGCCGTCCCAGTTCACGGCCTTCTTGTTCACGCCGGCGGCGGTGGTGGCCGGGCCCCAGTAGGTGAAGTCGGCATGGTTGCCCACCTGCCCACCGCCGGTGCGCCCGTTGATCCAGAGGCTGTAGTTGGTGGCCTGGGCCAGGGCCAGCCAGGCGCCTGCGCTCAGCAGGCCCAGTGCGGCCAGCCAGCGCCAAGGGGTGGTCTTGCGCATGCGTGTCTCCTCCTTGTTATGCAGTGCGGCTGATCATCGGCGCGCCCCGGCCGCGGCAACAACCGGCGTTTTCCCGGAGCGCCGGCAGGGCTTCTTGCAGCCGCGCTTGACCCGGATCAAGCCCGCACCGCGCCAGTCTTCCTAGACTGGACTTGTCTGGCCGGCCTCCTGCTGGCTCTCTTCAAGGCTGTGCCATGTACACGCATTTTTTCGTGCCGATCGACGGCAGTGAACTCTCAGAACGCACCTTCGTCCAGAGCGTGGGCCTGGCCAGCAAGCTGGGCGCGCGCATCACGGGTTTCGTTGCCGAGCCGATGCCGCCCTTGCCCACCGAGAGTTCGGGCATGACGAGCTACCTGCGCCAGGCCGAAGACCACCGCAAGCGCACCGAAGCCCATGCCCACGCCACGCTGGACCGCTTCGCGGCCCACGCCGCGGCCGCGGGCGTGCCGTTCGAGGGTTGCTTCAAGCGCAGCGATACGGTGGACAACGCCATCGTGGCCACGGCCGTGGAGCACGGCTGCGATCTGCTGGTGATGACGACGCACGGCCGCGGGGCCCTGAGCGAGCTCTTGTTCGGTTCGCACACCAAGAGCGTGATCTCGCGCACCACGCTGCCGGTGCTGGTGCTGCATTGAGCGCCCAGGAGGCTGACCCCGCCGCGCAGCTGGCCAGCCTGCGGGCCCGCAGTGGCCTGCGCCCGCTGCAACTGGCCGGCCGCACGCTGCTGCCGGTGGTGCAGGGCGGCATGGGTGTGGGCGTCTCGGCGCAAGGCCTGGCCGGTGCGGTGGCGGCCGCCGGGGGCATGGGCACGCTCAGCAGCGTCGACCTGCGTCGCCTGCACCCCGACCTGATGGACCGCACCCGCGGCCTGGGCACTGGCGCAGCGGCCAAGGCCGACATCGACGCGGCCAACCTCGAAGCGCTGTCGCGCGAGATCGCCGGCGCACGCGCGCGCAGCGGCGGCCGCGGCCTGCTCGCGGTCAACGTGATGCGCGCGGTGAGCGCCTATGCGGCGCAGGTGCGGCGCGCGCTGGAAGCCGGCATCGACGCCGTGGTGGTGGGCGCCGGCTTGCCGCTGGACCTGCCCGAGCTCGCTCAGGACCACCCGCGCGCCGCGCTCGTGCCCATCCTCAGCGACGCACGCGGCGTGCAGCTCATCGTGAAGAAGTGGGAGCGCAAGAAGCGCCTGCCCGATGCCATCGTCATCGAGCACCCGCGCCTGGCCGGCGGGCACCTGGGCGCGGCGCGCGTGGCCGACCTGCAGGACCCGCGCTTCGATTTCGAGAACGTCATCCCGCAGAGCCTGGCCTTCCTGCGCAGCGCCGGGCTGGAGCGAGAGGTGCCGCTGATCGCCGCTGGCGGTATCCGCCGCTTCGAGCAGATCGCCGAGCTGCAGGCCCTGGGTGCGGCAGCGGTGCAGCTCGGCACGCCCTTTGCCGTCACCACCGAGGCCGATGCCGACCCGGTGTTCAAGCGCGTGCTGGCCGAGGCGCGCGAGGAAGACGTGGTCGAGTTCACCAGTGTCGCCGGCCTGCCGGCCCGCGCCGTGGCCACGCCCTGGCTGCGCCAGTACCTGGCGCATGAGGACCGGCTGCAGGCCGTGGCCCATGCCAAGGCGCGCTGCACCAAGGCCTTCGATTGCCTGGCACAGTGCGGCCTGCGCGACGGGCTCAAGGGCTGGGGCCAGTTCTGCATCGACCACCAGCTCGCCGCTGCGTTGCGCGGCGACGAGAAGAAGGGCCTCTTCTTTCGTGGCGCCGGTGCGCTGCCCTTCGGCGCGCAGATCCGCAGCGTGCGCGAGCTGCTGGAGCGGCTGCTCACCCCCGGCATGGCGCCGAGCTTGCCGGAGGGCGCCCCCGGTGCGAGCATCGCGGCCCAACCCACCTGAACGCTGAAGGACCCGCCCCATGGCCAAGCCGATGTTCGATGCCGATGCGCTGATCTCCATGTTCGAGAGCGCCACCGCCCAGCAAGGTGCGCAGCTGCGCAAGGCCACCACCGAGGCCACGCTGGCCGCGCTGCAGGGCCGCGAGCTGACGCTGAAGAACATCCGCGGCGCGCTCAAGCAGGTGGCCGAGGCCGCCAGCACCGGCATCGCGAAGAACCCGCTGCCGGGCATCGACCCCGAGAGCCTGCTCGACCAGGCCGTCACCGGCATCGACCAGGCCCTGCTGAAGGCCGTGGAAGCGAACCGCGTCGCGCTGAGCACGCTGGTCACGCAAGGTGCCGACCTGCGCGAGAAGCACCTGGGCAAGGCCCTGGCCGACCTGGAGAAGATGGAAGACACGATGTTCGCCGCGATGAAGAAGGCCGCCGCAGGGGCCGATGCCCCGATGGCCACCGCCTGGGCGCCCATCCTCGAAAAGATGCAGGCTGGCGGCACCCTCAGTGGCGCGCAGGCCACCACCACGGCCGAGGCGATGGCCGAGCAGATGCAGAGCGCGCTGCGCAGCAGCCGCGCCGCCAGCATGCGCGCCGCACAGGCGCTGGCCGAGAGCTACACGGCCATGGTCAGCGGTGTGCTGATCGGCATGAGCGATGCCCTCAGCACCGGCGGCAGCGCCGCGCGCAAGACCAAGGCCAAGTGAGCGGCACGGGCGCCGGCCTGCCACCAGGCGGGCCCGCCTTGGATTGGGAATCGTCCCGGTGGGGCCTGTGGGGTGCCCGGCCTAAACTCCTGGAATGAAAAAAGTCGTCATTTCCGGGACCGGGCTTTTCCAGCCCTCGCAGGTGATCACCAACGCCGAACTGGTGGCCAGCTACAACGCCTACGCCGACCTGCAGAACGCGAAGTTCGCTGAAGAGATCGCCGCCGGCACGCGGCAGCCGCTGCCGCATTCGAGCGTCGAGTTCATCGAGAAGGCCTCCGGCATCCAGCAGCGCTACGTGCTGGAGAAAGAGGGCGTGCTCGACCCCACGCGCATGAAGCCCCGCTTCACGCCGCGCGCCGACCACGAGCTCAGCCTCATGGCCGAGATGGCCGTGGCGGCCGCCCAGCAGGCGCTGGCCGCCGCCGGCAAGCAGGGCAGCGACATCGACGGCGTGCTCTGCGCCGCCGCCAACATGCAGCGCGCCTACCCGGCCATGGCCTGCGAGATCCAGGCGGCCATCGGCGCGCGCGGCTACGGCTTCGACATGAACGTGGCCTGCAGCAGCGCCACCTTCGCCATCGAGCAGGCCGTCAATGCCGTCAAGAGCGGCAGCGCGAAGTGCGTGCTGGTGGTCAACCCCGAGATCACCTCGGCCCACCTGGAGTGGCGCGACCGCGATTGCCACTTCATCTTCGGCGACGTGTGCACCGCCTTCATCGTGGAAGCCGCCGACACCGCCACCAGCGCCGACCAGTGGGAGGTGCTGGGCACCCACCTCGTCACGCAGTACAGCAACAACATCCGCAACAACGCGGGTTTCATGAACCGCTGCGAAGACACCGACCCCGACGCGCGCGACAAGACCTTCATGCAGGAAGGCCGCAAGGTCTTCAAGGAGGTGGTGCCCATGGCCGCCGCGCACATCGAGGCCCACCTGCACACCCTGGGCTTCGAGCCCACCGCGGTGCGCCGCTTCTGGCTGCACCAGGCCAACCTGGGCATGAACCAGCTGGTGCTGAAGAAGCTGGTGGGCCGCGAAGTCGGCGACGACATCGCGCCCATCATCCTGAGCGAATTCGCGAACACGGCGAGCGCCGGCAGCATCATCGCCTTCCACAAGCACCACGCCGACCTTGCGGCCGGCAGCCTGGGCGTGATCTGCAGCTTCGGTGCGGGCTACTCGATCGGCAGCGTGGTGCTCAAGCGGGCTTGAGGCCCGCGTTCGCAGATTCGGCGGGCCTGAGGCCCGCGCTCGGCGGTTCGGCGGGCCTGAGGCCCGCTCCGCCGTTCACCACACCACGATCGGGTTGGCGGCCACCATCGGGTCGCCCGGCTTGCAGCTGAAGGCCTGCGCGAAGGCCGGGATGTTGGACAGCGGCCCCAGGATGCGCCAGCGCCCCGGCGAGTGCTGGCCGGTGCGCAGCTGGTCCACCAGCGCCTCGGTGCGGTACTTGCCGCGCCAGACCGTGGCGTGCGAGAGGAAGAAGCGCTGCTCCGGCGTGCGGCCGCCCACCAGCGGCGCCGGCTTGCCGGCCGCACGCTGGCGCTGCAGCGCGATCTGCAGGCCGTCGTACGCGATCTGGATGCCCGCCAGATCGGAGATGTTCTCGCCCAGTGTCTGGCGGCCGTTGATGCGCACGCCGGGCACGGGCTCGTAGCTGCTGTAGAGCGCGGCCACCTGGTCGGCGCGCGCCTTGTAGGCCGCGGCGTCGGCGGGCTGCCACCAGTCGCGCAGGTTGCCCACGGCATCGAACTGGCGGCCGCGGTCGTCGAAGTGGTGCGTGATCTCGTGGCCGATGACCATGCCGATGCCGCCGTAGTTGCTGGCGTCGTCGGCTTTCTCGTCGAAGAAGGGCGGCTGCAGGATGCCGGCCGGGAAGACGATCTGGTTGCCACCTGCAGCAAACGCATTCACGATGTGCGGGCTGGTGTTCCAGCGGCTGCGGTCCACCGGCTGGTTCAGATCGGCCAGGCGCTGCGCGGTGTGCCAAGCGTTGATTTTCAGCAGGTTGCCCGCGAAGTCATCGGGCTGCAGCACCAGGCCGTCGTAGGTCTTCCACTTCTCGGGGCCGCCGATCTTCACCGACATGGCCGCCAGCTTGGCCTGCGCCAGCGCCTTGGTGGGCTCGCTCATCCAGGGCAGGGCGTCGATGCGGCGCTGCATGGCCAGCTTGATGTCGGCCACCATGGCCAGCGCTCGCTGCTGCGCGGCGGGCGAGAAGGCCTTGGTGACGAAGACCTCGCCCAGCGTTTCGCCCAGCGGCGAACCGCCGGTGCGGCCGCCGATCATCAGGATGAGCTGTTCCACGCGCGGCGGCGCGGCCTTCAGGCCACGGATGGCGCCCTGCGTGTAGTCGAAGTGCGGCTGCGCCACGGCCTGCGGGCCGTGTTCGGCGATGGCGTCGAGCGCACGCACGCGCAGGTAGCTGCGCCAGGTTTCCAGCGGCGCTTTCTCGGCCAGCGCAGCCACGCCCTGCGCAAAGCCGGGTTGGCCGACGATGAGGCCCTGGTTCGCGCCCAGCCCCGCGTAGGCCTGCAGCCAGGCGGCCCAGTCGAAGCCCGGTGCTTGCTGCTGCAGCTGCGCCACCGTCATCGGGTTGTAGACGGCGTTGGGGTCGCGGCGCTGCACGCGCGTCATCGAGGCCTGGGCGAGGTCTTTCTCGAAGGCCATCAGCGCGTCGATCGTCGCGGCATCGGCCGGGGCGCCGGCGGCTTTCAGCAGGCGCTCGGCATACACACGGTAGGCGGCCTGCAGCTTGCGGCTGTTGTCGTCGGTGCCGAAGTAGTCGTCGCGGTCGGGCAAGCCCAGGCCGGCCTGGCTGAGCTGCAGCGCGTGGCGCGTGGCGTCCTTGGCATCGGCGCTGACGAACACCGCCACGGGCGCGCTGATCTGCAGCCGCGCCATCTCGCCGATCAGCGCCGGCAGCTGCGCGCGTTCGAGTTTGGCGATGCGCGCCAGCCAGGGCTGCACGGCGCTGAGGCCTCGCTTCTCGATGCCGGCGGTGTCCAGGCCGGCGCGGTAGTGCGCCGACAGCAGCTTCAGGCCCGGCGTGCTTGCGCGGCTCGGGTCGGCCGCGATCTCGCGCAGGCCTTGTTCGAGCAGGCGGTCGTTGGCCACGCGCAGCGCGTCGAAGCTGCCGATGCGCGCGCGGTCGGGCGGCAACTCGGTGGCAGCCAGCCACTCGGCGTTGGCGTAGGTGTCGAAGTCGGTGCAGGCGCCGGGCTTGGCGGCGGGTGGCTGGGCCAGCGCGGTGCTGGCCAGGCCGGCGGCCAGAAGGGCGGTGGCAAGGCGGTGCAAGGTAGGCATGAGGGCGAGGGTGAAGACAGCGAAGCGGCGCAGTCTAGGGGCCGGCGCAGACCCTTGCACGCCGGGGATGCCCCGTGGCGCGCCAGGCCTTGCGCTATCGTGCCCGCATGAGCGAACTCAGCTTCTACTGGCACGACTACGAGACCTTCGGCCGCGTGCCGCGCCGCGACCGGCCTTCGCAGTTTGCCGGCGTGCGCACCGACGCCGAGTTGAACGAGATCGGCGAGCCGCTGATGCTCTTCTGCCAGCCCGCGCCCGACAGCCTGCCCGACCCCGAGAGCGTGCTGCTCACCGGCATCACGCCGCAGCAGGCCCTGCACCAGGGCGTGCCGGAACACGCGTTTGCCGCCGCCATCGAGCGCGAACTGGCGCAGGACGGCACCGTGGGCCTGGGCTACAACAGCATCCGCTTCGACGACGAGGTCACGCGCCACCTCTTCTGGCGCAACCTCATCGACCCCTATGCGCGCGAATGGCAGAACGGCTGCGGCCGCTGGGACCTGCTGGACGTGGTGCGCTGCTGCTGGGCGCTGCGGCCCGAGGGCATCGAGTGGCCCGTGCACACCGCGCCCGAGATGGCCGGCCGGCCCTCGTTCAAGCTGGAGCACCTCACCGCCGCCAACGGCCTGGCGCACGAGGCCGCGCACGATGCGCTGAGCGACGTGCGCGCCACCATCGCGATGGCGCGGCTCATCAAGACCAAGCAGCCGCGGCTCTGGGACTTCTGCCTGAAGCTGCGCAAGAAGGACGCCGTGGCCGCCGAGATCGGCGTGGGCCGGCCCTTTGTGCACCTCTCGGGCATGTACCCCGTGGAGCGCGGCTGCCTGGCCGTGGTGTGGCCGCTGGGCATGCACCCGACGAACAAGAACGAGCTGATCGTGTGGGACCTGGCGCACGACCCGCGGGCGCTCGAAGGGCTGGACGCCGACACCGTGCGCCGCCGCATGTTCACGCGTCAGTCCGAACTGGAGGCTGCGGGCCAGGGCGAGCAGCGCCTGCCCATCAAGACCATCCACATCAACAAGAGCCCCATCGTCATCGGCAACCTGAAAGCGCTGGGCGGCGCGGCCGAACGCTGGGGCCTGGACCTGCCGGCGGCGATGGCGCATGCCGAGACCGCGGCGGCGTTGGGCGCTGGCGGTGTGTTCGATGCGCTGTGGCCGCAGGTCTTCGTGCGCCCGGCGCCGGCCGAAGCGCCGGATGTCGATGAAGACCTGTACGGCGGCTTCGTCGGCAACGACGACCGCCGCACGCTGCAGCGCTTGCGCGGGCTGTCGCCCGAGAAGCTGGCGGGTCAGCGTGTGGCCTTCAACGACCCGCGGCTGGACGAATTGCTCTTCCGCTACCGCGCGCGCAACTTCCCGCAGACGCTGAGCGAAGACGAGTTGGCGCGCTGGGAAGAACACCGCGCCGAGCGCCTGCACCACGGCCGTGGCGGCGGGCTCACGCTGGAGGCCTACTTCGAGCGCATCGACCAACTGGCCGAAGCCGCCGACACCGCCGGCGACGAACGCGCGCAGGGCCTGCTGGAAGCGCTGTACGACTACGCCGAGGGCATCGCGCCCGAGCTGTGAGAGCTGGCGGCCGCAGCGCTCAAGTCAACGGCCGCTTGCAGCCGCCGCCGGGGCCGAAGCTGCTGTGGCCGGCACTGCGCCAGACGCGGCGCCCTCCGGCGCCACCGGCACCTCGGGCTCGCCCACCTTCACGACAAAACCCCCGGCCTCGTACTCGACATAGCGCCAGTCGCCTTCGATGGCCACCACGTCGTCGGGTTGGTAGAGCGGCTGGAAGTTCACGCCGCGCAGGCTGCGTGCCACGGCGTCGATCCACACCGGCAGCGCCAGGCCGCCGCCGGTCTCGCGCTCGCCCAGGCTCTTGGGTTCGTCGTGGCCGATCCACGCCACCGCCGCCACGCCCGGGCCCCAGCCAGCGAACCAGGCGTCGACCGCGTCGTTGGTGGTGCCGGTCTTGCCGTAGACATCGCTGCGGCCCAAGGCGCCTTGCGCACGCGCTGCGGTGCCGCGCGCGGTGACGTCGCGCATCAGCGTGTTGGTGATGAAGGCGTTGCGCGCCGGGATCACCCGCGTGTTGCCATCCAGCGGCACGGGCGGCGGCGCTTCGAAGATCACCTGGCCCTTGGCATCGACGATCTTCTCGATGAGCACCGGCGTCACGCGGTGGCCGCCGTTGGCGAACACCGCGTAGGCCGCGGCCATCTGCAGCGGCGTGACGCTCCCGGTGCCGAGCGCCAGCGTCAGGTTGTTGGGGTGGCGGTTGAGCTCGAAGCCGAAACGCGTGATCCACTGCCGCGCCGCGCTCATGCCGATGTGGTCGAGCACACGGATGCTCACCAGGTTCTTGCTGCGCACCAGGCCTTCGCGCACGCTGATCTCGCCGTCGAAACGGCCATCGCTGTTCTGCGGGTTCCAGTTGCCCGGGCGCAGGCCGGGGCTGGCGTTGCCGGCGGCGTCGATCAGCGGCGCGTCGTTCACCAGCGTCTCGGGCATCACGCCCTGCTCCAGCGCCGCGGAGTAGAGGAAAGGTTTGAAGCTGGAGCCCGGCTGCCGCCAGGCGCTGGTGACGCGGTTGAACTGGTTGCGCGTGAAGGAGAAGCCGCCCACCAGCGCGCGGATGCGGCCGGTGACGGGGTCCACCGCGACATAAGCGCCTTCGGCCTGCGGCCATTGCGCCAGCGTCCAGGCCGCGGGCGTGGGCTTGCCCTCGGCGTCAGGCCGGCCGGGCTGGGCCATCAGCCGCACGATGCTGCCGCGGCGCAGCGCCAGGTTCTGTGGCGCGCCCGGGGCGAGTGCGGCCTGCACCCAGCGCAGGGCGTCGCCGCGCAGCGTGACGCGTTCGCCGCTGACCACCTGCGCCACCAGCTCGCGCGGGCTGGCGGCCAGCACGATGGCCAGGCGCAGGTCGTCGTCGTCGCGGCCGTCCTTCAGCGCCAGGCCGGCGGCGCGCGCGGCTTCTTCGGCGTCGGCGGGCAGGGCCTCGAAACCTTCGGGGCCGCGCCAGGGCTGGCGGCGTTCGTGCGCCAGCAGCGCGCGGCGCAGCGCGGTGTGGGCCGCGCGCTGGTCTTCGGCCACCAGCGAGGTGTGCACGCGCACGCCCTCGGTGTAGGCCTTCTCGCCCAGGCGCTCCACCACCGCGCGGCGTGCCATCTCGGCCACATGCTGGGCCTGAACGTCCACGAAAGCCGGCTTGCGGTAGACCAGCTTGGTGGCCAGCGCCTCGGCCTCTTGCGCTTCGGTGATGGCGCCGATGCGCTGCATGCGTTCCAGCACCCAGCGCTGGCGCTTGGTGGCCGCGGTGGCGTTGTTGATGGGGTTGGCGTAGATCGGGTTCTGCTGCAGCCCGGCGAGCATGGCGCTTTCGGCCAGGTTCAGCTGCGCCAGCGGTTTGCCGAAGTAGACCTGCGCCGCCGCGCCATAGCCGTAGGCGCGCTGGCCGAGGTAGATCTGGTTCAGGTAGAGCTCCAGGATCTCGTCCTTGCTCAGCGTCTTCTCCAGCTGGCGCGCGATCAGCGCCTCTTTCACCTTGCGCTCCAGCGTGCGCTGCGTGCTCAGGAAGAAGGTGCGCGAGACCTGCTGCGTGATGGTGCTGGCACCACCGCCGATGCCGCCCGTGAGGTTGGACCACACCGCGCGCACCACGCCTTTCCAGCTGATGCCTTCGTGTTCGTAGAAGCCGGCGTCTTCCACCGCCAGCACGGCCTGCTTCAGCGCCTGCGGCGTCTGCGCGATGGGCACGAAGACGCGGCGCTCGCTGCCGAACTGCGCGATCTCGCTGCCATCGGCGGCCAGCACCTGCAGGTGCTGGCGCGGGCGGTAGTCCACGGCCTTGTCCAGCGGCGGCAGGTCGAAGCTCCACCAAAAGGTCAGCACTGAGAGCAGCAGCACGGCCAGCACGGCCAGGCCGGCCAGCAAGGCCAGCGTGCCCAGCACCACCAGGCCGGCAGGGCGCTGCCGCAGTTCGCGCAGGCGCTTCATCGTCAAGGCTGCAGTTCGAAGAGCGCGCTGCCGTCACCGCGGTCTTGCACCAGGCGCACCTGCGGCGTGCGCGCCAGGTGCGCGATGCCACCCGCGCCCGAGGCAAAACGCAGCGAGACGCCCGGCACGGGCACGATGCGCCAATTGCCATCGGCCGCTGGGTCGACCGTGCGTGCGGCCTGCAGGTATTGCGTGAGGGCCTCGCGGTTCTCGTCGGGCGCGTCCAGCACGATGTTGCTGCCGTCCAGGCCGGGGAAGCTGCCGCCGCCCGAGGCGCGGTAGTTGTTGGTGACGACGAGGAACTCGGCCTTCTCGTCCACCGGCTGGCCCTGGTATCGCAGGTCGACGATGCGGCGCGCTTGCGGCGCCACCAGCTGCCCGCTGCGCTCGTAGCGCGCGGGCTGCGTCACGTCGATGCGGTAGCTCACGCCGTCGAGGGTGTCAAAGTTGAAGCTCGGGAAGCCCGGGTTCAGCAGGTTCTGCTCTTTCGCGCCGTTGGGGTCGATGCGGTTGAAGGCGCCGGCGGCGAATTCCAGCCACTCGCGCACCTGCGCACCCGTGAGCTTCACCACCTTCACGGTGTTGGGGTAGATGTAGAGGTCGGCCACGTTGCGCAGCGCCACCGGGCCTGCGGCGATGTCGGTGTAGTAGCCCGAGCCGCCACGCCCGCCGGTCTTGAAGGGCGCCGAGGCCGAGAGCAGCGGCAGCGCGGCCAGCGGCGTGCCGGCCAGCGCTTTGCGGGCGTAGGCCAGCTGCGCGTTGCTGACGATCTGCACGCTGGGGTCGTCGGTCACCTGCGCGAAGTAGCTGTGGATGGGCGCCGTGGTGCGCGCCACCTCGGCACGCATGTGCGCCACGGTGCCCTCGTGCTCGGCCTGCACCAGCGCGGCCACCATCGGGTCGGGCGCCACCAGCGCCTTGCGCGTGGCGCGGTCGCGGATGGGGCGGATCTCGGCGCGTGCGTCGCTCACCTGCCAGGCGCTGCCTTCTTTCTTCAGCACGAGGTCCACCACGCCCAGGTGGCTGCCCCAGGCGCCGGGCATGGCCGCGGGAACGCCGTTGATGGTGCCCTTGGCGACGTCGACCTTCGGGTAGCCAGCGAAGGCCGAGCCTGGGAACTCGCCGTGCGCATGGCCAAAGAGGATGGCGTTGACGCCGGGCACCTCGGCCAGCGCGCCCACCACGTTCTCGGCCATCGGCGCCGGCGGCGTGCGTGAGAAGCCCGTGTGGGCCAGCACCACCACCACGTCGGCCCCCTCGGCCTTCAGGCGCGGCACCAGCGCGCGCGCGCTGGCCACCATGTCGAGCACCTTCACGCGGCCCTGCAGGTGCTGGCGGTCCCATTGCAGGATCTGCGGCGGCACCAGGCCGATGACGCCGATCTTCAGCGTGTGCGGTGCGCCGGTTTCATCCACGAAGCGGCGCTGCAGCAGCACGTGCGTGGGGAAGGCCGGCTGGGCCTTTTCGGCCGGGCCGCCGTCGTCGACCACGACGTTGCTGCTGACGACGGGGAAGGCCGCGCCGGCCAGCGCCTGGCGCAGGAAGGGCAGGCCGAAGTTGAACTCGTGGTTGCCTAAAGTGGCGGCGTCGAACTTCAACGCGTTCAGCAGCTTGATGGCCGGGTGCACGGCACTGGCCTGCAGCGGCTTGACCTTGGCGACGAAGTCGCCCAACGGGCTGCCCTGCAGCAGGTCGCCGTTGTCGAAGAGCAGCGTGTTGGGCTTCTCGGCACGCGCCGCCTTGATCAGCGTGACGGTGCGGTCCAGGCCGAACTCTTCGGTGGGCTTGTCCTGGTAGTAGTCCCAGCCGAGCAGGTTCATGTGCAGGTCGCTGGTGTGCAGCACACGCAGCTGCAGCTGCTGGGCGTGGGCGCTGCCCCAGGCCAGGGCCAGGGCGAGCAGAAGTGCGGCGCGTTGTGTCATGCGGATGAGAAAGAAGTGTTTCAGCCGAACCAGGCCAGGCGCAGCTCGGCCGGCAGCTGCGGGCCATCGGCCAGGCTGGCGCGGTGGGCGCGTTCGATGACCTGCCAGAAATAGCGGTAGCTCGCGCGGTCGTGCAGGGTGTCTTGATGACGGATCGGCGCCCAGTGCGCGGCCTGCGCTGCGGTGATGATCTCGATGGCGTCTTCGATTTCCGAGGCCGTGGGCGAGAAGGCCTCGACGATGGGGCGGATCTGCGCTGGGTGGATGCTCCACATGCGCGTGTAGCCGAGCTGGCGGCTGGCGCGCTCGGCGGCGGCCTGCAGCGCGCGCGTGTTCTTGAACTCGGTGACGACGCAGTGCGATGGCGTCTTGCCCGCCGCGTGGCAGGCCGCCGAGATCTCCAGCTTGGCGCGCAGCACCAGCGGATGGCTGAACTGCCCGCCTTCCTCGGACATGCCCATGGCCGCCTGCGGGATGGCGCCGCGATGCGCCGAGACGAAATCCATCAAGCCGAAGGACAGCGACTGCACACGCGGCAAGTCGGCGATGCCGAACACGTCGCGCAAGGCGCCGTGCGTTTCGATCAGCACGTGCACGGGGATGGCACCGCCACCCAGCGCGTCGAGCGTCTTCACCGCACGCTGCACATCGGCCAGGCTCTCGGGCTTGGGCAGCATCAGGTAGGCCGGCGCATGCGCTGCGGCCAGCACCGTGGCGGCCACCTCGGTGAACAGGCGGTGCTGCACCGGCAGCAGCCGCACGCCGACCCGGCCCCAGCGGTTGCCGGGGCTGGCCAGCAGGCTGGCGATCAGCTGCGCCTGGTCGGTTTCGCCGCCCACCGGCGCACCGTCTTCGTTGTCGAGCGTGACGTCGAAGACCGGGCCCATCTCGGCCTGCAACTGCAGGCTCTTGGTCATGCGGGGCTCGACGCCAGCGTAGTGGTCGCACACTGGCAGGGCGGCCACCTGGGCTTCGTCGGGGTCGAAGAGGGCGCTGCGGGGGTGGTGGGCGGCGGTCAAGGCGGCTGGCAGGCAGGGTGGCGCGGGGGCCGGGCCTGCCAGTGTAGGACCAGCGCACCTCGGCTCAGAAAAGCAGAAGGGCCCCTCGCGGGGCCCTTCGGAGGCGTCGGCCGGCACAAGGCCGGCGCGCGCTCAGAGCAGGTGCTTCACGCCGTCCTGCTCACCCACCAGCTCGGCCAGCGTCTTGTCGATGCAGCCCTGGCTGAATTCGTCCACCGGCAGACCTTCGACGATCTTGTACTTGCCGCCTTCGCAGGTGACGGGGTAGCCGAACATCGTGTCCTTGGGAATGCCGTATTCGCCGTTGCTCGGGATGCCCATCGTCACCCAGCCGCCGTTGGTGCCCAGGGCCCAGTCGCGCATGTGGTCGATGGCGGCGTTGGCGGCGCTGGCCGCCGACGAGAGGCCGCGTGCTTCGATGATGGCCGCGCCGCGCTTGCCCACGGTGGGCAGGAACACGTCTTTGTTCCAGGCGTGGTCGTTGATCATGTCCTTCACGCTCGCGCCTTCGATGGTGGCGAAGCGGTAGTCGGCGTACATGGTCGGGCTGTGGTTGCCCCACACGGCCAGGTTCTTGATGCTGGCCACCGGCTTGCCGGTCTTCGCAGCGAGCTGGCTGAGGGCGCGGTTGTGGTCCAGGCGCAGCATGGCGGTGAAGTTCTCGCGCGGCAGGCTGGGCGCGCTCTTCATGGCGATCCAGGCGTTGGTGTTGGCGGGGTTGCCCACCACCAGCACCTTCACGTCGCGGCTGGCCACGGCGTCCAGCGCCTTGCCCTGGCCGATGAAGATCTGGCCGTTGATGCTGAGCAGCTCGGCGCGCTCCATGCCGGCCTTGCGCGGCATCGAACCCACGAGCAGCGCGTAGTCGGTGTCCTTGAAGGCGGTCATGGGGTCGCTGTGCGCTTCCATGCCGGCCAGCAGCGGGAAGGCGCAGTCATCGAGTTCCATCATCACGCCCTTCAGCGCCTTCTGCGGGCCTTCGACGGGCACTTCCAGCAGCTGCAGGATGACCGGCTGGTCCTTGCCCAGCATTTCGCCGCTGGCAATGCGGAACAGCAGGGCATAGCCGATCTGGCCGGCGGCGCCGGTGACAGCCACGCGAACGGGCTTCTTGGACATGGAGGTCTCCTGGATCAAAAAAGGGTGTGAACGTGCAGGGAACACGAAGCCCGGATTCTAGTCGCGGCACCCTGACTGAAGTCTTATGTCTTATGCAAGACTTCTGAGAGAGAATGCCGGCAATGTCGTCCGTCATGCCCACCCCCAGCCTGCCTCCAACGGCCGGCGCGTCTGGCGCGCAGCCCGCGGCGCCGGGCCTGGGCACGCCGGCCTTCAGCCCGCTGTACCAGCAGATCAAGGCGCTGTTGCTGCAGAGCCTGCAGGCGGGCGAGTGGCTGCCCGGTCAGGCCATCCCCAGCGAGGTGGAGCTGGCCGCGCGCTTCCGCGTCAGCCAGGGCACGGTGCGCAAGGCCATCGACGAGATGGCCACCGACAACGTGCTGGTGCGCCGGCAGGGCAAAGGCACTTTCGTGGCCACGCATGCCGAGCGCGCCACTCAATTCCGCTTTCTGCGCCTGCTGCCTGACGACGGCACCGCGCCGCAGCTGCAGCGCCGGCTGCTCGAATGCCGCCGCATGCGTGCGCCTGCCGAGGTGGCCCGTTCGCTGGGCCTGGGCGCGGGCGAAGCCGCGGTGCAGGTGCGCCGCCTGCTGCTGGCGCCCGAGGGTGCTGACTTGCGGCCCGTGGTGCTGGACGACATCTGGCTACCCGGCGCGCTGTTCAAGGGCCTGACGGCCGAGCGCCTGCAGGCCTGGCGCGGGCCGATGTACCGGCTTTTCGAAGCCGAATTCAATGTGCACATGATTCGTGCCGAAGAGAGGCTACGGGCGGTGGGCGCCAGTGCCGCCGAAGCGGCCTTGCTGGCCGTGCGCGAAGGCGAGCCGCTGCTCTCGGTGGAGCGGCTGGCCTACACCTATGGCGACCGGCCCGTGGAGCTGCGTCGCGGGCTCTATCACACCGCGGCCCACCACTACCGCAACGAGCTCAGCTGAAGCCTGTCAACATGCCCTGACCAGCTCCGCGTAAGCCCGTTGCATTGCAATAAACTCCGAGGGTTTCACCCGGTTTCACAACGAGAAGTACACATGCCTGAGATGAGCAGACAAAGACCCGGCACCATGCGCCTGGTCGACGCCACGAAGTACCGTCTTCCGCTGGCAGCCTGGGTGTCCATCCTCCACCGCGTCAGCGGCGGCCTGATGTTCGTTTTGCTGCCCTTCGTGATCTGGCTCTTCGACGTCAGCGTCACCTCCGAGATCAGCTACGAGCGCTTCACAAGCGCCTTCAGCGCCGGCATCGGCTTCGTGCCGGGCTGGTTCGTCAAGCTCGCCACGCTGGGTCTGATCTGGGCCTACCTGCACCACTTCATCGCCGGCGTGCGCCACCTGTGGATGGACATGACGCACAGCGTCACCAAGGCCCACGGCAAGAACTCGGCCGTCGTCACGCTGGTGCTGAGCCTCACGCTCACCGCCGCGCTGGGCGCCAAGCTCTTCGGCCTGTACTGAAGGGGCGCTGACATGTCGGTCAACTACGGTTCGAAGCGCGTCGTCACGGGCGCCCACTACGGCATGCGCGACTGGCTGAGCCAGCGCGTCACCGCCAGCCTCATGGCCATCTACACGGTGGTGCTGCTGGCGCAGGTGCTGTTCACCAGCGGCCCGCTCGGCTACGACGCTTGGGCCGGCATCTTCTCCGCACAGTGGATGAAGGTGCTCACGCTGGTGCTCTTCGTCGCGCTGGGCTGGCACGCCTGGGTCGGCGTGCGCGACATCTGGATGGATTACGTCAAGGCTGCAGCGGTCCGTCTGGTGCTGCAGGTGTTCACCATCGTCTGGCTCATCGGGTGCATGGGCTGGGCCATTCAAGTGCTCTGGAGGCTGTGAACTTGGCCCACCCCCTACGGGCTGCGCCCGCCCCCTCCAGGGGGCAACGCCAGCGGCCCGGCAGAGCCGGTTCCGCGGCGTTCGCTTGATTTCCTGCTGTACGAGGCAACTTCACATGGGTACTGCATCTCTTCCGCGTCGCAAGTTCGACGTCGTCATCGTGGGTGCCGGCGGTTCCGGCATGCGCGCTTCGCTGCAGCTCGCGCTGGCCGGCCTGAACGTGGCCGTGCTGAGCAAGGTGTTCCCCACGCGCAGCCACACGGTGGCGGCGCAGGGCGGCATCGGTGCCTCTCTGGGCAACATGGCCGAGGACAACTGGCACTACCACTTCTACGACACCGTCAAGGGCTCCGACTGGCTGGGCGACCAGGACGCCATCGAGTTCATGTGCCGTGAAGCACCGAAGGTGGTGTACGAGCTCGAGCACATGGGCATGCCCTTCGACCGCAACCCCGACGGCACGATCTACCAGCGCCCCTTCGGCGGCCACACCGCCAACTATGGCGAGAAGCCCGTGCAGCGCGCCTGCGCCGCGGCCGACCGCACCGGCCACGCGATGCTGCACACGCTGTACCAGCAGAACGTGAAGGCGCGCACCAACTTCTTCGTCGAGTGGATGGCGCTGGACCTCATCCGCGACGCCGAAGGCGACGTTCTCGGCGTCACCGCGCTGGAGATGGAAACCGGTGATGTCTACATCCTGGAAGCCAAGACCACGCTCTTCGCCACGGGCGGCGCCGGTCGCATCTTCGCCGCCAGCACCAACGCCTTCATCAACACCGGTGACGGCCTGGGCATGGCCGCGCGTTCGGGCATCCCGCTCGAAGACATGGAGTTCTGGCAGTTCCACCCCACCGGCGTGCACAACGCCGGCGTGCTGCTGACCGAAGGCTGCCGTGGTGAAGGCGCCATCCTGCGCAACGCCAATGGCGAGCGATTCATGGAGCGCTACGCGCCGACGCTGAAAGATCTGGCGCCGCGCGACTTCGTCAGCCGCTGCATGGACCAGGAGATCAAGGAAGGCCGCGGTTGTGGTCCGAACAAGGACTACATCAACCTCGACATGACGCACCTGGGTGGCGACACCATCCTGAAGCGCCTGCCCAGCGTCTTCGAGATCGGCCACAACTTCGCCAACGTCGACATCACGAAGGAACCCATTCCCGTGGTGCCGACCATCCACTACCAGATGGGTGGCATCCCCACCAACATCCACGGCCAGGTGGTGGCGCCGAAGAACGGCAACCCGAACAGCATCGTCAACGGCTTCTACGCCGTGGGCGAGTGCAGCTGCGTCAGCGTGCACGGCGCGAACCGCCTGGGCACGAACTCGCTGCTCGACCTGCTGGTCTTCGGCCGCGCGGCCGGCAACCACATCGTCGACAGCGGCCTGAAGAAGCAGAGCCACAAGCCGCTGCCGGCCGATGCCGCCGATGCGAGCCTGGCCCGCCTGGCGCGCCTGGACAGCACCACCAACGGCGAGTACGCGCAAGACGTGGCCAACGACCTGCGCGACACCATGCAGCGCCATGCCAGCGTCTTCCGCACCCAGGCGCTGATGGACGAAGGCGTGAAGAAGGTGGCCGACCTCGCCGAGCGCGTGAAGGCCATCGGCCTGAAGGACAAGAGCAAGGTCTTCAACACCGCCCGCATCGAGGCGCTGGAAGTCGACAACCTGATCGAGAGCGCCCAGGCCACGATGGTGAGCGCCGCCGCCCGCAAGGAAAGCCGCGGCGCGCACACCGTCAACGACTACGGCGACACGCCCGAGCACCCGAACGGCCGCAACGACGAGGTGTGGATGAAGCACACGCTGTGGTACTCGGAAGGCAACCGCCTCGACTACAAGCCGGTGAACCTGAAGCCGCTGTCGGTGGAATCGGTGCCGCCCAAAGTGCGCACCTTCTAGTCCGCACACGGCCGATTCATTCGCACTTTCTGAGTCCGGAGCAGTACCCCATGACGCTACGCACCTTCCAGATCTACCGCTACGACCCCGACACCGACGCCAAGCCCCGCATGCAGACGCTGCAGGTGGAGCTCGACGGCAACGAGCGCATGCTGCTCGACGCGCTGAACAAGCTCAAGGCCGTGGACCCGACGCTGAGCTTCCGCCGCAGCTGCCGCGAAGGCGTGTGCGGTTCCGATGCGATGAACATCAACGGCAAGAACGGTCTGGCCTGCCTGACCAACATGCGCACGCTGCCGGGCACGATTGTTTTGAAGCCCCTCCCGGGCCTGCCCGTCATCCGCGACCTGATCGTGGACATGACGCTGTTCTTCAAGCAGTACCACAGCATCAAGCCCTACCTGGTGAACGAGACGCAGGCCCCCGAGAAGGAGCGCCTGCAGTCGCCGGAAGAGCGCGATGAACTGAACGGTCTGTACGAGTGCATCTTGTGCGCGAGCTGCAGCACCAGCTGCCCGAGCTTCTGGTGGAACCCCGACAAGTTCGTAGGCCCCGCCGGCCTGCTGCAGGCCTACCGCTTCATCGCCGACAGCCGCGACCAGGACACGGCCGGCCGCCTGGACAACCTGGAAGACCCGTACCGGCTCTTCCGTTGCCACACCATCATGAACTGCGTCGATGTCTGCCCCAAGGGTCTGAACCCCACCAAGGCCATCGGCAAGATCAAGGAGCTGATGGTCCGTCGCGCCATCTGATGCCATGGACGCGCTGCTCGACGAACGCTCGCTCTCCAAGCTGAAGTGGCGCTGCCGCCGCGGCCTGCTGGAGAACGACCTCTTCGTTCAGCGTTTCTTCGAGCGCCATGAAGCCACGCTCACCGTGCGCCAGGCCGAAGGCCTGCAGGTCTTGATGGCGCTGGCCGACAACGACCTGCTCGACCTGCTGCTCTCGCGCAAGCAGCCGCGCGACCTGCGCGACGAACCCTGCGATATCCCTGAAGTGCACGAGGTGCTCGCGCTGATGCGCGTGCGCCAGCACTGAACCCCTGTACCGCTGTCCCCCCGCTGTTCCCGCTGTCCGAACCCGAAGAAAGGCCCAGCCCATGACCCCCTCCGACGTGAAAGCCACCCTGTCCTTCTCGGACGGCAGCCCCAGCATGGACCTGCCCCTGTACAAGGGCAGCATCGGGCCTGATGTCATCGACATCCGCAAGCTCTACGCGCAGACCGGCAAGTTCACCTACGACCCGGGCTTTCTCAGCACCGCCAGCTGCAACAGCTCCATCACCTACATCGACGGTGACAAGGGCGAACTGCTGTACCGCGGCTACCCCATCGAGCAGCTGGCCACGAACTGCGATTTCCTCGAGGTCTGCTACCTGCTGCTCAACGGCGAGCTGCCCAACCAGGGCGAGCGCGACGGCTTCGTCAAGACCATCACGTACCACACGATGGTCAACGAGCAGATGCAGTTCTTCCTGCGCGGCTTCCGCCGCGACGCGCACCCGATGGCGGTGATGACGGGCCTGGTGGGCGCGCTGTCGGCCTTCTATCACGACAGCACCGACATCCATAACCCGCAGCACCGCACGATCGCCGCGCACCGGCTGATCGCCAAGATGCCGACGCTGGTGGCCATGGCCTACAAGTACGGTGTCGGTCAGCCCTTCATCTACCCGAAGAACGAGCTCAGCTACAGCGCGAACTTCATGCGCATGATGTTCGCCACGCCCTGCGAGGACTACGTGCCGAACCCGGTGCTGGTGCGTGCCATCGACCGCATCTTCATCCTGCACGCCGACCACGAGCAGAACGCCAGCACCTCCACCGTGCGCCTGTGCGGCAGCTCGGGCACCAACCCGTTTGCCGCCATCGCGGCCGGCGTGGCCTGCCTCTGGGGCCCGGCGCACGGCGGCGCCAACGAGGCCGCGCTGAACATGCTGAAGGACATCCAGCGCCAGGGTGGCGTGGAGAAGATCGGCGAGTTCATCAAGCAGGTCAAGGATAAGAACAGCAACGTCAAGCTGATGGGCTTCGGCCACCGGGTCTACAAGAACTACGACCCCCGCGCCAAGCTGATGCGCGAGACCTGCCACGAGGTGCTGCAGGCCACCGGCCTGCACGACGACCCGCTGTTCAAGCTGGCAATGGCGCTGGAGAAGATCGCGCTGGAAGACGACTACTTCGTCAGCCGCAAGCTCTACCCGAACGTCGATTTCTACTCCGGCATCGTGCAGAGCGCGCTCGGCATCCCCGTGAGCCTGTTCACCGCCATCTTCGCGCTGGCGCGCACGGTGGGCTGGATCGCCCAGCTCAACGAGATGATCGGCGACCCCGAGTACAAGATCGGCCGCCCGCGCCAGCTCTTCGTGGGTTCGCCCGCACGCGACGTCAAGCCCATCGGCGCACGTTGACGGCCGCTGCTGCCCTGCGAGGGGCAGCGCACCGCAGGCGCAAAAAAGGCCACCCTCGGGTGGCCTTTGCTTTGGGCGGCGCGCACCGGTGTGCGCGGGGGCCCGATCACTTCAACTCTTGCGCCAGGCGCCCGATGATGGCCTTGGCATTGGTGCCCAGTTCGGGGTTGCCGGCCGAGCTCTGGATCGTCACTTCGCTCTGCCCCGCAGCGCTCTTGAGCACGACGCGGTAGCGCAGCGCCGCCAGCGGGTTGGTGTCGTTGCCGAACAGGCGCGACCAGAAGCCGGGCTCTTCCTTGCCGGCGCTCTTCGGGTCGACATAGCGCACGTAGTAGATGCCGGCGGAGCGGTCGCGGTCTTCGACCGTGAAACCGCTGCGGTCCAGCGCCACGCCCAGGCGGCGCCAGGCGCGGTCGAAGGGCTCGGCGATGCTCAGGCTGGTGGCTTGCGGCGCCACCACGGCCTGCGGTGCGGGCGCTGCAGGGGCAGGGGCGGAAGCCGAAGCCGCCGCGGCAACAGCGCTGCGCGCCGGCTGCTCGGCCGCGCCCAGGGTCACCAGCAGGCGGCTGAGCATCTCGGCTTCGAGTTCGGGTTCCGAAGGCCGCGCGCGCCAGGTGGTGCCGCCATCACGGGTCTGCGTCGTATAGACCTCTTCCACGCCGCGGTGGCTGAGGTAGATCTCGGTGCCGTTGGCGGTGCGCTCCAGGCGCGTGCGGTAGCTGTCGCGCTCGCCGGTGTCGTACAGGGTGCCCAGCAGGCGGCCGACGGTGTTGCGGATGACATCGTTGGGCAGCTTGGCGCGGTTCTCCGACCAGTTGGTCTCCATCACGCCGGCCGCCTGGTTCTCTTCGGTCAGCGTGAAACCACGCTCTTGCCAGAAGGTCTTCAGGCGCGGCCACAGCTGTTCGGGCGTCTGTGGCACCACCAGCCAGCGGCGCTGGCCGTCACGCACCACACGCATATCGCCCAGGTTGTTCAGGGCCACCGTCGCGGGGGCCGCGGCGCCCGGTGCCACCGGCGCGGCATTGCTGCCGGCCGCTGCCGCGCTGACCACGCCGCCTTGCGGCTGGTAGCGCGATTCACGCGAGAGCTGCGTCAGGTCGGGCGGCACTTCCAGGGGCTGTGCCTTCACTACCGTGGAGCGGTAGTCGACCTTCTCGCTGGCGAACAGGCCGTCGCCCACGCTGGTGCAGCCGGTGGCGGCCAGCACCACGATGGCCAGGGCCACGGCGCTCAGGGGGCGGGCCGGACGGGCGGCGGGGGCCGGGGCAAGAGCAACAGGTTTCACGTTCAAGGTCTCCGCAGCGGCCTGGAGCAGGCCCTGCCAGCAGGGGTAAGGGTGGCGTGGGAAAGGGCGGGCGCCGCTCAGACGGCGTGCACGCCGGCTTCGCGCAGGGCTTGGCCGACGGCGGCCTGCCCCGCCGCGGTGAGCGGCACGATGGGCAGGCGCACGTGCGGCGCGCAACGGCCCAGCTGGGCCAGGGCCCACTTGGCCGGCGCCGGGCTGGGCTCGCAGAAAAGTTGTTTGTGCAGCGGCAGCAGGCGCAGGTGCAGTTCGCGCGCGGTGGCCACGTCGCCAGCGATGGCGGCCTTGCACAGCGCGTGCATCAGCCGCGGCGCGATGTTGGCCGTGACGCTGACGTTGCCGTCGCCGCCCAGCAGCATCAGCGCCACGGCGGTGCCGTCATCGCCAGAGTAGATGGCGAAACCTTCGGGCCGGTGCTTGATGAGCTGGCAGGCGCGTTCGATGTTGCCGGTGGCTTCCTTGATGCCCACGATGCCGGGCAGCTCCGCCAGGCGCAGCGTGGTCTCGGGCAGCATGTCGGCCACGGTGCGGCCGGGCACGTTGTAGAGCACCAGCGGCAAGTCCACCGCTTCGCTGATGGCGTTGAAGTGCTGGTAGATGCCTTCCTGCGAGGGCTTGTTGTAGTACGGCACCACCGAGAGGTGGCAATCGGCGCCCACCTGCTTGGCGAAGCGCGTGAGCTCGATGGCCTCGGCCGTGGAGTTGGCCCCGGTGCCGGCCATGATGGGCACGCGCCCGGCGGCATGTTCCACCGCCACGCGGATGACCTCGCAGTTCTCGGCCATCGACACCGTGGGCGATTCGCCCGTGGTGCCAACCACGCCGATGCAGTCGGTGCCCTCGGCGATGTGCCAGTCGATGAGGCGGCGCAGGGCATCGAAGTCGATGCCGCCGTCTGCGTGCATCGGGGTCACGAGCGCGACGATGCTGCCTTGAATGGGGTTCATGCGGGATGGGGACAAGGTGAATCGGCGGATTTTAGCCGCCTGGGCCTGGGGGCCGGCAGCCCGGTCTAGCCCAGGGGCCAGCGGGCTTCGACACCGCCCGCGGCCGTTTCGTTCACCGCCACGATGCGCTGCACGCAGCGGCCGCTGCCGACGCCGTCGGCCGACGCTTCGAAGCCGTCTTCGTAGGCCACCACGCGCAGCCCGGCGCACACGCGCAGCAACTCGCCGCGCTGCAGGAGGAAGTCGGGCCGGCTGGGGCGGCCGATGTGCTGGTGGCCGTCCGCGAAAGTCTCGTGCACGTAGACACCGCCCGGCGCCAGGGCGGCCAGCAGCGCGGGCATAAGCGGGCGCCAAAGGTAGTTGGTGACGACGATGGCATCGAACTGGCGGCCCGGCAGGGGCCAGGGCCCGCCTTCCAGGTCGGCCTGCAGCAGCTCTGCGGCGGGCAGGGCCTCGGCCACCAGCGCCAGCGCGGCCGGGTCGCGGTCCACGCCGGTGACGCGGTGGCCTTGCGAGGCCAGCCACTGCAGATGGCGCCCGCCGCCGCAGGCCACGTCGAGCACCGTGCTGCCTGGCTTCAGCAGCGGGGTGAAACGCCGCACCCAGGCCGAGGGGGCGCCCAGGCCGTGCACCGCGCCCATCAGAAGCAGCTCCACACGCGGTTGGCGAGGTCCACCACCGTGTGCGGGTTCAGGTAGGCCATGAAGACGGCGGCCAGCACGGCGGCAGCCAAGGCGGCCATCAGCAGGGGCAGGGCGCGGCGCTTCATGAAAATCAGGCCGGCTTGGGCACCGGGCCGCCACGCACCAGCGCCACCTCGCGCACCGGCAGGTTCACCAGCGCGGCGAACACGCCCAGGCCGACCGCGATCCACCACACCACGTCGTAGCTGCCGGTGGCGTCGAACAGCTTGCCGCCCAGCCACACGCCGAGGAAGCTGCCCACCTGGTGGCTGAGGAAGACGAAGCCGCCCAGCATGCTCATGTACTGCACGCCGAAGATCTGCGCCACGATGGCGTTCGTGGGCGGCACCGTGCTCAGCCACAGGAAGCCCATCACCGCCGAGAAAATGTAGACGCTGGTGGGCGTCAGCGGCGCCAGCAGGAAGGCCACGATGGCCACCGAGCGCAGCGCGTAGATGGCGCTCAGGATGTAGCGCTTGGGCAAACGCTGCCCCAGGCTGCCGGCCGTGTAGGTGCCGAACACGTTGAACAGGCCGATGAGTGCCAGCGCGCCGGTGGCCACTTCGGGGCTCAGGCCCTGGTCCTTCAGGTAGCTGGGCATGTGCACGCCGATGAACACCACCTGGAAGCCGCAGACGAAATAGCCGGCCATCAAGAGGCCGAAGCTGGGCGTGGTGAAGGCCTCGCGCAGCGCCGCCGCGATGCTCTGCTTGGGGCCGCTGCTGGCGGCCTTGGGCGGCTCGCGCAGGCCCAGGGCCAGCGGCGCGATGATCAGCGCCATGCAGGCCAGCACGAAGAGCGCGTTCTGCCAGCCCAGCCCGCCGATGAGCCCGTTTTCCACCGGCACCATCAAGAACTGGCCGAAGCTGCCCGCCGCCGCCGTGATGCCCATGGCCCACGAGCGCTTCTCGGGCGCGACCTGGCGCGCGATGACGCCGTAGACCACCGCGTAGGTGGTGCCGCTCTGCGCCAGCCCCAGCACGATGCCGGCGCCGCCCATGAAGGCCAAACCGCTGGTGGCCAGGCCCATGAACACCAGGCCCAGCGCGTAAAGCAGCGCGCCGACCACCAGCACGCGGAAGGCGCCGAAACGATCGGCCAGCCCGCCGGCGATGGGCCCGGCCAGGCCCCAGGCCAGGTTCTGGATGGCCAGCGCGAAGGCGAAGGTCTCGCGCGACCAGCCGCGCTCCATGGTGATGGGCTGCAGCCACAGGCCGAAGCCGTGGCGGATGCCCATGCTGAGCGTGACGATGAGGGCACCGCAGATGAGCACTTGCCGCATCGACAAGCCCGGCGACGGCGTTTGTGTCGCCCGGTCTGGCGCGGAAGCTGCATTCATTCGGCCATTGTCTTGGAAAACGCTGCAAGTCGTCGGCGCCGGGCTGGCTAGAGTGACGCCACTTCTGGAGGTTGTGATGAAGGTGCTGGTGCTGGGCGGCGGTGTGATCGGGGTCTCGACGGCCTACTACCTGGCGAAAGCCGGCCATGAGGTGGAACTGGTCGACCGCCAGAGCGGGGCCGCGCTGGAAACCAGCTTCGGCAACGCCGGTGAGGTGAGCCCCGGCTACAGCGCGCCCTGGGCCGGTCCGGGCGTGCCCATCAAGGCCATCAAGTGGATGCTGATGCAGCACAGCCCGCTGGTCATCTGGCCGCTGCTCGACCCCGCCATGTGGCGCTGGGGCGCGATGATGCTGGCCAACTGCACCGAGAAGGCCTATGCGCTGAACAAGAGCCGCATGGTGCCCATCGCCGAATACAGCCGCGATTGCTTGAAAGAACTGCGCGCCGAGACCGGCATCGCCTACGACGATCGCGCGCAAGGCACGCTGCAGCTCTTCCGCACGCAGAAGCAGCTCGACAGCATCGGCGGCGACGTGGCCGTGCTCAAGCAGTACGGCGTGCCCTTCGAGGTGCTCGACCGCGCCGGTTTCTGCGCCGTGGAGCCCGCGCTCCAGCTCACGCAGGAGAAGTTCGTCGGCGCCTTGCGCCTGCCCAACGACGAAACCGGCGATTGCCACCTCTTCACCAACCGCCTGGCCGAAATGGCCGCGGCACTGGGTGTGAAGTTCCGCTGGAACACGCGCATCCAGGCGCTGCAGGTGGGCGGCGGCGCCATCACCGGCGTGCACACCGACGCCGGGCTGCTGCAGGCCGACAAGGTGGTGCTGGCGCTGGGCAGCTTCAGCCCGCAGCTGCTGGAGCCGGTGGGCATCCGCATCCCGGTCTACCCGGTCAAGGGCTACAGCATCACGGTGCCCATCACCGATGCGCAGTACGCGCCCGAGAGCACCATCATGGACGAGACGCACAAGGTGGCCGTCACGCGCCTGGGCGACCGCATCCGCGTGGGCGGCACGGCCGAACTCGCCGGCTACAGCCTGAACCTGCGCGAAGGCCGCCGCGCCACGCTGAACCACGTGGTGAGCGACCTCTTCCCGCGCGGCGGCGACGTCAGCAAGGCCAGCTTCTGGTGCGGCCTGCGCCCCATGACGCCCGATGGCACGCCCATCGTCGGCCCCACGCCGGTGCAGAACCTGCTGCTGGCCACCGGCCACGGCACGCTGGGCTGGACCATGGCGGCCGGCACCGGCCGCGTGATCGCCGATCTGGTGAGCGGCAAACAGCCCGAGATCGACGTCAGCGGGCTGGCGATGTCGCGCTACCGGCAGTAAAGGCGGCCAGTGAAACCATGAACACGCCGCTGCCCATCACGCTGCACCACCTCTGCGAGGTGCCGGCGCTGCGGCGCGAGGTGGCGGCGCTGATCCACGAGGAGTTCTGGCTCACCGTGCCTGGCGCCAGCGAAGACGGCATGTTCCAGCGCCTGGGGCAGGCCGGCCGGGCCGACCGCATCCCGCTGTGCCTGGTGGCGTTGCACGAAGGGCGCCTGGCCGGCGTGGTGAACCTCGTCGACAGCGACGACGACGACCACCCCGAATGGCACCCTTGGCTGGCCGGGATGGTGGTGGCCGCGCCTTGGCGCGGGCGCGGCGTGGGCTCGGCGCTGGTGCGGGGCCTGCTGGCCGAGGCCCGCGGCCTGGGCTGCGAGCGGGTGTACTTCGGCACCGACGGCCCGGGCTTCTACACGCGGCTGGGTGCGGTGGTGCAGCTGCAGCCGCGGCCGGGCTTCTGGTTCATGCGTTTCGAGCTGGGCTGAAGGCGCCGCAGGGCGCGGGTGCGGGGCCCCCTCCTAAAATCAACCCCATGCCCTCCATCAAGCAGAACAACAGTTACGGCGAAGCCTCCATCCGCGTGCTCAAGGGCCTGGAGCCCGTGAAGCAGCGGCCGGGCATGTACACCCGCACCGACAACCCCCTGCACATCATCCAGGAGGTCATCGACAACGCCGCCGACGAGGCCCTGGCCGGCCACGGCAGCCGCATCGGCGTGACGTTGCATGCCGACGGCAGCATCAGCGTGGAAGACGACGGCCGCGGCATCCCCTTCGGCCTGCACCCTGAAGAGCAGGTGCCGGTGATCGAGATCGTCTACACGCGCCTGCACGCCGGCGGCAAGTTCGACAAGGGCGCCGGCGGCGCCTACAGCTTCAGCGGCGGCCTGCACGGCGTGGGCGTGAGCGTGACCAACGCGCTCGCCAAACGTCTGCAGGTGACGGTGTGGCGCGAAGGCCAGGTGGCCGCGCTGTGCTTCGGCAACGGCGGCGACGTGATCGAGCCGCTGGTGCTGCGCAAGGCGGGGGCGGGTGATCGCAAACACGGCACCACCGTGCGCGTGTGGCCCGACGCGAAGTACTTCGAGAGCGCCGATCTGCCGCGGGCTGAGCTGCTGCACCTGCTGCGCAGCAAGGCCGTGCTGATGCCGGGTGTGACGGTGATGCTGACGGTGGAGAAGGCAGGCCAGAAAGATCCGGAAGTCACCACCTGGAAGTACGCCGCGGGCCTGCGCGACTACCTGCAGCAGAGCCTGGTGGCCGACCCGCTGATCCCGCTGTTCGAAGGCGCCCAGTACGCCACCGCGAGCGAAAGCGAAAACTTCGCCGAAGGCGAGGGCGCGGCCTGGTGCGTGGCCTTCACCGACGAAGGCACGCTGCTGCGCGAGAGCTACGTCAACCTCATCCCCACGGTGGCCGGCGGCACGCACGAAAGCGGGCTGAAGGATGGCCTCTTCGGCGCCATCAAGGGCTTCATCGACCTGCACAGCCTGCTGCCCAAGGGCGTGAAGCTGATGCCGGAAGACGTGTTCTCGCGCGCCAGCTTTGTGCTGAGCGCCAAGGTGCTGGACCCGCAGTTCCAGGGCCAGATCAAGGAACGCCTGAACAGCCGCGACGCGCTGCGCCTGGTCTCGGCCTACGTGAAGCCGGCGCTGGAGCTGTGGCTGAACCAGCATGTCGATCTCGGCAAGAAGCTGGCCGAGCTCGTCATCCGCCAGGCGCAGACGCGCCAGCGGGCATCTCAGAAGGTGGAAAAGCGCAAAGGCAGCGGCGTGGCCGTGCTGCCCGGCAAGCTGACCGATTGCGAAAGCCGCGACCTGCTGTTCAACGAGGTGTTTCTCGTCGAAGGCGACAGCGCTGGCGGCAGCGCCAAGATGGGCCGCAACAAGGAAACCCAGGCCGTGCTGCCCTTGCGCGGCAAGGTGCTCAACACCTGGGAGGTCGACCGCGACCGGCTCTTCGGCAACACCGAGATCCACGACATCGCGGTGGCCGTGGGCGTGGACCCGCACGGCCCCAACGACGAGCCCGATTTCAGCGGCCTGCGCTACGGCAAGGTCTGCATCCTGAGCGACGCGGATGTGGACGGCTCGCACATCCAGGTGCTGCTGCTCACGCTCTTCTTCCGCCACTTCCCGAAGCTGGTGGAGCGCGGCCATGTCTACATCGCGCGGCCGCCGCTGTACCGCATCGACGCGCCGGCGCGCGGCAAGCGCCCGGCGGCCAAGCTGTATGCGCTGGACGAAGGTGAACTCGAAGCCGCGCTCGACAAGCTGCGCAAGGAAGGCGCCAAAGAAGGCAGCTGGAGCATCAGCCGCTTCAAAGGCCTGGGCGAGATGAACGCCGAGCAGCTGTGGGAGACCACGCTGAACCCCGAAACGCGCCGCCTGCTGCCCGTGAGCTGGCTGGGCCGCGGGTTCGATGCCACCGGCACGTTGCTGGGCAAGCTGATGGGCAAGGGCGAAGCGCAGGCGCGGCGCGACCTGATGGAACTGCGCGGCGACGAGGTGGAAGTGGATGTCTGAGCACGGCGCCGTGCTGCACCTGCGGCCGACCATGCTGTCGGACCTGGAGTTCGTCGCGAGCGTCGAGCAAGACGCCGCGAACCTGCCCTTCATCACCCCCTGGGAACGCACGCAGCACGAGAGTGCGGTGCGCTTTCCTGACTTCCGCCACTTCATCATCGATGCCGGCATCGCGGGCTCAGGCGGCCGCGATGGTTTTGTCATCCTGCAAGGCTGCCGCAACCCGCACAAGAGCGTGGAACTCAAGCGCCTGGTGCTGCAGCCCAAGGGCCGCGGCCTGGGCCGGCAGTGTGTGCGTGTGCTCAAGCGCCTGGCCTTCCGCGACCTGGGCGCGCACCGCTTCTGGCTGGATGTGAAGAGCCTCAACACACGCGCGCTGGCGCTCTATGCCAGCGAAGGTTTTGTCGAAGAAGGCCGGCTGCGCGAGAGCGTGCGCCTGCAGCCCGCGCCGGGCCAGCCGGCCGACGGCTACGACACGCTGGTGGTGATGAGCCTGCTCGACCGCGAGTACCAGGCGCGCGTGGCGCTGGCGCTGGAAGGCGCCTGAGCGACTGCACTCGGCCGCTGCCGGGCCGGGTTCATCGCAGCACGCTGCAGCTGGTCGCAGCCGGCGCGGCCCGCAGGCGCCGGGCGCCTATGCTGCAAGCTGGCCCCACTTCGCCGGCCCGCCCGGCGCGCCCCACCATGAAGACCTCACCCCGTTTGCGCACCCTCTGGCCGCTGCTGTGCAGCGCCCCGGCCTGGCTCTTGCCCGCGCTGGCCCAAGCCCAAAGCCCGGCGCCGGCCCCGGCCGGCCGCTCGCTGGTGGCCTTGTACGACGCGCCCACCATCAAGAGCCGCTGCACGGCCGAACTCAAGGCCACGCGCGCTGCCATCGCCGCGATGGAAAAGGGCCGCGACCCCGCGCGCCTGCTGGCCGATTTCAACCGCCTGCAACTGCGCAGCGCGAGCTTCGGCAACCCCGTCTACCTGCTGGCCAACGTGTCGCCCAGCAAAGCCGTGCGCGATGCGGCGCAGGCCTGCATTGAAAAGCTCAGCCCGCTGAGCACCGAGCTCTACCAGAGCGTGCCGCTGTACCGCCGTGTGCAGGCGCTGCAGGCCGCCGACCCCATCGACGCGCGTTACCGCGACGATCTGATCGAGAACTTCGAGGACAGCGGCGCTTCGCTGCCGGCTGACAAACGCGCCCGCGCCAAGGCCATCAGCGACGAGTTGGAAGTGCTGGGCCTGGCCTTCCAGAAAGCCGTCAACGAAGACCCGAGCACGGTGACGATCACCGTGGCCGAGGCCGCCGGCCTGCCCGAGGCTTGGCTGAAAGAGCGCAAGCGCGACGCCGAAGGCCGCCTGGTGCTGGGCATGGACTACCCGACCGTGGTGCCCTTCCTCACCAACGCCAGCAACGAAGAAGCGCGCCGCAAGCTGTGGACGGCCTTCCAGAACCAGGGTGGCGAGGCCAACCTGCAGCGCCTGGACCGCGCGCTGAAGCTGCGCCATGAACTCGCGCAGCTGCACGGCCAGCCCGACTACGCCAGCATGGTGCTCAAGCGCCGCATGGCGCAGACGCCCAAGGCGGTGGAAGACTTCCTGCAAGGCGTGCGCAAGGCCGTGGACGCCGGCGAGCTGCGTGAACTGGCTGAACTGCGCGCCGAGAAGGCCGCGCAACTGGGCCTGCCGCTGGAGCAGGTGCAGGTGCAGCGCTGGGACACCGCCTTCCTGCAAGAGCGCCTGAAGCGTTCACGCTACGCCGTCGACCAGGAAAAGCTGCGCGCCTACTTCCCCACCGACGCCTCGGTGGCCTTCGCCATCCGCCTGGCCGAACGGCTGTACGGCGTGCGTTTCGAAGCCGCCAAGGTGCCGGTGTGGCACCCCGAGGTGCGTTACTACGATGTGTTTGAAGCCGAGGGTGGCGCCAGATCGGGCGCGTTCATCGGCAGCGTCTACCTCGATCTCTTCCCGCGCGAGGGCAAGTACAACCACGCGGCGGCCTTCGGCGTGGTGCCGGGCTCGAGTCTCGCCAAACTGCGCCCGGCCTCGGTGCTGGTGACCAACTTCAACCGCCAGGGGCTGGACCACAACGAGCTGGAAACCCTGCTGCACGAGTTCGGCCACGTGCTGCATGGCGTGTTCTCGCAGACGCGTTACGCCGACCAGGCCGGCACCTCGGTCAAGCGTGATTTCGTCGAAGCGCCCTCGCAGATGTTCGAGGAATGGGCGCGCCGCCCCGAGACCCTGGCCGTGCTGGCCGAGGTGTGCAAGGACTGCCCGCGCCTGAGCGCCGAGCAGCTGCAGCAGCTCGACCGCGCGCGCACCTTCGGTCGCGCCATGCGCTACAGCCGCCAGTGGCAGTACGCCAGCTACGACATGGGCCTGCATACCGGCGCCCCGCAGCCGGCGCTGGCCGCCTGGGTGGCGCTGGAGAAGAGCCTGCCGCTGGGCTATGTGGAAGGCACGCGCTTCCCGGCCGGCTTCGGCCACCTGATGGGCGGTTACGGCGCGGGCTACTACGGCTACCTGTGGTCGGAGGTGATGGCGCTGGACATGCTCTCGGCCTTCCAGGGCAAGCTCATGGACCCGGCGGTGGGCCGGCGCTACCGCGAGCTCATCCTCTCGCGCGGCGGCGAGGTGGCGCCGCAGGCCATGGTGGAGGCTTTCCTCGGCCGCAAGCCGGGCACCGAGGCGTTTTTTGCGGAGATCAGCGGGCGGCGTTGAGGCCGGCCTGTCCTCAACTGCATCAGCTGAAGCAGCGGCGATGCGGATCGAGCCAATGGCAGGCTGCTGCCTGCATTGGCTTCAAACTCCTGAATACAAAAAGGTAAATCCCCGTCAGTGGTGGGCCACACCTGCAAAGGTTGACAGGTGCGGGCCTGCCGCAGCACGCATTACTCTTTTCGGACAGCGGTGCAATCAGCCGCGAAAACGGGAGTGAGTATGCGGTTCGATGACTTCTGCGCCACCCGCCGCGCATTGATGGCATTGGCGACTTTCGCTGCCATGGCTGGCCTGGCCTCGGCACAAAGCCCGGTCAGCGTCGCCTATCTTCAGGGCAAGGCGCCAGTGGCGCCGGATGCGATATCCGTGCTTGGCCCCGATCTCTTCGGCGACAAGATCAATCTCTACAACGGTTCTTTCTCGTTCGAGCACACCGATGTGGAGTTGCCGGGCAACAGCGCCTTGCGCGTGGCCGTGGTTCGGCAGCACTCACCCGGGCGCCAGCTGTCAGTGCGCGGCGCCATGGCCGACTGGGACCTGAGCACCCCGCGTATCGAAGGCAGCTTTGCTGATCTGGAAGGCTGGGTGCCCATCTACGGCAGTGCAGGCAATCGCTGTTCATCCTTCAACATGCCGCCCTATGTCACGCGCGGTCGTTTCCCCGCGATGGACTTTTCGCCGGACGAATACTGGCAAGGCACTTCGCTGGTGGTTCCGGGCTATGGCAGCCAGGAGATCCTGGTCAACGCAGGCCTGCCGAGCGAAGGTGGGCGGTGGAACCTCGCCACCCGAAACTTGTGGCAGGTGGGTTGCCTGCCAACACTTCAGAACGCTGCCGGACAAGGTTTCATTGCCCGGTCGCCCGAAGGGGTGACCTACCGCTTCGACTGGATGGCCGTTCGCGACGCTGCGCCTCTGCGCAAGGGCGATGCTGTGCTGGCCCGACGCGACATGTTCCTCATGGCCACGCGCGTGACCGACCGATTCGGCAACTGGGTGGACTACCGCTACAACGCGGCCAACCCGCTGCTGCTGGAACGCATCGAGGCCAGCGACGGTCGGGTCATCACCTTGCAATACACATCCGGTCGCGTGTCGTCGGTCCATGACGGCACACGCACCTGGCAGTACCAGTATTCGAGTGAAGGCGACCTGCAGCACGTGGTGCTGCCCGATGGCAGCAGGTGGACGTTCAGCCTGGGCAGCCTCGTGATTGCCACCGGCACCATCATCAATGAAGCCAACGCCGACTGCGACACGCCACCGTCAATCTTGGGGTACGGCACCTCGGGCTTCATGGTGCACCCATCGGGCGCAAAAGGAACCTTCTACAAGAACTTCCTCATGCAAGGCCGGACCAACGTGCAGCGCATCTGCACCTACCACGGCGGTGAACTGGCGAATTACACGAACGGATCTGTTCACCCCCGCGAGACGGTCAACGAGGCCCTGGAGAGAAAGATCATCAGTGGCCCTGGCATGCCCGACATGGTGTGGGAGTACTGGAACGGCAACAACACGCTGGGCGAATGGGCGCCATGTACCACCTGTGCTGACCGCAAGACGGTGATCGTGGTCGAGCCCAGCGGGGCCAAGACCCGGCACACCTTCGGCATCCGGTGGCGCGAGAACGAAGGCCAGCTGCTACGTGTGGAGCGGGCCGACGCTTCTGGCAACGTGCTTCAGGTCAAGGACATTCAATACCGGACCGCATCGGGTCAGTGCTACCCCGACGGCTTTGGTTCCAGCGTCCGCTACACGACGGACCTCGTTTCTACGCGCAACAGACCTGAGGATCTCAGAGTCACTACCCAATACGACAGCAACTTCCAGAACCCGGTTACCTTCAGCTGGTCAGTTGCCCCTGCACCAGCTGGATTCGACTGCTACGCCCGACCCCTTGTGACGACAGCTGGGACTACGGGAGGCCCGACTCGCAGCATGTTGCGCGAGTACAGTGACTTCGCTGGGCTGTGGGTGATGGGGCAGACCCGACGCGTCACAGAGGCCAGCACCGGGCTTGAAGTTGAGAAGACGGACTTCTACGAAAGTACGGGTCTGCCGTCGGCGAAGTACAGCTTTGGGCGCCCCACCCAAAGCATGGAGTACCACTCAGATGGTCTGCTGCACAAGCTCATCGACCCGGCAGGGAAAACAACGGTTTTCGCCGAGTTCAACCGCGGCCAGCCCCAACGAGCGACGTTTGCAGACGGGACTTTTGCGACGCAAGTCGTGAACAACCTGGGTAACGTTGCTGCCTACACCAACGAGGTAGGAACCACCACGTCGTTTGAGTTCGACGCAATGGGGCGCGTTAGCCGAATAATTTATCCGACCGGTGATGATGAGCCCTACTGCGACACCTATCAGTACTTCACGCAGAACTTCAGTGCGGATCGCGAGATAGGCGGTGGTCACTGGAAGCAAACTATCTCTACCTGCAATGCCCGAACCGAACGATGGTTCGACGGGTTTTGGCGCATCAGGCTTGAAAGGAAGTACGACTCAACGAACCCTGGCGGAACCGCCACTACCGTCGAAACCCGCTATGACAGCGGGGGGCGCAAAGCGTTTCAGTCTTATCCGGTCCGGGATATCGGTGTGGTCAACGCCGGAATCGGCGGCGTCAGCTTTGAGTACGACGCGATGGATCGCATCAGATTCGAGCGTGAGAGCACCGAGCCGAACTCTGCGCCATTGGTCACCGAGACGCGATACGAATCAGACTTCAAGAAGCGTGTGATCAACCCTCGTGGGTTCAGCACCACTTATTCTTATCAGACATTTGATGAGCCCTCTGAGGACAGCATCAAGGCTGTTGCCCTGCCAGAAAACGCCACAGTCAGCATCGCGCGCGATGTATTCGGCAAGGCACTGAGCATCACTCGCAGCGGCCCAGGCCCAAACGGCAATGTAAGTGTGACCCGCAGCTACAGCTACGATGGCTTCCAGCGGCTGTGCAAGACGGTCGAACCAGAGACCGGCGCAACCATCCAAGGGTACGACGCGTCAGGGAATCTCAGCTGGCGAGTGAGCGGGCAAGCTGCGAACAGCAGTTGCGACCGAGCGCAACAGCCGAACACGGACGTGATCAGCTTCCAGCATGACCTGCGAAACCGCCTGTACCTCACGCAGTTTGGAGACGGCAAGCCCGACATAGCCCGAGAGTACTGGGCCGATGGCGCACTCAAGACCGTAGCTTCAAGCAGCTTTCATTGGAGCTATGTCTTCAACAACCGGCGGCTGCTGAAAAGTGAGGCGTTCTCTGTGCCAGGGCAGACGCCTGGTAGTGGTTGGCACTTTACGCGCCACATCGACCGGCACGGGAACGTCGCACAGCTGTCCGACTACTGGGGGGCGATGCTTTACGAGCCCACAGCTCTTGGTCAGCCGACCAAAATTTCGGGCTACGTCTCAGACGTCAGCTACCACCCCAATGGCATGGTTGCAGGCTACAAGCTGGCCAACAACATCTGGCGAACCGTGGGGCTCAACGCCCGAGGGCTGCCCGCTACTTGGGAAGACCATGGCGTTTTCAATGACACCTACAGCTACGACGCCAATGGAAATGTGATCGCGATTCAGGATACGCCGGCGACCGCACCGCCGACGTCGCCTGGTGCGCCCCCGCCAGCCCCCCGCCGCCCCCGCCGCCTCCTCCGCCGCCCCCTCCGCCCCCTCCGCCCCCTCCGCCGCCCCCTCCGCCGCCCCCTCCGCCGCCCCCTCCGCCGCCCGAGTGCGAGAACTGCCACCCGCAGCGCGTCAGCCCCAAGGGCCGAACTGGGTCGAGTTCGCGAACCATGGCGTACGACGGTCTAGACCGGCTGGTTGCTGCAAATGGTCCATGGGGCAATGGCGCGTACAGCTACGACGCCGTGGACAACCTTACCTATAGCCAGGTGGGGGGGCGGACGCTCCAGCACAACATCCACGCGGCTACGAATCGGCTGACCAGCCTATCCGGCAGCCAAAGCGTTGTCATGGGTTACGACGCCAACGGCAACGTGATCTCACGCGGTGGCCAGGGCTATGTGTTCGACCTGGCCAACCGCATGCGCGCGGTGCCTGGGGTGGTGAACCACTACGACTACGACGGCCACGGGCGCCGCAGCTGGGTGGTGTGGGCAGATGGCAAGACGCAGCTGAACGCCTACGCGTTCGGGAACTCGTCGGGCTCCACAGGGAGGCTGCTCTTCAGCGCCCACAGCACCCTGGGCGCCACGCGCTACGTTTACCTGGGAAATCAGCTGATCGCCGAACACAAGCAGGACGGCAGGGTCTTCCACTTCCACACTGACGCGCTGGGCAGCCCGGTGGCTCGCACGAACGGGCCCCACGTTCTGCTGGACCGCACACGCTACGAGCCCTATGGCGCGACCGTGGCCGGCAGCTTCAACCCGACGGGTATCGGGTTCACGGGGCATGTGAACGATCCGGAGACGGGGCTGGTTTATATGCAGCAGCGGTATTACGATCCCGTCGCTGGACGGTTGCTATCCGTTGATCCGGTGGTGACGGATGAAGACACCGGCAGTCATTTCAATCGGTATGCCTATGCCAACAACAATCCGTTTCGGTTTGTTGATCCTGATGGACGATCTCCATGCACCGGGACGCGAATCGAGGCCGCGTGTGGCATGGCTTACAACGCATTCTCAAGCGTCCAGATTGCAGTTCAGGAGTTTCGAGCGTCTGTAGGAGAATGGGCAAGCGCTTCTTATGCTGCAGTAAAGAATGAAAAGCTTTCGGATGGTGTCGAAAAAGTTCTCGCAGGAATCCCAGCGGCTGGCGCCGTAAGAGTCGCGCTCGCCAAAGGTGCTGCAAAGGCGGCGTCGGATGCGGTTCGATTCCATCATCCATTCCCGCAATACCTAGGTGGTAAGTTTCAGCAGTTGCTGGAGCCGCTTCCGAAGAGCCTTCACGATGCGTATCACAGCGGGCTCGATAAAGTTCTGCCGAGGCAGATCAAGGGCGGAGCGACTGAGTTCTACGGGTCCCTTTCCGCTGCCGAAAAGGCGGCAAACATGCAGAAGTTCGAGGCCTACACTAAGGCGTTCGATAAGGCTAACGGTACCAAGCTCTGGGAAGGAGCGGTGCGCGAAGGCGTTGCGTTGCCTTGAGATGAACATGAGAGCACTTCGGGATTTGACGGTTGATGACCTGGTCCAGTGCCCCGTCTGGGAGATGGTCGAGAGTGGAAAAAGTGGCCATGTGCTTGTCAGACCCATCCGACGATTGCCGGCGCGCACACTGCGGAATCGATTGGTTGGCGCGAAACTTAGACTCGCTGACGGTTCAACTGCCTGGGCGTTACTGGGGAATATTTCGGCAAATCACTTGGCTGCGACTCGGCACTTTATGACTGTGTCGGTGCATCACGCAGGGAAATGGTTTGACTTAGCTCGATATCACGACGTCGACTACGCAAGACGGGATGCAGCGGCACTCGCGAGATTCGTCTCTAAAGAGGTGTCGGAAGTGTTCCCGTTGGCTTACGACATCACTTCCGTAGCCGCAGGTTTGAAGGAAGCCCTCTCGGGTCAAGTGCCCGCATTGCCGCAAGAGCGGCTTGGACAAAACGAACTAATCAGCCTGTCGTTGGAAGCTGAGTAACTCCGGGGACCAAAGCGGTCACAGGAGGTCCTGCACGGGGTTCGGGGTCAGGTCTTGCCTTTTGGCCGCAAGCCGGGCACCGAGGCCTTCTTCCGCGAGATCGCCGGCCAGCGCTGAAGCGCCGGGCCCCTTGCCGATGGACGTTTCGATCGCCTGGCTGGTCTTCGGCGCCGCACTGGCCGGCTTCGTGCAGGGCCTCACGGGCTTCGGCTTCGCGATGGTGGCGATGAGCGTCTGGGCCTGGGTGCTGGACCCGCGCCTGGCCGCGGTGCTGGCGGTCTTCGGCGGCTTCACGGGCCAGCTGCTGGCTGCCTTCACCGTGCGCCGCGGCTTCGAGTGGGCCCTGATCGGGCCCTTTCTGCTGGGCGGCTTGTGCGGCCTGCCGCTGGGCCTGCTGCTCCTGCCCTACCTGGACGCGCTGAGCCTGCGCGCCGGCCTGGGGGCGCTGCTGGTGCTGTGGTGCCCGCTGATGCTGTTCTCGGCGCGCCTGCCGCAGTGGCGCTCCCCCGGGCGCTGGGCCGACGCGCTGGCCGGCCTGGGCGGCGGCTTCATGGGGCCGCTGGGCGGCTTCACGGGCGTCATCCCCACCTTGTGGTGCACCGTGTGCCGCATGGAGCGCGACGCCCAGCGCGCGGTGGTGCAGAACTTCAACCTCGCGATGCTGGGCACCACGATGGCCACCTACCTGGCCGCAGGCACCATCACCGCGCCCATGCTGCCGCTGATGGCCATCGTGGCCCCGGCGCTGGTGCTGCCAGCGCTGGCCGGCATGAAGGTTTACCTGGGCATCAGCCCGCAGACTTTCCGCCAGGCCGTGCTGGCCTTGCTGACGGCTTCGGGCCTGGTGATGCTGGGCAGCGCCGTGCCCGCCTTGCTGTCGCGCTGAGGCCGGCAGTTCGCGACAACGCCGCTGGCCAGCCGGCGGGAGCGGCGCAGTCGGCGCAGGCGAAAATGCGCGCTTTCGCCTGAAACGCGCCCCCCGGGCGCCCGCCGATGCCCGACGACCTGTTTTCCCAGCCTGCCGACCCCGCGGACTCGCTCGCACTGGCCGACTACGCCGAACGCGCCTACCTCGAATACGCGCTGAGCGTGGTGAAGGGCCGCGCGCTGCCCGATGTGTGCGATGGCAACAAGCCGGTGCAGCGCCGCATCCTGTATTCGATGTTCCGCATGGGCCTGGCCTACACCGGCAGCGGTGGCGCCAAGCCCGTGAAGAGCGCGCGCGTGGTGGGCGATGTGCTCGGCCGCTACCACCCGCACGGCGACACCGCCGCCTATGACGCGCTGGTGCGCATGGCGCAGAACTTCAGCCAGCGCTACCCGCTGATCGACGGCCAGGGCAACTTCGGCAGCCGCGATGGCGACGGCGCCGCGGCGATGCGCTACACCGAGGCGCGCCTCGCCCCCATCGCGCGGCTGCTGCTGGATGAAATCGACGAAGGCACCATCGATTTCCAGCCCAACTACGACGGCAGCACCGAAGAGCCCAAGCAGTTGCCGGCGCGCCTGCCGTTTGTGTTGCTGAACGGCGCCAGCGGCATCGCCGTGGGTCTGGCCACCGAGGTGCCCAGCCACAACCTGCGCGAGGTGGCCGCGGCCAGCATCGCGCTGATCAAGGACGAGAAGCTCAGCGACGACGAGCTGTTTGCGCTGTTGCCCGCGCCCGATTTCCCCGGCGGCGGCCAGATCATCAGCAGCGCGGCCGACATCCGCGACGCCTATGCAGGCGGCCGCGGCAGCCTGAAGGTGCGCGCGCGCTGGATCATCGAAGACTTGGCCCGCGGCCAGTGGCAGCTGGTGGTGACCGAGCTGCCGCCGCAGACCAGCGCGCAAAAGGTGCTGGAAGAGATCGAGGAGCTGACCAACCCCAAGGTCAAGACCGGCAAGAAGGCGCTGGCGCCCGAGCAGCTGCAGCTGAAGGCCGCGGTGCTGAGCGTGCTGGACACGGTGCGCGACGAGAGCAGCAAGGACGCCCCGGTGCGCCTGGTCTTCGAGCCCAAGAGCCGCACGGTGGAGCAGGCCGAACTCATCACCACGCTGCTGGCGCACACCAGCCTGGAAAGCAGCGTGCCGATGAACCTGACCATGGTGGGCCTGGACGGCCGCCCGGTGCAGAAGGGGCTGCGCAAGATCCTCACCGAGTGGATCGCTTTCCGCCTCGGCACGGTGGAGCGCCGCACGCGCCACCGCCTGGCCAAGGTGCTGGACCGCATCCACATCCTCGAGGGCCGGCAGGCGGTGCTGCTGAACATCGACGAGGTGATCCGCATCATCCGCAACAGCGACGAGCCCAAGCCGGCGCTGATCGAACGCTTCCGCCTGAGCGACCGGCAGGCCGAAGACATCCTCGAAATCCGGCTGCGCCAGTTGGCGCGGCTGGAAGCCATCAAGATCGAGCAAGAGCTGAAAGAGCTGCGCGAACAGCAAGGCAAGCTCGAAGACATCCTCGGCAATCCCAGTGCGCTGAAGCGCGTGGTGATCAAGGAGATCGAGGCCGACGCCAAGGCCCACGGCGACGACCGCCGCACGCTGGTGCAGGAAGAAAAGAAGGCCGTGGCCGAGGTGAAGGTGGTGGACGAGCCGGTGACGGTGGTCGTCAGCACCAAGGGCTGGGTGCGCGCGCTCAAGGGCCACGAGGTGGACGCCAACACGCTGGCCTTCAAGCCGGGTGACGGGCTCTACGCCACCTTCCCCGCGCGCACGGTGGATGTGCTGCTCGTCTTCGGCAGCAACGGGCGGGTCTACAGCGTCGCCGTGAGCCTGCTGCCGGGCGGGCGTGGCGATGGTGTGCCCATCACCACGCTCATCGACCTGGAAGCGGGTTCGCAGATCACGCACTACTACTCGGGCGCGGCCACCACCAAGCTCTTGCTGGCCAACAGCGGGGGTTACGGCCTGCTGGCGCTGGCCGGCGACATGGTGGGCCGCAACCGCGGCGGCAAGGCTTTCCTCACGCTGGAAGCCGGCGACCAGCTGCTGCCGCCGGTGCCTGTGGCCGCCGTGCACAAGCAGGTGGCTTGTCTTTCGGCCGACGGCCGGTTGCTGGTCTACGGCCTGGACGAGCTGAAGCTCCAGCCGGGCGGCGGCCGCGGCCTGACGCTGATGGACGTGGACGCGAAGACGCCCTTGGTGAGCGTGGCCACGCTGGCCGATGCGCTGAAGGTGCAGGGCCTGGGCCGCGGGCAGAAGCCCAAGGAAGAGATCTTCAAGTGGTCGGCGCTGGCCGATCACATCGGCAAACGCGCGCGCAAGGGCCGCGCGGTGGCGGCCTTCCAGAAGGTGCTGAAGGTGGTGGCGGCCTGAGGCCGCTGTCTGAGCGGTCGGCCCGGCCGGGCCGGCTGCTTCAGGGGAGCCGGGCCCGCGCGGGCCCGGCGTGTCAGCGGCGTGCGCGCATCACGCGCAGCGCCACGAAGGCCAGCAGCGCGAACAGCGCCAGGCTGTAGAACTCGTAGGGCACGCCGAAGAGGTTCACCTTGGCATCGGCGCAACTGGCGTAGGCTGCAAAGAGCTGCGGCGCCAGTTCGTCCAGGCCCGAGGCGCGCATCCAGCGGTCGGCCAGGGTCATCGCACACGAGGCGCTCTGCGCGGCCGCGAAGTGCTGCCACAGCGCGGCGCCTGCGCCGGCGACGGCCAGCAGGCCCATCGCGCCGCCGCCCAGCCAGCGCATCCACGGGTGGCGCACGAAGACGCCAGGCAGCGCCACCAGCGCGATGGCCACGAATACCACGCGCTGCAGCACGCACCAGGCGCAGGGCTGCATGTCCCACACGTGCTGCGTGAAGAGCGCCGCGCCCACGGCACCCAGCGACAGCAGCACCGCCAGCGCGCACCACACGCGCGCCGAGATGCCGCCCCGCGAACCCGAACCGCGCATCGCCATCCTCACTCGATCTCGGCGATGAGCTCGATCTCCACGCAGGCGCCCATGGGCAGCTGCGCCACACCGAAGGCGCTGCGCGCGTGCGCGCCGATCTCTGCGCCGAAGACCTGGCCGATCAGCTCGCTGGCGCCGTTGGTGACGAGGTGGTGCTCGGTGTAGGCGGGCGCGCTGTTGACCAGGCTCATCAGCTTGACGATGCGCTTGACCTTCGAGAGATCACCCACCGCGGCCTGCAGCGTGCCCATCAGGTCGATGGCCACGGCGCGCGCGGCGGCCTTGGCGGTGTCGGTGTCCATGTCGGTGCCGAGCTGGCCCACCCAGGGTTTGCCGTCGCGCTTGGCGATGTGGCCCGACAGGAAGATCAGCGAGCCGGTGCGCACGAAAGGCACGTAGGCCGCGGCGGGCACGGCCACGGGCGGCAGCGTGATGCCCAGGGCTTGCAGGCGTTCGGCGATGGGGGTGCTCATGCGGGTCTCCGGCGGGGATGGGGGTGGTGAAACGTGCTGCCGCGCGGCGCTGCGGGCGAGGGGGCCAACGCGAGAGGGAGCCCGTCTGGGGGGCATGCGCGAGGCGGCGGAATCCTACACTGGCCCGCATGCAAACCCGGCCCGCCGCCCCTGCGCCCCGCGGCTGGGCGGCTCCGGCTGCCGCGCTGGCCTGGGGCCTGCTGGGCGGGGTGCTGGTGCAGCTGCAGCAGGCCACTTTGCCCGGGCTTTCCGCCTTGGCCGGTGCCGCTGTCTTGGCCGCGGTGGTGGGTTGGGCGGTCCTGTGGGGCTGGCGCCGGACAGGCGTGCACGTTGCTGACGCCGGAGGGCGGTGGACCTTGCTGGCGCTGCTGTTGTTCGTCGCAGCCACGCTGGGCTACGCCAGCACCGCGGCGCGCGCGCACCTGAAACTGCAAGACCGCTTGCCGGCGGCCCTGGAAGGCGTCGACATCCAGGTCACCGGCCTCATCGCCGACCTGCCGCGCCACAGCCTGCAGGGCACGCGTTTTGTCTTCGAGCCCGAGGCCGCCACGCTGCGCGGCGCGCCGGTGCGGGTGCCCGAGCGTTTGTCGCTGGGCTGGTACCGCGGCTTCGACGAAGACAGCCTGCTCGCCGGCCCCGAAGAGCCGCTGCGCGCCGGCCAGCGCTGGCACTTCACGCTGCGCCTGCGCCAGCCGCACGGCGCGATGAACCCGCATGGGTTTGACCTGGAACTTTGGATGTTCGAGCGCGGCCTGGGCGCCAGCGGCTATGTCCGGGCGCGGCCAGAGAGCCCACCTGAAAAACTGGCCGAGGCCGCCGGCGCCCCCGTGCAGCGCGCGCGCCAGGCGCTGCGCGATGCGCTGCAGCGCCAGGTGGGCGAGGGCGCTGCGGCCGATGTGCTGGCGGCTTTGTTGATCGGCGACCAGGCCGCCATCGCGCGCGAGGATTGGGAGGTCTTCCGCCTGACGGGCGTGGCCCATCTCATGTCGATCTCAGGTTTGCACGTCACGATGTTCGCGTGGTTGGCCGGCGCCGCCATAGCCTGGCTCTGGCGCCGTTCGGCCCGCGCGCCGCTGTGGCTGCCCGCGCCGCAGGCCGCGCGCTGGGGTGGGCTGGTGTGCGCGGCAGCCTACGCGCTGCTGGCCGGCTGGGGCGTGCCGGCGCAGCGCACGGTGGGCATGATCGCCGTGGTGGTGCTGCTGCGCACCGCCGGCGCGCGCTGGCCGCTGCACGCGGTGCTGCTGGCCGTGGCACTGGCGGTGGCGATGGGCGACCCGTGGGCGCTGCTGCAGCCGGGCTTCTGGCTGAGCTTTGTGGCGGTGGCCTTGTTGGTGGCTTCAGAGCCGCTGCAGGATGGGCCCAAGCGCCAGGCGCAGGCCGCGCCAGCGGGCCGGTGGCAGGCGGCCAAGGCTGTCGTGGCCGGCGCGCTGCGCGGCGGCCTGCGCACCCAGGCCGTGGCCACGGTGGGCCTGTCGCCGCTGACGCTGGTGTTCTTCCAACAGCTTTCGCTGGTGGGGTTCGCGGCCAACCTGCTGGCCATCCCGCTGGTCACGCTGCTCGTGGTGCCGCTGGCGATGGCGGGTGTGCTGCTGCCGCCTTTGTGGAGCCTGGCGGCTTGGCTGGTGCAAGGCCTGATGGCGCTGCTGCAGGCGATGGCGGCCTGGCCCTGGGCGCTGTGGCAAACGGCCGCGGCGCCACCCTGGGCCCTGGCCTGCGGGCTGCTGGCCGGCGCGCTGGCGGTGTTGCCGCTGCCGCCGCGCCAACGCTGGCTGGCCGTGCCCCTGCTGCTGCCGCTGCTGTGGCCGCCGGTGCCGCGCCCCGGGCCGGGGCAGTTCGAGCTGGTGGCGGCCGACGTCGGGCAGGGCACGGCCGTGCTGGTGCGCACGCAGCACCACCTGCTGGTTTACGACGCGGGCCCGGCCACCACGCCCGAGGCCGACGCCGGCAGCCGCGTGCTGCTGCCGCTGCTGCGCGCCCGCGGCGAGCAGCGCATCGACCTGCTGATGCTCAGCCACCGCGACACCGATCACACCGGCGGCGCCGCGGCCCTGCTGGCCGGCTTGCCGGTGCGTGAGCTCGCCTCGTCGCTGGAAGACGGCCACCCGCTCATCGCCAATGCAGCTGCGCGCCAGCTGCCGCACCGCGCCTGCACCGCCGGCCAGCGCTGGGTGTGGGACGGCGTGCAGTTCGAACTGATGCACCCGCCCGCCGAAGCGCTGGCCACTGAGCGCCGCGGCAAACCCAACACGCTGAGCTGCGTGCTGCGCGTGCAGGCCACCGCCCCGGCCCCTGGCGGCGGACCACCCCCCAGCGCGCTGCTGACAGGCGACATCGAAGCCGCGCAGGAAGCCGCCCTGGTGCAGCAGCACGGCGCCGCGCTGGCCAGCCGGCTGCTGCTGGTGCCGCACCACGGCAGCAAGACCTCGTCCACCCCCGCCTTCCTGCAGGCCGTGCAGCCGGCGCAGGCCGTGGTGCAGGCGGCTTACCGCAGCCGTTACGGCCACCCAGCGCCCGAGGTGATGGCGCGCTACGAGGCGCTGGGACTGCAGCCGCTGCGCAGCGACCGCTGCGGCGCCTATGCGCAGGCCGCCGACGGCAGCGGGCACTGCGTCAGGCAGGTGCGCAGGCGTTACTGGCATCATGCCTCTGCGGCGCCGCACCCGGCGCCGCCGGCCGGCCGCCCATGAAGCGCCCAGCCACCCCCGGCGCCACGACGTGGCCCGCCGCTTGCAAGCAGCACCGGGTCTTGCCCCCCGCACCCTGGCCCAGGAGCCTCTGCCCGTGTCCATCCATGTCGCGCTGAACCACGTCACGCACTACCGCTACGACCGCCGCGTCACGCTGTCGCCGCAGGTGGTGCGTTTGCGCCCGGCCCCGCACTGCCGCACGCGCATCCTGAGCTACTCGCTGCGCGTGGAGCCCGCGAACCACTTCATCAACTGGATGCAGGACCCCTTCGCCAACCACCTGGCGCGGCTGGTCTTCCCGGAGAAGACGCGCGAGTTCAAGGTCACGGTCGACCTCGTGGCCGAGATGTCGGTGCTCAACCCGTTTGACTTCTTCCTCGAGCCCGAGGCCGAGAACTTCCCCTTCGCCTACACGCCCGAGACGCAGGCCGACCTGCTGCCTTATCTCGCCAAGGGAGAGCTCACGCCCAAGTTCAAGGCCTTCGTGGAGAGCGTCTCGCTGGAGAAGCAGCGCACCATCGATTTCCTGGTGGGCATCAACCAGCGCCTGCAGAACGACATCAGCTACCTCATCCGCATGGAGCCGGGCGTGCAGACGCCCGAGGTCACGCTCACCAACGGCAGCGGCTCCTGCCGCGACACCGGCTGGCTGCTGGTGCAGACGCTGCGCCACCTGGGGCTGGCGGCGCGTTTCGTCTCGGGCTACCTCATCCAGCTCAAGCCCGACGTGAAGGCGCTCGACGGCCCCAGCGGCGCCGAGACCGACTTCACCGACCTGCACGCCTGGTGTGAGGTCTTCCTGCCCGGCGCCGGCTGGATCGGCCTGGACCCCACCAGCGGCCTGCTGGCCGGCGAAGGCCACATCCCCGTGGCCTGCACGCCCGAGCCCAGCACGGCCGCGCCCGTCAGCGGCGCGGTGGACGAGTGCGAGGTCGAGTTCAGCCACCTGATGGAAGTCACGCGCATCTACGAATCGCCGCGCGTGACCAAGCCCTACACCGAAGACCAGTGGGCCGCCATCGAGCAGCTGGGCCACACGGTCGATGCGCAACTGGCCGCGCAAGACGTGCGCCTGACCATGGGCGGCGAGCCCACCTTCGTGGCCGTGGCCGACCGTGACGCCGCCGAGTGGAACACCGACGCCCTGGGCCCCACCAAACGCGGCCTGGCCACCGAGCTGGTGCACCGCCTGCGCGAGAAGTACGGCCAGGGCGCCTTCCTGCACTTCGGCCAGGGCAAGTGGTACCCGGGCGAGCAGCTGCCGCGCTGGGCGCTGAGCATCTGCTGGCGCGCTGACGGCCAGGCTTGCTGGCAGAACCCGGTCTGGTTCGCCGACGAGCGCGAGCCGCACCGCTACACCGCGGCCGATGCCGAGACCTTCCTGCACACGCTCACGCGCCGCCTGGGGCTGGACGCCAAGTTCGTGCAGCCGGCCTTCGAGGACACCTACTACTACCTCTGGCGCGAACGCCGGCTGCCGGTGAACGTCGACCCCTTCGACGCGCGGCTCGACGACGAGATGGAGCGCGCGCGCCTGCACCGCGTCTTCAACCAGGGCTTGAGTGCCGTGGTGGGCCACGTGCTGCCTCTCAGCCGCGACTGGACCGTGGGCCTGGACGGGCCGAGCTGGAGAACCGGCCCCTGGTTCCTGCGCGACGACCGGATGTACCTGATCCCGGGCGATTCGCCCATGGGCTTCCGCCTGCCGCTCGATTCACAGGCCTGGGCCGCGAAGAGCGACCGGCCTTTCCCGATGCTGCAGGACCCCTTCGCCACGCCCGCGGCGCTGCCCCCGGCGGCGGCCTTGCGCCGGCAGCAGGCGATGGCTTCGTCAGCTGCCGCTGGCACCGCGGAAGGCGCCGAGGGCGGGCTGGATGCCGAGGCTTTCCATGCCGATGCCGGCCCTGACACGGCCGCATCGGCAGCGGCCGGCGGTCGTCCCGGCGAAGGCCGCATGGCCACCGAGCACAGCCCGGAGCTGCCCTTCGCGCGGGATCCGCTGGCGGTGCCGTCGCGCTTCGAATCGGCCGGCGAGCTGATCCGCACCGCGCTGTGCGTGGAAGTTCGCGATCCGCAGCGCGGCAACGGCCCCAAGGCCGAACGTGAACACGGCGGCAAGGCCGGCGTGCTCTACCTCTTCATGCCGCCGCTGAAGTTCCTGGAAGACTACCTGGAGCTGCTGGCCGCCATCGAGGCCACCTGCGAAGAAACCGGCATGAAGATCGTGCTGGAAGGCTACGGCCCGCCGCGTGATGCCCGCCTGAAGACCCTGGCCGTCACGCCCGACCCGGGCGTCATCGAGGTCAACATCCACCCGGCGCACGACTGGGCCGAGCTGGTGGACCACACCGAGTTCCTGTACGACGCTGCGCACCAGACGCGCCTGTCCACCGAGAAGTTCATGCTCGACGGCCGCCACACCGGCACCGGCGGCGGCAACCACTTCGTGCTGGGCGGCGCCACGCCGGCGGACAGCCCCTTCCTGCGCCGGCCCGACGTGCTCGCGAGCTTGATCACGTATTGGCACAACCACCCGGCGCTGAGCTACCTGTTCAGCGGCATGTTCATCGGCCCCACCAGCCAGGCGCCGCGTTTCGACGAGGCGCGGGGCGACCAGGTCTACGAGGTGGAGATCGGCCTGAACGAGCTGGAGCGGCAACTCGGCCTGTACGGCAACGTGCCCCCGTGGATCGTCGACCGCACGCTGCGCAACCTGCTGGTGGACGTGACCGGCAACACCCACCGCAGCGAGTTCTGCATCGACAAGCTCTACAGCCCCGACGGCCCCACCGGCCGCCTGGGCCTGCTGGAGCTGCGCGCCTTCGAGATGCCGCCGCACGCGCACATGAGCCTGGCGCAGCAACTGCTGCTGCGCGCGTTGCTGGCCTGGTTCTGGCGCGAGCCCTACCGCGGCCGCGGCGCCACGCGCCTCACGCGCTGGGGCACCGGCCTGCACGACCGCTTCCTGCTGCCGAGCTTCGTGCAGATGGATTTCGACGACGTGATGGCCGACCTGAACGCCGCCGGCTTCGCATTTGAGAGCGCCTGGTTCGCGCCGCACTTCGCCTTCCGCTTCCCGCTCATTGGCGACGTGAAGGTGATGGGCATCGAGCTCACGCTGCGCAACGCGCTGGAGCCCTGGCACGTGATGGGCGAAGAAGGCTCGGCCGGCGGCACGGTGCGGTATGTCGATTCGTCGCTGGAGCGCCTGGAGGTCAAGGCCACGGGCCTGAACGGCAACCGGCACGTCATTACCGTCAACGGCCGTGCGCTGCCGCTGCAGCCCACCGGGCGCGTGGGTGAGTACGTCTGCGGCGTGCGCTACCGCGCGTGGCAGCCGCCCTCGGCGCTGCACCCGACGATCAAGGTGCACGCGCCGCTGACCTTCGACATCGTCGACAGCTGGCAGCACCGCAGCCTGGGCGGCTGCCGCTACCACGTGGCCCACCCGGGCGGGCGCAACCACGACGCCTTCCCGGTGAACGCCTACGAGGCCGAGAGCCGCCGGCTCGCGCGCTTCTTCCGCTTCGGCCACACGCCAGGGCGTTTGGACGTGCAGCCTGCGGCGCCGAGCCTGGAGCATCCGTTCACGCTCGACCTGCGGGTCTAGCCCGTGCCGGCCCCCCGCCGCTGCCGTGTAGCCTAGCGCGCATGCCGTCCAGCCAGACCCAGAGCCCCACGCAGAGCATGGCGCAGAGCCAGTCGCAGGGCTCGCTGCCTTTCGAGGCCGCGCCCGGCGCCGGCGCGGCCGGCGTGCACACGCTGGGCAGCCGGGCGATGCCGGCCGACGCTGGCGTGTGGGACGAACTGCGCCGACCTGACGGCAGCCTGCGCCCGGCTTGGGAGGCCTTCGCGCAGGCCCTGCCCGGGGCCAACGAGGGCGACCTCGCCGATGACCTCGACCGCCGCGTCGGCCAGGTGGCGCAGCGCATCCGGCAGGACGGCGTCACGCACAACGTCTTCAGTGACGACCCTGCGGTGGCCGCGGCCTCGCGCCCCTGGAGCCTGGAACTGCTGCCGCTCTTGATCGAGCCGGCCGACTGGGCCCACATCGAAGCCGGCGTGGCACAGCGCGCCGACCTGCTGCAGCGCATGCTGGCCGACCTGTACGGCACCGGCCCGGGCAGCCAGCGGCTGTTGCACGAAGGCCTGCTGCCGCCCGCGCTGCTGCTGCGCCACCCGGGCTGGTTGCGGCCGATGATCGGCGTGCAGCCGCCGGCCGGGCCCGGCGGTGCCGAAGGGCTGCGGCTCTTCATCGTCGCCTTCGACCTCGCCCGCGGGCCTGACGGCCGCTGGTGGCAGGTGGCGCAGCGCACGCAGGGGCCCTCGGGCCTGGGCTACGTGCTGCACAACCGCATGGTGGTGGCGCGGCAGTTCCCCGAGGCCTTCCGCGAGCTGCGCGTGCAGCGCATCGCCAGCAGCTACCGGCGCCTGCTCGACACGCTGGAGACGGCGGCTGCCGAGGTGTCGCGCCGCCTGGGCGACGGCCACACGCCGCGCGTGGTGCTGCTCACGCCCGGGCCCTACAGCGAAACCTACTTCGAGCACGCCTACCTGGCGCGCTACCTTGGCCTGCCGCTGGTGGAGGGCGGCGATCTCACCGTGCGCGGCGACCGCCTCTTCCTCAAGACCGTCGAAGGCCTGGAGCCGGTGCACGGCCTGATGCGCCGCCTGGACGATGACTGGTGCGATCCCCTGGAACTGCGCCCCGACAGCGCCCTGGGCGTGCCCGGCCTGCTGCAGGCCGCGCGTGCCGGCACGGTGGTGATGGCCAACGCGCTGGGCAGTGCCTTCCTCGAATCACCGGCGGTGCAGGGCTTCCTGCCGGCCATCGCGCGGCGCCTGACGGGCCAGGAACTGCTGCTGCCCTCGCTGCCCACCTGGTGGTGCGGCGAAGCGGCGGCCTGGAGCGACGTGCGCGATCAGCTCGACGACAAGCTCGTGCGCAGCACCTTCCCGCGCGGCGGGCGCACCTCGCAGCTGCGCGACGCGCAAGCCGCGGCCGTGGACGAAGACCGCGATGCCTGGACGGTGCAGGGCCGCCTGCGCTTCTCGCGCGCACCCATCTGGGGCGCTGGTGTGGTGGCCCCGCGCCCGGCCATGGTGCGTGTCTACGCCGTGGCCGACGCGCAGGGCCGTTGGCACGTGCTGCCGGGTGGCATGACGCGCGTGGCGCGGCGCGAAGAGGCCAGCGTCAGCATGCAGCGCGGCGGCACCAGCCTCGACACCTGGGTGCTGACCGAGGGCCCCATCGACGCCTTCAGCATGCTGCCGCAGCGCCTGCAGGTCGACGACATCGCGCAGCGCCGCCGCCCCGTGAGCAGCCGCACGGGCGAAAACCTCTTCTGGCTGGGCCGCTACACCGAACGCACCGAGCAGCTGGTGCGCCTGGCGCGCGCGATGCTGATGTTCCTGGACGCCGACAACGAGGCCGCCCCGGCGGTGCGCCAGGTGCTCTCGGCGCTGGCGGTGCAGACCGGCCTGGCGCCGCACGGTGTGCCGACGCTGTCGCAGAGTGCGCACCTCTTCGAGCGCGCCGTGCTGGCCGGCCTGGGCGACCGCCTGGGCAAGGACGGCACGGCCAGCATCGCCTACAACCTGGCCGCGCTGGAGCGCGCGTCGATGGCGCTGCGCGAGCGCTTGTCTTCCGAACACTGGGGCCTGATCCGCGCCATGCGCGAAGGCTTCGCGCGCGACCTCGAAACACCCAACGGCCAACTCCCCGGCCTGGCCCAGGTGCTGCCGGCGCTGGACCGCCTGGCGCTGCAGCTGGCCGCCGTCACGGGTGCGCAAACCGACCGCATGACACGCGACCACGGCTGGCGCCTGCTGACGGTGGGCCGGCTGATCGAGCGCCTGATCGGCGTGGCCACGCGCCTGCGGGCCTTTCTCGATGCGCAGGCCTTGGGCACCGCAGAGGGGGCCGAACTGCTGCTGGAGCTCTTCGACAGCCTGATCACCTTCCGCGCCCGCTACCAGCGCCACGAAGACCTGCTGGCGCTGACCGACCTGCTGGTGCTGGACAGCACCAACCCACGGGCCTTTGCGGGCGTGCTGCGCCGGCTGCGCACCGAACTCGGCAAGCTGCCGGGTGAAGCCGAGGCACTCGCCGACCTGCTGGCGCTGCTGCCGGCCGAAGGCGCGGGCCTGACGCTGGCCGACCTGCGCGACGCCGACGAAGCGGCCATCGCCCGCAGCCTGCGGCAGCTGGCACAGACCTTGGGCGGTACCGCGGCGCGCCTGGCCGAACGCGTGAGCGAACGCTACTTCACGCTGGCGCAAGGCGTCGACCAGCGGGTGTGAGCCGGGGCATGCGTCTGCACATCGAGCACCTCACGCGCTACGACTACAGCGCACCGGTGTCGTTGGCGCACCACCTCGCGCACCTGCAGCCCCTGAGCGACGATCACCAGCAGGTGCTGGCCTTCGACCTCGCGGTCGACCCCGCGCCGGGCGCCCTGAACGCCGGCACCGATGCGCAAGGCAATGCCGAGCACCACTTCAGCCTCGCGCAGCCGCACCGCAGCCTGGCCGTTCGGGCCACCAGCATCGTGCAGGTGCAGCCGCGGTTCGCCGGGCTGGAGCCGGCGGCCTCGCCCGCGTGGGACCTGCTGGCAGAGCGCCTGCGCTACGTGGCGCGCCGGGCCTTCGAGCCGGCGGGCGAGTTCGCGCTGCCCTCGCCCTATGTGCCGCGCCTGCTGCCGCTGCAGGCCTACGCCGCCGAGAGCTTCACGCCCGGCCGGCCGCTGGCCGAGGCCGCCATCGAGCTGATGCAGCGCGTGCACGCCGATTTCGAATACCGCAGCCGCAGCACCGACATCGACACGCCGCTGGACACCGTGTGGGCGCAGCGCCGCGGCGTCTGCCAGGACTTCGCGCACCTGATGGCCGGCGCCATGCGCATGCTCGGCCTGCCGGTGCGCTACGTCAGCGGCTACCTGCTCACGCGCGCGCCCGAAGGCGAGCCGGAGGGCGGGCGGGTGATGACTGGCGCCGACGCCTCGCACGCCTGGGTGCAGGTGTGGTGCCCGGGCACGCCGGGCGTGCCCGACAGCGGCCCCGGTGCCGGCTGGCTGTGCCTGGACCCCACCAACGACCTGGTGCCCGGCAGCAGCCACGTGCGCGTGGCCGTGGGGCGCGACTTCGGCGACGTGACGCCGCTGCGCGGTGTCATCCGCGGCGGGGGCCGTCACACGCTGACCGTGGGCGTGAGCACCCGTGTGCTGGAAGCCGGCATGCCGGCCGGCCCCGAGGCGGCCAACCCGGAACGGGGTTTGCTAGAGACATCCTGATGGAGAACGAGAGACCATGAAGACGGCCTTCGACGAGATGCACGGCGCCGAGAGCGCGGTGCGCGAACAGTACGAGGTCTACGCCCGCTGGCTGGCGCAGCAGCCGCGCGACGTGATGCAGGCCCGGCGCGAGGAGGCCGAGGTCATCTTCCGACGTGTGGGCATCACCTTCGCGGTCTACGGCGCGAAGGACGAAGACGGTTCGGGCACCGAGCGCCTCATCCCCTTCGACCTCATTCCGCGCGTGATCCCGCAGCGCGAGTGGGCGGCCATGGAGAAGGGCCTGGCCCAGCGCGTGACGGCGCTGAACCGCTTCATCCACGACGTCTACCACGGGCAGGAGATCCTGAAGGCCGGCATCGTGCCCGCCGAGCAGGTGCTGGGCAACGCGCAGTTCCGCCCCGAGATGATGGGCGTGAACGTGCCGGGCGACGTGTACTCGCACATCTCGGGCATCGACATCGTGCGCGCCGGGCAGGCCGACGGCAGCGGCGAGTACTACGTGCTGGAAGACAACCTGCGCGTGCCCAGCGGCGTGAGCTACATGCTGGAGAACCGCAAGATGATGATGCGGCTCTTCCCCGATCTCTTCAGCATGCACCGCGTGGAGCCGGTGGCGCACTACCCCGACCTGCTGCTGGAAACGCTGCGCGCCGTGGCCCCGAGCGGCGTGAACGAACCCACCGTGGTGGTGCTCACGCCCGGCATGTACAACAGCGCGTACTTCGAGCACGCCTTCCTGGCGCAGCAGATGGGCGTGGAACTGGTGGAGGGGCAGGACCTCTTCGTCAAGGAAGGCTTCGTCTACATGCGCACCACGCAAGGCCCGCGCCGCGTGGACGTGGTCTACCGCCGCGTGGACGACGACTTCCTCGACCCCAAGGCCTTCCGCCCCGACAGCACGCTGGGCTGCGCCGGCCTGCTGGACGTCTACCGCGCCGGCAACATCGCGCTGTGCAATGCGGTGGGCACGGGCATCGCCGACGACAAGAGCATCTATCCCTACGTGCCGAAGATGATCGAGTTCTACCTCGGCGAGAAGCCCATCCTCAACAACGTGCCCACCTGGCTGTGCCGCGAGAAGGACGACCTCGCCTACGTGCTCGACCACATGCACGAACTCGTGGTGAAAGAGGTGCATGGCGCCGGCGGCTACGGCATGCTGGTGGGCCCGGCCGCCACCAAGGCCGAGGTGGCCGAGTTCCGCGAGGTGGTGAAGGCCAAGCCCACCAACTACATCGCGCAGCCCACGCTGAGCCTGAGCACCTGCCCCACCTTCGTGGACAGCGGCGTCGCGCCGCGCCACATCGACCTGCGCCCCTACGTGCTGAGCAGCGGCAAGACCGTGCAGACCGTGCCCGGCGGCCTCACGCGCGTGGCGCTCAAGGAGGGCTCGCTCGTCGTCAACTCGTCGCAGGGCGGGGGCACCAAGGACACCTGGGTGCTGGAAGACTGAAGGAAGGGAGAACGACCATGCTGTCACGCACCGCCGACCACCTGTTCTGGATGGCCCGCTACATGGAGCGGGCCGAGAACACCGCGCGCATGCTCGATGTGAACTACCAGACCAGCCTGCTGCCGCAGAGCGCCGACACGGTGGAGCAGGGCTGGCGCGGGCTGCTGTCCATCAGCGAGCTGACCTGGAGCTTCTCGCAGAAGTACAGCGAGGTCACGCCGCGCAACGTCATGGACTTCATGGTGCGCGACGAGACCAACCCGTCGAGCATCGTGTCCTGCCTGCGCGCTGCGCGTGAGAACGCGCGTGCCGTGCGCGGCGCGCTCACCACCGAGGTGTGGGAAACGCAGAACCAGACCTGGCTTGAATTCAACCGCCTCATCCGCGGCGACGGCTTCGAGCGCGACCCGAGCAGCCTCTTCGAGTGGGTGAAGTTCCGCAGCCACCTGAGCCGTGGCGTGACCGTGGGCACCATGCTGCAGGACGAGGCGCTGCACTTCCTGCGCATCGGCACCTTCCTGGAACGCGCCGACAACACCGCGCGTCTGCTGGACGTGAAGTTCCAGGCCCTGTCGGGCGGTGATTACTTCGGTCCCGGGGCCACCAAGGAAGGCCACGAGGTGGACTTCTACCACTGGAGCGCCATCCTCCGGTCGGTCAGCGGCTTCGAGATCTACCGCAAGGTCTACCGCAACGTGATCCACCCCGAGAAAGTGGCCGAACTGCTGATCCTGCGCCCCGACATGCCGCGTTCGCTGGCCGCCTGCCTGAACGAGCTGGTGATGAACCTGGAGATGGTGGCCAACCAGCACAGCAGCGAAACCCTGCGCCGCGCCGGCCGCCTGCGTTCTGACCTGCAGTACGCCCGCATCGACGAGATCCTCGCCACCGGCCTGCACGCCTACCTCACGCAGTTCCTCGACCGCGTGAACGACATCGGCGTGGGTATCAGCCAGGACTTCCTGGTGCCGATGGCGGCTTGAGGGTCGGCCACCGGCCCTGCGGCCTGTGGCGCGCAGGGCCCCCAAGTCTGGGGTGACCCTTTGTGCCAGGCCGGGCGGCACGGCTGCAAACAGCGCCAGAATGGCCGCATGAGCATTTGCAACCCTCCTCTCGCGGCCGCTGCGCTGTACCCAGGCGGCCCGCTGCGGCGCTTGGGTTGGGCGCTGGCCTGTTCGGTCGCCCTGGGCGGCGCATCGATGGCGCAGACGCCCGACAAGCCCTACACCGTCGAGATCTGGTCCGACGCCACCTTCGGCCCTGACGGCAAGCTGCAGAAGCTGGAGGTGGCCGATGCCGCCACGCAGCCAGCGGCTTTTGTCGAGCGCGTGAAGAAGCAACTGGCCAGCGCACGCATCCCGCCCGTCAACGACAGCGCGGGGCAGCCCGCCACCTTCGAAACGGGCGTGCGCGTGCAGTACCTCGTCACACCCGCGGCCAATGGCGGCACCGTGCGCATGACGGGCATGACCATCGAGCCGCGGCCGGTGAAGCGCTATGGCGCCTCCGAGCCCGACGGCCTGCCCTACGACACCACGCTGAACGTGCGCCTCGTCTGCACCATCGACACGGCCGGCGAGTGCAAGGAACCCAAGGTGCTGGAAGCCGACGGCACCTATCCGGTGCTGCGCCGCTGGGCCATCGCCTCCTTGCAGGGCTGGCGCTTTGCGCCGCAGCGCATCAATGGGCAAGCCGTGCCGGCCGAGGTGGACGTGACGCTCTCGCTGCGCATCGACAACTACCGCCCCGCCGATTTCCGCAACCCTCTGAGGATCGGCAACTGACCATGAAGCCCCTGTTCACCCTGTCCTTGCTGATCGGGCCCTTGCTGGCCTGCGCCCAGATGACGCCAAGCTCCTTGATGTCCCAAGTCACCGCCCAAGCCCCCACCGCTCGCCAGGTGCCCTACACCGTCAAGAGCCCCAACGGCGACCGCAACGACGAGTACTACTGGCTGCGCGACGACGACCCCAAGGCCAAGCGGCCCGAGGTCATCCAGTTCCTCGAAGCCGAGAACGCCTACACCGACGCCAAGCTCGCGCCGCTGGCCGGTCTGCAGAAACAGCTGGTGGCCGAGATGCGCGCGCGCATCAAGGAAGACGACAACTCGCCGCCCGTCTACGACCGCGGCTTCTGGTACTGGCGCGAGTTCAAGGCCGGCGACGAATACCCGCGCCTGATGCGCCAGCGCGGCAATGCCGAGCGCATGGATGCCAAGGCCAAGCCCGAACTGCTGCTGGACCAGCCCGCGCTGGCCAAGGGCCAGCCCTACTACCGCGTGGGTGCCACCGCCGTCAGCCCCGACGGCAAGCTGCTGGCTTGGACCGAGGACACCGGCGGCCGCCGCATCCACACGCTGCGTTTCAAGAACCTCGTCACCGGCCAGATCTACCCCGACGCCGTGCCCGGCACGCTGGAAGGCATGGCCTGGGCGAACGACAACCGCACGGTCTTCTACATCCTGCAAGACCCGGTGACGCTGCAGAGTGGCCCGGTCTACCGCCATGTGCTGGGCACCGATGCGAAGAGCGACGTGAAGGTCTATGAAGAGGCCGACAAGACGCTGTTCGTCGAGGTCGACCGCACGGCCTCGGGCCAGTACGTGGTGATCGGCGTGCGCGGCACCGAAACCGCCGAGACCCTGGTGGTGCCCGCGAACAAGCCCACCACGCCGGCCAAGGTGCTGCTCAAGCGCCGCGACAAGGTGCGCCACAGCGCCGACCACCTGAACGGCCGCTGGGTCATCCGCACCAATGAAGACGCGCTGAACTTCAAGCTCGTCAGCGCGCCCGAGAACGCCGCCGACGTGCGCAGCCTCTGGCGCACGCTGGTGCCCGCGCGCGAGCAGGCCACGCTGGAAGGTTTTGCGCTCACCACGCGCGGCATCGCTGTTGAAGAGCGTGTGAACGCCGACACCCGCGTGCGCCTGCTCGGCCAGGCCGGCGGCAAGGCCCTGGACCTGCCCGCCGGCACCGTGGTGGCGCTGGGTGAGCACCGCGATCCGGCGGCGGCCCACCTGCGCTACACCGTCACCTCGATGGTGCAGCCCACTGCCACTTACGACCTGCATCTGAAGAGCGGCAAGCCCGTGTTGCGCAAGCTGCGCGAGGTGCCGGGCTACGACGCCAGCCTTTACGCCACCGAACGCCTCTGGGCCCCCTCGCGCGATGGCAAACGCATCCCGGTGACGGTGGCCTGGCGCAAGGACAAGGCGCAGGCCAACGGCAAGGCCCCCTTGCTGGTGGTGGGCTACGGCAGTTACGGCTACAGCTACGACCCCAACTTCTCGTCCAACCGCCCCAGCCTGATGGACCGCGATTTCGTCGTGGCCATCGCGCACGTGCGCGGCGGCGCCGAGCTGGGCGAGGGCTGGTACGCCGACGGCCGCATGATGAACAAGAAGAACAGCTTCAACGACTTCGTCGACGCCACGCAGGCGCTGCTGAAGGCCGGCTGGGGCGCACCCGACAAGGTCTTTGCCAACGGCGGCTCGGCCGGCGGCCTGCTGATGGGCGCGGTGGCCAACCAGGCGCCGCAGCTCTACAAGGGCATGGTGCTGGACGTGCCTTTCGTCGACGTGGTGACGACCATGCTCGACGAGAGCATCCCGCTCACCGCCAACGAATGGCAGCAGTGGGGCGACCCGCGCGAGAAGCCCGCCTACGACTACATGCTGAGCTATTCGCCCTACGACAACATCGAAGCCAAGGCCTACCCGGCCATGCTGGTCACCACAGGTCTGTGGGATTCACAGGTGCAGTACTACGAGCCCGCCAAGTACGTGGCCCGCATGCGCGCCAAGCGCACCGACAGCAACCCGCTGCTGCTGGCCACCAACATGAAGGCCGGGCACGGCGGGGCTTCGGGGCGCTTCGAGATCCTGGGCGAGATCGCGCGCGAGTACGTCTTCCTGCTCGATCTGGCGGGCGCGGCGAAGTAAGCCACCCCCGGGGCGCGCGCCTGGTTCAGCCGGGCCTGCGCCCCTGCCGCAGCGCGGCGGCCAGGTCGATGACGGCCATCGCGTAGTAGGCGCTCCAGTTGTAGCGCGTGATGACGTAGAAGTTGGCCGTGCCCGCCACGTGCGTGGCCGGCGCTTCGCCGTTCTGCAACTCCACCAGCGCGAGCAAGCCCTCGTGCGTGCGGCCCTCGGGCGCGAGCGTGGCACCGTGGGCCGCGAACTCGGCGGCCGTGAAGCTGGGCCGGATGTCGGGAGCCAGCAGCATGGCCGCGTTGGCAGGCTCGGTGGGCAGCGCCACCGCGTAATGCGTGGGCAGGTCGCGCTGCCAGCCGTGCGCGGCCAGGAAGTGGGCCACGCTGCCCACCACGTCGGCGCCGCTGTCCATCAGGTCGACGTGATCGTCGCCATCGAAATCCAGCGCCCAGCGGTTCACGCTGCCGGGCATGAACTGCGGCAGGCCCCAGGCGCCGGCGAAGCTGCCTTTCATGGCTTGCGGGTCGCGGCCTTCGCGCGCGCAGAGCACGAAGAACTCGGCCAGCTCGCTGCGGAAGAAGGCGCTGCGGTCGCGCCGGCCGGTGGGGAAATCGAAGCTCAGCGTGGCCAGCGCGTCGATCAAGCGGAAGTTGCCGGTGATGCGGCCGTAGAAGGTTTCCACGCCGACGATGGCGGCCACGATTTCGGGCGGCACGCCCCAGCGCGCTTCGGCCTCGGCCAGCCAGCGCGCGTGCTGTTGCCAGAAGGCCAGGCCGGCGTTGATGCGCTGCGGCTCGATGAAACGTGCGCGGTAGGCCGCCCAGTTCTTGGGCACCCCCGCGGGCGGCGGCATGATGAGTTGTTGCACCGCCGGCAGTTGCCGCGCCTGTCCCAGTTGCTGGCGCAGCCAGTCGGCGCTGAGGCCGCGCTCGGCGGCCAGTTCGTCAGCGAAGGCCATCGCGGCCGGGTGGCCGGCGTAGGCCGGGCCGGCGGGCGGTGTGCGGCGCTTGGGGCTGGGCTTGGCGGCGGGCTTCGACCGGGTCTTCTTGCCGGGGGCTGGCTTCTGCGTCTGTGCCGCCGCTGGCTGCAGGGCGAGCGCCGCCAGTGCCACGAGCCACGTGCGGCGGGCGGGCAGGGGCGGGTGGGTCTTGCTCATGCCTTCGATTTCACCGCACGCGGCAAGGCCGCGTGGAAGCGCCGCCACCAGCCCCGTTCAGGCGGCGCCGGCGGGCCGCTCTGCGCATAGCGCTCGCGGTCCAGCGCATCGAGCATGGCAGCCGCTTCGCCGCCGACCTCTCCCAGTGCAGCGCGCAGGCGCTGCGCCCGTTCGCGCGGGCCGTGGTGGGCCTGCACATCCACCCCCAGGGCCTGCAGCCGCAGCAGCACCTGCTGCTGCAGGCGCAGCCACGGGTCTTGCCGGCGGCGGTCCCACCAGGCCCAGCTGGCGCCGGCCAGCGCGGCGCTGGCCAGCAGCACGCCCAGCAACTGCGCCAGGTCTTGCCAACTCGGCGCCTCGAAGCCCAGCTCGCGCAGCAGGTCGAACTGCTGGCCGCGGCTGTAGTTCAGCACCCACTGGTTCCAGCGGTTGTTGACGATCTCCCAGGCGTTGCGCAGGCGCGTGGCCAGCGCCGGGTCCAGCGCGTTGACGGCGCCAGCCACCAGCCCGGGCGGTGGCGCCAGGCGGTTGCCGCGCTGCACGCGGTCGGGCGCCACGGCCGTGGTGGGGTCCACGCGCACCCAGCCCTCGCCGGCCACCCAGATCTCGGCCCAGGCGTGCGCGTTGCGCTGGCGCACGACGTACCAGCCGTCCTGCAACTCGGGGTCGGTGCCCTGGTAGCCGGTGACGATGCGCGCCGGCACGTCCATCGCACGCATCACCACCACGAAGGCGCTGGCGAAGTGCTCGCAGAAGCCGAGTTTGCGGTCGAGCCAGAACTCGTCGATGGCGTTCTCGTCGTAAGGCCCCGGCTCCAGCGTGTAGGTGTAGCCGCCTTCACGGATGTGGCGCAGCACCTGGTTGGCCAGCGTGCGCGCGTCGGCCGTCAGGTTGCCGGGGCGGGCGCGCAGGTCGGCGGCCCACTGCAGCGTGCGCGGGTTGGTGTTGGGCGGCAGGTCGACGAGGTCGCGCAGGCCCACGATGTCTTCGCGCGGGCCGTGGCGGTGCTGCAGGTGCGCGGCGGCTTGCACGCGCACGCGGTCGATGAGCGGGCGGTCCAGCTGCCATTGGCCGTCTTGCCGCAACTGCAGCTGCCAGCCGGGCAGTTGCGGCGCGCTGCCAGGCGTGTCGGGTGTCATCTCCAGCAGCGGCAGCAGCGGCAGGCGGCTGGGCTCCAGCGTCATCTCGTAGCGCAGCGGCTCGCCGCGCACTTCCAGCTGCAGCGCCGGCCGCAGCGAAGGCGCAAAGCTCGACTGCAGCCGCGTCCATTCACGGCCGTTGAAGCTGCTGAGTACGGGCCCGCGGAAGTACATCTGCTCGGGGCTGGGCACCGGCCCGAAAAAGCGCAGGCGCAGCGCGATGCTGTCGTCTTCGGCCAGGCTGGCCACGCCGCCCAGGCGCAGGCTGCCCGAAAGCCCCGTGCGGCCCTGCGCGTCTTGCGGCAGGCCCCACAGCGGGCCGATGCGCGGGAACAGCACGAAGAGCACCAGCATCAGCGGCACGCCCAAGGCCGCCGCGCGCGCCGCCACCTTGCCGGCCCGCCACAGCGGTGGCCGGCCCACGGGCAGGTGGGCCAGCGTCAGCGCCGTGAGCAGGCCCCAGACCGAGAGCAGCAGCCACAGGCCCGTGAGCATGCTCTGCGAGTAGAGAAAGTGCGTCAGCACGAGGAAGAAGCCGAGGAAGAAGACCACCAGCGCGTCGCGCCGCGCGCGCAGCTCCAGCGTCTTCAGCGCCATCAGCACCACCAGCAGCGTGATGCCGGCTTCCTTGCCGAGCAGCGTGCGTTCGCTCCACCACGTCAGCGCGCCGGCCACCATCAGCAGGCCGGCCACCAGCCAGCGGCTGGGCAGCGCGCCGCCGTTCAGCGCGAGGTGGGCGCGCCACAGCAGCACGGCCGCGGCCATGGCGCCGCACCACAGTGGCAGGTGCAGCGTGTGCGGCGCGATGGCCAGCGCGATGACGGCGAGGTGGAACAGCGTGTCGCGCGTTTCGCGCGGCAGTTGCAGCGTGCGCAGCCTTGTCAGCAGGGGCGTGGCCGTGTTCATGGGTGCAGCGCCAGCCATTCCAGCGCGGTGCGGCGCTGGCTGTCGCCGCTGCCGGGCGGCAGTTCACGGCCGGCCAGGCGCAGGCCGTAATCCAGGCCCGCCTGCTCGGCGGCCTGCACCCAGGCGGCCAGGCGCGACAGGCGCGCCTCGGTGCCGCTCACGCCGGTGTCCAGCACATCGAGCCAGAGCTCGCGCTGCGCGTTGCCCGTGGTCTCGCGGCTGACGAGCTCGCCGCTGCGCGCCACCTTCTTCCACACCACCTGGCGCATGGTGTCGCCGCGGCGCCAGGGGCGCACGCCGTCGAGTTCACCGCCGCTGCCGCGCGGGCTGCTGTGTTCTTCGCCATGGCGGGCGCTGCTGAGCGGCAGCGGTGGCGCCGGGTGCTCGGGCTTCGGCCAGGCGAGCACGCGCGCGGCCGGGCGCCACACCGTCCAGGCGCGGAAGAGGCCAAAAGGGAACAGCGTCTCCACCACCAGCGCCGGCACCGGCTGCCAGCCGCGGCGCGCGGGCACCAGGCTGAGCTGCACGCTGGCCTGGCCGCCCGCGGGGGCGTCGCACCAGGCGAGGCCGCCAGCGTCTTCGCTCTCGAAGCGCAGGCCCAGGGCCGCGCGCTCGTGGCCGGGGTTCTGCAGCACCACGTCCAGCAGCGCGGGCTCGCCCACGAACACCGGCTGCGCCGGCCGCAGGTGCAGCGTGAGGCCGCGCAGGTTGCCGTGCGTGATGTGCATGCTGACCAGCGCTGCGCCGGCCAGCAGGAAGGTGAGGGCGTAGCCCAGGTTCAGCTGGTAGTTGATGCTGGCCAGCAGCATCACCGCCAGCGTGGCGAGGAAGGTGAAGCCCGCCTTCGTGGGCAGGATGTAGACGTTGCGCTGGCCCAGCACCCAGGTGTCGGTCAGCGGCAGGCGGGCCTGCCACCAGTGCCGGAAACGCTGGCGCACCGAGAGGCTGGCGAGCACCCCGGCGGCGTTCATGGAATCGGCGTCGCCTCCACCATGGCGCGCACTTGTGCGACCGCACCGCGGCCGGCACCCGCCACGGGCGTGAGCCGGTGCGCCACGGCCTGCGGCAGGATGGCCTGGATGTCGTCGGGCGCCACGTAGTCGCGCCCGCCCATCAAGGCGCGCGCCTTGGCCACGCGCAGCACCGCGATGCCCGCGCGCGGCGACAGGCCTTCCACGAACCAGGCGCCGGATCGCGTGGCCGCGATCAGGGCCTGCAGGTAATCGAGCAGCGCCTCGCTGGCGCGCACCCGCTGCACCACGTCTTGCGCGCGCAGCAGGTCTTCGGGCGTCATCACCGCGGGCAGGCTGAGGGCGGCATGCCGGCGGTCACCGCCCGAGAGCAGTTCGCGTTCTGCCGCGCGGTCGGGGTAGCCGAGCGTGATGCGCAGCAGGAAGCGGTCGAGCTGGCTTTCGGGCAGCGGGTAGGTGCCGAGCTGGTCGCTGGGGTTCTGCGTGCCGATCACGAAGAAGGGCCGGGGCAGCTTCAGCGTCTGGTTCTCCACCGAGACCTGCTGTTCTTCCATGGCCTCCAGCAGCGCGCTCTGCGTCTTGGGGCCGGCGCGGTTGATCTCGTCGGCCAGCAGCACTTGCGCGAACACCGGGCCGGGGTGGAAGACGAACTGGTCCTTGGCGCGCTCGAAGACACTCACGCCGATCAGGTCGCTGGGCATCAGGTCGGCGGTGAACTGCACGCGCCGGAAGTCCAGCCCCAGGCTGGCCGCCAGCGTGTGGGCCAGCGTGGTCTTGCCCACGCCCGGCACATCCTCGATGAGCAGGTGGCCGCCGGCCAGCAGGCAGGCGATGCAGTCCTCGATCTGCGGGCGTTTGCCGACGACGATCGTGCTAATCTGATCGACCAGCTTTCCGAGCTGGTGCGCAAGCTGTGCATCCATGCGCGGCACCATACCCGAATTGCGGAAACCGGATTCCTTGATGAGCACCGTGTTCTACAGCCACCCCGACTGCCGCCTCCACGACATGGGGGCCGGCCACCCGGAGTGCCCGGCCCGCCTGGATGCCATCAACGACCACCTGCTCGCCACGGGGCTGGACATCGCGCTCGAGTTCCGGCAAGCCCCTGCCGCCACCGCCGAGCAGATCGAACGTGCCCACACCACGCACTACGTGACCGAGTTGCAAGAAAAGCTGCAACTCGTGCAGGCCAGTGGTGAATCGCGGGCGCTCGACCCCGACACCGTGGCTTGCCCGGCCACTTTGAGCGCCGCGCTGCACGCCGCCGGCGCTGCGGTGGCCGCCACTGACGACGTGCTGGCGGGCCGCGCGCGCAACGCCTTCTGCAGCGTGCGCCCACCCGGCCACCACGCCACGCGCGACGAGACCATGGGCTTCTGCTTCTTCAACAACGTGGCCATCGCCGCGCGCCATGCGCTGGACGTGCACGGCTTGAAGCGCGTGGCCATCATCGATTTCGACGTGCACCACGGCAACGGCACCGAGGACATCATCGCCGGCGATGAGCGTGTGCTGATGTGCAGCTACTTCCAGCACCCGCTCTACCCCTACAGCGGCGCCGTGCCCAAGGGCACGAACATGGTCAACGTGCCGATGGCGCCCTACACGCGCGGCCCCGCCGTGCGTGAGGCGATCGAGCAGCAGTGGCTGCCGGCGCTGGAGGCCTTCCGCCCCGAGATGGTGTTCATCAGCGCCGGCTTCGACGCCCACCGCGAAGACGAGCTCGGCCAGATGGGCCTGGTGGAAGCGGATTACGAATGGATCACGCGCCGCCTCGTCGAGGTGGCCGATCGGCACGCGCAGGGCCGCATCGTCAGCTGCCTGGAGGGCGGTTACCACCTCAGCGCGCTGGCGCGCAGCGTGGCGGCACACGTGCGCGTGCTCGCCGACGTCGCCTGATGGCGGCCGCTTCTTTGGGCCGCGGCCTCGACGCCGAGGAACTCGGCCGCCTGTTGCACGCGCTGCGGCAGCCCACGGCGCTCATCGAGATGGGCGTGATCGTCGGCTGCCTGGGCCTGGCGTGGGCGATCGTGCGGCTGGTGCGCGGGCCCGAGCCGCGCCGCGGCTCGATCTGGTTCGGCCACGGCGTGGTCGACGGCATCTTCTTCCCCGTGCTGGCGCTGCTGCTGGTGCTGTTCGCGCGCTGGGCGCTGAAGACCTGGGTGCCGCTGGCGGTGTTCAAGGTGGCCGTGCCGGTGCTGCTGTCGCTGGCCGTCATCCGGCTGACGGTGCGCGTGCTGCACGTCAGCTTCCCCGATTCGAAACTGGTGCGCATGGTCGAGCGCAGCCTCTCGTGGGTGGTGTGGTTGGGTGTGGTGCTGTGGATCACCGGCGTGTTGCCACTGCTGCTGCAGGAACTCGACGCCATCCAGTGGAAGATCGGCAGCACGCAGATCAGCGTGCGCAACATCCTGGAAGGTGCCGTCAGCGCGGTGCTGGTGCTGGTGGGCGCGCTCTGGCTGTCGTCGATGCTGGAAGCGCGGCTGTTGCAGGGGGCGTCTGGCAATCTGGGCGTCCGCAAGATCGCTGCCAACGCCCTGCGCGCGCTCCTGCTCTTCATCGGGCTGATCTTCGCGATGTCGGCCGCCGGCATCGATCTCACGGCCTTGGGCGTGCTGGGCGGAGCGCTTGGCGTGGGCATCGGCCTGGGCCTGCAGAAGCTCGCTGCGAACTACGTTAGCGGTTTCGTCATCCTGGCCGAGCAAAGCATGCGCATCGGCGACCTGGTGAAGGTCGACAACTTCGAGGGCCGCATCACCGACATCAGCACCCGCTACACCGTCATCCGCGCCATCAACGGCCGCGAGGCCATCGTGCCCAACGAGATGATGATCACGCAGCGCGTGGAGAACGCTTCGCTGGCCGATTCGCGCATGCTGCTGAACACCGTGGTGCAGGTGGCCTACGGTACCGATGTCGAGGCAGTGATCGAGCGCATCAAGGAAGTGGTGGCCGCGGTGCCGCGCGTGATGCCCGAGCCGGGGCCGGCCGTGCTGCTGACGAACTTCGCGGCCGACGGCCTGGAACTGACGGTCGGTTTCTGGATCGCCGATCCTGAGAACGGGCAGGGCAACGTGCGCTCTGACGTCAACCTGGCCATCCTCAAGCTGTTCGAGGTGATGCAGGTCGAGATTCCCTTCCCGCAGCGCGTGCTGCGCCGGGCTGCCACCTGATGTTGCAACGGCGGGTGCCACCGGGCCTGCGGCTGAGCGCCGCGCGTGCGTGGCTGCTCGCCGCGCTGCTGCTGGTGGCGCAAGGGCTGGGGCTGGTTCACGGCATCTCGCACGGTGTGGGGCACGGGGTCTCGCACAGCCTTGCGCACGGCACCCCGCAGAAGGACGCGCCTGCGTGTGCCGACGAAGGCCACGTCCATGCGGCGCAGCCGGTCTTCTCGGTGGCGCACACGCATGGCGGCTCGCACGAGGCCGGCGATGCCGAGTGCCGCCTCATCGACCAGCTGGCACATGCCGACGCGCTCTTCACGGCCGCGGACTGGGCCACTCTGCCACCGGCCGAACGCGAGGCGCCGACCACGGCCCCGCGCCTGGCCTGGGCCGCCGGGGGTTCGGCGGCCTACCTCGCCCGCGCACCCCCGCGCGGCTGAGCGCCTGCAGGCGACGCATCGCTCGCCGGCCTGCCCCTTCCTTCCTGCCGGTTACCGCCTCGCTGCTGCTGCTGCGCGGGGCCGTGGCCGCCCCTTCCATTCTTGGCGCCGTCGTGCCGAAGGCGGGCGGCGTCTGTGAGCGACCCATGCGCAACTCCTTCTCCTCAAGCCGGCCCGGCACCGCCACAGGCCCGCGCCGCCACGCCCTGCAAGCTCTGGCGCTCGCCGCCTTGATGAGCTTTCCTGCCGTGCAGGCGCAGACTGCCTCCCCGGCCGTACCGCAAACCGTGGTGATCACCGGCAACCCGCTGGGCCGCGAAGCGGGTGCGGCGCCGGTCAGCGTGCTCGCCGGCAACGGCCTGCTGCTGCGCCGCGCCGGCACCCTGGGCGAAACGCTGGACGGCCTGCCCGGCGTCAGCGCCAGCGGTTTCGGGCCCAACAGCAGCCGGCCCGTCATCCGCGGCCTGGACGGCGACCGCGTGCGTCTGCTCGATGGCGGTGCCGCCTCCATCGACGCTTCCAACCTCAGCTTCGACCATGCCAGCGCCACCGATCCGCTGGTGGTCGAGCGCATCGAGGTGCTGCGCGGCCCGGCCGCCTTGCTCTACGGCGGCAATGCCACGGGCGGTGTCGTCAACGTCATCGACAACCGCATCCCGCGGGTGGTGCCGGTGGGGGCGCTCGGCGGCCGCGCCGAAGTGCGCTTCGGCGGTGCCGCCGCCGAGCGCGCTGGCGCGGTGGTGCTGGAAGGCGGTGCGGGCGGTTTCGCCTGGCACGCCGACGTGCACAGCCGCAAGGCCAGCGACCTGCGCACGCCGCGCTACACACCCATCGAAGACGGCGCCGCGCTCGAGCCAGCCACGCGCGTGCGCAACTCGGCGGCGCGCAGCGAAGGCGGCGCGGTGGGCGCTGGCTGGGTCGGCGCGAACGGCTACCTGGGCGCCTCGTTCGACACCGGCGAGCAGCGCTATGGCGTGACCGTGGAGCCCGACGTCACCATCCGCATGCAGCGCGACCGCACGTCGCTGGCCGGCGAGCTGCGGGCCCTGGGCGGGCCCATCGCGGCGGTCTCGGCCCATGCCAGCCACACGCGTTACCGGCACGACGAGGTGGAAGGCAGCGGTGAGGTCGGCACCACCTTCCGCAGCACGGGCGATGAACTGCGGTTGCAGCTGCGGCATGCGCCGATCGGGCCGCTGCAAGGCGTCTTCGGTGTGCAGACGGAGAAGCTCGATTTCTCGGCCTTGGGCGAAGAAGCTTTCGTGCCCGGCACGCGCACGCGCAGCACCGCGCTCTTCGCGCTGGAAGAGCTGGACGCCGGCCCCGTGCGCCTGGGCTTCGGCTTGCGCAGCGAGCGCGTGCGCGTGGCCAGCGTGGGTGACGCGCCCGATGCCGCCGAGCCGCGTTTCGGCGAGGCTGCCGAGCGCCGCTTCTCGCCCAGCAGCGCTTCGGTGCAGGCGAGCCTGGGTGCCGGCCCGGGCTGGCAGCTCAGCGCCACGCTGGGCCACACCGAACGTGCGCCGGCCTACTACGAGCTCTACGCCAACGGCGTGCACGTGGCCACCGCCGCCTACGAGCGCGGCGATGCCACGCTGCCCACCGAGCGCAGCCGCCATGCCGAACTGGGCCTGGGCTGGGCCGGTGCGGGCAGCAGCCTGAAGTTCAGCCTTTGGCAGACGCGGTTTGCGCGCTACATCGCGCTCGATGCCACGGGCGTGGACATCGTCGTGCCCGGCGAGAACGGCGAGCCCGACAGCACCGTGCCCGAGTACGCTTTCCGCAGTGTGGGCGCGCGGCTGCAGGGCTTCGAGATCGAGGGGCGCACGCGCTTGTTCGCAGCCGGCGCAGGCCGCCCCTTCGCGCTGGAGCTCAGCGGCAGCCTGGACCGTGTGAGCGGCCGCAACACCGGCACGGGCGAGTCCTTGCCGCGCCTGGCGCCGCTGCGCGCGCGGCTGGCGTTGCAGGCCCAGGCCGAGGGCTGGCAGGCCGGTGTGGCGCTGCGCCATGCGGCGCGGCAAGGCCGCGTGCCTGCCACCGACACCGCCACCCCCGGCCACACGCTGCTGGACCTGAACGCGGCCGGCGATCTGCCGCTGGCGCTGGCCGGCGGCCGCACGCAGTGGTTCGCCAAGCTCAGCAACGCGACCGACCGCGTGGCCACCAACGCGGCGGCCATCGGCACCATCCGGGGCTTGTCACCGGAAGGCGGGCGCGCGCTGAGCGTGGGCTTGCGCGCCACCTTCTGAGGCCGAGGCGGCCCCGTGCAGGCGTGTGCGTGATGCAGGCGCCGGCACCCGCGCCGGGCCTGCATCCCCTCAGCGGCGTAACCGCTGCGGGGGTGCGCTCGCTACACTGCGCGGCCGGGTCAGAGCCCGTACCCTCAGCAGTCCCCGAACCGTTCCATGCCGCCCGCTGACGACCTGCCTGCTGCCAGCCTTCACGTGCTGTGCGTGGAAGACAACCCGGTGAACCTGCAGCTCGTGCGCGAGCTCATCGCCCTGCGCCCTTCGGTGCGGCTGCGCACGGCCGAAGACGGTTTGTCGGGCGTGGCCGCGGCCCAGGCCGAGCCGCCGGAACTGGTGCTGCTGGACATCCAGCTGCCCGACATCGACGGCCTGGAAGTGATGCGCCGCCTGCGTTCGGCGCCGCGCACGGCGGGCTGCCGCATCGTGGCCTTGTCGGCCGATGCCATGCCCGAGCGCATCCGTGCGGCCTTGTCGGCCGGCTTCGACGACTACTGGACCAAGCCCATCCAGTTCGATGCCTTCCTCGGGCATCTCGACGGCATGATCTCGGCCCACCAGGCCGGCCGGGCCCTGCGCTGAGCGATCAAGGCGCCAGGCGTTCGCGCACCCAACCGGTGCCGTCGGGGCGGTAGCGCAGCCGGTCGTGCAGGCGGCTCTTGCGGCCTTGCCAGAACTCCCAGCTGTCCGGGATGAGGCGGTAGCCACCCCAGTGCGGCGGGCGTGGCGGGTTCAGTGCATGGCGGATGGCGGCCTCGGCCGCGGCCTTCACCAGCACCGTGCGCGAGCTGATCACCTGGCTCTGCGGCGAGGCCCAGGCGCCCAGGCGTGAATCGAGCGGGCGGCTGTGGAAGTAGGCGTCGGATTCTTCGTCGCTGGTCTTCTCTACCCGGCCTTCGATGCGCACCACACGTTCCAGCTCCACCCAGTGGAACTGCAGCGCGGCAAAAGGCCGCTGCGCGATCTCGCGGCCCTTGCGGCTGCCGTAGTTGGTGTACCAGACGATGCCACGTGGATCCACGCCCTTGATGAGCACCACGCGGGTGCTCGGCCGGCCGTCTTCACCCACGGTGGCCAGCGTCATCGCGTTGGGTTCGGGCAGTTGCGATTGCAGCGCCTGCTCGAACCAGAGCTGGAACTGTTGCAGGGGGTCGGCGGCCGAGGCCGTCTCGTCGAGTTCTGCCTTCTCGTAGCTCTTGCGCAGGCTGGCGATGTCATCCATGCCGGGCAGTATAGGAAGGCGGCGCGGCCGTCTAGGGTTAACGCCGTAAGTGAATGGCCGTAAGTGGTTGGCCGTAAGTGATGGCCCCAGTTCATCGCAGGCCTCCCCGGCGCCATTCTCGGTACCCAGGAAGAGGCTGCGCGCACAACCCGTGCCTGCCACGCGCGGCCCGTTCACAAGCATGCGTTTGCGTCCCACCATCGTCGTGCCCGCTGCCGGGCGAGGCAGCCGCTTCGGCGGGCCCCTGCACAAGCTGCTGCAGCCCTTTGGCGGCAGCACCGTGCTGGGCACCACGCTGCGCCAGGCGGTGCAGACACAGCTGCCGGTGGTGCTGGTCACCACCGCAGCCATGCTGCCCCTGGCCAGCAACGTGCTGGCCACGCGCGACATCGTGGTGCTCAGCGACGAAGAAGCCGCGCGCGGCATGGGCGCCACCATCGCCCGCGGCGTGTCTGAGCGCTCGGGGGCGCCCGGCTGGGTGGTGCTGCCGGGTGACATGCCGCTGGTGCAGCCCGGCACCGTGCTGGCCGTGGCCGGCGCGCTGGAGCAGCACCCGGTGGTCTATGCGCAGCACCGCGGCCACCGCGGGCACCCGGTGGCCTTTGCTGCCGAGCTGTATTCGGAGCTCATCCAGCTCAACAACGACGACGGCGCGCGCCGCGTGCTGCTGCGTTACCCGGCCCACGGCCAGGAGACCGACGACGCCGGCGTGCTGCTGGACGTGGACACCACCACCGACCTCGAAGCGCTGCGCCAGCGCGCCCTGCAAGCGGCCGGCTGAAGCCCGCAGCAGCGCCGGCTACAGCAGCCGGTGGGTTTGCGCCAGCGCCATCAGGCGCTCGACCTCGCGGTCGTGCCAGCCGCGCTCGCGCAGGGCGCAGGCGGTCTGCGCGAGGTAGTCGAGCGTGCTGCCGTAGCGGCCGCGGGCGTGGCGCAGGATGTGCACCATCTCCTCGTCGGGCAGGCGCGGCAGGCAGGCCACGCTGCGGCGGCTGAGCGTGAACGCCAGGGCCGGCACCACGCCGTGCGCCGTGCGGGCCGGCAGCAGGCGGGCGTCGTACACGCCGGTGGGTTGTTCGCGCGCCCACAGGCGTTCGAGCTCGGCCTCGGCGCTGTCGGCGCGCAGTCGGTACACCATGCCGCGGCAGGCGCCACCGGGCAGCAGCGCGAACACCAGCCCGGGCTGCTGCGGCGTGCCGCGGTTGATGCGCGAGCGCATGCGCAAGGCGCGGTGCCAGCCCTTGACCAGCGCCGGGCGGTGCTCGGCGGCCTCGAACTCGGGACGCCAGATCAGCGAGGCGTAGCCGAAGACCCACCACTCTCGGTGGTGGCGCCACTGGGCGCGCAGTTGGCGCAGGGCTTCGGCGGGGTCACGCAGCACCAGGCTGGCGGCGATGCTCTCGGTCATGGCGCGCAAGCATCGCACAGGCGGATGCGGGTGCCGTGCCTGCGATTGACGATGTAACCCGGTTACCGAATAATCTGCTCTACGGTTACATGCCCGCTGCAGCCTGACGCTGCGGCTTCCACCGCCCACCGCGCGCCATGCCAGCAAGCCCTGCCACCCCCGCCCTGCACCCCGTCGTCGAGGCCGTCACGCGCCGCATTGCCGAACGCAGCGCCGCCACCCGCAGTGCCTACCTGGCACGGCTGGACCGTCTGGCCGGGCGCGCACCGGGGGCCGCCCGCATGGGCTGTGCCAACGTCGCGCACGCCTTCGCGGCGCTGCCGGCGAACGACAAGTTCCGCGTGGTGGCCGAGAAGGCGCCGCACATCGGCATCGTCACGGCCTACAACGACATGCTCTCGGCCCACCAGCCCTACGAGGGCTACCCTGAGCTCATCCGCGAGCACGCCCGCGCCCAGGGCGCCACGGTGCAGGTGGCCGGCGGCGTGCCGGCCATGTGCGACGGCGTCACGCAAGGCCTGCCGGGCATGGAGCTCAGCCTCTTCAGCCGCGACACCATCGCCATGGGCACCGCGGTGGCGCTGACGCACGACGTCTTCGATGCCGTGCTGCTGCTGGGTGTGTGCGACAAGATCGTGCCCGGCCTCTTGATCGGCGCGCTGCACTTCGGCCATCTGCCGTGTGTCTTCGTGCCCGCGGGGCCGATGAGCAGCGGCTTGAGCAACAACGACAAGGCCAAGGTGCGCGAGCAGGCAGCACAAGGCCTGGTGGGCCGCGAAGAGCTGCTGAAGGCCGAGAGCGCGGCCTACCACGGCCCCGGCACCTGCACCTTCTACGGCACCGCCAACAGCAACCAGATGCTGCTGGAAGCCATGGGCCTGCACGTGCCCGGCGCGGCCTTCGTGCACCCGCATGCGGGCTTGCGCGAGAGCCTCACGCGCGAGGCCGTGAACACCGTCTTGGGCCTCACGCAACGCGCTCGCTACACGCCGATCGGCCGGGTGGTCGACGAGCGCTGCATCGTCAACGCCATGGCCGCGCTGCTCGCCACCGGCGGCAGCACCAACCACCTCATCCACTGGGTGGCCGTGGCGCGCGCGGCCGGCATCCTCATCGACTGGAACGACTTCGCCGATCTTTCGGCCGTGGTGCCGCTGCTGGCCCGCGTTTACCCCAACGGCAGCGCCGACGTGAACCAGTTCCAGGCCGCCGGCGGCCCGGGCTATGTGCTGCGTGAGTTGCTCGACAGCGGCCGCTTGCACGGCGACGTGCACACCGTCAGCCCGCGCGGCCTGCGCGCCTACACCGAACTGCCGACCACCGAGACCGGCACCCTGGGCTGGCGCCGCCTGCCACCCGACAGCGGCGACAGCAGCGTGCTGCGCCCCGCCGCGCGCCCCTTCAGCGAAAGCGGCGGGCTCAAGCTGCTGCAGGGCAACCTGGGCCGTGCCGTCATCAAGACCTCGGCCGTGCCGGAAGACCGCCACGTGGTGGAAGCGCCGGCGCGCGTGTTCAGCACGCAAGAGGCGCTGCAGGCCGCCTTCAAGGCCGGCGAACTGAACCGCGACGTGGTGGTGGTGGTGCGCTTCCAGGGCCCGCACGCCAACGGCATGCCCGAGCTGCACAAGCTCACGCCGCCGCTGGCGGTGCTTCAGGGCCAGGGCCACAAGGTGGCGCTGGTGACCGACGGCCGCATGAGCGGCGCCAGCGGCAAGGTGCCGGCGGCCATCCACGTCAGCCCCGAGGCGCTGGCCGGCGGCCCGCTGGCCAAGCTGCGCGATGGCGACGTGGTCCGCGTGGACGCGCTCACCGGCACGCTGCAGGCCCTGGTGCCCGAGGCCGAATGGGCCGCGCGCGAGAACGCCACGCTCGATGCGGCGCAGGCCGATGTGAACGCCTACGACCTGGGCCGCGAACTCTTCGGCGGCATGCGCCGCAACGTCACCAGCGCCGAGCAAGGCGCGATCACTTGGCTGTGAACATGAACACCCTCGAACTCGCCGACCACGGCCCCGTCATCCCCGTCATCGTGCTGCACCGTGTGCAGGACGCCGTGCCCATGGCCCGCGCGCTGGTGGATGGCGGCGTGAAGGTGCTGGAAGTGACGCTGCGCACCCCGGCCGCACTCGCCTGCATCGAGGCCATTGCGCGGGATGTGCCCGAGGCCATCGTCGGTGCCGGCACTTTGCGCGTGGCCGCCGATGCGCAGGCGGCCAAGAACGCCGGCAGCCGCTTCGCCGTGAGCCCGGGTTACACCGCGGCGCTGGGCGCGGCCTGCCGCGAGGCGCAGCTGCCGCTGCTGCCCGGTGTGGCCAGCGCCAGCGAGGTGATGGCCGCGATGGCCGACGGGCTGCAGTTCCTGAAGTTCTTCCCGGCCACGGCGGCCGGCGGCATCCCGATGCTGAAGGCGCTGGCCGGGCCCTTCCCGGACATCGCCTTCTGCCCCACGGGCGGCATCACGGTGGAGACGGCGCCGCAGTTCCTGGCGCTGCCCAACGTGAAGGTCTGCGGCGGTTCGTGGCTCACGCCGCAGACCGCGGTGGACGCGGGCGACTGGGCCTTGATCACCAAGCTGGCGAAGGCGGCTTCGGCGCTGCGCGCCTGAGGGCGGCTTCAGCGCTGCGCGCCTGAGTTCTTCAGCGCGTCGGCGCTCACCAGCGCCAGCCCGGCCCAGATGAAGACGAAGCCGATCAGCTTGGCCTGGCCAAAAGGCTCGTGGAAGAGCCACACACCCAGCAGCACCTGCAGGCTGGGCGAGAGGTACTGCACCAGCCCCAGCGTGGCCAGTTTCAGGCGCCGCGCCCCGGCCGCAAAACACAGCAGCGGCAGCGCTGTCAGCGGGCCTGACAGCAGCAGCCAGCCGATCTGCGAGCCGGGCCCGGTGAGCAGCACGCCGTCGCGCGTGAAGGTCCACCAGATCAGCGCCGGGATGACGATCGGCGCCAGCAGGATGTTCTCCAGCGCCAGGCCTTCCAGCGCGCCCAGCGGCGCTGTCTTGCGCAGCAGGCCGTAGAGGCCGAAGCTGCAGGCCAGGGCCAGCGCGATCCACGGCAGCCGGCCGCCCTGCCAGGTGAGCCAGACCACACCGCAGGCCGCCAGCGCCACCGCGGCCCACTGCAGCAGGCGCAGCCGCTCGCGCAGCACCAGCACGCCCAGCAGCACGTTGACCAGCGGGTTGATGAAGTAGCCGAGGCTGGCCTCCACCACGTGGCCGGTCTGCACGGCCAGCACGTAGACCATCCAGTTGCAGGCCAGCAGCAGTGCGCTGAAGCCGAAGAGCGCCACGCGCTTGGGCTGGCGCAGGTTCTCGCCCAGCCAGGCCCAGCGGCCCTGCCAGGCCAGCACCAGCAGCACGAAGCCCAGCGACCACACCGAGCGGTGCAGCACCACCTCCAGCGGCGGCACCTTGGCGATGAACTGGAAGTACAGCGGGAACAGGCCCCAGATGCCGAAGGCGAGGGCGGCGTAGGCGAGACCGGGGTTCATGCAGGCTTCATGGGAGGGGGCGGATTGTGGCAGCGCCGGCCCGCGCGCCCTGCCGCGCCCGCGACAACCCGGGTGACGGCAGCCGGCGGCCGGTTCATCATCACGGCCCTATGGCCCGTGTCGTCTTCACACCGCAGCTGCGCCGCTTCACGGCCACGCCCGAAGTGAGCACGGCCGCTCTCACGCTGCGCGCGGCGCTGGAAGACGCCTTCACGGCCAACCCGCAATTGCGCGGCTATGTGCTCGACGACCAGGGCCACATGCGCGTGAACGTGGTGGCCTTCATCGACGGCCGCCGCTGCGACGACCGCGTGGGCCTGAACGACCCGCTGGGCCCCGAGAGCACGGTGCACGTGCTGCAGGCGCTGAGCGGTGGCTAGAAGCTGCCGAACCGAGGAGACACCAAGAGATGGACACACGCGCCTGGGTCGCCACCCGCAAGGGCCTGTTCGAGTTGCAGCGCAGCGATGCCACGGCCACCGATTGGCGCATCGTGCGCCACAGCTTCCTGGGCGAGCCGGTGACCATGCTGCTGCCGCCCAGCGCCGACCCGCAGGGCCGCATGCTGGCGGCGCTGAACCTGGGCCACTTCGGCGTGCACTTGCACCGCAGCGAAGACGGCAGCGCCACCTGGGCCGAGGTGGCCGCGCCCACCTACCCGCCGCAGCCGCCGGAAGACAAGGGCTTCGCGTGGAAGCTGGTGCTGCTGTGGGCGCTGGAGGCCCAGATCACCCAGGACGGCGGCACGGTGTGGGCTGGCACCATCCCGGGCGGCCTCTTCCGCAGCAGCGATTGCGGCGGCAGCTGGCAGCTGGTGGACGCGCTGTGGCAGCGGCCCGAACGCGCCGGCTGGTTCGGTGGCGGTTACCCTGAGCCGGGCATCCATTCCATCTGCACGCACCCGCAGCGCCCTGAAGAACTGCTGGTCGGTCTGAGCTGCGCTGGCGCCTGGGTCACGCGCGACGGCGGTGCGAACTGGTTCATCCAGGCCAGCGGCATGCGCGCCGACTTCATGCCGCCCGAGCAGGCCGAAGACCCCAACGTGCAAGACCCGCACCGCATCGTGCGCTGCGCGGCGCGGCCCGAGGTGCTGTGGTGCCAGCACCATGCCGGCATCTGGCGCAGCACCGACAACGCGGTCAGCTGGCAGCAGATCGAAGCGCCGGTGTCGAGCTTCGGTTTTGCCGTGGCCGTGCACCCGCACGACGCCGACACGGCTTGGTTCGTGCCCGCCATCAAGGACGAGAAGCGCGTGCCGGTGGACGGCGCGCTGTGCGTCAACCGCACGCGCGACGGCGGCAAGACCTTCGAGACGCTGGGCGCGGGCCTGCCGCAGGAGCACGCCTACGACCTCGTCTACCGCCACGGGCTGGACGTGTCGTCCGACGGCCGCAGCCTGCTGATGGGCAGCACCACGGGCGGCCTGTGGGCCAGCAGCGATGGGGGCGACAACTGGCACACCGTCTCGCTGAACCTGCCGCCGATCGCGGCCGTGCGTTTCGGCTGAGCTGGCTTCAGCGCAAGTCGCCGTCGACGTAGAACCATTGCCCTTCTTCGCGCACGAAGCGGCTGCGTTCGTGCAGCCGGTGCGCGCGGCCGCCGAGCTTGCTGCGCGCGACGAACTCCACTTCGGCGCTGTCCGCGCCCGTGACGGTGTGCTGCTTCACCTGCAGCCCCAGCCAGCGCAGGCCGGGCTCGAAGGCGAAGGGCTCGGCCGGCCGCGTGCGGGGATGCCAGGTGGCCAGCAGGTAGGCCGCGTCTTCGCGCACGTAGGCGCTGTAGCGGCTGCGCATCAGCACCTCGGCCGTGGGCGCTTGCAGGTGCAACTCGCCGGCATGCCAGCGGCTGCAGCAGGCGGGGTAGGGCAGGCCGCTGCCACAAGGGCAAGGCTCGGCGAAGTTGGTGGCGGAGGCGGGCACAGTCGGCTTCATCCCCGCAGTGTGCCGCGCTTGCCGGCCCGCACCACGGTGCTGGGCAGCGGCATGGCGGCCAGTGCGGTGGTGCCGGTTTCAGGCGGTTCGCGCAGTTGCTCGCGGAAGGGCGCAAACAGCCAAGAACGCATGCCGACCAGCACCGTGAAGGCCTGCTTCTCGGTGCTGGGCAGTTTCTGGTTGCCCAGGTGCTGCTGCGAGAAGTCTTGCGCCAGGCGCTGCAGGCGCTCGTTGAAGAGCGCCGCCTGGGCCGGCGTCACCTGGCCGTGCACCAGCATCAGCAACTCGCCCGCGCCGTCGAAGCCGCCTTCGAAGTAGTCGGCCACCGCGTGCTGGCGGAAGAACTGCATCACCGGCCCGTGCGGGCGCCAGCGGAAGGTCTTGTCGATCTTCAGCCGGTAGCGGTTGTTGGCGCGCAGCTCGATGAAGCCCAGCTTGTCCAGCGCGAGCAGGCAGCCCACGGCCTGCGGTTTGCTGAGCGTGTAGGTCTGCACGATCTGCTCCAGCGTCCAGCCGCTCAGCGTGCAGATGGCGGTCAGCAGCAGCTTGGGGTCGGCCACCACGGCGCGCTCCTGCTCCAGCGTCAGCTCACGCCGCGGCGGGCTGGCCAGCGCCACTTCGCGCGCGAGCTCGGCGAAGTCCATCTTCAGCACGGCCAGCACCTCGTCGATGCGCGACAGCGGCATGTCGGCCTTGGCAAACATGCGCTTGACGCTGCTCTCGGCCAGGCCGAGTTCGCGCGCGACATCGGCATAGGTCAGGCCGGCGCGGCGCAGCTCGGCCTTCAGCACGGTGACCAAGTCTTGGCTGCTGCTCATGGCGCGCTCCCTTCATAAAGTATCGCCAAACGATACCGGAAGTGCGATCAAGTGCCACGTCTCTTGGGGTGATGGATACCGCAGCGCCTCGTCGGCAGGATGCGATCCGTGTTCAACGAAACCCCCGCTGCCATGCAAACCGCTCCTGCCACCACCAGCCCCACCGCCCACATCGCCCACCACCCCAGCCGCCAGCGCGCTGCCACCGTCATGCGCAGCGACACCAAGGCCTGGCGCGTGCAGGTGTGGGTGAGCTTCGCCACCGCGGTGGCGCTGTGCGGCACGGGCCTGGCCTGGCTGCCGGGGCAGGACCTCGACCGTGCCTTCATGGTGATGGGCTACCTGTTCACGCTGTCGGCGGCCTTTGCCGTCAGCAAGTACGTGCGTGACAACGAAGGCCGCCGCGTCGACACGCCGATGTGGGGCCTGGTGGTCTGGGGCGGCTTCGTGCTCGCCATGGGTCTGACGGGCTGGGGCCTGTGGCGCATGGAGATCAACCCGACCTACAAGGCCTTCCTCGCGGTGAGCTGGCTCTTCCTGGTCAGCAGCGTGTTCACGCTGGCCAAGACGCTGCGCGATGCCCACGAGGTGGCTTTGCACAACGCGCGCCACGACCGTGACGCTGCCGATGGCGCGAGCACCTGAAACCCCGACCCGCCTGCGCCTGTTCCGTGCCTGTTGCCCCTTCAAGCCTGTTGCTTCAACCTGAGGATCTCGACATGAAAAAGCTCGCCTTCACCCTCGCCCTGGCCGCCGCGCTGGCCAGCACCGCCTTCACCGCGCCGGCCCGCGCCCAGCGCGACAGCATGGCCTCGGAACTCAGCGCGCTCTCGGCGCTGCCGGTGGCGGTGTCGGTGGTCGCACCGGCGGTGCTGCTGTCCACCGGCGCTGTGTTCACGGTGGTGGCGGTGGAAGCCACCTCGCGCGGCACCGTGTGGGTGCTGGAACGCGCCAGCGACGGCGCGCGGGCCAGCCTCACGCTCAGCGGTGCGGTGGTGGGCGGCGCTTCGCTCGTGGTGGGCGCCAGCGTGGTGGCCGTGGCCAGCACGGCCGGCTGGGTGATCTCGGCCGCCGGCAAGGCCATCGCCTTCATCCCCAACGAACTGGGCCGTGCGCTGCTGCACAACGAACGCATCACCTATTGATCGCCACCGCCATGAAGCTCACCCCCTTCCTCACCACCCTGGCCCTGGCCGCCACGCTGGCCCTGGGCGCCGCCCCGGCCCAGGCCGGCCGCAGCTGTGAAGCGCGCCAGCCCGACACCACCGCCGTCGTGCGCGGCCTGAACCTGGCCGAGCGCACCGCGCGTGCGCTGGACGCCAGCGGCGCCGAGGTGGTGGTGCTGGCGCGCGCCGGCCAAGACCTCTCGAAGTACCGCCTGCGCTGGAGCCACCTGGCCCTGGCCTACAAGGAGACCACCGACACCGGCACGCGCTGGCGCGTGGTGCACAAGCTCAACCAGTGCGGCAGCGCGCGCGCCGATCTCTACCGCCAGGGCCTGGGCGAGTTCTTCCTCGACGACCCGCACGAGTTCGCCGCCGCCTTCAGCGTGCTCTCGGCCGAGGCGCAGCAGAAGCTGCACACGCTGCTGCACGACAACTTCAACGTGCAGAAGCTGCACCAGCCGGCCTACAACATGGTGGCCTACCCCTGGGCGCAGCAGTACCAGCAGAGCAACCAGTGGGTCATCGAGACGCTGGCGATGGCCATGGACGGCCGCATCCAGAACCGCGACCGCGCCCAGGCCTGGCTGCGTTACCAGGGCTACGAGCCCAGCGTGCTGCGCCTGGGCGCATTGACGCGTCTCGGCGCCCGCGTCAGCGCGGCCAACGTCGCCTTCGACGACCACCCGAACGAGAAGCGCTACAGCGACCGCATCGAGACCATCACCGCCGATTCGGTGTTCGACTGGCTGCCCCGCGCCGGCCTCGGCCAGCGCCTGCAGGAGGTGCGATGAACCTCGGCCGCCGCCACGCCCTGTGCTGCGGCGCCGCTTTAGGCGCCGGGCTCTTCAGCAGCCTGCTGGCCACGCCGGCGCAGGCTGCGCTGCGCAACCCCTGCCGCGGGGCGCTGCCGCCGGCGCTGGCGCAGCACCCGGTGGTGCTGCAGGCCTTCGAGGGCATCAACGCCGAGCGCCTGGTCGACACCCACGCCCACCTGCTGGGCAATGGTGACAGCGGCAGCGGCTGCACGGTGCACGAGTCCATGCACCAGTGGTGGCGGCCCACCGAGGTGCTGCGCCGGCGCGCCATCCTCAATGCCGCCTGCGTGGAGGCCGATGCGCCTTCCATCGATCGCGCCTACGTGCAGCGCTTGCAAGAGCTGGCCGCCGGCTTCCCGGTGGGCGCGCGCTGGTGGCTCTACGCCTTCGACCGCGCGCACGACAACGCCGGCCAGCCCGACGCCGAGCACACCACTTTCCACGTGCCCAACGCCTACGCCGAGCGCATCGCGCGTGAGAACCCGGGCCGCTTCGAGTGGGTGGCCTCGGTGCACCCCTACCGCGACGATGCCGTGGCCGCGCTGGCGGCCGCGCTGGACGCCGGCGCCGTGGCGCTGAAGTGGCTGCCCAGCGCGATGAACATCGACCTGGCCGATGCCCGCTGCAAGCCGGTCTACGAACTGCTCGCCCGGCGCGGCGTGCCCGTGGTGGTGCACTGCGGTGAAGAGAAGGCCGTGCCCGGCGCCGAGCAAGACGCCTACGGCAACCCGCTGGCCGTGCGCGCGCCGCTGGCCCTGGGCGTGCGCGTGATCGTGGCGCACTGCGCCTCGCTGGGCCGCGCGCGCGACACCGAGCGCCGCAGCGCGCCGCTGGTGCCGGCTTTCGACCTGTTCGCGCGGCTGATGGACGAGCCCGCGCACCGCGGCCTGCTCTTCGGTGATCTCTCGGCCGTGTTCCAGCGCAACCGCGAGCCCGCCGTGTGGCAAGCCGTGCTGCAGCGGCGCGACTGGCACGCCCGGCTGCTGCACGGCAGCGACCACCCGCTGCCCGGGCTGATGCCGCTGTTCTCGCCGCCGGCGCTGGTGAAGGCCGGGCTGCTGGCCGAGGCCGACGTGCCGGTGCTGCAGGCCGTGCGCGAGCACAACGCGCTGCTCTTCGACTTCATGCTCAAGCGCCGGCTGCGCTGGCAGGGGCAGGGGCTGCCTTCGTCGGTGTTCGAGGCGGCGGCACTGTCACCGCGCCCCGCTACAGTCGCCGGCGGCTGAGCCGTTTCGCCATCCATCCGAGGAAGACCGTGTCGACCCCGTCCAGCATCACCGCAGCGCCCAGCCCTGCGCCCCACGAGCACCCCAACCAGTTCGCGCTGCTGGGCCAGCGCCGCTTCGGCCCCTTCTTCTGGGTGCAGTTCCTCGGCGCCGGCAACGACAACCTCTTCAAGTTCGCCTTCACCGTGCTGGTCACCTACCAGCTGCAGGTGAGCTGGCTGCCGCCGGCCATGGCCGGGCTGGTGATCGGCGCGCTCTTCATCCTGCCCTTCGTGCTGTTCTCGGCCACCAGCGGGCAGCTGGCGGACAAGTACCCCAAGGAGGTGCTCATCCGCTTCGTGAAGAACCTCGAGATCGCCATCATGGCCCTGGCCGGCTGGGGCTTCGTGGTGCAGCACGTGCCGGTGCTGCTGGCCTGCGTGTTCCTGATGGGCCTGCACAGCACGCTCTTCGGGCCGGTGAAGTTCGCCTACCTGCCGCAGCACCTGAACGAGCGTGAACTCACCGGCGGCAACGGCATGGTGGAGATGGGCACCTTCGTGGCCATCCTGCTGGGCCAGGTGGCCGGCGGCCTGCTCATCGCCATCCCGGGGCAGGGCGGGATGTATGTCGCCATCGGCTGCGTGGCCGTGGCGGTGCTGGGCCGCGCGATGGCGCAGGCCGTGCCTTCGTCACCGGCCACCGACCCCGGCCTGCAGATCAACTGGAACCCCTTCACCGAGACCTGGCGCAACCTGAAACTGGCGCACGGCAACGTGGTGGTGTTCCGCTCGCTGCTGGGCATCAGCTGGATGTGGTTCTTCGGCGCGGTGTTCCTGAGCATGTTCCCGGCCTTCGCACGCGACGTGCTGCACGGCAACGAGCAGGTGGCCTCGCTGCTGCTGGTGGTGTTCTCCATCGGCATCGGCATCGGCGCGCTGCTGTGCGAGGTGCTGTCCAAGCGGCACGTGGAGATCGGCCTCGTGCCGCTGGGCGCCATCGGCATGAGCGTCTTCGCCATCGACCTGTACTTCGCCGCACGCGGCCTGGCGCCTTCCAGCGGCTACACGCTGGCGGCCTTCGTCGCCCAGCCCGCGCACTGGCGCGTGATGGCCGATCTGGCGCTGCTGTCGCTGTTTGCCGGCATCTACAGCGTGCCGATGTACGCGCTGATCCAGCTGCGCAGCCAGCCCACGCACCGCGCCCGCATCATCGCGGCCAACAACATCCTGAACGCGCTGTTCATGATCGTCAGCAGCCTGGGCGTGGGCGCGCTGCTGGCCGCGGGCTTCACCATCCCCGAGGTCTTCCTGGTGGTGGGCCTGCTCAACGCGGTGGTGGCCGGCTACATCTTCCTGCTGGTGCCCGAGTACCTGCTGCGTTTCATCGCCTTCATCCTCACGCGCTGCATCTACCGCTTCAAGGTGCGCGGCGACGAGCACATCCCGGTGCAGGGCGCGGCCATCCTGGTGTGCAACCACGTCAGCTTCATCGACGCCGTGGTGCTGATGGCGGCCAGCCCGCGGCCCATCCGCTTCCTCATGGACCACCGCATCTTCGCCATTCCCGTGCTGGGCTGGCTGTTCCGGCTGGGCAAGGCCATCCCCATCGCGCCGCAGAAGGAAGACCCGGCGGCCTACGAACGCGCCTTCGTGCAGGCGCGCGCCGTGCTGGACGAGGGCGACCTGCTGGCCCTCTTCCCGGAAGGTGGCATCACGCGCGACGGCAGCCTGGGCGAGTTCAAGGGTGGCGTGATGAAGATCCTGCAGACCCACCCGGTGCCCGTGGTGCCGATGGCGCTGCAGAACCTGTGGGGCAGCTTCTTCAGCCGCATCGAAGGCGGCACGGCGATGGTCAAGCCTTTCCGGCGCGGCCTCTTCAGCCCCGTGGGGCTGGTGGCCGGGCCGGCGGTGCCGGCGGCCGAGGCCAGCCCGGCACTTCTTCGCGAACGTGTGGCCGCGCTGCTGTCGGCGGGGCCCGGCGCGTAGCGCCTGCTTGCAAAGCCCGCCAAGGCCTGCGCTACCATGTACTTGAAACCTCTTTTGATGAAGGGACGACGTTCCATGACGACTCAGACCTCCCGCACCCCGTCGCCGCTGGCGCGTGCCACCGCCCTGGCCCTGTTGCTGGGCGCCTTCGCCGCCGCCCCGGCGCTGGCGGGCAGCTCGGCCTCGTCGGCATCGTCCGACAGCGTGTCCACCTCGGTGGGCAGCAGTTCCACGTCCATCCAGACCTCCAGCGAGAGCTCCACCGGTGACAACAAGGTGGCCGATGGCGACTACCGCGTCATCGAGGTGGCCGAGGCCCCGGCCCGCGCCGACACCGTGCGCCTGAAGCTGCACGCCGTGGCGGCCGATGCCAAGCAGGGCGAGTTCTTCCTCTACATGCCCAAAGAAGCCTACGACCAGAGCCGTCTGGGCCAGGGCAGCGTGGTCACCGCCCGCGCCCGCGCCTACGGCCTGGAGTTCGCCAACGCGCGCGCCCAGAAGCCTTTCTTCCTGGTGCTGGCCGACGAGTGGTTCCGCGAACTGCAGACCAAGATCGTCCGCCTCTGATCCCGCGCCTCTGATCCCTTGTTGTTGATCCGTTCAGGGCTGGCCGCCCTGGCCGCCCTGGCCGCCCTGGCCGCCCTGGCTGCGCTGTGCAGCCCGGGCGCGCAGGCCACCTCGCTGCGCGCCTGCGACCCGCCTGACAACCTCACGGCGGCGCAGAAGGACAAGATCTTCACCTTCGGCGCGGTCATCAAGACCGAGCTCGAGAAGTCGGGCCAGCGCCTCGCACTCATCGCCCGCGCCGGGCTCGACCTGGGGCGTTTCGGCGTGCGCTACTCGCACGCCGGCTTCAGTCTCAAGCACAGCCCCGACACGCCCTGGGCCATCCGGCAGCTTTACTACGCCTGCGACGAGAAGCAGCCGCACATCTTCGACCAGGGCATGCTCGGCTTCCTGCTGGGCATGAACGAGCCTTCGCGCGGGTTCGTCTCGGTGCTGCTGCTGCCCGAGGCCGAGGCCGCGGTCATCGAGCAGGCCGCGCTCGACAAGAACCAGGCCTTGCAGCTGCTGGGCGCCACCTACAGCGCCAACGCCTACGCCTTCAGCCAGAAGTACCAGAACTGCAACCAGTGGGTGGCCGAGGTACTGGCCGCGGCACGCGGCGGCCTGCTGCAAGGGCCTGGGGCCGAGGGGCCGGCACCGCAGCCGCCTTTGCGTGAACGGGCTCAGGCCTGGCTGAAGAGCCAAGGCTATACGCCCAGCGTCATCGACGTGCGCTGGCGCCCGCTGATGTGGGGCACGGTCTTCGTGCCCTGGCTGAACAACGACGACCACCCGCCCGAAGACCAGGCGCAGGCGATCTACCGCGTCAGCATGCCGGCGGCCATCGAGGGCTTTCTGCGCCAGCAGGTGCCCGGCGCGCAGCGCCTGGAGTTCTGCCACACCGAGCGCCACGTGGTCGTGCGCCGCGGCTGGACGCCCATCGCCGAGGGCTGCGTGCCCGAAGACGGCGACACCGTGGTGCCGCTGACCTAAGGCGTTTTGCACGGCTGGCAGAGCCCCTGCCGCTTGCCGAAAAGACTGTATAGACGTACAGTGTTTTCGTGGCCCTTCCTCCTGTTTCCCCGTCCCTGCCGCTGCCGCTCCTGCCGCACCTGCCGCATGCCGCCCCCGTGCGCCCGCCCGGTGGCGGGGTGCGCAGCCTGCGCGGGCCGGGGGGGCTGCCGGTGGCCTTGTCGGGCGGGCGGGGCGCACCGCCCGGGGTGCAGCCGGGGCTCTTTGCCGATGACGAGCCGGCGCCGCTGCTGCCGCAGCAGCCGCAGCCGCCATCTCCCACGCCCGCACCACCCCGTGCCGCGCCAGCGGCGCAGCCCGTGCCCGCACCCGGCCTGCTGCTGCCCCCCGCCCCCGAGGCCCTGCACCCCGCGCTGTGGCGCGCGCACCAGTTGGGCCGGCCCGTGGGCGCGGGCCTGCCCAGCGGTTTTGCCGCGCTCGATGCCCAGCTGCCCGGCGGCGGCTGGCCGCTGGGCACGCTGACCGAACTGCTGCTGCCGCACGAAGGCCTGGGCGAGTTGCGCCTGCTGGCCCCGGCGCTGGCCGCGGTGCAGGCGCAGCAGCGCTGCGTGATGTGCTTCGACCCGCCCGCCTCGCCCTGCGCCTGGGCGCTGTCGGCTCTGGGCCTGGACCTGCAGCGCCTGGTGCTGCTGCGCGCGCGCCAGCCTTTGAAGGGCCCGGCGCGCAGCCGCCTGCCGGCCCCTGACGTGCTGTGGGCGCTGGAGCAGGCGCTCAAGAGCGGCCATGTCGGCGCCGTGCTGGCCTGGCTGCCGGCGCGGCTGCCGGCCGATGCGCTGCGCCGCCTGCAACTGGCCGCGCAGGCGCACGACGGCCCGGTCTTCCTGCTGCGCGACGCCGCCTTGCGCCACCAGCCCAGCGCCGCGCCATTGCGCCTGGCGCTGGCCTGCGCGGGCGCCGACCGGCTGCGCGTGGCCCTGCTCAAGCGCCGCGGCCCGCCGCTGGCGCAGCCGCTGGTGCTGGCGCTGCCGCCGGTGCTCTCGGGGCCGGCCGCGGCGCGCGCGCAGCGGGCCGTGGCGGCGCCGGTGGGCGCAACGGCTGCAGCGTCGCCGCGCTGAGCGGCTGCGCTGCCGCTGCGGCCCGTGCTGCCCGTCTGGACGCTGCCTGATGCTGTGGTGGGCCCTGCATCTGCCGGCCTTGTCGCTGGAGGCCTTCGTCGCCACGCTGCCGCCCGAGCAGGCGGTGCGGCCGGCGGCGCTGGTGGCCGCGCACCGCGTGGCCGTGGTCAATGCCGAGGCCGCGGCCTGCGGCGTGCGCGTGGGCATGAAACGCGCCACTGCGCTGGCGCTGGCCAGCGAGCTGCTGCTGGCCGAGGCCCAGGCCGCGCGTGACGCCACCGCGCTGCGCGCCGTGGCCCACACCGCGCTGGCCTTCACCCCCGCCGTCACGCTGCAAGACGGCCAGACCGTGCTGATGGAAGTGCAGGGCAGCCTGCGCCTCTTCGGCGGCCCGGCGGGTCTGCAGCAGCGCCTGGTGGCGGCACTGGCGCCGCTGGGCCACCGCGTGCAGATGGCCGCTGCGCCCACCGCGGTGGCGGCGGGCCTGCTGGCGCGTTGGTGGCCGCAGCCGGACGGTGCCAATGCAGCCGCGTCAGAGGGCGCTGCCGCAGCGAGCCTGCTGCACGGCCCGCACAGCACCGACCTGGCCGCGCTGCAGGCCCTGCTGGATCAAGCCCCGGTGTGGCTGCTGGGCCCGGGCCGTGAACACTGGGAAGCGCTGCAGGGCATGGGCCTGCACACGCTGCACGACCTGCAGCAGCTGCCGCGCGCCGGCCTGGCGCGGCGTTTCGGCACCGAGGTGCTCGACGAGCTCGACCGCGCGCTCGGCCGGCGCGCCGACCCGCGGCGCTGGCTCACGCTGCCCACCGTCTTCGAGAGCCGGCTCGAACTCTTCGCGCGCGCCGAAACCACCGACCAGGTGCTGCACGGCGCCGGCGTGCTGCTGGCGCGGCTGCTGGCCTGGGCGCAGGCGCGGCAGGCGCGCGTGGGCGGCTTCACGCTGCGCATGCGCCACGAGCGCCAGCGCCAGGTGCTGCAGCCGCCCACCGAGCTGGCGGTGGCGCTGGCCGAGCCTTCGGCCGAACTCGGCCATCTGCAACTGCTGCTGCGCGAGCGCCTGGCGCGCGTGGTGCTCACCGCGCCCACGCTGGAGCTGCAGCTGCACTGCCAGCAGCTGGTGGCCGGCGAGGCGCCCAACGGCGAGCTCTTCCCCACGCACGCCGGGCAGGCCGAGGGCTTGGTGCGCCTGCTCGAACGCCTGCGCGCGCGCCTGGGCGACGACCAGGTGCAGGCCCTGCAGCCCGTGGCCGACCACCGCCCCGAGTGCGCCACGCGTGCCGTGCCGGCAAGGGGCGGGGCCAGGGCCGATGCAGAGGCCGGGGATGCCGCCGCGCGCGGCGCCGCCGCCGCACTGGCCCACGGCCTGCTGCCGCTGCACCGCCCCACCTGGCTGCTGCCGCAGCCGCAGCCCCTGAGTGAACGCGACGCCGTGCCCTGGCTGCAAGGCCAGCCGCTGCAACTGCTGAGCGGCCCCGAGCGCATCGAAACCGGCTGGTGGGACGGCGAGCCCGCCACGCGCGATTACTACATCGCCCAGACGCGCGAAGGTGCGCTGCTGTGGCTGTGGCACACGCGCCTGCCCAGCGCCGACGAGACAGCGCCGCGCTGGTTCCTGCAGGGGCGTTTTGGGTGAGGGCGCGCCGAAGCGCTTGAAGGCGGGCCTGGAGGCGGGCCTGGCGTCCAGCCTAGAGCCGGATGACGAAACGCAGCCCCGGCCCGCCGCCGAAGGCCTCGGGCTTGGTGAAACGCTCCAGCAGCTCACCGCCGTTGGCCGTGATGACGCGCTGCGAAGGTGCGTTGTCGACATCGGTGGTGAGCTCCACCTCGCGCAGCCCGAAGCCGCGCGCCAGCGGCAGCAGCTGTGCCAGCGCCTGCGTGGCATGGCCGCGGCGCTGCTGCCAGGGCACCACGGCGTAGCCGATGTGGCCCAGCACGTGCGGCGGCATCGGCCCCAGGTCGCGCGGCCAGCGCAGGTTGATGCTGCCGCAGAAGCCCTCGTCGCTCCACATCCAGCGCACGATGCCAGGCAGGCGCTGCACCTGGCTGCCGTCGGGCAGTGTCACCGGCGGGCCCAGCGCTTCCGGGTCGTGCGCGATGGCGAGGAAAGCCGCGGCATCGGCCGCGATGTCGGCCAGCTGCTCTTGCGCCGCCTCGGGCCGCGTGGTGTTGGGCGACCAGCCGCGAGACAGGGCCTCGCAGTAGCCGGGCAGGTGCTCGGGGGCGGGGCGGACGAGTTGCATCACGGCGGCTGGAAACCGATGCAGCTGCCTCAGGGCGCCGAGCTGTAGTTCGCCGGCACCCAGTCGTAGCCCTTGCCGTCGGCGCGCAGCTGGCCGATGCCGGGGAAGGACACGTGGGCCACGGCGACGAAGTAGCCCTTCTTGGCGGCATCGGCGTAGTGCTTGATGCGCTGCGGCGCGGCGGCCTTGCTGTCCACGTCGAACGCGATGGTCACGGCCGGCTGCACGAACTGCACCGCGGCCACGTGCATCAGATCGCCCCAGACCACGAGCCGGTGGCCTTCACTCTCCACCGCGTAGACCGTGTGCCCCGGCGTGTGGCCAGTGGCGGGGATGGCGCGGATGCCGGGCACGAGTTCGGTCTCGCCGTCGAAGGGCTTGAGCTTGCCGGCAGCCACGTACGGGTTCAGCGAAGCCATCGCGCCCTGGAAGAAGCCCTTGGCATCGGCCGGGGCCTGCGCCAGGTTGGTTTCGCTCAGCCAGAAGCCGCCTTCCTTGACGTGGGCGCGCACCACCGCGTTCGGGAAGGCCATCTTGCCGCCCTCCATCAGCCCGCCAACGTGGTCGGGGTGCATGTGGGTGATGAAGATCTCGTCCACCTGCTCGGGCTTGTAGCCGCTGGCCTTCAGGTTGGCCAGCAGCTTGCCCAGCGTGGGGCCGAAGAGGCCGGCCGCGCCAGTGTCGATCAGCACCAGTTTGTTGCCGGTGTTGACGAGGTAGCCGTTGACGCTGGTTTCCACCGGCGCCTTCAGGTAGCTGCGCGCCAGCAGCTGCTCCAGTGTGGTCGGTTTGATGTTGGTGAGCAGCTGGTCCACCGGCAGCTTGACGGTGCCGTCGGACACCGCCGTCACCTCGAAGCTGCCCAGCTTCATGCGGTACCAGCCCGGTGCTTGGGCCTGGGCCATGGGCGCATCGGCCAGGGCCAGGCTCGGAGCGCCCAAGCCGCCCAGAGCGAGAGCGGTGGCCAAGGCCAGGAGAGGGGTGCGGCGCGCTGGTGTCATGGGGCGATGTCCTTGGGTGCTGTAAGGGCGCGCAGCATAGGCCAGCCGCTTCAGTCTTGCCGGAGCACCTGCAAGAGCCATTGCTGCAGGTCGCGCACTTCCTCGATGCACACCGAGTGCTGCATCGGGTAGTCGTGCCACTGCACGGGCTGGCCCAGCCCCTGCAGCTGCTCGCGCGCGGCGCTGCCGCGGGCCAGCGGCACCACGGGGTCGCTGCGGCCGTGGGCCAGGAACAGCGGCGTCATCACGTTGGCATCGTGGCGCTCGGCTTCCAGCGCGGCCGCCAGCGGCATGTAGCCCGACATGCCTACCAGCCCTGCGAGCCGCTGGCCGTAGCGCAGCCCGGCGCCCAAGGTGATGGCGCAGCCCTGCGAGAAGCCGCCCAGCACGATGCGGCTCGCGGGCACGCCGCGCGCCACTTCGCGGTCGATCAGCGCGTGCACCTGCGCAAAGCTCTCGCGCAGGCCGCCTTCGTCTTCGCGCCGCACGAGTTCGGCGCCGAGGATGTCGTACCAGGCGCGCATGCGGTGGCCGCCGTTGATCGTCACCGCACGCTCGGGCGCGCGTGGGAAGACCCAGCGCACCGGGCCCACGGCGCCCAGCTTCATCTCGTCGGCGAAGGACAGGAAATCGGTGCCGTCGGCGCCCAGGCCGTGCAGCACGATGATGGTGGCCCGCGGCTCGGCGCCGGGGTGCACTTCGAAGGTTTGCAGCGCGTCCATCAGTAGTTCAGGCCCATGGCCGTGCGCACGTCCTTCATGGTCTGGCGCGCCACCGTGCGCGCTCGCTCGGTGCCCATTTCCACGATCCAGTGCACCTGCTTGGGGTTGGCCAGGTACTGCTCGGCGCGCTCGCGCCACGGGGCTTGTTCCTTGACGATGGCGTCGATCACCGGCTGCTTGCACTCCAGGCAGCCGATGCCTGCGCTCTTGCAGCCCTGCTGCACCCATTCGTGCGTGGGCGCGTCGGTGTAGACCTTGTGCAGCTGCCACACCGGGCAGCGCGCGGGGTCGCCGGGGTCGGTGCGGCGGGCGCGGGCCGGGTCGGTGGCCATGCCGCGCACCTTGCGCGTCACCTCGGCCGGCTCTTCGCGCATCAGGATGGCGTTGCCGTAGCTCTTGCTCATCTTCGCGCCGTCCAGGCCGGGCAGCTTGCTGGTTTCGGTCAGCAGCGCCTGCGGCTCGGTGAGCACGCTCTTGCCGCTGCCCTTGAGGTGGCCGAGCAGCAGCTCGCTGTCATCGGCCGTCCAGCCTTCGACCTGGGCCGCGGCCTTGGCCACCATGCCTTCGCCCTTGGCCAGCGCTTCGGGGCTGCCGGTCTCGCCGAAGGCCTTGCGCTGCTTCTCGAAGTAGCGGGCGTCGTCCTTCGGCAGCTTGGCCAGCGCCGCGGCCACCTGGGCTTCGAACTGGCTGCTGCGGCCGTAGAGGTTGTTGAAGCGGCGTGCCACCTCGCGCGTGAGCTCGACGTGGCTGCTCTGGTCTTCACCGACGGGCACGTGGTTGGCCTTGTAGATCAGGATGTCGGCGGCCTGCAGCAGCGGGTAGCCGAGGAAGCCGTAGGTCGCGAGATCGCGGTCCTTCAGCTTCTCCATCTGGTCCTTGTAGGTGGGCACGCGTTCCAGCCAGCCCAGCGGCGTGCCCATGGCCAGCAACGTGAAGAGCTCGGCGTGCTCGGGCAGGCGGCTCTGGATGAAAAGCGTGCACTTGTCGGGGTCCAGGCCGGCGGCGATCCAGTCGATCACCATCTCGTAGACGAACTTCTCCATGACCTCGCGCTCTTCGTAGTGCGTGGTCAGGGCGTGCCAGTCGGCCACGAAGAAGAAGCACTCGTGCTCGTGCTGCAGGCGCACCCAGTTCTTCAGGGCGCCGTGGTAGTGGCCGAGGTGCATGGCGCCGGTGGGGCGCATGCCGGAGAGAACGCGTGATCGCATGGTGGGCTGCCGGGCTAGCGGGCAAATGAGGCTGGCGGGGAAGGCCGCGATTGTCTCAGCAAGCCACGGCGCGGCGCAGGCGCCCGCCTACACTGCCGGCCGCCGTCAGCCCACCACGCCCATGAAACGCATCGTCATCCTCATCTCGGGCCGCGGCTCGAACATGGAAGCCCTCCACCAGCGCTGCACCGAGCAGGGCTGGCCGGCCCAGGTGGTGGCCGTCATCGCCAACCGCCCTCAGGCCGGCGGCCTGGCCTGGGCGGCCGAGCGCGGCATCGCCGCGCAGTGCGTGGACCACAAGGCCTACCCCGAGCGTGAGGCCTTCGACGCCGCCCTCGCCGCCGCCATCGACGCGCACGCGCCAGACCTCGTCGTGCTGGCCGGCTTCATGCGGGTGCTTGGCGCTGATTTCGTGCGCCGCTACGAAGGCCGGCTGCTGAACATCCACCCCTCGCTGCTGCCGGCCTTCCCGGGGCTGCACACGCACCGGCGGGCGCTGGAAGCCGGCTGCAAGGCCGTGGGCGCCACCGTGCACTTCGTGACGCCCGAACTCGACCACGGCCCCATCGTGATGCAGAGCGTGGTGCCGGTGCTGCCCGGCGACGACGAGCACCAGCTGGCCGCGCGCGTGCTGGCCACCGAGCACGTGATCTACCCGCTGGCGGTGCGCTGGTTCGTGGAAGGCAAGCTGCGCGTAGCGAACGGCCTGGTGATCCAGGCCGACGGCGCTTCGCAGGTGCTGATGTAGCGCTGGGCGCTCAGTCGCCGATGCGCGTGAAGCGCGGCATCACGCGGCCGGCTATCTCCACCGTCTCGAAGAACATCGCGTAGGGCCGCACCCAATCGCCGCTCTGGTTGTAGAGCGGGCGGTACAGCACCAGCGGCTCCAGCGTCTCGCTGTGGCGCACCACGCCCAGCAGCTGGTACTCGCCGCCCTTGTAGTGGCGGTAGCGGCCGGGCGGGGCGGCGGGCAGCGGTGGCAAGTCGTCTTCGGGCACGTGGGCGGGCTGGTTCATGCCGGGCAGGATAATCCGGCGATGCATCCGAAAGCCCTTGTCGACTTGAGCACCGAGCTGCTGCGCGCCGTGCTCAAGCTCGACCAACCCGCCGATGGCGTGGTTTCTGCCTTCTTCCGCCAGCACCGCGCCTTGGGCTCGCGCGAGCGCCACGCGCTGGCCGAAACCGCCTACACCGTGCTGCGCCAGCGCCTGCTGTTCCAGAACCTGGCGCAAAGCGGCACCGGCCCGCTGGAGCGCCGCCTGGTGCTGCTGGCCTGGCAGGGCACGCCCAACTTCCTGCGCGCCGCGGTCGAGCCGCACGAGCAGGCCTGGCTGGACAAGATCGGCCAGATCGACCACGCCACCCTGCCCGAGAAGCAGCGCCACAACCTGCCCGACTGGCTGGCCACGCCGCTGAAGGACACGCTCGGCGACGACTTCTGGCCCCTGGTGAAAGCGCTGAACGAAGCCGCACCACTGGACCTGCGCGTCAACGCGCTCAAGGCCAAGCGCGATGAGGTGCGCCAGGCCCTGGCCGATGCGGGCCTGGCCGCCGAACCCACACCGCACTCGCCCTGGGGCCTGCGCCTGCAGGGCAAGCCCGCGCTGCACAAGCTGGACGTCTTCACCCAGGGCCTGGTGGAGGTGCAGGACGAAGGCAGCCAGCTGCTGGCGCTGATCACCGACGCCAAACGCGGCGAGATGGTCGTCGACTTCTGCGCCGGGGCTGGCGGCAAGACGCTGGCGCTCGGCGCGTCCATGCGCAACACGGGGCGGCTGTATGCCTTCGATGTGTCGGGGCACCGCCTCGATGCGCTGAAGCCGCGCCTGGCGCGCAGCGGTCTGAGCAACGTGCACCCGGCGCAGATCGCACATGAGCGCGACGACCGCATCAAGCGCCTGGCCGGCAAGATCGAAAGGGTGCTGGTCGACGCGCCTTGCTCCGGTCTGGGCACGCTGCGCCGCAACCCCGACCTCAAATGGCGCCAGAGCCCGAAGGCGGTGGAAGAGCTGCAGGCCAAGCAGACCGCCATCCTGGCCAGCGCTGCACGCCTGCTCAAGCCTGGCGGCCGCCTGGTCTACGCCACCTGCAGCCTGCTGGCGGCCGAGAACGAGGCCGTGGCCGAGGCCTTCACGGCGGCCAACGCCAGCCAGTTCGAGGTGCTGCCCGTGCTGCAGGCGCTGGAAGCCGCCCGTGTCGAAGCGCCGGCCCCGCTGGTGGCAGGCCCGTACCTGCGCCTGTGGCCGCACCAGCACCAGACCGACGGCTTTTTTGCTGCGGTCTGGCAAAAGCGTTGAAATCCGGGGCTTCTGTCGCCATCTGATTTGATCTAGCGCAGACTTTTTGCGCTCGGATGGGGTTGCAAGGGCAAGGTCTAAGCAGAAACCGCAGCGCGACGCGCGTGGCCCCCCTACAATCAATCTGTAACTTTTGAGCAGTCCCGAGGAAATGCAGATGGATCAACTGTGGCAGGTGCACGACGCGGTCGTCCAAATGCTTTCGCACGGCTTGCTGGAAGCGAGCTGGTGGCAAGTGCTGCTCTACACGCTGGTGACGACGCACCTCACCATCTGCGGCGTGACCATCTTCCTGCATCGCGCCCAGGCGCACCGGGCGCTGGAGCTGCACGCGATCCCCTCGCACTTCTTCCGCTTCTGGCTGTGGATCGGCACCGGCATGGTCACGAAGGAATTCGTGGCGGTGCACCGCAAGCACCACGCCAAGTGCGAGACCGAAGAAGATCCGCACAGCCCGCAGGTCAAGGGCCTGAAGGCGCTGCTGCTGACCGGCGTGGAGCTCTACCGCGTCGAAGCCAAGAACAAGGAAACCGTGGCCAAGTACGGCCACAACACGCCTGACGACTGGATCGAGCGCAACCTCTACACCCGCTACTCGTGGCAGGGCGTGGGTCTGATGTTGATCCTGAACCTCACGCTGTTCGGCGCCATCGGCGCGGCGGTGTGGGCGGTGCAGATGGCCTGGATCCCGGTGATGGCCACCGGCATCATCAACGGCATCGGCCACTACTGGGGTTACCGCAACTTCGAGGCGCCCGACGCCTCCACCAACGTCTCGCCCTGGGGCGTGCTGATCGGTGGCGAAGAGCTGCACAACAACCACCACACCTACCCGACCTCGGCCAAGTTCTCGGTCAAGCCCTACGAGTTCGACGTGGGCTGGATGTACATCCGCGCCATGGAGAAGGTGGGCCTGGCCCGCGTGAAGAAGGTGCCGCCCAAGCTGGAACTGGGCACCGCCCGCCCGGTGGCCGATGGCAAGACGCTGGAAGCCGTGATCGCCAACCGCTATGAAGTAATGGCGCGATACGCGCACGAACTGAAGGCGGCCGTGGGCGTCGAACTGGCGCGTCTGCAGGCCCAGGGCGCGCAGAACAGCGAGCGTTTCCGCAACCTTCGCGTGGCCAAGACCTGGCTGCACCGCGACGACGACAAGATCCCGCAAGGCGTGAAGCCCACGTTGCAGGTGGCGCTGGGCGAAAGCCCGCAGCTCGCCAAGCTGGTGGCCATGCGCGAAGAGCTGCGGGCGCTGTGGACACGCACCGGCGTCAGCGCCGAGCAGCTGGTGGCCGACCTGCAGGCCTGGTGCCGCAAGGCCGAAGAGAGCGGCATTGCCGCGCTGCAAGAGTTCTCGATGAAGCTGCGCGCCGCGCACGCCTGAGTCGACCCCGCCTCAAGAAGAAGCCCGCGTCCAGCGGGCTTTTTTCATGGGGCCGGCGCGCGGCTCACACCTGCGCTATGCCGGCGTACTCGGCCTGGCGCTGCAGGTCGGCGCTGGAGTCGCTGTAGGCGATGGCGATGGCCTGGAAGTTGTCCTGGACGGCGAGAAAGGCGTCGACCACGTCGGGGTCGAAGTGGCGGCCGCGTGTCTGCTGGATGATGTGCGCGGCCTGCTCGTGGCTCATCGCCTCCTTGTGCAGGCGGCGGCTGATCAGCGCGTCGTACACGTCGGCCAGTGCCATCAGCCGCCCTGACAGTGGAATGGCGCTCCCGGCCAGGCCTTCGGGGTAGCCGCTGCCGTCCCACTTCTCGTGGTGCGAGTAGGCGATTTCCTTGGCCACGTTGAGGTAGTCGACATCCACGCCCAGCTTGAGCTTGGCATTGGCGATGGCGTCTCGGCCCAGCGTGGTGTGGGTCTTCATGATCTCGAACTCGTCGGGGCTGAGCCGTCCGGGTTTGAGCAGGATGCGGTCGGGGATGCCGGCCTTGCCGATGTCGTGCAAGGCTGCGGCGCGGAACATCAGGTCGATGTGCGTGGAGGTCAGCGAGGCCGCCAGGTGCGGCAGCGTCGACAGCCGCCAGCCCAGAGCCTTGACGTAGTACTGCGTGCGCCGGATGTGGTTCGAGCTCTCGGTGCCACGGGTCTTGGCCAGCGTGGCCATCACGAGCGTGGTCACGTCCTGGATGGCCTGCAGTTGCGCGGTGCGCCGGGCCAGTTCGTCCTGCAGGCCCTGCAGGCCGGCGCGCGCCGCGGCGGCTGCGCGCAGCGCCTGTGCGCGCGCCTGCAGCCGCGCTGCCAGCAGCGCCTCGCCTTGCGGCAGGCCGAGGCAGTCGGCGGCCCCCCGCCGCAGCCAGTGGGCGGCGCCGGTTTCGTCGGCTGCATCGAGCAGCACCACCACGGGGCCGGCTGCTGCGTCAGCCCGATGCGCCTCGCACAGCGCCTCAAGCTCCAGGCCCGGCAGCGCCGCATCGGCCACCACCAGCGCGGGCTCCAGCCCGGCCACGGCCCGGGCGCGCTGGGCGGCTTGCACATCAGGCAGCGCCGCCGCGCCTTCACGCTGCCACTGCACGGCGGCCCAGTCTTGCAGCGCCGCTTGCGCCAGGCTGCAGGCCGGGCCGGGGGCGGCCAGCAGGAGCACGGCCGTGAGGTCGTCAGGCGGTGCCGGGTGGGTCAAGGTCATGAAGGGATGGGGCAAGGCGTGTTCAGGCGATGTCGCCGGCATGCACACCGAAGTGGCCCTGGCGGCGGTCTTCGAAAAAGCGCTCCAGCGTGAGGCGCACGGTCCGGAAGGCAAGTTCGTCCCAGGGCACCTCGTCTTCGCGGAAGAGGCGGGCCTCGATGGTCTCGGGGCCGGGCGCGAGCGTGGTGTCGAGCATGCGGGCGCGGTAGAACAGGTGCAGCTGACCCGCGCGAACCACATTCAGCACCGTGAACAGCGGCTGCAGTTCGACCCGCGCGCCGGCTTCTTCCACGGTCTCGCGCAGCGCGCCCTCAGCGGTGCTTTCACCGAGTTCCAGGAAGCCGGCCGGCAGTGTCCAGAAGCCGAAACGCGGCTCGATGTTGCGGCGGCACAGCAGCACCTGCTCGCCCCACACCGGCACGGTGCCGACGACGTTGATCGGGTTCTCGTAGTGGATCTCGCCGCAGGCGCTGCAGACAGCGCGCTCGCGGTTGTCGTCGGCCGGCACGCGGTAGCTGACCTCGGCACCGCAGACGCGGCAATGCTTGATTCGGCGGGGCTGCAGCATGAGCTTCAGTGTAGCGGGGCCCCCCGTGGTCCACCGCCCCTGTGGGGAACCCGTGCCGGGCCACCGTGCACTGCGTGGCATCATCTTTCGCCTCCATCCACGCCCGCTGCGCCGCCGTGCGCCCCACCGCCATGAGCTACGTCTTTCCGCCACCCGCCCCCGTTGCCGTGCCCGTGCAGGGCGGGGGCAGCCTGCCGGTGCACCGCATCTACTGCGTGGGCCGCAACTACGCTGATCACGCGGTGGAGATGGGCTTCACCGGCCGCGAGCCGCCGTTCTTCTTCATGAAGCCGGCCGACGCCATCGTGCCGGTGGCCGAGGGCGAAACCGGGCGCATCGACTACCCCACGCTCACCGCCAACCTGCACCACGAGATCGAGCTCGTGGTGGCCATCGGCACCGGCGGGCGCTACATCGCTGCGGCCGACGCGCCCAAGCACATCTGGGGCTATGCCGTGGGCCTGGACATGACACGCCGTGACCTGCAGAACGAGATGAAGAAGCAGGGCAGGCCCTGGTGCATCGGCAAGGCCTTCGAGCAGAGCGCGCCCATCGGGCCCATCGTGCCCATCGCGAAGACGGGCGAGTTGCTCACCGGTGCCATCACGCTGGCCGTCAACGGCGCCGTGAAGCAACAGGGCGACCTGAAGGACCTGATCTGGAGCGTCAACGAGACCATCGAACAGCTCAGCGCCGCCTGGACGCTGCAGCCGGGTGACCTCATCTTCACCGGCACGCCGGCCGGCGTGGGCGCGGTGGTGCGCGGCGACGTGATGGACGGCGCCGTGGCCGGCCTGGGCACGCTGAAGGTGGCGGTGCAGTAAGGCCCACGGCCCAGGAAGCGCGCAGGCCATGGAGCTCTACAACTACTTCCGCTCGTCGGCCTCGTACCGGGTGCGTATCGCGCTGGCGCTCAAGGGCCTGGACTACGCCTACCTGCCTGTGCACCTGGCCAAGAGCGAGCAGCTCGGCGAAAGCTACGCCCAGGTCTCGGCCAGCCGCCTGGTGCCGCTGCTGCGCGATGGCGAGCACAGCCTCACGCAGTCGCTGGCGATCCTCGAATACCTGGACGAGACCCACCCGCAGCCGCCGCTCTTGCCCGCCACGCCGGCAGAGCGGGCGCGCGTGCGCGCGCTGGCGCTCGACATCGCCTGCGAGATCCACCCGCTGAACAACCTGCGCGTGCTGCGCTACCTGGTGCGCGACCTGAAGCTCGGCGAAGACGACAAGAACCGCTGGTACCGCCACTGGGTGGAGACCGGCCTGGAGGTCGTGGAGCGCCAGCTCGCCGCCGCGCCCGCCACTTACTGTCACGGCGAGACCCCGACGCTCGCCGACTGCTGCCTGGTGCCGCAGATCTTCAATGCGCAGCGCTTCAACTGCCGGCTGGACCACGTGCCCCAGGTGATGCGCGTGTTCGAAGCCTGCATGGCCTTGCCGGCCTTCGAGCAGACGCGCCCCGAGCGCTGCCCGGACGCCGAGTGAAGCTGCGATGAACGCACCCGCGGCCGCGCCGCTGCTGCGGCCCGGTTGGGCCATGGCCCCGGGCGTGCAGGCCGGCATGAGCACCCGCGCCGGTGGCGTGAGCACCGGCGCCTGCGCCGCAATGAATCTCGGCGTGGCCGTCGGCGACGCGCCGGCGGCCGTGGCCGAGAACCGCGCGCGCTTCGAAGCCGCGCTGGGCGCGCGCCCGGTGTGGTTGCGCCAGGTGCACGGCCACACCGTGCTGCACCTGCAGGCCGACAGTGACAGCCACCCAGACACCCCGGCCGATGCCGCGTGGACGCGCGAGCGCGGCATCGCGTGCACGGTGCAGGTGGCCGATTGCCTGCCGGTGCTCTTCGCCTTGCGTGACGGCTCGGCCGTGGCCGCGGCCCACGCCGGCTGGCGCGGCCTGGCTGGTGGGGTGCTGGAGGCCACGGTGCAGGCGCTGTGCGCAGGCACCGGCGCCGCGCCGGCCGATGTGCAGGCCTGGCTGGGCCCCTGCATCGGCCCGCGCCAGTTCGAAGTGGGCGCCGAGGTGCTGCAGGCCTTCGGTGACGACCCCGGTCAGCCCGACCCCGGGCGTTTCGTCTACCGCGCGCGGCCCGACGGCGCGGCGCGCTGGCTCGCCAACCTGCCCGCGCTGGCCGCCGCCCGGCTGCAGGCGCTGGGCGTGAGCGCTGTCACGGCCGAGGGCGCGTGCACCGTGGAAGACGCGTCACGCTTCTTTTCTTTCCGCCGCGACGGTGTCACCGGCCGCATGGCCGCTGCCATCTGGCGCCGCTGAGCCTGCCGCGGCCGCCGCCAGCGCCGCTTCTTCCGCGGCTTCGGCCGCCCGGCGCGCACGGCGCCGAGCCGGCGTGCCGAAGATGTACAGGAAGATCGACAGCGGCAGCATGCCGTACAGCAGGAAGGTGAAGAAGGCACCTAGCACCGAGCCTTGCGACGACAGCGCCTCGGCCACGGCCATCATCAGCACGACATAGATCCAGGCGATGGCAATCAAGTACATGTGGGAACCCGCAATGAGCCGCGCCCGGTGGCCGCTAAAGTGCACACACCGTCATGGCGCCGTCAGCGCCTCGGCGTAGAACGTGAAGTCGTGCCGCCCCGGCGTGGCACCCGCATGGCAAGGGGCGCCCGCCGAGCGCCCCGGCAAGAACCAGGAGACACGACGATGAAGCCCAAGCCTAGCGCAGCTTTCCCACCCGCCGCAGCGCCCGTGCAGGCATTCGGGGCTGCCTTCGGGGACATCTTCAAGTCCCTGGCAGGTTTGAACCTGCCGGTGCAGCAACTGGCCGAGATCCAGGCCAACTACCTGAAGAGCGCGGCCGAGGTGTGGAACCAGTCGCTGCACACGCTGCAGGGCGATGCCGCCGCACCGCCCAAGGCGCTGGGCGACCGCCGCTTCGGCAGCGAATGGCTGGGCAACCCGGCTTCGGCCTTCACGGCGCAGATGTACCTGCTGAACGCGCGCACCCTCACGCAGATGGCCGAGAGCGTGGAGGCCGACGCCAAGACCCAGGCGCGCATCCGCTTTGCCGTGCAGCAGTGGGTGGACATGGCCAGCCCCAGCAACTTCCTGGCGCTGAACCCCGATGCGCTGAAGAAGGCCATCGACACCCAGGGCGAGAGCCTCACCACCGGCATGCACCACCTGCTGCAAGATCTGCAGAAGGGCCATGTCTCGCAGACCGACGAGAGCGTGTTCGAGGTGGGCCGCAACGTGGCCACCACGGCCGGGCAGGTGGTGTTCGAGAACGCGCTGTTCCAGCTGATCGAATACAAGCCGCTGACGGCCAAGGTGCACGAGCGGCCCATGCTCTTCGTGCCGCCCTGCATCAACAAGTACTACATCCTCGATCTGCAGCCCGACAACAGCGTGATCCGCTACACCGTCGAGCAGGGCCACCGCACCTTCGTCGTGAGCTGGCGCAACCCCGACGAGAGCCTGGTCGCCACGAACTGGGACGACTACATCGAAGACGGCGCCATCGCCGCCATCCGCACGGTGCAGACCATCAGCGGGCAGGAGCGCATCAACACTTTGGGCTTCTGCGTGGGCGGCACCATCCTGTCCACCGCGCTGGCCGTGCTGGCCGCGCGCGGTGAGCAGCCGGCCCAGAGCGTGACGCTGCTGACCACGCTGCTCGACTTCGAGAACACCGGTATCCTCGACATCTTCATCGACGAGGCTTCGGTCAAGCTGCGCGAGATGACGCTCGGCCCCGAGGCCCCCGGCGGCCCGGGCCTGCTCAAGGGCCAGGAACTGGCCACCACCTTCAGCTTCCTGAGGCCCAACGACCTGGTGTGGAACTACGTCGTCGCCAACTACCTGAAGGGCGAGGCGCCACCGCCCTTCGACCTGCTCTACTGGAACGGCGACAGCACCAACCTGCCCGGGCCCATGTATTGCTGGTACCTGCGCCACATGTACCTGCAGAACGAGTTGAAGCAGCCCGGTGCGCTCACCGTGTGCGGCGAAGCGGTGGACCTGGGCGCGATCGACGCGCCGGTGTTCATCTACGGCTCGCGCGAAGACCACATCGTGCCGTGGCCGGCGGCTTATGCCTCGGTGGCGCTGTTCAAGGGCGAGCGCCAGTTCGTGCTGGGCGCCAGCGGCCACATCGCCGGCGTCATCAACCCGCCGGCCAAGGGCAAACGCAGCCACTGGACGAACAGCGCCCCCAAGGGCAAGCACCCGGCCACGGCCGAGGCCTGGTTCGCCGGCGCCACCGAGCATCCCGGCAGCTGGTGGCCGGTGTGGAGCGACTGGCTCAAGCCGCAGGCCGGCAAGCTGATGAACGCCCCCAAGACCACCGGCAGCGCGAAGTTCAAACCCATCGAACCGGCCCCAGGACGCTACGTGCGCGCCAAAGCCTGACCCCGCAATTCCAAGGAGACCCTCATGGCCCAACAAGACATCGTCATCGTCGCCGCCGCCCGCACCGCGGTCGGCAAGTTCGGCGGCACGCTCGCCAAGACCCCGGCGCCCGAACTCGGCGCCACCGTGCTGAAGGCGCTGCTGGCGCGCAGCGGCTTGAGCAGCGAGCAGATCGGTGAAGTGATCCTCGGTCAGGTGCTCACCGCCGGCAGCGGCCAGAACGCCGCGCGGCAGGCCGTCATCAAGGCCGGCTTCAACACCGGCGTGCCGGCCATGACCATCAACAAGGTCTGCGGCAGCGGCCTGAAGGCGGTGATGCTGGCGGCCCAGGCCATCCGTGACGGTGACAGCGAGATCGTCATCGCCGGCGGGCAGGAGAACATGAGCGCATCCCCGCACGTGCTGCTGGGCAGCCGCGACGGCCAGCGCATGGGCGACTGGAAGATGGTCGATACGATGATCACCGACGGCCTGTGGGACGTCTACAACCAGTACCACATGGGCATCACGGCCGAGAACGTGGCCAAGAAGTACGGCATCACGCGCGAGGCGCAAGACGCGCTGGCGCTGGCCAGCCAGCAGAAGGCGGCCGCGGCGCAGGAAGCCGGGCGTTTCGTCGACGAGATCGTGCCGGTGAGCATCGCGCAGAAGAAGGGCGATCCCATCGTTTTCGCCGCCGACGAGTTCATCAACAAGAAGACCAGCGCCGAAGCCCTGGCCGGCCTGCGCCCGGCCTTCGACAAGGCCGGCAGCGTGACGGCCGGCAATGCCAGCGGCCTGAACGACGGCGCTGCCGGCGTGATGGTGATGACGGCCGCCAAGGCCGCCGCCTTGGGCCTGAAGCCGCTGGCGCGTATCGCCAGTTACGCCAGCGCGGGCTTGGACCCCGCCATCATGGGCATGGGCCCGGTGCCCGCCGCGAAGAAGGCGCTGGAGCGTGCCGGCTGGAAGCCACAAGACCTGGACCTGCTGGAGATCAACGAAGCCTTCGCCGCGCAGGCCTGCGCCGTGCATCAAGAGATGGGCTGGGACACCAGCAAGGTCAACGTCAACGGTGGCGCGATCGCCATCGGCCACCCCATCGGCGCCAGCGGCTGCCGCATCCTGGTGACCCTTTTGCACGAGATGATCAAGCGCGACGCGAAGAAGGGCATCGCCTCGCTGTGCATCGGCGGCGGCATGGGCGTGGCCCTGACCGTCGAGCGCTGAGCCCCGCATCCATCCCCAGAACAACACCGGGCGAACCCGCTTGACCGCAACAGGGCGGCCAGCGAACCTCAGCCCATCCAGCACCTAGGAGAGAGTTATGTCGAAGAAAGTGGCTTACGTGACCGGCGGCATGGGCGGCATCGGTACCGCCATCTGCCAGCGCCTGGCCAAGGAAGGCTTCACCGTCATCGCCGGTTGCGGCCCGAGCCGCGACCACGTGAAGTGGTTGGGCGAGCAGAAGGCCCTGGGCTACGAGTTCCACGCCTCGGTCGGCAACGTGGCCGACTGGGAGAGCACGGTGGCCGCCTTCACCAAGGCGCGCGAGGAGCACGGCCCCATCGACGTGCTCGTGAACAACGCCGGCATCACCCGCGACCGCATGTTCCTGAAGATGTCGCCCGAAGACTGGCACGCCGTCATCGACACCAACCTCAACAGCATGTTCAACGTCACCAAGCAGGTGGTGCCGGGCATGGTGGAAAAGGGCTGGGGCCGCATCATCCAGATCAGCAGCGTGAACGGCGAGAAGGGCCAGGCCGGTCAGACCAACTACTCGGCCGCCAAGGCCGGCATGCACGGCTTCACGATGGCGCTGGCGCAAGAACTGGCCGCCAAGGGCGTGACCGTGAACACCGTGAGCCCGGGCTACATCGGCACCGACATGGTCCGCGCCATCAAGCCCGAGGTGCTGGAGAAGATCGTCGCCACCATTCCCGTGAAGCGCCTGGGCACGCCGGAGGAAATCGGCTCGGTGGTGGCCTGGCTGGCCGGCCCCGATTCGGGCTTCACCACCGGCGCTGACTTCAGCTGCAACGGCGGCTTGCACATGGGTTGAGCGGCTGCGCCGATCGACTTCCAGACAGAAACGCCGGCAGCTGCCGGCGTTTTTGCTTCCAGCGCGCGCTCAGCTGCCCTGGATGAAGAACTTGATGACGCTCTTGGCGGCGAAGCCTACGAGTCCGAAACCCAAAGCGAGGAAGAGCACGAAAGTGCCGAAGCGCCCGGCCTTCGATTCACGCGCCAGCTGCCAGATGATGAAGGCCATGTAGAGCATGAACGCGCCCACCCCGAAGGTGAGCCCGAACTGCGCGATCTGCTCTTCGGTGTAGCCGAACATCAGGCCTGCGCCTCGCCGGCTTCGTCGGGCGGCACCAGGTCGCGGTAGGCGTGCCAGCTGGCGTGTGCCAGCCAGGGCACCACCACCACCAGGCCGACCATGAAGGTGGCCATGCCGACGAGCGTGAGCACGAGGATGAGCGTGGCCCACAGCGCCATCGCCGGCGGGCTGGCCAGGGCCGCGTTGGCGCTGGTCATCACCGCCTGCAGCACACTGTGCGGGCGATCCAGCAGCAGGGGCAGGGCGACCACGCTGCTGATGAACATCGGCGCGGCCAGCGCGCTGCCCAGCATCAGCCACACCTCGAAGAGCAGGCTGCTTTCGCTGAGCACCACCACCTGCAGGAAATCGGCTGGGCTGCTGACCGGGGCGGGCGCGAAGCGCGTGATCAGCGAGGCCGAGGTCAGCACCCAGCCCGTGCCCGCCAGGGCCAGCAGCAGGCCGAAAACGACGAGGCGGTGGTCCTTGGGGTGCCAGGCGGCCAGCGCGGTGCGCAGGGTCGGCCGCTGGCCTTGCTCCAGCGCGCGGCTCACCGCGTAGAGGCCCGTGGCCACCACAGGCGCCACCAGCAGGAAGCCGCTGAAGCTGCCGGCCAGGGCCCAGAACCGGTCGCGCGCGAGGGCCAGCACCACCGCGCCGAACACCGCGGCCAGCACGCCGTGCAGCAGGCCCGGCGCGGGGCAGCGCAGCAGGTCGGCCCAGCCCAGGGCCAGCCATTGCAGCGGCCGGGTGGCCGGCACCGCGCGCACGCGCAAGGCGCCGCTGCGGGGCTCAGGTTTCGGCATGGGGCATCTCCGGGGGCTTGGGCAAGGGCGCGGCCGCCCAGTGGGCCGCAGCGGCCTGCAGCGCGGGCATGTCGCCGTTGTCCAGGGCCACCACCTCGGCCTGCGCGTAGTGCTTGAAGTTGCGGGCCATCGATTTTTCGTAGACCGGGTCGTAATGCAGCGTGAGCAGCTCTTCCACCACACCGGCGTGGGCCCCGGCTCGGGCGCGCTGCTGCCAGTCTTCCACCACCGCGGCGCCGCGCAACTCGCGCAGCGCGGCCAGGCGATGGCAGAAGCTCTCGGTGTCCTGCACGAAATGCGCGTAATCCTGCAGCAGGAACTGCACGCGCGCAGCCAGTGGCATCTGCACCTGCAGGCAGCGTGCGGCGCGCACGGCCTCGATCAGCTTTTCGGGCAGGCGCAGCCGGCCGATGGTGCGGCTCTCGCCTTCCACGAACACCGGGCGCGCCGGATCCAGCGTGCGCAGCGCCTGCCAGAGCAGGGTTTCAAAGGCCTTCTGCGAGGGCTGCGGGCGCCCCGGCTCTGGGCCTAGCACGCTGCCGCGGTGGCAAGCCATGGCCTCCAGGTCGAGCACCTGCGCGCCCTCGGTGGCCAGTGCCTGCAGCAGCCGGCTCTTGGCACTGCCGGTGCGGCCGCACAGCACCACGAAGTGCAGCTGCGCCGGCAGCAGCTCCAGCTCGGCCAGCACGGCGCGGCGGAACTCGCGGTAGCCGCCCTCGAGCACCTGCACCTGGAAACCGATCTCGCCCAGCACCAGGCTCAGCGAACCCGAGCGCTGGCCGCCGCGCCAGCAATAGACCAGCGGCCGCCACCCGCGTGGCAGCTCGGCGGCGCGGGTCTCGACGTGCTGCGCGATGTTGCGCGCCGCCATCACGGCGCCGCGCTTGCGTGCATCGAAAGGCGAGGCCTGCTTGTACTGGGTGCCGATGTCGGCGCGCTGCGCGTCGTTCAGCACCGGCCAGTTGACGGCGCCGGGCAGGCGGTCTTCGGCGAACTCGCTCTCGCTGCGCGCATCGATCACGGCATCGAACTGGCCGAGCTGCGCGATGGCGTCGGCGGCGGTGATGCGGCGCAGGCTCATGGGGGCTCGAGGGCGGATGGTTGGCGGGCGCGGCTTCAGCTGCCAGACGCGGCCACGGCGTCGAGCAACTCGCTCTCGATGCGCAGCTGCGCCTTGCTCTTCTGCAGCTCGGGGCCGTCGACGAGGAAGGTGTCTTCCACGCGCTCGCCCAGCGTGGTGATCTTGGCCAGCTGCAGGTTGATGTGGTTGCGGCCCAGCACGCGCGCGATGGCGTAGAGCAGGCCCGAGCGGTCGCTGGCCGACACCGTCAGCAGCCAGCGCTGCGCGCGCTCATCGGGCGCCAGCGAGACGCGCGGCGTCACGGGGAAGCTGCGCACGCGGCGTGAGACGCGGCCGCTGCGCGGCTCGGGCAGCGGGCCCTCGCTGGCCAGCGCCAGGCCGAGCTGCGTTTCCACCAGCGAGACCAGATCGCGGTACTTGAGCTCGTGGTCGGTGCCGGCATCGCTCCAGGGCTGCGTGGCCACGACCTGGAAGGTGTCGAGCGCATAGCCGGCCTTGGTGGTGTGCACCTTGGCATCCAGGATGCTGAAGCCGGCGTTGTCGAAGTAGCCGCAGATACGCGCGAAGAGGTCGGGCCGGTCGGGCGAGTACACCAGCACCTGCAGGCCGTCGCCCACGGAACTGGGCCGCGCGTTGACGATCGGGACCTCGGTCTTCACGTGGCGCCACAGGCTGCGCGCGTGCCAGGCGATGTCGGCGGCGTCGTGGCGCGCGAAGTAGCTGACCTCCAGCGTCAGCCACAGCGGCTCTTCGGTGCCGGGCAGCGCGCTGTGCAGGGCCAGGTTCTGCCGCGCCTCCTGCTTGCGGGCTTCGATCTCGGCGTCGAGGTTGGGCTGCGCGCCGCCCAGGGCGCGCAGCGTGTAGCGGTACAGGTCTTCGAGCAGCTTGCCCTTCCAGGCGTTCCACACCTTGGGGCTGGTGCCGCGGATGTCGGCCACCGTCAGCAGGTACAGCGCCGTCAGTCGGCGTGGCGTGTCCACCAGCTTGGCGAAGCCGGCGATGACGTCGGCGTCGGACAGGTCTTCCTTCTGCGCGATGCGGCTCATCGTGAGGTGGTGCTGCACCAGGAACTCGATGAGCTGCGTGTCTTCACGGCTGAGGCTGTGGGCACGGCAGAAGCGGCGCGCCTCGACGCTGCCGAGGTCGGAGTGGTCGCCGCCGCGACCCTTGGCGATGTCGTGGAAGAGCGCGGCCACGTAGAGCAGCCAGGGCTTGTCCCACTGCGCCGCCAGCTGGCTGCAGAAGGGGTACTCGTGCGCGTGCTCGGGGATGAAGAAGCGGCGCGCGTTGCGCACCACCATCAGGATGTGCTGGTCGACCGTGTAGACGTGGAACAGGTCGTGCTGCATTCGCCCGACGATGCGGCGGAAGGCCCACAGGTAGCGGCCCAGCACGCTGGTCTGGTTCATCAGCCGCATCGCGTGCGTGATGCCGCGCGGCTGGCGCAGGATGTCGAGGAAAAGCTCGCGGTTGATGGGGTCGCGGCGGAACTTCGCGTCCATCACGTTGCGGGCGTTGTACAGGGCGCGCAAGGTGCGTGCGCTCAGGCCTTGCAGGCCGGGCGTCTGCGCGAAGACCAGAAAGGTCTCCAGGATGGCGTGCGGGTTCTCGGTGTACAGCTCGTCGTGCGCCACTTCCAGCATGCCGGCACGGTCGAAGAAACGCGCGGTGACCGGGCGCATGGGCGCATCGGCCGAGCCGTTGATGCGCTCCTCGATGTTCAGCATCAGGATCTGGTTCAGCTGCGTCACCGCCTTGGCTGCCCAGTAGTAGTGGCGCATCAGCACCTCGGAGCTGCGCTGCTCCTTCGTGGCCTTGTAGCCGAAGCTCTCGGCCGTGGCCGTCTGCAGGTCGAAGACCAAGCGGTCTTCGCGCCGCCGCGCCACCGTGTGCAGGCGCGCGCGGATGAGCTTGAGCGTGCCTTCGTGCTTCATCAGCTGCGAAGCCTCGAAAGGCGTGATCAGCCCCTTGGCGGCCAACTCGGTCCAGGTGCGCCCCAGGCCGGCAGCCCGGGCCACCCACACCACCACCTGCAGATCGCGCAGGCCGCCGGGGCTTTCCTTGCAGTTGGGCTCCAGCGCGTAGGGCGTGCCTTCGTACTTGACGTGGCGCTGCTGCATCTCCAGCGTTTTGGCGCGCAGGAAGGCCTTGGGGTCGATGGCGGCCAGGTGCGCCTTCGTGAAGCGCGTGAACAGGCGCCGCGCACCGGCCACCAGGCGTGATTCGAGCAGCGCGGTCTGCACCGTCACGTCACGCGCGGCCTCGGCCACGCATTCGTCGACGGTGCGCACCGAGGAGCCGATCTCCAGGCCGATGTCCCAGCAGGCGGTGACGAAGGCGCTCACCGCGGCGGCGGTGGCCTCGTCGGGCGGTGAGGCGTTGTCAGGCAGCAGCAGCAGCACGTCGACGTCGGAATGGGGGAAGAGCTCACCCCGGCCGTAGCCGCCCACGGCCACCAGCGCAGCGCCCGCCGGCAGCCCGGCGCCGCGCCACAGCTCGGCCAGCGTGCCATCCACATGTTTGGCCAGCGCGCGCACCAAGCGGCCGGCGGCCGGTGCGGTGGCACGGGCAGCCGCAAAGCCGGCCAGCAACTCGGCCTTGCCGTCGCGGAAACGCGCGCGCAGCGCGCCGATGCTGGCGGCGGCCTCGGCCACGCGCGCGCCCCCGGTGTTCAGGAAGTGACCAGGCTCGGCGCCAGGCAGGCCGCCGGCACCAGCGCCGAGCCATAACCCAGCGGCGCGAAGGCCGGCGGCGGCGGGCTGCCGTCGCTGACCGTCAGCACCTCGTAGCCCGTCTCGGTGACGAGCACGGTGTGCTCCCACTGCGCCGAGAGGCTGCGGTCGCGCGTGACGATGGTCCAGCCGTCGTAGGGGCGGTTGCCCTTGCGGTCTTCCTTGATGTCGCGCTTGCCGGCGTTGATCATGGGCTCGATCGTGAAGATCATGCCCGGCACCAGCTCTTCCAGCGTGCCCGGGCGGCCGTAGTGCAGCACCTGCGGTTCTTCATGGAAACGCGCGCCCACGCCGTGGCCGCAGAACTCGCGCACCACGGTGAAGCCGGCGGTTTCGGCGAAGGTCTGGATGGCGTGGCCGATGTCGCCCAGGCGTGCGCCGGGCTTGACCTTGACGATGCCCTTCCACATGGCATCGAAGGTGATCTGGCACAGGCGCTTGGCGGCGATGCTGCCTTCGCCCACCACGAACATGCGGCTGTTGTCGCCGTGCCAGCCGTTTTTGATGACGGTGACGTCGATGTTGACGATGTCGCCGTTCTTCAGCGGGCGGTCGTCGGGGATGCCGTGGCACACCACCTCGTTGAGGCTGGTGCACATCGAGGCCGGGTAGGCCGGGTAGCCGGGCGGCTGATAGCCCAGCGTGGCAGGGATGCCGCCCTGCACGTTGACCATGTGGTCGTGCGCCAGGCGGTCGAGCTCCAGGGTGGTGACACCGGGCTTGACGTGGGGGGTGAGCATGTCCAGCACTTCGCTGGCCAGCCGGCCGGCCAGGCGCATGCCTTCGATCTCGGCGGCTGATTTGAGGGTGATGGCCATCCGGCGATTATCCCACCGGCCTCTAAAATCGTCGGCTTCCCCTCCTGCCCACCGGAACCCGCCGGGTCTGCATGACTGCCACGCCGCTCCATCTGATGCACTTCGAGGGCGGCGCCGCGCTCTCGGCCTTCCGCGCCCAGGCCCTGCTGGCGCGCTTGCAAGCCGCCTGCCCGCGCATCACCGGCGTGGCCGCGCACCACGTGCACTGGGCCGGTTTCGATGCCGCGCCGGCAGGCGCCGAGGTGGACAAGCTGGCGGCGCTGCTGAGCTACGGCGACGCCTACACCGGCCCCGCCGCCGGCGAGCGTGTGGTGGTGATGCCGCGCCTGGGCACGGTCTCGCCCTGGGCCAGCAAGGCCAGCGACATCGCCCGCAACGTCGGGCTGACGCTGCACCGGCTAGAGCGTGTGACCGAATTCGTGCTCACGCTCAAGGCCCCGCTGCTGGGTCTGGGCGCGGCCAAGCCGCTGAACGACGAAGAGCGCGCGGCCGTGGCGGCCGAACTGCACGACCGCATGACCGAAAGCGTGGCCTTCGATCGCGAGGCCGCGCGCCACCTCTTCGACGTGCAGCCGGCCGCGCCGATGGCGCACGTGGACGTGCTGGGCGCCGGCCGGGCGGCCCTCGTCGACGCCAACACCGAGTTCGGCCTCGCGCTGAGCGACGACGAGATCGACTACCTGGTGGCCGCCTTCACGCAGCTGGGCCGCAACCCCAGCGACGTCGAGCTGATGATGTTCGCGCAGGCCAACAGCGAGCACTGCCGACACAAGATCTTCAACGCGAAGTTCACCATCGACGGCATCGAACAGCCGCACTCGATGTTCGGGATGATCCGCCACACCGAGAAGACCAGTCCGCAGCACACGGTGGTGGCCTACGACGACAACGCCGCGGTGATGGAAGGCGGCCCGGCCACGCGCTGGCTGCCGCAGGGCTTCACCAACGCGCCGGCCTACGGCCCGCGCGACGAAACCACCCACGTGCTGATGAAGGTGGAGACGCACAACCACCCCACCGCCATCAGCCCCTTCCCGGGTGCCAGCACGGGCGCGGGCGGCGAGATCCGCGACGAAGGCGCCACCGGCCGCGGCGCGCGGCCCAAGGCCGGCATCACGGGCTTCAGCGTCAGCAACCTGCACCTGCCCGGCACGAACGAGCCCTGGGAGCAGAACCCCATTGGCAAGCCGGCGCACATCGCCAGCCCCTTGCAGATCATGACCGAGGGCCCGCTGGGCGGTGCGGCCTTCAACAACGAGTTCGGCCGGCCCAACCTGGGCGGCTACTTCCGCGTCTTCGAGATGCCGGTGGCCGGCGTGCAGCGCGGCTACCACAAGCCCATCATGATCGCCGGCGGGCTGGGCAGCATCAGCGAGAGCCAGGTCAAGAAGCTGCCCTTCGGCGCCGGCACGTTGCTGGTGCAACTGGGCGGGCCGGGCATGCGCATCGGCATGGGCGGCGGTGCCGCCAGCAGCATGGCTGCCGGCAGCAACACCGCCGCGCTGGATTTCGACAGCGTGCAGCGCGGCAACCCCGAGATCCAGCGCCGCGCGCAGGAGGTCATCAACCACTGCTGGGCGCAGGGGGCGATGAACCCCATCGTCGCCATCCACGACGTGGGCGCCGGCGGCATCAGCAACGCCTTCCCCGAGCTGGTGGACGGCGCGGGGCAGGGCGCCACCTTCGACATGCGCAAGGTGCCGCTGGAAGAAAGCGGCCTCGCGCCGAAGGAGATCTGGTGCAACGAGAGCCAGGAGCGCTACGTCCTGGCCATCAACCCCGACCTGATGCCGCTCTTCGAGCAGATGGCCGCGCGCGAGCGCTGCCCCTATGCCGTGGTGGGCGTGGCCACCAGCGAACGTGAACTGGTGCTGGAAGACGGCCCCGGCGGTGAACGTGTCATCGACATGCCCATGGACGTGCTGCTCGGCAAGCCGCCCAAGGTGCACCGCGACGTGGCGCGTGTGGCGCGCACCGAGGCACCACTCGATCTGACCGGCGTGAAGCTGGAAACTGTGGCGCTGGACGTCCTGCGCCACCCCACGGTGGCGAGCAAACGTTTCCTCGTGACGATCGGTGACCGCACGGTGGGCGGTCTGAACCACCGCGACCCCATGGTCGGCCCCTGGCAGGTGCCGGTGGCCGATTGCGCCGTGACCCTGGCCGACTACAGCGGCTTCCGCGGTGAGGCCATGGCCATGGGTGAGCGCACGCCGCTGGCGGCGCTGGACGCGCCCGCTTCCGGCCGCATGGCCGTGGGTGAGGCCCTGACCAACCTGCTGGCCGCGCCCATCGAGCTGCCGCGCGTGAAGCTCAGCGCCAACTGGATGGCGGCCTGCGGCGAACCGGGCGAAGACGCCGCGCTCTACGACACGGTGAAGGCCGTCGGCCTGGAGCTGTGCCCGGCCCTGGGCATCGGCATCCCGGTGGGCAAGGATTCGCTGTCGATGAAGACGCGATGGTCCGACGGCGGCGTGACGAAGCAGGTGACGGCACCGGTCTCGCTGATCGTCACCGCCTTCGCGACGCTGGGCGATGTGCGCGGCACGCTCACGCCGCAATTGCAGCCGGGCGATACGACGCTGGTGTTGGTCGACCTCGGCCAGGGCCAGAAGCGCATGGCTGGCAGCATGCTGGCGCAGGTGCTGGGCCAGTTCGGCAATGAGGTTCCTGACCTCGACGACCCGCAACTGCTGAAGAACCTGGTCGCCGCTGTCAACGCGCTGCGCGCCCAGGGCCGCCTGCTGGCCTACCACGACCGCAGTGATGGCGGCCTGTGGGCGGCAGTGTGCGAAATGGCGTTTGCGGGCCACCTGGGTGTGAGCCTGAACGTCGACATCCTCGTCACCGAAGGCGATGGCATCAACGACAGCTTCGCCGAGTACGGCGATTCCAAGAACTGGGCCGGCCAGGTGAGCGAGCGCCGCAACGAGCTGATGCTCAAGGCGCTGTTCAACGAAGAGCTGGGCGTGGTGCTGCAGGTGCCGACGGCGCAGCGCAACGAAGTGATGGCCACGCTGCGCGAGCACGGCTTGAGCCGCCACGCGCACTTCATCGGCAAGCCCAACGAGCGCGGCGTGGTGGAGGTGTGGCGCGACACCAAGCTGCAGTTCGGCGCCCCGCTGCACACGCTGCAGCAGCAGTGGGACGAGGTGAGCTGGCGCATCGCCCAGGGCCGCGACAACCCCGCCTGCGCTGACAGCGAACACGCCGCCGCCGGCGTGGCCGACGACCCGGGTCTGCATCTGCATCTGACCTTCGACGCCGGCAGCCCACCGGCCGTGCTCACCACGCGCCCGAGGATGGCCATCCTGCGCGAGCAAGGCGTGAACTCGCACGTCGAGATGAGCTATGCGATGCACGCCGCCGGCTTCGACACCTTCGACGTGCACATGAGCGACCTGCAGGCCGGCCGTGCTCGCCTGACTGATTTCCAGGGGCTGGTGGCCTGCGGCGGCTTCAGTTACGGCGACACCCTGGGCGCCGGCGAAGGCTGGGCGCGCAGTGTGCTCTTCAACCCGGCGCTCGCCGAGCAGTTCGCGGCCTTCTTCAACCGCCCTGACACGCTGGCCCTGGGCGTGTGCAACGGCTGCCAGATGATGGCGGCCTTGGCCCCCATCATCCCCGGCACGCAGGCCTGGCCGAAATTCACGCGCAACAAGAGCGAGCAGTTCGAGGCGCGGTTGAGCCTGGTGGAAATCCTGGAGAGCCCCAGCCTCTTTTTCACTGGTATGGCCGGTAGCCGTTTGCCCATCGCCGTGGCGCATGGCGAGGGCTTTGCCGATTTCAGCCAGCGCGGCGACGCGCAGGCCGTGCACGCGGCCATGCGCTTCGTCGACCACCACGGCCGCGCCACCGAGGCCTACCCGGCCAACCCCAACGGCAGCCCCGGCGGCCTGACCAGCGTGACCACGGCCGACGGCCGCTTCACCGTGCTGATGCCGCACCCCGAGCGTGTGTTCCGCAACGTGCTGATGAGCTGGACCTCGGGCAACATCAGCGCGCCCAGCCCCTGGATGCGCATGTTCCACAACGCCCGCCGGGCCTTGAAGTGAACCCTGCATGAACCTCACCGTCCGCCGCCTGCTCGTCGACCTGAAGACGCCGTTTGCCCGCCACTGGGCCGGCGGCTGTGCCTTCCGCAGTGCGTTCTTCAACGCGCTGTCGATGAGCTTCCCGGCGGGCGAGCAGCTCTTCATCGACAGCGTGAAGCTGGGCGTGCAGCAACTGCCGCCGGAGCAGCAGGCGCGCTTCGCGGACGAAGTGAAGGGCTTCATCGGCCAGGAGGCCACGCACCGCCGCATCCACACGCTGTTCAACGAGCAGCTCGCGGCCCAGGGTTACGTCAACCACTGGGAAGGGCGCATCGCGAAGCGGCGTGAGCTGATGGCCGAGCTCGACCCGCGCAACTGGCTGGCCGTGACGGCCGCCACCGAGCACTTGACCGCCATCTTCGCCGAGTACCTGCTGGCCCACCCCGAGGCCTTGGCCGGCGCCGAGCCGCGCCTGCGCGACCTGTGGCTGTGGCACTCGGCCGAAGAGAGCGAGCACCGCAGCACGGCCTTCGATCTCTACACCGCCGCGGGCGGCAACCACGCCTGGCGCGTGCGCATCTTCCGCGTCGTCGCCACGCATTTCGCGTTGGACGTAGCGCGTCAGACGCTGCACAACCTGTGGCGCGATGGCCATTGGTGGCGCCCCGCCACCTGGGGCGGCGCGTGGCGTCTGCTGATGGGCCGCGACGGCCTGCTGCGTCACAGCTTCGTGCACGGCCGGCACTACCTGCGCGAAGACTTCCACCCAGCCCAGGGCGACGGCCGCGCCGCGGCCGACTGGCTGGCCGCCCATGCCGATCTGGCGCCGCCGGTGCGCGCCAGCGCCTGAGCGCGGCGGCCCGCATGCCCCCACGCCACCCGGCGCTGGCCCGCGCGGAGGCTTTTGCCGCGCGGTTCGGGCTGCAGGCCCCGGTGCTGATGGCGCCGATGGCCGGGGCCAGCCCGGTGCCGCTGGCGCTGGCCGTGGCGCAAGGCGGCGGCATGGGCGCGCTGGGCGCCTTGCTGATGGACCCGGCGGCCATCGCGGCCTGGGTGGCGACTTTCCGCGAGCGCGGCGGCGGGCCGCTGCAGATCAACCTGTGGGTGCCCGACCCGCCGCCGCAGCGCGACGCGGGTCACGAGGCCGCGCTGCGCCAGTTCCTGGGGCGGCACGGCCCACCCGTGCCCGAGACCGCCGGTGACGCGCCGCTGCAGGACTTCCCCGCGCAGTGCCAGGCGCTGCTGTCGGCGCGGCCGACCGCGGTGTCCTCGATCATGGGCCTGCTGCCACCGGCTTTCGTGGCGCAACTCAAGACCGCCGGCATCGCCTGGTTCGCCAACGTCACCACGGTGGCCGAGGCGAGGGCAGCCGAAGCGGCCGGTGCTGACGTGATCGTGGCGCAGGGTGCCGAGGCCGGCGGCCACCGCGGGGCCTTCCGCGCCGAAGCGGCGCGCGACGAGGCCGTGGGCCTGTTCGCGCTGCTGCCGCAGGTGGTGGACGCGGTGCGCCTGCCCGTGGTGGCCACGGGCGGTGTGGCCGATGCACGCGGCGTGGCGGCGGCGCTGCTGCTCGGTGCGAGCGCGGTGCAGCCCGGTACGGCGCTGCTGCGCACGCCCGAAGCCGGCGTGCACCCGGCCTGGGCCGAGGGGCTGGCCACAGCCTCGCCCGAAGGCACGCGGCTCACGCGCGCCTTCTCCGGCCGCTGGGGCCGCGCGCTGGCCACCGGCTACGTGCAGGCCGCTGACGCGCCCGGTGTGCCCGAGCCCGCGCCCTACCCGGTGCAGCGCGGGCTGACGGCCGCGATGCGCGAAGCCGCGGCCCAGGCCGGGGATCTGCAGCACCTGCAGGCCTGGGCGGGGCAGGGGGCGGCGCTGGCACCGGCAGCGCCCGCGGCCGAGGTGGTGCGTGGCCTGTGGGCCGGCGCGCGTGAACTGCTGAGTTGAACCGGCGCGCGTGCTGCGCGCCCGGCTTCAGCGCTTGGGTTCGCGCGCCGGGCCGGGCACCGCGCGGCGCATCTGCTCGCAGGGGTCGGGCCGGGTCTGGGCTGGCGTGTAGACGCGGCGGTCGTAGGCCGTGAGCGGGTCGCCCTGCTCCAGCACGCCGATGGCCTCGCTGCGGGCGCGTAGCGCAGGCGGCATCCAGTGCGGCACGCCGATGTCCACGCGCACATGCCCGTTGCCGGCCAGGAGCACCACACCACGTTCGCTGTACTGCATCAGCACGCGGGCCATGAACTGGTCGCGCGCCACCTGGGCCAGCGCCATGCGGCGTGCAGTGGCGGTATCCAGCAGGCCGCAGTGGCTGGCCTCGATGCCGGCGGCCTGGCGGGCCAGCAGGTCGTCGGGCACGGCGGCGTCGAAGCCGGTGGCGGCCAGGCCTTCGCGCATCACACGGCGGGCTTCTTCGCGGCCGACGTTGGCCGCCACGATGGGCAGGCCGCTCGCCAGCGCCGCTTCGATGAAGGGTTTGTAGTGCGGCCAGTGCCAGCCTGTGCCGCCGGCGGCCTGGATGAGCGCATCGGCATTCGGCCGCGGGTTCTGGGCGAGCAGGCGGTCGATCAGCGGCTGCTTGTCGCGGTCGAACTGCTCCAGCGCCAGCGCGGGGCGCGCGCCTCGGGCCAGCAGCGCCGTGAAGGCCTCTGCACGAAGCGCATGCTGTGTAGCGTTGTCGTGCACCTCGCCCAGCAGCACCACGGGCAGGCGCAAGGCCAGGGGGCGATCGGGCGCTGGCGTGCTGCAGGCCGCCAGCCCACCGAAGAGAGCGAAAACGACAGCGGCCGCAAGAAGCGGCCGCTGGAAGCAGGAGGTGAAGGCCATGCCGGCATGCTAGCCGGCCGGCCGCATTGCCGTCAGTTCAGCTGCTCGATGCCGGCAATGGCCCAGCTGCGGCTGTCGTCGTGCGGCTTGACCAGGTGCCACACCTCGTTGAAAGCCACCGGCGCGGCGCCAGTTTCTTCGAGGATCAGGCCGTGGAAGCGCACGCTGACGATCTGGCGATCGGCCTCGTTGGCCACGTCCAGCACCTCGGCTTCCACCTGCTGCACGTCGGTGTGCTGGCCGGTGTTGCCGCGCTCCAGCAGGTCCATGCGCAGCGAAGCGAAGAGCTCGGGCGTGGTGAAACGCTTCAGGTCTTCCAGGTCGGCGCTGTCGTTGGCGGCCTGCAGGCGGATGAAGATCATCTTGGCGGTGCGGGCGAAACCTTCCGCGTCGAAGGCTGCGGGCACGAAGGCTGCAGCCACCGGAGCGGCCACCGCAGCAGCAGCGGCCACGGGCGCGGCCCCTGCGGCGGGCAGGGACGGCTCGGCCAGATTGCTGCGCTCCATCGGGGCGGCGTTCACCGGGGCCGGCTGTTGCACTTCCCAGGCACCACGGCTGCTGCCACCGGCGCCAGCACCGGCACCGGCCAGGGCCGGGCTGCCCATGCGCGCGTTGTTGCCAGCCTTGTTGCCGAAGCGGCGCATCAGGAACACGCCCAGCGCCACCACCGCCACGGCCAGCAGCGCCAGCATCAGGAAGTTGGCGAAGGCTTCACCCATGCCCAGGTGGCTCATCAGCGCGGCCAGGCCCAGGCCTGCGGCCAGGCCGGCGATGGGGCCCATCCAGCTGCGCTTGGCCGGGGCGGCCGCGGCGGCTGCGCCAGGCGTGGCGGCAGCTGCGTTGGTGGGTGCGGCCTGCTGGCCCTGCGCCGGCGTTGCGGGCTTGGCCGGTGGCGCGGTGGGTGCCGTGCGTTCCGGCATGTTGCGTTGCATGCCCGATGACTTGCTGCCGCCCAGGCGCTTGGCCTCGGCATGGAAGGGCAGGCTGGTGGTGAAGACGGCCACCGCCAGGGCGCCGATCAACCAAGTTTTCATGGAGAGCTGTTCCTCGTGAGACATGCGGAATGGGCCAAGGCTGCGCACGCGCGGGTACGTCAGCACCTGCAAGTGTCGGTGACGGCGCCGCCGGGGCCAAATCGGCTGCCGCATGGCCTTGTGCCCTATGCGGGCTCCGTGCGGTCGAGCGGGTTTCGGCTTGCCACGGCGCTCGCTGCGCGAGGCAGAATGCAGACAATGGCAAGCAAACGTGTCCGACAGCTGTTCTGTGCCGCGCTGGTGGCCGCCAGCCCGGTGCTGGCCCAGGGCGACCGCACCTTCGAGCGCGAACTGTTCAAGACCCGCTTCGAACAGGAAGTGAAGTTCCGCGCCGCCGCCATCCACGTGGCCTGGGGCGCCGAGGCGCTGTGCGATTCGACGACACAGATCGAGCCCTTCGTGCTGCTGTCGGTGCATGCGATGCGGCGGCGCCTGGACGACAAGGACATGGCGCTGTTCCGCGAGATCACCGGCATGGACGAGAAGTGGCGCGTGGTCTGGGCCGACGAAGGCGCACCGGAAGACCTGCATGTGCGCGACGTCGTCACGCATGTCAACGGCCGCCCCCTGCCGGCCGGCGGCACGCGCTTCGAGATGGGTGCGCTGTTCCGTGGCGGCTCGGTCGTCTCCAACGACGACGGCGGCTTCTGGGACGCCATGCTCAAGGCGCGCAAGGAAGTCAGCGAAGGCAAGCCGATGACGCTGACGCTGGAAGACGGCCGCAAGCTCACGGTGGAGACGCAGAAAGGCTGCGCCGGCAGCGTGACGGCCAGTTCCTTCGACAACGACCCCGACAGCTTCTGGCGCCAGGGCACCGAGCGCGCCAAGATTCCGGCCAACGCGATGATCGAGGCGCAGACGGCCGATGAATTCCGCTGGCTGGCGGCCTTCGGCACCTACTTCCAGGCCAGCCAGAGCGCCATCAAGGCCTCGCAGCGCAGCGAGGGCGTGAGCAACGGCTTCCTGGTGGGCAAGATCCTGGCTATCGCCGTCCCGGGCGCGGGCATGCTGCTGTCGGCGGCCGAGGCCCAAGCCGAGAAGGCCATCGCGGTGGACAGCATCGTCGGCAGCGCCGACTTGTTTGCCAACGAAGTGGTGGCTTCACTCGGTGGCGACCCCGCTGCCGGCCTGCGATTGACCGAGCGGCTGATGGCCCGCGGCGTGAAGGTCGACGCGGTCATGATGGACGACTTCCGCCGCAGCAATTCGGCCAGCCACGCCAAGCAGATCAAGGCCATCCAGGTGGCACAGGCCGAGCGCGAGCGCGCCGAGTTGCGTGCGCAGGAAGACGCCGAGCGGCGCAAGCAACTGATGTTGCCGCCGCTGCTGCCGCCCCTGCTGAAGTAACCGGCTGGCGTCTGGGCTTGGCGCGTGCTCAGGCGCCGGCCAGGCGGCCGATCCACTCGTGCAGCGCGAAGGCGGTGTCTTGCAGGCGGCTGGCCCTGGGCAGCCAATCACGCCAGGTCAGCCCGAAGGAGGGCGGCAGGTCCATGGGGGCGGCCACGATTTCAATCTGACCCTGCGCCGCTTGCTCGAAGTTCGCAACAGCCCGGCGCATGTGGAAATCGTGCGTGACGAGCACGATGCGCTGGATGCCCTCGGGCTTGAGCAGTGCCACCGTCCGCAGCGCGTTTTCGCGGGTGTCGCGCGACGCAGTCTCCGTCCAGCGCAGGGGACGCTGGAACTCTCTTTCGGCAATGCGGGCGCCGATCTCGGCCTCGCTCGGTCCTTCCCTGCCGCCGTGGCCCACGCCGCCACTCATCGCTACAGGCAAGCCCGTGGCCCGGCTCAACCACAAGCCATAGCGCAGCCGCTCCACGCTGAACGGCGACAGCGATGACATGCCGTACTCGGGCGCATACGGCCGGCTGCCGCCTCCCAGCACCACGATCGCTGTCTTCGGCTGACCCTTCAGAGAGAGGATCTGTGCCTCGGTCAAGGCCGGAGGCGGACGTGTCAAGGCGCGGGTCAGCATGCCACTGACGGCCCCGGTGGAGGCCAGCCACAGGCTCACCACCCCCAGCAGGATCAAGAACCACGCCAGCAGCCGCCGCCTGAACATCAGCCGGGCGCCCACCAGCACCAGCACCAGCATGGGCACAGGTGGCAGCAGCAGCGCGCCGATGACGGGTTTCCAGCCCTCGATGCCGAGACTGAAGAAGATCTCGTTCATGGCTCAGCGCCGGCCCGGCAGTTGCCGGAGCGGAGCGCTCAGAAGAAAGCCTGCAAACCGGTCTGCGCCCGGCCGAGGATGAGCGCGTGCACGTCGTGCGTGCCTTCGTAGGTGTTGACGGTTTCGAGGTTGATCATGTGGCGGATGACGTGGTATTCGTCGTGGATGCCGTTGCCGCCATGCATGTCGCGTGCCATGCGCGCGATGTCGAGGGCCTTGCCGCAGCTGTTGCGCTTGATGAGGCTGATCATCTCCGGCGCAACGCGGTCCTCGTCCATCAGCCGGCCCACGCGCAGCACGGCCTGCAGGCCGAGGGTGATCTCGGTCTGCATGTCAGCCAGCTTCTTCTGGATCAGTTGGTTCTGCGCCAGCGGGCGGCCGAACTGCTGGCGGTCCATCGTGTACTGGCGCGCGGCCATCCAGCAGAACTCGGCCGCGCCCAGGGCGCCCCAGGCGATGCCGTAACGCGCCTTGTTCAGGCAGCCGAAGGGGCCCTTCAGGCCGCTGACGTTGGGCAACAGGTTGGCTTCGGGCACGAACACGCCGTCCATCACGATCTCGCCAGTGATGCTGGCGCGCAGGCTCATCTTGCCTTCGATCTTCGGCGCGCTCAGGCCTGGCATGCCCTTCTCGAGGATGAAGCCGCGGATGCTCTCCTGTCCGCCAACCCGGCCATCGGGGTCTTCCAGCTTGGCCCAGACGACGAAGACGTCGGCGATGGGGCTGTTGGTGATCCACATCTTGCTGCCTTTGAGGAGGAAGCCGCCGTCCACCGGCTTGGCACGGCTCAGCATGCTGGCCGGGTCGCTGCCGTGGTTGGGCTCGGTCAGGCCGAAGCAGCCCACCCACTCGCCGGTGGCCAGCTTGGGCAGGTACTTCTGGCGCTGTGCTTCGCTGCCGTAGGCGTGGATGGGGTGCATCACCAGGCTGCTCTGCACGCTCATCGCGCTGCGGTAGCCGCTGTCGACGCGCTCGACCTCGCGTGCGACCAGCCCGTAGCACACCGAGTTCAGGCCGGCGCAGCCGTAGCCTTCGATGGTGGTGCCCAGCAGGCCCAGTTCACCCATCTCGGACATGATCTTGCGATCGAAGGTCTCGTGCCGCGCCGCCATCAGCACGCGCGTCTGCAGGCGCTCCTGGCAGTAGGCGGCAGCGGCGTCGCGCACGGCGCGCTCGTCGTCGCTGAGCTGGCTGTCGAAGAAGAAAGGGTCATCCCAGGTGAACTTGGTGGCCATGGCAACTGCTCCAGATAATCCGTCGAGTGTAAGGATTCAGGCCCGGGGACGACTGTCACCTGGGCAAACCGGAGACTTCGGGTGAACGAGCAGGTGATCACGTTGGGCGGTGGGTGCTTCTGGTGCGTCGAGGCGGTGTTCGAACTCGTCGATGGCGTCATCGCGGTCGAGAACGGCTACTGCAACGGCCACGTGCTGCGGCCCACCTACGAAGCCGTGTGCGGGGGTGACACCGGGCACGTGGAGGTGGTGCAGGTGCGTTTCGACGCCGAGCGCATCAGCCTGCGCGAAGTGCTGGAGATCTTCTTCGTGGTGCACGACCCGACCACGCTGAACCGGCAAGGCAACGATGTCGGCACGCAGTACCGCAGCGGCATCTACCTCCACGATGCGAGCCAGGAGGCTATGGCGCGCGAAGTGCTGGCCGAAGCCAACGCGGCCAGCGGCGGCCGTGTCGTCACCGAGCTGGTGCCGCGCGAGAACTACAGCACTGCCGAGGCCTACCACCAGCACTACTACGCGCAGCACCCGAATGCAGGCTACTGCGCCTACGTGGTGGCGCCCAAGGTCGAGAAGTTCAAGCGCACCTTCCGGGCGCGTGTGAAGGCTTGAGCCGCCAGGGCTGACCCGCAGCGCGGGTCTGGTGCGGCTCAGAAGGGCGTGAACTCGATCGGTCCGTCGAGGTCAGGGAAGACGCTGTCCAGGCTGCGGCGCAGCAACTGGCGGCGCTGGCGGGCATCTTCGTCCATCGCGCCCAGGGTGTCGAAGACCGGCGCACGCAACAGCCACAGGTCCACCGGCTCTTCGGCAGCGCGCACCTGCACGCGCAACCACTCGGCGCCGGGCAAGGTGTCCAGCGCCTGCAGATAGCTGGTCTTCAGGTCCACGAAGGCCTGCCGCGCCGCCATGCGCGCACCGCGGTCGCCAGGCAGGCCGGCGAAGGCGGCACCGGGCGTGAAATCGCGGGGGGCGATGGTGGCTTGCATGGGGGGCAGCGGTTCAGAGCGGCGCGAACTGCGAGCGCGGCGCGCGGGTCGGGAAGTGGCGGTTGAGCAGGTCCACGCGGGCTTGCGCTTCGAACTGGCTGTGCGCCACGCCCACCAGGCGGTAGACGTCGGCGCGCGTGTGCCACAGCTCGCGCAGGGAGCGCGCGTCGTGGATGCGGCGGCGCAAGTCGTCGGCCTCGAAGCTGTCGATGTCCGACAAGGTGGCCAGGAACTCCATCCGCACGCCGGGCAGTCGGTTGATGGGTGGCGCCACCTCGTGCGGGGCCGGGGCCATCAGCCAGAACATCAGGCGCTGCCAGGCATTGCCCTCGGGCGCATGGCGCAGCGAGGGTGGGCAGACTTCCACGCGCAGGCTGCTGGGGTCGGCCAGCGTCGTGCTGCGACGGCTCCAGCGGGACAGGGGGGCGAGGGCTCTGTGCATGGTGGGTTTATCGGCCGCAGGTGACTGCAACCTGAGAGCGATGCTCGGGCAAGGCGGTCGGCCGTGATGGCCGGAAGAAGCGGGGCAAGGCGGGCCAGTTCGCCGCGCGCCGGGTTGCTGCTGACGAGCGCCTGGCCTGTGCCCGGTTAGCCTTGCCGCCCTGACTTCAGTGGGACGTGGCGTGGTGAAGACGTGGTTGAAGCGCGGGGCCTGGGCCCTGCTGGCGGTGTTGGTGCTGGCGCTGGCCGCCGCGGCGATCTACGCGAGCCGCACCTTGCCGGTGACGGCAGGCCGGCTCGCCCTGCCGGGCGTGCAGGCCGAACTTCGCATCGAGCGCGACGCCCAGGGCATCCCCAGCATCCGCGCCGCCAGCGAACGCGACGCCTGGTACGGCCTGGGCGTGGCCCATGCGCAAGACCGCCTGTGGCAGCTGGAGACGCACCGCCGCATCGCCGCCGGCCGGCTGGCCGAGGTGTTCGGCCCCAGCGCGCTGGAGACCGATCGCTTCCTGCGCGCTCTGGGCGTGCGGCGTGCAGCACAACAGCAATGGCAGCGTCTGCCCGAAGCCAGCCGGATGGCACTGCAGGCCTATGCCGATGGCATCAACGCCGTCATCGGCGACCGCCTGCGGGCGCGGCCGCCGGAGTTCCTGATCCTCGGCGTGCAGCCCGAGCCCTGGACCCCCGTCGACAGCCTGGGCTGGGCCACGATGATGGCCTGGGACCTGGGTGGCAACTGGGCCACCGAGCTGCTGCGCCTGCGGCTGGCGCTGCAGATGCCCGTGGCACGCGTTCACCAGCTGCTGCCGCCCTACCCGGGCGAGCAGCCGCGCCCCACGCTCGATTTCTCGGCGCTGTACCGCGGCCTGGGGCTGGACGCGCAGAAGACGACGGTCACCGCCTGGGGCCGGCTGCCCGACATCGCACCCGAAAGCGGCATCGAGGGCGTCGGCAGCAACAACTGGGTGCTGGCCGGCAGCCACACCACCACGGGCCGGCCGCTGCTGGCCAACGACCCGCACCTGAAGCTGAGCACACCGGCGCTGTGGTACTTCGCGCGGCTGGAGGCGCCGGGCGCTGACGGCGCGGCGCCGCTGAAGGTGGCCGGCGCCACGCTGCCGGGCATCCCGGGTGTGGTGCTGGGGCAGAACGCGCACATCGCCTGGGGCTTCACGAACACCGCGCCCGATGTGCAGGATCTCTACCTGGAACAGCTCGATCCGCAGGACCCGAACCGCTACCGCACGCCCGAGGGTTGGGCGGTCTTCGAAACCGCCACCGAAATCATCAAGGTCAAGGGCCAGCCCGACATCGCGATGACGGTGCGACGCAGCCGCCACGGCCCCGTCATCAGCGATGCCGGCAACGCAGGCGATGTGCTCGGCCCGGTGGACCGGCCCACGCACGTGCTCGCGCTGCGCTGGACAGCGCTGGACGCCGACAGCGACCCCATCGCACCGGCCTTCGCGATGCAGCGCGCCGATTCGGTGGCCGCCTTCGTGGCCGCTGCGCGCGGCTGGGTGGCGCCCATGCAGAGCATGGTGGTGGCCGACCAGGCCGGGCGCATCGGCCTGGTGGCCCCGGGCCGTGTACCGCTGCGCCGGCCTGACAACGACCTGCAGGGCCTGGCTCCGGCCCCGGGCTGGGAGGCCAAGTACGACTGGGCCGGCTGGGTGCCCGCCGACGAGACCCCGCGCGAGTTCGACCCGCCTCGCGGCTGGATCGCCACGGCCAACCAGCGCATCGTGCCGGCCGACTACCCGCACCACCTCACCAGCGAGTGGGCGCTGCCCTACCGGCAGCAGCGCATCGAGCAGGTGCTGGGCGCCAAGCCGAAGCACAGCCTGGACGATCTTGCCGCGCTGCAGGCCGACGAACAGTCTCTCGCGGTCGTGCCGCTGTTGCCCTGGGCCTTGAAGGCCAAGTCGGTGCACCCGTTGGCCCCGGCGGCGCAGGCGCTGCTGAAGGACTTCGACGGCCGCATGGCCGCCGACCGCGCCGCGCCCCTCATCTACTGGGCCTGGCAGCGGCAACTGGCCCGTGCCGTGTTCGCCGACGACGTGAGCGAGGCGCTGTGGGAGAAGTCGCTGGCCGGCCGCAACTTCCAGGATGCCCTGGAGCGGGTGCTGAAAGCCGACGACGCCGCCTGGTGCGACCTGCGAGATACGCCGCTGGCCGAGAACTGCACCGACCAGGCCGGCCTGGCGCTGACGCGTGCGCTGCAAGAACTGCAGCAGCGTTTCGGCAGCGACGTGGCGAACTGGCGTTGGGGCGCCGCCCACCAGGCGCGGGGCGAGCACCGGCCTTTCAGCCGCGTGCCGGTGCTGCACAAGCTGTTCGAACTGCGCGCGCCCGTGGGTGGCGATACGCACACGGTGAACGTCTCGCGCGTGAGCCTGCGGCCCGACAAGCTGACCGGCGACCTGTTCCATAGCGACCACGGCCCCAGCTTGCGCGCCTTGTACGACCTGGGCGACCCCCAGCAATCGCGCGTGATGAGCTCCACCGGGCAGAGCGGCAACATCTTCTCAGGCGCCTACCGCAGCTTCCTCAAGCCCTGGGTGGCGGTGCAGTACGTGCCGCTGTGGCCGCGGCCGGGCGAAGCCAGCGAATTGTTGGTGGTGGTGCCGGCGGCTCAGAGCACGCCGTAGCGCGCCTTGCGCTCGGCGGTGTAGTCCCACCAGGGCCGCGCTTCGGCGCCACCCATGAAGGCCGTGGCGGCCATGAAGGTGTCGAGCACGCAGGGGTCTTGGCGTTTGCCCGTCTTCTCGCACAGCGCCACGTAGAGCGCGTGCGGGTCGCGGCCGGCCAGTTCTTGCGGGTGCACGATGCCCAGGCTGCGCAGATCACCGGCGATGGACGGGCCGATGTTGGGCAGTTGCTCCAGCCGTTCGCATTCGGCCGCGTGCTGGGCCTTGCGCGGCGGTGGGGCCTTGGGCGGGCGTCGCGGCAGTTGCGCCCGCGACGGGCCCGGGGTCAACGCACGGGCGGTGTCCATCACATCAACATCGTGTTGCGGATGAGACCGACCGCGATGCCTTCCAGCTCGAAATCAGCCGCATCCAGCGGCACGTGGATGGTCTGGAAATCGGGGTTCTCGGGCAGCAGTTCGATGCCCTTGCTGGTGCGGCGCAGGCGCTTGACGGTGACGTCGTCGCCCAGGCGGGCCACGACGATCTGGCCGTTCTTGGCGTCCTTGGCCTTCTGCACGGCGAGCAGGTCGCCTTCCATGATGCCGGCATCGCGCATGCTCATGCCGCGCACCTTCAGCAGATAGTCGGGGCGGCGGGCCCACATCGAAGCTTCCATCAGGTAGGTCTGGTCGACATGCTCTTGCGCCAGGATCGGGCTGCCCGCGGCCACGCGGCCCACCAGCGGCAGCGTGAGCTGCGCCAGGTGCGGTAGCGGCAGCATGTACTGCTTGCCGAAGGGCGCCAGGCGTGCCTCGTTCAGCGCACGCAGCGTGTCAGACTTCAGCCTGATGCCGCGCGAGGTGCCGCCCACCAGTTCGATGACGCCCTTGCGCGCCAGGGCCTGCAGGTGCTCTTCAGCGGCGTTGGCCGACTTGAAGCCGAGTTCGGCCGCGATCTCGGCCCGCGTGGGCGGGGCGCCGGTGCGTTCGATGGCGCTCTGCACCAGGTCGAGCACCTGTTGCTGGCGGGCGGTGAGCTTGGGGCTGTCATCGATCATCGGCTGAGACTTCCGTAGTTTGGCGGCCACTGGCATTCCGTCCAGTGCCTGTATTTTTATCCAGAAAGCTCTTCCATGCCAAGCACCGAGGGTGTGATCGTCATCCTGGGCACCGGCGGCACCATCGCCGGCACCGCCGCCAGCGCCACGCAACACACCGGCTACACCGCCGGCGCGCTGGGTGCGGAAGCACTGGTGGCCGCCGTGCCGGCGCTGCAGGGCAAGCCGCTGGAGGCCGAAAGCATTGCCCAGATCGACAGCAGCCACATGGACGGCGCCACCTGGGCGCTGCTGGCTACACGTTGCGCCGAGCACCTGGCGCGGCCTGAGGTGGCCGGTGTGGTGGTGACGCACGGCACTGACACGCTGGAAGAGACCGCCTACGCCTTGCACCGCCTGCTGGTACCCACCAAGCCCTTGGTGCTGACGGCCGCGATGCGCCCGGCCACGGCGCTGTCGCCCGATGGGCCGCAGAACCTCTTCGATGCGGTGCAGGTGGCCGGCACGTCGGGCGTGCGCGGGGTGCTGGCGGTGCTGGGCGGCGTGGTCTTCGGCGCGGCCGACCTGCGCAAGGTGCACGGCTATCGCGTCGACGCCTTCAGCGCGGGCGATGCCGGCCCGCTGGCGCTGCTGGAAGACGGCGCTTTGCGTACGCTGCGCTCCTGGCCGGATGCGGCGCCGCATGCCGCGTCGGTGCGCTTGCCCGAGTTGCTCACAGGCCAACCGTGGCCGCTGGTGGACATCGTCACCAGCCACGCGCTGGCCGATGGCCGCGTGGTCGATGCGCTGGTGGCGGCCGGCAGCCGCGGCCTGGTGGTGGCGGGTACGGGCAATGGCAGCGTGCACGCGGCCGTGAAGGCCGCCGCGCAGCGCGCCATGGCGCAAGGGGTGCGCGTGGTGCGCGCCTCACGCTGCCAACTCGGCGGCGTGGTGGGCGGGGCGCCCGACGATCTGTCGAGCGCCGGCACGCTGACGCCAGTGCAGGCCCGCATCGAGCTGATGCTGGACCTGCTGGCGACACCCGGGGCTTAGACCACCGACAGCGTCACGTCGATGTTGCCGCGCGTGGCGTTGCTGTAGGGGCAGACCTGGTGCGCGGTGGCCACCAGGGCTTCGGCGGCGGCCTTGTCCATGCCGGGGATGCTGACGGCCATGGCCACGCTGATGCTGAAGGCGCCTTCCTTGCCCGTCATCGGGCCGATGGCCACGTCGGCGGTGATGCTCACTTCGGCCGGCAGGCTGACCTTCTGGCGCGCGGCCACGGCCTTCATCGCGCCGATGAAGCAGGCCGAGTAGCCCGAGGCGAACAGCTGCTCGGGGTTGGTGCCGGGGCCGTCGTCGCCGCCCAGCGCCTTGGGCGTGGACAGCTGCGACTTCAGGCGGCCGTCGTTGCTGGCGGTGGTGCCGGCGCGGCCGCCGGTGCTGGTGGCGGTGGCGGTGTAGAGGGCTTTGTCGATGGCCATGGTGTTTCCTTCAGGGTTGTGGTGTGAGAAACGCGGGCCGCTTCAGGCCACGCGCGGGAGGGACGCGGTGAGTTCTTCGCGCAGGGCGTGCAGCCGCGCTGTGAGTGCAGAGAGTTCGCCCAGGGTGCAGCCCGAGGCCTGCGCCACCTGCGGCGGCACGGCCACCGCGCGCTCTTTCAAAGCACGGCCGGCGGAGGTGAGTTGCAGCAGCACGCGGCGTTCATCCGCGGCGTCGCGCAGGCGCTGCACGCAGCCGGCACTCTCCAGGCGCTTGAGCAGCGGAGTCAAGGTGCCCGAGTCCAATGCCAGCCGTTCACCCACAGCACCGACGGTGAGGCCATCGCCTTCCCACAGCACCAGCATCACCAGGTACTGCGGGTAGGTCAGGCCCAGCGGGTCGAGCAGGGGCTTGTAGAGCTTGGTCATGGCCAGCGAGGCCGAGTACAGCGCGAAGCAGAGCTGGTGGTCCAGCGCGAGCCAGGCGGGGTTGGCAACTGGGCTGGGGGCTTTGGAGCGCGGCATGGGTCGTAATGTAGCGCGCAATTGAATTGTGTGCAATGCATTTGGCGGCCGCATACCCGGGTTAGGGAGAACCTTGAAGATCCGGCCTGACCGCCGCAGCGGCCAGCGTGGCGCTCAGTCGGCCTGCAGCGCTTCCAGCTTCGTCTGCAGTTCGATCCAGCGCTCTTCCAGCATCGCCACTTCGGCCGATGCGTGGGCCAGACGGCGGCCAAGGTCGGCATAGGCCTCGGCGCTGGCGTCGGGACGCGAGAGCTCGGCTTCCAGCGACGTCTTTTCGGCGGCCAGCTTGGCCAGGCGCATGTCGATGCCCGCCAGCTCGTTGCGCAGCGGGCGCGTGGCTTCGGCCTGCTTGATGCGGGCCTGCTTGGCTTTGTCGCGGTCTTCGCGGCTGGCCGGGGGCGGCGGCGCGGGGGCTTTGCTTGGCGCCGGGGCGGGCGGTTTGCTGGCGCTTGCGGCCGGCGCTGCAGCCTTGGCCTTGGCAGCAGGCGCTGGCGCCTCCGCCACGCTGTTGCCGCGCGGCGGGTCAGGGATGGGCTGGCCACGCGCGGCGGCGCGCGAGACATCGAGCAGCCACTTCTGGTAGTCGTCCAGGTCGCCGTCGAAAGGCTCGACCTTGCCCTTGGCCACCAGCCAGAACTCGTCGCAGGTCTCGCGCAGCAGCGCGCGGTCGTGGCTGACCAGCATCACCGTGCCTTCGAACTCGTTCAGCGCGATGGACAGCGCCTCGCGCGTCTGCAGGTCGAGGTGGTTGGTGGGCTCGTCCATCAGCAGCAGGTTGGGGCGCTGCCACACCAGCATGGCCAGCACCAGGCGCGCCTTCTCGCCGCCCGAGAGGCTGCCCACGGCCTGCTGCACCATGTCGCCGACGAAGCGGAAGCGTCCCAAGAAATCGCGCAGTTCCTGCTCACGCGCGGCCGGGCCCACGTCGCGCGCCAGGCGCACCATGTGCATCAGCGGGCCGTCGTCCAGGCTCAGCACGTCCACTTCCTGCTGCGCGAAGTAGCCGATCACCAGGCCCTTGCCCTCGGTCGTCTTGCCGCTGATCAGCGGGATGGCGCCGGCAATCGTCTTCACCAGCGTCGACTTGCCCTGCCCGTTGGCGCCCAGGATGCCGATGCGCTGCCCGGCCAGCACGCTGCGGCTGACGTTCTGCACGATGGGCGTGCCGGCGTAACCGCAGCTGATGCCGTCGAAAGCCAGCATGGGGTTGGGCAGGCTCAGCGGCTCACGGAACTCAAAGTGGAAGTCGCCCGCCGTCATCACCGGCGCCAGCTTTTCCATGCGCGCCAGCGCCTTCACGCGGCTCTGCGCCTGCTTGGCCTTGCTGGCCTTGGCCTTGAAGCGGTCGATGAACTTCTGCAGGTGGGCCACACGCTCCTGCTGCTTGGCGAAGGCTGCTGCGGCCTGGCTCAGGCGCTCGGCGCGCATCTCCTCGAAGGCCGTGTAGTTGCCGCTGTAGCGCGTGAGCTGCTGGTCTTCGAGGTGGACGATGACGTTGCAGATGGCGTCGAGGAACTCGCGGTCGTGGCTGATGATGATCATCAGGCCGTCGTAGCGCTTGAGCCAGGCTTCCAGCCACACCAGGGCATCGAGGTCGAGGTGGTTGGTGGGCTCGTCCAGCAGCAGCAGGTCCGACGGACACATCAGCGCGCGCGCCAGTTGCAGCCGCATGCGCCAGCCGCCCGAGAAGGTGTTCACTGGCGCATCGAGCTGGTCGCCGCGGAAGCCCAGGCCCAGCAGCAGCGCCTGCGCGCGGGCCGGAGCGTCGAAGGCGCCGGCTTCGTCCAGCGCCTGGTGGGCCTCAGCCATCGCGTGGCCGTCGTCGGCGGCTTCGGCCGCGGCCAGCGCGGCCTGCGCCTGCATCAGCGGGATGTCGCCCTGCAGCACGAAGTCGGTCGCGCCGTCTTCCGTTTCAGGCACGTCCTGCGCGACTTCGCCCACGCGCCAGCGCGGCGGGATGTCGACATCGCCGGCATCGGCCTGCAGACGGTTCGTCATCAGCGCAAACAGGCTGGATTTGCCGGCGCCGTTGCGGCCGATGAGGCCGACCTTCTCGCGGGGCTGCAGCGTCACGCTGGCGTTCTGCAGCACGACCTTCACGCCGCGGCGCAGGGTGACCTGGGAAATCTGGATCATGGGTTCTCGTAGGCGGGCAAGGCGCCTGTTTGGCGCAAGGCCTCGGCGGTGATGAGCAGCACCTGGTCGTCGCCGGCGCTGGTGCTGAGCCACACCACCTCCAGCGCCGGGAAGGCGGCTTCGAAGTAGGCGCGCTCGTGGCCGATTTCCAGCACCAGCACGCCTTCGTCGTTCAGGTGCTGCGGCAGCGCGGCGAGCAGGCGGCGGATGAAGTCCATGCCGTCGCTGCCACCGGCCAGGGCCAACGCAGGTTCGGCGCGGTACTCGGGCGGCAGCGCGGCCATCGAGCCGCTGTTGACGTAGGGCGGGTTGCACAGCACGAGGTCGAAACGCCGGTTGGCCACCGCGGCGAGTCCGTCGCCCTGGTGCAGCGTGATGCGGTCTTGCAAGCCGTGGCGGGCCACGTTCTTCGCGGCCACGGCCAGTGCCTCGGTGCTGAGGTCGGCGGCGGCCACCTGCACCTCGGGCCAGGCCAGCGCGGCCAGCACGGCCAGGCTGCCGTTGCCGGTGCACAGGTCCAGCACCTGCTGCGTCTGCGGGTGCAGCCAGGGGTCGAAGCTGCCTTCGGCCAGCGGTTCGGCGATGAGCGAGCGCGGGATGATCACGCGTTCATCCACGAAAAAAGGCACGCCCTGCAACCAGGCTTCGCCCGTCAGGTAGGCGGCGGGGCGGCGCGTGCTGATGCGCTCTTCCACCAGGGCCTGCACCTGCGCCTGATCTTCGGTGCTGGTGATTCGCTCGGCCTCGTCGTCCAGCGCATCGAGTGGCAAGCCCAGGCGCCACAGCACCAGCCAGGCGGCCTCATCGAAGGCGTTGCTGGTGCCGTGGCCGAAATGCACACCGGCTTCCTGCAGGCGTGCGGCGGCCTGCTCCACCAGGGCGAGCAGCTTCATGCCGCCGCCGTGCCGAGGAAACGTTCGGTCGTCTGGCGGTAGACCTGCTTCAGCGGCTCCAGCGCCGCCACGTCCACCCACTCGTCGAGCTTGTGGATGCTCTCGTTGATGACGCCGAACTCCATCACCTGCGGGCAGATCTGCGCGATGAAGCGGCCGTCGCTGGTGCCGCCTGTCGTGCTCAGTTCCGTGCTCAGTTCGGTGCCGAGATCGGTGCCGCACTCCGCAGCAATTGCCGCCAGCAGCGCCGCGCTCAGCGTGCCCGGGCGCGTGAGGAAGGGCTCACCGCCCAGCGTCCACACCAGCGTGTGCGGCACGCCATGTTTCTGCAGCACCGCTTCCACCCGCTGGCGCAGCGTGACCGGGGTGCTCTCGGTGCTGAAGCGGAAGTTGAAGTCGAGCACCAGTTCGCCCGGGATGACGTTCATCGCGCCCGTCCCCGCGTGGATGTTGCTCACCTGGAAGCTCGTGGGCGGGAAGAACTGATTGCCGCAGTCCCACTCGGTGGCGACCAGTTCGGCCAGCGCAGGGGCCAGCAGGTGCAGGGGGTTGGCCGCCAGCTGCGGGTAGGCGATGTGGCCCTGCACGCCATGCACGGTGAGCCGGCCCGAGTAGGTGCCGCGGCGGCCGTTCTTCACCATGTCACCCAGGCGGCGCACCGAGGTCGGCTCGCCGACGATGCAGCCATCCAGCCGTTCGCCGCGTTCGCGCAGCAGGTCCACCACGTGGCGCGTGCCGTGCAGCGCCGGGCCTTCTTCGTCGCTGGTGATGAGCAGCGCCACGCGGCCCGCGTGCTGCGGGTGCGCAGCGACGAACTCGCAGGCGGCCACGGTCATCGCCGCCACGGCGGCCTTCATGTCGGCGGCGCCACGGCCGAAGAGGCGCGGGCCGTTGGGGTAGGCCTCGCCGCTGCGGTGCGTGGGCACGAAGGGGTCGGTGGCCCAGCGCTCCAGCGGGCCGGTGGGCACCACGTCGGTGTGGCCGGCGAAGACGAGCGTCGGGCCGGGCACACCGGCGTCATGCACGGCCCAGAGGTTGGCCACGCGGGCTTCGGTCGGGCCTGCGTCCAGCGATTCGCAGACAAAGCCGGCGGGCTGCAGGTGCTGCAGCAGCAGCGCGCGGCAGCCGGCATCGGCGGGCGTGACGGAGCGGCAGGCGATCAGCGCCTCGGTCAGGCGCAGCGTGGCGCCCACGGCCGTGGCGGTGCCCGTCATCGTTTGGTGGCCGACCAAGGCGGCTGTGCGCTCGCCCGGGGCTCTTCAGGCCGCACGTCGATGCTGAACTCGGTGAAGGTGGGCGCTTCCTGCTCTTCCTTCTTCGGCGTGGTGCGCGAGGCCGGGGCCTGCTCGTTCTGCAGGCGCCAGAGCAGGTTGGTCGGCGAATCGGCGTAGGCCAGGCCTTCGTCGCGCGAGACCACGCCCTCGCTGATGAGGCGGGCGATGTCGGCCTCGAAGGTTTGCGAGCCTTCGGCCAGGCTCTTCTCCACGGCTTCCTTGATGCCGGAGAGATCGCCCTTGTCGATGAGCTCGCTCACCAGCTTGGTGTTGAGCAGCACTTCCACCGCCGGCACGCGGCCGCCGCTGTTGCTGCGCAAGAGGCGCTGCGAGATCACCGCGCGCAGGCCGCTGGACAGGTCAGACAGCAGCGTGGGCCGTGCTTCCGGCGTGTAGAACGACAAGATGCGCCCCATCGCGTGGTAGCTGTTGTTCGCGTGCAGCGTGGCCAGCACCAGGTGGCCAGAGAGCGCGTAGCTGAGCGCTGCGCTCATGGTCTCGCGGTCGCGGATTTCGCCGATGAGGATGCAGTCGGGCGCCTGGCGCAGCGCGTTCTTCAGCGCGATCTGCAGGCTCTGCGTGTCGCGGCCCACCTCGCGCTGGTTGATCACGCTCTTCTTGTTGCTGAAAAGGAATTCGATCGGGTCTTCGATGGTGAGGATGTGCCCCGTCATCTGCTGGTTGCGCCACTCCAGCATCGAGGCCAGCGTGGTGCTCTTGCCGGTGCCGGTGGCGCCCACCATCAGGATCAGGCCGCGCTTTTCCGTCACCAGCTGGGCCAGCAGCGGCGGCACGCCGAGCGAATCCAGCGAGGGGATCTCGAAGGGAATGCAGCGGATGACGGCCGCGATGCTGCCGCGTTGCTTGAACGCCGACAGACGGAAGCTGCCCACGCGCGAGACGCTGATGCCGACGTTGAGCTCGCCCGTGTCGTCCAGCTCTTCCAACTGCTGCGGCGCCAGCATCTCGGCCAGCAGCTGGCGCGTCTGGTGCGTGGTGAGGATCTGGTCGGAGAGCTGGAGGATCTGCCCGTTGATCTTGATGAGGATGGGCGTGTTGGCCGACATGTAGACGTCGGACGCGTTTTTCTCCGCCATCAGGCGCAAGACGCGTTCGAGGTTATTGGCCATGGTCGGTCCTCAACTGGAAGGGAGGGGCAGGGCGCTGGGGATCAGGCGCGCAGCAACTCGTTGATGCTGGTCTTGCTGCGCGTCTGCGCGTCCACGCGTTTCACGATGATGGCGGCGTACATGCTGTAGGGTTGGCCGTTGGCTGCGGTCTTGGGCAGGTTGCCGCTGACCACCACGCTGCCGCTGGGCACGCGGCCGTAGCTGATCTCGCCGGTTTCACGGTTGAAGATGGGCGTGCTCTGGCCCAGGTACACACCCATGCCCAGCACCGAGTTCTCTTCGACGATCACGCCTTCCACCACCTCGGAGCGTGCGCCGACGAAGCAGTTGTCTTCGATGATGGTGGGGTTGGCCTGCAGGGGCTCGAGCACGCCGCCGATGCCCACGCCGCCGCTCAGGTGCACGTTCTTGCCGATCTGTGCGCAGCTGCCCACGGTGGCCCAGGTGTCGACCATGGTGTTCTCGCCCACGTAGGCGCCGATGTTCACGTAGCTGGGCATCAGCACCGCGCCCTTGGCGATGAAGCTGCCACGCCGCGCCACCGCGGGCGGCACCACACGCACACCGGCTTCGCGCATCTGCGCTTCATCGAGGTGGGCGAACTTGGTCTTCACCTTGTCGAAGAAGCCCAGGTCACCGGCGCGCATCACGGCGTTGTCGTTCAGGCGGAAGCTCAGCAGCACGGCCTTCTTCAGCCACTGGTTGACCTGCCACTCGCCCACGCCACGCTGCTCGGCCACGCGCAGGCGCCCGCCGTTGAGCTCGGCGATGACGGCTTCCACCGCTGCGCGCACTTCAGGGGCGTTCAGGGCGCTGATCTCGGCGCGGGCTTCCCACGCGGTGTCGATGGTGGCTTGCAGTTGGGCGAGGTTCATCGCGGGCTTTCAGTGATTTCTCGGGTGTAGCGGACGATGCGTTCGGCGGCTTCCAGGCATTCGGCCACCGGCGCAACCAGGGCCATGCGGATGCGGCCCGTGCCGGGATTCGGGGGGGTGTGGCCGGCCACGCTGCGCGCCAGCAGGCTGCCCGGCAAGACCTGCACATTGTATTGAGCGAGCAGGCCGCGGGCGTAGGCGATCTCGTCGCCCGGCCCTGCCGGGCCGCCTGGCAAAGCCGGAATGCCGGCCCACAGGTAGAAGGCGGCGTCGGGCAGGTGCACGTCGAGCACCTGTGCCAGCACGGGCGTGACCTGCGCGAACTTGCGGCGGTAGAGCTCGCGGTTGGCCACCACGTGGGCCTCGTCGTTCCAGGCGGCGATGCTGGCGCGCTGCACCAGGCCGCCCATGGCGCTGCCGTGGTAGGTGCGGTAGAGCAGGAAGGCCTTGATGAGCTGGGCGTCACCGGCCACGAAACCCGAACGCAAGCCGGGCACGTTGCTGCGCTTGGACAGGCTGGTGAGCGCGATCAAGTTCTTGAAGTCGGCACGCCCCAGCGCCTGCGCGGCCTGCAGGGCACCCAGCGGCGGCTCGTCGCGGAAGTAAATCTCGCTGTAACACTCGTCGCTGGCGATCACGAAGCCGTGGCGGTCGCTCAGCTCGAACAAGGTCTGCCATTCCGATAGCGGCATCACCGCGCCGGTGGGGTTGCCCGGGCTGCAGACGTAGAGCAGCCGCGTGCGCGCCCAGGTGGCCTCGCTCACCGCGCCCCAGTCGGCCGCGAAATTGCGCGCCGGGTCGCTGGGCACGAAGTGCGTCTGCGCGCCGCCGAGCAGCGCCGCGCCTTCGTAGATTTGATAGAACGGGTTGGGGCAGACCACCAGCGCGTCACGCTCGGCCGGGTCCAGCACCGTCTGCGCCAGCGCGAACAGCGCTTCGCGCGAGCCGTTGACGGGCAGCACCTGCGTGCCCGGGTTCAGCGCCACGCCGTAGCGCCGCTGCACCCAGCCGGTGATGGCTTCGCGCAGCGCGGGCTCGCCCAGCGTGGCGGGGTAGGCGCTCAGCGTGGGCAGCGCCTTCATCAGCGCTTCTTCGATGAGCGCGGGCGTGGCGTGTTTGGGTTCGCCGATGCCCAGGCTGATGGGCCGGTAGGCCGGGTTGGGCGTGATGTCGGCGGTGAGTTCGCGCCAGCGCTCGAACGGGTACGGGTGCAGGCGGGCGAGCAGGGGGTTCATGCGCCGGGATTATCCGGTGCCCCCTGCCGCCGCGTCAGAGGGTGGGCATGGGGCGGGCATGGCGCCCGCCGCTCGTTCAGTCAGGTGTGCTGCAGGCGGAAGGCCGCCACCACGTCCACGAGCTGCTGGGCTTCCTGGCGCAGGCTCTCGGCCGCTGCCGCGCTCTGCTCCACCAGGGCGGCATTGCGCTGCGTGGTCTGGTCCATCTGCGTGACGGCCTGGCCCACCTGTGCCACGCCGGCGCTCTGTTCCTGGCTGGCAGAGCTGATCTCGCGCACGATGGCCGTCACACGGGTGATGGAGTTCACCACCTCGGTCATCGTGGCGCCGGCCTCGTCGACCTGGGCGGTGCCCTGCTCGACACGTTCCACGCTGGCCGCGATCAGGCTGCGGATTTCCTTGGCCGCCTCAGAACTGCGCTGCGCGAGGCTGCGCACCTCGGAGGCCACCACCGCGAAGCCGCGGCCCTGCTCGCCGGCACGGGCGGCTTCCACCGCGGCGTTCAGGGCCAGGATGTTGGTCTGGAAGGCGATGCCGTCGATGGTGCCGATGATGTCGGCGATCTTGCGGCTGCTTTCGTTGATGCCGCGCATGGTCTGTACCACGCGCGTGACGGCCTCGCCACCACGGCTTGCCACGACACTGGCGTTGTTGGCCAACTCGTCGGCCTGGCGTGCACTCTGGGCGTTCTGCTGCACCGTGCTGCCCAGCTGTTCCATGGAGGCCGAGGTCTCCTGCAGCGCGCTGGCCTGCTGCTCGGTGCGGGCAGAAAGGTCGGCGTTGCCTTGTGCGATCTCGTTGCTGGCGCCGGCCACGCGTTCGCTGCCGCTGCGCACCTGCTGCACCACGTTGGCCAGGCTCGTCTGCATGTGCTTCAGGCCGGCCATGAGGCTGGTGGTGTCGCCGCGGCGCAGCGGGATGTTGGTGCTGAGGTTGCCCTCGGCGACGGCGCGGGCCACGGCCGCGGCCACGGCGGGCTCGCCGCCCAGTTGCCTGAGCAGGCTGCGCGTGATGAGCAGGCCCAGGCCCACACCGGCGGCCAGGGCCAGGGCGACCAGCCCGATGTTCAGGTTGCGGCTGAGCTTGTAGACCGCATCGGCGCCATCGGCGGCATGGCTGCCACGCTCGAAGCCGAAGGCCGTCAGCTTGTCGATCTCGGCCAAAGCCTCGTCGGCGGCCATCTTGGCGGCGCCATCGCTGATGTCTTTCGCATCGTCGGCCTTGTCCTGGCGGCCGAGCTCCTGCACCTTTTGGCTGAATCCCAGGTACTCCTGCCACTTCTTCGTCATGCCGGCGGCCAGGGCCTTCTCGTCAGCACCGGCGGGCAACTCGCCGTACTTGGTCAGTTGCTCGTTGACGCGGGCCAGCGTTTCCTTGAGCTTGTCTTCGTACTCGGCGCGGTAGCTGCTGTCGGCCGCCCGCGCATGCTTCATCTCGAAGTCGCGGTACTCCAGCATGGCGGCACGCGCGCTGCCCAGGGCGCCCACGGTGGGCAGCCATTTTTCGGCGAGTTCGTCGGAGGCGTTGTTCACGCGGGCGAGGTTCACCACCGAACCCACGCCCAGCACCGCAGTGAGGCCAAGAACAGTGGCAAAGGCCAGGCTCAGCCTCACGCCGATGCGCATGCTGCCGAACCAGGCCGAGAGTCGGGTCAGGGCTTTCATGGGACTGCTCCTCTGGGTTGGGCGGTGCCGGGGCGGACCTGCACGGCTTCGATTACTTCTTGTAGCCGACGTAGGTCAGACCGATGGTCTTGCCACCGGCGTCCTTGATGGGGTGGTAGCAGGCGTCGAACTTGGTGCCGAGCACGTCCACCTCGCCGCAGAACTTCTCGCCCTTGTTCATGGCCTCGTAGGCCTTGGCGCGCGCCAGCGTGGTGCCCACGCCGCGCTTGCCCTCGGGGGTCAGCACGTTGGTGCTGACGCGGACGTACTCGTCACCTTCCTTCACGAAGACGGTCGCGCTGGCGCCGGTGCTCTTCTTGATCTCGTCGACCACGTCGTAGTTGTTGTTGATCTTGCGCGGGCCGAAGAACAGCGCGCCGACGGTCTTGTCGCCGGCTTTGTCGGTGCCTTCCACCTTGGCCGGGCCGATCTTGGCCAGGCGGGCGTCAAGGGCGGCGATGGCCGCCTTGGGATCGTTGGCGTGGGCGGCGAAGCTGGCGCTCAGCAGGGTGGCGGCAGCGAGGGCGTAGATGCGCTTCATGGAGGGGTCTCCTGGTCGGGGTGTCAGGGTTGGGTTCACGAGCCGCACACCGGCCCGGGATGTCTTGGGTATCGGGTGCGCTGGCGCGCACTTGAGGCTTCTCAAGCGATCTCTGATTTTTCTGTGACAGGGCTCAAGTTCTGCCGCCGCCGGCCGAGGGGGGCGGCCGGTGGCATCAGGCGCGGAGGCCGCCGGGCCGCCGCGTCAGCTGGGCCTAGCCTGGATCTTTCACGAGTGACGAACTGGATGGCTCTTTCGAGCGTCTGAGGGACAAGTTGGTGCCCTGCTCGGTGCGACCAGAGGGCATTGCGCAAGCTGCAACGCGTAATGCGCGGCTGGCAGGCACTATTACCCCAACCCCGGCTTGGGTTGCGGGCCGTTTTGGGGTCAACGCACGGGCCAGGCACTGGATGGGCGGCTACGGGACGGCGGCCAGTCGCGCAGCGGCCACTTCGAACACTTCGCGTAGGGGATGCTGGCTGGCCAACATCAGACGCACGCGCCGCGTGTTGCGCAGCACCGCGGCGCCGATCTTCAGCAGCCGCGTGCGGATCGTGGCTGTGCAGGCCTGCTGCAGTTCTGTACCCACCAAGGCCAGCCGCCGCAGGTTGATCATCAGCGCATAGGCCAGTGCCGCCAGCAGCAGGCGCATCTGGTTGGCCGCGTAGCGGTGGCAGCTGGCACGGCGACCGAACAGATCCAGCTGCGCCTCCTTGATGCGGTTCTCGGCCTCTCCACGAGCGCAGTACAGCCGCTCGTACAG
>JBHYDA010000002.1:0-642500 GCA_051861265.1 Rubrivivax sp.
CGAGCAGGGCACCAACTTGTCCCTCAGACGCTCGAAAGAGCCATCCAGTTCGTCACTCGTGAAAGATCCAGGCTAGGGCCCGGCCGGCCCACCGCGCTGCAGGCGGTGGCGCTCGGCGCTGCTGGCGCCGAAGGCCTGCTCCAGCGCGGCCAGCAGGCTTTCGGCGCGCGCGCTGTTGTCGCCGTGCAGGTTGCAGACGTAGACGTCCAGCGTCACGCCGCCCAGTTCGGGCCAGGTGTGCACCGCCAGGTGCGATTCGGCCAGCAGCACCACGCCCGTCACGCCGCCGGGCGCCGGGAAGCGGTGGAAGAGCTCGCCCACGGCCTGCAGCCCGGCGGCGGCCACCGCGCCCAGGCACAAGGCGCGCAGCGTCTCGGGCTCGTGCAGCAGCGCCAGCGCGGGGGGGCAGCCGCGCAGGTCGGCGGTGAGGTGCAGGCCTTGCATCGGCGGCTAGAGCGTGTGCAGCACCAGGCACTGGCGGCCCGCGTGTTTGGCCTCGTACAGCGCCTCGTCGGCACGCTGCACCAGCATCGCCGCCTCCAGCTCGGGCGCCGGCTGCGCCACCTGCACGCCGCCGATGCTCAGCGTCACCAGGGCAGACACGGGCGAATTGCCGTGCGGCAGCGCCATCGCGGCCAGCGCTGCGGTGCAGCTCTCGGCCTGCGCGCGCGCCTCTGCGGCGCTGTGGTGCGGCAACAGGATGGCGAACTCCTCACCACCGATGCGGGCCACCAGGTCACCGCCCCGCCGCGCCGTGCCCCGCAGCGCGTTGGCCACTTGGCGCAGGCAAGCATCGCCGGCAGGGTGGCCGTGCAGGTCGTTGTAGCGTTTGAAGTGGTCGATATCCAGCAGGAGCAGCGCGATCGGCGTGCCGTGGCGGCGCGCGCGCGCGCACTCGTCGGCCAGGCGGCGGTCGAACTGGCGGCGGTTGGCCAGGCCGGTGAGTTCGTCGGTTTCCGACAGGTGGGCCAGCTGGGCGTTCAGCGCATCGAGCTGCGCATTCAGCGCCGTCAGGGCCTGCTCGCGGTGCACGAGCTCGGTGACGTCGCTGCGCACACCGGCCACGCCGCCGTCGCGCGTGCGGCGTTCGTCCACCCGCACCCAACGGTTGCCGGCCAGGGCCTGCAGCACAGGCCCGCTGGGGTTGCGGTGCGTGGCCATGCGCTCGGCGAGCCAGGCCTCGGGGCGGCCCTCGGCCTGCGGGTACAGCCCGGTGCGAAGGCCGTGGCGCAGCACCTCCTCGAAGGTGATGCCCTGGCGCACGAAGCGTTCACTGCTGTCGTAGATCTGGCGGTAGCGCTCGTTGAAGGCCACCAGGCGGTCTTCGGCATCGAAGAGCGCGAAGGCTTCGGGCAGCGCGTCGATGGCATCCTGCAGGCGCTGCGTGGCTTGCTCGGCGGCGGCGCGCCCAGTGAAGGCCTCGGTGACGTCGACGCGCACGCCGACGATGCCGCCATCGCGCGTGCGGCGTTCGTGCGCACGCACCCATTGGCCGCGCGCCACCTGCATCACGTGCGGCGGGCCGGGGTGGCGGCGCTCGCGGGTGCGGCGGGCGATGAAGGCCTCCAGCGCGGCCTCGTCGGCGATCTCGGGCAGCCCGCCGCGTGCGTGGTTGATGCGCACGACATCGGCGAACAAGGGGTGCTGGTCGGCAAGATCGCCGAGCTGCGGGTACATCGACGTGGCGGCGGCGTTCACCATCACGAGCCGGTCGTCGGCGTCGTAGAGCTCGAAGCCCACGGGCAGCGCGTCCACCGCGTCGGACAGCCGCTGCCGCGCCTGCTCGGCGGCCTGCCGCGCCAGGGCCAGCTCGGTGCGCACGTTGACGAGCTCGGTGACGTCGACGCTGTGCGCGAGCAGGCTGCCGTCGCTCAGCCGCTGTTCGGCGATGCGGCGCCATTGGCCATCGGGCAGCGCACGCAGGATCGGCGCTTGCGGCTGGGGCTGGCGGCGCTGGGCCAGCCGCTGCTGGATCCAGGCCTCGGGCCCGGCCGAGGCCTCGGGCATCAGGTCTGCGGCCACCGCGGCGCGCAGTGCGTCCTCGAAACGCACGCCGGGCCGGATGTGCTGCGCCACGGCGCCGTACACCTTCAGGAAATCGCCGTTGGCCAGCACGAGGCGGTCGTCGGCGTCCCACAGCACCACGGCGGCCTGCAGCGCATCGAGCACCTCGCGCTGGCGGGTCTGTTCGGCCCGCGCCGCGTCAGCCTCGGCCTGGCCCCTTCGCCACTGCAGCAGCAGAAGCAACAGCATCAGCAGCGCCACGCCGGCGTTGAGCACCATGGCGCCGCGCAGCAGGCCCTGCAGGGGCGCGCTGGACACGGCCCCCGCGGCAAGCAGGGCCACCACCACCATGTCGGCGAACAGCAGCGCGGCCGTGGCCCACAGCAGGCGCTGGAAATTCAAGCGGGAAGACGGGGACACGCGTTCAGACCAACCGCATCGGGGAAGCAGGCCCGCATTATTGGTGGCGAACGGGCCTCCTAGAATCATGGCTTACTTCGACCCCACCGCCTTGCGCGCCGCCGCCATGCCTGCTTCCGCCTCCGACACCTCCTTGATGGCCAACGCCATCCGCGCCCTGGCCATGGACGCGGTGCAGCAAGCCCACTCCGGCCACCCCGGCGCCCCCATGGGCATGGCCGAGATGGCCGTGGCGCTGTGGGGTGGCGCGCTGCGCCACAACCCGGCCGATCCGCACTGGGCCGACCGTGACCGTTTCGTGCTCAGCAACGGCCACGGCAGCATGCTGATCTACGCGCTGCTGCACCTGACCGGCTACGACCTGCCGATGAGCGAGCTGCGCAACTTCCGCCAGCTGCACAGCAAGACGCCCGGCCACCCCGAGGTGGACATCACCCCCGGCGTGGAAACCACCACCGGCCCGCTGGGCCAGGGCCTGGCCAATGCCGTGGGCATGGCGCTGGCCGAAAAGCTGATGGCGCAGGAGTTCAACCGCCCCGGCCACGCGGTGGTGAACCACCGCACCTGGGTCTTCATGGGCGACGGCTGCCTGATGGAAGGCATCAGCCACGAAGCCTGCGCGCTGGCCGGCGCCTGGCAGCTGAACAAGCTGGTGGCGCTGTACGACGACAACGGCATCAGCATCGACGGCCAGGTGCAGCCCTGGTACGTGGACAACGTGGCGCAGCGTTTCGAGAGCTACGGCTGGAACGTCATCGGCCCCGTGGACGGCCATGACGTCGACACCGTGGGCGCGGCGCTGCATGCCGCCACCGCCTCGGCCACCAAGCCCACGCTGGTGATCTGCAAGACCACCATCGGCAAGGGCAGCCCCAACCGCGCGGGCACGTCCAAGGTGCACGGCGAGTCGCTGGGCACCGAGGAAGTGAAGCTCACGCGCGAGGCGCTGGGCTGGACGCACGAGCCCTTCGTCATCCCCGAGGCGGCCTACACCGCGTGGGACGCCCGCGCTGCGGGCGCCGCCGCGCAAGAGCGCTGGGCCGAAACCTTCGCCGCCTACCGCGCCGCCCACCCCGCGCTGGCCGCCGAGTTCGTGCGCCGCATGGAAGGCCGCCTGCCCGAGAACTTCGCGCAGACCGCGGTGGACGCCGTGATCGCCGCGCATACCAAGGCCGAGACCGTGGCCAGCCGCAAGGCCAGCCAGCTCGCGCTGGAGGCCTTCACCGCCGCGCTGCCCGAGATGCTGGGCGGCAGTGCCGACCTCACCGGCAGCAACCTCACCAACACCAGCCACACGCCGGCGCTGCGTTTCGGCGCCGAAGATGGCGCGCCCAACGGGGGCCGCCACATCAACTACGGCGTGCGCGAGTTCGGCATGGCCGCCATCATGAACGGCGTGGCGCTGCACGGCGGCTACATCCCCTACGGCGGCACCTTCCTGACCTTCAGCGACTACAGCCGCAACGCCATCCGCATGGCCGCGCTGATGAAGAAGCGCGTGATCCACGTCTTCACGCACGACAGCATCGGCCTTGGTGAAGACGGCCCCACGCACCAGAGCGTGGAACACGCCGCCAGCCTGCGCTTGATCCCGAACCTGGACGTCTGGCGCCCAGCAGACACCACCGAAACCGTGGTGGCCTGGACCATGGCGCTGGGCAACATCACGCGGCCGAGCGCGCTGCTGCTCAGCCGCCAGAACCTGCCCTACCTGCCCAAGGCTGCGGTGGACGACATCGCCAAGGGCGCCTACGTGCTGGCCGAGCCGGCCGAGGTGGGCCTGAAGAAGAAGGCCCAGGCCGTGATCATCGCCACCGGCAGCGAAGTGAGCCTGGCGCTCCACGCGCAGGCCGAACTGGCCAAGCTGAAGATCGCGGTGCGCGTTGTGAGCGTGCCCAGCACCAACGTCTTCGACCGCCAGAGCGTGAAGTACAAGGCCAGCGTGCTGCCGGCCGGCGTGCCGCGCATCGCGGTGGAAGCCGGTGTCACCGACGGCTGGTGGAAGTACGGCTGCGCGGCCGTGGTGGGCATCGACACCTACGGCGAAAGCGCACCGGCGCCGGCGCTGTTCAAGCACTTCAAGCTCACCGCCGAGAACGTGGTGGCGGTGGTGCGGCAGGTGGTGGGGCGCTGAGTCGGCACAAGGAAGCACACGGTGCGCCGTCGGCTGCTTCTGCTGCTGTGCGCTGCCAGCGCCAGCGGCGCGCTGCGTGCTGCCGAACCCCCCATGGCGCTTCCCGGCGCAACAGCCGCCGCGTCTGCCGCCAGCGAGAGCGAAGCCCAGCGGACGAAGCGCCTCATGGCGTGCCTGCACCACACCGAGGGCGTGAAGCAACTCGAATACCCCGACGCACTGCGCCGGCGGGGCGCCCAGGGGCGCGTGGTGGCGCGCCTGCGTTTCACGGCAGCCGACCAGCCGCCCGAGGTCGAACTGCTCCACCGGCCGGCCGCGCGAGAGTTCCAGTTTTTCGTCGACGACCATGTTCGCAAGCTGCGCTTGCCATGCCATGACGGTGCGGCCTTTCGCCTGCAGCAGCTGTACGTCTTCAAGATCGAAGGCAGCAAATTCGGCTTCAGGCCGGGCCTGGGTTTCGAAGAGCTGCTGCAGCACGCGCGCACGCGCGCACGCGCACCCCACAGACGGTGGTGCTGGACACCTCCACCATGGGTTGTCCGTTCCACATCCGGTACTTTTACCTGCAACCCTTGCGGCGCAACGGTGTCTGGGTCGACGAACCCGGCCCCACACTCCCCAGCCGGCGCCCGCTGCTCGACGCCCTGGCCGACAGCGAACTCACGTTGGTGGGCTCCAGCCTCAGTGCGGTGTACGCCGACACCGCCCGCCTCCAGGTGCCTTGCGGGCGCTTCGAACTCAAACCGAGCGACGGCTGAGCTGCCGCCGAGCCGCTTTCCCTGATCAACAACCCCTTGGAGTAGACATGACCATCAAGATCGGCATCAACGGCTTCGGCCGCATCGGGCGCATGGTGTTCCGTGCCGCCGTGCAGAACTTCCCCAACATCGAGATCGTCGGCATCAACGACCTGCTCGAGCCCGACTACCTGGCCTACATGCTGAAGTACGACAGCGTGCACGGCCGCTTCAAGGGCGAAGTGGCGGTGGACGGCAACACGCTCATCGTCAACGGCAAGCGCATCCGCCTGACCGCCGCCAAAGACCCCGCCACGCTGGCCTGGGGTGAGGTCGGCGCCGACATCGTGGTCGAAGCCACCGGCCTCTTCCTGACGAAGGACACCTGCCAGAAGCACATCGACGCCGGCGCCAAGAAGGTCATCCAGAGCGCGCCCAGCAAGGACGACACGCCGATGTTCGTCTACGGCGTCAACCACGACAGCTACGCCGGCCAGACCATCATCAGCAACGCCAGCTGCACCACCAACTGCCTGGCCCCCGTGGCCAAGGTGCTGAACGACAGCTTCGGCATCAAGCGCGGCCTGATGACCACCGTGCACGCCGCCACCGCCACGCAGAAGACCGTGGACGGCCCGAGCAACAAGGATTGGCGCGGCGGCCGCGGCATCCTGGAGAACATCATCCCCAGCAGCACCGGCGCGGCCAAGGCCGTCGGTGTGGTGATCCCCGAGCTGAACAAGAAGCTCACCGGCATGAGCTTCCGCGTGCCCACCAGTGACGTGAGCGTCGTCGACCTGACCGCCGAGCTGGTGAAGGAAGCCAGCTGGGAAGACGTCTGCAACGCCATGAAGGCCGCCGCCGCCGGCCCGATGAAGGGTGTGCTCGGCTACACCGAAGACAAGGTCGTCTCGACCGATTTCCGCGGAGAGCCCATGACCAGCGTCTTCGACGCCGACGCCGGCATCGCGCTGGACAAGACCTTCATCAAGGTCGTGGCCTGGTACGACAACGAGTGGGGCTACTCGAACAAGGTGCTCGAGATGGTGCAGGTGATGGCCCGCTGAGCGCGGCCTCCACAGCGCCCAAGGAAAAGGCCCGCAGCAGCGGGCCTTTTTCATCAGCGGCCGGCGCCCGCAGGCGCTGGCCTTGCAGCGGGCTTCAGGCCGCGGCGGCTTCGCTCTGGCGGCGGCGGCGCGCCACGGCACCCACGGCGGCCAGGCCGCCAAACATCATCAGCCAGGTCGAGGGCTCGGGGATGGCGGTGACGTTGTAGCCCATCACGTCGAAGGCGGTCAGGTCCAGCGCGGTGACCACGAGCGTGGGTGTGTTGCTGCTGGCCGAGCCCACGGTCGGGTCCATGATGCCCAGCGGCGCGCCGCCGATCAGCGAATCGTCCTTCCAGTGGCTGGCCTGGCGGCCGTCGCCGTTGACGCGGCCGGTCGAAAGCAGGCCGACGCAGGAAGCACCCGCGTCGATCGACAGGCAGGGCGTGCCGCCGATCGACCAATCGAGCGTCTGCGCGCCGGCGAAGCTGCCATAGCGGAACAGGTCGTTCACGGTGCCCCAGGCGATGCCGTTGAGGCCGCGCACGCCGTTCGGGCCTTGCGCGCCGGGCAGCGCGTTGATGTCGGCGAGGTCGACGCCCGAGCGGAAGCCCAGTGCGTGGCCGATCTCATGGGCGGCCACGCCGACGAAGTCGAAGAAACCGGGCGTGAGGCCATCGGAGCGGTCGAAGTCCCAGTTGAAGGCGGTGCTGAACGACACCGAGCCATCACGCTGCGTGGTGTTGGTCGCGGCGTAGGTGGGCACCAGGCCCAGGGCCTTGACCTGCGCGGTGTTGACCGCGATGTTGTTGTTGTCGACGGTGTTGTTGTCGTCGAACACACGAACACGCGAATCGATCGGGCCTGTCGTCAGCGGCTCGTTCGAAACGAAGCCCAGCGGGCCGAGTTGCAGCGTCGCCACGGCCGAGGCGTCAGCGGCCGAGGTGGCGTCGGCGGCGAGCAAGCCGCGCAGCGCGGTGTAGCCGACGGTGTTGGTGGTGGAGCCGGTGGAGCCCAGGATGCCCGGGCCCAGCGCCGAGAACTGCACGTCGAGACGGATGGTGATGGGGTCGAGCAGCACGCTGGACCACAGGGCGGCGGCCGCCTCGAAGCCGGCACGCGCGGCCGTGCCGGCGCCGACGCCGCCGAGGTCGTTCAGGATGAAGGTCATGCCGGTGCGGCCCGGCGCTGGCGCGGCCAAGGGCGTGGCGAAACTCAGGGCACCCTGGTGGTCGGACCACTGGTGGTTGCACAGCGGCGTGTGCACGTGGCCGTCGCTTTGGGCAGTGGCAGACAGCGGGGCGAGGGCCGCCAGGCAGGCGGCGGCAAGCAGGTGGTGTTTCAAGGGGGGTCTCCTGGCGGGCCCTCCCGGGCCCGAAGCTGCCGGCACATGCCAGCGAAGGGCCCCATTCTCACGACGCAGCGCGGCGGCACAAGCGCAACGGCGCCACACCCCCTGAGCTCGGGGGCCGTCAAGCCGGGGATGCGGGTTGTGTCGTTGGGCAAATGTCACGCCCGGCACCCGCCCAGCGTGCCGGGGCTTGCGCTTGCTTACCGAAGGTGCGGCAGCGGACACATGGGCCCATGGGCGCCGGCCTAAACTGGCCGCATGCTGCAGATGCCCTTCTCTCTGGCCCCGGCGCGCCGCGCCGGCTCGTGGCTGCTGATCGCGGCGGGCGCCGCTTTCGCCCTGCCGGCCGGCGCTGACCGCCCGCTACCCGCCGGCGCCCGCACGCCGCTGCCGCCGGTGGAAGGCGAGGTCATCGTGAAGTTCAAGGCGACGGCCGACCTCACACGCCAGTACGCGCTGTCATCCCGCGCCGAGGCGAGCACCGTGCGCAACGTGCTGACCGAGCGCGCCAACGTGATGGGCGCGCGCCTGGGCCGCACGCTGCAGGCCGGGCCGGCCGTGGGCGCCAACATCCAGGTGCTGCGCGCCAGCGGCATCACCGCTGCCGAGCTGGCGGCGCAACTGGCTGCCGACCCGGATGTGGAGTTCGCCGAACCCAACCAGCGCATGCGCCGCACCGCCGCGCCGAACGACCCGCTGTACGCCGCCAGCGCCACCGAACGGCGCAGCAACGGCAGCAGCATGCAGGACGGCCCGGCCAGCGGCCAGTGGTACCTGCGCGCGCCGGCGGCCACGCTGGCACTGGGGCCGGTGTCGTCCATCGACATCGAAACCGCCTGGGCCCGTACGCGCGGCAACAGCAGCGTGGTGGTGGCCGTGCTCGACACCGGCGTGCGGTCCGAGCACCCCGATCTGGCCGGCCGCCTGCTGCCGGGCTACGACTTCGTCAGCAACACCACGGTGGCCAACGACGGCGGCGGCCGTGACAGCGACCCCAGCGACCCGGGCGACTGGCTGACCTCGGCCGAAAGCCGCACCACCACCTTCAGCGGCTGTACGGCCTCTGACAGCAGCTGGCACGGCACCAGCACGGCCAGCCTCATCGGCGCGGCCACCGACGACAACAACGGCATGGCCGGCGCCGCCCCGGGTGTGCGCGTGCTGCCGGTGCGCGTGCTGGGCAAGTGTTTCGGCGACAGCGCCGACATCCAGGCCGCCATGCGCTGGGCCGCCGGCATCTCGGTGCCGGGCGTGCCCGACAACCCCAACCCGGCCAAGGTGCTGAACCTCAGCCTGGGCGGCAGTAGTGCGACTTGCAGCCGTGACTATCAAGACGCGGTAGACCAAGTTCGGGCGCGCGGAACGATCGTCGTCGCGGCAGCGGGCAACAGCGCAGGGGGCCCAGTTGGATCGCCAGCCAACTGCACGGGCGTTATCGCAGTTGCAGGCCTCCGCCATGCTGGCACCAAGGTCGGCTTCTCTGATTTGGGCTCACAAATCAGCATTGCAGCGCCTGCTGGCAACTGCATAAATGTCAGCTCCGGAGCAGCCTGCGTTTATCCGATCCTGGCTGCCACCAACACGGGCTTCCAAGGTCCTGACAGGTCAGGTTGGACCGACAGCTACAACATCACTGTCGGCACAAGCTTCGCTGCACCGCTCGTGGCCGCCACTGCTGCATTGATGGTCTCTGAGCGGCTCACGCTAACCCCGGATCAGGCGTTAGCTACCCTGAAGGCGACGGCTCGCCCATTCCCTACGACTGGAGGCGACAACAGCATCGTCCCATTCCTAGCGGTGCGCCGCTGCGATGAACCAAATCGATTCAACCAGACAACGGATCCAACCAACTACGGTCTGGACCTCCAGTGCTATTGCACAACCTCCACTTGCGGCGCCGGCATGCTGGACGCCGGCCGCGCGGTGGCCGCCATCGCGGGGCCGCAGGCGGCCATCACCGTCAGCACCGCAGCGCCCACCGCGGGCAGCGCCGTCACGCTTTCGGGCAGCGGCAGCTCGGCCTCGGGCAGTGCGAGCTTGAGCACCTACCTGTGGGAGATCACCGACGGCGGCGGCATCGTCACCGCCTTCAGCAGCGCCACCAACGCCGCCACCGCCACGCTCACGCCCAGCGCTGCGGGCAGCTTCACGGTGCGTCTGACCGTGACCGACAGCACCGGCGCCAGCGCGAACACCACGCAGACCGTGGCGGTGGCGGCGGCTCCCGTCGTCACCCCGCCCACAGCACCGGCCGCTGGCGGCGGCGGCGGTGGCGGCGGTTCGATGTCGCTGGCCTGGCTGGCCGCGCTGGCGCTGGCCGTGGCCGCGCTGTTCAGGGCTTCGGCGCCGACGCCGACGCCACGACCGGCGCGCCCGCGCAAGGCCTGAAGCCCCCGCCCAGCGCTTCCCCAGGCCGCAGCCGCAGGCGGGCCTGCAGGTCGGCATCGGCACGGGCCAGGCGCAGCACGGTGCTGGCCGCCGGCAGCGGCAGTTGCGCCACGCGCGAGCCGCGCAGCGGCGGCGTGCCACTGGTGAGTTTCTCCAGCGCCGCATCGGCATCGGCCTTGCTGGCGTGGCGCGAGATCACGAGGCCCGGCGCCAGGTCGGCCGGCGCTGTCAGCACCTCGGGCTCGAGGCCGAGCTTGCGCAGATCGGCCTCGCGCGCGCGGCGCGCCGCGGGCTCGGGCCAGCGGCCGGCGTAGACCAGCCACAGTGGCGGCAGCGGCGCGGGCTCGCGCGTCCAGCTGCCGGCGGGGGCCTGCGCGGCCACCAGTTCGGCCTCGGCCGTGACGAGCTCTGATTCAGCCAGGGGCCCGGTCTCCACGCACACCGCCGCGGCGGCGCGCGCCGCCACCACGGCGGCGCTGGCGTCCTTCGGCGGCAGCACGGCCACGAGCTCGGGCTTCACCTGCGCCTGCAGGCGCTGCGGCTCGTGCTGCCCCTGGTTTGGCGGTGCGATGCCCGGGGCCAGCCAGCCACGGCTCCAGGCGAAGAAGCCCAGGTTGGCCAGCACCAGCAGGCCCAGCAAGGCGCGCAGCATCAGGCCGCCCCACCCTGCAGGCGCACGCTGACCTCGCCGCTCACCAGGCTGTGCACGTCACCGCTGCGCACGCGCAGCGCGCCGCGCTCATCGACGCCCTCGGCCACGCCCTCGGGCACGGCGGCCAGGGTGGTGGTGACGGGCTGACCGACCAACAGATCGCGCCGCGCATAGGCCGCCCGCAGCGGCGCAAAACCCTCGGCCTCGAAGCGCAGCAGCGCGCGCACCAAAGGCAAGGCCACCGCCGCCAGCGCCGCGGGTGCACTGGCCTCGGGCTGCAGTTCGGCCAGGCAGGCGTAGCCGTAGGGCAGTTCGGGCACGGCCTGCGGCCGCACGTTCAAGCCCACGCCCACCACGCACAGGCGGCGGTGGCCGACGTTGACGGTCTCGATCAGGATGCCGCCGAGCTTGCGGCCGAGTGCGCCGCTGCTGCCGGGTTGGGCCGGCAGCTCGGCCAGCCACAGGTCGTTGGGCCACTTCAGCATCAGGCGCGGCGATGCCTCGGCCCCGGCGGGCAGCGGGTCGAGTGCCTCCACCAGCGCCAGGCCCACGGCGAGCGAGAGGCCCGACCAATCGGCCGGCGCCAGCGGCAGCGCCAGGCTGAAGGTCAGCGAAGCGCCGGCGCTGGAGACCCAGTCGCGCCCCAGGCGGCCGCGGCCGCGCGTCTGCTGCTCGGCCACCAGCAGGCAGGGCTGGATGTCGGCGCCGCGCCGGCCCAGTGGCGTGGGGCGTTCGAGGTCGCCACGTCGGCTGTCGAGTTCACCGGGCCGGGTGACGGCCCCATCGGGCGCGCCGGCCCAGGCCCGGGCGCGGTCGAGCAGCATCGTGTTGGTGCTCTCGGCGCGCGCCAGCACCTCCACGCTCAGGCCCGGCAGCAGCGGCTCGAGCTGCTGCCACAGCGCCTCGGCGCCCCACTGCGTTTGGCTGTTGGGCATGGCGCAGCCGCCTTCAGCGCTTGGGGGCCAGCATGGTGCGGCGGCAGCGCGGGCTGCCGCAGCGGCATTCGTATTCCTTCTTCAGCTTGGGCGTGTAGCGCTCGTCGATGACCAGGCCGTAGTCGTAGAACAGCTCTTCGCCGGCCTTGAGCTTGCGCAGCGCCTTGATGAAGACGCGGCCTTCCAGCTCTTCGGCCTGGCAGTTGGGTTCGCAGGCGTGGTTGATCCAGCGCGCCGCGTTGCCGCCCACCTTGGCGTCGATGACGTGGCTGCCGTCGTCCAGGCTGAAATAGAAGGTGTGGTTGGGGTCGCTCGGATCGTGCGGGTGGCGGCGCAGGGCCTCGGGCCATCCGATGATCTCGCCCTTGTATTCGATGATGCGCTCGCCCTTGGCGATGGGTTGCAGCGCGAAGACGCCCTTGCCGTGCACGCCGCTCTTGCGCACCTGGATGCGGCGCCCGGTCACACCTGGGTCGGTGGCGGCTGCCTGGCGCGCCGGTGCCGCTTGCGGGGTCATCTTCATTCCGTATATTGAATTCGTACGAGCGCGCGTGCGTGCGCGCGAGATCGGCGGATTGTAGGCAGCCCTTGGCGGGGCCCGCCTGCACCGCCGCCAAGGCAGTGAACGACTTCCAAGGAACCATGAGCAAGACCATCATCATTGCCGAGAAGCCCAGCGTGGCGCAGGACATCGTGCGCGCGCTCACCCCCGTGGCGGGCAAGTTCGAGAAGCACGCCGACCACTTCGAAAGCGACACCTACGTCGTCACCAGCGCCGTGGGCCACCTGGTGGAGATCAAGGCGCCGGAGGAGTACGACGTCAAGCGCGGCAAGTGGAGTTTTGCCAACCTGCCCGTGGTGCCGCCGCACTTCGACCTGGCGCCCATCGACAAGGCCAAGGCGCGGCTGAGCGCGGTGGTGAAGCTCGTCAAGCGCAAGGACGTGACGGCGTTGATCAACGCCTGCGACGCGGGCCGCGAGGGCGAGCTGATCTTCCGGCTGATCGTTCAGTACGCGCAGAACAGCGAGAAGAAGCCGACCATCAAGCCGATCCAGCGCCTGTGGCTGCAGAGCATGACGCCGCAGGCCATCCGCGACGGCTTCCAGAAGCTGCGCAGCGAAACGCAGATGCAGGGCCTGGCCGACGCCGCGCGCAGCCGCAGTGAAGCCGACTGGCTGGTGGGCATCAACGGCACCCGCGCGATGACCGCCTTCAACAGCCGCGACGGCGGCTTCTTCCTCACCACCGTGGGCCGCGTGCAGACGCCCACGCTGTCCATCGTGGTGGAGCGTGAAGAGAAGATCCGCAAGCACGTGAGCCGCCCCTACTGGGAGGTGAAGGCCACCTTCGACGCCGTGGCCGGCCAGTACGAAGGCAAGTGGTTCGACACCAAGTGGAAGAAGGACGCCAACGACGCCGAGGCCCGCGCCGACCGCCTGTGGAACGCGACCGATGCCGAGGCCATTGCCGCCGCGGTGCGCAACCAGCCCGCGCGCGTGGTGGACGAGGCCAAGCCCAGCACGCAGGCCAGCCCGCTGCTCTACGACCTGACCACCTTGCAGCGTGAGGCCAACAGCCGCTTCGGCTTCAGCGCCAAGACCACGCTGAGCCTGGCGCAGGCGCTGTACGAGAAGCACAAGGTGCTGACCTACCCGCGTACCGACAGCCGCGCGCTGCCCGAGGACTACCTGCCCACCGTGAAGCAGACATTCATGATGCTGGCCGACGAAGAGCTGCCGGGCCCGCTGCGCGAGCTGAGCATGCACGCGCGCAAGGGCCTCAACGAGGGCTACGTGAAGCCCACCAAGCGCGTGTTCGACAACACCAAGGTGTCGGACCACTTCGCCATCATCCCCACGCTGCAGGCGCCCAAGAGCCTCACCGACATCGAGGCCAAGCTCTACGACCTGGTGGTCAAGCGTTTCCTCGCGGTGTTCTACCCGAGCGCCGAGTTCATGGTCACCACGCGCCACAGCACGGTGCAGCACGGCGGCCAGGACTACGTCTTCCAGACCAACGGCAAGGTGCTGGTGAACGCCGGCTGGCTGGCCGTCTACGGCAAGGAAGCGCAGGACGACGATGCCAACCTCGTGGCCGTGGCGAAAGACGAGCAGGTGCGCGTGGAAGACGTGGCCGTCACCGCGCTGAAGACCAAGCCCCCGGCGCGCTACACCGAAGCCACGCTGCTGAGCGCGATGGAAGGCGCCGGCAAGCTCATCGAAGACGAAGAGCTGCGCGACGCGATGAAGGAAAAGGGCCTGGGCACGCCAGCCACGCGCGCGCAGACCATCGAAGGCCTGATCGCCGAGAAGTACATGCTGCGCGACGGCCGCGAGCTCGTGCCCACGGCCAAGGCCTTCCAGCTGATGACGCTGCTGCGCGGCCTGGCGATCGAAGACCTGACGCGCCCCGACCTCACCGGCAACTGGGAGTACCAGCTCAGCGAGATGGAGCACGGCCGCCTGAGCCGCGACGCCTTCATGGGCGAGATCGCGAAGATGGCCGAGCGCATCGTCAAGAAGGCCAAGGAGTACGACCGCGACACCATCCCCGGCGACTACGCCACGCTGGCCACGCCCTGCCCCAACTGCGGCGGCGTGGTGAAAGAGAATTACCGCCGCTTCGCGTGCACCGGCGCGGCCGGCATGGAAGAAGGCTGCGGCTTCTCCATCACCAAGATCCCGGCCGGCCGCGCCTTCGAGACGGCCGAGGCCGAGGCCCTGGTGCGCGACAAGAAGATCGGCCCGCTCGAAGGCTTCCGCAGCAAGGCGGGCTGGCCTTTCACGGCCGAGATCAAGCTGGCCTTCGACGACGAGATCAAGAACTGGAAACTCGAATTCGACTTCGGCGACGACGCCAAGCAGGCCGAAGGCGATGGCGAGCCGGTCGACTTCTCGGCCCAGCAGAGCCTGGGCCACTGCCCCAAGTGCAAGGGCAAGGTCTTCGAGCACGGCACGAACTACGTCTGCGAAAACAGCGTGGGCGCGCCCGTCACCTGCGATTTCAAGACCGGCAAGATCATCCTGCAGCAGCCGGTGCCGCATGAAGAAGTGGAAAAGCTGCTGAGCACGGGCAAGACCAGCCTGCTGGAGAACTTCGTCAGCAACAAGACCAAGCGCAAGTTCAAGGCTTTCCTGGCCTGGGACGCGAAGGAAGGCAAGGTCGGCTTCGAGTTCGAACCGCGCGCGGCCAAGGCTCCGGCCAAGGGCGCGGCAGCGAAGAAAGTGGCCGCCAAGAAGGCCGCGGCTTGAACCCCGGCGGCCGCCGGGCCGCGGCGCGATGACCGCCACCGTGCTGGCCAAGCTGATGGCCATGTTCTTCACGGTGGGGCTGGGCTGGCTGGCGGCGCGCCAGCGCTGGCTGGGCAAGCCCGAAGAGGGCGACCCGGCCCGCGTGCTGGGCAACCTGGTCTTCTACCTCTTCGTGCCGGCGCTGCTGTTCCGCACCACGGCGCGGCTGGACCTGGCGCACATGCCCTGGGCCACGCTGGTGGCGTTTTTCGTGCCTCTGGTGGGGGTGCTGCTGTTCGTCTACCTGAGCCAGCGGCGTGCGGCGGCCCGGCACGGCGCTGCTGCGCCCGCCACGCGCGCCATCACCGCCTCCTTCGGCAATTCGCTGCAGGTGGGCGTGCCGTTTGCGGCGGCTGTGTTCGGCGAGGCCGGGCTGGCCATCCACATCGCGCTGGTGAGCCTGCACGCGCTGGTGCTGCTGACGCTGCTGACAGCGCTGGTGGAACTCGACCTCTCGCGCGCCGCCGCGGCCCAGGGCCAGGCGGCCCCGGGCGGCCTGCGTGGCCTGGCGCGTACGCTGGCGCAGACCGCGCGCAACACCGTCATCCACCCCGTGGTGCTGCCGGTGCTGGCGGGCATGGCCTGGAACCTCACGGGCCTGGGCCTGCACCCCATCGTCGACGAAAGCCTGCTCACCCTGGGCGCGGCCGTGGTGCCGATGTGCCTGGTGCTGATCGGCGTGACGCTGGCGGCCTACGGCGTGCGCGGCCTGTGGAAAGGCGCTTTAGGCCTGAGCGCGGTGAAGCTGCTGCTGGTGCCGGCCGTGGTGCTGGTGGTGGCGCGCTGGGGCTTCGGCCTCACCGGGCTGCCGCTGGGCGTGGTGGTGATGATGGCGGCGCTGCCCACGGGCAGCAACGCGCTGATCTTCTCTCAGCGCTACGAGACGCTGCAGGCCGAGACCACGGCCGCCATCGTCATCTCCACCGCCGCCTTCGCGCTGACGGCTTCGTTCTGGCTGGCAGTGCTCTCCATCCTGCCCTGACATCGCGCTACAGCCAGCTACGCAGCTTTACACGGCCGATGTGCTGCGTGTCAGGCGCCGGGCCTACAAACAGGGCCAGGGAGCACACGCCATGAAAACCGGCTTTGTCATCAGCACCACCTCGGCCACGCTGGCCTTGTTGTGTGTGGGCTTGAGCGCCTGCGGCGGCGGGGGCGGTGCCACCGACCCCGCACCGGCGCCTTCGCCCCCACCCTCTTCGGGCCCCACCGAAGCGCAGCGCATCGCCGCGGCCACCACCACCGCCAACAACCACGCGCTGTGCACCGCGGTGGCCCCTTTCTACTGGGAACTCGGCAACCGCGACGGCGCGCGCGCCAGCGGCTCGGTCAACCGCGCCGGCAACGCCACGGTCTACACGGCCGACACCTCGATGTCGCTGGCATCGGCCACCAAGTGGCTCTTCGGTGCCTACGTGGTGGAAAAGCGCGCCGGCACGCTCTCGGCCGAAGACCTGCGCCACCTCACCTTCCGCAGCGGCTACACCAACTTCTCCATCTGCCTGCAGGGCCAGACGGTGGACGGCTGCCTGGCCTTCCCGGCCAGCAACGGCCAGTACACCGCCAGCACCGACGGGCGCTTCTTCTACGACGGCGGCCACATGCAGAAGCTGGCCACCCTGATCGGCATGGGCAACATGGGCAACGGCGAACTGGCCACCGAGTTCCGCGCCGTGCTGGGCGACGACGTGCCCATCAGCTTCAACCAGCCGCAACTGGCCGGCGGCGCCGAGAGCACGCCCGCGGCCTACACGCGCTTCCTGCGCAAGATGCTGGCCGGCCAGCTGCGCCTGGGCGCCCAGCTCGGCAGCAACGCCGTGTGCACCAACCCCGACACCTGCGCCAACGCGCTGGCCACGCCCGTGCCGCGCACCGAGAGCTGGAGCTACTCGCTCGGCCACTGGGTCGAGACCGACCCGGTGGTGGGCGACGGCGCCTTCAGCAGCGCGGGCGCCTTCGGCTTCTACCCGTGGATCGACGCCACGCGCAGCTGGTACGGCGTTCTGGCGCGGCAGGCCGGGGCGGGCTCGGGCAATGAATCGGCCAACTGCGGGCGCCTCATCCGCAAGGCCTGGGTGACGGGCGTGGCGCCCTGAAGCCGCGGCCGGTCTGCCGGCAGGGGCTCTGGGACAATCCACGGCATGTCTGCCGCTGCCACCCCCCTCGACATCCCCGCCCTGATGGCCGGCCTGGGCGCTGCCGCGCGCGCCGCCGCCACCACGATGGCCGCCGCCCCCAGCGCCGCCAAGGACCAGGCCCTGCGCGCACTGGCGCGCCGCCTGCGCGAGGCCGGCCCGGCGCTGCAGACCGCCAACGCGCGGGACCTGGCAGCCGCACGTGCCGCGGGCTTGGCCGAACCGATGGTCGACCGCCTGAAGCTCACGCCGGCCGTCATCGCCACCGTGGCCGAAGGCTGCGAGCAGATCGCTGCGATGCCCGACCCCATCGGCGAGATCACGGGCGTGAAGCGCCGCCCCAGCGGCATCAGCGTGGGGCAGATGCGCGTGCCGCTGGGCGTGTTCGGCATGATCTACGAGAGCCGGCCCAACGTCACCATCGAGGCCGCCAGCCTCGCCATCAAGAGCGGCAACGCCTGCATCCTGCGCGGCGGCAGCGAGGCGCTGCACAGCAACCTGGCACTGGCCGCGCTGGTGCACGCGGCGCTGCAGGAGGCCGGCCTGCCAGCCACCGCGGTGCAACTGGTGCCCACCACCGACCGCGCCGCCGTGGGCGCGCTGATCACCATGCCCCAGCACGTGGACGTGATCATCCCGCGCGGCGGCAAGGGCCTGATCGAGCGCATCAGCGCCGAGGCCAAGGTGCCCGTCATCAAGCACCTCGATGGCAACTGCCACACCTACGTGGACGCCGAGGTCGACCTCGACCTGGCCGTGAAGGTGACCGACAACGCCAAGACGCAGAAGTACAGCCCCTGCAATGCCACCGAGAGCCTGCTGGTGCACGCGGCGCAGGCGGCGGCCTTCCTGCCGCGCATCGGCGACGTGTTCGCGGCCAAGGGCGTGGAGATGCGCTGCTGCGCCCGCGCCGCCGCCTTGCTGGGCCCGCGCCCGGGCGTGCACCGCGCCAGCGAGGCCGACTGGGGCGCGGAGTACCTGGCGCCCATCATCAGCATCAAGGTGGTGGACAGCCTGGACGAAGCCATCGCCCACATCAACCGCCACGGCAGCCACCACACCGACGCCATCCTCACCACGAACCACCCGCACGCCATGCGCTTCCTGCGCGAGGTGGATTCGGCCAGCGTGATGGTCAACGCCAGCACGCGTTTCGCCGACGGCTTCGAGTACGGCCTGGGCGCGGAGATCGGCATCAGCACCGACAAGTTCCACGCCCGCGGGCCGGTGGGCCTGGAGGGCCTGACCTCGATGAAGTGGGTGGTGCTGGGCCAGGGTGAAGTGCGCGGCTGAGGCGCCCGCCGGCATGGCCGGCCGATGCTCTAGATTCGGGGCATGAACTCAAGCTCGATCTGGCTCACGGCTCTCGTCTGCGTGCTCGTGCTGTGGATGGTGGGCGCCTACAACCGGCTCGTCACCCTGCGCAACGCCATCGCGGCCAGCTGGGCCAAGGTGGGCGAGGCGCTGCGCCAGCGCCAGGCCGCGGCCGAGCCCTTGCTGGCGGCCCTGCGCGAGCCCATGGCCGCCGAGCAGGGCGCGCTGGACGCCTGGCAGGCCGCCTGCGCCGAAGCCGCGCGCGCGGCCGCGCAGATGGACAGCAAGCCCGTGGTGCAGGCCCACGCACAGGCCTGGGCCGCGGCCGAAGCCGCGCAGGCCGCCGCCGCCAGCCGCGTGTTCGCCTTGCTGGAGCAGCACGAGGCCGTGCGCGTGCGCGACGACGTGGCCACACAGGCCCTGGCGTGGCGCGATGCGACGAAGCGCCTGGGCTTCGCGCGCCAGCTCTTCAACGAAACGGCCTTGCCCTACAACGAGGCCATCGCGGCCTTTCCGACGCGGCTGCTGGTGGGGCTGTTCCGCTTCGGGCCGGCCGGTCGGCTCTGACCGGCGCTCAGGGCAAGCGGGCGAAGAACTCGGCCATCGTCGCGTTGGCGTCCAGCGCCTGCGTGGCGCCGGGCTTGCCGCGGCGCACCTTGTCGGCCCCGGGCCAGCTGTGGCCGCCGCTGTCCACCGTGCACAGCTGCAACTGCGCGCCGCCGGCACAGCCGGCGTAGGCCTCGCAACGTGCGCCGGGCTGCGCCAGCACGGGTTTCGGCGGCAAAGCGCACTGCAGGCGCTGCGCCCAGCGCGACATCGTCACCGGCACCGAGACGAAGTCCATCACCTGGCTGCGGTCGCGGAAGGCGTCGGCCCCGGCGCCACCCTGGTAGAGCACGTGCGTGTCGTCCAGCGCGTGGATGTGCAGCACCGACACCGGCCGCGAAGGCTGGCAATTCGGCACCGCCTCGGTGCCGGCCACGGCGGCCACGGCGCGGAAGACGTCGGCCGCCTCGCAGGCCAGGCGGTGGGCCATCATGCCGCCGTTGGACATGCCGGTGGCGTAGACGCGCGCCGGGTCGATGCGCACGCGCGCCTGCACGTCGGCCACCACGGCACGCAGGAAGCCGACGTCGTCGACCTTCTGGTCGCGCGCCTGGCCGCAGCAGCCGCCGGCGTTCCAGGTGGCCAGGCGGCCGCGTGGAAAACGGCTGCTGCCGTTGGGGAAGGCCAGCACATAACCCGCGCTCGCAGCCAGGCGCTGCAGGCCGTAGCGTTCGTCATCGGCCATGAACTCGGCGTGGCCGCCGCCGCCGTGCAAGGCCAGCAGCAGCGGCGCCGGGCGCGTGCGGTCGAGATTCGGTGGCAGGTGCAGCAGGTAGCGGCGCTGCTGGCCGCCGTGCTGCAGGGTCACGGCCTGCAGGCCGTCGTCGGCGTGCGCCGGTGCCGCGGGCAGCCCGGCCCCGGCCAGGCCGGCCAGCCAGCCCGCCAGGGCGAGCAGCCAGACGGCCGGCTTCATGGCTGGCCGACGATGCTGGCCGTGGCCATCAGTTCATGGAACAGCGCCATCGAGACATGGCCCGAGACGGCGAAGGGGTCGAGCGTGGGCTTCTCGCTGTACTTCAGCAGCAAGGCCGGGTTCAGGCGGCCCATGTTCACCTGGCCCATGCTCCAGCCGGCGAAGCGGCGTTCGCCGATCTCTTCGTAGCACAGCAGCGTCACGTCGCTGTGGCGCGGGTCGGTGGCGATGCGGTTGTAGAGCTGGTTCACGGCGGCGCGGCCGCCTTCGAGCACCTGCAGGAAGATGCCCTCGCTGAAGCACAGCACGCCCGTGATGCCGGTGCCCGGGTTGTTGACCTTGCTCTTGCGAAGGATGGCGACCAGCGCTTCCTGGTCGACGGCCGGCACGGCGCGGCTGGCATACATGAGACGGACGAGCATGGGAAAGATCCTCGGTGGCAGCCCGGCGGCGGCGCCGCGCGGGCGGGGGGCTGTCAGTTCGACTTGCGCGGCAGCAGCGAGAGGAACTCGCGGCGCAGGTTGGCGTCCTTCAGGAAGGCGCCGCGCATCACGCTGTTGACCATCGCGCTCTCGTTGTCCTTCACGCCGCGCCAGTGCATGCAGAAGTGGTCGGCCTCCATCACGATGGCCAGGCCGTCGGGGCGCACGCGCTCCTGCAGCTCGTTGGCGAGCATCGTGACGGCCTCTTCCTGGATCTGCGGCCGGCTCATGATCCAGTCGGCGATGCGCGCGTACTTGCTCAGGCCGATGAGGTTGCTGTGCTCGTTGGGCAGGATGCCGATCCACACCTTGCCGAAGATCGGGCACATGTGGTGGCTGCAGGCGCTGCGCACGGTGATGGGGCCGACGATCATCAGCTCGTTCAGGCGCTCGACGTTCGGGAACTCGGTGACGCTGGGCATCGGCACGTAGCGGCCGCGGAACACCTCTTCGATGTACATCTTGGCCACGCGCTTGGCCGTCTCGTTGGTGTTGTGGTCGCTGTCGGTGTCGATCACCAGCGCCTGCAGCACCTCTTGCAGCTTGGTCGCCACCTCGGCCTTCAACTCGGCCAGTTCGCCCTCGCGCACGAAGGCCGAGATGTTGTCGTTGGCGTGGTAGCGCCGCTCGGCCTGCACCAGGCGGTAGCGGATGCGTTCGCTGGCCGGCAACGCGGCGAGTTCTTCTTCACTGCGGAAGATGCGGGTGGCGGCGGCCGGGGCGACGGATCGGGGCATGGGTGGGTGGTGGAGCGCGCGACAGGCCGCTGCGTAGCCAAGGGGAGGGGCATTGTGCGCCGCCGCGCCCGCGCGCGCTGTGCTTTCGCCGCATCACCCCAAGCCGGCTGCGCCGCGTGACGCGGCGGCGGCGGGCTAGACTGCCCCCGATGCCGCCGGCCGCCCACCCCACCCCGCCCGCAGGCGGTGCTTCGCCCCCGCTGGCGCGCCTGCTCGAACACACCGCCGATGCGGTGCAGGCCGTGCGCGGCGGGCAGTCGCTCACCGACGTGCTGGCGCGCTGCCCGCCCGACCTGCGCCCCGGCGTGCAGGCGTTGAGCTTCCACACGCTGCGCTGGCTGGGCAGCGCCACCGAGGCGCGTGCGCTGCTGGCACCCAAGCTGCCCCCGCCGGCGGTGGACGCGCTGCTGGTCACCGCGCTGGCACTGCTGTGGCCCACCGGCGCGGGGCAGGACCCACCGCCCTACGCCGAACATACGCTGGTCGACCAGGCCGTCAGCGCCGCGCGGGTGCGCACGCCGGCCGCCGCCAGCTTCATCAACGCCGTGCTGCGGCGCTTCCTGCGCGAGCGCGAGAGCCTCGTGCAGGCCACCCAGCGCAGCGCCCTGGGCGCCTACAACCACCCGCTGTGGTGGGTGGAACGTGTCAAGCGCGACTGGCCCCAGCACTGGCAGACGCTGCTGGCCGGCGCCAACCGCCGCCCGCCGATGACGCTGCGCGTGAACACCCGCCGCGGCACGGGCGAGGCGTATGTGCACGGCCTGGCCGCCCTGGGCCGCGCGGCCACCCTGGCTGAAGACCCACCGGGCAGCACCCTGGGCGCCGGCCAGACCGTGGTGCTGGCCCAGCCCTGCCCTGTGTACCAGCTGCCCGGTTTCGCCGAAGGCGAAGTCAGCGTGCAGGACGCTGCCGCCCAGCGCGCGGCGCCGCTGCTGCTGCAGCCGGTTGAAGGCGAAGACCGCGCCATGCAACCCTGGCTGCGCCCCAAGGCGCGGGTGCTCGACGCCTGCGCCGCGCCCGGCGGCAAGACCGCCCACCTGCTGGAGCTGGCCGAGCTCGACCTGCTGGCCCTGGACAGCGACCCGCTGCGCCTGGCCCGCGTGCAGGACAACCTGAACCGCCTGAAGCTGCAGGCCGAGCTGAAGGCCGGCGACGGCCGCTTCCCCAAAGGCTGGTGGGACGGCCGGCCCTTCGACGCCATCCTGCTGGACGCGCCCTGCACCGCCAGCGGCATCGTGCGCCGCCACCCCGATGTGCGCTGGCTGCGCCGGCAAGACGACATCCAGGCCCTGGCCCGCATCCAGGCCGAGCTGCTCGACGCCCTGTGGCCGCTGCTGGCGCCGGGCGGGCGGCTGCTCTACGCCACCTGCTCCATCTTCCCGGCCGAGGGCCGGCAGCAGATCGACGCGTTTTTGCAACGCCTGCCCCCAGGGGCGGCGGTGCTGGAGCCCGCATCGCCCGGCCATCTGTTGCCGCTGCCCGACAATGCCCCAGGGGCGATCGCCAACCGCCCCGCGGCCCTGCAGGACGGTTTTTTCTACGCCCTGCTGCGCAAGACCTCCGACCCCTGAAGAACCCCCGCCACCGCCCATGCCCTCGCTGCCGGAACGCCCCGCCCCCCTGCAGCAGCGGCTGCTGGGCTGGCTGCTCGGCTGCGTGGTGGCCGGCTGGCTGCTGCTGAACGCCGGCGCAGCGCTGGCCCAGGGTGTGGAATTGGCCGGCCTGCAGGTGCAGCGCCAGGACGGCGCCCTCAGCCTGGACTTCAACGCCCGCGTGAACCTGCCGCGCGCCGTGGAAGAAGCCGTGCAGCGCGGCGTGCCCATCTACTTCGTGGCCCAGGCGCAACTGCTGCGCAACCGCTGGTACTGGCGCGATGAACGCGTGGCGCGCGTCTCGCGCTCGTGGCGCCTGGCCTACCAGCCGCTCACCAACTCGTGGCGCGTGGGCCTGATCGGTGGGCTGAACCAGACCTTCCCGACGCTGGCCGAGGCGCTGTCGCTGGCCTCGCGCAGCAGCGACTGGAAGCTGGCCGACCTGAAAGAGCTCGACGCGGACAAGAGCTACTACTTGCAGTTCAGCTACCGGCTCGACACCTCGCAGCTGCCCGGCCCGATGCAGTTCGGCCTGGGGGGCCAAGGTGAATGGGCCGTCGGCGTCAGCAGCACCCTCAAGGTCGAGCTGGGCAACCCGTGAGCAACTCGGCCCGCTGGGCCTGGATCATTGCCATCGTGGCAGCCACCGGCACGGCGCTGGTGCTGGCTTTCGTCATCAGCTTCAGCAGCCAGGGCGGCGGCTTCTACGAACGGCACTTCGTCTGGCTGTTCTGGGTGAACGTGGCGGTGGCCGCGCTGCTGACGCTGGTGATCGGCGTGGTGGCCTTGCGGCTGGCGGTGCGCGTGCGGCGCGGCAAGTTCGGCAGCCGGCTGCTCATCAAGCTGGCCGGCATCTTCGCGCTGGTGGGCCTGCTGCCGGGTCTGGTGATCTACACCGTGAGCTACCAGTTCGCCAGCCGCAGCATCGCGGCCTGGTTCGACGTGAAGGTGGCTGGCGCGCTGGACGCCGGCCTGGCGCTGGGCAAGGGCACGCTCGACACACTCACGGCCGATCTCATTGGCAAGGCCCAGGTGGGCGCCGACCGACTGGCGGACACGGGCCTGGCGATGGCACCGCTGGCGCTGGAACGCCTGCGCGAGCAGATCGGCGCCAGCGAAGCCTCGCTCGTGGGCCCGCAGGGCCAGGTGCTCTTCACGGCCGGCGGCAGCGCCAGCGCCGGCCCACCCGAACGCGCCAGCGCCAACCTGATGCGCCAGGTGCGCGACACCGGCTCGGCCGCGCAGGTGGAGGGTCTGGACGACGAAGCCCTGGCCCCCGGCAACCCTGGCCCGCGCGTGCGCGCGCTGGCCCGCATACCGCGCACCGGCACCGCACTCGCGCGCAGCGAAGAGCGCTACCTGATGCTGCTGCAGCCCATGCCCCGCGCGCTGGCGGCCAACGCGCTGGCGGTGCAGGCGGCCTACAGCGAGTACCAGCAGCGTTTCCTGGCACGCGACGCGCTGCGCCGCATGTACGTGGGCACGCTGACGCTGGCGCTGATCCTGGCCGTGTTCGCGGCCGTGCTGCTGGCCATCGTGCTGGGCAACCAGCTGGCCAAGCCGCTGCTGCTGCTGGCCGATGGCGTGCGCGAGGTGGCGGCTGGCGACCTGCGCGCCAAGCCTGTCTTCCCGAGCGGCGACGAACTCGGCGGCCTCACGCGCAGCTTCGCGGCCATGACCTCGCAGGTGGCCGAGGCGCGCAGCCAGGTGCAGCGCGGCGTGCAGCAGCTGGAAGGTGCGCGCACGCGGCTGCAGACCATCCTCGACACCCTGACGGCCGGCGTCATCGTCTTCGACCGTGAAGGCCGCATCGACACCGTGAACCCCGGCGCCACGCGCATCCTGCAGCGCCCGCTGGCCAGCTGGCGCGGGCGCCGCCTGAGCGAGCTGCCCGACCTGAAGGACTTCTCGCAAGGCGTGGAGCAGCGCTTCGAACTGCTGGCCACCAGCCCCGAAGCCGGCGAGCGCGACCAATGGCAGGAAAGCTTCGACCTGCAGCGCGGCGACGGCACCACGCTCACGCTGCTGGTGCGCGGCGCCACCTTGCCCGGCGACATGCGCCTGATGGTCTTCGACGACATCACCGAGGTGGTGAGCGCGCAGCGCAGCGCCGCCTGGGCCGAGGTGGCGCGGCGCCTGGCGCACGAGATCAAGAACCCGCTCACGCCCATCCAGCTGAGCGCTGAACGCCTGCAGCATCGGCTGGGCCACAAACTGGAAGGCGCCGACCAGGCTTTGTTGGCACGCAGCGTGAACACCATCGTCAACCAGGTGGGCGCGATGCAGACCCTGGTGAACGAGTTCCGCGACTACGCGCGCCTGCCGGCCGCGCAGATGAAGCCGCTGGACCTGGGGGCGCTGGCCTCGGAAGTGATGGCGCTGTACGGCCAGGCGCTGGACAACGGCCTGCTGCGCGCGCGCCTGGAGCCCGGCCTGCCCGAACTGCGCGGCGACGCGACGCAGCTGCGCCAAGTGATCCACAACCTCGTGCAGAACGCGCTCGATGCCGTGGCCGACCGCCCTGACGGGCAGGTGGAGCTGCTGGTCTCGGGCGCGCGCGGCGAGCAAGGCGGGCTGCGGGCCGTGCGCCTGACCGTCATTGACAACGGCCCGGGTTTCGCCGACAAGGTGCTCAAACGCGCCTTCGAGCCCTATGTCACCACCAAGGCCAAAGGCACGGGCCTGGGGCTGGCCGTGGTGAAGAAGATCGCCGACGAACACGGGGCCCGGCTGCGTGTGGCCAACCTGCACATGGGCGACGATCCCGAGGGCCCCGTCACTGGGGCGCGCGTTTCGCTATCATTTTCCAACTTCGCCGCAACGCCGGGCGGGCCATTCGAGGCCGCCGATGCCGGCGCCGCACCGGCCCCTGGCAGCGTGACGCACTAGAACGCATGGCAACTATCCTGGTAGTCGACGACGAGTTGGGCATCCGAGCCCTGCTGTCCGAGATCCTGACCGACGAGGGTCACACGGTCGAGCTGGCCGAAAACGCCGCGCAGGCCCGCCATGTGCGCGAGATGCTGCGGCCCGACCTGGTGCTGCTCGACATCTGGATGCCCGACGTCGACGGCGTGACGCTGCTCAAGGAGTGGGGCGCCAGCGGCCAGCTGAGCATGCCGGTCATCATGATGAGCGGCCACGGCACCATCGACACCGCGGTGGAGGCCACCAAGTACGGCGCCAGCGCCTTCCTCGAAAAGCCCATCACCCTGCAGAAGCTGCTGCGGGCGGTGGAGCAGGCGCTGGTGAAGCCCGCGCAGCGCCTGGCCGCCGCGCTTCAAGGCGGGATGCGCACCGATCTGGGCGCGGCGGCCGGCGGCGACATCCCGTCCGCCCCGCTGCACCCGATGGCCCACCCGATGCTGCCCCCGGCGCACGAGGGCCCGCGCTCGGAGCAGGTCTTCGACCTCGACCGCCCGCTGCGCGAAGCGCGCGACGCCTTCGAGAAGAGCTACTTCGAGTTCCACCTCGCACAGGAAGGCGGCAGCATGACGCGCGTGGCCGAGAAGACCGGCCTGGAACGCACGCACCTCTACCGCAAGCTCAAGCAGCTGGGCGTGGACCTCTCGCGCAACAAGCGCGGCGCCGGCTGAGGCCTGCCGGCGAGCCCGCGAACTTGGGCTATACTGCTGGGCTCTGCACGGCCTGGTAGCTCAGTTGGTAGAGCAGCGGATTGAAAATCCGCGTGTCGGTGGTTCGATTCCGCCCCAGGCCACCAGAACCCCTGCGGGATTAGCTCAGTTGGTAGAGCGATACCTTGCCAAGGTATAGGTCGAGAGTTCGAGCCTCTTATCCCGCTCCAGACGCAAAAAAGGCCCACCGTTCGCGGTGGGCCTTTTTTCATGGTGCCGGCACACCGGGTCAGAAGGTCGTCCAGTCGTCGTCCGAGGCTGCGGCCGGCGCGGGCTCGCGCACCGCCGGGGCGGCCGGTGCGCGGGGCGCCGCGGCCACGGGTGCAGGCTTGGCGGCCTTGGGCCGGGGCGGCACGGCGCGCGCCGGGGCCTTCGGGCCGGCAGCGCGCTGCACCACGGCCTTGGCCACCGCGGTGGGGCTGGCCGCCCGTGCCGGTGCTGCCGGCGCGGGGGTGGGTGCAGGGGCCGGGACGGCGGCGCGCTGCTCCTTGCGCAGGGCCACGGCATCGCCTTCGGCGATCGACGCCTCGCCGGCGCGCAGGCGGAACAGGCGCAGGGTGTGGTTCACGGTCTGCACCTGGCCGTTGAGCGCCTGCGCGGCCGCGGCCAGTTCTTCCACCATCGCCGCGTTCTGCTGCGTGATGCCGTCCATGTGCGTGACGGCCTCGTTGACCTGGCTCACGCCCTGCTGCTGCTCTTGCGCGGCGCTGCTCACCTCGCCCAGCAGCGTGCTGACCTGGCCCACGCTTTGCAGCACCTCCTGCATGCGCTGCTGCGCCAGCTGCGTCTGGCGGTTGCCGGCGTCCACACGCTCGGTGCTGGCGGTGATGAGCTGCTTGATCTCGCGCGCCGCCTCGGCGGTGCGCTGCGCCAGGCCGCGCACCTCGCTGGCCACCACGGCAAAACCGCGGCCGGCCTCGCCGGCGCGGGCGGCTTCCACCGCAGCGTTCAGCGCCAGGATGTTGGTCTGGAAGGCCACGCCTTCGATGACGTGGATGATCTCGCCGATGCGCTTGGACGATTCGGAGATGGCCTCCATCGACTGCACCACGCCCAGCACGGCCTCGTGGCTGTGGTGGGCCACGCCCGACGCCTCTTCCGACAGCCGCGCGCCCTGACTGGCCGAGGCGGCGCTCTGCTTGACGGTGCCGTTGATCTGCTCCATCGATGCCGCCGTTTCCTCCAGGCTGCTGGCCTGGGCTTCGGTACGCGATGAAAGATCCTGGTTGCCGGCGGCGATCTCTGCCACCGCGGTGCGCAGGTTCTCGGCCTCGCTGCGCACGTCACCGATGACGGTGCACAGGTTCACCGACAGCTGGGCCAGCGCGCCCTGCAGTTCGCCGGGGAGACCCGCGGCGTCGACGTTGACCTCGTGCGTCAGGTCACCCGCAGCGAGTTGGCGGGCATCGGACAGCACGGCATGCAGGGGCGCTTCCACCACACGGCGCTGCAGCGCCTGCACGGCCAGCGCCAGCACCACGGCCGCCGGCACCCACACCACCGCGGCCGTGGCGCTGGCCAGCGCCGCGCCGCCCACCACGGCACCCACGGCAAGCGCGCCGTGCAGGCCCACGCGCTGCACCGCGCCGCCCAGGGCCTGCAGGGCACGGCCCACGGCGTCGCGGCGCACCACGGCCCCGTGGTGCAGGCCGGTGCGCAGGCTGCCCTGCGCTGCTTCTTCACGCATGCGGGCGTACAGCTGTTCGGCCACGGCCACGCGGTCGGCCGACACGGCACGCCGCACCGAGAGGTAGCCGACCGTCTGCCCGTCGCGCTGCATGGGCGTGGCGTTGGCATGCACCCAGTAGTGGTCGCCGTTCTTGCGGCGGTTCTTCACCAGCGCCGACCACGGGCGGCCCGATTCGATGGTCTCCCACATGTCGCGGAAGGCTTCCTCGGGCATGTCGGGGTGGCGCACCAGGTTGTGCGGCTGGCCCAGCAGCTCTTCCCGCGTGAAGCCGCTCACGGCCACGAAGGGCGCATTGCAATAGACGATGCGCCCTTTCAGGTCGGTCACCGAGACCAGCGTCTGATCGCTCGGGAAGCTGTATTCACGCTGGGTGACAGGCAGATTGCTGCGCATGGGAAGTGTCCTTCTGGCTCTTGCTCCTGCCGTTTACGACAGGACAGCCCGACACTTGAGCGCCTTTTCATCTTCGACAAAGACTGGACACGCCAGAGCCGCGACATCCTGCGCGTGCGCTCCGCCTGCCTCTCGTCAATCGGCCAGCGGCGCGGTCAGCGCGTCGATGCGGGCCAGCACGTCGCTGTCCAGTTTGTCCAGGACAGACATCGCCCCCAGGTTGGCCTGCAGCTGCGCCACGCTGGACGCACCGGTGATGACGGTGCTCACGCGCGGGTTCTTCGCCACCCAGGCGATGGCCAGCTGCGCCAGTGTGCCGCCCAGCTCGGCGGCGATGGGTTCCAGCGCGGCGACGGCGGCGTTCTTCTTCGCGTCGAGCAGGCCGTCGCGCAGGAAGGCCATGTTCTCCAGCGCGCCGCGGCTGCCTTCAGGGATGCCGTTGCGGTACTTGCCGGTCAGCAGGCCGCTGGCCAGCGGGCTCCAGGTGGTCAGGCCCAGGCCCGTGGTCTCGTACAGGCGCGCGTACTCCTTCTCCACGCGCTCGCGGTGGAACAGCTGGTACTGCGGCTGCTCCATCAGCGGCTTGTGCCAGCCATGGCGGTCGGCGATCTGCCAGGCCGCGGCGATGTCGGCCGCGCTCCATTCGCTGGTGCCCCAGTACAGCGCCTTGCCCTGAACGATGATGTCGTTCATCGCGCGCACGGTCTCTTCCAGCGGCGTGTGCGGGTCCGGGCGGTGGCAGTAGATGAGGTCGATGAAGTCGAGGCCGAAGCGCTGCAGGCTACCGTCGATGGCCTGCATCAGGTACTTGCGGTTGAGCGTGTCCTTGCGGTTCACCGCATCGCCGTTGCGGTCCAGGCCCCAGAAGAACTTGGTGCTGACGACGTAGTTCAGGCGCGGCCAGGCCAGGGCCTTGAGCGCTTCGCCCATGATGGTTTCGCTGCGACCGCCGGCATAGACCTCGGCGTTGTCGAAGAAGTTGACGCCGGCATCGAAAGCCGCGGCCATCATCTCGCGCGCCTGGCCCGTGTCGACCTGGTTGTGGTACGTCACCCAGGAGCCGAGGGACAGGGCGCTGACGCGCAGGCCGGAGCGGCCGAGGGGGCGGTATTGCATGGTGCGAGGGCGGCTTCCGGGGGAAGCCTGGGCAGCGGAGGAAGCCGTCTAGGCTAGCGCAGCCTCGACGCCGGCCGTGTAGGCCTCTTCGAACACCGAGCAGCCGGCAAGGTCGGCATGGGCGTAGCGCAGCCGCCCGCGCAAGCCGCGCAGCGCCTGCAGGGCTGCGTGGCGCTGCAAGCCGGGCACGGGAATGGCCATGGCGTGGCCCCAGCGCATGAGGTGGATGTGCTGCACGCGGGCGTTGATGTCGGGGTGCGCCTGCCGCAGTTCGGCCAGCACGCGCGCGGCCCAGGGCGCGGGGTCGTCGGCCAGCAGGGCCGCACGTTCGCTGCGCGGCAGTGCGTGGTAGGCCGTCAGCACGGTGGCGCCGGGCACGGGGCGCAGGCTCTGGTGCATGGCGTCGACGTAACCCAGGCCGCGACCGCCGTAGACCACGTTGTCCCACGAGGGCGGCGCGCCGGGACGGTCGAAGAGCGGGGCGTCGATCTGCACGTTGGCCACCAGCCAGGGCGCGTACTGCAGTTGCGCTGCGGCCTGTGTCAGCGCGGGCGGCGCGTTCTGCACCACGCGCGCGGCGATGAAGAGCGGCAGCGCCACCACGGCCTGCGGGGCCGTCCAGCGTTCGAGCCGCTGGGTGGCTTCGTCCCAGGCCAGCACCTCCACGGCGTGGCGGCCTTCGCTGACCTGCAGCACCGTGCGCCCGCCGTGCAGACGCTCGCCCAGCGGCGCCGCCAGGCGTTGCGTGAGCCAGGCATTGCCCTCGGGCCAGGTGAAGACGGCCTCGCGCTCATCGGCCTCGCTGCCCGGGGTGTGGAAGCCGTGGCGGCTGGCGAAGTAGTGCAGGCCGGCCCAGGCCGACACTTCTTCGGGCGTGGCGCCGTAGTCGTCGCGGCAGCAGTAGCCGAGGTACCAGCGCAGATGGGCGTCGTCGAGGCCGCGCGCGTCCAGCCACTTCGCGAAGGTCTGCGCGTCGAGCTCGGCCTGCAGCGGCCCCCAGGCGCTGCGGTGCGCGGGCTGCGCGAAGGCAGGCTCGCCACCACGCCCGGCGCCTTCTCGCTGCACCGCGGCCACCGCGGCGGCGAAGGCCTGCAACTGCAGCGCCGTGCGCGAGCCCGGCTCCACCGGCGGCAACAGGCCCTCGGCCCAGGCGCCCTCGAAGAACACGCGCTCCTGCGGGCTGTGGCAGAGGTGGCGCTCGTCGGCCACGGTGCGACCGAGCTCGTGCTTCAGCAGCCCGAACTCGTGCAGCAGCGCGTGCACCTCGCGCGCTTCGCGGCCCGGCACGGGCAGGTAGTGCGCACCCAGCGGGCAGGCCATGCCGACCAGCCGGTGGCCGCGGCTGTTGCCGCCGGGCTGGTCTTCGAGCTCCAGCACGTGCACGTCGTCGATACCGCGCTGGCGCAGGCCGCGTGCGGCGGCCAGGCCGGCCACGCCGGCGCCCAGCACCAGCGCGCCGGCCCGCCGCTCCACCGCCACCGGCGGCAGCGCGCCGCTGCGGCGCAGGCGGTGACCGCGCGTGTGGCTGGCGCCCACCCACTGCACGGGCGCGGCCGCCGGCGCAACCGGGCTACAGCCAGCGCCCAGCACGGTGGCTGCGCCCAGGCCCAGCAGCGTGCGGCGCTGCAGCGCATGCGGCTTCACTTCACCCGGCCCCACTCTTCCTCGAAGGTGGCCACCAGGGCCTGGTTGCTCAGCCGGTTGGGCTCTGCGGGCACGCGCGCCATGTCGGGCGGGAACTGCAGCAGCGCCGGCAGCCCAGCCACCGTGAGGAAACGCAGGCCCGGCGGCAGCTTCTCTGGCGGCTGCCAGGGCCGACGGCTGGCGATGACGAAACCCCATTCACCAAAGCTCGGCACGTGCACGTGCAGCGGCGTGGTCTGCAGGCCCACGGCCTCGATCGTGCTCACCACCGTCCAGTAGCTCTTGCGTGCGAACAGCGGCGAGGTGGTCTGCACCACCAGGTAGCCGCCGGCGGCCAGGGCCTGGTCGGCGCGCTGGTAGAAGCTGGTGGTGTAGAGCTTGCCGATGCTGAAGTTGGTGGGGTCGGGGAAGTCGACCACGATCACGTCGAAGAGCTCGCGGTTGGCTTCCAGCCAGGTGTACGCGTCGGTGTTCACCACCTTCAGCTTGGGGCTCGTCAAGGCACCGGCATTCAAATCGCGCAGCACGGGGTTGTTGGCGAACAGGCGCGTGATGTGCGGGTCCAGCTCCACCAGCGTCACCTGCTCCACGCTCGGGTGCTTGAGCACCTCGCGCACGGCCAGGCCGTCGCCACCGCCCAGCACCAGCACCTTGCGCGGCGCGCCGTGCGCGGCCAGCGCGGGGTGCACCAGCACCTCGTGGTAGCGGTACTCGTCGCGGCTGTGGAATTGCAGGTTGCCGTTGAGGTACAGGCGCACGCCCACCGGGCCGGCCGTGACCACCACGCGCTGGTAGTCGCTGCTCTCGCGCACGACGATGTCGCTGCCGTAGAAGCTGTCTTCGGCCCAGGTCGTCAGGCGGTCGGCGCCGGCCATGGCCGCGATCAGCACGCCCACCACGCCGAAACACGCCGCCGCGTGCGCGCCCCAGCGCCGCAGGTCGGCGCGGAAGGCGAAGAGCACCCACACCGCCACCGCCGCATTCAGCAGCCCGAAAAACAGCCCGGTGCGCACCAGCCCCAGGTGCGGCACGAAGAGCAGCGGGAAGGCCACCGCCACCATCAGCGCACCCAGGTAATCGAAGGTGAGCACCTGCGAGACCAGGTCTGACAGCGCCCAGCGTGGCGCGAAGTGCGCCTTCAGGATGCGCATCACCAGCGGGATCTCCAGCCCGGCCAGGATGCCGATGACGCCCACCAGGCCGTAGAGCATCACGCGGAAAGGCAGCTCGGCGCTGGCCGGCAGGCTGCTGTGCGCGGTGAACAGCAACGCCGGCATCAGCCCGCCGATGAAGGCCACCAGCAACTCGATGCGCAGGAACTGCGCCACCAGCTGGTGCTGGATGTACTTGCTGAGCCACGAGCCGATGCCCATGGCGAAGAGGTAACTGCCGATGATGGTGCTGAACTGCAGCACCGAATCGCCCAGCAGGTAGCTGGCCAGCGCGCCGGCGGCCAGTTCATAGACCAGGCCGCAAGCGGCCACCACGAACACCGAGGCCAGCAACGCCAGTTCGGCAGGGTGGATGCGCGCAGGGGCGGCGGGCGCCTCGGCGGGGGGAGAGGTCGACGACATGCGTCGAGCGTAACGGCTCGGCGGCGGTGCCCCTTCGCGGCGCCGGTGCGCCGCGACGCGACCCCGCGTATCACCGCCTCAATCACTTGTGTGCGCCAGCCTTGTGCACCACGCAAGGCCAGCTTGGTGCACACGAAAGCCGCCCCCGCGATCGTGCAATCCATCACAGCCACTGGCTCAGAACCCGGGTGATGGCGCCGATGACACGCACAAGTCCACCGGGTTCCGGTGAAGCCACATTCATTCGAGGGAAGCCGTGTCTCAACTCCTCCAGACCCTGAAGATCGGGCCGCGCCTGGGCGTGGCCTTTGCTGTCCTCATCCTGCTGTTGGTGGCCTTGTGCGGCGTGGGCGCGCTCAGCGCGCGGTCGCTCGCGAAGGACCTGGACACCACCGCACGCGTCGACATCACGCTGGTGCGCGCCGCCAACGCGCTGCAGGAGCGCACCCACCTCGTGGCGCGTTCCAGCCGCGAGCTGCTGATCGTCGACAGCGGCGGCCAGATCAAACGCCTGAAGGCGGCCATCGAAGAATCGCTGACCGACGGCGAAACCCAACTGGCCGAGGTGCAGAAGCTCGCCGGCCAGGGCGAAAACGGCCGCCTCATCGAAGACGTGAAGACGCAGAAAGCCGCCTACACGGCCGCCGTGCGCAAGTTCCTCACCGTCTACGACGCCGGCAACCCCGACGATTCGCGCAGCGCGCTGCTGATCGAGCTGCGCCCGGTGCAGCAGGCCTACGAGAAATCGGTGGAGGCCCTGGGCCTGGCGCTGAAGGAGCAGGTCGAGTCCCGCGCCGCCGCCGGCGGTGCCGCCGCGCAGCGCAGCGTGTGGCTGATGCTGGTCTTCGGCGCCGTCGGTCTGGTGCTGGCGGTGAGCGCGGCCTGGGTCATCAGCCGCTCGATCACCGTGCCGCTGCAGCACGCGATGGACGCGGCCGAGCGCATCAAGTCGGGCGACCTCTCGCGCCGCATCGACTCGGGCGCGCGTGACGAGATCGGCGCGTTGCTGCGCGCCATGGGCGGCATGCAGCAGCACCTGCTGGGCGTGATCGAGGACGTGCAGCGCTGCGCCCGCGACCTCGCTGCGCACAGCGACGAACTCGCCGGTGGCAACACCGAACTCTCCACCCGCACCGAGCGCAACGCGGCCAGCCTGCAGCAGACGGCCAGCGCCGTGGAGCAGATCGCCGCCACCGTGCAGGGCAACAGCCAGAAGACCCGCGAAGCCTCGCAGGTCGCCACCAGCGCCCGCGATGCGGTGGTGGAAGGCGGCAAGTCGGTGGAGCAGCTCGTCGAGACGATGACGCGCATCTCCGGCAGCAGCACGCGCATCAAGGACATCATCGCCGTCATCGATGGCATCGCTTTCCAGACCAACATCCTGGCGCTGAACGCCGCGGTGGAAGCAGCCCGGGCCGGCGAACACGGCCGCGGCTTCGCGGTGGTGGCCACCGAGGTGCGCTCGCTGGCCGGCCGCGCCAGCAGCGCGGCGCGCGAGATCAAGAGCCTCATCGACGACTCGGCCGAACGCGTGGCCGACGGCACGCGCACCGTGGCCGAGGTCGGCGAACGCATCGGCGGCATCGTGAAGGCCGTGATGGACGTGCGCCAGCTCGTCGAAGAGGTCAGCCACGCCAGCCACGAGCAGGTGACGGGCATGGCCTCCATCAACGGCAGCGTCGGCGAGGTCGACCAGGCCACGCAGCAGAACGCCGCGCTGGTGGAGGAGATCGCCGCCACCACCGAATCGCTCAAGTCCAACGCCGAACGGCTGGTCAAGGCCGTGGCCTTCTTCCGCCTGCCCGGCGGCGCCGCGGCCTGATGGCTGGGCGCGCCGACCCTGTCCCTTTCCCTGTCCCTTTGCCCCTCCACTTCATCCGAGAACGCGCCATGCAAAGCAAGCTTCGCAACCTCACCGCCCGCCTGGGTCTCGCCACGGCCCTGGGCCTGTCGCTGCACCTGGCCAGCCTGCCGGTGGCCGCCCAGAGCGCCCCGAAGATCGTGCGCAAGACGCCGCTGGACTTCCCGCCGGAGGCCATCCGCAACGGCATCGACAAGGGCGTGGTGCGCGCCAAGCTCACCATCGACGGCGACGGTGCCGTCACCGACGTGACGGTGGTCGACGTGCAGCCCCCGCAGGCGCGCGTGCTGCGCAAGACGGTCGTCGAAGGCCTTCGCCCCTGGAAGTTCGAGGCCGGCAAGGCCGGCAGCTTCGAAATGCAGGTGGTGATGAGCAACGAGTGAGGCGCGCCCCCCGGCGCCGGTATCGGCGCCGACGCCGCCACTGACTCCACCGCGACAGGGCGTCAGCCTTGCCCGGCCCAGAATGCCGGGCATGGGAACGCTCTATCTCGTGCGCCACGGCCAAGCCAGTTTCGGCGCGGCCGATTACGACCAGCTCAGCGAACTCGGCACGCGCCAGTGCCAGGCGCTGGGCCGCTGGTTCGCCGCGCGCGGCATCCACTTCGAAGGCGTGCTGCGCGGCACGCTCAAGCGCCACGCGCAATCGCTGACCGGCATCGCCCACGGGCATGCCGAAGCCGGCGGCGCGGCGCTGCCCGAAGCGCTGCTGTGGCCGGGCCTCAACGAGTACGACAGCGAAGCGCTGATCCGCACCGTGCACACGGGGCCGCTGGCCAAGCCCGACAGCCCTGAGGTCTACAAGGCCCACTTCCGCCTGCTGCGCGAGGCGCTGTCGCGCTGGATGGCCGGCCAGACGCAACCTCAAGGCATGCCCAGCTGGGCCGAGTTCAGCGCCGGCGTGGCCGGCGCGCTGCAGCACGTGCAACAGACGCACAACGGCAACGTGCTGCTGGTCAGCAGCGGCGGGCCCATCGCCATCGCGGTGCACCAGGTGCTGGGCACGCCGCCGGAGACCACCATCGAGCTCAACCTGCGCATCCGCAACAGTGCGCTCAGCGAGTTCAGCTTCACGCCCAAGGGGCACCGGCTGCTCAGCTACAACCACCTGCCGCACCTCGACCACCCCGAGCGGCACGGCTGGGAAACCTACGCCTGAAACCGCCCCCGCGAATGCTGGCTTGACGGTCTGGGCCGCGCTCGGAAGCATCCCCGGCTTTGCAATGTCAGCCCTTTCGATGACCAAGCCTTTTCCTTCGGCCGCCTGCCTGGCCGCCGGCCTGCTGGCCCTTGCAGGGGCGCAAGCCCAGAGCAGCCTGCCTTCGGGCAGTTTGCAGTTCGTGGCGCCCACCGGCACCGCCACGCCCGACGAGCGCATCGAAGTGCGTGTGCGCCTGACGCTCAACGCCAACTCGGCGCCGATGGTCTTCACCAGCAACCCGCTGACCGGCCTGAACCCGGCCGACCTGCCGCTGCAGGGCGAGGTCTACGACGCGACCACCGGCACCTTCTTCCCCAGCACTTTCGTCAGCTACACCGGCGCCTACACGAACATCCGCTACCTCTGCAGCGGCAGCTTCACGAACGGCTGCGGCACCAACCCCAGCGGCTACAGCTTCGAGTTCAACCTCACCGGCTCGCCCGAAGCGCCCACGGCCTTCCAGCTCAACAGCTTCAACCTGTTGCCCGGCGGTGCCTTCGACTACGTCTTCGGCAGCTTCGTACCCGTGGCCGGCGGCGCAGCGCCCGGGAGCTACAGCTTCGCCGGCGCGGGCATGAGCCTCAACGTGCGCGGCCTCGATGCCGAGGGCCGCGTGGTGGTGGCGCGCAACGTGGCGGTGTTCAACACCTGCGACAACGGCCCGGGCTGCACTTTCAGCCGCGAGGTGCTGGCCGTGCCCGAGCCGGGCACCTGGGGCCTGATGGCGCTGGGCGTGCTGGCGGTGGCTGGCGCAGCGGCGCGACGTCGCAGCGCCTGAGTTCCGCCCTGCCAGGCCGGCAAGGGCCTGGCAGGCTCGCGTTCAGCCGTGCACCGCGGCCGAGACGATGAGCCCGATGGCAATGCACATCGCACCCACCACGATGGCCAGCGCCACGTTCTTCTTCTCGACGATCTCGGCCCACAGGTCGTAGGGCGTGAGCTTGTCGATGATCACGAAGCACAGCCAGAACACGGCCACGCCCAGCAAGGCGAACAAGGCCGAGCCGAAGAAGGCGCCGGGCTTGAGCCATTCGATACCCATCATGGTGAAGCTCCTCTTGGTTGTCTGAAGGGCCTTGGCGTCACTACTTGTGGCCGCCTGAACCGCTGGACCAGCCGCCGTAGCTGCCGCCGCTGCTGCGGTAGCTGCCGCCCGAGCCGCGGTTGCGTTCGCACTGCTGGTATTCGGCACTGGCCGCGCCGAAGGTGCTGCGCACCTTGTCGCATTCGTCGTCGCTGCACATCGCCAGCAGCACCACCACGCCGAGCACCAGCACGACCAGCAGCAGCGCCTTGGGCACGCCCGCGGCCTTGAAGCTGGTGGGCGAGATGTCGCGCTGCAGCGCGGCGCGCTGGCCGGCGGCCAGGCCGAAGGCATCGGCCACGGTCTCGGCCTTCAGCGTCTGCCCGGCCGACCACGTCACCTCTTGCCGCGTCTTCTCGCGTGAGAGGCGCTTGGCCACCGCGCGGCCCGTGCCTTCGTAGTCGGTGACGCGCGCCCGCTCGTCGCGCTGCACTCGCCAGTAGAACTCGCCCTGCACCCAGGTGACCTTGGCGTCGTAGCTCCACTTCTCCTGGTAGCTGTCGTTCTGCCAGGTGGCCTGCTTGCCGCGCACCGCAGGCGCGCCGGTGATCGGGCGCACCCAGCTCCAGCCCTCGTTGGTGTCGACGAGAAAGGCGAAGCCGGCGCCGGCGTTGTAGAGCAGGTACTCGCGCCAGAAGCTGGTCTCTTCATCGTCGCCGGGCGCGGGGATGTCGCAGCGCTCCAGGTAGCCCACCACCTGCCAGGGCAAGGGCGGACCGTCCAGCGCCAGCGTGCCGCTGCGGCCCAGGGGCAACAAGGGCTCGGCCCCGCCGATGCCTGCGTTGTTCTGCTGGTAGTGCTTCAGCTCGGCACCCAGGCCCTGGCTGATGTCCACCACCGAAGCGCAGTTCGTGCACGTCAGGCTCTGCGTGCTGCTGAGCTTGACTTCCAGCGAGGTGCCGCAGCTCGGGCATTCGACGGCGCGGCCCTTCAGTGTCTTCTCGCTGCCGTCCTTCAGGCCCTGCATCGCCAGCTCGGCCAGCAGCACGCTGCGGCCCACGCTGAAGGCCGGGCGCGCCGGGTCGCTGCCGTCCAGCGTGGCCACCTCGCCGGCGCCGTTGCGCAGGTCGACGACGGTGAACTCGCCTTCCAGACGCGGCGGTGCGGGCAGTTCGCCCTGCGCCGCGATGAGGTGGGCGCTCTGCACCGAAGCCACGTCCCAGGCACGGCCGTCGGCCAGCACGCGCATGCCGGCCTGCAGGCCGTCGAAGCCGGGGGCATCGGGCGGCAGCGGCTGGTCGAAAGCCAGCACGTAGGCGCCGTTGTCTTCGCTCAGCCAGGCACTGCGGCCGTTGTCGAAGAGCGCGTGCCACTCGTTCCAGGTGCCGCCCTCGTAGCCGTACTGCAGGCGGCCGACCAGCGTGAAGGCCACGCCTTGCCGCTGGCCGCTGGCGCCCAGCTGCAGCGGGCTGTGGTCGTCGAAGAGCTCGGCGCTCACGCCGATGCGGCGCAGCGCCTCGCCATCACGCACCAGCGTGCTGCGGCAGAAGCTGCAGACAGCGCTGGCCGAGGCCGCCGAAGCGAACTCGACCGGCGCGCCGCAGTTCGGACAAGCAGCGCGATAGACGCGCTGCGGGGAGTTGGCCAAGTTAGATCAGCTTCTTCAGCAGCTCGGATTTTTTGGAGGCGAACTCTTCTTCGGTGAGGATGCCCTTGGCCTTCAGGTCGGCCAGCTTCTCCAGCGTGGCCATCACCTCGTCGGGCTTGATGCCCACGGGCGCGGCCGCGGCCGCCGCCTGCGCGGCACCCGCGGCCGCGGCGCCACCGCCCATCAACCCGGCCTGCAGCTGCTGCGCCATCACCTGGCCCAGCGCCACGCCGGCGCCCAGGCCCATGGCGTCGCCCACCACGCCGCTGCCGCCGCCCCCGCCGGCCGCGCCTTCGGCGAACTTCGGGATGGCCTGCGCCGTCTGGTACTGCATGAACTTGCCCATGTCGTTGCCGACCATGCCCATGCCGATCTTCTGGTCGAGGATCTTCTGCAGCTCTTCGGGCAGGCTCACGTTCTGCACCGTCACGCTCACCAGCGCCAGGCCCAGCTTCGCGAACTCCGGCGCGGTGGCTTCCTGCAACTGCTTGGCGAACTCGATCTGGTTGGAGGCCAGGTCGAGGAAGGGGATGCCGCTCTGCGCCACGGCATCGCTGATGTGCTGCAGCATCAGGCCGCGCAACTGGCCGTCGAGCTCTTCCACCGTGTAGCGCGCGCTGGTGCCGCTCACCGCGGTGTGGAAGAGCTTGGGGTCTTGAATAGCGTAGGCGTAGTTGCCGAAGGCGCGCAGCCGCACGGCACCGAAATCCTTGTCGCGGATGGTGACGGGCTGCGTCGTGCCCCAGCGGCGGTCGAGCTGCTGGCGCGTGCTGAAGAAGTAGACGTCGCTCTTGAACGGGCTCTGGAAGAGCTTGTCCCAGTTCTGCAGGTAGGTCAGCACCGGCAGGGTCTGCGTCGTCAGCTTGTACATGCCGGGGCCGAAGACGTCGGCCACCTTGCCCTCGTTGACGAACACGGCCATCTGGCTCTCACGCACCGTGAGGCTGCCGCCGTACTGGATCTCGTTGCCCGCCATCGGGTAGCGGAAGGCCAGCGTGCCATCGCCGCTTTCCGTCCACTCCAGGATGTCGATGAACTGTTTCTTGATGAAATCCATCAGCGCCATGGCCAGCCCCTTTCCTCGGGTGTGCACCCGAAGTGGGTGCGCGACGAATAATAAGCACCGCTGCGGTCAGGGCCACCGCGCGATGCCGGCCAGCGGCCAGTTTTTCAGGGAGCACAAGAAAATGCAGTTCTGGGCCCGGGCGCGACGCGCCCCCCTTGTGGCGCTTTTCGCCGCCGCGTTGATCAGCGCCTCCTGGCTGGGCCCACAGCCCGCCGCAGCCCAGCCTGCCGCCAGCAAGGCCAGCCCGGCGGCGCGCAAGCCTGCCACGCCCAACGCCACCAGCAAGGCCCCCGCTGCCAAACCTGCAGCGCCGGCAACGCCCGCACCCGCGGCCCCGCCGCGCAGCGGCAAGGGCTGGCAGGTGGGGGCCATCCCGGCCTGGGTGGCGGCGCCGCCGGCGCCCGATGCCAACGCCCCCAAGGCCCCGGCCGTCGGTGCGCGGCGCGAGCAGTTGGTGGACCTGCAGACCAACCACACCACGCCCAAGCCGCAAGTCTTCGTGCGCATCCGCAGCGTGGCGCTGGACGCCGGCGCCTTGGGCAGCGTTTCGCAGTGGCAGATCGGCTTCAACCCGGCGTTCCAGACGGTGGTCATCCACCACGCCAGCGTGCTGCGCGAGGGCCAGCGCAGCGAACGCCTGGCCGAGGCGCGCATCGAGCCCATGCGGCGCGAGCAGCGGCTGGAGCAGCAGGTGCTGGACGGCGGCGAGACGCTGCTGGTGGTGCTGTCCGACGTGCGCGTGGGCGACGCCGTGGAGCTGGCCTACACCGTGGAAGGCGAGAACCCCATCTTCGAAGGCCGCATCTCCGGCGGCATGCGCCTGGGCTACGACACGCCGGTGGACCTGCTGCACCACCGCTGGGTATTGCCGGCGAACAAGACCGTGTTCACCAAGCCGCTGGCGGGCAAGGACGAAGCCGAGAAGTTCAGCGAAGGCACCGGCGACAAGCAGGTGCAAGTGCTGCGCGCGGTGCGCCACCAGGTGGCGGCCATTGCGCAGGAACAGGGCACGCCGCCGTGGTTCAAGATCTACCCGGCCATCGACATCAGCGAGTACGCCAGCTGGTCCGAGGTGGACGCCTGGGCGCAGCGCCTCTTTGCGCTGCCCAGCCCCACGCCACCCACGGTGGCGGCCAAGGCCGAAGCGCTGAAGGCCACGGGCCTGAAGGACGAGGCGCTGATCTCCGAGGCCCTGCGCTTCGTGCAGGACGAAGTGCGTTACCTCAGCGTGAGCCTGGGCGAGAGCTCGCACCGGCCCAAGCCGCCGCAGCAGACCCTGGCCGAGCTGCTGGGCGACTGCAAGGACAAGACGGTGCTGCTCAACGCGCTGCTGCGTGAGCTGGGCTTCGACGCCAAGGCGGCGCTGGTCTCGGTGCAGCGCAACCGCGGCGTGCGCGACTACCTGCCCTCGCACGAGCTCTTCGACCACGTCATCACGCGCGTGGAGCACCAGGGCCGCGTGTGGTTCCTCGATGCCACCGTCAACGGCCAGGGCCTGAAGATGGACAGCCGCGCGCAGTTCCCGTATGGCGCGGCGCTGGTGGTGGGCGCGGGCAGCGAACTGCAGACCGTACCCGAGCCGCCCGCCGCCGTGAACCGGCTGCAGTTCGAGCAGCGCTGGGACCTGCGCGAACCCGGCCGCCCGGCGCAGCTGGCCTTCACCATGCGCGCCATCGGCCTGCCGGCCGAACGCTGGCGCGCCGGCCAGGCGCAAGCCGGCGTGCAGGCCCTCAGCCAGGCGCTGGGCGGCAGCTTCGCGCGGTTGCTGCCGGGGCTCAAGACCCTGGGCGAGCCCGAGGTGGTGGACGACCGCCAGGCCAACCGCTGGCAGTTCACCCAGCGCTTCGAGGTGGCCGAGTTCGGCCAGTACAACCGCGGCTACCTCGAGGCCGAGTTCGGCGCGATGGAGCTGCTGGACGTGCTCACCGGCCCCAGCGAGACGCAGCGCCGCACGCCCTTCCTCGTCGACCAGCCGCGCCTGGTGGAAAGCCGCATCGAGGTGCAGGTGCCGGTGGCGATGACGAGCAGCGCGCCCCCGCCGCTGGAGATCGTCGAGCGCCAGTTCCGCTTCAGCGCGCGGATGGAGCTGCAGGGCCGCAGCGCCGGCTTCGTGCGCCGCTACGAGCGCCGCGACGACCAGGTGCTGCCCACCGAGCTGACCACCTGGCGCGAGAAGATCCTGCAGGCGCGGCAAGGCAGCTTCGGGCGCCTGCGCCTGCCGCTGCTGGAAGACAAGGCCATCGTGCCGGAGCTGGAGAAGGTCGAGCGCCGTGTGCGCAACGCACGCGGTGCACGCAACGACGCGCTGCAGGGCCTGATCCTGCGCAACGAGTTCGGCCGCACCATCGACGGCCAGGTGCTGCAGAAGGCCCCCGCCGGCAGCCCGCTGGCGCAGCGCGTGCTGGTCTCGCGCGCCATCTCGCACAACCTGCTGGGCGACCATGCGCAGGCGCTGGCCGACGCCGACGCCGTGCTGGCCTTGCGCCCCGATGACGCCGAGGCGCTGGATGCGCGCGGCGTGGCGCTGGCCGGCGCCGGCAAGGCCGAGGAGGCGCTGGCGAGCTTTGCGCGCATCAACCCCGCCGCGCGGCCGGCCTCGGCCGCCAGCTGGATGGGCTCGCTGCAGTTCATGCGCGGCCGCCCGGCCGAAGCCGAGACGCTGCTGCGCGAGGCGGTGGCCAACGGCACGGGCGAAGGGCGCGAGTTCGCGCTGCTGTGGCTGTACCTCGCGGCCGAAGCCCAGGGCGGGCGCGGCGCCGCCGCGGTGGACGAACACGTCGAAGCCACCGACGCGCAGAAGCTGCCCGGCGCGCTGCTGCGCTTCCTGCTCGGCCGCATCGACCGCGCTGCGCTGCTCAAGCAGGCCAGCGCCTCGCCGGAGATGGAGCGCCTGAACCTGGCCGAAGCGCACTTCTTCATCGGCCAGAAGCTGCTGCTGCAGGGCCAGCGTGACGAAGCGATGCGCGCCTTCCAGCGCTGCCTGGACACCGGGGCCACGCCGTACCGCGAACTGAGCTTTGCGCGCATGGCGATGCAAGGCGCGGCGCGCTGAGCCAGACTCCCGCCCCATGAACACCGCCTGGCAACTGGCCGTGGTGGGCGCCGGCCCGGTGGGCCTGGCGCTGGCCCTGCACGCGGCGCGGCTGCTGCCGCACGCGCAGATCACCGTCTTCGATGCCCGCCCGCTCGACCGCGACGTGGCGGCCGACCCCCGCACGCTGGCACTGAACCTGGGCAGCCTGCAGTTCCTGCAGCGCCTGGGCGTGGCACCGGGCGCGCTGCTGCCCGGTGCGCAGCCCATCACCGAAGTGCACGTCTCGCAGCAGCCGCCCAGCTGGGGCCAGGCCGAAGTGCGCCTGCGCGCCGGCGAACTGGGCGTGCCGCACGTGGGCGCGGTGCTGAGCTACGGCACGCTGCTGGCGCCGCTGCAAGCCGCCTGGCTGGCCGCCGCGGCGGCCGAGCCGCAGCGGCTGCACACGCGCTTCGGCAGCCCTGTCGCCGCACTGAAGGCCGAAGGCAGTGGCGTGGAGGTGGATGCTGGCGTGGCCGAGCGTTTCGACCTCGCGGTGGTGGCCGAGGGCGGCGTGTTCGCCGACCAGGCCCGCAAGGCCCTCACGCACGACTACGCGCAGACGGCCTGGGTCGGCACCGCCACGCTGGCCGGCGCCACGCCGGGCCTGGCCTTCGAGCGCTTCACGCGCCAGGGCCCCGCGGCGCTGCTGCCGCTGCCGCCAGCCGCCGATGGCCAGGCGCGTGCCGCGCTGGTGTGGTGCGTGACGAGCGCCGACGACCCCGTGCGCGATCTCAGCGAAACGCAGCGCCTGGCGGTGCTGAACACGCTCTTCCCGCCCGAGGCCGGCCGCGTGGTGGCGCTGAGCCCGCTGAAGGCCTTTGCGCTGGGGCTGAACGCCGAGCGCACCCTCGTGGACGGTCGCACCGTGCGCATCGGCAATGCCGCGCAGACCCTGCACCCGGTGGCCGGCCAGGGCCTGAACCTGGGCCTGCGCGACGTGCAGGCACTGGTGGGCGCGCTGCGCTGGGCCGACGACCTGGACGCCGCGCTGCGCCGCGTGGAATGGGCGCGTGCGCCCGACCGCTGGGCCATGATCGCGGCCACTGATTTCCTGGCCCGCAGCTTCACCTGGCAGCTGCCCGGCGCGGCCAGCGCACGCGGGCTGGGGCTGGCGGCGCTGGGCGCGCTGCCGCCCGTGAAAACCTGGCTGGCGCGGCGGATGATGTTCGGCGGCTGAGCCCGAGCGCGCCCTTCGCGCGCGGGGCTGGGGGCCTGCTACAGCCGCCGGTGCGCCAAGGCCGGTAACTGCTGCCGCAACTGGGCGATGCGCGAAAGATCCAGCTCACCCATCACCACGCCCTCGCCTTCGGGCAGCACGTCCACCACCTGGCCCCAGGGGTCGATGAAGACGCTGTGGCCCCAGGTGCGGCGGCCGTTCTCGTGCAGGCCGCCCTGCGCCGGGGCGAGCACGTAGCACTGGTTCTCGATGGCGCGGGCGCGCAGCAGCATCTCCCAGTGCGCCTGGCCCGTGGTGTGCGTGAAGGCGGCGGGCACCAGCAGCAGGTCGCAAGGCGGCGTCATCAAGGCGCGGTAAAGCTCGGGGAAACGCAGGTCGTAGCAGACGCTCAGGCCGATGCGCAGCGCCGGCGTGTGGGCGGTGGCCGGCAGGTCCAGCGCCACCGGCTGGCCGCCGGCGCAGAGCGTGCGGCCTTCGTCGTAGCTCTCGCGGCCGTTGTCGAAGGCGAAGAGGTGCACCTTGTCGTAGTGCCCGGCGGCGCGGCCGTCCGGGCCGTAGACGGCGCAGCGGTTCAACACACGGCCGGGCACGTCTGCGTGCACGGGCAAGGTGCCGCCCACCAGCCACACGCCGTGGCGCAGCGCGGTTTCGGCGAGAAAGTCCTGGATGGGCCCTCGGCCGGGGGCTTCGGCCAGCGCGAGCTTGTCGGTGTCGCGCCGGCCCAGCAGGCAGAAATACTCGGGCAGCGCCACCAGGCGCGCCCCGGCGTCGGCGGCCTGCGCCACCCAGCGCGCGGCGGCCTCGCGGTTGGAGGCCCAGTCGGGGCGGCTGACCATCTGCACGGCGGCTGTCTTCATGCGCCTATTTTGCGACTGGACAGTCACCATACCCCCCGGCCGGCATAGGCCATGCCAAGGCGATGACACTGCCGCCCCGGACGCCGCACACCGATGAATGCAGCGCCGGATCAGGGAATTTCCGGAGGGATACCGATGCTCACCGCGACCGCGGCCGCCGTTCACAGCCGCTTCGTGCAGCGCATACGCCGCCGCTACGCCACCGACCTGGCCTTGCTGCCCCCCGGCGTGCCGGGCTTCGACGACATCACCGCGCTCGTGCGGCGCCTGCAGGCCGGCGGCCGCGAACTGCCAGCAGCGCTGCGCGTGGCCCGCCACCTCGTGATGGAGCGGCTGGCCGTGCTGGACGTGGAGGAAGGCGCCGCGCTGGACGTGGTGACGCGCACGATGAGCACGCTGGCCGAGGCCACGCTGGAGCTCGCGCTCGCGCAGGCCGAGGCCGAGGCCGACACCCGCCACGGCGCCCCGCTGGGCGCCGACGGCCAGCGCGTGCAGCTGTGGATCGTGGGCATGGGCAAGCTCGGCGCGCGCGAGCTGAATGTCTCTTCCGACATCGACCTCATCTACGTCTATGAAGACGACGGCCAGACGCCGGGCAATGCCGAGGGCCGCGGCGCGGTCAGCGTGCACGAGTACTTCTGCTTCGTCGTCAAGCGCCTCTATGCGCTGATCGGCGAGACCACCGAAGACGGCTTCGTCTTCCGTGTCGACCTGGCCCTGCGGCCCAACGGCAACTCGGGCCCGCCGGTCGTGAGCCTCTCGATGCTGGAAGAGTATTTCCAGGTGCAGGGCCGCGAGTGGGAACGTTTTGCGTGGCTGAAGAGCCGCGTGGTGGCGCCGCGCGCGGCCGTCACCAGCGGCCGCGCGCTGCAGCTGCGCAGCCTGGTCACGCCTTTCGTCTACCGCCGGTATCTCGATTACGGCGTGTTCGAGGGCCTGCGGCAGCTGCACCGCAAGATCCGCGACGAAGCCCAGCGCCGCGCCGCCGGCCGGCCCGAACGCGCCAACGACGTGAAGCTCTCGCGCGGCGGCATCCGCGAGATCGAGTTCATCGTGCAGCTGATGCTGGTGGTGCGTGGCGGCCACTTCCCCGAGATCCGCACGCGCAGCACGCTCACCGCGCTGCAGCGCCTGGTCTCGCGCGGGCTGATGAAGGCCGAGACGGCCACGCAGCTGGCCGAGGGCTACACCTTCCTGCGCCGCGTGGAGCACCGCATCCAGTTCCTGGACGACCAGCAGACCCACCTGCTGCCCACGAACGACGAAGACCTGGCCTGGATCGCCGCCAGCATGGGTCTGGTGTGCAAGGGCCCGGAGAGCTGCGCCTTGCTCGACCGCCTGCTGGAAGTGCGCGAGCTGGTGGCCGCCGAGTTCGACGCGCTGCTGCGCGAAGGCCAGGGCGCTGCGGCCGAAGGCGGCGGCAGCAAGAGCGGCCCTTGCAAAGGGCGCGGCTGCGGCACGGGGCCGCTGCCCGTGGACAGCGAGACGCTGCTCGAGCGCCTGCCGCCCGAACTGGGCGAGCGTGTGCGCGCCTTCGCGAAGATCCCGCGCGTGCAGGCGCTGCGCGACGAGAGCCGCCTGCGCCTGGGCCGCCTGATGCAGAAAACCGGCCTGGCGCTGCGCGAGGAACGCTGCACGCCCGCCGGCGCTTTGCGTTTCGTCGATTGGCTGGAGCCGCTGCTGCGGCGCGAGAGCTACCTCGCGCTGCTGGTCGAGCGGCCCGAGGTGCACGGCCGCCTGCTCAAGCTGCTGGGCCTGGCGCGATGGCCCATGCAGTACCTGATGCGCCACCCCGGCGTCATCGACGAGCTGGCCGACGAACGCCTGCTGCACCAGCGCTTCGACCGCGCCGCCTTCACCGCCGAGCTGGAAGAGCGACGCAGCGCGCTGCAGCGTGCCGGTGAAGACGACGAAGAGAAGCTGCTCGACACGCTGCGCCGCGCGCACCATGCCGAGGTCTTCCGCACGCTGGTGCGCGATGTCGGCGGCAAGCTGACGGTGGAGCAGGTGGCCGACGATCTGTCGGCACTGGCCGATGCGCTGCTCGACATCACCGTGCGCTGGGCCTGGGCCGGGTTCAAGCTGCGCCACCGGCCGGAGCCGGGGCTGGCGGTCATCGCCTACGGCAAGCTGGGCGGGCTGGAACTCGGCTACGGCGGCGATCTCGACGTGGTCTTCGTCTATGCCGATGACGACGAGGCGTCTGAGGCCGACAAGCAGAAGGCACAGGAGATCTACACGGGCTTCGTGCGCCGCCTCATCACCTGGCTGACGCTGCGCACCGCCGCCGGCGAACTGTTCGACATCGACACCGCGCTGCGGCCCAACGGCAACTCGGGTCTGCTCGTCACCAGCATCGCCAGCTACGAGCACTACCAGGGCGGCCGCGGCAGCAACACCGCCTGGACCTGGGAACACCAGGCACTGACCCGCGCGCGTTTCTGCGCCGGTGCGCCCAGCGTGGCGGCACGCTTCGAGGCCACGCGCCGCGCCGTGCTGACGGCCCCGCGCGACGCCGCCGCGCTGCGCGAAGAGGTGCGCGCCATGCGCGAGAAGGTGCGCGCCGCGCGGCCCGTGCCGGCGGAGAAGTTCGACGTCAAGCACAGCCCCGGCGGCATGATGGACGTGGAGTTCGCCGTGCAGTACCTGGTGCTGGCCCACAGCGGCGAACACCCGCCGCTGCGCGACAACGCCGGCAACATCGCGCTGCTGCAGCGTGCCGAGAGCGCCGGGCTGCTGCCGGTGGGCATCGGCAGCGCCGCGGCCGATGCCTACCGCGAGCTGCGCCGCGCCCAGCACCGCGCGCGGCTCGACGAGCAACCCACGCAGTTCGCGCCCGAGAGCCTGGCCGCCCCGCGCGAGGCCGTGCTCGCACTCTGGCGGGCCGTGTTTGCCTGAGTTGCAAGCCCCGCCCGCGGCAACCCCGCCGGGCCGCGCCTGGGCGCTGATGGCTGCAGTGCTGGCCGCCGGCTCGGTGCTGGCGCTGGCGCTGCCCAGCCCGCTGCTCGACTGGCAGCCTGAACGCTTCACCGCTGAACCCTGGCGCGCCTTCAGCGCCGCCTTCGTGCACTGGAGCCTCTTCCACCTGGGGGCCAACCTGCTCGGCGTGGTGGTGGTGGCGGCGCTCGGCCTGGCGGCGCACCTGCCCCGCGCCGCCGCGCTGGCCTGGGCGGCGGCCTGGCCGCTGACCCACCTGCCCTTGCTGCTGCAGCCTGCGCTGGCGCATTACGGCGGGCTCTCGGGCGTGCTGCACGCCGGCGTGGCGGTGGCGGCGCTGTGGCTGGTGGCCTGCCACGACGGCCCGCGCCGCGGGCTGGGTGCGGCCATCGGCGCCGGCCTGCTCGTCAAGCTGCTGATGGAAGCACCCTGGGGCCCGCCGCTGCGGCCCGCAGAGGGCCTGCTGCAGGGCGGCTTCGACATCGCCACCGCGCCGCTGGCCCACGCCACGGGCGCTGCGGCCGGGCTGCTGTGCGCGGCACTGGCGCTGGGGCTCACGCGCCGACAATCCCGGCGATGACTTCCGACAGAAAGACGCAGCTCGACGCCTTGGCCATCGTGCTGCTGGTGGGCTGCAGCGCGGTGTGGGGCCTGGGCCAGGTGGCGGCCAAGGTGGGCCTGGCGGAAATGCCGCCGCTGCTGCAGGCCGGCCTGCGTTCGCTGGGTGCGGCACTGCTGCTGCTGGCCTGGGCCGCGTGGCGCGGCACGCCGGTGTGGCAACGCGATGGCACCTGGCGCGGCGGCCTGGCCGCAGGCAGCCTGTTCGCGGCCGAGTTCGCCTGCATCTTCATCGGGCTGCAGTACACCAGCGCCAGCCGCATGGCGGTGTTCATCTACCTCGCGCCTTTCGTGGTGGCCCTGGGCATGCCCTTCATCGCGCGCAACGAGAAGCTGCACGCCGCGCAACTGGGCGGCCTGGCACTGGCCTTCGGCGGCGTGGTGTGGGCCTTTGCCGAAGGTTTTGCCGCGCCCACGCTGGGCCCGATGCAATGGGTGGGCGACGGCCTGGGCCTGCTGGCGGCGCTGCTGTGGGGCCTGACCACGCTGACGCTGCGCGGCTCGAAACTCGCGACCGCCGCGCCCGAGAAAACGCTGCTGTGGCAGCTGGGCGTCTCGGGCGTGGCGCTCACCGCGGCCGGGCTGCTGCGCGGCGAGGTGTGGCCGGCCGTGGTGGGCGCCCTGCCCTGGGCGGCGCTGGCCTTCCAGACCGTGATCGTCAGCTTCGTCAGTTACCTGGTGTGGTTCTGGCTGCTGCGCCACTACCCGGCCACGCGCATCTCGGCCTTCACGCTGCTCACGCCGATGTTCGGCTTGCTGGCAGGCGTGCTGCTGCTGAACGAACCGCTCACACTGCGCCTGGGCGTGGCGCTGGTGGCGGTGTGCGGCGGCATCGCGCTGGTGAACCGGCCAGCGCCGCAGCGCTGAAGCCGGTTCAGCGCGCGGGGCGGTTGGCAGGCACGGCGGGGGCCACAGGCGCCGCACCCGGCTCGAACTCACGCCGCTCGAACAGGAAGTCGGTGTTGCCCTGGTGCCCGGCCGAGCGTGAGGCGCCGTACTGCGGCGTCTGCGGGAACTCCTTGCTCACGGCGCTGCGCACGCGCTCGAAGACGCTGCCGCCGATCTGCCAGTTGTCCACGCCTTCCAGCGCGCGCATGAAGTGCCAGGCGAACACCGAGTGCCCGTCGCGCCCTTCGTCGGCCACCGGCTCGTTGCCGCCCGAACTCATCACCACCGCGGCCTTGCGCGAGAGCAGGTCGGCCGCGTTGCTGCTGTTGGCCACCTGCACGCGCTCGTTGCCCACGAGCGAGCCCGAGTAGCAGCTGTCGCTGATCAGCATCAGCTGGCGCGAGCCCACGGCCGCCACCATGCGTGCGATGTCGGCGTTGGACAGCCAGCTGGCCGGGTCTTCGGCGTTGGTGTCCGAAGGCAGCCAGAAGCCGGTGTCGGTGCCGCCCACCGGCACCACCACGCCGTGGCCGGCGTAGTAGATGACCACGCTGTCGTTGGCATCGGCCTCCAGCGCGATCTTGTTGAAGGCACGGATCATCGATTCACGCGTCGGGTTCTCCAGCACCGTGGCCTCGTAGCCAAGGCGGCTTTCCAGCAGCGTGCGCACGGCGCGCGCGTCGGGCACCGCGCCTTCCAGCGCCGGCACGCGCTTGTCGCGGTAGGTGTTCACGCCGATCAGCAGCGCCAGCTTGCGTTCGATGTTGGGCAGCGCGGCCTGGCGCACGCGGCGGCGGTCAGGCTTGCGCGGGCCGGCCACCACGGCGCGGGCCGCGATGGCCTGCTGGATCTCCTGCCGCAGCGCCTCGGTGATGACGCAGTTGCCGGTGCTCAGTTCGGCCTCGGTCTTGCACGGCCGCACGTCGGCCAGCGTGGGGTCTTGCTCCAGCTTGAACAAGCCCTGCGCGAACACCTGCTTCTTGTACTGCTCGCGTGCGGCCAGCAGGTTCTGCACTTGCGGCCGCGGCAGCAGGCTGTAGTTCACGGCGCGGAAGACGGGCGCGCCGCCACCGCCTTCGCCAGCCGCGGCAGGCGTTGCGGCCAGGGCGGTGGCCGGGGTCGAGGCCTCGGGCGCTGGGGTGCTGCTGCCATCGGGCGCCGTGGGCGTGGCCGACGGTGTGCCGCCTGCCGTGCCCGCGGTGGTGCCCGTACCGGCACTGCTGCTGGCTGTGCTGCTCGTGCTGCTCGTGCTGCTCGTGCTGCCCAGCAGCGTGGTGACGTCCAGCACGCGGCCCTCGGTGGGTGTGGACATGGCCAGCGGCACCTGCACCGTCTGCAGGCTCACCGAAGTGGCCGTGACACTGGCGTTGGTGGCGGCGGCCTGGGTGGGTGCTGGCGTGAGCGTCAACGCAGCGGCATTGCCGGGCGACTGCACGAACTGGTAATTCAGGGCTGTGAGACCGCCCCCGGTGATGGCGTAGTTGCCCGGGGCGCTGGTCACGGTGGCCAGGGTCGTCCAGTTCAGCGTGCCGGTGGTGGCGCTGAGCAAGGTGTCGCCGCCGACGAAGCCGGTCAGGCTGCCGGTCAGCGGCGGCAGCGGGGCACCCGCCGGGGCCGTGAGCGGGTCGGCGTTGAAGCTCAACTGGGCCGGCGTGATGGCGGCCACCAGGCCCGTGGGCAGCGTGAAGGTGTAGTTCGCAGCATCGGCACCCGACACGCTGAGCCCCGCCACCGCCACGGGCTTGGCCACGCCCACGTTGGCATTGGCAAAGCTGCCCGCGGCCGTGCCCACCAAGGTGACGGCATCGCCAGCCACGGCGTTGAGCAGCGGCGCGCCACCCAGAACGGCGGTGGCGTTGGCGTCGTAGACCTTGTTCTGCGCCGTGAGGCCGCTGACGGTCAAGGGCCGCGGCGTGATGTCGGCCAGCAGCGACGCCGGCGCCACCAGCGTGTAGTTGCCGGCATCAGCGCCGTTCAGGCTGAGGCCGCTCAAGGCCAAGGGCTTGGCCGTGCCGACGTTCTTGTCGGCGAACACGCCCGCCGCCGTGCCGGCGAGGCTGACCGCATCGGCGCCCAGCGGCGTGATGCTGGCGGTGCCGGCCACGGTGGCGGCGGTGCTGCCGTCGTAAACCTTGCCCAGCGCCGTGAGACCCGTCACCGTCAACGGGCGCGCGGTGATGCTGGCCACCAATCCGCCGACCGGCTGCAGCAGGTAGTTGCCGGCATCGGCCCCAGCCAAGCCCAGACCGACCACCGACACGGGTTTGCTGGTGCCGACGTTCTTGTCGGCAAAGCTGGCGCTGGCGGTGCCGGTGAGCGTCAGCGCATCGCCGCCCACGGCGTTGATGGCTGGGGTGCCCGTCAACACCACGGCGGTGGTCGCGTCGTAGACCTTGTCCGCCGCCACCAGGCCGCTGACCGTCAGCGGCCGCGGCGTGATGTCGGCCAGCAGCGACGCCGGCGCCAACAGCGTGTAGTTGCCGGCGTCTGCACCGGTCAGGCTGAGGCCGCTCAAGGCCACGGGCTTGGCCGTGCCGACGTTCTTGTCGGCGAACACGCCAGCTGCCGTGCCGGCGAGGCTGACCGCATCGGCGCCCAGCGGCGTGATGCTGGCAGTGCCGGCCAGGGTGGCGGTGGTGCCGCCGTCGTAGACCTTGTTCAGCGCGCTCAGCCCGGCCAGCACCAGCGGCGCGGCCGTGATGTTGCCCACGGCACCGCTGGCACTGCCGCTGAACCCATAGCCGAAGACAGGCACCCCGGTGGCCGCATCGATCGCGGTGAAACCCAGGCCGGTAGCCAGCACGGTCTTGCCGGTGCCAACGTTGCGGTCGGCATAGGTGCCGCTGCTGACAGGCGTGAGCGTCACCGTGTCGCCTGCCAGGGCACCGCTCAGCACGAAGTTGCCCGGGGCCAGCGTGGCCGCGGTAACGCCGTCGTAGGTCTTGTTCACCGCCCCTTGCAACGTGGCGCCGAGGGTGGGCGCCACGCTGTACAGCAGGCCGTTGCCCGCGGCCGCCGGCGTCGTGGCGGCCGGTGCGTTGTACTGCTTGAAGGCCGGCACAAGGCCGCCGCGCGTGTCCAGCGCCGGGTCGGCCGAATAGACCAGCCAGCGCGCGGCGCCGGGCACGGTCAGCGCCCCGGCGCCGGCGTTGTTGACGAAACGGTTCGTGGTCAGCGTGATGCCGCCCGTGCTGGTGGCCAAGGCGCCGTCGAGCTGCAGCACATCGCCCGGCCCGCTGCCGAGCGTGGTGAAGTTCAGGCTGCCGGCCGTCCACGCGCCGGGCAGCAGCGCGCCGCTGGCTTGCGTGAGTGCCACGGTGCTGAAACCGCTGCCCACGCCGGCCCCGCCACTGCGCGTGAAACTGCCGTTGACGTCGAGGCTGCCGCTGCCGTTGAGCAGACCGCCCGTGAGGTTCAAGGCGGCGAAGGCGCTTGCACCGTTCAGCGTGAGCGTGCCCCCGCTGACCGCGGCGCTGCCGCCGCCAGTGACCGCACCGCCCAGCACCACCAGCCCACTGCCCTGCACCGTCAGGCTGCCGCCGAGCACCGAAGCCCCGGTCACCGTGAGCGAGCCGCCGCTGACGGTGAGTGCGTTGCTGGTGTTGAGTTCCAGGCTGGCGATGGTGTCGGTACCGCTGCCCTTGAGCACGCTGAAGCCGCTGCTGATCAGCGCGGTGTCGGCACTGCCGGGCAGGCGGCCGCCCCAGTTGGCGGCCGTGCTCCAGTCGAGGTTGCCCGCCGCGTTGGTGAAGACCAAGGTGTTGGGCGTGCTGCTGAAGATCAGACGCACGGCTTCGCCCGCCGACAGGCGGTAGCCGGTGCTGAAGCCGCTGGGCTGGGTGACGCTGTCGAACACGCCGCTGCTGCTGCCGCTCAGCAGCACCGGGATGGCATCGGCATTGGCCGGGTTGTAGGCCGGCAGCGTGGCCACCTGCAGCGTGCCGCCTACCGCGGTGCTGCCACTGACGACGAGACGGTCGCTGCTGCCTGGCGTGGTGCCGCCGAGGTCGAGCGTGAGCACACCGCCGCTCATGACGAGGTTGCCGGTGACGCTGAGCGTGCCGGCCGTGCCCGCGCTGCCGGGGATCAGCGTGCCTTGCTGCGTGAGCGTGCCACTGCCCACGTCCACCGTGCCCAGGCCGGCGATGGTGGCCGCCGCAGCGTTGGTGAAGCCGGCCGGCACCGACAGCGTGGCGCCGGTGTTCGTTTCGATGAGGCCCGTCTGCGTGAGGCTGCCGGCCAGCGCCAGCGTGCCTGCGCCCACGTCGAGCGTGCCGCTGTTCTCCACGCTGGTGAAGGCCAGCGTCTGCGTGCCGGCCGCCAGCTTGACGAGTGTGCCGCTGTTGAACAGCGTGCCCGTGCCGGCACTCAGGCCCAGCGGCGTGGCCGCCGTGCCGTTCAACGTGACCGTGCCTGCCGCGTCGTTGACGAACTGCCCGCCGGCACTGGCGTTGATGGCGATGGCGTCGTCGCCGGCGACGCTGAGGCTGCCGCTGTTGATCCACGGCCGGCTCACGGCCAGCGTGCCGCCGGTGCTGCTGCCCAGGTTGACCAGGCTGCTGCCCTGCGTCTGCAGGCTGCCGCCGGGCCCGATGCTGGCGCTGCTGCCTGTGGCGCTGAAGGCGCCCGTGACCACGAGGCCGGCCGTGCCCCCTACGCTGCCGCCGGTGATGAGCAGGCTGGCCAGGGTCTGCGTGCCGCTGCCGTTGAAGTTCAGCGCACCGCCACTGGCGCGGAAGCTCAGGCCCGAGGGCGTGAGCAGGCCGCCGATGTTGAGCACGCCGCTGTTCACATCGACCAGCCCGTTGCCGCTGAAGGCGCCGGCGCCGCTGACCGCACGCGTGCCGCCACCGAAGGTGAGTGAGCTGCCCGTGGCCACCGCGTAGCTGCCGCTGTCCGTACCGCCGTTGGTGGCCACGATGGCCAGGCCGGCGCCGTCGACGTTGACCACGCCCAGGTTCGTGAAGCCGCCCACCAGCAGCGAGTTGCTGGGCCCGGTGTGGTTGATGACCCCGGCGTTGTTGACGGCGGGCGTGCCGCTGCTGGTCTGCATCGTCAGCGCCTGCGTGGTGGCGATGTTGAACACGCCGCTCGGCCCGTTGGTGAAGAAGCCGCCTTCGCTGCCGCCGAGCAGGAAGCCATCGTCGCCGCCCAAGGTGAGCGTGCCGTTGTTGACCCAGCCGCGCTGCACCGAGACATAACCACCGCTGACGGACGCCAGGTTCACGGTGCCGGTGCCGTTGGTGGTGAGCGTGCCGGTGCCACCCAGCAGCACCGCATTGCCCGTGGCCTGGAACAGGCCGCTGACCGTGAGCGCGCCGCTGCCGGCCAGCGTGCCCTGGGTCATCGTCAGGCCGCTCAGCGTCAGCGGGCTGGCGTTGTTCATCGTCAGCTGGCCGCCATCGATCTGCGTGGTGCCGGTGTAGCTGTTCTGTGCCGTCAGCGTGACGGTGCCCAGCCCGCTCTTGACCAGGCCCACCGCGCCAGTGAGCAACGCGCTCACGGTGCCATTGCGCAGGTCATAGGGGCTGGCGCTGGCCAGCGTGCCGTTGACGACGCTGCCGTCCAGCAGCTGCACACCTGCCACTGTCTCGGTGAAGCCCCCGAGATCGAGCACGCCGCCGTTGACCACCAGCGCGCTGCCGTTGGCCAGGCGCTCGGCCGCGGCCGGCTGCAGCGTGCCGGCTGCCACGGTGGTGACGCCGGTGTAGGTGTTCGAGCCGCTGAAGACCGTGGTGCCGCTGCCGCCGACGGTGACGTTGGCTGTGCCGCTGATGACGCCGGCCACCGTGAGCGCGCCACCAGCGCTCTGCACGTTGAGATCACCAATGAGGCCGATGTTGCCCAGCGCCGCGCCGGTGCCGCTGGTGCTGCTCAGTGTGCCGCCGCTGGCATTGAGTGCGTTCGAGACCGCAGCGCCGCCGTTGAGGGTCAGCGTGGCGCTGCCAATGGAAATCACACCGCCACCCAGCGTGGCATTGGCGCCGCTCAGCACCAGCGCACCGCCCAGGATGTTGGTACCGCCCACGGTGCTGGGGCCGGTGAGCGTGAGGGCGCCGCTGCCCAGCTTCTCGAAGGGCCCCACCCCGCTGAGGTTGCCGGTGAAGGTGGTGCCCAGGTTGTTGGCCCCCACGCGCAGCACGTTGCTGCCGTGGCTGACGGTGCCGGCGCCGGTGAGGCCACCCAGGGTCTCGTCGGCGAGCAGCGTGAGCGTGGTGCCCGAGACGATGTCCACCGTGGAGTTGTTGGGGATGGCATTGCCGCCGGCGGCCACGAGCCCGCTGCCTTGCACGCGCGTGTCGCCCACGTAGGTGTTGTTGCCGGAGAAGGTGAGCGTCTGCGCGCCCCCGAAAGGAATGGTCAGCGTGCCGGTGCCGCTGATGGGGCCCGAGACGGTGATGTCGCCACCGTTGACGAAGATGGTGGCGTTGCCGCCCAGCACCACCGGGCCGCTCACCGTGGCCGGCTGGCCACTGCCGCCGCCCAGCGTGGCGCCAGGGCCCAGGGTGATGGTGTTCGGCACCACGGCGCCGTTGCGCACGTCGAGCGTGCCTGCCACGGCGATGCCGCCCACGACGCTCGCGCCCGAGCCTTCGATGCCCAGCAGCCCCCCGGCGTTGACGCTGGTGCCTCCCGTGTAGCTGTTGGGCGCATTGAGGTACACGGTGCCGGTGGCGACGTTGAGGCCCCCGCTGCCGGCGATGCTGCCGACCACGACCAGCGCTCCGCCGGACAGGCCGAAGTCGGCCGTGCCGCCCGTCAGCGACACCGCGCTGGCCAGGTTGTTGATGCCGCTGCTGCTGCCCACGCGGCCACCGCCGGCCACCTGCAGCGCGTTGGCCACCGTCGTCGATCCGGCCAGGTCGAGCGTGCCCCCGCTGTTCACGGTGACGGCGCTGCTGCCCAGGGTGCTGTTGGGGCCTAGCAGCTGCAGCGTGCCGGCATCGACCGTGGTGTTGCCGCTGTACAGGTTGTTGGCAGCCAGGGTGGTGGTGCCCCCGCCTTGCTGCAGCACGTTGCCGGTGCCGCCGATGACGTTGGTCACCGTCAAGGCGTTGCTGCGGTTGAACTCCAGCGTGCTGCCGGTGCCGACGTTGACCGCGCCCGCGCCCAGGTTGCCGGTGCTGCCACCATCACCCACCGCCAGCTTGCCGGCCTGCACGCCCGTGCCCCCGGTGTAGGTGTTGGCCCCGGTGAGGTAGACCACGCTGCTGCCGCTGGTCTTGTTCAGGCCCACGGCGCCCGAGATCACGCCGGCCAGCGTGAGGCCGGTGCCGCTGCTGCCCACGGCCGTCGGGCCGTCGCTCATCACCACGTTCCCGCTGATGAGCCCGGTGCCGCTGCTGTTGAACAGCGTGCCGCTGCTGCTGGTGATGGTGTTGGGCACGGTGGCGCCACCCGTCACGTCCAGCGTGGCAAAGACCCCCAGGTTGCCGCCACCGGCGCTGGCCACGGGCCCTTGAAGGCGCAGCGTGCCGCCGGCGATGGTGGTGTTGCCGGTGTAGGTGTTGGCGCCCGTGAGCACCCAGGTGCCCAGGCCGGACTTGGTGATGCCGCCGCTGTTGCCGTTGAGCAGGCCCGCATAGGTGAACAGGCCGCCGTCCAGCCCCACCTCCAGCGTGACGCCCGCCAGGTTCACCGTGCCCGCGCCGGCGAGGTTGCCGATGGACTCGTTGCCCCCGAGCTGCAGCACACCCGCCGGCTGCACCGTCACCGTGCCCACGGAGGGCAGCTGGCTCGCACCCGTGGTGATCAACAGGCCGTTGATGGTGGTGCCGCCAGTGTGAGCGGCCGCCGACTGCAGGGTCAACGACCCCAGGCCCTGCTGCGTGAGGCTGCCCGAGCCGCCGAGGCCGTCGAACACCTCCATCGCGGTGTCGGTGAACAGCGTGCCCCCTGCAGGGCCCATCTCCAGCGTGTTGCTGATGGTCACGGCGTTGTTCACCGAACGCAGCGTGCCGTTGTCCAGCGTGACGAAGCCGAAACCGAGCTGGCCCCCGTCGGTGATGGACAACTCGGCGCCGCCGTTGATGAGCAGGCTGCCGAAGGAGTTGCCCGAGCCCTGGAAGCGCACCGAGCCGGCGTCGATGGTGAGCCCGGCGCTGCCACCGATGTTGCCGGTGGCGGCGATCACCAGCGTGGCGCCGGCGCCGCTGCTCATCGTCGAATCGGTGCTCAGGAAGATGTTGCCGGTGAAGGTGCCCGTGCCGCTGCTGGCGGTGAGCCGGCCGCCGGCCAGCGTGAGATCGCTGCCGATGGTCACGCCGTTGACGGCGTCGAGCGTGCCGCCGGTGTTCACGATCGTGAAACCCGTGCCCAGGGCCTGTGCGCCCGAGGCCACGCGCACGGTGCCGGCGTTGATGGCGGTGTTGCCGTTGTAGTTGTTGAGCCCGGGCGAGTTGATGGTCAGCGTGCCCGCGCCTTCCTTCTGGAAGCCGCCGCTGCCGCTGAGGTTGCCGTTCAGGCTGCTGCCGGCGCCGGTGAGAGTCCAGGTGGAGGTGGTGCTGAGGTTGATGTCACCGATGACGTTGAGGTTCCCGGCCGTCAGCGCCGCGGCGAAGCTGTGCACGCCCGTACCGCCGCCGTTGGTCATGGCCAGGTTGCCGGCCGTGGAGGTCAGGGGCGCCAGCACCGCAACGCGCCCACTGCCGCTGGCCGTGCCGGCGCCGTTGTCGTTGGCCGAAAGCGCGAGCGAGCCCCCCAGCGAGATGGCGGCGTTGATGTCGATGTTGTTGCCGGCCTGGAGGGTCAGGTTGCTGGCCGACGAAGCCGTGACGGCCTGGTTCACCGTGATGTTGTTCGTGGCCTGCAGCGTGACGCTGCCGATGTTCAGCTGGGTCGACAGTTGCCCGGCGGTGATGGTGCTGGTGAGCCCCGGGTTGTCGACGAAGGCAATGCTGTTGCTGTTGAGGTCGTCACCGGTCGTCCCGTCGCCGTTCAGGTTGGGCGCGGTGGCCTGGATGACGATGTTCAACGGGTCGAGCAGCAGAGTGCCCTCGCGGCCGCCGCTGGCGCGCAGATCGGCCGTGCCGCGGTAGTCCAGCCAGCCCTTGGCCGACACCTCGGCCAGGCCGCCGTGCCCGCCCAGCAAACCCCCGCGGGTGCTGACATGGCCGCCGAAGCGCGTGGCGCTGTCCGACCACACCACCACGAGGCCGCCATCGCCCTGCCCCGTGGCATCGGCGCGCAGCGTGGCCCCGCGCAGTGCCGTCACCATGTCGGCATGGCGCACCAGCGGGTTCTTGCCCTGGAAATCACCGCCCACCCGCAGCAGGCCGCCGCCCGTGGCGCCGCTGGCGTCCAGCAGCGCGGTGCTGCCCAGCAGGATGCGCCGGCCCTGCAGCAGCAGGTCGCCGCCGCGGCCTTGCGCGTTGCTGGCGTCCACCAGGCCGGCCACGGTGGCCTGGCCTTCGGCGCCGGCGTCCAGGCGCAGCGTGCCGCCAGCGGCGCGCGTGCTGCTGCCTTCGGCCAGGTTCAGCTGCTGTGCCGCCTGCAGCGTGATCCGGCCCTGGGCGTCGGTGCCCAGCGTGTCGGCCTGCACCAGGCCCTGCTGGTTGACGATGCCGGCATAGATATCGACCTTGCCGCCATCGGAAACCAGGCGGCCGAGGTTGAGCACCTCGCTGCCGCCCGCGCCATCGGCAGACGCGGGCAGTTCGACCTTCACCGCCAGATGCGGCAGGCCGGTGTCCACCAGTTCCACGCTGCGGCCGGCGGCCAGCGCCACGCTGCCGCCCGGGGCCACCACGCTGCCGGCGTTCTCCACGCGGCTGCCCAGCAGCACGACCTGGCCGCCGAAGGTGGTCTGCAGCGCGCCTTCGTTGCGCACCACACCGGCATCGCCCGCAGCGGCGCTGAAACGGTAGCGGCCGGTCAGGAAGTCGCTGTCGGGCAGGCGCAGCGTGCTGGCCACGAGGCCGGCCACGTCCACGCGGGCGCTGTGGCCGAAGAGCACGCCGTTCGGGTTGAGCAGCCACACCTGCCCGTTGCTGGTGAGGCTGCCCAGCAGCGCCGAGGGGTCGCGCCCGACCACGCGGTTCAGCACCTTGCTGGTCGCATTCACCTGCTGGAAGTGCACACCGGCCGCACTGCCGATGGAGAAGCTCTGCCAGTTCAGGATCGCGCCGGGGCTGTTCTTCACCGTCATCAGCGCGCCCTGGGTGGCGACACTGGCCTGGCCCTGCACCACCTGCAGGCCGGCCGGCAAGGTGGTGCTGGCCTGCAGCCACGCCGGCGTGGTCAGGAAGCCGGCGGTGAGCAGGGCACGGGCCGCGGCGGCCAGGGGCTTCAGGGCCGGGAGTGAGGATGCGCGCATGTCGGTGTCTCCGGTGTGCGGCGCCAGGCGCCGCGGCCGCTCAGAAAGAGGTGCTCAGCGAGAAGTGCGCGCGGACGTCGCCTTCGCGCGTGGTGACGGCGCTGTTCATCGCGCGCCCCACGTCCAGCCGCAGTTGCCAGGCCTGCCAGCCCAGCCGCAGCCCGGCTCCCAGGCTGCCGATGCGGCAGCTGCTGCGCTCGCCCAGGCAGGGGTCGCCATTGCGGTTGCTGACGGTGGCGGCATCGGCAAAGAGCAGCACGCGAAGCTCCAGCTCGGGCTGGCCCACCAGCGGGCCCAGCGGGGCGCTGATCGCTTCCACGCTGAGCTGCGCGCCGCTGTCGCCGCCGAGTTCGCGCTCTTCGAAGCCGCGCACGCTCTGCGCACCGCCGGCCCCGAAGGCTTCGCCGGGCACCAGCGCCCGGTCGCTGAACTGGCCCTGCAGCCGCGCGGCGACGCTGCCCCACTCGCCCACCGGCACCGCCACCTGGGCCGAGGCGCGCCACAACGTGTAACGGCGCGCGCTGCCCGGACGCACGGCCTCGAAGTCGGCCGCGTCGCCGTGGCGCCCGCCCAGCGCCAGGTTGTGGTGCAGGCCAATGCTCAGGCCGGCGCGCACATCGCCGGCAGCCTGCGCGGTGTAGCTCAGGCTCAACGGCTGCACCGCCACGCTGGCACCTGCCGAACCGCAGGCGCCCTGCGGCAGGCCTTCGATGCTGCAGTTGTTGCGGTACTCGCGCCACTCCAGCCCGGCGATGAGGCGCTGGTCGATGTTCTGCCAGCGCGGCAGGTAGGCATTCAAGCGCGTGCCGACGATGCTGCCCTGGCCCGAGAAGCTCAGGTCGCCGGCCGGCGTGGCGAGCTTGCCGGCATCGACATCGGAATAGGCGCCGTAGGCGTCGATGGCCAGCAGCGGCCCGTACAGCGGCGCGCGGTAGCTCACGGTGGCCACGGCCACCGACGAGGCGTTCTCGGGTGCGGTCTGCAGCTCGATGCCGAGCACCTGGTCGCGGTCGAAGAGGTTGGCGTGCTGCCAGCCCAGGGCAGCGCGCCAGCGGCCGTCGCGTTCGCCGCCGGTGTTGTCCACGCGCGCAGAGATGCGCTGCACCGGCTGCTCGGCCACCGTGAGCTGCGCGGCGATGGTGGCCGGCTCGGCGCCGGGCTGCAGCAGCACCTGCACGGTCTTGGCCGGGTTCTCATTGGCGAGCTGGATCTCGGCATCGATGCGCCGCACGTCGGGCGTGCGCCCCGTCACCAGCGTGGGCAGGCTGGCGCGGATGTTGGCGGTGCTGAACGCCTTGTTCTGCGCGATGTCCACGCGCGTCAGCTTGCCTTCCACGACGCGGATGCGAACGGTGGCTCCGGCCGCGCCCGCCGCGTCAAGCGGCTGCTCGGGCAGGAAAGCCACCACGCCGCCGTAGCCAGCCTGGCGGTACATCTCCTGCACGGCGGCTGCGGCGTCGCGCAGGCCCTGCAGCGCCTGGCGGCCGGTGTAGGCCTGCAGGCGCTGCTGCAGCGCCGCGGGCTGGAGCAGGGTGTTGCCCTGGACCTCGTACGCCTGCACTTGCACGGTGGGCTGTGCAGCGGCTGGGGGCTGTGTCGGGGCCGCGGGTGGCGGGCCGGCAGGGCCCTGGGTCTGGGTCTGGGCCCACACGGGACCGGCCAAGGCTGCGGCAACGGTCAACCGCCAAGCGAAGCGCCCAGCCACTGCGGCCGCGCGGCGCGCGGCCGGCGCGGGGTGTTGTGCAATCTGCAAACGGACTCTCCCCCTCGGAACTGCAACCGGCGCCTGTGCTTGTTGCTGTCGGCGGCGCCACCCTGCCCACGGCACGGCACAAGCCCGCGAGGCAGCCAGGTGATTCTGGGGGTTTCAGTGGGCCTTGTGCATCCCGCACAAGCCCGACGCGCCGCTCAGGCGCTGCGGGCCTGGGTTGCCAGGGCAGCCTGGGCGGCCACGGCCGCCGTCACTTCCTTGCGGTAGCGGTTGAGCTCCTGCACGCTGGCGAAGCTGCGCTCCATCAACAGGCTCATGTTGTGCAGGATGCGTTCGACGACCTTGCCTTCCCACACCGCGTCGAACTGGATCTGGCGGTCGAGCCAGGCTTCCAGCCACTGCGGGTCGGGCATACGGCTCTGGATGGTGTCGCGCGGGAAGAGCTTGACGTTGACGTGCAGGTTGGTCGGGTGCAGCGCCTGCGCCGTGCGGCGCGCGCTGGCCATCAGCACGCCGATCTTCGCGAAGGCCGCACGCGCCTCGTCGCCGAACTTGTTCAGCGCACGCTTCATGTAGCGCAGGTAGGCGCCGCCATGGCGGGCCTCGTCGCGCGCCAGGGTCTCGTAGATGGCCTTGATGACGGGCTCGCTGTGCCATTCGGCCGCGCGGCGGTACCAGTGGTTCAGGCGGATCTCGCCGCAGAAGTGCAGCATCAGCGTTTCCAGCGCCGGCGCGGGGTCGAACTCGAATCGCACCGCGTGCAGTTCTTCTTCGGTGGGCACGAGGTCGGGCCGGAAGCGACGCAGGTACTCCATCAGCACCAGGCTGTGCTTCTGCTCTTCGAAGAACCACACGCTCATGAAGGCGCTGAAGTCGCTGTCCTCGCGGTTGTCGCGCAGGAACATCTCGGTGGCCGGCAGCGCCGCCCACTCGGTGATGGCGTTCATCTTGATGGTCTGGGCCTGCTCTTCCGTCAGGCGGCTGGCGTCGAAGCGGTCCCAGGGGATGTCGCTTTCCATGTTCCAGCGCACGGCTTCGAGTTGCCGGAAAAGCTCGGGGTACAGCATCATGGGCTTCGCAGGTTCCATGTCACGATTCTAGGGACGGGCCTGTCACTTCGCCAGCCGGCGCCGGCCAGGCCCGGCTGCCAGCAGGGGAGGCGCTGCGCCAGGCGCGCAGGTGAGCCGCCAGCCCTTCCAGGCTGGCCACCGCCAGCACCCCGGGCACGCTGCGCCGGTGCAGCACGGGCGCGGCGCCGCCGGCCCACACCTGCACGCCCGGCGGCAACTTGCGCGCGAGTTCTGTCAGGCCCTCGACCACCTGGTTGGGGTTCAGGCAGCCGGTGAAGCTGAGCGCCACGATGTCGGCGCGGTAGGCGGTGGCCGCCAGCACCATGTCCCACACCGGCGTCTGCACGCCCAGCGAGACGCAAGGGCAGCCCTCCAGTGTGAACACCGCTTCGGCCATCAAGAGGCCCAGGCCGTGCGGTTCGTGCGGAAAGGTGGTGAGCAGCACACGCGGCCGGCCTTCGTCGGCGCCCGACGGGATGGCGGCGATGGCCTGCCGCAGCACGGTCTGCACCAGCTCGGTGTAGGCGTGTTCTTCGAAGACCTGCATCTGGCCGCGTATCCAGGCGTCGCCCACCGCCGCGTTCAGCGGCGCCACCACCTCGGTGACAAAGCGCGCCACGCCACGGCGCGCGAGCAAACGCGTGAGCACGGTGCGCAGCTGCGGCACGTCGTGGCTGCGGATCAGCGCCAGCAGCTCGCGCAGATCGCTGGCCTCGGCCAGGGCTTCGGCGCTGCGCAGGGGCTGGTCCACCGTCTGGTCGGCCAGCAGCTGCAGCGCGGCCGTCTCCATCGGCACGATGCGCCCCGGCCGGTGGCCGGCATCGAGCAGGCGCTTGACCAGGCGCAGCTTCTCCACCTGCTCCAGCGCGTAGGCGCGCTCGCCCACGGCATCGCGCCCCGGCGTCGGGAAGCCATAGCGGCGCTCCCACACGCGCAAGGTGTCCTTCGACAAGCCAGTGTCGCGTTCGACGGCGGCGATCGACAAGGTGATCAAGGGGGAGCGGGGGCTGTCGTTCATGGACGGTGGCGGCTGCCGGGCATTCTCAACGGGCGCGCGCATTTGTGCGCAAGTGCTAACACCAGCGCGCCCGGGGCTTTCTGCGCGCGGGACGCCGTCCGGGCCATGGGCTCACCGCGTGTAGGGGCAGCGCGCTCAATTACCGAATAGTCAAAACGCGACTGGTTAGTCTACACTGCAGGCCTTGGCGCTGGCCGTCCATGCGGCGTCCAAGCCCCGAGCCGCCGATTCAACGCTCATGCCACACTGCACGCCACCCCTGGTACCTTTGCTGGACGCCTCCGCGGCCGGGCATCTTTTCGCCAGCGGAGCGCAGGCTCCGGAACTTTCTCGCGCCACAGGCTTCTCACGCTGCAGTTCGGCGTTGACTCACTCTCAAGGCTGAACCGAATGACGATTTTCCTGTTGTGCGGACCGTCGGCAGTGCCGACCGAAATCCCGGGGTCTCTCTCCTCCTCCTCCCTCCCTCCCTCGTTGGCCCCGGGGCGCCGCACAGCAGCCTTTACAGCCCGGGGCACCGCCGAACGCGGTGCCCCGCTGAAGTGCCGGGGGGGCCGGGCATGAAGCGGGTGGCCGTCATCGGCTCGGGCATCACTGGGCTGGCCAGCGCGCACGAGCTCTCCAAAGATGCCCGCGTCACGCTCTTCGAAGCCGACAGCTACTTCGGCGGCCACACGCACACCGTCGACATCACGCTGCCCACGCCGCAGGGGCCGGTCACGCACGGCGTGGACACCGGCTTCCTGGTGTTCAACCACCGCACCTACCCGAACCTGATCAAGCTCTTCGCGGAGCACGGCGTGGAGACGGCGCCTTCGGACATGTCGTTCTCGGTGCAGGTGCGGCAGAACGGCCTGGAGTGGAGCGGCAACAACCTCAACACGGTGTTCGCGCAGCGCAGCAACCTGTTCAAGCCGCGCTTCCTGGGCATGCTGCGCGACATCCTGCGCTTCAACAAGCTCACCACCGCCATCGCCTTGCGCAATGCCGAGGGAGAACTGGCGCAGCCCATCGGCGATTTCCTCGACGAGCACGACTTCAACGCGGCCTTCCGCGAGTGGTACTTCCTGCCGATGATCGGCTGCATCTGGAGCTGCCCCACCGACCAGATGCTGCGTTTCCCCATCGGCACGATGATCCGTTTCTGCCACAACCACGGCCTCATCCAGGTGGCCGACCGGCCGCAGTGGCACACGGTGCGCGGCGGCGCCAAGCACTACGTCGCCAAGCTGCTGAAGACGGTGGCCGATGCGCGCCTGAACACGCCCGTACGCAGCGTGCGGCGCCTGCCCGGTGGCGGCGTGGCCGTGGCCACCGACGGCGGCACCGAGACCTTCGACGCCGTGGTGATGGCCTGTCACAGCGACCAGAGCCTGGCGATGCTGGCCGACGCCACGCTCGCCGAGCGCGAGGTGCTCGGCGCCGTGCGCTACCACCCCAACCACGCCGTGCTGCACACAGACGAAGCGGTGCTGCCGCGCCGCAAGCTGGCCTGGGCCGCGTGGAACTATGCGTGCGCCGCCGACACCGGCCGCGAGCAGGCCGCCGTGTGCCTGCACTACCTGATCAACCAACTGCAGCCGCTGCCCTGGACGCAGCCCGTGGTCGTGTCGCTGAACCCTGACCCCGCGCACATGCCCGCGGCGGACAAGGTGCTGGGCCGCTTCGACTACGGCCACCCGGTCTTCGACCGCGCTGCGGTCGCCGCTCAGCAGCGCCTGCCATCGGTGCAGGGCACGGGGGGCCTGTGGTTCGGCGGCGCCTGGACGCGCTACGGCTTCCACGAAGACGGGCTGATGTCGGCGCTGGACATCGTGGCGCGTGTGCGCCAGGCCTGGGCCGCCCAACCCACCCAGCGTGCCGAGGCCCTGAGCGCATGACGACCCCGGCCCAGGCCCTGCTCGCCACCGGCACGGTGCGGCACCGCCGCCTGCGCCCGGCCGCCAACGCCTTCGCCTACGCCACCTACTTCGTGATGCTGCCGATGCGCAGCCTGCGCACGCAGCCCTGCACGGCGCTGCGCCGCAACCGCTTCGGTCTGCTCAGCTTCCACGACGCCGACCACGGCGATGGCCGGGCCGACGCGCTGGCCTGGCTGGACGAACTGCTGGCCCGCGAGGGGGTGCAAGACGCCACCGGCGAAGTCTGGCTGCAGACCTACCCGCGCGTGCTCGGCTTCGTCTTCAAGCCGGTGAGTTTCTGGCACTGCCACCGCGAAGATGGCTCTCTGGCCGCGCTGGTGGCCGAGGTCAACAACACCTTCGGCGAGCGCCATTGCTACCTGCTGGCGGGCCCCGAGCTGGCCTACGGCCGCGAGCTGCGCGCGCGCAAGGTCTTCCACGTCTCGCCCTTCTGCCACGTGACAGGCCAGTACCGCTTCCGCTTCATGCGCACCGCCGACCGCTGCGTGGCCCGCGTCGACCACGACGACGAACAGGGCGCGCTGCTGCTCACCAGCGTCTCGGGCCACCTCGCGCCGCTGGACGCCGCGTCTGTGCGCGCCGCCTTCTTCGGCATGCCGCTGATGACGCTGGGCGTGCTGGCGCGCATCCACTGGCAGGCGCTGAAGCTCTGGCGCAAGCGCGTGCCCTTCGTCAGCAAACCAGCACCGCCGGAGGGGTTCGTCTCGCGCTGATCCGCGCCAGGCATCCACCCCGCCCGCCCCTGCGTACCACCCTCACCTTCGTTTTGCAGAGATCGCCGGTCATGCGTTCAAACTCCGCCTCCACCACCGCCCAAGCCTATGCGCTGCCCGACACGGCCCCCGCCGCGGCGCGCGCGGTGTTCTCGTTGATGAAGCAGCTGCGCGCCGGCACGCTGGACGTGCAACTGCCCGACGGCTCGCAGGCGCGCTTCGGCTCGGCCACGCAGCCCGAGCCGCGCGCCGCGCTGCGCCTGCACGACTGGCAGGTCTGCGCCGCCGCGCTGAAAAGCGGCGACATCGGTTTCGCCGAAAGCTACATCGACGGCCACTGGACCACGCCCGACCTGGCCGCGCTGCTCAAGCTCTTCATCGCCAACCGCGACGCGGTGGAATCGGTGGTCTACGGCACCTGGTGGGGGCGCCTGGCCTACCGCATCAAGCACCTGATGAACCGCAACTCGCGCCGCGGTTCGGCCAAGAACATCCACGCGCACTACGACATCGGCAACCCGTTCTACCGCCTGTGGCTGGACGAGACGATGAACTACAGCAGCGCGCTCTTCGAGGGCGACTTCACCAAGCCCATGGCCGAGGCGCAACTGGCCAAGGTGCGCCGCGCGCTGCGCGAGTGTGAAGTGCAGCCGGGCCAGCGCGTGCTGGAAATCGGCTGCGGCTGGGGCGCGCTGGCCGAGTGCGGGGCCGGTGAGTTCGGCGCGCACGTCACGGGCGTGACGCTGTCCACCGAGCAGCTGGCCTTCGCGCAGGAACGCATGGTGCGCCACGGCCTGGCCGACAAGACGGACCTGCGCCTGCAGGACTACCGCGACATCACCGACGGGCCTTTCGATGCCATCTGCAGCATCGAGATGTTCGAAGCCGTGGGCCGCGAGTACTGGGGCAGCTACTTCGGCACGCTGCGCCAGCAGCTCAAGCCCGGCGGCCGCGCCTGCATCCAGACCATCACCATCCGCGACGATCTCTTCGACCGCTACGTGCGCGGCACCGATTTCATCCAGCAGTACATCTTCCCGGGCGGCCTGCTGCCCAGCCCGCAGGCCTTCCGCGCCGAAGCCGCCAAGGCCGGGCTGGAGGTGGTGAACGAGTGCGCTTTCGGCCCTGACTATGCCGAAACGCTGCGCCGCTGGCGCGCGCAGTTCCTGCACCACGACCCGCAGGTGCGCCAGCTCGGTTTCGACCAGCGCTTCATGCACATCTGGGAGTTCTACCTGGCCTACTGCGAAGCCGCCTTCGACACTGGCAACACCAACGTCATGCAGTTCACGCTGCGCCGCACGCCATGAATCCGGCGCGCCGCCATTGGCTGCAAGCCGCTGCCGCGCTGCCCTTGCTGGGCTGCGCGGGCGTGTGGGCCCAGTCGCCGCCGCCGGTGGGCGGCCCGGCCGAGGTGGCGGCCGAGATCACCGGCGCGCGCCTCGTGGGCAACGGCACACTGCGCTTCATGGGCCTGCGCGTCTATGACGCACGGCTGTGGGCTGGCGTGGCCGCGCCGGGGCCCGACTGGCAGGCCGTGCCCTTCGCGCTGGAGCTGCAGTACCTCCGCAATCTCAAGGGCAGTGCCATCGCCGAGCGTTCGCTCAAGGAGATGGAGCGCCAGGGCGAGATCGGCGCCGTCGACGCCGAGCGCTGGCTGGGCAACATGCAGCAGCTCTTCACGGACGTGAAGCCCGGCGACCGCATCACCGGCGTGAACCTGCCCGGCGTGGGCGCGCGCTTCTTCCTCAACGGCCAGCCGCGCGGCGAATTGCGCGAGGTGGCCTTCGCGCGCCTGTTCTTCGGCATCTGGCTCTCGCCGCGCACTTCCGAGCCGGCGATGCGCGAGCAACTGCTGGGCCTGAAAACCGCGAGAAGCGCTCCGTGACCACGACCCGGGCAGCCGCGACCTCAGCGCCCACCTGGCGCGGCGGCTGGAGCCAGGGCCTGGCCTACGGCAGCCTGGGCCTGCCGCTGGCCTTCGTGGCGCTGCCGCTGTACGTGGTGCTGCCCAACCACTACGCGGCCGAGTTCGGCATCCCGCTGGCCACGCTGGGTGCGCTGCTGCTGGGCGCGCGCCTGCTCGACGCCGTGGCCGACCCATGGATAGGCCGCCTGGTCGACGGCTGGTTCTCGCGCTCGGCGCGGGCCGTGCTGCTGGCCGCGGTGCTGGCGGCGGTGCTTTGCGCACTGGGCTTCCGCGGGCTCTTCTTCCCGGCGGTGGACACCACGGCCGGTGCGGCCGGCCAGCCGGCCCTGTTGCTCTGGTGCGCCGCGCTGCTGGCCCTGACCTACCTCAGCTACAGCGTGCTCAGCGTGCTGCACCAGGCCTGGGGCGCACGTTTGGGCGGCGACGAAGGCCAGCGCGCGCGCATCGTCTCGTGGCGCGAAGGGCTGGCGCTGCTGGGCGTGCTGGTGGCCAGCGTGCTGCCTTCGGTGGCGGGCCTCTCGGTGACGACGGTGGTGTTCGCGCTCACGCTGGCGCTGGGCGTGGCGTTGCTGGCGCGCGCGCCGCGGCCGCAGGTCACCACCACCAGCGCGCCGGCCTTGTGGGCGCCGCTGCGCACGCCGGCCTTCCGCCGGCTGCTGGCCATCTACCTCGTCAACGGCGTGGCCAGCGCGGTGCCGGCCACGCTGGTGCTGTTTTTCATCCGTGATCGCCTGCAGGCCACGGCCTATGAGCCGCTGTTTCTGGCCAGCTACTTTGCGGCGGGTGCCTTGAGCATGCCGCTGTGGCTGCGCGGCGTGGCGCGTTTCGGTCTCGCGCGCACCTGGCTGGCGGGCATGGCGCTGGCCATCGCCACCTTCGCCTGGGCCGCGCTGCTGGGCGCGGGCGATGTGGCGGCCTACACGGCGGTGTGTATCGCCAGCGGCATTGCGCTGGGCGCCGATCTCACGTTGCCCGGCGCGCTGCTGGCCGGCGTGATCCAGCGCGCCGGCCACGGCCAGCAGCTGGAAGGCGCCTACTTCGGCTGGTGGAACTTCGCCACCAAACTCAACCTGGCCCTGGCCGCCGGCGTCGCGCTGCCGCTGCTGGGCGCTTTCGGCTACACCCCCGGGGGCCGCGACGCTGACGCGCTGCAAGCCCTCACCCTGGCCTACTGTTTGCTGCCCTGCTTGCTGAAACTGGCAGCGGCCGGCCTGCTGTGGGCGCTTTGGCTGCGCAAGGACACGACCCCATGAAACGACGCCTGATCACCCTGGCCGCGGCCTTCGCGGCCACCACCGCGCTGCTGGCGGGCTGCGCCTCGGCGCCCACGCCGGCCGATTACGCGGCCGAGAAGCCGGTGCTCGATCTCAAGACCTACTTCAACGGCCCCATGGTGGCGCACGGCATCTTCACCGACCGCTCGGGCAAGGTGGTGCGCCGCTTCACGGTTCAGATGACGGGCACCTGGAACGGCAACCAGGGCGTGCTCGACGAGCGCTTCACCTACAGCGATGGCAAGACCGAGCGTCGCGTCTGGAAGCTCACCGACGAAGGCAACGGCCGCTGGAGCGGCCGCGCCGACGACGTGGTGGGCGTGGCCGAAGGTCGCAGCGCCGGCAACGCCCTGAACTGGCGCTACACGCTCAGCCTGCCGGTGGACGGCAAGGTCTACGAGGTGCAGTTCGACGACTGGATGTACCTGATGGACGACAAGGTGATGCTGAACAAGGCCGTGATGAGCAAGTTCGGCATCTACCTCGGCGAAGTGACCCTGTCCTTCTACAAACCCTGAAAAGAACCCCATGTCCTTGAACCCCCGCATCGAGCGCTGGGCCGGCAAGACCGTCTGGCTGGTGGGTGCCTCCACCGGCATCGGCCGCGCCACCGCCACGGCCCTGCATGCCGCCGGTGCGCGCGTGGTCGTCTCGGCGCGCGGCCGCGAGGCGCTGGACCGCTTCGTCGGCGAGCACCCGGGCAGCGACGCCATCGCCCTGGACGCCACCGACCGCGAGGCCATCCACGACGCGGCCCAGCACATCGTGCGGGTGCACGGCCGCATCGACCTGGCCATGTACTGCGCCGGCACCTACAAGCCCATGCGCGCGCCGGCCTTCGAGCTCGACGTGGCGCTGCAGCATGTGCAGGTGAACTACGTCGGCGCGCTCTACATGCTCGATGCGGTGCTGCCGGTGCTGCAGGCCCAGGCCAAAGCCGGCAAGGACGCCGGCCACATCAGCCTGGTCAGCAGCGTGGCGGGTTTCCGCGGCCTGCCGCATAGCCTGGCCTACGGGCCGACCAAGGCCGCGCTCATCAACCTGGCCGAAACGCTCTACCTCGATCTGCAGCCGCTGGGCATCGGCGTGTCGCTCATCAACCCGGGTTTCGTCGAGACGCCGCTGACGGCGCAGAACCAGTTCAAGATGCCGGCGCTCATCACGCCGGAAGACGCGGCGCGCGAGATCCTGCGTGGCTGGAAGAAGGGCGAGTTCGAGATCCACTTCCCGAAGCGCTTCACTTTCTGGATGCACGCACTGCGGCACCTGGGCTACGGCCCCTACTTCGCGGCGGTGCGCCGCTCCACGGGCTTGTGAACACGCCTCGCCACGCCGACCCGCGCATCGCCGCCATCGTGCAGGCCTACGAGGCGCTGTCGCCCCAGGGGCTGGCGCAGCTCTCGCAGATCTACACCGAAGGCGCGCGCTTCAAGGACCCCTTCAACGAGGTGCAGGGCGTGCCGGCCATCACGGCCATCTTCGAGCACATGTTCCGCACGCTGGAGGCGCCGCGCTTCGTGGTGCACGAGGCCGTGGTGCAGGGCCGGCAGTGTTTCCTGACCTGGGATTTCGTCTTCGGCTTGAAGGGCAAAGCCCAGCCGCCGCTGGTGGTGCGGGGCGCCTCGCATCTGCGGCTGGCCGAAGACGGCCGCATCGAGCAACACCGCGACTACTGGGACGTGGCCGAAGAGCTCTACGAGAAGCTGCCCGTGCTGGGCGCGCTGATGCGCTGGCTCAAGCGCCGCGTGAACGCGGGCTGAACGCCGTCAGCGTTGACCTTCGGTGACCGACTGCGCCTGGAAGAGCCCTGACTTGTCGACGAAGTAGGTCTCGGTGTACTTGACGGTGCCCCCGGCCTGCTTGGCCGGCACCGGGAAGGGCGCGGCGCGCTTGATCATCGCGATGACCCAGGGCGCCACCTCGTCGGCGGCGGGCTTGCGCACCACGCTCACGTTGACCACCTGGCCGGTGGCGTCGATCTCGGTCTCCACCATCATCACGCCGTACAGCAGGGGCGGCAGCTTGCCGCGGTACACGCGCATGGGGTAGCAGGCGTAGAGGTGCTTGGCCGCGTCCACCCGGTACTCGCGCTCGCCCTCGGTGGCCGATTCCTTGGGCTGGGTGCACAAGGGCGCCGGCACCATGCTGAACTGGGCCAGGGCCGGCGTGGCGGCCAGCGCACCCGCAACCACGGCGGCGCCGACGAGGGCACGGCGCAGCACCAGGGCTGCCGGCGTCTTCGGTGTGATCTGCATGTTCTTGGCGGCCTCGAAGGGACGGGTGCCGGATTGCCGGCACAACGCGATGAGGTTACACGATGCCTTCCCCTCCTGGCATCCGAAGCCCTGCGGAGTTGTGCGCAGGATGCGACGCTGTGCCCGCCTGTTGCGCGCCGTTGCAGACGGCTACCGCAACCAGCCCTTGCGCTTGAAGTAGAGGAAGGGCGCCGCCACCGAGCACACCATCAGGCCGATGGCCAGCGCGTAGCCGTACTGCCATTTCAGCTCGGGCATGTGCTCGAAGTTCATGCCATAGACGCTGGCGATCAGCGTCGGCGGCAGCAGCGCCACGCTGGCCACCGAGAAGATCTTGATGATCTTGTTCTGGTTGATGTTGATGAAGCCGACCGTGGCGTCCATCAGGAAGTTGATCTTGTCGAAGAGGAAGGCGGTGTGGCTGTCCAGGCTGTCAATGTCGCGCAGGATCTGCCGCGCTTCCTCGAACTGCTCGGCATTGAGCATGCGGCTGCGCATCATGAAGCTGAGCGCGCGGCGCGTGTCCATCACGTTGCGGCGGATGCGGCCGTTCAGGTCTTCCTCGCGCGCGATGGCCGTCAGCGCGGCACCGGCCACCTGGTCGTTCACGTCCTGCGTCAGTACGCTGGCGCTGACCTTCTCCAGCCCGTCGTAGATGCCTTCCAGGCGGTCGGCGCTGTACTCGGCGTCGGCGTCGTACAGCTTGAGCAGCACGTCCTTGGCATCCTCGATCAGTGCCGGGATGCGCCGCGCGCGCAGGCGCAGCAGGCGGAAGACGGGCAGGTCTTCGGCGTGGATGGAGAACAGCACGTTCTTCGAGAGGATGAAGGCCACGCGCACGTTGCGTGCAGGCTGGGCTTCGGCACCCTTGGCGGGGTCGTCCGCATCCACCAGAAAGTCGGAGCGGATGTGCAGCTCGCCGTTGTCCTCTTCGTAGAAACGGGCCGATTCCTCGAGGTCGTCGTCGATGACGCCCGCCGGGATGCTCAGGCCGAAGCACTGCTGCACCCAGGCCTTCTCTTCGTCGGTCGGGCTCTCCAGATCCACCCACACCGGCTGCAGCAGCGCCAGCACGTCGAGCTGTGAGATCTCGGCCTGGACCAGCCGGCCCTGGGCCAGCGTGAAGACGTTGAGCATGTGGCAACTTCCGAAACAGGGGCCCGGGCTGGGGGCCGGGGCGGGGGCTGCGAGAGGGGCGGCTGTGTGGCCGTCTCGCCCGGCTGTATCAGCCGGCCAGGACGGCTAGCGCGCAGTGGCGGGTTCCTGGGCCGTTTCCAAGGCGTTCCTCCGGAAGTTCAGCGTGGAATTATGCCCCGCGGCGCTGCGGCCCACGGGGGTGGTGACGCCCCCGGTGGCAGACTCTGCGCATGAAGAAATGGAAGCTCGCCGCAGCGGCCGTGCCGCTGGTGGCGGTGCTGGCGGTGCTGGTGGCGGTGATGGCAGCGCTGCAACCCGAGCCCTCGGTCAGCTTGCAGGCCGAACCGGTGGCCGAGGACGTGGCACGCGCGCTGGCCCTGGTGCGCGCCCACGACCCGCGGCGTGCCACCCCGGGCCGTGTGAACGCGCTGCGCCTGAGCGAGCGCGACGTGGAAGTGCTGCTCAACCAGGCCGCACTGCGCCGCTACGCGCCCTCGGCCGGCAGCATCAGCCTGCAGCGCGGCAGCGCGCTCGTGAAGGCCAGCCTGCACCTGCCGGCCAACCCCTTCGGCCGCTGGCTGAACGTGCAGCTGCTCTTGCGCGAAACCGGCGGCCTGCCCGTGCTGGACGAGCTGCAGGTGGGCCGCCTGCCCCTTCCCACCTGGGCGGGCGAGAAGCTGATGCTGTGGGCCGCCGAGCGGGCCGGGCTGAAGCCGCAATGGCAGGCCGCCAGCGAGGTGGTGCGGCGCGTGAGCTTCGGCGCCCAGCAGCTGGCGGTGGTCTACGCGTGGCAAGGCGACAGCACGGACCGCCTGCTGGGCGGCCTGGTGCCGCCCGACCAGCAACAGCGCCTGCGTGCCTATGCCGAGCACCTGGCGGCGGTGACGGCGCGCCAAGGCCCAGGCTGGCAGGTGGCCCTGCCTGCGGTGCTGGCGCCGATGTTCGCGCTGGCGCGCCAACGCAGCGCGGCCCCAGGCGCCGATGCGGCGGCCGAGAACCGTGCCGCGCTGGTGGTGCTGACGCTCTACGTCAACGGCCGCGGCATGGGCGCGTTGCTGCCCGCCGCACGCTCCTGGCCGATGCCACGGCCCATGCAGGTGACGCTGGACGGCCGCGCCGACTTTCCGCGCCACCTGCTGGTCTCGGCCGCGCTCGCGGCCGAGGGCACGAGCCCGCTGTCGCGCGCCATCGGCGTCTACAAGGAGCTGGCCGACTCGCGTGGCGGCAGCGGCTTCAGCTTCAACGACATGGCCGCCAACCGCGCCGGCATCCGCCTGGGCGAACTGGCGGTGCGCGAGCCGCAGCGCCTGCAGGCGGCGCTGGCCGCGGTGCAGAAAGACGGCGAGGTGATGCCCCCCTGGCAGGACCTGGCCGAGTTCATGGACGAGGCCAGTTTCGTCAAGCGCTACGGCGGCGTGGGCGCGCCAGCCTACGAGGCGCAGTTGCAGGACATCGACCGCCGCGTGGCAGCGCTGCCGGTGCTGCGTTAGCCGCGGTGGGCGCCCGCCACGAGGTCGAAGCGGAACATGCGGCACTCGATGGGGCCGTTCCACATCGGCACGCGGCGGCTCTCTTTCAGGCGCATCAGGCCGGGCAGCTTCATGTCGGGGCTGAGCAGCCACGCTGTCCATCCCGGGTACTGGCGTTTCCAGTTCGCAGCCAGCGCGCCGAAGAACTCGGCCGAGCTGCCGCCGCCCTCGAAACCCTCGCGCGCGGTCGCCGTGCCCTGGCCTTTCGGTGCGATGCGCTCGCCATAGGGCGGGTTCATCAGGATCACGCCTTGCTCGGCCGGCGCCGGGCGCTGCAGCGCATCGGCCGTCTTGAAATCGATGGCCTTCAGCACCCCGGCCCGCTCGGCGTTGCGGGTGGCGAAATCGGTCATGCGGAAACTCACGTCGCCTGCGTAGACGGCCACGGCCGGCGCGTGCACGCGCGCCTGGGCGGCCTGCTGCATCTCGCGCCATGCGCCCATGTGGGCGCGGAAGGGCAAAAGGCGCTCGAACGCGAAGCGCCGCTGCCCCCCAGGCGCGATGCCGCAGGCCATCTGCGCGGCTTCCACGGCAATGGTGCCAGCGCCGCAGCAAGGGTCGAAAAGCGGTCCGTCCTCGGCGCGGCCCTGCCAGCCGGCGGCCGCGAGCATGGCCGCGGCCAACGTTTCCTTCAGCGGCGCCTCGCCGGTGTCTTCACGCCAGCCGCGCTTGAAGAGGGCCTCGCCCGAGGTGTCGACGTAAAGCGTGGCGTGTTCGGGGCCGACGAAGAGCGCGATGGGCAGGTCGGGCCGTCGGGTGTCGACACTGGGCCGCTCGCCCGTCTGCTCACGCAGCGTGTCGCACACCGCGTCCTTGATGCGCAGGGCGGCGAAGTTCAGGCTCTGCAGCGGTGAGCGCTGCGCGCTGACGTCCACGCGCAGCGTCTGCGCCGGGCTGATCCACTCGCCCCACGGCACGCGCCGCGCGAGTTCGTAGAGGTCGTGCTCGTCGCGGTAGTAGCCGTCGATCAGCGGCCACAGCACGCGCGTGGCGAGGCGGCTTTCGAGGTTCAGCTGCATGGCCGTGCGCGCATCGCCTTCGACCCACACACCGCCGCGCGTGGCCTCGGCAGCAGTGCCGGTGATGCGCTGCACCTCGTCGGCCAGCAAGGCCTCCACGCCACCGGCGCAGGGCAAGAAGAGAGAGGGCATCAGATGGCCTTGCGCAAGGAAGCGGGCGCGATCTTCAGCGACTCGCGGTATTTCGCCACCGTGCGCCGCGCCACCTGGATGCCCTGCTCTTCCAGCATGTCGGAGAGCTGGCTGTCGGACAGCGGCTTCTTCGGGTCTTCGGCGGTGACGAACTGCTGGATCAGCGCGCGCACCGCCGTGCTGCTGGCGTTGCCGCCGGCCTCGGTGTTCAGGCTGCTGCCGAAGAAGTACTTCAGCTCGAAGGTGCCCTGCGGCGTGGCCATGTACTTGGCCGTGGTCACGCGCGAGATGGTGCTTTCGTGCAGGCCCAGTTCGTCGGCGATCTCGCGCAGCACCAGCGGCTTCATCGCGATGGCGCCGTGCGTGAAGAAGGCCTTCTGGCGCTCGACGATGGCCTTGCTCACGCGCAGGATGGTGTCGAAGCGCTGCTGGATGTTCTTCACGAACCAGCGCGCTTCCTGCAGGCGCGAGCTCAAGCCCGGGTTGGCCGCGTTGCCGCGCTGGCCGCGCGCGGCGGCGGCGTAGAGGTCGTTGATGCGCAGCTTGGGCATCACGTCGGGGTTCAGCACCACGGCCAAGCCGCGGCCGCTTTTGCGCACGATGACGTCGGGCACGACGATGGTGGCCTCGGCGTCGGCGAAGGGCCGGCCCGGCTTGGGCTCGCACTGGCGGATGAGCGCCTGCGCCTGGCGCACGAGGTTTTCGTCGCAGCCGGTCAGCGCGGTCAGGCGCTTCATGTCGCGGCGGGCCAGCAGCTCCAGGTACTGGTCGCAGATGCGCAAGGCCAGCTGGCGCGCGGCGCACTTGGGCGTCTGCAGCAGCTGCAGGCTCAGGCACTCGCCCAGGTTGCGCGCGCCCACGCCCACGGGCTCGAGGTTCTGCAGCCACTTCAAGGCGCAGCGCAGGCGGTCGGCGAGTTCGGCGCGGGCATCTTCGTCGTCCTGCAGGCGCATCATCTCGGCCAGGCGCTCGGCGATCTCTTCCAGCGGGTCGGCCAGGTAGCCGTCGCCGTCCAGGCTCTCGATCAGCACCGTCAGTGCCGCCTGGTCGGTGGCCGACAGGCGCATGCCCAGCACCTGCTGGCGCAGGTGGTCTTCCAGCGAGCCGCTGCTGGTGCGGCGTTCGTGCGGGTCGAGCTCGTCGCCTTCGCCACTGGCGGCGGAGGACGACGGCGTCTCGCGGATGCCGTCGAAATCGTCGCGCTCGGTGCCGTTTTCCCAGTCTTCGCGCTCGGTGGTGCCGAACTCGTCGCCACGGATCTCGGTGGCCGTGTCGCCGCCGCTGTCGCCGCTGCTTTCACCCGCATCGCTGCTGCCTTCGGCATCGGCAGCGCGGTCGGCCACGCGGTCGACAGCCTGCCGCTCCTGCGGCGTCTCGAAAGGGTTGGCCGGCAGCTCGTCGTCGGCTTCCAGGAAGGGGTTCTGCTCGAGCATCTGCCCCACCTCCTGGTGCAGCTCGAGCGTGCTCAGCTGCAAGAGGCGGATGGACTGCTGCAACTGGGGCGTGAGCGCCAGGTGCTGCGAGAGCCGGACCTGCAATGAAGGTTTCATCGCCGGCTCACATGCGGAAGTTTTCGCCCAGGTACACCTTGCGCACTTCGGCGTTCGCGACGATCTCTTGAGCCGTGCCTTCGGCCAGCACCCGCCCGTCGCTGATGATGTAGGCGCGGTCGCAGATGCCCAATGTCTCGCGCACGTTGTGGTCGGTGATGAGCACGCCGATGCCGCGCGAGCGCAGGAACTGGATGATCTTCTGGATCTCGATCACCGCGATGGGGTCGACGCCGGCGAAGGGCTCGTCCAGCAGGATGAAGCGCGGCTGCGTGGCCAGCGCGCGCGCGATCTCCACGCGGCGGCGTTCGCCGCCCGACAGCGCCGGGGCCGGCGAATCGCGCAGCTTCTCGATGCTCAGGTCGTGCAGCAAGCCGTTGAGCAGGTCTTCGATCACCGCCGCCTTCAGCGGCCGGCCGTCGGCGCCGCGCTGCAGTTCCAGCACGGCGCGGATGTTCTCCTCCACCGTGAGCTTGCGGAAGATGGAGGCCTCCTGCGGCAGGTAGCTCAGCCCCAGCCGCGAGCGGTGGTGGATGGGCAGGCCCTGCACGGGCTGGCCGTCGATGCGGATCTCGCCCTGGTCGGCGCGCACCAGGCCCACCACCATGTAGAAGGTGGTGGTCTTGCCGGCACCGTTGGGGCCGAGCAGGCCCACCACTTCGCCCGCGCCCACGGCGAGATGCACCTCTTTCACGACCATGCGCGCGCCGTAGCTCTTCTGCAGGCCGGTGGCCTCCAGGCGGCTGCCGGTGGCAGGCGGGGGCGTGGCCACCGCGGTGGCTGCAAGGTCGGGCGCCCCCATCAGCGCGGCGACGGCAGGGTGCGGCTGGGTTGCAGCGCGGCGGGGGCCGGGGCCGCAGGCGGCGCGCTGGCGGCTTCGGCACGCGGCGTCAGCGTCACGCGCACGCGGCCGCTGGGGTTGGCGGGCGTCACCGCGCCGCCTTCCACCTTGAAGACCTCGGCCAAGTTGTCCCACACGATGGTGGCGCCGGTGATCTCGTCGACCACGCTGCCCCCACGCAGGCGACGCACGGCGCCATTGCCGACAAAACGCAGCGTGTCGGCCTTGCCGTCGAACTCGATGCGCTCGGCGCTGCCTTCCACCACCTCGTCGGCCGGGCCATCGCGCTTCTGGCGCCAGGTGGCAGGCTTGCCGGGCAGGCCGATGGCGCTGGCGGCGCGGTAGCCGTCGGGCATCTCGCGCATCTCGATGCGGTCGGCCCGCAGCACCATCGTGCCCTGGGTGATGACGGCGTTGCCGTTGAAGACCAGCACCTGGCGCTGGTAGTCCAGCGTGCCGGGGCGGTCGGCCTCCATCACGATGGGTTGGCTGCGATCGGCCTTCGCGGCCAGCGCTGCGCCCGGGCCGAAGGCCAGGGGCAGCAGGCAGAGCAGAGGAAGGCGAGAGAGCAGCATGTAATCGGCACGAAACTTGCAGACCATTCTAGCCACAAGTTTTGCCGCCGCTGCAGCGCGGTGCCGTGAAAAGACACCGCCCGAAGCCCCCGCAGGGGGCAACGATCAGGCGCCCTGGCGGGCGCGCTGGATCAGGAAATCAGCCACCGCCACGGCACGCTCGCTGCTGCCGGCCAGCGAGGGCGCGGTGTAGAAGCGGCCCTGCACGCCGATGGCCGGGACGCCGTCGATCTTGTACGCGTTCGAGAGCTGCTTGCCGCGGTTGATCTTGGTGTTCACACCGAAAGACTTCCAGGCTTCGGTGAACTTCGCACGGTCCACGCCGTTGGCGGCCACGAAGTTCAGGATGTCGGCCTCGGTGTTGATGCGCCGGTTTTCCAGGTGGATGGCGTTGAAGATGCGCTTCTGCAGCGCCTCGCGCTGGCCGATCTCTTCCAGCGCGTAGAAGAGCTTCTGATGCTCCACCGGGCCGATGAAGGCGAAGGGCATCTGGCGGAACTGCACGTCGGGCGCCAGGCGCTTGCTCCAGGCCTCGATGGTGGGCTCGAAGGTGAAGCAGGCCGGGCAGCCGTACCAGAAGAACTCGATGACCTCGACCTTCTTGCCCGCCGCCAGGCCGGTGACGGCGCTGGGCGTCTGCAGGCGCACGTAGTCCTTGCCTTCCACCGGCGCGCCTTGCGCAAACGCCGAACCTGCGCCGGTGAGGGCCAGGCCCGTGCCCGCTGCGCTGGCCAGAAGGGTGGAGAAGTCGCGCCGGTTCATGAAAGTCCTTTCTTGGGAGGTTCGGGCCCGGGTGGACCCGGCCGCGGCGGCCAAGTTCCTGCGGCCGCTGCGGGGCTCAAGTGTGCCGCGTCTGCGCGCGGCCGGTGCCGTCAGGGGCGCTCGACGCGCACGATCTGCGATTCGATGCTCTGCTGCTGCAGGCGGCCCTGCAGTTCATCGGCCACATCGCGCGTGGGGAAAGGCCCCACCCGCACGCGGTAGACCACACGGCCGGCCTGCTCGCGCTCGCTGACCTTGGCCTCCTGGCCGAGCATGGCCAGCTTGGCCTTCTGCTGCTCGGCATCTTCGGGCCGGGTGTAGGCGCCGGCCTGCACGAAATAGACGAAGGGCTCGGCGGCGGGCTTCGCGCCGGGCGCGGGGGCCGCAGGCGTGGGCGCGCCGGCGAGGATGGCCGCCGGGTCGCGCGCAGCGGGCTTGGCGGTCGGGCCGGAAGCCACGACAGGCGGCAGCGCTGCCACGGCCGAGGCGGCCGCCGCTGCCGAGGCCGCCGCCGGGTCGACCAGCGGCTTGGCCGGCTTGCCGCCCAGCAGCGCGTTGGGGTCCCAACTGCGGTTCTTCTCGATCTCGGCCTTGTCCTGCTCGGCGGTGCGCTGCGGCACCTTGTCGATGAAGGGCACCGGCGCCTTGGTGATGTACAGCGCCACGGCCAGCGCCAGCGCCAGGCCCACCAGCAGGCCGGCCACCAGGCCCATCACGAAGCCGCCGCGCTGGCGGTGGCGAGCGCTGTGCGTCATGCGGGTGCTCCTTCGGTGGCCGGCACGGCCTCACGCGCCATGGCCTCGGGCGCCGAGACACCCAGCACCGCCAGCGCGTTGCGCAGCACCTGCGCGGTGGCACTCAGCAGCGCCATGCGGGCGCGGGCCAGGGCCAGGTCGTCGACGAGGAAGCGTTCGGCCGCGTAGTAGCTGTGGAAGGCCGCGGCCAGCTCGCGCAGGTAGAAGGTGACGTCGTGCGGCGCCAGGTCGGCCGCGGCGCGCGTGAGCATGGCCGGGTAGTCGGCCAGCTTGAGCATGAGCGCGGCTTCGGTGGGGGCCGTCAGCAGCGACAGGTCGGCCTGCTCGATGGCCGCGCCGCCGCCCTGCTTGTCCTTGAAAGCCGCCAGCACCGAGCAGATGCGCGCGTGCGCGTACTGCACATAGAACACCGGGTTCTCGTCGCTGGCCTTCAGCGCCAGGTCGATGTCGAAGACGAACTCGGCGTCGCTCTTGCGGCTGATGAGGAAGAAGCGCACCGCGTCGCGGCTGGTCCACTCGATGAGGTCGCGCAGCGTGACGTAGCTGCCGGCGCGCTTGGAGAGCTTGACCTCCTGGCCGTCCTTCATCACCAGGATCATCTTGTACAGGGCGTAGTCGGGGTAGCCCTGGGGGATGCCCAAGCCCACCGCCTGCAAGCCGGCGCGCACGCGCGCCACGGTGCCGTGGTGGTCGGTGCCTTGCACGTTGATGACCTGCGTGAAGCCGCGCTCCCACTTGTTGAGGTGGTAGGCGACGTCTGGCACGAAGTAGGTGAAGGTGCCGTCCTGCTTGCGCATGACACGGTCCTTGTCGTCGCCGTAGTCGGTGGTGCGCAGCCACAGCGCGCCGCCTTCCTCGTAGGTCTTGCCGGCGGCCACCAGGCGCTGGACGGTGTCCTCGACGCGGCCATCGCTGTAGAGGCTGCTTTCGAGGAAGTAGTGGTCGAAGCGCACGCCGAAGGCCTGCAGGTCGAGGTCTTGCTCGTGGCGAAGGTAGGCCACCGCGAACTGGCGGATGCCATCGAGATCGTCCACATCACCGCTGGCGGTGAATTCACGATCGTCGGCGCGCACGGTCTTCTTCGCGGCGAAGTCGGCGGCGATGTCGGCGATGTACTCGCCGTTGTAGGCGCTCTCGGGCCAGCCGGCATCACCCGGCTTCAGGCCCTGCAGGCGCGCCCGCGTGGACAGCGCCAGGTTGTTGATCTGCACGCCCGCGTCGTTGTAATAGAACTCGCGCTGCACCTGCGCGCCTTGCGTGGCGAGCAGGTTGCTGATGCTGTCGCCCAGGGCCGCGTTGCGGCCGTGGCCCACGTGCAGCGGGCCGGTGGGGTTGGCGGAGACGAACTCCACCATCACGCGCTGGCCGGCTTGCGCGGGCTGCTGGCCGTAGGCGGTGCCGGCCGTCAGCACCTCGTGCACCACGGCCTGCTTGGCGGCAGGCGCCAGGCGCAGGTTGATGAAGCCGGGGCCGGCGATCTCCAGCGCCTGCACCCAGCGCTGGAAGGCGGGCGTGGCGTTCAGGGCGCGCACCAGGGCCTCGCCGATTTCGCGCGGGTTCTTCTTCAGCGCCTTGGCCAGCGGCATGGCGGCGGTGATGGCGAGATCGCCGTGCGCGGCCTGCTTGGGCGATTCAAAGGCCGCGACGGGCGCGGCGACACCCGCGGCTGCGGCCAGTTCGCCCAGGGCGGCCTGCAGGGCCTGCTGCAACTCTTGCTTGGCTTGGATCATCGACCGATTCTACTTTTCGGCCTGTTCCGGGCCGGTGCTGGCGCCGCATTTGGCCGGCAATCCCGGCCTTGATGCCGGCACCGCCCCCGCGGCCTGCGGCCGAGAATGGCCGCAGGCAGACGCCCCGGCGTTGCGCCGCCCTGCCATGTCGCCCACGCCCCTCACCGTCGCCCCCCAGCCTGCCCCTGCGGCCGGGCCGGTGGAATCCGGCCTGCCTTCGCACATCGGCAAGTACCTGGTGAAGGCCAAGATCGGCGAGGGCGCTACGAGCGAGGTCTTTCTCGCCGACGACCCCTTCACCGGCACCTCGGTGGCCATCAAGCGCGTGCGCCCGGGCGTGCTGCCGAACTCGCGCGAATCGCACTTCCAGCAGCGCTTCTTCGCCGCCGAGGCCGCGCTGGTGGGCCGGCTGCACCACCCGGGTGTCGTGCAGATCCTCGACGCCGTGGCCGACACCGACGCGCCCTACCTCGTGATGGAGTACGTGCCCGGCGGCACGCTGCGCCGCTTCTGCCGCGCCGATGCCCTGCTGCCGCTGCCGCAGGTGCTGGAAGTGGGCTTCAAGTGCGCGATGGCGCTGGGCTATTGCTACCGCCAGGGACTCATCCACCGCGACGTCAAGCCCGCCAACCTGCTGACGCAGATGGACGGCGACCAGATCCTGCAGATCAAGGTGACGGACTTCGGCAGCGTCTTCAACCAGACCGCCGAACACACGCAGATCTACCGCGTGGGCAGCCTGGCCTACATGTCGCCCGAGCAGCTGGATGGCGATGCGCTGGACTGCCGCGCCGACATCTACTCGATGGCCGCCGTGCTGTACCACCTGATCGCCGGGCGCCCGCCCTTCGATGCGCAACAGCAGCAGGCCATCATGCACCAGATCTACCACGGCACGCCGCCGCCGCTGAGCTCGCTGCGCGAAGGCGTGCCCGCGGGCTTGCAGGCGCTGATCGAGCGCAGCCTGGCGAAAGAAAGGGCCTTGCGGCCGGCCAGCTGGGAAGAGTTTGCCAAGGCGCTCTCGGCGCTGGGCCACGACCAGCAGCTCAGCCGCGGCCCGCTGCAGGAGGTGCTGGATTCGGAGCGTTTCACGTTGCTGCGCTCGCTCGACTTCTTCGCCGACTTCGGCGACGTCGAGATCTGGGAGGTGGTGCACCGCGCCAGGTGGCAGCGCCACACCTACGGCCAGGCGCTCTTCAGGAAGGGCGACGAGGGCAACGCCTTCCACATCGTCACCCAGGGCCAGGTGGAGGTGTACCGCGACGGCAAGCTGGCCGCGCAGATCGGCGCCGGCAGCACCGTGGGCGAGATGGCCTACCTGGCGCCCAACCGCGAGTTGCGCGTGCACACGGTGGACATCCTGGTCTCGCAGCAGGCCACCACCTTGAGCTTCACGCCCGAGACGCTGAACCAGCTCTCGCTGGCCACGCGCAGCCTCTTCGACAAGGCCTTCATCGGCGTGCTGGTCAAGCGCCTGCACGCGGCGCACGAGGCGCTGGCCCACCCCCGACGCATCCTGTAGCGGGTTTTTCGACCGCTTTGGCGGCCCGCCGGTCGGCCCGCCGCACCCCTGGTGCGTTCACGGGTAGCCGGGCGCGCGCTTCGCTGTTGAAATGGGCACCGGCACCCTGCCAAGCCATTCAACACGGAAGAGGAGTTCCCGCATGAAGAAGACCCTGCACATCGCCCTGTTCGCCGCCTGCGCGCTGTTCGCTAGCCAGAGCTTCGCCGCCAACGCGGCCTGCGAAGCCAAGGCGGTCGACAAGAACGGCAAGGCGCTGGCCGGTGCCGCCAAGACCAGCTTCATGAAGAAGTGCGAGAGCGAAATGGGCGGCGGCGCCTGCGAGACCAAGGCCGTCGACAAGAACGGCAAGGCCCTGGCCGGCGCGGCCAAGACCAGCTTCATGAAGAAGTGCGAGGCCGACATGGCCGCCGCACCGAAGAAGTAAGGGCCGGGCCTCACGGCCGAGCCAGGGCGCCTGCGGGCGCCCTTTTTCATGCCCGGCGCCGGCTGAGGCGCGGCCCAGACAGGGATCAGACGCTGGGGCCGCCCTCGCTGGCGCCCGACCAGTAGCCCGGGTCGCCGTAGGTGTGCTTGAGGAAGTCGATCCACAGCCGCACGCGCAGCGGCAGGTGCTTGCGCTGCGGAAACACCGCGTAGATGCCGTTGGGCGGCGCGGCAAAGCTCTCCAGCACCGCCTTCAGGCGGCCGGCGGCGATGTCGCGCTCCACCTCCCAGGTGCTGCGCCAGGCGATGCCCAGGCCCTGCAGGCACCAGTGGTGCAGCACCTGGCCGTCGCTGCAGTCCAGCGGGCCGCTGGGGCGCAGGTGCGTGACCTCGCCTTCCACCTGGAAGGCCCAGCCGCGTGTCTGGCTGGCGTCGCTGCTGAGCGTGAGGCAGTCGTGCCGCATCAGTTCACCCGGCGAGGTGGGTTCGCCGCGGCGCGCCAGGTACTCGGGCGTGGCCACGCACAGGCGCCGGTTGTCGGCCAGGCGCACGCTGACGAGGCTGGAATCGGGCAGGTCGCCCACGCGCACGGCGCAGTCGAAGCCTTCGTTGACGATGTCGACGACGCGGTCGCTGAGGTTCAGGCTGAGGCTGACCTCGGGATGTTCGGCCACGAAGCGCGGCACCAGCGGCGCCACGTGGCGGCGCCCGAATCCGGCCGGCGCGGTGATGCGCAGGTGGCCGCTGGCCTTCACGCCGCCGGCGCTGACACTGGCTTCGGCGCTGGCCAGCTCGGCCAGGATGCGCTGGCAGTCCTCGAGGTAGGCGCTGCCTTCGTGTGTGAGCGTGATGCGGCGCGTGGTGCGCACGAGCAACTTCACCCCCAGGCGCTCCTCCAGCGCGTCGATGCGGCGGCCGATGACCGCCGGCGCCACGCCCTCGGCCAGCGCGGCCGCCGTGAGGCTGCCCTTGGTGGCGACGGCGACGAAAGACTCGATCTGCTTCAAACGGGCCATGCGATTGATTATGCACATTCAATGCACAAATCCATGACATTCGATGCGCTTAATGCCGCCGCGCATATCGAATAGAGTGCTTGCATGAAAATCCGGGCTGTTCTGTTCGACGCCTACGGCACGCTGTTCGACGTGCACAGCGTGGCCCTGGCCGCCGAGCAGCTCTTCCCGGGCCAGGGCGCGGCACTCAGCCAGCTCTGGCGCGACAAGCAGATCGAATACACGCGCCTGGTCACGATGAGCGGCCAGGCCGAGGCTCACTACCGCCCCTTCTGGGAATTGACGCGCGCCGCGCTGCAGTTCGGCGCCGAGAAGCTGGGGCTGGCGCTCACGCCCGCTGCCGAAGAGCGGCTGATGAACGAATACCGGCACCTGAGCCTCTTCCCGGAGAACCGCGAAGTGCTGGCCGAGTTGAAGCAGCGCGGCATCCCCGCCGGCCTCCTGAGCAACGGCGACCCTGAAATGCTGGCCGTGGCCGTCAAGAGCGCCGGCCTGGCCGAGCTGCTCTCGCCCGTGCTCAGCGTGCACCCGGTGCGCCGCTACAAGACCGACCCCGCGGCCTACGCGCTGGGCCCGGCGGCTTTAGGCCTGCCGGCGCGCGCGATCCTTTTCGTCAGCAGCAACGCCTGGGACGCCTTGGGCGCCACCTGGTTCGGCTACAGCACGCTGTGGGTGAACCGCAGCGGCGCGCCCGCCGAACGCCTGGGCCCGGCGCCGCACTTCACCGGCCGCAGCCTGCGCGAGGTGCTGGCTTGCCTGGGCAAGCCACGCACCGCCAAGGCGGCCCCCGCTGTTTCCTGAATCCGCTTTCCTTTTTCCTTTCTCGAACCCTGAACCCCACCATGCGCACCACCCTCCACAGCCTGCAAGTGGCCGACAACCTGGCCCGCTTCATCGACGACGAAGTGCTGCCCGGCACCGGCCTGGACCGCGAGGCCTTCTGGGCCGGCTTCAGCCAGCTCGTGCAAGACCTGGCGCCGAAGAACGCCGCGCTGCTGGCCGAACGCGACCGCCTGCAGACCGAACTCGACGCCTGGCACGAGAAGCACCCCGGCCCGATCAAGAACATGGCCAAGTACCGCGCCTTCCTGGAGAAGACCGGCTACCTCGTGCCGGTGCCCGAGAAGGTGAAGGCCACCACCAAGAACGTCGACGCCGAGCTCGCGCTGCAGGCCGGCCCGCAGCTGGTGGTGCCCATCACCAACGCCCGCTACGCGCTGAACGCCGCCAACGCGCGCTGGGGCAGCCTGTACGACGCGCTCTACGGCACCGATGCGCTGCCCGAGACCGACGGCGCCACCAAGGCCGGCCCGAACGGTGAGGCCTACAACCCGGTGCGCGGTGCCAAGGTCATCGAGTACGCGCGCCACGTGCTGGACCGCTGCGCGCCGCTGAAGAAGGGCTCGCACGTGCACAGCACCGGCTACGCGGTGGTGGACGGTGCATTGCACGTCACGCTGAAGGACGGCAGCACGCAGGGCCTGAAGACGCCAGCGCAGTTCGCCGGCCACCAGGGCGATACCGCCGCGCCGAGCGCGGTGCTGCTGGTGCACAACGGCCTGCACCTGGAGATCCGCATCGACCGCAACACCACCATCGGCGCCGGTGATGCGGCGGGCGTCAGCGACCTGGTGCTGGAAGCCGCGCTGTCCACCATCCTCGACCTCGAAGACTCGGTGGCCGTGGTGGATGCCGACGACAAGGTGCTGGCCTACCGCAACTGGCTGGGCATCCTCAAGGGCACGCTGACCGAGCCGGTGAACAAGGGCGGCAAGACCTTCACTCGCGGGCTGAATGCCGACCGCAAGTACACGGGGCCGAAGGGTGAAGACGTGGTGCTGCACGGCCGCAGCCTGCTCTTCCTGCGCAACGTGGGCCACCTGATGACGAACCCGGCCATCCTGTGGGGCGAGCAGGGCCAGGAAATTCCTGAAGGTCTGATGGACGCCGTCATCACCACGGCCATCGCGCTGCACGACCTGAAGCGCAACGGCGCGGGCGGCATCGTCAACAGCCGCAAGGGCAGCGTCTACATCGTCAAGCCCAAGATGCACGGCCCGGCGGAGGTGGCCTTCGCGGCCGAGCTCTTCGGCCGCGTGGAGAAGCTGCTGGGCCTGCCCGACAGCACCGTGAAGCTGGGCATCATGGACGAAGAGCGCCGCACCAGCGTCAACCTGAAGGCCTGCATCGCCGCCGCGGCCAGCCGCGTGGCCTTCATCAACACCGGCTTCCTCGACCGCACCGGCGACGAGATGCACACCGCCATGCGCGCCGGCCCCATGCGCCGCAAGGGCGACATGAAGACCAGCGAGTGGATCGCCGCCTACGAGCGCAACAACGTGCTGGTGGGCCTGCAGTGCGGGCTGCGCGGCAAGGCGCAGATCGGCAAGGGCATGTGGGCCATGCCCGACCTGATGGGCGCGATGCTTCAGCAGAAGATCGCGCACCCGCTGGCCGGCGCCAACACCGCCTGGGTGCCCAGCCCCACCGCTGCCACGCTGCACGCGCTGCACTACCACCAGGTGGACGTGGCCAAGGTGCAGAAGGGCCTGGAGAAGGTGGACGCCGATGCGGAACGCGAAGCGCTGCTGACCGGCCTGCTGACCATCCCCGTGGTGAAGAAGGCCCAGTGGACCGACGCCGAGAAGCAGCAGGAACTGGACAACAACGCCCAGGGCATCCTCGGCTACGTGGTGCGCTGGGTCGACCAGGGCGTGGGCTGCAGCAAGGTGCCCGACATCCACAACGTGGGTTTGATGGAAGACCGCGCCACGCTGCGCATCAGCAGCCAGCACATGGCCAACTGGCTGCGCCACGGCGTGGTCACCAAGGCCGAGGTGAAGGCCACGCTCAAGCGCATGGCCAAGGTGGTGGACAAGCAGAACGCCGGCGACAAGGCCTACCAGCCCATGGCCGGCCGCTTCAAGGAAAGCGCGGCTTTCCAGGCCGCCAGCGACCTGGTGTTCAAGGGCGAGGCGCAGCCCAGCGGCTACACCGAGCCGCTGCTGCACGCGTGGCGGCTGAAGGTGAAGGCCGGCGCCTGAGGCAGCCCGGTCAGTCTTGGGGGGCAGGCAGTTCGCCGCCCCCGAGGTGGCGCCGCAGCCGACCGTACACCGCACGGGCCACCCAGTCGGCGACCATACGCTTGAAGTCGCTCTCGTTCATGAAGCGCGCGAAGATGTCTTCGTTCTGTTCCATGCGCTCGATGAAGAGCGTGTCGAGCACACCCGAGAAGAGCAAGGCGAACTTGTCTTCCGGGTTCACCGCGGCTGCCTGCCGCAGCGAATCTTCCTGAATGGCCGCCTCGATGATCTGGTCGAAGAACAATTGGTCGGCCCCGGTGAAGTCGGTGCCGAAGCGCTCGTTCACCACATCGATCAGGCGCGACAGCGGCACTTCTTCGTCACGCGCCAAGCCGCTGCCCACGGCCCGCGGCCCATCCAGCGGGTCGGCCTTGCCGCCACGCAGGCTGATCGAGCCCTCGCTGATCTTCTGCAGGCGGTAGTAGGCCAGCCGCACCTCGTCGTCAAAGCTGTAGCCCGGCCCGGCGCCACGGGTGGGCAGCTTGGGCGAGAGCAGACGGAAGAAGGTGTAGAGCTTCTCCAGGTCTGAGTCTTGGTAGGGGATCACCTGCGAGAGGAAGGCATACAGGTTGCGGAACGCGTTCAGCTTGCTGCGCCACAGCTCGGCCGCTTCAGTGTCGGCCACCATCAGCGCGGCGAACCGATCCACCGCCGGGTCCAGCGCCGCGTTCATCGTGTTGTGATCGGCCGGGCTCTGCCGCTCGCGCGGCTTGAAATAGACGGCCACAAAACGCTCGACCTCGTCTTGCAGGTAGATGCCCGAGGCATCCAGTTCTGCCTTGATGGCATACATCTGGTGCGGCTCGGCCTCTTCGCCCATCACCGCGCCGTCGTAGAACTGCTGGAAGGCGGCGCGGATCTCCTCGCGGTCGTTCACGAAGTCCAGCACGAAGGTGTCTTCCTTCAGCGGATGCATGCGGTTCAGGCGCGAGAGCGTTTGCACCGCCTGGATGCCGGCCAGCCGCTTGTCCACGTACATGGTGTGCAGCAGCGGCTGGTCAAAACCCGTCTGGTACTTCTCGGCCACCAGCAGCACCTGGTAGCTGGGTGAGTCGAACTGCTCGGGCAGCTCGCCTTCCTTGATACCCCCATTCAGGCCGACCTCGGTGAAGGTCTGCCCGGGCAGTTCATCGTCCGTCACTTCACCCGAGAAGGCCACCAAGGTCTTGATCCACCCGTAACCCTTGGCGCGGATGTAGCTGTCGAAGCTGCGCTTGTAGCGCACGGCTTCCAGCCGCGAACCCGTCACCACCATGGCCTTTGCCTTGCCCCCCAGCTTGTAGCGCGTGGCCGCGTTGAAGTGCTCCACCATCACCTCGGTCTTCTGGGCGATGTTGTAAGGGTGCAGCCGCATGAAACGCGCCAGCGCCTTGGCCGCCTGCTTGCGTTCTACCTGGGGGTCGTATTCACCCGCTTTCAGCAGCTGGTAGTAGGTGGCGTAGGTGGTGTAGTGCTGCAGCACGTCCATGATGAAGCCCTCTTCGATGGCCTGCCTCATGGTGTAGCGATGAAAGGCTTGGCCCGCTCGGCCGGCCCGCTCGCGGCCAAACACCGCGAGCGTTTTGTGCTTGGGCGTGGCGGTGAAAGCGAAGAAGCTGATGTTGGCCTGCTGGCCACGCTTGGCCATGCTGCGGTAAAGCTCGTCCAGGTCTCGCACGCCCTCTTCTGCTGCGTAAGCGGCCGCCTGTTCGCGCAGCACCTGGCCACCCAGGACTTCCTTCAAATCGGTGGCGCTTTCGCCAGACTGCGAGCTGTGCGCCTCGTCAATGATCACCGCGCAGCGCTTGGTGGGCAGCACGCCATCGCCTGCGGTGCCGCGCTCTTCGGCCATCTTCAACAGCTGCCGCGTGACGAAGGGAAACTTCTGCAGCGTGGAAATGATGATGGGCACACCGCCCGTCAGCGCCTGGGCGAGTTGGCGCGAATCGTCGTCGATCTTCTGCACCACGCCCTGGCGGTGTTCGAACTGGTAGATGGTGTCTTGCAGCTGTTTGTCGAGCACACGTCGGTCGGTGATGACGATGACCGAATCAAACACCTTGGCATCGGCCGCGTCGTGCAACGAAGCCAGCCGGTGCGCCAGCCAGGCTATGGTGTTGCTCTTGCCGCTGCCGGCCGAATGTTCCACTAGGTAGTTGTGGCCCGGCCCCTCGGCCCGGGCGGCTGCCTCCAGCGCACGCACCGCCTGCAGTTGGTGGTAGCGCGGGAACACCAGGGTTTCTTTGCGGATGCGGCGGCCGTCCTCGCCCTTTTTCTCTTCCACCTGCAGGTGCATGAAGCGGCCCAGGATGTCCAGCCAGCTGTCACGCGCCCACACCTCTTGCCACAGGTAGGCCGTGCGCACCTGCTGGCCACTGGCGTCTGGCGGGTTGCCGGCGCCGCCCGCGTGGCCCTGGTTGAAGGGCAGGAAGTGCGTGGCGCCACCGGCCAGCCGGGTGGTCATGAACACCTGCTCGGTGTCCACCGCAAAGTGCACCAGCGCACGGCGCTTGAACTCAAACAGCGGCTCGCGGTGGTCACGGTCTTGCCGGTACTGCGCCTGGGCGTGTTCCACCGTTTGCCCCGTCATCGGGTTCTTCAGCTCGGCCGTGGCCACCGGCAAGCCGCTGACGCTGAGCACCAGGTCCAGCTCGTTGGTGTTCTGTTGGCTGTAGCGCAACTGGCGCGTCACGCCCAGCCGGTTGGCGGCGTACTGCGCGGCCAGCTCGGGGTTCATGCCATGTGCGGGCTGGAAGTAGGCCAGCCGCAGCGTGCGGCCCTGGCACTTGAACCCACTGCGCAGCACAGCCAGCGTGCCGTGCGTGTCCAGCCAGTGCACCAGGTCTTTGAGGACCTGCGCCTCGGTCTGGGCACCGTTCAGCGTTTCAAGTCGCGCCCATTCCTTGGGCTGGGTGGTGCGGATGAAGGCGAGGGCTTCTTGGGGGAAGCAGTGGCGGGTGAGGTCGTAGGTGGATTTGTCGAGGGATTGCCAGCCGGTGGTGAGCAGGGCGGATTCCATGGCCGACTCGAAGGCGGCTTCGTTGTGGCGAGTGTTCAAAGAGTTCCTCCAGGCCGCCCACGAGCCTCCGATGCGCCATCGAAACAATCGCTGGCAGTTCCAGGGAACGCGGCGATCAAGCGTCGACGCATGTCGGCATCGTGTCCAAAGACCGTGAACCAAATGCCGAAGCCTCCACGTGCCAACGCCGTTTCAATGATCTGATCTCGCATTGGAGGCGAGTCAGCGCCACTGAGATTTGCCAAGGAGCGTTGCGCAACGTCCCATATGGTTTGACGCGTTCGCCAACGATCATCGTCCTTCGTCGGCCTCCGATCGCGCATGGGATTTCCTGGATCTTTGTCCAGACCGACAAGTCGGTGGAGAGCCAATGCCAGTGTCTTCGTGGCCGGGGTCAGAGTTGCCTCGACCTCAACCAGGGCCTGCCGGTATTGGAAGGCGCGAAGGGTGTTGTCGGTGTCCGGCCATAGGTAGCCAGCCACTTGAACGTCTGTATGCCCTTTGCACGAATTGCAATTCCCGCAAGCCAGCAGGAAGTTGGACCATGTTCGTTCAAGTTGAGGGCTCGAGACCTTGGGCCGAATGTGCTCAACGGCCAAGTGCGTTGCGATGTAGCGCTCACAGTAAGAGCAGTAACTGCCCAAGCGCTCGGTCAGCGGATCGGCTGCATCTCGATAATTCGCAAACACACGGGGCGCAACTCCTCGGGTCACCGGACGCATCGTTACTCCTCTGTACCCAGCGCGCGGATACGCTCTTGTTTCAGAAGGGCCTGAAACGCCGGATCATCCGAAAAGGGAAATAACAGCTCGTCAAGTTGACTCTTCAGTTTCGCCAACTGCTCAGGATTGGCTGCATCGTTTCGCAGGAGGGAGTAGTACTGTTCCGCTGATGCCATCATGTCCAGATAGCGCTGACTCTTCTGCGGAATTTCAACCCCTTGAACCTCTTCTGCAATGTCCTCAATGCTTTTCTGATGGAAAGACTCGGCGGGCCGCTCTTCGTCACCGACATGGTCGAGACGAATCAAGTTTCCAGTACGTTGCGACTGAATCAAGAACAAGGAATGCGTGGAGCAGATGAACTGCAAATTCGGAAACGCGGCCCGTAGTCCCTCCACCACCGTCCTTTGCCATTGGGGGTGCAGATGCAAATCCAGTTCGTCAATCAAAACAACACCAGTCCCGGCAGCGAGTGGGTTGTCGGAATCCTCGTTCAGCAGTACCAATCGTTGGGCAATGTCGGTGGTGATGGCGGCGAGACTACGTTCCCCATCTGACAACATGCGCAGCGGAATACGCCGCCTTTCAGGCCTGGAAACTACGTTGCCGGCGTCATCAATTCCCTCTACTGTGACCTCTCTGGTCACAGTGAGCTCTTCGCCGTCCGCGTCCCATTCCGTCAAATGAGGAAGTAGGTGGCGAAGTGCGTCGTTGACTGCGGCCAGTTGCTTACCTGCCCGCGAATTCGGCGCCTCAGTGGCAAGTGCTTGGCAGGCTCGCCACCAGTCCGTGAGCGGCTGGGCGGCAAATCCGCGATCCTCTGCAAATGCGTGCTGGTAGGCCGGGTGCCGGGACGTTCTTCTGATGATGGCGTTGTTGACAATGGCTCGTCGCACCGTGAGATAGAGAACCAAGGGCCTCGAACCAGACCGCTGGCGCTCTGGATCCGGTCGCGGAACCAATCCAAGAGTTCCTTGGGTGCCTTGACTGGTTTGGCCGCGTAGCGTGCCTTCCAAGCTCGGGTCACCGGTAGCCACCCGCCCCTGACGCCGCCCTGTAGCGGGCGGTTGAAGATCGCGTGTTCCGCGAGCCCCATGCATATCTGCTTCCAGCGCGTCACGATTTTCGGAGCGTTGTTCGGTAATTTCCAGGTCGAATGACTGGCCATTCCGGCTCAACTTGCAGTTGATGGCTGCAGCACCACGTCTCAACGTGATGTCGTCTCTTTGCATTCCCACCCCTGGGAACGCCAAGTGTCCATCGACGAATTCAGGCACCGACTTCGCAAGAACGATCTTCAGTGCATCCAACACTGAAGTTTTACCAGCCCCGTTGATGCCGACGATCAGGTTGATGCCGGGTGTGAAGTCCAGCGTGCTATTCAGCAGTCCTCGAAAGTTGCTGAGGCTCAAGCGGTCAATCTGCACAATGCGTTGCTCCGTAAATAGCTTCCGCGATCAGCGAGGTTCGTCTCTCCTCAAGTAGTGCGACGGTTTTTTCGGTGGCACGTCGTAGTGCATCAATTTCCGCCGCCGCCCTGTTGGCTTCTTCAACGATTTCTCGCTGCTCCGTCATGGGAGGGACTGGCACCGCTATGTCTCGGAACTCTTCCCAATAAAGACGCAACCGATCCCAAACGATGCCGTGGGAACGCCGGCCGGCTTCTGCGCTACATGCAGGCGTCTGAAATAGTCGGCCGAAGTAGTCAGAGTCCAGAACCGTAGTAGGTCTGGCAACTACATAGTCCGGACTCACCAGGCCATCTTGTGGCACGGCCCCAACCGCTCCTTGCCACATGCGCATCTTGTTGAAGCAAATGTCGCCCTGCTTAGCCACTTTGTAGCTGTTAGGGTCCGCCGCAGTCTGCTCGATACGGTCGTCTGAAAACTCGCGAAGCCGCACGCCGCCGTGGATGGATACCTCAAGCAAAGGTAAATCCGGACGGCCGCGCTCGTCTCGTTCCTCGAAGAGCCATGCGATGCGGGACACCTGCCAATGGGCTGGAATCTTGCCCAGCCACTCGACACCCGAATCACGCATTGGCGCAGACGGATTCAGCCCCCGCGTGACAGCATGGGCGATGAGGGCGCGGCGCTTTTCGGTCAGAAGATCCAGCAACGCCTGCTTCGCCGCGACCAAGCTATCCAGGTTTGAAAGGCTTACCGACAGCCGTCCGGCAATTCGGTCTTGCTCCGGGCGCGACGGCACCATGACCTCAAGGTTCTCAATCACCTCTACCGCGATGCCCGGCTGTGCAGCTGATTGGGCATATTGGTTGAGGTTCAAGGCGCGCAGCGCTTCGCCCAGCCAGGTGGTGTTGAAGTCCTGCTTGGGCGTGGCCACGATGGCGTGTTCCGTCGCCCAGAACTTGCCGCTGGCGTAGTTGATGTTGCCGCACAGTGCGCCCTGGCGACCGATGAGGACGCGGTCGCCCTCGTGCGTGAACCCGCTGGTGTAACCACGCAGGCCATTGCCACCGTAGACCGGGTAGTCGCCTGCGTCCTTGATGTCTTTGCCGTCGATGGCCTCGCCGCTCTTGAGCGCCACCAGGTACTTCAGCTTGATACGCCGCCAGTTCGGACCGCTCATTGCTCGCCCCCCACCGCCCGATACGCCTGCCCCGGATCATTCGGCTCCTCCGGCCGCGTCATCACCAGCCTGCCGTCGCGCATCAGCGGGCGCAGGTAGTTGTTGCGCACGTAACGGGGGTGTCGGCGCAGCAGGGTGGCCAGTTCTTCGGCCTGCCAGTCGCGCAGGCGGCACAGGTCCACCACAGCGTCGCACACCTCCCCGGGAGGATGGCGCTGGCCCATGGCGCCTATGCGGGCGGCCAGGGCGCCGGGCAGTTGGTCCAGCAGGGCTTTGCGGCGGGCGGCTTCTTCGGCGGCCAGCTGGGCAGACAACAGCCCGTCGGGGTTGGTAGACAAGGCCTCGGGGTTGGTAGATAAGCCCAGGGGGTTGCCAGATAAGCCACCGAGCTTGGTAGACAAGCTCTGGGGGTTACCAGATAAGCCACCGTCGGCGCCGGCTTCCTGCGACTTGTCGGCCAGGCCCAGCCGCTCGGCCGGTATGTAGTAAGTGGCCGAGCCCCGCCCCTTTTGCTGCAGCAGCCCGGCATCTCGCAGGCGGCGCAGGGCGGCGCTGGCGGCCAGGGTGTCCACCTTGCTCAGCGCACGGTAGGCAGCGTTGTCGATGGCGCCGGCCTCGCGCACCACGATCAGGGCCTTGGCCTCGTCGGGGCTGAGCTGGGCGTCTTTGAACTGCGCCAGCCAGGCCACGTCGTCGGCGCCCAGGAAGTGGTGGAAGAAGTAGCGGGCCACGAACTGGTCGTTGCCCCGGTCTGATTCGAACAGCGGCGGCGTCAGGCCGGCCTGCTCCATGGTTTCGCGCATCACGCGGATGCCGCTGCCCTTGGTTTCGGCAAAGCGGGTTTCGTGCAGCACGGCGGCGATGCGCGGGTTGCGCGGCTCGCTGCCGGGCTCGCCCAGGTGCTCGGGTGATTTGAGCGAGAAGCCCGGGTTGCGAATCTCCAGCCGGTTGGCATAACGAATGATCTGCACCGGGCTGTGGCTGCGGTAGCTGCGGTGCATCAACGCGTTCACCAGCGCCTCGCGGATCACGCGCTGGGGAATAACGGGCTTGTCCTGGCGTTGCAGGTCGCCTTCTTTCAGCGCAAAGCCTTTGGGCAGGTCGTCCAGCACGGCGGCCTGGGCGCGGCGGATCAGGCGGAACAGCGGGTCGCGCAGCTCGATGGTGTCGAAGCGGCGGTCGGGGTCGGGCACCCATTCGCGGCCGGGCACGCGGATGTAGTCCACCCGGGTCATGGGGAAACAGCGGCGCAGGGCCTGGGGTTTGCCGAACAGCATCAGCCCGGCCACGGTGGGGCGCCAGGTGGTGGCCGTGCCCGTGGTGTCGGCGTTGATGCAGCCTAGCGAGCGCAGCAGCTCTTCGTCGCTCCAGCGCAGTTCTTCGGCGTCGGGGTTGGCCTCGGCACGGGTCTGGCGGTAGTCGGCCAGGGCCTCGGGGGCCAAGTCGTCCAGTGTGGCGTCGGGCACCAGGCCGGCGTCAAAGCTCTCGCGCTGGCGGCCTTGGTAGAACACGGCCAGGTCGTCGTCAGTGCAGTGCTGGTCCACACTGCCCACGCGGCGCAACGCGCCCTTGGGCAAGCCCTGCGCCCTGAAGAAGACGGGCTTGTCTTGGGGTTGCGCCTCGGGCACGTAGGCCACCACCACGGCAAGCCCCTCCACCTGTTCGGTGCTCAGCTCAATACGAACGGGCAGGTTGAACACCTCGCGGCATTGCGTGGCCAGGTCGGCGCACAGCTTGTCGGGCTGGGGCACGCCTTCCACCTGGTAGCTGGGGAACAGGGCCATCTCTTCGCGCGCCACGCCCAGCAGCAACCAGCCGCCGCCCAGGCCGGGTTCGTTGGCGAAGGCGCAGACGGTCTCCAGCAGCGATTTGCCAGCCTCGCTGGCGCGCTTGGCCTCGATGCGCTCGGTTTCGTCCAGCAGGTTCAGGCTTTGCAGAAGCTCCAGCGCGGTCATAGCCCCCGGGCCTCGGCGGTCACCTCGCTGAGCAGCCGCAGGATCTCGGCCTCGGCTCTCTTCAGGTCGGCGTCGATCTCGGCCAGCGGGCGCGGCGGCTTGAAGGTGTAGAAGTGGCGGTTGAAATTGATTTCATAGCCGACCTTGGTCTTGTCGTGCGCCACCCAGGCGTCGGGCACATGCGGTAGCACCTCGCGGCTGAAGTACGCGTCCACGGCCACCTTCAGGGGCACGTTCTCGAAGTCGCGCAGGGCGGCGTCGGGCTCGTACTCGGTGTGCTTGCTCGTCTGCTTGAAGATGACGGGCTGTGCAGTAGGCTCGATCTCGGTGAAGGCGTCGCGGAAGGCGCGTGCCTGAGGCGCGCGCCATTTGCTGCCCAGATCCGCCAGCACGGCTTGTGCGCGGGCCCAGACGGCATTCCAGTCCAGCGACAGTTCGCGGCCGATGGCGGCGTCAATAGCTTGAAGGTCGTCCAGCAGACCGGGGCAGGCGTCGAGAAAGCGCTCTTTGCCGGCCAGCGTGATCTGGAAGCGCAGGCGCAGCGGGCGTTCGATGGTGAGGCGGCGGTAGCCGAAGTCTTCGTTGTCGAACAACTTGCAGGTGGGGCCGGGCTGCATGGCGCCGTATTCGCGCACGATGTCTTCAATGTGCTGAGCCGAAAACTCGCGCCGCTTGTCGCCCAGGCTGCGGCGCAGGGGCTGCCAGCGTTCACGCGCATCGACCAGCTGAATCCGGCCCTTGCGGCGCGGCTCTTTGCGGTTGGTGACGATCCAGATGTAGGTGCCGATGCCGGTGTTGTAGAACATCTGCTCCGGCATGGCGACGATGGCTTCCAGCCAGTCGTTTTCGATCACCCATTTGCGGATGTCGCTCTCGCCGGAGCCGGCGCCGCCCGTGAACAGCGGCGAGCCGTTGAAGACGATGGCCAGGCGTGAGCCGCCTTGGCCGGTTTTGGCGTCCACCGACTCGCGTTTGCTGAGCATGTGCTGCAGAAAGAGCAGCGCGCCATCGTTCACCCGCGGCGTGCCAGCCCCGAAACGGCCGTCGAAACCCAGCTTCTCGTGCTCGCGCTCCACGTCCTTCTGTTGGCGCTTCCAGTCCACGCCGAAGGGCGGGTTGGCCAGGAAGTAGTCGAAGCGCTTGTCGCTGAACTGGTCATCTACCAGCGTGTCGCCGAATCTGATGTCGGAGGTTTCAGGCGCTTTGGGGTCGCTGCGCATCAACAGGTCTGAGGCGGCCACTGCGTAAGAACGCTTGTTGAAGTCTTGCCCGTGCACATAAAGCCGCGCGCCGAGCTGGTGCTTGCGCAGGTAGTTGCGCGCCTCGGCCAGCATGCCGCCGGTGCCACAGGTCGGGTCCAGCAGGGTACGCACGGTGTTGGGCTGGGTGAGCAGCTCGTCGTCGTGCATAAACAGCAGGTTCACCATCAGCTGAATCACCTCGCGCGGCGTGAAGTGGTCGCCGGCCGTCTCGTTGGCCTGTTCGTTGAAGCGCCGGATCAGGTCTTCGAACAACAGCCCCATCTCGATGTTGTCCACCCGGTCGGGGTGCAAGTCCACTTCGCTGAACTTGCGCACCAACAGGAAGAGAATGTTGTGGTCGTGCAGCCGCTTGATCTCGTCGCTGAAGCTGAAGTAGTCGAAAATCCGCTGGACGTTCTCTGAGAACCCGTTGATATAACTTTGCAGATGCAGATGGACGTTGTCGGGATCGCCCAGCAAGCGCGCGAATGTCAGCGGCGAATGGTTATTGAACCGCTGGCCCGAGACCAGGTTCAGCACGCTGTCGCGGGCCTCACCCTGGTGTTTGTCCCTGATCTTTGCGTAACGATCGAGCACAGCATGCTTGTTGGGCTCCAGAACGCAGTCGAACCGGCGCAGAACCACCAAAGGCAGCATCACGCGCTCATACTGCGGCGGGCGGTAAGGGCCTCGGAGCAGATCAGCGATGGACCAGATGAAGTTGGACAACTCGTGGGGCGTGCTCATGAAACTCCGGCCTTTGTGATCTCGGTCAGTCGTCAAACCGGGTGCCGATTATCTCGGCCGATCAATGCGGAGCAGAGTATCCGTCCAGCCCGGCGGCTACACCGAGCAGTTGCTGCACGCCTGGCGGCTGAGGGTCGAGGCCGCAGCGGCATGAGGTGCAGGAGGAAACACGGAGCGCGAACGTGAGCGACGAGCGCTGGCGCCCCAGCGTCACCGTGGCCGCCGTCATCTGCGACGGCGGCACGCCCGCGCGCTACCTGTTGGTGGAAGAGCACACGCCCGAGGGCCTGAAGCTCAACAACCCGGCCGGCCACCTGGAACCGGGTGAATCGCCCGAGCAGGGCGTGGTGCGCGAGGCGCTGGAGGAGACCGCGCGCCATTTCTCGCCCACGGCCTTGCTGGGCGTGTACCTGGCGCGTTTCCAGCGGCCGGGCACCGAGGGCGCGGCCGACGAAGACATCACCTACGTGCGCTTCGCCTACAGCGGCAGCGTGGGCGATGAACTGCCCGGCCGCACGCTCGACCAGGGCATCGAACGCACGCTCTGGATGACGCTGGCCGAGGTGCGCGAGAGCGCCGCGCGCCACCGCAGCCCGCTGGTGCTGCAGTGCGTGGCCGACCACGCTGCGGGCCGCGGCTACACGGTGCGCGTGGTCAGCACGCACGCGAGCGTGCAGCACAAAGGCGGCTGAGCCGCCCCCCGTTCTTCAGCCGCGGCGCTGGCGGCGCGCGATGAAACCCACCGCTGCCAGGCCGGCCAGCATCAGCGCGTAGGTGCCGGGCTCGGGCACCACGCTCACGTTGAAGCTGATGCGGTCGCCGGCCTGCAGGCCGGTGAGCGTCCAGTTGGTGGCGCCGGCCGTGGTGCCCAGGGCGTTGCCGATTTCCACGTCCAGAAACTCCAGCGAGCTGAAGCTCAGCGTGGCATTGCCGCCGCTGGCGCTGACCAGCGTGCTGCCCTCGAACTGGCGCGTGACCGTGCCCACGGTGGCAAAGATGCCGCGGTCCAGCGTGAACTGGTAGCCGCCGATGCCGGTGCCGCTGAAGTTGCGCAGCACGGCGTTGAAGCTGATGGGCTGCAGCAGGTCTTCGGCGCTGACGCGGAACTCCATCTGCACCGGCAGCGTGTTCGCGAAGTCGATGTCGAAGGACAGCAGGCTCACGCCGCTGTAGTCGGTGACGGTGGTGCCGCCCTGGGTGACGGCACCTTCGAAGGTCAGGGCCTGGGCGGGCAGCGCGAAGGCGGCAGCCAGGGCGGTGGCGAGCAGAAGCTTTTTCATGGGGATGTCCTGGAGGTTTGTTTAGGAAGCGCGGGCCGCGGTCACAGATGCCCGTTTTCGAAGGGGCCGGTGATGGCCAGCGTGACGCCGCAGTACAGGTTCACGAAGAGCACGCGGCCGTCGGGGCTGAACACGCTGCCGGCCCACTCGGTGTTGCGCTGGTTGCCGGTGGTGGCGTTGGGCTTGCCGGCACCGGCCAGCTGCGCGGCGGTGAAGTTGTAGTTGTGCTTGGCGAAGATGTAGCTGTTGCCCGTGGGCGAGAGCACCTTGAGGTGCTGCGATTCGATGGTGGCGCTGCTGGGCGTGCCCGGGCCACCGTCTTCGTTGAAGAGCAGGCCGCCGCGCGGGCTGACACAGATGTTGTCGGGCGAGTTGCCCACCACGCGGTCGCGGCTGACGAAGATGGCCTTGAGCACCAGCGTGCCGAGGTCCAGCGCCCAGATCACGCCGGCGCGCGCCACCGGCGTGGTGCCCGTGGCCTTGTCGGTGAAGAAGACCACGTTGTTGGCGACCCAGCAGCCTTCGTTGGCGCCGAAGATGGCCGCGCCGTTCTGGTAGGCCTGGGCGTAGGGGCCGCTGGCAGAGACGTTGCCCACCACGCTGGCCAGCGTGATGCCGTCGGCGTCGGGGTTGGCAATGTCGACCCACTCGCAGTCGAAGGTCTGGCACAGCGTGGGGAAACGCAGGTCGGCGTTCATCACGCCGCGCACCTTCAGGCCTTGCAGCGTGCCGCCGGCGTGCAGCGAGTTCAGGCCGCCGTTCAGGTTGGTGGGGCGGAAGCGGTACAGCGTGTTGGCATTGCCCTGGTCTTCGGTGAGGTACCAGTAGCCGGTGGCGGGGTCGAGGGCGCTGGCTTCGTGCGCGAAGCGGCCCATGTCGAACAGCGGCGTGGTGTTGACGGCGTTCAGGCTGGTGTCGGCCGGGATCTCGAAGATGTAGCCGTGTTTCTTGCCGGTGCTGCTGACGCTGTTGCTGCGGATCTCTTCGTTGCTCAGCCAGCTGCCCCAGTTGCTGGCGCCACCGGCACAGGGGCGGTAGATGCCGCCCAGCGTGGCGTAGCTCTCGACCCAGTTGCCGTCGCGCCAGACCAGGTTGGTGTTGCCGCCGATCTGGTAGCTGGTGCCGGTGATGCCGGTGTCGTACTTGGCCACCGTCTCGCGGCCGGCGCCGATGACGTTGTTGGGGTTGCTGCTCGTGGCCTGCTCGTGGTTGCGCACCAGCACGATCTCGGTGCTGCGGCCGATGCGGCGCGTGCGCACCACGCCCATGCCGTCGTGTGCGGCGGGGGTGACGAGGCCGTCGCTCATCAGGTCACCGCGCCAACCGTAGCTCTTGTACGTGAAGCCCGCGGGCAGCTCGATCAGCGGCAGCCCGGTGCTGAGGTCGTTGACGGGCGCCGTAGGGCCGTAGGGGCTGTCGATCAGCAGCGAGGCGTTGGCCGGCGTGCACTGCGCACCCGGCACGCTGCGCGTGGCCCGCATCGCGTTGCTGGCTTCGGCCGAACGAGCGGCCAGCGCGGCGATGGGCGCGCCGAAGGCGGCGGCAACGGCAGCGCCGCTGCCCATCAGCAGGCCACGGCGGAACGGGTTGTGAGGGGTGTCGGACAAGGGAGGCTCCTGGCAGTTGCGGGTGCTTGGGAAACAGGCACGCTCGGTCGAGCGCAAGCGCCGACGGTAGGCAGGCTCGATGAACGCGGCGTGACACGCTGCACGCACCGCCGCGCTTCGGGGGGAGTGCCGCCGCTGTCTTCGGCTTGTCACGAACGGCCCACAACACTCTGGCCGTTAGCACCGGCCACAAGCTTCGTGGAGCAAGCCCGATGCACAAGCGCGTGAACCTCGCGGGCGCCCTGGCGAAGGGCGGCGCTGTCGAAGCCAGTGTGGGTCCAGCAACAGCGTGGCAAGCCGTGTGAAGTACCGCCGCTGCTGAAGACCGGGCTGCGGCAGGCCGCTGCCGGCCGGCGGAGAATGCGGGGCATGCAGATCGCCCCCTTCCACCTCGCCTTCCCCGTGGCCGACCTGGAGAGCACACGCGCCTTCTACGGCGGCGTGCTCGGCTGCCCCGAAGGCCGCAGCAGCCCCGAGTGGATCGACTACGACCTCTTCGGCCACCAGATCGTGGCCCACCTCGCGCCGCAGCAGGCGCGCGCGCATCACAACGAGGTCGACGGCCACGACGTGCCCGTGCCGCACTTCGGCGTGGTGCTCGGGTGGGACCAGTTCCACGCCTTCGCCGAGCGCCTGCGCGCGCAGGGCGTGAAGTTCGTGATCGAGCCCTACATCCGATTCGCCGGCCAGGTGGGCGAGCAGGCCACGATGTTCTTCAAGGACCCGTCCGGCAACGCGCTGGAGTTCAAGGCCTTCAAGGACATCGGCCAGCTCTTCGCGAAGTGAGCCCAGCGCCGCGATGACCGAGCTGCTCTTCATCCGCCACGGCCAGACCGACTGGAACCGCCAGCAACGTTTCCAGGGCCAGATCGACGTGCCGCTGAACGGCCATGGCGAGCTGCAGGCCGCACGCCTGGCTCAGCGTCTGGCCGCCGAAAGCCACGACGCGCTCTACAGCAGCGACCTGCTGCGCGCGCGCCAGACCGCCGCGCCGCTGGCTGAAGCCTGGCAGATGACACCGGGCCTCGTGCCCGGCCTGCGCGAGCAGAGCTTCGGCATCCTTGAAGGCCTGGACGCGCCCACCATCCAGACGCGCCACCCCGACCTGTGGCGCCTGTGGCTGCAACAGGACGCCGATTTCGCACCGCCGGGCGGCGAGAGCCAGCGCCAGTTCCACACCCGCGTGGTCACGGCCGTGCGTGAGCTGGCCGCCAGCACCACGGCGCAGCGCCTGGTGGTGGTGACGCACGGCGGTGTGCTCGACATGCTGTGGCGCACCGTGCACGGCCTGCCGCTGACGGGGCTGCGCCAGTGCGCCATCCCCAACACCGGCGTGAACCGCCTGCGCTGGGCCGGTGACACGCTGCAGATCGACACCTGGGGCGACGCCATCCACCTGGCGGACCTGCCGGAACCCGACTGACGCAGGCCCGGCGCTGGGATCAGCTCAAGGGCCGCGCCAGCACCATCACCCAGTAGGCGCCATGCCGGCTGCCCGGCACGAGGCGCCCCACCACCGCGCCGTGGCGGTAGTTGGCCTGCATCAGCGTGCGGCAATGTGCCGGGCTCTTGAGCCACTGCTGCAGCGTCAGCGCGGCGCTGGTGTGGCCTGCCGCCACGTTCTCGCCCACGCCGCCCCACACATAACCGTGGCGGCGCAAGCGGCCGCCGACGGTGCTGCCGTCGCTGCCGTCGTGCGTGAGCGCGGGCCGTTGCGCCACGTCCAGCAGGTGGTCGTTGGCTGCCGCTTCGGGGGCGGCATGCCACTGCAGCGGCGGCGCGGGGGGCTGCACCTCACCGCCGCACACGGCACCGGCGGCGCGCTGCGCGTTCACCAATGCCAGCAGTTCCGCTGGGGTGGCCAGCGCTTGCGCAGCCGCTGGCGGCGCGCAGACAGCGGCAGCCAGCAAGGCGCAGGTGAACAGCGGCAGATGTTTCATGATGTATCTCACGGAGCATAGCCGCAGCCCCCGGAGACCGGCACCACCCGTTCACGGCCCTGCGACCCGACGGCAGCACGACGGCCGCACGCCGGCTCACTGCCAGCGCAGTGCCGACAGGTCGTTGGCGAGGATGGGCGCGTCTTTCCACAGCCCCTGGAGCCGCGCGTTCGCCACCGTCAGCCAGGTGGGCTGGTAGAGGTAGGCCGCCACGGCATCGCGCGCCACCAGGCGCTGCGCATCGGCCAGCAGCTTGTGGCGCTCGGCCGGCTGCGCCGTGGCCTGGATGCGCGCCCACAGCGCCTTGAACTCGGCCGACTCGTAGCCCCAGTAGTAATTCGGCCGCGCGAAGTTGCCGAAGTCCAGCGGTTCCACGTGGCTGATGACGGTGAGGTCGTAGGCCTTCTGACCGTAGACACCGCTGAGCCACTGCGCCCACTCGATGTTCTCGATCTTGGCCGTGATGCCCACCTGCGCCAGCATGGCCGCGATGACCTCGCCACCCTGGCGCGCGTAGGGCACGGGCGGCAGCTTCATCGTCAGCTGCAGCGGCAAAGCCACGCCAGCTTCCTTGAGCAACGCGCGCGCCTGCGCCGGGTTGTAGGCGTTGATCGCGGTGGTGTCGACATAACCCGGCGCACCCGGCACGTAGTAGCTGCCGATGGGCACGCCATAGCCCTCGGCGCTGCCCTCGATGACGGCGGCGCGGTCGATGGCCATCGCGATGGCGCGTCGCACGCGCACGTCGTCCAAGGGCTTGCGCTGGTGGTTCATCGCCAGGATGGTCTTGGCGCGGCTGGCGCCCACCAGCACCTGGAAACGCTGCTTGTTCTGGAACTGCTTCAGGCTGCGTGCGGCCGAGACGCGGGGGAAGGCGTCGACATCACCCGACAGCAGCGCCGCCACCTGCGCCGCCGGCTCGTTGATGAAGCGCAGCTGCACGCGGCGCAGCGCCACGCGCGCGGCGTCGCGGTGTTCGGGCCAGCGCGTCAGGGTCACCGACGCGCCACGCGCCCAGTTCTCCAGCCGGTAGGGCCCGGTACCGATGGGTTGCGTGGCATTACCCGCCACGCTGCCGGGCTCCACGATCACCGCCGTGGCCTGGCCCAACTGGAACAGCAGGTCGGCGTTCGGGTTCTTGAGCTGCAGCACCACGGTGTGCGCGTCGGGCAGCGTGATGCGCTCGATGTTGGCGAAGGTGGCGCGGTCCTTGTTCAGGCTGCCGGCGGCCGCCGCGCGCTCGAAGCTGAACTTCACGGCCTGGCCGTCGAAGGCCGCGCCGTTGTGGAACTTCACGCCGCGGCGCAACGTGAAGGTCCAGGTCTTCAGGTCGGCCGAAGGCGTGCCGGCCGTGGCCAGCAGCGGCACCGTGCTGCCGTCGCTCTGGATCTTGAACAGCGTCTCGAAGACGTTGTAGAGCACCACCTCGCCGATGGCGGAAGCCGCGCCGGCCGTCGGGTCCAGGCCCGGCGGTTCCAGCGACATCGCGAGCACGGCCGTGTCTTTCTTCGCCTGCGCCAGCGCGGCCGGCGCGGCCACGCTCGCGGCCAGGGCTACCACCGCCAGCCAGCACACGCGCCACGCGGCGCGGCGCAAGCCCACCGCGGGCATCAGGCCAGGTGCTGGCGGAAGAAGGCCAGCGTGCGGTCCCAGGCGAGCTTCGCGGCGGCGGCGTCGAAACGCGGCGTGGTGTCGTTGTTGAAGCCGTGCTGGGTGTTGGGGTAGGTGTGCGCCTCGTAGCGCTTGCCTGCGGCCTTCAGCGCTTCTTCGTAGGCCGGCCAGCCGGCGTTGATGCGCGGGTCGTCGCTCGCGAAGTGGATCAGCAGCGGCGCCGTGATCTTGGGCACCTCGGCCGCGGGCGCGTGGCCGCCGTAGAAGGGGACGGCGGCGTTCAACTCGGGCATCTGCGTGGCCAGGTAGTTGGCCATGCCGCCGCCGTAGCAGAAGCCCACCACGCCCAGCTTGCCGGTGCTCTCGGGCAGGGCACGCAGCGCCTGCGCGGCAGCGATGAAGTCGGCACGGGCCTTGGGCTGATCGACCTTGGCGAAGGCGGCGCGGGCCTCGTCTTCGTTGCCCGGGTAGCCGCCGTAGGACGCGAGGGCGTCGGGCGCGAAGGCGAGGAAGCCGTCCACCGCCAGACGGCGCGTGATGTCCTCGATGTGCGGGTTCAGGCCGCGGTTCTCGTGCACCACCAGCACCGCAGGCAGCTTGCCGGCCGGCTGCATGGGCCGCGCCAGCAGGCCCTGCACCGTGCCGTGGCCGGCCGGTGACGGGAAGGTCGCGCGCCGCGTGGCGATGCGCACGTCGTCGGGCTTGATCACCTGCGCGGCCGCGAACTGCGGGCTCAACGCGGCCAGCAAGCCGGCGGCGGCCGCCGGGCTGCCAGCGAAGAGCGCGGCCTTGTCCAGAAAGCCGCGCCGGCTGAGATCGCCGTGCACGTACTGGTCGAACAGGCGCAGGACCTCGGGCTGGAAATCGGCAGCGGTGAGGCGGGGCGTGGGCTGGCTCATGGCGTCTCCTCAAGGGCGGCCGGTGCCGCATTGGAAGGCCGCACTGTACGGCGGCCCCGCCCTCAGCGCGCCACGTTCTCGCCTTCCACCCACACGGCCTGGAGTTGCAGCGTCGCCGCGTCGAGTTGCAGCACGTCGGCCCAGGCGCCGGGCTCCAGGCGGCCGCGGTCTTGCAGGCCCAGGTAGTTGGCGGCGTGCGTGCTGCAGCGCGCCGCGGCTTCGGCCAGCGGCAGGCCGATGCTCACCAGGTTGCGCAGCGCCTGGTCCAGCGTCAGCGTGCTGCCGGCCAGCGTGCCATCGGCCAGGCGCACGCCGCCCAGGCACTTGGTGACGGTCTGGCGGCCCAGGCGGTAGTCGCCATCGGGCATGCCGGCCGCGGCCGTGGCGTCGCTCACGCAGAAGAGGCCCGGGATGGCGCGCAGCGCCGCGCGGATGGCGCCCGGGTGCACGTGCAGCAGGTCGGGAATGAGCTCGGCATGTTCGCCATGCGCCAGCGCCGCACCCGTGACGCCCGGCGCGCGGTGGTGCAGCGCGCTCATCGCGTTGAAGAGGTGCGTGAAGCCGCTGGCGCCGTGCTGCAGCGCTTCGCAGGCCTGCTCGTAGGTGGCCGAGGTGTGGCCCAGCTGCACGCGCATGCCGGCCTGCACCAGCTGCGGGATCAGCGCCAGGTTGCCGGCCACTTCGGGCGCCACCGTCACCAGGCGGATGGGCGCGATGGCGTGCAGCGCCAGGATCTCATCCAACGACGGCGGCCGCGCGAAGGGCGGCTGCGCGCCGAGCTTGTCGGGGCTGATGTAGGGCCCCTCCAGGTGCACGCCCAGCACGCGCGCCGCACCCGGCAGGCGCTGCGCCACGGCCGGCGCCAACGCGTGCAGCGCGGCTTCGATGTCGGCCAGCGGCGCCGTCATCGTGGTGGCCAGCAGCGAGGTGGTGCCGTGCTGCGCGTGCAGACGGGCCAGCGTGGCCACGGCGGCGCCGGCTTCCATGGTGTCGGCACCACCGCCGCCGTGCACGTGCAGGTCGATGAAGCCGGGCAGGAAAACCGGCGTGGCGGTGTCGGCGCGCACCTCGGCTTCGCTCACCGGCGTGCCCTGCAGCGCCGTGATGCGGCCGGCTTCGTGCGTGAGCGTGCCGCGCACGAAACCTTGGCGGGTGAGCATGTGGCCGGTGAGGGTCATGGGCAGGAGAGAACGCGAAAGTGGGATGCCGGTGGGTTCGGTACGGAAGCGAGCAGAGCGCCCGTTCAGCCCGGGCGCGGCCCGGCTTGCAGGGCCGCACGCACCAGGTGCAAGGCGCCGTCCATGCTGTCGCCGGCGGCGGGCACCAGGCGGGCCTGCAAGGCCGGCGGCCACCGCTGCGCCAGGCGCGTGCCGATGCTGCCGCTGGCCACCACGGGCCAGGGCGCGGCGCCCGCGGCCAGGGCAGCGGGCGGCTGCAGCGCCATCGCCAGGGCTGCCAGATCGTCGGCCGCCGCCTGCAGCAGCGCCTGCGCCATGGGGCAGCCGCTCTCGGCGCTGGCAAACACCCAGGGCGCGAGCTCGGCATAACGCCGCGCGCCGGCACCGGCGCACCAGGCCAGCAGCGCCGGGGCGGTGTTGCCGGCACCCTTGAAAACCGCCTCGGCCAGCGCACTGGTCGGCAGCCGGCCGTCCAGCACGGCATGGGCATGGGCCATGGCGCGCAAGCCCAGCCACGCGCCGCTGCCTTCGTCGCCCACCGGGAAGCCCCAGCCGCCGCACTGGCGCGTGCGGCCGGTAGCGTCGCGGCTGGCAGCCACGCTGCCGGTGCCAGCGGCCACCACGATGCCCGGCCCGCCGCCGAAGGCGCCCAGCAACTGCGTGACGCCGTCGTTGTCGATCACGCAGCAGGCAAAACCGGGGTCGGCTTGCAGGAAAGCGGCGCGTTGCGCTGCCACGCCAGCACCTGCCAGGCCGAGACCCAGTGCCACGTCTGCGGGCGCGGTGGCAGCCAAGCCGGCCGCTTCAAAAGCAGCCTGCAAGGCCTGCTGCACATGGCGCCAAGCCTGCTCGACGCCTTGTCCGAGGCCCGAGGGCCCGGCCTCGCCCTGGCCCAAGGTGCGGCCGGTGGCGTCTTGCAGGCGCACACGGGTGCCGGTGCCTCCACCGTCCACACCGGCGAGGAAGTTCGGGGCCCCGGCGGGGCCGGGGTGGCGGGTGAACGTCAAGAAACCGGAGCCGTCAGAACGGGATGTCGTCGTCCATGTCGTCGAAGCCCGTGCTCGCCTTGGGCGCCGGGCGCTGGGCCGGCGCGGGGGCGGCGCTGCGGGCCGGCGGCGCGCTGCGCGGGGCGCGCGCAGGCGGCTCGCCCATGTCGTCGCCACCCATGCCACCGCCCATGCCGCCACCTTCACGGCCGCCGAGCAGCTGCATCTCGTTGGCAACGATGTCGACCGTGTTGCGCTCGACGCCGTCCTTGTCGGTGTACTTGCCGTACTTCAGACGGCCTTCGATATAGACCGGGCGGCCCTTCTTCAGATACTCGCCGGCGATCTCGGCCAGGCGGTCGTAGAAGGTGACGCGGTGCCACTGCGTCTCTTCGACGCTCTCGCCGGTGTTTTTGTCCTTGCGGCGGCTGCTGGTGGCGATGCTGACGTTGGCGATGGCCGCGCCGCTGGGGGCGTAGCGCACTTCGGGGTCGCGGCCGCAATTGCCGACGAGGATGACTTTGTTGACGCTGGCCATGGCGGGCTCCGGAAAAAGGGCAGGGAAAGCGGGGCAAGGGGCGCTGAGGCATGCGCCGGTTGACTGGAGCGGATTATCGCGCCCAGGGCCCCGGCGGCCAGCACCCCGGAGGTTGGCCGCCCTGCGGGCCACCGCCCCTGGGGGGCCCCTGACGAGGGCGTCGCGCCCGGCTGGCCGCCTGGGGGGCTGCCTTACCATCCCCACCAAGATGTCTGCCGTGATCTCGCCGCCCCCCGCACCGCCCGCCTCCACCCGCCCCCAGGCCGTGCTGCACGAGGTCTTCGGCTACCCCGCCTTCCGCGGCGCGCAGCAGGAGATCGTCGAGCACGTCACCGCTGGCGGCGACGCCCTCGTGCTCATGCCCACGGGCGGCGGCAAGAGCCTGTGCTACCAGGTGCCGGCCATCGTGCGCCACCGCGCCGGCCAGGGCGTGGCCATCGTCGTGAGCCCGCTGATCGCGCTGATGCACGACCAGGTGGGTGCGCTGCACGAGGCCGGCGTGGCCTCGGCCTACCTGAATTCGTCGCTGGAAGGCGACGAGGCTCGGCGCATCGAACGCGAGCTGATGAGCGGCCAGCTCGTGCTGCTGTATGCCGCGCCCGAACGCATCCTCACACCGCGTTTCCTGGCCATGCTGCAAAGCCTGCACGAGCGCGGGCTGCTGAGCCTCTTCGCCATCGACGAGGCGCACTGCGTCAGCCAGTGGGGCCATGATTTCCGCGAGGAATACCTCGGTCTTTCCGCGCTGCACGAGCAGTTCCCGGGCGTGCCGCGCGTGGCGCTCACGGCCACGGCCGACAGCCACACGCGCGCCGACATCATCGAACGCCTGCAGCTGCAGGAAGCGCGGCTGTTCGTGGCCAGCTTCGACCGGCCCAACATCCGCTACACCATCGTCGAGAAGGACGAGCCGAAGAAGCAGCTGCTGCGTTTCATCCGCGACGAGCACGAGGGCGATGCCGGTGTCGTCTACTGCCAGAGCCGCAAGAAGGTGGAGGAAACGGCCGCCTGGCTGCAGACCGAAGGCATCAACGCCCTGCCCTACCACGCCGGCCTGGACGCCGAGGTGCGCCGCCGCCACCAAGACCGCTTCCTGCGCGAAGACGGCATCGTGGTGGTGGCCACCATCGCCTTCGGCATGGGCATCGACAAGCCCGACGTGCGCTTCGTGGCCCACCTCGACCTGCCCAAGAACATCGAGGCTTACTACCAGGAGACCGGCCGCGCCGGCCGCGACGGCTTGCCAGCCAACGCCTGGATGAGCTACGGCCTGGCCGATGTGGTGAACCAGCGGCGCATGATCGACGAGAGCGAAGCCGGCGAAGACTTCAAGCGCCTGCAGCGCGGCAAGCTCGATGCACTGCTGGCGCTTTGCGAGGCCATCGACTGCCGGCGTGTTCGGCTGCTGGGTTACTTCGGCCAGCCCAGCACGCCCTGCGGCAACTGCGACAACTGCATCGGCAGCCCGGAGACCTGGGACGCCACCGAGGCCGCGCGCAAGGCGCTCAGCGGCATCTACCGCTTCCGCCAGGCCGGCGGGCAGCGCTACGGCGCCGGCCACCTGATCGACGTGCTGCGCGGCAAGACGACCGAGAAGGTCACGCAGCACGGGCACGAAAGCCTGTCGACCTTCGGCATCGGCGCCGACGTGAGCGAGGCGCAGTGGCGCCTGGTGCTGCGCCAGCTCATCGCGCTGGGGCACGTGGAAGCCGAGGGCGAATACAACACCCTGGCCCTGGCCGAAAGCGCGCGCGAGGTGCTGCGTGGCGAGGTGCCCGTGCGCCTGCGCGTGCCCACCGAGGCCAAAGGCCGGGGCAAGAGCCTGCGCGGTGAACGCGGCAGCGGCCGCGGTACCGCCAGCAAGCCGCCCCCGCTGCCGCTGGACGAGGCCGCCACCGAGCGCTTCACCGCGCTGAAGGCCTGGCGGGCCGAGGTGGCGCGTGAGCACAACCTGCCGGCCTACGTGGTGTTCCACGACGCCACGCTGGCCGAGATGGCGCGCGCGCAGCCGGCCTCGCTGGACGACCTGGCCGGCATCAGCGGCGTGGGCGCCAAGAAACTGGAAGCCTACGGCGCCGAGATCCTGCGCGTGCTGGGTGGCTGAGGCCTCCTCATTTATGCGGCGAGCCCGCAAAATCTAAGCATTGGGTGGGCCTGCAAAGGCATACTCCGCCCGACCCTCACGAAGGTGAGCATCTGCACCCGGGCATGCCGGGACGGCCAGGAGCAGCACCAACTTGCCGCCAACGCCTGACACGCCATCTGGCGACACTGTGGACCCCGTCCTGCTGCCCGAAGAGAGGCTGGCGGACATGGCCCTCGGCGAGTCTCCCGCCACCTTCGGTGGTTTCGTGGTGGCCATCGGCGCTTCGGCTGGCGGGCTGGATGCGCTGGAGCGCCTGTTCGGCGCGCTGCCGGTGGACACCGGCGCGGCCTTCGTGGTGATCCAGCACCTGTCGCCCGATCACAAGTCGATGATGGACAACCTGCTGGCGCGCTACACCGCGATGCCCGTGCAGGTGGCCGGCCACGACATGCCGCTGGCGCCGAATGCGGTGTTCCTGATCCCGCCGGCCAAGAGCATGCGCATCGCCGGCGACCGGCTGCTGCTCACCCCCAAACCCGAGCACGGGCTCTCGCTGCCCATCGACGTGTTCTTCACGAGCATGGCCGAACAGTGCGCCGACCGCGGCATCGCAGTGGTGCTCTCCGGCACCGGCAGCGACGGCTCGCGCGGCATCCCGGCCGTTAACGCCGCGGGCGGCTTCGTCTTCGTGCAAGAGCCCTCCAACGCCAAGTTCGATGGCATGCCGCGCAGTGCCGTGGGCACCGGCCTTGCCGACGTGGTGGCCGCGGCCGAAGACCTGGCCGCACGGCTGACGACGCATCTGCGTGCGCCGCGCCACGCCTCGTTGCGCTTGCTGGCTGGCAGCCCGCCACCGGGCGTGGCCGAGCCGCTGGAAGGCATCCTGGAATTGCTGCTGGGCAGCAGCGGCATCGATTTCCGCGACTACAAGCCCACCACCGTGCTGCGCCGCATCGAGCGCCGCATGCAGGTGCAGCGCACGGCCTCGCTGCCCGCCTACCGCGAGGCGCTGGCGAACTCGGCCGACGAACAGGCCGTGCTGCGGCGCGAACTGCTGATCCCGGTGACGCGCTTCTTCCGCGATGCCGATGTCTTCGAACACCTGGCCGACCAGGTGGTTGCGCCATTGGCCGGCCGCGAGGCCACGATGGAGCCCATCCGCGTGTGGGTGGCCTGCTGCGCCACGGGCGAAGAGGCCTACTCCATCGCCATCCTGTTCGCCGAGGCCTTCCAGCGCCTGGGCCGCATGCGGCCGGTGAAGATCTTCGCCACCGACGTCGAGCAGCACTACCTCGACCACGCAGCCGCCGGCCGCTACCCCGACACCATCGCCGCCGAGGTCTCGGGCCAGCGCCTGGAGCGCTGGTTCATGGAGCGCGATGGCGGCTGGACGGTGCGCCCCGAGATCCGGCAGATGGTGATCTTTGCGCGGCACAACCTCGTGGCCGACCCGCCCTTCACGCGCATGGACCTCGTGACCTGCCGCAACGCGCTGATCTATTTCCAGCCCGGCGCGCAAGAGCGGGCGATGCGGCGGCTGCAGTACGCGCTGCAACCTGGTGGCCACCTGCTGCTGGGGCCGAGCGAATCACTGGGCGTGCTGCACCGCGATTTCGCGGCGCTGCCAGGCCGCGGCAAGATCTACCGCCTGCTGCGGCGCGACCGCCTGGGCCTGCAGCTCGACGGCAACTCGCGCCACGAGACCTCGTCGCAGCGCCGCGCGACGCGCCGCCGCCCGCCCGAGGTGGCGCCGCCGTCGGCGCAGGCTTGGGTGAACCAGGGCGAGCGCCAGCTGCAGCAGGCCTACCTGCCGCCCTCGCTGCTGGTGGGGCCCTCGCGCGAGCTGCTGCACGTGTACGGCAGCGCCAGCGATCTTCTGCAGATCAGCGAAGGCCAGATGACGCTGGACGTGCTGAAGCTGCTGCCGCGCGAGCTGTCCTGGGCCGCGGGGCTGCTGCTGCAGGCCGTGGCCAGCGACGAGCGCTCCGAGAGCTCCGCGCCCGTGCGCCTGGGCCAGGGCGAAAGCGCACGCCAGGTGCGCCTGGTGGCCCGCCGCGTGAGCGAGGGCACGAGCCCGCCCGAGCACGGCGGCGCGCCCGTCACGCTGCTGAGCTTCGAGCCGCTGGAGCTGCCCGCGATGGGCGCGGCGCAGGCCGCCGAGCTCGATGAAGAGCAGCGCAAGCGGGTCGAGACGCTGGAGCGTGAACTCGACATCACGCACGAGAGCCTGCAGGCCACCATCGAGGAACTGGAAACCGCGAACGAGGAACTGCAGGCCACCAACGAAGAGCTGATGGCGAGCAACGAGGAACTGCAGAGCACCAACGAGGAGCTGCAGTCGGTCAACGAAGAGCTCTACACCGTGAACTCCGAGTACCAGGAGAAGGTGGACGTGCTCAACTCGGTGAACGCCGACCTGGAGAACGTGGCCAAGGCCACGGCCACGCCCACGCTCTTCGTCGACGAGCAGTTGCGCCTGCTGCGCTTCACGCCCGAGCTGATGCAGCTGTTCAAGGTGCGCGAAGGCGACCGCGGCCGTTCGCTGGAAGACTTCGCGAACCTGCTCGACTACCCCGAGCTCTTCAACGACCTGCGCCGCACCATGGCCGAGAAGGTGGTCAACGAGCGCGAGGTGAAAAGCCGCGACGGCCAGTGGTGGCTGGCGCGCATGCAGCCCTACGCGGCGCGCGTGCCGGGCAGCACCAAGGCGGTGATGAGCTTCGTCAACGTCACCTCGCTGAAGGACAGCCAGCGCATGCAGTCGATCCTGGACTCGCTGGCCGAGCACCTGGCCGTGCTGGACGCGCAAGGCACCATCGTGCGCGTGAACGAAGCCTGGCGGCGCTTCGCGGCCGACAACGGCGACCCCGACCTGCGCCACAGCGGCCCCGGCCACAACTACCTCAGCGCCTGCGCCAGCGCTGCACTCACCGACCCCGACGCGCGCCGCGCGCACGATGGCGTGACCGCCGTCCTGCGCGGCAACCTTCCCCGCTTCACCATGCAGTACCCCTGTGACAGCAACGGCCAGCGCCTGTGGTTCCTGATGCATGCCGCGCCCGTGGCCCACGCGGGCGGCGGTGCGGTGGTCAGCCACATCGAGATCACGGCCTGGGTGGACGCCCAGTTACCGCCCGGCACGGGCGCCCTCCAGAAGGACCCGGCCTGATGAGCGTGCATGGCTTGAAGCAGCGCGTCGAGGCGCGCGACCGCCTGCTCATGCAGGCCGAAAGCGTGGGGCAGCTGCTCAACGAACAGTTGCTGGGCGCGGTGGCCCGCGGCGAGCTGGGCCTGATCGAAGACGCGGCGCGCCGCCACGATGCCAAGCTGGGCGAGCTGACCGAGAACCTGCGCATCTACCAGGCCGAGCTGCACGCGCAAGCCGACGAGCTGCAAGCCAGCCAGGCCCGCACCGAGGCCCTGGCCGAGCGTTTTGCCACGCTGTTCGCCGGCATGCCCGTGGCCTGCATCCTCGTCACCTTCAACGGTGAGCTGCTCGAGTGCAACGAGCTGGCCACGCGGCTGCTGAAACTGCCGAACCGCCACACGGGGCCGGTCTTCCTGCACCGCATGCTCGACAGCGCCGACTACCAGGACCGCGTGCGCCCGGCGCTGCACGAAGCCCAGGCCGCCGGCGCCAGCGCGCTGGACAACGTGGGCTTCTTCGGCGAAGGCGGTCGGCGCTTCAGCGGCGACCTCTACATCTCGCGCCTGCCCGGCACCGCCGGCACGCCGGCCGACGACCCCGGCCAGTACGTCTGCGCCGTGATCGACCGCACCGAGCACCTGCAGGACCTGCGCGCGCTGGAGGCCTCGGAAGAGGCCCTGCGCCAGAGCGAAGCCTTCCTCGCCGAATCGGCGCGCCTGGCGCGCGTGGGTGGCTGGGAACTCACGCTGCGGCCGCACACGCTGCGCTGGTCGGCCCAGCTGCGGCAGATGCTGGAGCTGCCCGCCGACGAGCCCGCCACGCTGGAAGCCACGCTGGCGCTGTGCGCGCCCTACGACCGCAAGAGCTTCGCCGGCGCCGTGGCGCGGGCCGAGTTGGGCCAGCCCTTCGAGATCGAGATCGACATGCTCACGGCCCGGCAGCGTGCGCTGCGCGTGCTGGCCGTGGGCTCGGCCGACATCGTGGACGGCCAGGTGCTGCGCGTCAGTGGGGCGCTGCAGGACATCACGAGCCAGCACCACGTGCGCCGGCAGCTCGGCGATCTGACCGAACGCCTGGCCATCGCCAACGAGGCCGGCGGCATCGGCGTCTGGGACTGGAACCTTGCCGACGGCACGCTGGACTTCGATGCCCGCCTGTGCGAACTGCTGGCCGTGCCGGTCGCGCCGACCGGCACGCTGGTGGACGCGCTGGCCCCTTTGCTGCTGCCGCACGAGCGCGACCATCTGCTGGCGGCGCTGGAGGTGGCGCTGAGCCGCCTGGAGCCGCTGAACGTGGAGCTGCAGCGCGCCGACCATCAAGGCAACGAGCGTTGGCTGCACGTGACCGGCCGCGCCCATGCCGATGCCCAAGGCCGCGTGCAGCGCGTGATCGGCTGCGCCTGGGACAGCAGCCCCGAGCACGAGGCGCTGCGCCTGCTGGCGGCGAAAGAGGCCGCCGAAAGCGCCAACCAGGCCAAGAGCGCCTTCCTCTCGCGCATGAGCCACGAGCTGCGCACGCCGCTGAACGCCATCCTCGGCTTTGCGCAGCTGATGCGGCTGGAAGCGCAGGCCGGCGATCTGGTGCTCAAGCCACACCGCGTGACGCTGATCGAGAGCGCGGCGCGCCACCTGCTGGAACTCGTCAACGAGGTGCTCGACGTCTCGCGCATCGAGGCCGGCCGCGTGGCCGTGCAGCTGGCGCCGGTGGACCTGCGCCGCTGCCTCACCGAGGCCCTGCCCATGGTGCAGGGCCTGGCCGAACGCCTGGGCGTGCAGCTCGACGACCGGGTCAGCCAGGGAAGCCCCTGCTGGGTGATGGCCGACGGCCTGCGCCTGCGCGAAGTGCTGATCAACCTGGTTTCCAACGCCGTCAAGTACAACGTGCCGGGCGGCCGGGTCGACTGCAGCGTCGAGCTGATCGAGGGCCAGGTGCTGCTGAACGTGGCCGACACCGGCGTGGGTCTCAGTGCCGCACAGCAGGCCGAGCTCTTCCAGCCCTTCAACCGCGTGGGCGCCGAGAGCTCGGGCATCGAGGGCTCGGGCATGGGCCTCTTCGTCAGCCGCCGCTTCATCGAGCTGATGGGCGGGCAGATCACGCTGACCAGCGCGCCGGGCGAAGGCACGACGGTGACGGTGCGGCTGCCAGGTGCACCCCAGGACTGAAAACAGCCCGCATCGCTATGATGGCCGGTTGCCCTCAGCCGCCACCATGCCCCAGCCCCCCGACGATCAGCCTGCCCTGCCCCGCGCATCTCACGAAAGAGCGCACGAACGAGCGCAGGAAAGCCGCTTCCTGAAGGTGCGCGGCGCGCGCACCCACAACCTCAAGAACATCGACCTCGACATCCCCAAGCACGCGCTGGTGGTGATCACGGGGCTCAGCGGTTCGGGCAAGAGCAGCCTGGCCTTCGACACGCTGTACGCCGAGGGCCAGCGCCGTTATGTCGAAAGCCTGAGCGCTTACGCGCGGCAGTTTCTGCAGCTGATGGACAAGCCCGATGTCGATGTCATCGAGGGCCTGAGCCCGGCGATCTCCATCGAGCAGAAGGCGACCAGCCACAACCCGCGCAGCACGGTCGGCACCATCACCGAGATCCACGACTACCTGCGCCTGCTCTACGCCCGCGCCGGTACGCCCTACTGCCCCGACCACGGCCTGCCGCTGCAGGCGCAGAGCGTGAGCCAGATGGTCGATGCCGTGCTCGCGCTGCCCGAGGACACCAAGCTGATGGTGCTGGCCCCGGTGGTGCGTGACCGCAAGGGCGAGTTCGAAGATCTCTTCGCCGACATGCAGGCGCGCGGCTACGTGCGCTTCCGCGTCGGCGGTCAGGTGGTGGAGGCCGAAGCCCTGCCCACCCTGAAGAAGAACGACAAGCACGACATCGACGTCGTCATCGACCGGCTGAAGACCAAGCCCGACGTGAAGCAGCGCCTGGCTGAAAGCTTCGAAGCCAGCCTGCGCATCGCCGACGGCCGCGCCATCGCGCTGGAGATGGACACCGGCCGCGAGCACCTGTTCAGCAGCCGCTTCGGCTGCCCCGTGTGCAGCTACTCGCTGAGCGAACTGGAGCCGCGCCTCTTCAGCTTCAACAGCCCCGTGGGCGCCTGCCCGGCCTGCGACGGCCTGGGCCAGGTGACGGTGATGGACCCCGAGCGCGTGGTGGCCTTCCCCAGCCTGAGCCTGGCCTCGGGCGCGGTGAAGGGCTGGGACCGGCGCAACGCCTACACGCACTCGATGCTGGAGGCCGTGGCCAAACACCTCGGCTTCGACATCGACACGCCTTTCGAGCAACTGCCCGAGCGCGCGCGCCAGGTGCTGCTGTACGGCAGCGGCAGCGAAGAGATCGAGTTCGTCTACGAGGCCGAGAGCGCCGGCAAGGGGGGCCGCAAGCCGCGCGCGGTGAAACGCAGCCACCCCTTCGAAGGAATCATCCCCAACTTCGAGCGCCGCTTCCGCGAAACCGATTCGGCCGCCGTGCGCGAAGAACTGGCGCGTTACCAGGCCTCGCGCGCCTGCCCGCAGTGCGAAGGCTCGCGCCTGCGCCGCGAGGCGCGGCATGTGTTCCTGCAGCACGCCAACGGCGACAAGGGTCCGCCCATCTACGAGGTGGAGCACGCCACGCTGGCGCGCGCGCTGGCCACCTTCGACGGCCTGAAGCTGCAGGGCGCCAAGGCCGAGATCGCCGAGAAGATCGTGCGCGAGATCCGTAGCCGGCTGCGTTTTCTGAATGACGTGGGCCTGAACTACCTCAGCCTGGACCGCGGCGCCGACACGCTCAGCGGCGGCGAGGCGCAGCGCATCCGCCTGGCCAGCCAGATCGGCAGCGGCCTGAGCGGCGTGATGTACGTGCTGGACGAACCCAGCATCGGCCTGCACCAGCGCGACAACGAGCGCTTGATCGGCACGCTGCTGCACCTGCGTGACCTGGGCAACAGCGTGCTGGTGGTGGAGCACGACGAAGACATGATCTGGGCCGCCGACCACGTGGTGGACATGGGCCCGGGTGCCGGTGTGCACGGCGGCCGCGTGATGGCGCAGGGCACGCCCCGCGAGGTGGCCGACGACCCCGATTCGCTCACCGGCCAGTACCTGGGCCGCGTGCTGCGGATCGACGTACCGAAGAAGCGCCGGCCGGCCAGCGGCTTCGGCGCCGCGCCCTTCCGCCTGAGCATCGTGAATGCCCGCGGCAACAACCTGCGTGGGCCTGACGGACAGGGCGTGAACGTCGAGATCCCCGTGGGCCTGCTGACCTGCGTGACGGGTGTCAGCGGCAGCGGCAAGAGCACGCTGATCAACGACACGCTGTATGCAGCGGTGGCGCGCAAGCTCTACCAGAGCCATGCCGAGCCGGCGCCGCACGACCGCATCGAAGGCCTGGAGCATTTCGACAAGGTCATCAACGTCGACCAGAGCCCCATCGGCCGCACGCCGCGCAGCAACCCGGCCACCTACACGGGGCTGTTCACGCCCATCCGCGAGCTCTTCGCGGAAGTGCCGGCGGCGCGCGAGCGCGGCTACGGCGCCGGGCGCTTCAGCTTCAACGTCAGCGCCTCGTCGGGCGGCGGGCGCTGCGAGGCCTGCGAGGGCGACGGCGTCATCAAGGTGGAGATGCACTTCCTGCCCGACGTGTACGTGCCCTGCGACGTGTGCCACGGCGCGCGCTACAACCGCGAGACGCTGGAGATCCTCTACAAGGGCAAGAACATCACGCAGGTGCTGGAGCTCACGGTGGAAGACGCGCACGGCTTCTTCAATGCCGTGCCCAACATCGCGCGCAAGCTGCAGACGCTGCTGGACGTGGGCCTGGGCTACATCCGCCTGGGGCAGGCCGCCACCACGCTCAGCGGTGGTGAAGCGCAGCGCGTGAAGCTCGCGCTGGAATTGAGCAAGCGCGACACCGGACGCACGCTCTACATCCTGGACGAGCCCACGACGGGCCTGCACTTCCACGACGTGCGGCTGCTGCTGAAGGTGCTGCACCAGCTGCGCGATGCGGGCAACACCATCGTCGTCATCGAGCACAACCTCGACGTCATCAAGACGGCCGACTGGCTGGTGGACATGGGGCCCGAGGGCGGCAGCGGTGGCGGCCGCGTGGTGGTGGCCGGCACGCCCGAAGAAGTGGCGGCTTGCGAGGCCAGCCACACGGGGCGCTTCCTGAAAGCGCTGCTGGCCGAGGGCTGAGAGGCGCGCTCAAGCCGTGATGGGCCGCGCGTGCTCCACCATGTCGGCGAACAGCAGCTCCAGCGCGGTGGGCCGCATCTCGTAGGGGTCGAACTCGGCCTGCGCGCCGTACTTCAGGAAGATGGCACGGTGGGCCTCGGTGGTGCTGACCAGGCCCATGGCCCAGGCGCCATAGAGACGCTGGTCGATTTCCTTGTACGACAGGATGGCCGGTTCGCGGTGCCGCGGGTCGAGCAGGATGCGGTGGTACAGCGCGTTGACGACGCGGTGGTCGCCTTCCAGGCACTGCAGGAAGATGCCGTTGCTCAGGATCAGCGCACCCGTCACGCCCAGCGGGCCGTTGTTGCGCTGCGAGCTGCGCACGATGTCCTTCACCTCCACGGGCGACAGCATGCCGGCGCTGCGGCTGGCGTAGATCAGGCGGATCAGCATGGGCACTCCGGGGCAGGCGGGCGCGCATCGTAAGCGGCCCCCTGTTGCACGCGCTGTCGGCAAAGAAAAAGGCCCCGAAGGGCCTTCCACGAAAAGGGCCCCGGAGGGCTTTCCAAGAAAAAGGGCCCCGGAGGGCCCTTGGCGTTCAACAGGCCGAAGCCGGCTTCACTTGAGGTGGCTGCTGATCAGCTTGGTCATCTCGAACATCGAGACCTGCGCCTTGCCCAGCACTTCCTTGAGCTTGGCGTCGGCGTTGATCAGCGTCTTCTTGGCCTTGTCCTGCAGGCCGTTCTTCTTGATGTACTCCCAGACCTTCTTGGTCACCTCGGTACGCGGCAGGGCCGCCGAACCGATGATGCCGGCCAGCGCAGCGCTGGGGGTCAGCGGCTTCATGAAGGCGGCGCTGGGGGTGCGCTTCTTCGCGGGCGCTGCAGCCTTCTTGGCCGGAGCCGCCGCCTTCTTCGCCGGGGCCGCCTTCTTCGCGGGCGCTGCGGCCTTCTTGGCCGGCGCTGCCTTCTTCGCAGGGGCAGCGGCCTTCTTGGCCGGAGCGGCCTTCTTCGCGGGGGCTTTCGCCGGGGCTTTTTTCGCAGTTGCCATTTGGATGTTCTCCATCAGTGGATGAGGGATGCCGCTTGCCGCGCAAGCCCTGCATCACCTTCGTGCGCGGGCCTGTCTTTCCTGGGAAACGTGCAGGCGCGATGGTAATGCGCCTGTTTGGCAGTGAGAAGCGGTTTTCCCAGGGAAAAGCGGCTTTCGCACCACGATTTGCGCCGCGTTATGCTGGGCGCATGAAGATCATCGTGCGTTGGTTGCTCCTCGCCGCAGCATTGCTGCTGGTGGCCCACCTCTACAGCGGTGTGCAGGTGGCCAGTTTCACCTCGGCGCTGATCGCGGCTTTTGTGCTCGGCCTGTTCAACACGCTGGTGCGGCCGTTGCTGGTGCTGCTGACACTGCCGGTGACATTGCTGACGCTGGGGCTCTTCCTCTTCGTCATCAATGCGCTGATGTTCTGGGCCTCGGCCAGCGTGCTGGACGGCTTCAACGTGACTGGCTTCAGCGCTGCGCTGATCGGCTCGCTGCTCTACAGCCTGTGCGGCATGGTCATCGACGTGGCCGTGGAGCGCTTGTTCACCCGCAACGCGGCCTGACGACGGAGCACGCCGGGCCGCTCAGTTGGGCCCTTCGCCGGGCGGCGGGCCGCCACGGCCTTCGCCACGCATCTCGGCCGCGATCTCGCGGCGCTGCTGCAGCACCTGGCGCAGGCGCGCGTCGATGACCGAGGCCTCGATGAAGTCGGTGGGCCCGGGCCCGCGGGACGCGGCCTGCGCGCGCCGCAGCCGGTCGATGGCTCCGCTGAGGTCACCCACCGCCGCACGCGCCTCGGCCCCGGCACGCAAGGCACGCAGCTTCAGGCCCAGCGCCTCGCTGCCGCCGGCCAGCAGTTCCCAAGCTGCGGCGTCGCTCTTCTGCTCCGACACCCAGGTCTGCAGGTTCTCGACGCTGCGCCGCAGCGGCTCGGCCGCCGCTTCGGGCTTGCTGTCGTGCAGGCGCAGCGCGGCTTGCGCGCGCAGCAGCAGCGCCGGGCGTTCGTTGGCCGCGCCCAGCGTGTCCAGCACCTGCAGGGCGCCCGCAGCATCGCTGGCGTTCAGCAGCACCTGCGCCTGCAGCAGGCGCAGCGCGCGCTCGGCGCCGGGGTCGCGCGGCGCGGCCGTGGCGGCCAGTTGCAGCGCCAGCGCCACCTGGCGTTCGGCGCGGTCGTGCTCCTTCAGCAGCGAGGCCGCCATCGCGCCGCCGTAGAGCGCGGCCACGCGGTCGGTGAGCGCGGGTGAAGACGTGGTGCCGCCCAGGCGCTGCAGGCCGGTGACGCTCTCGTCCATCAGCACGCGCGCGCGCATCTGCATCAGCGCGTGCTGCAGCGTCGGCTGCGAGGCGCGGTTGTCGCCCAGCAGCGTGCGGCTGCGCGCCTCGCTGATGCGGTCGATGGTCAGCGGGTGGCTGCGCAGGTAAGGGAAGCCGCCGTTGTCGGACAGCCGCGTGGCCGCGTCCATGCGGTCGAACATCTGCGCCTGCCCAGCTGGCGCAAAACCCGCCAGGCCGAGCAGGCCGTAGCCGATGCGGTCGGCTTCGCGCTCCATGTCGCGCGAGAAGTTCAGCTGCGACTGGACGGCCGCACCCTGCCCGCCCATGATGGCCGCGTTGGCCAGGTCGACGTTGTTGGCGCGGCTGGCGGCCAGGATGCCCAGCAGGATGGTGGCCACCGCGATCAGCGAGGCCTGCTGCTGCGGCGCGATGCTGCGCGCGATGTGGCGCTGCGTGACGTGGCTGAGCTCGTGCGCCATCACGCTGGCGAGCTGGTCGCGCGTGGTGGTGATGGCGATGAGCCCGAGGTGCGCGCCGACGAAGCCCCCCGGCAGCGCAAAGGCGTTGACGCTGCGGTCACGCACCAGGAAGGTTTCCCAGGCGAAGAGCTGGTCGGTGTCGTGGTCGATCTGGCCGATCTGGCGCGCGGCGGCCACCAGCGGGTTCCAGATCGACTGCAGGTACTCCAGCAGCACCGGGTCGTCGAGGTAGACCGGGTCGCGCCGGGCCTCGCGCATGATCTGCTCACCGAGCCGGCGCTCGTCGCCCACGCTCAAATCGCGCGAGGCGCTCTCGCCCAGCGCCGGCAGGCGCACCTGTGCGTGTGCGGGCACGTGCAGCGCGGGCAGCAGCACCGCAGCGGCCAGCGTGGCGGCCATGTGCCGCCGCCAGCGGGGCAGGGCCTGGGGGGCGGGCCCGGGGTTCACCGGGGCGGCGTGAGAGGGGCGGGTGATGGGCAAGCGGTGTCTCGGCAGGCGGCAGGAGGGCCTTGGAGCCGCGCAGAGGCCGCGGCGTTCCCTCTGGCTATCATGACACCGCCCTGTTGCTGAACGTGAAGCCGCCTGCCGACCCTGCTGCCATGAGCGCCCCCCCGAACGACGCCGACACCCCGAGCCCGCTGACGCACTTCGACGGGCAGGGCCAGGCCCACATGGTCGACGTGGCGGCCAAGGCCGAGACGCACCGCGTGGCACGCGCGGCCGGCAGCATCCGCATGCAGCCGGCCACCTTCGAGCTCATCGCCAGCGGCCAGGCCAAGAAGGGCGATGTCATCGGCATCGCGCGCATCGCAGCCATCCAGGGCGCCAAGCGCACCGCCGACCTGATCCCGCTGTGCCACCCGCTGCCCATCACGCGCGTGGCGGTGGACTTCGAACTCGACCGCGCCACCAGCACCGTGCACTGCAGCGCCCAGGTGGAAACGCTGGGCCGCACGGGCGTGGAAATGGAAGCGCTGACGGCCGTGCAAGTGGGCCTGCTCACCGTCTACGACATGTGCAAAGCCGCCGACCGCGGCATGGTGATGACCAACATCCGCGTGCTGGAAAAGCGCGGCGGCAAGAGCGGCGAGTGGGTGGCGGCGGTCTGAACGCCGCGCCCTGCAAGCCCGTCAATCCGGCCCGGTGAAGGCCCGCCAGCCCAGCGCCCGGGCCGGCGGGCGGCAGGCAAAGGTGGACGCCGCCGGCATCGGCGCGGCCGGTGCCGAGGCTGCCGTCTCGCACACGGCGAAAAGCTCTTCGGCATCAGGCTTCTTGAACTCGCGCAGGCGCTCGGCGATGTGGCTCGCTTCGTCCAGCTTGCCGCGCTCGGCCAGCGAGATCGACCAGGCCATCATCAGGCGGGAGTCCAGCAGGAAGTGAACGGCCCGCGCGAAGGCGCGCTCGGGGTCGGGCACGGGCAGGCCGGCGGTGACGGCGGCGTAGTCGGCGTGGTGGGCGAAGAAGACGCTGCGCTGCCCTTCGGCCACGCGCACGGCCAGCGGCTTGCTGCCGGCCGAGGCGCTGAAGATCGCGGCCACGCGCAGGTAGTCGACCACCGAGAACACGGCGCCGGCGGCCAGCAGCGCAGCGCCAGCAACCAGGGCGCGCGAGGGCGGAGCTACCGCCGGCGCCGCCGCAGGAGCGGTGTCGTCAGACGCACGCCCGGCCGAAGGCTGCAAGGCATAACCCCAGGCCCAGGCCGCCGGCAGCAGGAAGTAGCTGTACCAGAGCGGGTACTCCAGCAAGCTGTGCAGGCCGATCATCACCACCATCAGCACCGCGGCGCGCTGCGCGGTGCCGGCGTCACCGCTGGCGCGCCAGGCGGCCCGGCCGGCAGCCCACAGCGCCCACAGCAGCAAGCCCATCACCAGCGCCGCAAGCGGCAGGCCCAGTTCCACCGCCAGTTGTAGCGGCAGGTTGTGCGTGTGGTCGAAGAAGGCCACGGGGCGCTGCGGCAGTGGCGTCAGCGTCCAGGCGAGGTTGAACTCGCCGAAGCCCACGCCCGTCCAGGGCTGCTGTCCGATCATCGTCAGCGTGTCGCGCCAGATGGCCACGCGCGAGCCGCCCACGTCGGCCTCGGCCAGGCGCTGCGCGCCGCCGAAGGTGTGCTGCGTGAGTGCGGCCCACTGCGCCATGCCCAGCCACGACAGCGCGTAAACCAATGGCGCTGCGATCAACAGCCCGCGCGCGCTGCGCGACAGGCGCCGGTCCAGCAGGCCCCAGCAGGCCAGCAGCAGCACGCTGACCAGCCCCGTGCGCGAGGCCGTGAGCACCACGGCGAACACACCCAGCGCCAGCAGCACGCCGGCCCATACACGGCGCAGGCGGCCCAATTCGAACAGCGCTACCACCGCGATGCAATGCCACAGCAGCAGGCTGCTCAGGTGGTTGGGCTGGCGCAGGTTGCCCACCGCACGGCCCGGGATGCCCGAAGCCGCGAGCCACTCGCCATCGGGCACACCGGGTGCGAACACCTGCACGAGTGCGATGGCGATGTTGAACACGCCAGCGGCCACCCAGGCCCAGGCGAAGGCGGTGAACAGCGCCACGCCGTCGGGCCGCGCACGCGCGCCCGCGCCGCCAGCCAGCACCACCGCGGCCGCGAACAGCGTGGCCAGCGCCGACATCGCCAGGCTGGAGGGCAAGGAACCTGGGCCCCAGGACCACAGCGCCGCCGCGGCCAGCAGGGCCAGCGCAGCCCACACCGCCCACGGCCCACGGCCGGGACGCGCCGGGACGCAGACGGCGACAAAACCCGCCCACAGCAGGAAGGCCAGGGCCTGGTTGAGATAGGTGGGAGAGGGGCTGACGTTGTAGGCGAGCAGGGCGGGCAAGGCCGCCGCGGCCGCAGCGGAGGCGGCGCTGAGAAGGGGGGGAAAGCGCGGGGGAACCAAGGTTCGGTGGGCAGGGTGAATAACTGCGAATTGTGTGTCAGCGCTCACCGGGTGGACATTCCGGGTACGGGGGCTGGCGCAGAGATGGGAGGCAATTGGGCAGCGATCAAGCCCGCCCCGCCAGAACCGACGGGCTAGGATGTTCTATCGATGAGTGAAAGCGATTGATGGAAACAGTTTCTGTATGACCGAAGTTCCAGATCGTCATACCGAAGGCCATTCGTGAAGCCATGGACTTGCAGCCCGGGCAAGAACTGCAAGCTTTGCGCTACGGCAACCGCGTAGAGTTGTTACCAATTCGCTCATTGGCTTCAGCACGAGGTTTTCTTTCCGGCATCGACAGCAGTGTGGCTCGTGAAGGCGACCGCACATGCACGTGGTCGATTCGAGCGGCTGGCTGGAGTACTTCGCCAACGGCGAGAACGCAGACTTCTTCGCCGAACCACTGGCCGACACCCCTGCGCTCATCGTGCCCGCCATCTCGATCTTCGAGGCGTTCAAGCGTTTGCTGATGCAGCGTGACGAGGCCTCCGCACTGCAGGCAGCGGCGTTGATACAAGCCGGCAAGGTGGTGCCGCTGGACGAATCACTGGCGATGACGGCAGCCAAGCTGTCATGCGAACTGAAACTGCCCTTGTCCGACAGCTTCATGCTGGGCACGGCGCGGCAGTTTGAGGCCGTGCTTTGGACGCAGGACGCAGACTTTTGGGGGGTGCCTGGGGTGTGCTATGTGGCGAAGGTGGCTGGATGTTAAGGCCACATTGGTGCATCAGACCTGAATGCAGAAGCGGCCCTGCACGCGACACAGCGCCCACGACAGCAGCGCCATCACCACAGTGGCCAGCGGCAGGCCCAGTTCCACGGCCAGTTGCAGCGGCAGGTTGTGCGTGTGGTCGAAAAAGGGCGTGGGGCGGCCGGGCAGGGGTGGCATCGACCACGCAAAGTTGAATTCACCGAAGCCCACGCCCCACCAGGGCTGCTGGGCGATGAGCGTGAGCGTGTCGCGCCAGATGCCCAGGCGCGAACTGCCGATGGCGCTTTCGGCCAGCCTTTCGCCGCCACCGCAGCTGCTTTGCGACAGCTGCGCCCACCACCACATCAGGCCCCGCGAAAACCCGTAAAGCAGCGGCGCGGCCCAGAGCAGCCAGCGGCCAGCGCGCGACAGCCGGCGCCGATCGGCCAGCCCCCACAGCGCCAGCACCACCACGCTGCCGGAGCCAGTGCGAGAAGCCGTCAGCACCACGCAGAAGATGGCCAGCGGCCACAGCAGCAACACCAGCCAGCGCCGCATGCGGCCCATCTCCAGAAACGCCAGCAAGGCGATGCAGTACCACAGCAGCAGGCTGCTCAGATGGTTGGGCTAGCGCAGGTTGCCCACGGCGCGGCCGGGCATGCCGGACTGCGCGATCCAGTCGCCGTCGGCCAGGCCCGGCGCAAAGACCTGCACCAGCGCCACCACCACGTTCAAGTTGCCGGCGACCACCCAGCCCCAGCAGAAAGCGATGAACAGTGCCTGCGCTTGCGGCCGGGCGCGCGCGCCGGCGCCACCCACCAGCAACACTGCTGCCGCGGCCAGCGTGGCCGGCGCTGACAAGGCCTGGCTGGCCGGCAAGGCGCCCGGGCCCCAGGGCACGAAAACGGTGGCGGCCAACACCGCCAGCACCACCAGCACCGCGCCCTGGCCGCGCCGCACCAGCGCGGCGCTAGACACGAGCACAAAGCCCGCCCACATGGCAAAGGCCAGCGCTTCGTTCAGGAAGATGGGGGACGGGGAAGCGTTATAGGCCAGCAGCGATTGCACGGCGGCGGCGGCGGCGAACCAGGGAGCGGCCTTATGCCGGGCGGGGCGAGGGCGGGCACTGGGGTGGGAGATGCGGTCACTGGGAACGCGCGTTGGCGCTGAGAGGGTTGGCCAAGCGGCGCCGGATGCTATTAACCGGCGTAATCGCTCGAATGCTATATTTGGTTAACCAAGAATCAAATGAGGTTAGATCATGCGAGAGCTTGCAGTCTACGAAGCGAAGACACGCTTGTCCGAATTGCTGGTCGAGGTCGAGAAGGGCGAGCAATTCGTCATCACGCGCCGTGGTGTGCCGGTAGCGCGCCTGGTGTCGGTGGCCCCCCCCGCCGCCCGCCGCTCTCAAGCAAGCACGCAGCGCCAGAAAGTGGCCGACACATTCGCAGCGCTGGGCGCCTTGAGGGCAGGCACGCAGCTGGACATGCCACTGCGCGAAGCCATCGAGCAGGGCCGCGACTGAGCATGCCTTTTGTCATCGACAACTCGGTGGTGTCGGGCTGGTACCTAGACAACCAAGCGACGCCATACAGCCAGGCTGTGGCCGAACGGCTGCAAGACGACCGGGCCTGGGCGCCCGCGCTGTGGGAACTGGAACTGACCAATGTATTGCGGACCAGTTGCCTCCGCCAGCGGATGACGGCGCAAAGCGCGCAGGCGGTACTCGTGCATCTGGGCAGCCTGCCCATCGCAGTCGACCGTGAGCCCGTGCCGCCGCGCGAGTTGCTGGCCCTGGCTTTGCGGTTTGGGTTGAGCAGTTATGACGCGGCTTATCTGGAACTGGCCTTGCGCAGGCAGTTGCCGATCGCCACACAGGATGCCAACCTGCGGATGGCGGCTGTAGCGGCGGGGGTTGGCGCTGTCGATGCTTGAGTACCCCCAGAATGAGTCGCACGCTGGATCAGCGCACCAAGCTGAGAAATGGCGCGGAAAAGGGGCTATCAGCTGCCGGGCACGCTCAGGAAGCTCCCATAAGATTGTCCCGCGACAGACGGCGACTCGTCGGGGTGAATGAAGTGATGAATGAGCTGATACCCAGCTTCATGGAGCCAGCCTTGGAACAGCGCCCGCCGTTCAAGTCGGGATTGTCGAAGAGGCAGGATTTCACGCAGGCCTTGGCACGAGACGGCGTGGTCGTGATTGCCGCTCAAATTCCTGATTTCGGTGCATTTGCTGCTGGAATCAATCGGCAGACAGTTCGCTCGTTGCCCGGCCGAGGTCGGCCCCAGGACGCGTCGCGCAAGATCCCGGAAGTGCAGCGCAAGTTCACTCTTTGCTGCGGTCCTGCACCTCGCATGGACGACACTCCTGACGGGGCGGCATCATGTTCAAGATAAGGTATGCGGAAGCATTGATTGCTTTTGTGCTGACCTGTCTGGTCTTGGTGTCCGTTCCATTGTGGCGAGGTGGATTCGGGCTGAGCTGGGACACCATGAATCACCACGTCTACCTGGGCTGGGTGGCCAGTGATGCGAGATTCAACGAGGACTATTTCGCCGCCGCCTCCCAGTCCTATCAATTTCCATATTTGTATTGGCCCATCTATCAGCTGACTCGCCTGCAGGTGGAGGGCTGGGTCGCCGGCTCCATTTGGGCCGGATTGCATGCCTTCGTGAGCATTCCCTTGTGGCTAATCTCGTGGCGGCTGATTCCCGGGACGGCCATTTCGGATGCGGGTGTGCGGCTGCTGGCCGTCGCGTTTGGCGTCGGAAGTATTCTGGTGCTGCGTGCGGCCGAGACCAGCGCCAATGACGTTCTGGCCACGATTCCATGGCTATTTGGATTGGTCCTTGGTCTGGGGTCTCGTGAATCATCAGCGCGTCCTGCTGCTTCCGCGAGCGCTTGGCGCTCAATATTCTGTGGAATGTTGGGCGGTGTATCGGTGGCGCTGAAGCTCAGCAATGGGGCAATGGCCATCTTCCTGCCTCTTGTGTGTTGCCTTCTGGCGCGCTCAACGGCGCAGCGCTTGAGGCACATGTTCTTTTGCCTGTTCGGTCTGGTAGCCGGATTTGTCGCGCTCTACGGTTGGTGGGGGTGGCACCTGTGGCATCAATTTGGAAATCCTGTATTTCCTTTTGCAGACGGGCTATTTGAACCACTCAGGACAATGCTGGGGTGGAGCCAGGGTAGACCATGATTCGCTTTGCACCCGACAATTGGCTGGAGGCGGTATTGAGGCCTCTGGCCATGGCGTTGCCGCAGGCATCGGTCTATACAGAAATCATCGCCCCGGACATGCGATTTGCCATATTGGCGTTCTTGGGCGTCTTGTACCTGTGGTTCAAGCTTTTCGGGCGCCAGCCGCATTCACTGAGCGCAAACGTCCGTGTGCTGTTGCTTGTGATTGCCCTTTCCTTTCCGGTCTGGTTGGCGACCGGGGGCAATGGGCGCTATTTCATGCCCATGATCTTGCTGGTTGGCCCGTTGCTGGTGGCACTTTGGCGAGAACTTCCGTTGGGAGGTATTTTCAAATGGTCGATGCTGGGCGTGTTTGCTGTGCTGCAAGTTGTGGCGATTGCCACGAACCCGCCTTGGCAGCCATTTGACACCCTGGAGTGGGTGCGTTGGCGAGGAGCAGACTATTTTGAGCTGGACACAAGAGCCATTTCCAATCTTCATGGGGCTACCTATGTGACCCTGCCTGGACAATCGATTTCCTTGGTGGCTCCGTTGTTTCCGCGTCACTCACACTGGGTCAATTTGACGTCATTTGAAGGGCAGGACCTTGTTCGCAATACAAGGCCGGTTGTGGCCGAAGCCCGTCGCCGCCTGACCACCGCATCAGATTTGCGTCTTCTGGTTCGCGCGCAACCCAGAGAGGCCCACAAGGCCAATGGCTTGCCCAATGAGACGGCCTGGCGCGTATTGAATATTAATTTGAGTGCTTTCGGATTGAAACTGTCCAATCGAACCGAATGCATATTGCTTCCTTCGAAAACCCTGGCCGAGAAGACGCCACTGACATCAGCGGATGGGCCTGAGGCCATCGCGGCTTTGAAAGCACATGCAGGATTCTGGGCGTGTCCTTTGGATTGGGCTCCGGCCCTGCCCCAGACTGGAAATGCTCAAGATATGCCTGTGCGTGCCGATCAGGCCGTGCGAAAAGTTGAATCGCTTTGCCCTCGATTGTTTCCGCCCGGCCAGATTGGTTATCTACCCAGAAGATATGGGTATGAGCGAGGCTATTCTGCAAGCGATTCCAATATCTCCTACGTGGTCGAAGAGGATAAATTATACGTAAAAATGCAGAGAGCATTGAACCCACAAGCCATTGGCAAGGTGGATGAGATTCTCAAGCCAGACTTCCAGCTTGATTGCAATGGTTTTGTGGGTCGCGAGGCAATTCCATGGAAGCGGACCATCTAACAAGGCCCTTTTTCTCCGTGGTGATTCCCTGTTTCAATGACGGGGCTTTGGCCATCCATGCCATTCGATCCTGTATTCAACAGAAAGGGGCGCTGGATCTGGAGATCCTGCTGGTTGACGACGGGTCCACGGATGATTCGGCTGCACGGGTCATGAACGCATTTTCCGATGCGCCCTGCATACGGGTGCTTGGCAAGGCCAATGGAGGATTGGCCAGCGCACGCAACCATGGCCTTCGCAATGCGCGTGGCAAATGGATCGTATTCCTGGATTCCGATGATCTCTTGGCCCCGGATTATCTGACCACCGCCGCACGGGCGTGCAATCTGCCCGGCGTGGCTCCGGACATGGTGGTGCTTCCCTTTCGCTACATTGATAGCAAAGGGGACCTTGGCGTGCGCCTGCTGGTCAACAGCTTGCTGCTGGCCCCGCGATTCAATGGCTCTCTGGCCTGGAATCGATTCTGGATTCGCGTTGGGAACACGTTGCCAGTGAGTTCCATCGTGATCTCGGCAGCATTGACTGACCAGCTCGGTGGTTTTGATGAGGGCCTGAAGGCCCATGAAGATTGGGACTATTGGATTCGCGCCATTGATTCGGGTGCGCGCATTCGTTATGCCCGCGCTGGTTTGGATGCTGCCACACTTGTGACGCTCAGGCAGGGCATGAGTTCCGATCGCGAGCTCATGGCCCATACTCGATCGGATGTTCGCCGGCGATATTGCGTCAATTCAGTCTTCCAGTGCCTGAATCGGCGCTGGATTTTGTATGTGATACTTGGTGTAAGGACCTTGTTGGGCATGATGGAAGGCTGTGCAGGCCGGCGTGTCAACCTAACACTTCCATGATGCACCTCGATGGACTCAAGCAAACTGGCCGCGACTATCGGGTTGACGCAGTGGCCAACTACGCAGTGGTTTTGGTGTCGGGGCTGGTCAGTCTTTGCCTGTTGCCTGTTTACGCCCGCTGGCTTGGCGAGCATGCGTGGGGATTGCTATCCCTTTGCATGCTTGTGCAAAGCGTGGTGTTGATTCTCGACATGGGCTTGTCCCAGACCATGCCACGGGACGTCGCGCAAGCTGGTGGTCATCGAGACCGTGCCCGCGATGTGTTCGGAGAGTACCTGCGCGCCTACATCGGGCTGGGAGTATTCGTTTCCATTGCTGGCGCTCTGCTGGTGAACACGATCGCACCGCTCTGGTTCAATACTTCGCTGGAAGATGCGTCGACACTGCCCGCTTTCAGCCTGGCGGTCATTGCTGGTGCCATCCAATTGGTCAACGGGGTGTGCGTTGGTTACTGGAACGGCTCACAGCAGCAGGCGCTATCTGCGCAGCGGACGGCCTTCTTTTTGCTGGTGCGCAGCGCGGTGATCGTCGCGACGTTGCTGTGGGTCGATCGCTCGGTCAATGCGTTCATGCTGTGCTGCGTCTCATGCTATCTCTTGGAGTTGATGAGCAATCTGCTTCGTTTGCGTCGCTCTATGGGCTCTTTGGGGTATGCCGACGCTTCCCTGAGGTCTGGCATGAGGCTGTTGGTGCGCAACCGCGGCATCGCCATCAGCGTGCTGTTGGGTGCACTCGTCTCGCAGCTGGATCGCATCGTTCTGTCCGGTGTCATCCCTTCTGCAACGTTCGGCATTTATGCTCTTGTGCTTTCTTTGGGCCTGGCATTCATGCAGTTGCAATACCCGCTGATGACTGCGCTATACCCTCGGGTTGCGTTGGATCGTCAGCAGCGACTGCTCCCTGGAAACCTGGTGAAAATGGCTTTGGTTTGCGCCCTGCCTTGCTTGGTGGCGGCTACCTTGGCCCCCTGGCTGATTCCTGCTTATCTGGCCCGCGATCCTTTGCCCGCATCGGCGGTTTGCACCTTTCGCTGGATTGTCGCCGCGGTCGGCTTGAATGCGATTTACCATGTCTTTTATCAATACATGGTTGTGGCCGCGGCAGGGCGCTGGTTGATTGGTACAAACCTGCTGGCCATGCTGTGGGTTGCCCTGGTGACATGGACCCAAGGCGCAGCCTGGGGCATGGAATCAGGTGGCGTGGCGTGGTTTGGTGCGGCTGGCGTGCAGTTGTTGTCGGGCTTGATGTGGTGGGCATACGACAGGAAAAGGCGAGGCTCCCCCGGATGAATTCCTCCATGCGCCAGGGTTTTGAATCTGACCTTGCGCACTCGAAGTGTTTGCGGCATTCCTTGCAGGAAGTGCCAGCCAGATCCATTCAAAAATGAGGTGGCATGTGCGCTGGATTTCCATTGGCGCCCACATTCTGTATGGAGCCCTGCGACAGCTGTTGCAGATGCCCGGGCGCCTAGTGGCATTGCGATCAGAGAGGGGTGGGCGGTTCCGCGTGAGCCCGCGTGATTTGCGAATGCATTTGTTGGACGCCGTGCGTGTCACGCCCTTTGACCGACACTATGTCTACCACGTGGCGTGGGCGCTGCGCGTGCTGAAGGCGACGCCGGATTTGAAAGAGCACATTGACATCGCAAGTTCCTTGTATTTCGTTGCCGCGGCATCTGTGCTGGTGCCAACTCGCTTTTATGACTACAGGCCGGCAGACCTTCAGCTGAGTGGACTGTCCAGCGGTCGGGCCGATCTGAAGCAATTGCCTTTCCCGACAGGCAGCGTGGTTTCACTCTCATGCATGCATGTCGTTGAGCACGTTGGCTTGGGCCGCTATGGCGATCCATTCGATCCGCTTGGTGACGTCAATGCCGTAGAAGAACTCAAGCGGGTGGTGGCACCTGGCGGGCAATTGCTGTTTGTTGTGCCGGTTGGTTGGCAAGCGCGCATCGAATTCAATGCGCACCGGGTTTACACGCATGCTTTGGTTTTGTCGATGTTTGAAGGCTTCGAACTTATGGAATATGCGCTGATTCCAGATGAACAGCGGCATGGCGGGTTGGTCAGGCACGCCGACCCAGCACTAACAGACCACCAGCACTATGGCTGCGGCTGCTTTCATTTCAAGAAGAGCTCACCGTGATAGTTGTCAGGATGCAAGGCGGCTTGGGCAACCAATTCTTCCAGTACGCGGCGGGGCGGGCCCTATCGGCCCGTTTGGGCAGCAGCTTGTCTTTGGATTTGACATGGCATCGTCGTTTGCCCAGAGGCGCTACGCCGAGAGCTTTTGAGCTTGGCCGCTACCCCATTGCCGCGACGTGTCTGGATCCTGACGATGAGCACTCGCCGCGCTTCTGGTCCATGGAGCGCTTTGGTTGTGTGGTCCGAATCGATGGCCGAATGCGCTGGGCCCGCAGCTTCCGCGAACGTGGCCTAGGCCATGACCCGAGAATGCCGCACGTGGGCGATGACCGCACTTTGGAAGGCTACTGGCAATCGCCCCGGTATTTCACCGAAGTGGCCGACGCCCTGCGTCGTGAATTGAGACCAGTCACTGCCATGGGTACCGAAGATGCGCGGGTTGCCGGCTTGATCGCCAGCGATCCACACCAAGCGGTGGCCGTCCATGTGAGGCGCGGCGACTACCTGGCGGGTGTTCACGCCAAGCACCACGGCCTGTGTGGGATGGACTATTACCAGCGGGCGTTTGCGCACATGCGGGCCGCGATGCGGTCACCTCGGTTCTTTGTGTTTTCTGATGACCCTGCCTGGGTAGCGTCGCAGACGGATGTATTCGGGGATGCCGTCCTGGTGGCACACAACGGCCCAGAAACGGCGTACCAGGATGTTCGCTTGATGTCTTTGTGCCGTGGGCATGTCATCGCCAACAGCAGTTTTAGCTGGTGGGGGGCATGGCTGAGTGATCATGCAAACAAGTTGGTGATTGCGCCAGCAAGATGGCATTTGGGTCGCGGTGGCGATGCTGCCGACCTCACCCCGCCTGAATGGTTGCGGCTGTGATCGACAGAGCGCCCGTGGTCAGCGTGGTGATGCCCGTTCGCAATGGAATGCCCTACATTGACGAAGCGATCCGTTCCATTTGCAAGCAGACCTTTACCGATTGGGAATTGGTGGTCGTGGACGATGGCTCCACCGACGGCACGGCCAGTCTGCTGGAGCAATGGGTGCAGGCTGATGCCCGCATACGCGTCATCCGGCAGGATGCACTGGGCTTGGTGGCGGCTTCGAATGCGGCGGTTGGGGCAGCGAGAGGTCGGTATGTGGCCAGATTGGATTCGGACGATATCGCCCATGCGAGACGCCTCGCCTGGCAAGTGGCCTGCATGGAGCGGAACCCCAAGCTGCTGGCCATAGGTTCGGCCATCCAATTGTTTGGCGATCGTTCAGGGCTGTTGTTCACGCCGCTGACCAATTGGGGATGCAAGGGTCGTCTGCTGTTCGAGAACTGTTTCGCCCATTCCAGCGTGATGTTGCGCTACTCGATGATTGAACACTTAAAGCCCATCTACCAGGCCCAAACAGATTTTGCAGAAGATCTTGCGCTCTGGGTTCGAATCGCGCATCTTGGCAGTTTTGCGAATATCCCATTGCCTTTGGTGAAGTACAGGGTCCATCCACGTCAGGTGAGTCGCGAGCAGGCCAAAAGTCTGCGGAAAAAACACGCTGATTTTTCTGTGCTGCAGTGGCGGCGTTTGGGGGTGGACGTATCTGCCGAAGACTTTCAGAAGTTTCGCTGGCCGAGCTTCCTGGTGCGGGGAGGTTTGGGGGTCGTGACAGAGTCCTTGCGCGTGATGTGGGCCATGCGCGCGCTGCTGGCGACACGCTACGCGCCCCAGGCCGCGTGGTGGATGGCCAGCATTTTCGCCCGGAATATGCTGAAGCTTGTTTTTCCGGCAGCACGGACGCACTTGTAAAGAGCGATGGGTGCGATACCTGGTGTGCGTCCTAAAGCCGTCGCCCTGGCGGCGGCCACACATGGAGGCGGTGCAGCAGCAACAGCAATCGAAAGGCCAATTCGGTAAAACCTGTTTGACAATGTCGACGCCAGCCGAAAATCATGACCCACTGCGGGACGGCGAACGTGCCATGCATCGCGTACCGGTCCTGTATCACTGCCCGGGTAGCAGGATCAAGTTGCTCGCCATAATGTCGCCAAAAGTCCGTGACCTGGCCGTGCAAGATTCCGACCCAGTCGTTGCGCAGCAGAAAGCGGATGATTCCCCGGAGGCGCCCGAACCAGCCGGCACCGTGCCCGATCTGGTTGCCGCCATGCTGCCGATACAGCAGCGTCGGCGTATCGTCGTAAATGACGCTGCCGAATGCGCTAACGACAAGGTACATCCACCAATCGTGGAATCGAATACTTGAGGGCACGCCACCGCGTTGCAGGAGCAAGGTGGCAGACCGGTTCAGCGCAGCCGTGCAGCCGGTGATGATGTTCTCGGTGAGCGCATTGGCCAGGGATGGCCCGCGCGGCCAGGGTGGCGTGACGTGCAAGGGCCGCAGATCGGCGTCCACCAACATTTGCGCGCTGCCGTACAGCGCCGGTTGCGATCCGAAAGGCTGCAAGCGGGCCCAGGCGCGCTCGATCTATCCCGGCAGCCACACGTCGTCCTGGTCGGCGAACATCACCAAGTCGGCATCAGCCGGTGCGCTGGCCAGCAAGGTCAGGAAACTTGCACCGAAGCCGCAGTTGGTGCCAGCCATCACGCTGATGCGCGGATCGTTGATGGCGCGAATGGCGTCCACCGTGCCATCGCTGGAGCCATCGTCGCGAATGCGGATGCAGCCCGCCGCCGGCAACTGCAACAGGATCGATTGCAATTGCTCGACAACGTACCGTTGACCATTGAATGTCGACATCAGGACCACGACTCGCGCAGGCGGCATAGCCCCGGGCTCCTGAACGTCACCCAGGCTGTCATTCAAGATCTACACCCCGAGCGCTCAGCCAAGGTGCCCGGTAGGGACTGGGCAGCCGATCGGCCCCAAGGTCTTGAACACTGCGGGCTGCTGGGCCCATTGCTTCGATCACAGCGGCAGCGGCGCCTGCGCCCTGGGCCGCAGCGCCGTGACGGCCTGCAATTCCAGCCACGAAGCGCCGGTCATCGCGGGTGGTCGCGCGGCACGGTGCGGATGGAATCGAAGGCACTGCGCAGCGCCGCAAAGTACATAGAGGCCAGCATCGACTGCGTCCCCAGGATGACCAGTCCCACGCCGGGGATGATGCGCCGCATCTCCCTTTCCGGGTTCAGGGCACCGAAGTTGGCGACTCCCCAGTTCAGCGCGAGGTTCACGCACAGCGCCATGCCCAGGCCCGCAGCCACAGCACCGCTCATCGGCAGCAGCAGGCTGCCGGCCACGTGCCGGGCCCAGCGCTCGCGCGGGTCGGGCGCGTCCAGCCCGGCCAGGTGGCGCACCAGCACAGCGCCCATTGCGAACAGCAGGGTCTGGTAGCCCAGCACGGTCGCCGCCGTGGCGAACAGCTGTGTGTGGATGCCCACCGGCCAGCGCGTGGCAGCGGGTTCGAGGAACTGGCAGGCCAAGAGTTGAGCGGCACCCAGCACCGCCAGCGTCGCGCCCGGATACAGGAACAGCCAGCGCGGCGAGTACAGCAGCAGGTAGCGCAGGTGGCGCCAGCCGTCGCGCCAGGTGTTCAGGTGGGGCGGGCGGCCGCGGCCGTCCTTGTGCAGGACCGTTGGCACCTCACCGATGCGAAGACCCGCCTGGAGGCTCTTGACGATCATTTCGCTCGCGAATTCCATGCCCGGCGTGACGAGACGCAAGCGGCGCATGGCGGCGCGGTCGAAGCCACGCAGGCCACAGTGGAAATCGCCCAGCGAACCGCCAAAGAAGCGGCGGCCCAGGAAGCTGAGCACCGGGTTGCCCAGATAGCGGTGCAAGGTGGGCATGGCGCCGGGGCGGATGCCGCCCTGGAAACGGTTGCCGACCACGAGTTGCTGCCCAGCGCGCAGTGCCTGCACGAAGTGGTCGAGCGCGCTGAAGTCGTAGCTGTCGTCGGCGTCGCCCATGATCACGTAACGACCGTTGGCGGCATCGATGCCGGCGATGAGGGCCGCTCCGTAGCCCCGGGTCGGTACTTCAATCAAGCGTGCGCCCGACTGGATAGCCAAGGCTTGGGAGCCGTCGGTCGAGCCGTTGTCAGCGATGAGCACCTCCCCAACGATGCCGCGGCAAGCCAGGAAGCGTTGGGCCTTGGCGATGCACAGGCCCAAGGTCCGGGCCTCGTCCAGACAGGGCATCAGGATGGTCAGTTCCAGTTTGCCACCGGCTGTGAAAGTGGCCTCAGCATGGGGCTGCTCGGGCGCAACGAGCTCGGCGCGCGTCGACCTCGGGATCTCGATCAATGTGGCAGGCATGGTCATAGAGTCAGAACCAGACGAACGGAACCAGCTAGTTTCCAGACCCGCGCAAAGGGCCTTGCGGACAGGATCGCCAACGAAACTGGGGCCCGCGGGCCCCAGTTCACATCAAGCCGCCAAAGCAGGCTTATCCGCGGCAGGAACCGGGCATCAGGCGGGGTGGGGTGCCTGAGCAGGTCCAGGTGGAAATGGCATTGCCATTGATGGTCGGTGTCAGAGTCACGGTAACGGCCTCGCCGAGGTTGGTCGCATTGCCTGTGACCGTGACTACGCCTGTGGTCGCATTAATGGCCAGGCCTTGCACGAACTTGCTCGAAGTTCCGGTCTCGCAACTGCTCAGCCCGGTAGCACCCGCCGATTGAACGATCTCGGTGATGCAGGTGCGCGCCGAACTGGCCGCCAAGACGACTTCAGAAACCTTCGCCTTCTTCGTGTAGTCCTGGTAAGCCGGCAGAGCCACGGCAGCCAGGATGCCGATGATCGCCACGACGATCATCAGTTCGATCAGGGTGAAACCTTGTTGGACGCGCTTCATGTCAGGAACTCCTGTGGGGCAGAAAAAGTGGGGGGGGTGAGCGGACATCCCCCTGAATGCAGGGTGCGTGCCAGGGGTGCCGAGGGGCTGCAAGCGGTCTTTTCTCACGGCCACTGACGAGATTTGTCACTTGCGCTCATCGCGCCAAGCGCGCGAGCGCCTGTGTTGACAATTCCTGTCAGTCCGCGAGGGACAGAACCTGGCCCGTCATCAGCGCCTGGATGCGGTGCCTGCTGGTCTGCGCGCCCACTTCCGTCATCACGGCATCCATCTCGCCGGGCTTGATGTGGGTGATGTAGACGTCCGCCGCCTGATCGAAGCCGTCGAGCTCACGCTGCAGCTGCGAGGGGCACAGGTGCTGGCTGATGGTGGCCAGCGCGTGCTCGTCATCGCGGAAGGCAGTCTCGATGACCAGCATGGCCACCGGCAGGCTGCGCAGTCGCGCCCACAGCGCCGGGTTGGGCCCGGTGTCACCCGTGAACACCCAGGCGCCCTGGCTGCCGTGCACGGCATAACCCACCGCCGGCACCGTGTGGCTGGCCGGCAGCACCTCGATGCGGTGGCGCCCCAGCGAGAGCACCTCGCCGATGGCCAGCGGCTGGAAGGCCAGCACCGGGTTCACGGTGTCGGGCAGGCGGGTGAAATCGGGCCAGATCACGCCATTGAACACGTGCGTGCGCAGGGCCGCGATGGTGGCCGGCAGCGCATGCACCACCACGGGCGGCCGCTGCGCAGCATGGCGCCGGCGCGTCACGCTGTCGGCCAGCAGGCCGATGGCCAGCACGTGGTCAAGGTGCGAGTGCGTGACGAGGATGTGGTCCACGCGCGCCATCTCGTCGAGCGTGAGGTCGCCGACGCCGGTACCGGCGTCGATGAGCACATCGTCGTCGAGCAGGAAGGACGTGGTGCGGTTGCCAGCGGCAATCGAACCCGAGCAACCGAGGACGCGGATCTGCATGGAAGGGTGAAGCGTAGACCCGCGGCACTGCAGGCAAGGACCGCATGCTGATCGGGCCGGCCGCCCTCGGCAAGGCACGGTGACAGCTTTATGGCCTGTCCGTGCGGGCAGTGCAGTGCCTGCGTGAAGCCCGTCACGCTGAGGCCGAACCTCAGCCGCAGGCCTGTCTGCGGCCCTTGTGAAGGTTCAGCGGTAGATGAACTGCATCTGCGTGCCGGCGAGCTCGATCACGTCACCGTTGCGCAGGGGCACCGAGTCGCCGACCAGCGGCACGCCGTTGATGCTGGGCCGGGTGGCGCCTTCGACGTGGGCGAAGGCGTAGCCGTTCGGGCGCTTGGTGATGGAGGCCACCTGCACGCCCGGCTTGCCGACGGTGGTGACCACCTTCGTCAGAGAGACTTCGCGGCCGGCCGCAGCGCCGTTGAGCACCTTGATCGAGGCCGGTTGCGTGGGCACGGGCGGCGGTGCCGGCGGCAGCGTGCCCAAGCCGCCGAAGCTCGACGGCGTGCTCGCATAAGTGGGGGCTGGCTGCGTGGGTGGCACGCTGTGCCCGGCAGACGGGCTGCTGCTGCCCGGCCGCATGATCATCGTCTTCTCGTATTCGCCGCTCTCGTCGACCAGGAACTTGATCTTGTACTTGCCGATCTCGACCGTGTCGTTGTGCGTGAGCAGCTGCTTCTTGATCGCCTTGCCGTTGATGTAGGTGCCGTTGGTGCTGTTCAGGTCTTCGATGAAGACGTCGGCGCCGACCATCTGCAACACGGCATGCTCGCCGCTGACGGCGAGGTTGTCGATGACGATGTCGTTGTAGGGACGGCGGCCGAGCGTGGTCTTGTCCTTCGTGATCTGGACTTCCTTGATGACCACACCGTCGAGCGAAACCACCAGCTTGCCCATGCCTACCCTCGATTCAATCCGCTGCCGACCGCAGCTGCCTCAATGCGCCTGCGGCGTCTGTGTTTTCCCTGGCCTACCGGCTGCCGGTTCAGCGCCGGAAAGGCCACCAAGACCGCGCCGGTGCGCTCGCGCCGCCGGAGGCGCGGGCCAGGATGACGGAGATATTATCCTTTCCCCCCGCATCATTGGCCGCGTCGATCAGCGCCCGCCCCCTTGTTTCCAGCGAGTCGTGCGCCAGCAACACCTGCGCGATGCTGGCGTCATCGAGCATGTCGGACAAGCCGTCCGAGCACATCAGGAACACATCGCCGGGCAGCACGTCGTGCTGATGGGTCTCCAGCAGCACCGAGTCTTCGACGCCAACGGCCCGCGTGACGAGGTTCTTGTTCGACGAGAAGGCCGCCTGTTCGGGCGTGATGAGGCCAGCGTCGAGCTGTTCCTGCAGCAGCGAGTGGTCGCGCGTGACCTGCTGGAGCTTGCCCGCGCGCAGGCGGTAGCAGCGTGAATCGCCCACATGACCGAGCAGCACGCGGTCGTCGCGGAACACGGCCACCACCAGCGTGGTGCCCATGCCGGCGTACTGCGGGTTGGAGGTGGAGGCGTTGAAGATGGCGCGGTTGGCGTTGTCCACGCAGATGTCCATCGCGCGGCGCACTTCGGCGTCGCTGGCCTGCTTGCTGGCCTCGCGCAGCCAGCGGCCGAGCTCGGTGCGGATGAAGGACGTGGCCATGCTGCTGGCCACTTCGCCGGCGTTGTAGCCGCCCATGCCATCGGCCAGCACGGCCAGCGCAACGCCGTCGTCGGTGGCCACCGAATCCTCGTTGTTGCTGCGCGCCCGGCCGGGGTCCACCGCAGCAAAGAGTTCGATCGTCATGGGCACGGGGAAGGTCGGCGTCGCGCGGAGTGAAGTCCCCTGGGATTGTGCATCGGAACGTGGGGCCTGCTGCGCCCCCCCATGCCCGGGTTCGGCCCCTGGCAACTGCACGATCACCGCCTGCAGTTCGGCCACCAGCAGCTCGCAGGAAGCCGGTCGTTGCGAAGGCTGTTTGGCCAGCAGGCGTGCCACCAGTTCGGCCGTGGCCGCCGACACCGTGGGCACCAGCGTGCGCAGGTCGGGAGCCGGGGTGGACGCCACGTCGCGCAGCAGTTCGCCCATCGAACTGGCTTCGTGGGGCAGGCGGCCGCTCAGCAGCTGGAAGAGCATCACGCCCAGGGCGTACAGGTCGGTCGCGGGGGTGGGTGCATTGCCGGCCAGCTGCTCGGGGGCCATGTAGACAGGGGTGCCCATCACCACGCCCGTACCGGTTTGCGCCGCATCGGAGGCGCGGGCGATGCCGAAGTCAGCGAGCTTGACGACATTGCCCGGCAGGTGCACCAGCACGTTGGCGGGCTTCAGGTCCCGGTGCATGACGCCCTGGCGGTGCGCGTGCGCCACGGCCGCCGCCATGCGGCTGCCCAGCGCCAGCACCAGGGCTTCCGGCAACAGGCGGCTCTGGGTGGTGTAGCGCGAAAGGTCGTCACCCGGCACCAGTTCCATGGCCAGCCAGGCGAGACGGCCCTCGATGCCGGCGCCGTGCACGGCCACGATGTCCGGGTGCACGAGGCGCTGCGCATTGCGCGCGGCGGCAATGAAGCCTTCCTTCCAGGCGGCTTCGGCGTCACCGGTCGGCACGGTCGACAGCTTGAGGGCGACGTGCGGCCCCCCGGCACCTTCGGCCAGGTAGACCTCGCCGCTGGCACCCCGCCCCAGCAGGCGCTGCAGGCGGAAGCCGGCGACCGTCTGGCCGAGGCGCCAGCCTTCTTGCATCAGGCGGAGGTCAGGCCGCGGTGACAGCGCGCTTGCGCTTCACCACGACACCGATGGCCAGCACGAGCAGTGCACCCGCGACGCCGGCGCCGTACTTCACGCTCGCGACGACCTCAGGCAGCTTGCCTTCCACCAGCTCGCTGGCCAGGGGCATGTGGCCCACGATGGCGGGGTCGGTCACGGCCATCGTGCCGGCGATCCAGCCCAGCAGCATGCCGCCGGCGGTGATGATCATCGGGAAGCGGTCCATCAGCTTGATCACCAGCTGGCTGCCCCAGACGATGATGGGGATGCTGACGACCAAGCCGAAGATGACCAGCACCATCTGGTGTTCGCCCGCGCCCTGCGCTGCGCCAGCGATGGCGATGACGTTGTCGACGCTCATCACGAGGTCGGCGACGATGATGGTCTTCACGGCGGCCCAGAGCTTGTCAGACGCGCTGATGTCGCCATGACCGTCTTCATCCGGCGCCAACAGCTTGACGCCGATCCACACCAGCAGGATGGCACCCACCAGCTTCAGGAAGGGAATCGCCAGCAGCGTGAGGGCAAAGAAGATCAGGATGACGCGCAGGATGATCGCGCCCGCGGTGCCCCAGATGATGCCCTTGGTGCGCTGCGCCGGGGGCAGCTTGCGGCAGGCCAGCGCGATGACCACGGCGTTGTCGCCCCCCAGCAGGATGTCGATCATGATGATCTGGCCGACGGCGATCCAGAACGCGGGGTCAGTGAGCATGTCCATGTGGGGGCGGGCGCTTTCAGCAGGGAAACGGCGGCACTGAGACAAAAGCCCAGTCCGGGTAGGCCCAAAAGTGTAGTCGGCGCCCCGAGGGCGCCGACTGTGGAAATTACGACCGCCGGAGACGGCGGCTTTCGCTCAGCGAATCAGAGCAGTGCCTTGAGCAGGCGGGCCATCTCGCTGGGGTTGCGCGTGACCGTGAAGCCGCACTCTTCCATGATGGCGAGCTTGGCGTCGGCGGTGTCGGCGCCGCCGCTGATCAGCGCACCGGCGTGGCCCATGCGCTTGCCCGGGGGCGCGGTCACACCGGCGATGAAACCCACCACCGGCTTCTTCATGTTCGCCTTCACCCAGCGGGCGGCGTCGGCTTCGTCGGGGCCGCCGATCTCGCCGATCATGATGACGGCGTCGGTGTCCGGGTCGTCGTTGAAGGCCTTCATCACGTCGATGTGCTTCAGGCCGTTGATGGGGTCGCCACCGATGCCGACCGCGCTGCTCTGGCCCAGGCCGATTTCGGTGAGCTGCGCCACGGCTTCATAGGTCAACGTGCCCGAGCGGCTGACGACGCCGATGCGCCCCTTGCGGTGGATGTGGCCCGGCATGATGCCGATCTTGATCTCTTCGGGCGTGATGAGGCCGGGGCAGTTGGGGCCCAGCAGCAGCGTCTTCTTGCCGCCGGCAGCTTCCTTGGCCTTCATCTTGTTGCGCACGTCGAGCATGTCGCGCACGGGGATGCCTTCGGTGATGCAGATGGCCAAGTCGAGGTCGGCCTCCACGGCTTCCCAGATGGCGGCGGCCGCACCGGCGGGCGGCACGTAGATCACGCTGACGGTGGCGCCGGTTTCGCTCTTGGCTTCCTTGACGCTGGCGTAGATGGGGATGTCGCTGAACTTCTCGCCGGCCTTCTTCGGGTTCACACCGGCGACAAACGCCGCCTTGCCGTTGGCATAGGCCTGGCAGCCCAGGGTGTGGAACTGGCCGGTCTTGCCGGTGATGCCTTGCGTGATGACGCGCGTGTCTTTGTTGATGAAGATGGACATGTCTTGTTCTCCGGGTCAGGCAACGGCGGCGACGATCTTGGTGGCGGCTTCGGCCATCGTGTCGGCGGCGATGATGGGCAGGCCGCTGTCGGCCAGCATCTTCTTGCCCAGGTCTTCGTTGGTGCCCTTCATGCGCACGACCAGCGGCACGCTCAGGTTCACGGCCTTGCAGGCGGTGATCACGCCCTCGGCGATGGTGTCGCACTTCATGATGCCGCCGAAGATGTTGACGAGGATGCCTTTGACCTCGGGGTTCTTCAGCATGATCTTGAAGGCCTCGGTGACCTTCTCGGCCGTGGCGCCACCGCCGACGTCGAGAAAGTTCGCCGGCTCGCCGCCGAAGAGCTTGATGGTGTCCATCGTGGCCATGGCCAGGCCGGCGCCGTTGACCAGGCAGCCGATGTTGCCGTCCAGGCTGATGTAGGCGAGGTCGAACTTGCTGGCCTCCACCTCGGCCGGGTCTTCCTCATCGAGGTCGCGGTAGGCCACGATCTCGGGATGGCGGAACAGCGCGTTGCTGTCGAAGTTGAACTTGGCGTCCAGCGCGATCAGGTTGCCCTGGCTGTCACGGTTCAGCGGGTTGATCTCCACCAGGCTGGCGTCGGTGGCCATGTAGCAGGTGTAGAGCTTCTGGAAAAGGTCGATGGCCTGCGCCGTGCTGTTCGCCGGCAGACCGATGGAGTCGGCGATCTTCTTGGCCTGCTCGGCACCCAGGCCGGTCAGCGGATCGATGTACTCGGTGATGATCTTCTCGGGGGTGCTGTGCGCCACCTCCTCGATGTCCATGCCGCCTTCGCTGCTGGCGATGAAGGCCACCTTCTGCGTCGCACGGTCGGTGACCAGCGAGACGTAGTACTCCTTCTGGATGTCAGCGCCTTCTTCGATGTAGAGGCGGCGCACCTTCTGGCCTTCGGGGCCGGTCTGGTGTGTCTTGAGCTGCATGCCCAGGATCTGGCCGGACAGCGTTTCCACCTCGGCCAGGCTGCGCGCGAGCTTCACGCCGCCACCCTTGCCACGGCCACCCGCGTGGATCTGCGCCTTCACCACCCAGACGCTGCCGCCGAGTTTTTGCGCGGCTTCCTGCGCCTCGCGCACGGTGAAGGCGGCGTAACCGCGGGGCACCGGCACGCCGTGGGCGCGCAGCAGCTCCTTGGCCTGGTATTCGTGGATCTTCATCGGGTGGGCTCCTCTTCGCTCGTGCGGTGTGTCGTCGGAAACGGGTCAGGCGCCAGACGCGGCTTGCGCCCAGCGGGGATAGAACTGGGCCACCACGGGGCCGTCGCTGCGCAAGGCATGGCAGCGGTCGATCTGGAAAGGTCGGCTGGCGCCTTCGGTATCGCCCCGGGTGTCGATCACGTCGCCAGCGAAGGCCTGCACCACGGCCGTGGGCAGCACTTGCGCCAGCTCGGTGATGTGCGTGCAGCCGAGCACACCGCCCACGCGCTCGCGCAGCCGCAGGCGGAAGTGGTCCATCAGGTTCAGGCCCACCAGGCGGGCGTAGACGTTGCCGTGCTCGCTGCACCGGCCGGTGTAGGGCATCCAGCGCGTTTCGGAGCCTGCCTCCAGGATGTCCAGGCGCTCGTTCACCACCAGGCGCAGCAGCATCTCGTGGATGGGCACGCCAGCCGCGCGTGGGCCGCTGCCCAGCTGCGTGGTGCGGGTCTTGGAGTCGGTGAGCGTGGCGTCCACTTCCCACAAGCCATCACCACGCGCATACACCTGCACGTCGATCTGACGGCGGTGCTTCAGCTGGCGTTGGGCCGCCGCTTGCGGGAGGGTCATGGGAGAACTTCGGGGGCAGACGCTGCAGGGCGCTGGGGCAGCGCGGCGGCGAATTTAGCATGTGGCGCTGCAGCAAAAACTTACAGCGAGGCCCGAAACGCACGATCGTGCGGAAAGAAAGTGCGCAGCGATCAGCCGTCGGCCTCGTCACCGCCACCGCGCACCACGCGCTGGATGACATCGCCCTCGAAGCCGCGGCCGGCCAGAAAACGCATCTGCTTGGCGCGCTCGGCGGCGTCAACGGGTGGCTCGCCGAACCGGCGGCGCCAGACCTCGAGCGCACGCTCGTACTCGGTCGCACGCGCCTGTTGCAGCGTGCTGGCCACCAGCGCTGGCGCCAGGCCCTTGAGCTGCAAGGTCTGCTTCAAGCGCCGCACACCGTGGCGGCGCCCCTGGCCGGTCAGCACGGACTCGGCCGTGCGCTCTTCGCTCAGCAGCCCCTTGGCGGCCAGTTCGTCCAGTGCCACGGCGATCTGTGCCGCCGCGCTGGCTTCGTCGGTGTCTTGCACATGGCGGCCGAGCTTGCGCTCCAGTTCGGCACGCGAGTGTTCGCGCTGCGCCAGGTGACGCAGCGCGCGGCCCTTGACCGACAGCGCGCCGAAGCCCACCGAGGGCTGCCGCGCAGGCCTTAAGCGGCCGCCTCGGCGTTGAGCAGGGGAATGCCCATGTGCTCACGCACCTTGTTCTCGATCTCGCGCGCCACCTCGGGGTTCTCGCGCAGGAACTCGCGGGCGTTGTCCTTGCCCTGGCCGATCTTCTCGCCGTTGTAGGCGTACCAGGCGCCACTCTTCTCGAGGATGCGGGCCTCGACACCCATGTCGATGATCTCGCCCTCTCGGCTGATGCCTTCGCCGTAGAGGATGTCGAACTCGGCAGTCTTGAAAGGCGGGCTCACCTTGTTCTTGACGACCTTGACCTTGGTCTCAGAGCCGATGACCTCTTCGCCCTTCTTGATGTTGCCGGTGCGGCGGATGTCCAGGCGGACGCTGGCGTAGAACTTCAGCGCGTTGCCGCCGGTGGTGGTTTCGGGGTTGCCGAACATCACACCGATCTTCATGCGGATCTGGTTGATGAAGATGACCATGGTGTTGGTCTTCTTGATCGTGGCGGTGAGCTTGCGCAGCGCCTGGCTCATCAGGCGGGCTTGCAGGCCGGGCAGGCTGTCGCCCATCTCGCCTTCGAGTTCGGCCTTGGGCGTGAGCGCGGCCACGGAGTCGACGACGATGAGGTCGATGCTGCCGCTGCGCACCAGCGCGTCGACGATCTCGAGCGCCTGCTCGCCGGTGTCGGGCTGGCTGATCAGCAGGTCTTGCAGATTGACGCCGAGCTTCTGGGCGTACTGGATGTCGAGCGCGTGCTCGGCGTCGATGAAGGCGGCGGTGCCGCCCTGCTTCTGCATCTCGGCGATGACCTGCAGCGTGAGCGTGGTCTTGCCCGAGCTTTCAGGGCCGTAGATCTCGACAACACGGCCGCGCGGCAGGCCGCCGACGCCCAAAGCGATGTCCAGGCCCAGGCTGCCGGTGGAGACGACCTGGATGTCCTCGATCACCTCGCCTTCGCCCAGGCGCATGATCGAGCCCTTGCCGAACTGCTTTTCAATTTGCGCCAGCGCCGCCTGCAGGGCTTTGGCTTTTTCGGTGTTCAGTGCTTTCACGGGTGCGTCCATGCTGGGTTCTCCTCGGTTGGCCGCGATTATGCCGCCAAGACTGGATATGCGTACAGTCCTTTTGGGGTAACTCCGTGGGGGCACCCGGCCGAGGGAGCAGCAGCATAGATGCTGATCAAAGCAGCCCCAGGCCGGCTGCCTAGAATTTCTGAACCGCCAGGCACGCAGCCGGCCACAGGCACGCCCCACGTGCCGCACAGGAGACAGGGTCATGCGCATCCTCATTGCCGAAGACGACCAGGTGTTGGCCGACGGCCTGTTGCGTTCGCTGCGGGCCGGCGGCTACGCGGTCGACCAGGTGGGCACGGGCAGCGAAGCCGATGCCGCGATCGCCGGGCACGAGTTCGACCTCGTGATCCTCGATCTCGGCCTGCCCAAGATGCACGGCTTCGAGGTGCTGCGCAAGATGCGCGCACGCGGCAGCAGCGTGCCTGTGCTCATCCTCACCGCGGCCGACAGCGTGGAGCAGCGCGTGAAGGGCCTGGACCTGGGCGCCGACGACTACATGGCCAAGCCCTTCTCGCTGCAGGAACTGGAAGCGCGTGTGCGTGCGCTCACGCGCCGCGGCCTGGGCACTGCCAGCAGCGTGCTCAAGCACGGCCCGCTGACCTTCGATGCCACCGGGCGTGTGGCCTACCTCAACGACCAGATGGTCGAGCTGAGCGCGCGTGAGCTCAGCCTGCTGGAGGTGCTGCTGCAACGCGCCGGCCGCCTGGTCAGCAAGGACCAGCTCGTGGAACGCCTGTGCGAGTGGGGCGAAGAGGTGAGCAACAACGCCATCGAGGTCTACATCCACCGTCTGCGCAAGAAGATCGAGCAGGGTCCGGTGCGCATCGCCACCGTGCGCGGCCTGGGCTACTGCCTGGAAAAGATCGCGGCCTGACTTGGCGGACGCCGCCCCGGTCGCCCCCACCACGGCCGCGCAGGCAGCGCGGCCGGCAGCGGCACCGGCCGCAGCCCCTTACCGCGAGCAGCGTTCGCTGTTCGGCGAGATCCTCGACTGGATGCTCGCGCCGCTGCTGCTGCTGTGGCCGATGAGCCTGGGCCTGACCTGGGTGGTGGCGCAGTCCATCGCCGCACGCCCCTACGACCGCGAACTGGCCGACGCTGCGCGGGCCTTGGCCCGCCAGGCCACCGTGCAGACCTCCACCGTCGATCTGCCCGTGGGCAGCGTGCGCGCCGAGTTGGAGCGCGCCGCGGCCACGCTCAAACGCGACGACGACGACGACCGCAGCTACTACCAGGTGCTGGGCCGCCGCGGCGAGCTGCTGGCCGGCGAAGCGGCGCTGGCCGTGCCCACCGAGCCCGCCGGCGAGACCACGCCCCTGCCTGAAAGCGGCGTGCGCTTCCGCGACGACACCATCGGCGACGAGCCCGTGCGCGTGGCCTACCTGTGGCTGCCGCCGGCGCCCGGCGACACGCGCAGCGAGGCGCTGGTGCAGGTGGCCGAGACGCTGGGCAAACGCAGCAAGCTGGCCACCGAGATCATCAAGGGCGTGATCCTGCCGCAGTTCATCATCCTGCCGCTGGCGGTGCTGCTGGTGTGGTTCGCGCTGACGCGCGGCATCCGCCCGCTGGCCGAGCTGCAGCAGCGCATCCGCAAGCGCGAAAGCACCGACCTTTCGCCCATCCCCGATGGCGACGTGCCCGACGAGGTGGCCCCGCTGGTGGGCGCGATCAACGACCTGCTGCAGCGCCTGGACAAGACCATCGCCACGCAGCGCCACTTTCTCGCTGACGCGGCGCACCAGTTGAAGACGCCGCTGGCCGGGCTGCGCATGCAGGCCGAGCTGGCTGCGCGCGAGATCGACAGCGGCCGCGGCGACCCGGCTTCGATGAAGCACACGCTGCGGCAGATCGCGCTGAGCACGCAGCGCGCTGCGCACATGGTCAACCAGCTGCTGGCCATGGCGCGCGCCGAAGACACCGGCCAGGCGGCGCGACACCAGGACGTGGATCTGGCCGCCATCACGCGCGCCGTGGTGCGCGATTTCGTGCCGCGCGCGATCGAGCGGCGCATCGACCTCGGCTACGAGGGCCCGGCCGATGCCGAAGGCCCAGGCGGCCCCAAGCCGGCGGCCACGCGCGTGCGCGCCGAACCTGTGCTGCTCAGCGAGATGGTGCGCAACCTGGTGGACAACGCGCTGCAGTACACGCCGCAGGACGGCACGGTGACTGCGCGCGTGCTGACCGATCCCTTCGGCCAGGTGGTGGTGCTGCAGGTGGAAGACACCGGCCCGGGCATCGCACCGGCCGAGCGAGAGGCCGTGTTCCGACCCTTCTACCGTGCGCTGGGCACGCAGGTGGATGGCAGCGGCCTGGGGCTGGCCATCGTGGCCGAGGTGGCGCAGCGCCACGGCGCCGACATCACCGTCACCGACGCCCGCCCGCGCCCCAGCATGGGCGGCGCGCCAGGCACCACACCCGGCGCCTTGTTCACGGTGCGCTTTCCGCTGGCAGCAGCGGTTGCCGCGGCCGTGTCATGACTGCATGAGCCGCCGGCTGCGGGCGATGGACATCAGGATGCCCAGGCCCAGGCCCAGCGACACCATCGCCGTACCGCCGTAGCTGACAAAAGGCAGGGGCACGCCCACCACCGGCAGGATGCCGCTGACCATGCCCATGTTGACGAAGGCGTAGGTGAAGAAGCTCAAGCTGACCGCGCCAGCCAGCAGGCGCGTGAACACCGTGGGCGCTTCGGCGGCGATCATCAGCCCGCGGAAGATCAGGAAGGTGAAGGCCGCCAGCAGCACCAGCACCCCGGCCAGGCCGAACTCTTCGCTGAAGGCCGCGAAGATGAAGTCGGTGGTGCGCTCGGGGATGAACTCCAGGTGCGTCTGCGTGCCCTGCATGAAGCCCTTGCCACCGAGCCCGCCCGAGCCGATGGCGATCATGCCCTGGATGATGTGGAAGCCCTTGCCCAGCGGGTCGCGCGTGGGGTCGAGCAGCGTGCAGACGCGGTTGCGCTGGTACTCGCGCAGCACCGGCCATTCCACGCCGGGCTGGCAGATGGTGTCGCCCGTCAGCACGATGGCCAGCAGGCCCAGGGCGCCGAGCACCAGCGCCGGGATCACCAGCTTCCAGCTCAGCCCGGCGAAGAACATCACGTAGAGGCCGCTGCCCAGGATCAGCAGCGAGGTGCCGAGATCGGGCTGCTTGGCCACCAGCAGCACCGGCACGCCCACCAGCAGGCCGGCGATGACGAAATCGGGCACGCGCAACTGCCCTTCTCGCTTCTGGAACCACCACGCCATCATCAGCGGCATCGCGATCTTCATGATCTCGCTCGGCTGGATGACCATGAAGCCGATGTTCAGCCAGCGCTCGGCGCCCTTGCGCGTGATGCCGAACATGGCCGTGGCCACCAGCAGCACCACGCCCGCCACGTACAGCGGCACCGCCAGTTGCTGCAGCTTCTGCGGCGGCACCTGCGCCACCACGAACAGCACGGCCAGCGCCAGCAGCATGTTGCGGCCGTGGTCGACGAAACGCGTGCCGTGGTCGTACCCGGCCGAATACATCGCCACGAGGCCGATCAGCGCCAGCAGCGCGATGGCCACGGCCAGCGCCGCATCGAAGCCGCTGAACACGCGGCGCAGCAACAACCAGGGCGAGGGGCGCTCGAAGATGGCGTTCATCGGCGCTGCACCGCCGCGGGGGCCAGCACCGGGGGCAATGCCGCCACGCGCTGCGGTGCTGACGCCGGCGCTGCGGGGGCCACGGGCATGGCCGGTGCGGTGGGCGCTGACGCGGCTGCCACTGGCGGCAGCGGGGCTGCCTGCTGGCCCGGCAGCGGCACATCAGCCGCGCGGCGCGGCGTGCCGATGGGGGTGAGCACGCGGCCTTCGCGCACGCCGGCGAGGTCTTCCTCGCTGGGGTACAGGCCGAGCAGCAGGTAGTCGAACACGCGCCGCGCGATGGGGGCGGCGGCGTCACCGCCGAAGCCGGCGTTCTCCACCACCACGGCCAGCGCCACGGTGGGCGCCTCGATGGGCGCGGCGGCCATGTAAAGCGCGTGGTCTCGCTTGTGCTCTTCCAGCTTGGCGGCGTTGTACTTCTCGTTCTGGCGCACCCCCACGGCCTGCGCGGTGCCAGTCTTGCCGCCGCTGGCATAGGGCGCGCCGGCGAAGCTGCGCGTCGAGGTGCCTTCCGTCGTCACGCCCGCCAGCGCGCGGCGGATGACTTCCACATGCTCGGGTTTCAGCGCCAGCGGCGGCAGGGCCTGGCCGGCGATGGGCTTGCGCTCACCGCTCAGCACGTTCTCCACCTCGCGCACCAGGCGCGGCTGGTATCGCTGCCCGCCGCTGACCAGCGTGGCCGTGGCACTGGCCAGCTGCAGCATGGTGAAGTTGTTGTAGCCCTGGCCGATGCCCAGCGAGATGGTCTCGCCGGCGTACCAGCGCTGCTGCTCGGGCTTCTTGTAGTAGCGGCGCTTCCAGTCGGTGGATGGCAGCACGCCGGCGACTTCGTTCTCCAGATCGATGCCGGTGCGCACCCCGAAGCCGAAGGGCGAGAGCTGTTCGTGCATCAGGTCCACGCCCATCTCGTTGGCCAGCGAGTAGTAGTAGACGTTGCTGCTCTTGACGATGCTGCGGTGCATGTCCACCGGCCCCAGGCCCTTGTCGCCGTGGCTGCGGAAGGTGTGGTTGCCGAACTGGAAGGTGCCGCCATCGTTGATGACGGCGCTGGCGCTGCGCTTGCCCGAGGTGAGCGCGGCCATCGCCATGAAGGGCTTGAAGGTGCTGCCCGGCGGGTAGGTGCCGCGCAGGGCGCGGTTCAGCAGCGGCTTGTCGATGCTCTCGTTCAGCTCGCGCCAGCTGTCGAAGTCGATGCCATCGACGAAAAGGTTGGGGTCGAAGGTGGGCTTGCTCACGAAGGCCAGCACTTCGCCCGTGCGCGGGTCCATGGCCACCAGCGCGCCACGGCGGTTGCCGAAGAGCTCTTCCACCAGCGCCTGCAGCTTGATGTCGATGCTGAGCACGAGCTTGTCGCCCGGCGTGGGCGGGTGGCTCTTCAGCCGCCGCACGGCGCGGCCGCCGGCGCTGGTCTCCACCTCTTCGAAGCCGGCGGTGCCGTGCAGCACGCTCTCATACGCCTGCTCCAGCCCCAGCTTGCCGATGTACTCGGTGCCCTTGTAGTTGCCCTGGGCCTCTTCGTCCCACTCTTCCATGGCCTTCTTCTCGGCCTGGTTGATGCGGCCGATGTAACCCAGCACATGGCTGCCCGTCTCGCCCAGCGGGTAGCTGCGGAAGAGCCGCGCCTTGACCTCCACGCCGGGGAAGCGGAAACGCTGCGCCATGAAGCGCGCCACCTCCTCGTCGCTCAGCTTGGTGCGGATGGGCAGGCTCTCGGCGCCCTTGAGCTCTTCCTGCAGGCGCCTGAAACGGCGGCGGTCTTTCGGCTCGATGGTGACCACCTCGGCCAGCTCGTCCATCAGCGCATCCAGCTCGGCGGCCGAAGAACGCCCACGCTGCGGCGAGATCTCCAGCGTGTAGGCCGAGTAGTTGGTGGCCAGCACCACACCGTTGCGGTCGACGATGAGACCGCGGTTGGGCACGATGGGCACCACCGCGATGCGGTTGGCCTCGGCCTGCGTGGCGAGCTCGTCGTGGCGGATGACCTGCAGGTAGATCAGCCGCGCTGCCAGCAGCGAGAAAGCCAGCAGCACGAAGGCCGCGGCGGCGAGCAGCCGGCCGCGAAAGAGACCGACTTCTTCCTCGACGTCGCGCAGGATGGTCATCACAGCGGCCTATTCTGATCCGGGTCGGGCGCGCGGCGCTGCGGCGCCAGCAGCAGCACCGTGGCCACCGGCCACAGCAGGGCCTCGAACACCGGCGCCAGCATCAGGCTCCAGCCCGGAAACATGCCGCCCGCGGCCATGCGCACCGCCAGCGAGACCAGGTGCACGGCGACGAACACCGGCAGGATCTGCAGCGATTGCTCCACCACGCCGAACCACAGCAGCCGGCGGTGGATGCTGATGCCAGCGAAGCCCAGCAGCGTGTAGGCCAGCGCGTGCTGGCCCAGCAGCGCGCCCTGGTGCACGTCCATCAACAGCCCGAAGAGAAAGGCCAGACCCACGCCCACGCGGCGAGGCTGGTGCACGCTCCAGAACACCAGCACCACGGCCAGCAGGTCGGGCATGGCCGGCAGGCGGCCCAGCGGTAGCATGTTGAAGCCTGCGGCCAGGGCCAGCGTGAAGGCGATGAAAAACGGGTTGACCGGCAGCAGCAGCTGGTCGGAACCGCGCGGCATGATCATCGGGCCGGCTCCTCGGGGCACACGCTCATGGCGTGCTCGCCGCACGGCGCGGCGTCTTCAGCTGGCGTTCGGGGCGCTCGGCCTTCTCGGCGGCTTCGGGCTCGGGGCGCGCGGGCAGTTGCGCGGCCATCGGCTCCAGCACCAGCACGTGGCGCACGCCATCGGCCTGAGCCACAGGCGTGAGCAGCACTCGCGCAAAACCCGACTCCACGCGCCGCTCGACGGCAGCCACGCGCGCCACGGGCAAGCCCGGCGGGTACACCCCATCGAGCCCGCTGGTCTGCAGTTCGTCGCCCACTTTCACATCGGCGTTGGCCGAGGCGTAGCGCAACTCCATGCCACCGGCCGCACCACCGAAGGCCGCGTTGCGCTGCTGCGTGCGCACGTTCAACACGGGGATGGCGGCGTCCTTGTCGGCCAGCAGCGTGACCTCGGCCGTCAGCGGGTACAGGCGGGTCACCTGGCCCAGCACGCCGGCTTCGTTGATGACGGGCGCGCCGCGCACGACGCCCTGCGTGGCCCCGCGGTCGATGATGACCTTGCGTGAGTAAGGATCGGCCGCCTCGTACAGCACCTCGGCCGGGCGCGAGCGCACGGCCACGGCCTCGCGCAGCTCCAGCAGGGCGCGCAGGCGGGTGTTCTCCTGCTGCAGCTGTGCCGTGCGCAGCGACCTTTCGGCCTGCGCCGCCAGGCGCATCTGCGCTTCACGTTCGGCGGCCTGCGCGCTGCGCAGGCCGCGCAGGTAGTCTTCGCCCCCCTCCCACATCTCCACCGGCACGGCCAGCGTGCGCTGCACCGGCAACAGCACCACCGCCAGCGTGGCGCGCAGCGGCTGCGTCCAGCTGAAGCGCGTGTCGGCCACCATCAGGAAGACCGCCAGCGCCGAGAAGAAGACGAGCTTGCTCAGGGCCGAGGGGCCCTGGCGGAAGAAGGGCGGCGGGGTGCGGTCGAGCGTTCCCAAAGGCATTGGGGTCGCTCCTGCTGTCGCGGTGCCGGGCTTACTCGGAGGTGAAAATGGAGCCCAGGCGCTCCATGCGCTCCAGGGCCATGCCGCAGCCGCGCACCACGCAGGTCAGCGGGTCTTCGGCCACCAGCACGGGCAGGCCGGTTTCTTCGGCCAGCAGGCGATCGAGGTCGCGCAGCAGCGCGCCGCCGCCGGTGAGCATCATGCCGCGCTCGGCGATGTCGGCGCCCAGTTCGGGCGGGGTCTGCTCGAGCGCGTTCTTCACCGCGCTGACCATCTGGTTCAGCGGGTCGGTGAGGGCTTCCAGGATCTCGTTGCTGCTGATGGTGAAGCTGCGCGGCACGCCCTCGCTGAGGTTGCGGCCCTTGACTTCCATCTCCTTCACCTCGCTGCCAGGGAAGGCGCTGCAGATGTTCTTCTTGATGGCCTCGGCGGTGGGCTCGCCGATCAGCATGCCGTAGTTGCGGCGGATGTAGTTGATGATGCTTTCATCGAACTTGTCGCCACCGACGCGGATGCTGCCCTTGTAGACCATGCCGCCGAGGCTGATGACGCCCACCTCGGTGGTGCCGCCGCCGATGTCCACCACCATCGAGCCGCTGGCCTCGCTGACGGGCAGGCCGGCGCCGATGGCCGCGGCCATGGGCTCTTCGATCAGGTACACGTCGCTGGCACCGGCGCCGAGGGCCGATTCACGGATGGCGCGGCGCTCGACCTGTGTGGAACCGCAGGGCACGCAGATGATGATGCGCGGGCTCGGGCGCAAGACAGACCGCGGGTGGACCATCTTGATGAACTGCTTGAGCATCTGCTCCGTCACCGTGAAGTCGGCGATGACGCCGTCTTTCATCGGGCGGATGGCTTCGATGTTGCCGGGCACCTTGCCCAGCATGGCCTTGGCTTCCTTGCCGACGGCCTGGATGGTCTTCTTGCCTTGGGGCCCGCCTTCGTGGCGGATGGCGACGACCGAGGGCTCGTCGAGCACGATGCCCTTGCCGCGCACGTAGATCAGCGTGTTGGCGGTACCGAGGTCGATGGCCAGATCGGTGGAGAAGTAACGGCGCAGGGAAGCAGCAAACATGGGCGGTGGGGCAGAACGGGTGCGCGGGCGGCGGGCGGACGGGGTGCGTCGTTCGCAGGCGGGTGGAGGGCCTGGGGGTGGACCGGGGTTGAACCTGAGGTCTGACCGGGTACGACGGCAGGGCCGCCGGGCGCTGGCGCTGGGGTGTTGGGGGGGTGTTCGGGTCGCAGGAACCGGCACATCGGGGCCGCCACGGTAACCCGCCAGCGGCCGCGAGCCCAAGGACTTGCGGGTAACCGGAGATAATAACGTAAACACCCCCCGTCTCCGTGGTAAGGCGCTGCTTTTTTCAGCAGTGCCGGCACCCGCGGCAGGCGCCGGCGGGCCCGAACGAAGACGCCCCGCGCGGGCACACACACCCCTGGCACCGATGGCCCTGACCCCGCAGGAAGTGAGCCGCATCGCTCACCTGGCGCGCCTGGAACTCTCCAGCGCCGAACAGACCCAGATGCTCGAACAGCTCAACGGCTTCTTCGGCATCGTCGAGCAGATGAGCGCCGTCGACACGCGGGGCGTCGAGCCTCTCTACACGCCGCTGTCAGCCCTGCAGACCGTCGAATTGCGCCTGCGTGAAGACCGCGTCACCGAGACCAACCAGCGCGAGGCCAACCAGCGCAGCGCCCCGGCCGTGGAAGACGGCCTCTTCCTCGTGCCCAAGGTGATCGAATGAGCACCCTGCAGCAGCCTCTGCACGCCCTGGGCGTGGCGCAACTCTCCCAGGCGCTGGCGGCCAGGCAGGTGTCGAGTGTCGAACTCACGCAGGCCCTGCAGGCGCGCATGGCGCAGCACGCCGGCCTGGGCGCCTTTCTCGCCACGAATCACGAAGCCGCGCTGGCAGAAGCCCGCGCCGCCGATGCTGCCATCGCCGCCGGCACGGCCGGCCCGCTGACCGGCATACCGCTGGCGCACAAGGACATCTTCGTCACCGATTTCGCGCGCAGCGGCCTGGCCACCACCGCCGGCAGCCAGATGCTGAAGGGCTACGCCAGCCCCTTCGACGCCACCGTGGTGGCGCGACTCGTGGCCGCTGGCACGGTGACCCTGGGCAAGCTGAACTGCGACGAGTTCGCGATGGGCTCGGCCAACGAGAACAGCGCCTACGGCCCCGCACGCAACCCCTGGGACACCGCGCGCGTGCCCGGCGGCAGTTCGGGCGGCAGCGCCACCGCCGTGGCCGCGCGCCTGGTGCCGGCGGCCACCGGCACCGACACCGGCGGCTCCATCCGCCAGCCCGCCAGCTTCACCGGCATCACCGGCATCAAGCCGACCTACGGGGTGTGCAGCCGCTACGGCATGGTGGCCTTCGCCAGCAGCCTGGACCAGGCCGGCCCGATGGCGCGTTCGGCCGAAGACTGCGCGGTGCTGCTCTCGGCCATGAGCGGCTTCGACGAGCGCGACGCCACCAGCGCCGAACGCCCACCGCAAGACTTCCGCGCGCAGATGCTGCAGCCGCGCGAGGGCGCCAGCGCCAGCAAGCCGCTGCAGGGCCTGCGCATCGGCCTGCCCAAGGAGTTCTTCCCAGCCGCGCTGGCCGCCGATGTGAACGGCGCGGTGCGTGGCGCGCTGGCCGAACTGGAAAAGCTGGGCGCCACGCTCGTGGACGTGAGCCTGCCGCGCACCGAGCTCTCGATCCCCGTGTACTACCTCATCGCACCGGCCGAGGCCAGCAGCAACCTGAGCCGCTTCGACGGCGTGAAGTTCGGCCACCGCGCCGCGCAGCACGGCGATCTGCTCGACATGTACAAGAAGACGCGCGCCGAGGGCTTCGGGCCCGAGGTGAAGCGCCGCATCATGATCGGCACCTACGTGCTCAGCCACGGCTACTACGACGCCTACTACCTGCAGGCGCAGAAGCTGCGCCGCATGATCGCCGACGACTTCCAGGCCTGCTTCCAGCACTGCGACGTGATCGCCGGCCCCGTGGCGCCCACGGTGGCCTGGGCCCTGGGCCAGCAGCGCAACCCGCTTCAGGACTACCTGGCCGACATCTTCACGCTGCCCGGCAGCCTGGCCGGCCTGCCGGGGATGAGCGTACCGGCGGGCTTTGGCGAAGGCGGGCTGCCGGTCGGCCTGCAACTCATCGGCAACTACTTTGAAGAAGGCCGCCTGCTGCACACCGCGCATGCGCTGCAGCAAGCCACCGACTGGCACCTGAAGGAACCCACCCTGTGAGCGCGCCCGCCCTGATCCGCGGCTACGAGGTCGTCATCGGCCTGGAAACGCACGCCCAACTCTCCACCGCCAGCAAGATCTTCAGCGGCGCTGCCACCCAGTTCGGCGCCGCGCCCAACACCCAGGCCTGCGCCGTCGACCTGGCGCTGCCCGGCACGCTGCCGGTGATGAACAAGGGCGCGGTGGAACGCGCCATCCAGTTCGGCCTGGCGGTGCACGCCAAGGTGGCGCCGCTGTCCATCTTCGCGCGCAAGAACTACTTCTACCCTGACCTGCCCAAGGGCTACCAGATCAGCCAGTACGAGATCCCGGTCGTGCAAGGCGGCAAGGTCGAGTTCGTGCTGAACGGCCTGAAGAAGACCGTGCGTCTGACGCGCGCGCACCTGGAAGAAGACGCAGGCAAGAGCCTGCACGAAGACTACCAGGGCCAGACCGGCATCGACCTGAACCGCGCCGGCACGCCGCTGCTGGAGATCGTCTCCGAGCCCGACATGCGCAGCAGCGCCGAGGCCGTGGAGTACGCCAAGGCCCTGCACACGCTGGTGGTGTGGCTGGGCATCTGCGACGGCAACATGCAGGAAGGCAGCTTCCGCTGCGACGCCAACGTCAGCGTGCGCAAGCCCGGGGCGCCCTTCGGCACGCGGCGCGAGATCAAGAACCTCAACAGCTTCCGCTTCCTGCAACAGGCGGTCGATTTCGAGGTGCAGTGGCAGATCGACCGCGTCGAAGACGGCCTGCCCATCGAACAGGCCACGGTGCTCTTCAACCCCGACACGGGCGAGACGCGCGCCATGCGCAGCAAGGAAGACGCGGCCGATTACCGCTACTTCCCCGACCCCGACCTGCCGCCGCTGGTGATTTCACCCGAGTGGGTGGCGCGCGTGAAGGCCGCGATGCCCGAGCTGCCCGCAGCGATGGCCGAGCGCTTCGTGCGCGAGGACGGTCTGCCCGAGGCCGACGCCGCGCTGATGACGCAGAGCCTGGCCTTCGCGAAGTTCTACGAGGCCGTGCGCGACGGCTGCGTGGGCAGCAAGGACGGCCCGTCTCGGGCCGTCGGGGCGAAGCTCGCGGCCAACTGGCTGATGGGCGAGGTGAGCAAGCGCCTGAACACCGAGGGCCGCGGCATCGACGGCGCCACGCTGCAGCCGGCCACACTGGCCGCGCTGATCCGCCGCGTGGCCGACAGCACCATTTCGAACAACGGCGCACGCCAGGTCTTCGAGCTGCTGTGGTCAGGCACGCAGACCGATGTCGACGCCGTCATCGAAGCCCAGGGCCTGAAGCAGATGAACGACAGCAGCGCGCTGCTGGCCATCGTCGACGAGGTGATCGCGGCCAACGCCAAGAGCGTGGACGAGTTCCGCGCCGGCAAGGAGAAGGCCTTCAATGCCCTGGTCGGCCAGGTGATGAAGGCCAGCAAGGGCAAGGCCAACCCGGCGCAGGCCGGCGAACTGCTGCGCCAACGCCTGGGCTGAAGCGGCCGGCGCAGCGCCGGCTGCTCAGCGGCTGGCCGGCTTGGGGGCGGCAGGCGTGGTCGGTGTGGGCGGCATGGGGCCGAGCGATCCCGCGGGCGCGCCACTCCACAGGCGGCGCAGGCGTTCGAGCTCGGCGTCATAGAGCCGGTTGATGCGCTCCAGCTCGGCCTGCTGCGTGGAGGTGGCGCCCCGTTGCGCTTCCACGGCGGCGTCGTTGGCGTCGATCTGCGACTTCAGCCGCGGCGGCAAGGGCTTGCCCTGGTAGAACTCGGCTTCGTCCAGCAAGGGCTTGCGTTCCGCAGCCAGCCCGCGCAGGCGGAGTTCGGTGGCCTTCATCGCCAGGCGCACGGTGTCGAGGGCGTTCTCGCGCGCACGCTGGTGCGCGGCTTCGTTCGGGAAGCGTGCCATCAGGTTGCGGTCACGCCGCACAGCGTCGGCCGCGGCGGCCTTGGCTTCCTTCTCGGCCCGCTCCTTCGCTTCCTTCTCGGCCCGCTCTTCGGCGGTGAGCGTGGGCGGGATCACCTTGCGCAAGGAGCCGTCGCGGTTGAGGATGTGCTGTTCCTTGGCCGAGCACTCGGCGATGGGCCGGTCGGCGGTGAGCCGCCGCCCCTTGTCGTCAATGCAGGTGTAGATGCCGGCCACCGGTGGCGCGGGCTGCGCCAGGGCCGCGCCCGCGCTCACGCCCGCCGCCAGCAGCAGGGCCAGGCGAGGCAGGGGTTGGCAGATCGGGGCTCGGCGCATTCAGATTCCGTAGCGTTCGCGGTAGGCCTGCACCGGGGCAGCGTAGGCGCTCAGGGGCGTATCGGCATGGGCATGCAGATACTGAAGCAAGTCCTGCAGCGTGGCTATCGCCACCACAGGCAGTTTCAACTCGCCCGAAACGTACTGCACGGCGCTCCAGGGCACTTCCTGCCCCTGCGCGTCGGTGGCGCGCTCCTGCCGGTCGAGCGCGATGGCCACGCCAGCGGGCGTGCCGCCGGCGGCCGTGATCATCGCGATGGATTCGCGCACCGAAGTGCCCGCTGAAATGACGTCATCGACGATGAGAACGCGGCCGGCCACCTTCGCGCCGACAAGCGTGCCGCCTTCGCCGTGGTCTTTCGCTTCCTTGCGGTTGTAGGCGAACGGCACGTTGCGGCCGTGGCGCGCCAGTTCCACCGACAGCGCGGCGGCCAGCGTGATGCCCTTGTAGGCGGGGCCGAAGATCATGTCGAACTGCAGGCCGCTGTCGATGAGGCGGCGTGCATAGAATTCCGCAAGGTGGCCCAGTTTGGCGCCGTCGTCGAACAGGCCGGCGTTGAAGAAGTACGGCGACAGCCGCCCCGCCTTGGTCTTGAACTCACCGAAGCGCAGCACACCGGCCTGCACGGCGAACGACACGAATTCCTGCGCCAGCGGGGGGGAGGTGTCGTTCGGCATGGTCTTCAAAAGGAGTGGAGTTTGGGCTTCCGACTGATCTCGTTGAACGTGAACGGCATCCGTTCAGCGGCCAACAAGGGCCTGCAAGACTGGGCCGAAAGCGCGGCCGCAGATTGTATGGGGGTGCAGGAGCTCAAGGCCCACCACGCCGACATCGCCGGCAGCCTCGAATCCATCGCCGGAATGACGGGCCATTTTCATTGCGCCGAAAAGAAGGGTTACTCGGGCGTGGGCCTGTACCTGAAGAAGAAACCGCGCGAGGTCATCACCGGTTTCGGCAACCCGGAGTTCGACGCCGAAGGCCGCTGGGTCGAGGCGCGCTACGACACCGCCAAGCGCAAGCTCTCCATCATCAGTTGCTACTTCCCCAGCGGCAGCAGCAGCGAGGAGCGCCAGCAAGCCAAGTTCCGCTTCCTGGCGCTGATCTTCCCGCACCTGATGCGGCTGAAGCAGGAACGCGAGTTCATCCTCGTGGGCGACGTCAACATCGCGCATCGCGAGGCCGACCTCAAGAACTGGAGGAGCAACCAGAAGAACAGCGGCTTCCTGCCCGAAGAACGGGCCTGGATGACACGCCTGCTGGGCGAAGTCGGGCTGGTGGATGTGTACCGCCAACTGCACCCCGACACCACCGACGAGAGCTACACGTGGTGGAGCAATCGCGGCCAGGCCTGGGCGAAGAACGTGGGCTGGCGCATCGACTACCACCTCGCCACGCCCGGCCTGGCAGCGAAGGCCCGCGCCGCCCACATCCACAAGGCCCAACGCTTCAGCGACCACGCGCCGCTGACCATCGACTACGACTTCACGCTCTGAGGACGCGCCGCCCGGCGGCCGCCCCTCCTGCTGCCCCTCAGGCCGCTTCGAGCATCGCCGACTTCAGCTCCTTCACCAGCGCTTGCCCCAGCAGCTGCGCTTCCACGGGGTCGACAGGCCCCAGATCGCGCAGGTCGCTCTCCACGTCGTCGCGCCGGCGGCGTGACAAGGCGCCGAGCACCTTGTTGCGCACCGGGCCCTCGTCCAGGGTCGACAGCACCTTGGCCAGGTCGTAGGTGTCCATCTTCGCCACCACGGCATGCACGGCCTTGGCGTCGGCGAATTCGATGTCGGTGACGTCGGTGAACTCGGCCGGCGATTTCATGCGGCGCTCGACGAAGTAGCGCCGGCCCTTTTCATCCAGCAGGCGCACGATCTCGCTGCGCCGGAAGGTGAACACGTCTTCGGCGAACTCGCCGCTGGCCAGCTTGCGCAGCAGCGTGCTGCGGTCCACGTCCACCATCTGCGCGAACTCGCCCACGCCGATGTACTCGTGCGTCTGCTTCTCGCCCGCGCCTTCGGCCTGCGCCAGACACTTGCGCACCTGCGCCACGATGTCGCGCGGCGCGAAGATCACCTGCTTGCCCGTGCCGCGCTCGTCGTCGATGCGCACGAGGTGCAGGTTCACCAGCTTTTCCAGGCAGGCGCGGATGTGGCGGTCGGCGTGGCCGAACATCACCCGGGCCTGGGCCATCACGTCCTGCAGCAGCGGGCGCGCCAGCACCACCGTGCCGCCGGCGCTGGCGCTGCGGCCGTGCACCGCGGACTTGCCCACCTCGGCCGCGCCCATCAGGTACAGCAGTTGCGCGTAGAGCTGGAGGTCGGGCTGGTGGTTCACGCGGCTGGCGATCAGCCCGTGGGCGACCGTCAGGCGCTCGGACATCGTGTGCAGCAGGCCCTGCACGAGGTCGGGGCTCAAGCCCACGGCCTGGCCCATCACGCCCAGGTCGATGACGTAGAGCTCGCAGTAGCGGCGTGCCACGGCACCCTGCAACCGGGTGGGCTTGCCCAAGTGCGGTTCGACGCCGAAGCACTGGCCCTTGCCCAAGGTCTCCACCACGGTGCGCTTCTCGTCGCGCACGAGGAAGAGATCGATCTCACCGTCCTTCACCACGTACAGGCTCGAGGCCGGCATGCCCTCGGTGTAGAGCACTTCACCGGCGAACAGGCGCAACTGGCTGAAACGGCAGTGCTCGGCAAACTGGAGGAGGCTGGTGCGGGGCATGGGCGTCAGGGCGCGGGCGAGGCGCTCAATCGATGGAAATGATGCTTACAGAATCTAACCGAAGTAGCATTTCCTCCGGGCTATCAAATTTGCGCAGTTTTGACGGGCCCCGGCACATGAAGCGCGCTTGCCTACACTGATGCACCCCCTCGCCGAGAGCCCGCCCATGTCTGGCGCCCCCACGCCCACGCCGCACCTGCTGCCCACGCCCGATGGCCAGCGCCTGCACCTGCAGCACTGGCCGGCCAACGCGGCCGCCGGGCCGCTGCAGGGCACGGTGCAAATCGTGCACGGTCTCGGTGAACACGTCGGTCGCTACGAAGCCCTGGCGCACCGGCTCAACGCCGCGGGCTGGCACGTGGCCGGGCACGACCACCGCGGCCACGGCCGAAGCAGCGGCGCACGCGGTACGCTGCCCTTGCAGCCTGCCCTGCTGCCCGATCTGGCGCTGGCCATCGACGCCGTGCGTGCCACGCCCGCCGGAACCGGCCCGCGCCACGTGCTGCTGGGCCACAGCCTGGGCGGGCTGATCGCTGCGCGCTTCGTCGCCGAAGGCCTGATGCAGCGCCCACGGCCCTGGTACCGCGAGATGACCGGCCTGGTGCTCAGCAGCCCGGCGCTGGACATCGGCCTGGGCTGGCCGCAGCGCGCTCTGCTGGCCGTGCTGCGCCCGCTGATGCCGGCGCTGGCCCTGTCCAACGGCCTGCAGGCGGCGTGGCTGAGCCGCGACCCCGCCGTGGTGCGCGCCTACGAGACCGACCCGCTGGTGCACGACCGCATCACGCCCCGCCTGCTGCATTTCATCGTCAGCGAAGGCGCGGAGCTGCGCCGCCTGGCCACGCACTGGCGCACGCCCACGCTGCTGCTGTGGGCCGGGGCCGACCGCTGCGTGCGCCCGGAAGGCAGTGCCCGCTTCGCCGCTGCGGCGCCGCCGGGCGTGGTGCAGGCCCAGGGCTACCCGGCGCTATTCCACGAGATCTTCAACGAGCCCGAGCACGCCGATGTCGAAGCACGGCTGCTGGCCTGGCTGGGCGCGCTGTCAGCCCCCGCACCGGCCTAAACTGGCTGCTTCACCGCCGCGGAGAACCTCCATGAACGCCCCCACCCGAGCCGAAGAATCCGCCGCCCTGGCTGCGCTGGCCCAGTTCAGCGACGAAGCCTGGGACCAGCGCATCGTGCCGGCGCTCACCGACTACATCGGCGTGCCCGCCAAGAGCCCGATGTTCGACGCCGACTGGGCGAAGAACGGTTATGTCGACCGCGTCGTGCGCGACGCCGCCGCCTGGGTGGAAGGCCGCAAGCTGCCGGGCCTGAAGCTGGAGGTCATCCGCATCGAAGGCCGCACGCCGGTGATCTTCTTCGAAGTGCCCGCCAGCGGCGGCACCGCAGGCCGCACGGCCAGCGGCGACACCGTGCTGCTCTACGGCCACCTCGACAAGCAGCCCGAGTTCAGCGGCTGGCGCAAAGACCTCGGCCCCTGGACGCCCAAGTACGAGAACGGCCTGCTCTACGGCCGCGGCGGCGCCGACGACGGCTACGCGGTCTACGCCGCCGTCACCGCGCTGGAAGCGCTGCACGCCCAAGGCCTGCCGCACCCCCGCTGCGTGGGCCTGATCGAAAGCTGCGAAGAAAGCGGCAGCCACGACCTGCCGGCCTACATCGCCGCACTCGGCAACCGCCTGGGCAACGTGAGCCTCGTCGTCTGCCTGGACAGCGGCGCCGGCAACTACGACCAGCTCTGGCTCACCACCAGCCTGCGCGGCATGGTCAGCGGCGTGCTGAAGGTGGAGATCCTCACCGAGGGCATCCACAGCGGCGACGCCTCGGGCCTGGTGCCCAGCAGCTTCCGCGTGCTGCGCCAGGTGCTCGACCGCCTGGAGGACAGCAAGACGGGCCGCCTGCTGCCCGAGAGCTTCCATTGCCAGCTGCCGGCCTCGCGCCTGGCGCAGGCGCAGGCCACGGCGGCCATCCTCGGTGACGAGGTCTGGAAGCGCATGCCCTGGGCCTGCGGTGCCGACGGCGGCGCCGTGCTGCCCACCACCACCGACCCCGTGGAAGGCCTGCTCAACCGCACCTGGCGGCCCACGCTCAGCGTGACGGGCGTGGACGGCTTCCCCGAGCTGAAAAACGCCGGCAACGTGCTGCGCCCCTACACCGCCTTCAAGCTGAGCCTGCGCCTGCCGCCGCTGGTGGACGGGCACGAGGCCAGCGTCGCGCTGAAGACGCTGCTGGAAGACAACGCGCCCTACAACGCCAAGGTCACCTTCCACCCCGACGGCCGTGCCGGCGCCCTGGGCGCCACGGGCTGGAACGCACCCGAGCTGTCGCCCTGGCTGGAAGACGCGATGAACCGCGCCTCGAACGCGCACTTCGGCGCGCCGGTCGGCTACATCGGCCAGGGCGGCACCATCCCACTGATGAGCATGCTGCAGAAGGGCTTCCCGAAGGCGCAGATGATGGTCTGCGGCGTGCTGGGCCCGAAGAGCAACGCCCACGGCCCCAACGAGTTCCTGCACGTGCCCTACGGCAAGAAGCTCACGGCCTCGGTGGCGCAGGTGATCACCGCCTGCCCCTGAGCGGCCAAAGGCCCGCGATCGAAGGCCCCTCGCATGAGGGGCCTTTTCGATTCAACCGCCCGTTTCGCCTTGTCAAGGCACGGGGCGCCTGTCAGATTAGGGGTGTGGGTCTGCGTCAGCGTTGGGCGGCCGCGGCCGAGTGTCCATCCAGGAGGTTTTCGATGTCTTTGAATCAATGGGCCGTGCGCACTGTCGCCGGCGCCGCCATGGTGCTGGCGAGCGTGGCCTTTGGCAGCGCCCAAGCGCAGACCACCGTCAAGCCGATCACCGGCACCTTCACCAAGGCCTCGGGCGGCGGTGGCAGCGCCTTCGCGCCGGTCAACCCCAGCGCGGCAGCTCCGGTGCAGATGAGCGACCTGTTCATCAACGCCGCCGGCGTGGCCAGCTTCGACGGCCCGGCTGCAGTCGGCAACACCGTGCTGACCTTCAACCTCGCGCCCGGCGCGCTGGTGGACGCCATCGCCTACAACCTTTCGCTGGCCACGGTGGGTGCGAGCTGGCTGTCGGAAGCCACGATCTCCTTCCTGAACTCCAACGGCGACGGCGTGGTGCTGACCGCTGGTTTCGGTGAAGACAACCCGGGCACCGGCACCTACGCTGACAGCGCGCTGCTGTCGGAATTCGGCCTGTCCTTCAACGTCGGTACCGACGGCCTGCTGTTCGTCGAGTTCTACGAGAGCTTCGACGACGTCGAAGGCGCTGCCGATGCCAACTGGACGGCCGGCGGCATCACCCTGGGCAACGTGGGCGCGATCCCCGAGCCCGGTACCTACGCGCTGATGGGCCTGGGCCTGCTGGCCGTGGTGGGCGCTGCAGCCCGCCGTCGCCGGCAAGACTGAAACGCCGGTCGCAGCCGGGCCACCAGGCCCGGCCTGCGCTGAAAGACGAAACCCCGCGGGCGCAGGCTCGCGGGGTTTTCTTTTGGGGCGACTTGAAAGTCTCTTGAGCGCTTCTTGAGTGCCTCAGGCCGCCGTGCCTTCGGCCGACTTCTGGCGGCTGGCCTTCCAGGCGCCGAAGATCACCAGCAGGCCAGGGATGAGGATCATCGCCCAGATGATCATCGACAGGTTCTTCTGCACCCAGGGCAGGTTGCCGAAGAGATAGCCCGCCAGCGTGAGGCCGCACACCCACAGGATGCCGCCGCCGACGTTGTAAAGCGTGAACTTGCTGCGCGTCATCTCGCCCACGCCGGCCACGAAGGGCGCGAAGGTGCGCAGGAAGGGCGCGAAACGCGCCACCACGATGGTGATGCCGCCGTACTTCTCATAGAACGCGTGCGTGCGGTCGAAGGCCGCGCGGTTGAACCAGCGCGAGTTGGGCCAGCTGAAGACCTTGGGCCCGAAGTAGCGGCCGATGGTGTAGTTGGTCTGGTCGCCGAGGATGGCCGCCAACGTCAGCAGCACCATGGCCAAGGGCAGGCTCATCAGCCCCAGCCCGCAGAGTGCGCCCACCACGAAGAGCAGGCTGTCGCCGGGCAGGAAGGGCATCACCACCAGCCCCGTCTCGACGAAGATGATGAGGAAGAGCAGCGCATAGACCCAGGCGCCGTAGGCCTGCACGAAAGCCGCGAGGTGGTCGTCGACGTTCAGGATGAAGTCGATGAGAAAGCTGATGATTTCCATGGCGGCGCGAATTCTCGTTGCTCAGGCGGCCGGCAGGTCTTCCAGCAGGAAGCCACCGCTCTGGTGTGCCCACAATTTCGCGTAGTGGCCGTTCTGCGCCAGCAGTTCGGCGTGGCTGCCCTGCTCCACGATGCGCCCCTGCTCCAGCACGATGAGCCGGTCCATGCGGGCGATGGTGGAGAGGCGGTGGGCGATGGCGATCACCGTCTTGCCTTCCATCAACCCGAGCAGCTGCGTCTGGATGGCCAGCTCGACCTCGCTGTCCAGCGCGCTGGTGGCTTCGTCCAGCACGAGGATGGGCGCGTCCTTCAGCACCACGCGCGCGATGGCGATGCGCTGGCGCTGCCCGCCGCTGAGCTTGACGCCGCGCTCGCCCACGTGGGCCTCGTAGCCGGTGCGGCCCTTCCAGTCCTGCAACTGCAGGATGAACTCGTGGGCCTGCGCCTTCTTCGCCGCGGCGACGATCTCGTCCATGCTCGCGCCCGGCCGGCCATAGCCGATGTTGGCGGCGATGCTCCGGTGCAGCAGCGAGGTGTCCTGCGTGACCATGCCGATGGCCGCGCGCAGGCTTTCCTGCGTGAGTTCACGCACGTCGTGGCCGTCGATGCGCAGGCTGCCTGCCTCCAGGTCATGGAAGCGCAGCAGCAGGTTCACCAGCGTGCTCTTGCCCGCGCCGCTGCGGCCGATCAGGCCCACGCGCTCACCGGGGCGGATGACGAGGTTCAGGTCGTCGAGCACCTTCTTGCCATCGGTGCGGCCGTAGGTGAAGGTGAGGTGCTCGAAACGCACCTCGCCGCCTGCGGGCGCTGCCTTCACCACCAGTTCGCGCGCGGCGGGCGCGTCGTCCATGCCGTGCGGCACGGCGATGGTCTCCATCCCTTCCTGCACCACGCCGATGTTCTCGAAGATGCCCGTCACCTCCCAGCTCACCCAGCCCGCCACGTTGGCGATCGTCCAGGCCAGCGGCAGCGCGGTGGCCACGGCGCCGGCGTCGATCTGCTCCTGTCCCCACAGCATGATGCCGATGGCCGCGGTGCTGACCAGCAGCATCGCGTTCAGCGCCGAGAGCGTAGTCATGAAGGTGGTGATCAGGCGCATGTGCGCCTGGATGGCGCCGGTGTGCTCGTCGATCACCTCGCGCACGTAGTTGTCTTCGTCCTTCGAGCGCGCGAAGAGCTTCACCGTGAGGATGTTGGTGTAGCTGTCCACCACGCGGCCCATCACCATGCTGCGCAGTTCGCTGCTGGTCTTGGCCAGGTCGCGCATCCTGGGCACGAAGTGGCGCAGGAAGAACACATAGCCTGCAAACCACAGCGCCGTGGGGATGGCCAGGCGCCAATCGGCCATGCTCATCAGCACCGTGGCCGAGAGACCGTAGACCAGGATGTACCAGACCGCGCGGATGGAGCTCACCACGCAGTCGCGCAGCGCATTGCTGGTCTGCATCACGCGGTTGGCGATGCGGCCGGCGAAATCGTTCTGGAAGAAAGGCCAGCTCTGGCGCACCACGTGCCAGTGGCTCTGCCAGCGGATCAGGCTGGTGACGCCGGGCACCACGGCGTTGTTGCGCACCAGGCTGTCGAGCATCAGCGCGAAGGGCCGGCCCAGCAAGATCAGCAGCGCCATCGCGATGAGCATCGGCATGGCGTCGGCCAGCGCGGCCGCGCGGTCGCTGGCCTGCATCAGCCGCACCAGCTTGCCGATGAACACAGGGATCAGCGTGTCGATCAGCGCCACCAGCAGCCCGGTGAAGAACATCGCGCCGAACAGGCCCTTGGTCTGACGCACGTAGTGCCAGTAGAAGGCCATCAGCCCCGCAGGCGGGGCGCTGCCTGGGCGGGCGGTGGGACGGATGCGGGTTTCGAAGAAGGCGAACATGGGTGCGATCGATTGTGGCAGTGCCCCCTGAACAGCGCCGATGCCGCAAGAATGCAGGCTCGAGCTGCAGGAGAGCCCCACCATGGACCAGCTGCGCGCCATGCGCGTTTTTGCCCGCGTTGTCGACGACGGGGGCTTCGCCAAGGCTGCGCGCTCGCTGGACATGGCGCCGCCCGTCGTCACGCGCCTGGTGGCCGAGCTGGAGCAGCACCTCGGCGCGCGCCTGCTGACGCGCACCACGCGCCGCCTGTCGCTCACGGAAGTGGGCGAGCGTTACCTCGACAAGGTGCGCGGCATCCTCGCGGAAGTGGACGAAGCCGCCGCCATCGCCGCCGACGCCACGCTGCTGCCGCGCGGCCACCTGCGCCTGCTGTGCCCGCCGGCCGTCGCCGTGCACCAGCTGGCCAAGCACATGCCGCGCTTCCAGGCGCAGTATCCGCAGGTGACGCTGGAGATCGTCTCGCCAGGCCCGGTGGACACCATCGACGACAGCTACGACATCACCATCTTCGCCAGCCGCGAGCTGCCCAATGGCGACTTCATCGCACGCCGCCTGGCGCGCAGCGAAGTGGTGGTGTGCGCCTCGCCCGACTACCTCGACCGCCGCGGGCGCCCGCAGCACCCGCTGGAGCTCAACGAGCACGAGGCCGTGGTGCCGCCGCTGGTGATGCAGCAGCGCAACCTCACCTTCTTCAGCGGGCCGATGAACGGCCAAGTGCAGAGCGTGGAGGTGCCGATGCTGTCGCGCCCGGCGCTGTCCACCACGCACATCGACACCATGTACGCCGCGGTGCTCTCGGGCCTGGGCATCGCCGGCCTGCCGAGCTACGTGATCGAAGACGCCCTGCTCGAACACGCGCTGGAACGGGTGCTGCCCGAGTGGCGGCTCTTCGACATCACGCTGTGGGCCGGCATGCCCTCGCGCCGCTACCTGCCGGCGCGCACCCGCGTGTTTCTCGACTTCCTGCTGCAGATCTTCGGCGGCGAAGACCGCGACCCCTGGCTGCAGGCCGCCGGCTGCGCCACGCCCTGGACCGGGCCGCTGCCTGCGGCCGGATGATCCAGGCCCACAGTTGTGACCAATCCGTTACAACAAAACCATACAGTTGTAAATGTGAACTGATCAGTTCACACTCCGGCCGCCGCAGTTCAAGAACCCTGCGGCGCGGCACCACGCCGCCCAAATTCCAAAGCCGGAGAACCCCGATGCAACACTGGACACGCCGCCTCTTTGCGCTGGCGATGGTGTCGACGCTGGCCGCTTGTGGCGGCAGCGACGAGATCACGCTCGACCCACCCCAGAACATCGTTCAGATCGCGCAGACCGACAGCCGCTTCACGGTGCTGGCCGAAGCCGTGGTCGCTGCCGACCTGGCCACGGCGCTTTCGGCGCCGGGCCCGCTGACGGTGTTCGCGCCCACCAACGACGCCTTCAACGCCCTGCTCACCGAACTGGGCCTCACCAAGGCCCAACTGTTGGCCAACAAGCCGCTGCTCACCGCCGTGCTGCAGTACCACGTGCTCGGCAGCCGCGTGCGGCGCGCCGACGTGCCGCTGGGCCGCGCCATCACGCCGCTGGCCGGCGGCATCTTCAAGGTGGACAACCGAAGCGGTGCACTCGTCATCACCGACGGCCGCAACCGCACCGCCACCATCACCAGCACCGACATCAGCGCCGCCAACGGCGTGATCCACGTCATCGACAAGGTGCTGCTGCCGGCCAACCGCAACATCGTCGAGACGGCCATCGCCTCGGCGCCCGAGTTCAGCATCCTGGTGGAAGCCGTGGTCGCGGCCAACCTGCAGGGCACGCTCTCGGGCACCGGCCCCTTCACGGTGTTCGCGCCGACCAACGCCGCCTTCGCCGCGCTGCTCACAGAGCTGGGCACCAGCAAGGAAGCGCTCTTCGCCGACACCGCCCTGCTGAGCAAGGTGCTGACCTACCACGTGGTGCCCGGCCGCGTGCTGCGCGCCGACGTGCCGGTGGGCCCGGCCGTCACCACCGTCAACGGTGAGACCCTGACCGTCAATGCCTCACTGGCCATCACCGATCGCCGCTCGCGCACGGCCAACATCACGGCCACCGACGTGCTCACCAGCAACGGCGTGATTCACGTCGTCGACCGGGTCATCCTGCCGGCCGACATCACGCTGAGCACGCAGCGCAACATCGTCACCCAGGCGCAGGCGCTGCCGCAGTTCAGCATCCTCGTGGAAGCGGTGGTGGCGGCCAACCTGCAGGGCACGCTCTCGGGCACCGGCCCGTTCACGGTGTTCGCGCCGACCAACGCCGCCTTCGCGAGCCTGCTCACCGAGTTGGGCCTGACCAAGGCGCAGCTGCTGGCCGACGTGCCGCTGCTCACCGCCGTGTTGCAGTACCACGTGCTGGGGGGCCAGGTGTTGCGCGCCCAGGTGCCGGCGGGCCAGGCCATCACGCCGCTGGCCGGTGGCATCTTCAAGGTGGATGCCGTCAGCGGCGCGCTGGTGGTCAACGACGGCCGCAACCGCAAGGCCAACATCACCGCCACCGACATGCGCACCAGCAACGGCGTCATCCACGCCATCGACAAGGTGCTGCTGCCGGCCAACCGCAACATCGTCGAGACGGCCATCGCCTCGGCACCCGAGTTCAGCATCCTGGTGGAGGCCGTGGTCGCGGCCAACCTGCAGGGCACGCTGTCGGGCACCGGGCCATTCACGGTGTTCGCGCCCACCAATGCGGCTTTCGCCTCGCTGCTGACCGAACTGGGCGTCACGAAAGAAGCGCTGCTGGCCAACACGGCGCTTCTGACCCAGGTTCTGACCTACCACGTGGTGCCCGGCCGCGTGCTGAGGGCCGGCGTGCCCGTGGGCCCCGCCATCACCACGGTGCAGGGCGGCAGCTTCACCGTCAACAGCGCGCTGGCCATCACCGACGCACGCGGCCGCCGCTCGAACATCACCGGCACCGACGTGCTCACCAGCAACGGTGTCATTCACGTCATCGACAAGGTCATCCTCCCGGCGCCGTGAAGCGGGCCGCCGGTTTTTTCACTGTTCTGTTCGTTGTTCAACCCTGAAAGAGAAGTCACCATGAAGAAGATCCTCATCGCCGCCGCCCTGGCCGCCAGCACCCTGGCCGTGCAAGCCAAGGACATCGTCGACACCGCCGTCGCGGCCGGCAGCTTCAAGACCCTGGCTGCCGCGCTGCAGGCCGCCGGCCTGGTGGACACGCTCAAGGGCAAAGGCCCCTTCACCGTGTTCGCGCCCACCGACGAAGCCTTCGCCAAGATCCCCAAGGCCGACCTCGACGCGCTGCTGAAGGACAAGGCCAAGCTCACCGCCGTGCTGACTTACCACGTCGTGCCGGGCAAGGTGATGGCCAAGGACGTCAAGGCCGGCCAGGTCAAGACCGTGCAGGGCAGCTCGCTGACCATCGGCACGAAGGGCGGCGTGACGGTCGACAACGCCAAGGTCGTGAAGACCGACATCGTGGCCGACAACGGCGTCATCCACGTCATCGACACCGTGGTGCTGCCGAAGTAATCACACCCTTGCGGTGTGTGCGGGGCGCGGGGCCTTCCGGGGCCGCCGCGCCCTTTTCATTGGCGGGCTAGAAGGTGTAACCCGCGCCCACCTCGCCCCCGGGCTGGGCCGGCAGCAGGCGCAGCAGCGGCTTCAGCGGGCTGTAGCGCAGGGCCACCTTGGCCACGGCCGCGAGCAGCCGCGCTTCGGCCTCCCCCGCGCCGGCCGACAGGCGCTGCAGGTGCTGCTGCAAGGCCGTCCATTCGATGGCCTGCCAGCAGGCGCCGAAGTCGGGGTCGACCGGCAGGCCGGCGCGGCGCGCGCCTTCCCACCAGCGGATGGCGAGGTCGAGCTCGACGGCTTCGTCGTCCTGCACGCCCTCGGCGCGCAGCAACAGCGCGATGTCGTGCACCAGCGGCCCGCGGCCGGCGCCGTGCTGCAGCGGCACCACGGGCTGCGCCGCCTCGCTCTGCAGCAGGGCTTGCGAGACACGCGCCCACCAAGCCAGCTCGGTCTCGGTCCAGGCGTGGCCGCGGGCGTGCTGCTGGCACCACGCGGCAAAGGCCGCCAGCGCAGCGGCGCTGTCTTCGGGGGCCGAGCCCGCGTCATCGCCCGCGGCGACAGCCGTGGCCTGGAACTGCAGCAGCGCCTGCAAGGGCGCCCGCGCTGGGTCTGGTGAATTCATGAAGCGGTGCAACGCGCGCCGAGGCGCAGTGAGGGGGTGGGCGGCGAGAGGCCTGCAAACCCCTCATGGATAATGAATTCTAAGAACCGGCCGTGTCTGGCACGGCATCACCCGCCCCCCTCTTGCACCCGATGCGTTACACCCCGCTGGCCCTGGCGGCGGGCCTCCTGGCCGGCGCCGGTGCAGCCCGTGGGCAGGCGCCCTCTGTGCCGCTGTCGCCGCCCGCCGCCAGCGCAGCGGCCTCGGCCGCATCGGCCCCCGGCGGCAGCGCAACCCCGAAGCTGGAAGCCAGCCGCCTGCTGCAGCCGCTGCCGCGCGGCGAAGCCGCCAAGCGGCTGCCCATCGTGCTGCAGGCCGACCGCATCACCAGCCAGCCCGACCTGGAGACCGTGGCCGAAGGCCGGGTCGAGTTCCGCCGCGGCGGCACCGTGATCAAGGCAGACCGCCTGGCCTACGACACCGCGCAAGACCAGGCCGCGGCCAAGGGGCAGGTGCGCATCAGCCGCGCCGGCGCCATCTACACCGGGCCCGAGCTGGTGCTTCGGGTACAGCGTTTCGAGGGCTACTTCCTCACACCCGAGTTCGAGTTCACACAACTGGGCGCCGGCGGCCGCGCCGAGCGCATCGATTTCCTGGACAGCGCACGTTCGCGCGCCACCAAGGCCGAGTACACGAGCTGCCCGCGCGACCAGCCCGAAGAGCCCGCCTGGGTGCTGCGCACCGACCGTGTGAGCCTCGACCTGGACAAGAACGAAGGCGTGGCCGAAGGCGCCGTGCTGCGGTTCCTGGACGTGCCCATCCTCGCGCTGCCGGCGCTGAGTTTTCCGCTGTCGGACGCACGCAAGTCGGGCTGGCTGCCGCCTTCGATCAATACCGACAACCGCAGCGGTGTCGAGCTCTCGGTGCCCTGGTACTGGAACATCGCGCCGCAGCGCGACGCGACCTTGACACCGCGCCTGATCACGCGGCGCGGCCTGGGCCTGGACACCGAATTCCGCTACCTCGAGCCGCGCGACGAAGGCAGCGTGAACTTCGACTGGCTGCCGCACGACCGGCTGACCGGCCGCTCGCGCCAGGCGCTGCAGTGGCAGCACCAGGGTGCCACCGGCGGCGGCCTGCGCTACAGCGCCGACCTCGTCCGCGTTTCCGACGACGAGTGGTGGAAAGACTTTCCGAACGCCGGCCGCAGCCTGACGGCGCGCCTGCTGCCGGGCCGCGTGGCACTGGAGCTGCCGCTGCAGACCGGCGAGGTGCAGGGCCTGGCTTACCTGCGCGCCTTGCGCTGGCAGGTGCTGCAGGGTTCGGACGCTGCGGTGGTGTCGCCCTACGAGCGCACGCCGCAAGTGGGCGTGCGCCTGGGCTGGCGGCGCGACGGCTGGGACTTGGCGGTGGAAAGCGAATACAACCGCTTCACCCTGCCCACCGGCACCGAGAGCCGCGCCGGGCGCCAGGGCGGCGAACGGGTGCACCTGCTGGGCCATGTGAGCCACGCGCTGCGCGAACCCGGCTGGTGGCTGGTGCCGCGCCTGAGCGTCAACGCCGCGGCTTACCGCAACGATCTCCAGCGGACCGGGCGCGTGATTCCCACGCTCAGCGTCGACACCGGCTTCGAACTCGAGCGCCGCACCACGGCCTTCGGCCGCGCCTTGCTGCAGACGCTGGAGCCGCGGCTGCTCTACGTGCGCACGCCCTTCCGCGCGCAAAGCCAGCTGCCCAGCTACGACGCAGCGGCCAAGGACTTCAACTTCGTCTCCATCTACACCGACAACCAGTTCTCGGGCGTCGACCGCGTCAACGACGCCAACGCGCTGACCGCCGGCGTCACCACCCGCTTCGTCGATGCCGTCACCGGCGCCGAAGCGCTGCGCCTGGGCCTGGTGCAGCGCTACCTGTTCCGCACGCAACGCGTCACGCCACAAGCCGATGGCTCGCCCGACGGCGCGCCGCTGGAGCAGAAGTTCAGCGACGCGCTGCTGCTCGGCAGCACCAGCGTGCTGCCCGGCTGGACGCTGGACGGCGCCATGCAGTACAGCACCGACATCCAGCGCTCGGTGCGCTCCATCATCGGCGTGCGCTACTCGCCGGGCCCCTTCCGCACCGTCAGCACCACCTACCGCCTGGCGCGAGGCCTGTCCGAGCAGATGGAACTGGGCTGGCAGTGGCCGGTCTATGGCGGTGGCAAGGCGAAAGAAGGCGGCAAGGCGTGCAGCGGTACCTGGTACTCGGTGGGGCGTGTGAACTACAGCCTGAAGGACAGCCGCATCACCGATTCGGTGCTCGGGCTGGAGTACGACGCCGGCTGCTGGATCGGCCGCTTCGTCGCCGAGCGCCTGTCCACCGGCCGCAGCGAAGCCACCACGCGGCTGATGCTGCAGCTGGAGCTGGTGGGCCTGTCGCGCATCGGTTCCAACCCGCTGAGGGTCTTGAAGGACAATATCCCCGGTTACCGCCTGCTGCGCGACGAGCGCAGCGCGGCCTCATCCGCCGACGAACGGCCCACCGCTCCTGTCCATGACTGAACCCTTTTTCCGCCTGCGGCCCGCCGCGCAGGCCCTGCGCCTCGGCTTCGGCGTCGGCCTGGCAGCGCTGTGCTTCGGCCTGGGGCCCTGGGCCGAGGCCCACGCGCAAGCCCGCACCCGCAGCGGCGACTACATCGCCGTGGTCGTGAACCAAGAGCTGGTGACGGCCGGCGAGATCGACCGCCGCATGGAGCGCGCCCAGGCCGAGGCCGCGCGCGGCGCTCGCCTGCCCCCCGAGCCCGAACTGCGCCGCATGATGCTGGACGCGCTGATCGACGAGCGCGTGATGATCAGCAACGCGCGCGAGAGCGGCATGCGCGTGGACGACGGCGAGGTCGATCGCGCCATCCAGAGCATCGCGGCGCAGAACCAGATCACGCTGCCGGTGCTGCGCCAGCGTCTGGCCGCCGAGGGCACCGATTACTTCCGCTTCCGCGCCAACATCCGCGAGCAGATCATGATCGAGCGCCTGCGCGAGCGCGAGGTCTACCAGCGCATCAAGATCGCCGACGAGGACGTCGAGAAGTACCTCGAAGAGCAGCGCGCCGCGGCCAACGCCGACGCAGAGACCAACCTGGCGCAGATCCTCGTCACCGTGCCCGAAGACGCCGATGCCGCCACCGTGGCTGCACGCCGCGCCGTGGCCGAATTGGCACTGGCCCGCGTGAAGGGCGGCGAGGCCTTCGAGGCCGTGGCCCGCGAGGTGTCGGAAGACGCCAACCGCGCGCAGGGCGGCGTCATCGGGGCCCGACCGGCCTCGCGCCTGCCGGATGCCTTCGTCGAAGCCACCAAGGCGCTGAAGCCTGGCGAGGTGACGGCGCAGCCGCTGCGCACCGGTGCCGGCTTCCACCTGCTGAAAGTGGTGTCGCGCAAGGAGGTGGTGCTGGGCCAGGTGCAGCAGACCCGTTCGCGCCACGTGCTGCTGCGCACCTCGCCGCAGCTCACGGCCGAGGTGGCCGCGCGCCGCCTGGCCGAGTACCGCCGCCAGATCGAGGCCGGCACCAAGACCTTCGACGCGATCGCGCGCGAATTCAGCGAAGACGGCTCGGCCGCTGGCGGGGGCGATCTCGGCTGGTCGTCACCGGGCACCATGGTGCCGGAGTTCGAGCAGGCGATGAACGCGCTGCCGATCAACGGCCTGTCCGACCCCGTGGTCTCGCGTTTCGGCGTGCACCTCATCCAGGTGCTGGAACGCCGCGAACAGGCGGTGGAGCTCAAGCAGCTGCGCGACCAGGCGCGCAACGTGCTGCGCGAACAGCGCTTCGACCAGGCCTATGCCGATTGGACGAAAGAGCTGCGCTCGCGCGCCTATGTCGAGTACCGCGAGCCGCCACAGTGATGTGGCACCGCACGCCGGCCCTGCCCGCGTGAGCTACGCAGCGGCGCGATGAAACACATCGCCCGAAAGCGCTTCGGCCAGCACTTCCTGACCGACGATGCCGTCATCGACGACATCGTGCGCTGCATCGCCCCGCAGCCCGGGCAGGCGCTGGTGGAGATCGGCCCCGGCCTGGGCGCGATGACCTTCCCGCTGCTGCAGCGCTGCCAGGCGCTGACCGTCATCGAACTCGACCGTGACCTGGCCGCCCGCCTGCGCAAGCAGGCCGGCCTGAACGTCATCGAGGCCGACGTGCTGAACGTCGATTTCGCCGCGCTGGCCGATGCCGCAGGCCAGAAACTGCGTGTGGTGGGCAACCTGCCCTACAACATCAGCACGCCCATCCTCTTCCACCTGCTGGACGTCTTCGGCCGCGTGCAGGACCAGCACTTCATGCTGCAGAAAGAGGTGGTCGACCGCATGGCGGCTGCACCGGGCAGCAAGGACTACGGCCGCCTGAGCGTGATGCTGCAGTGGCGCTACCGCATCGAGAACGTGCTCGACGTGCCGCCCGAGGCCTTCGACCCGCCGCCCCGCGTGGATTCGGCCATCGTGCGCATGGAGCCGCTGCCGGCCGATGACGGTGTGGACGGCGCGCGTCTGGGCGAACTGGTCGCCGTGGCCTTCTCGCAGCGCCGCAAGATCCTGCGCGGGACGCTGGGACGCTGGATCGCGCAACAGGGCCTGGAGGTCGACTTCGACCTCCAGCGCCGCGCCGAAGAGGTGCCGGTGGCCGAATACCTGGCGCTCGCCAGAACTCCGAAGCTCCCCCAGGCATGAAAGAGGGCTCCCGAGGGAGCCCTTGATGTTGGAGTGCCGCCAGCCCTGGGGTCAGGCTGCACTCAACCAGGCAGCGGTATCGAAAGCGCTGCTCATCATCGGCATGTTCATGCCGAAGTTCGGGTTGGTGCCGTTCTTCGGCACAACCTTGACTGCCGGTTTGACAGTCGCCGCACTTGCGGTCGTCGGGGCCACCTCAGCAGCCCGCTCCCATGACCCTGTTTCTTGGGAGCGGGCTACTGAAAAGAATAGAAACACCTGAACGGTATTCGTCGTTCGCCCCAGAACTCGGCGGCGTCGCGGAACACCTCCAGCAGCTGCTCACGCGCTTCGCGGTCGAAGCGCGGGTTGTCGGGCAACTGCTCCAGCACGACCACGAAGCCCGGCTGCTGGCCGGCCTTGTGCACGAGGTCGGTCATGCAGTCGTACAAGGCATCGAGGTTCTTGCCGAAGTGCGCCGGGAAAGTGAAAGCCTCGGCGATGCCTTCCAGCACCTCCTGCTTGGACTGCGCGGCTGACAGGTTGGCGTAGAGGAAATGCTGGCCGGCCGTGTCGGCCGCCTTCATCAGATCGTCGACACGGTAGGCCCGGATGGCCTGCACGATGTTCGAGCGGATGGTCTGCAACTCCATGGTCGCGATCCTCCTTGGCAAGGGCGTAAAGGTTTCAGAACTGGCGACACCGGCGTTCATGGGGCGATGCGTTGGAAACTCGCGTAGTGATCGCTGGTGTAGTAACAGGTATCGGGCTTCGTCGGTGGTGTGCCACCGCAGACGATGCGGCGGGCTCCCCGGTGACGCAGCCCAGGCGTCTTGACCGTGTACTCCCGGTAGTAGCCCCGGGCGTTCAGCGGCAGCAGGCGTTCGCGGTTGCCGAACACCGTGCCGTCTTTCGAATAAGGAAACGGCCCGCCCGCAAGGATGAGCTTGTGGGTGGCTTGCGCCTCTTGCGGCAAGGTGACCAAGGCCACCGGTGGCACCCGCGAGGGGTTCTCAGGGGTGCGAGCCACAGCGTTCGACGCCAGCCCACCGGACGCCAAGCCAGCGGCCACCACAACGGCAGCCCCCCACTTGTGCAACGCTCGCCGCAGCCCACTGCTCGACGAGGCCAGACCGGTCCGAAACACGGGTTTACCCTGAAAAATCAAACCAGAATGTTAGCGGAACCCCCCTAAAAACTCAAGCTGCTGCCCAAGAATGGGGCAGCAGGCAGGGGTACTCAGTGGGCGCTCACATGCCGCCGCGCGCTGTGTCAGGCAGCGCCGGGGCCGCGGCCAGCGGCGGCGTCGGCCACCGTCAGCGCAGTCATGTTGACGATGCGGCGCACCGTGGCCGAGGGCGTCAGCACGTGCACCGGCTTGTCCGCACCCAGCAGCACGGGGCCGATGGCGATGCCGCCACCGGCCGCCGTCTTCAGCAGGTTGTAGGCGATGTTGGCGGCGTCGATGTTGGGCAGCACCAGCAGGTTGGCCTCGCCGTGCAGCGTGCTGTGGGGCATGAGCTTGGCGCGGGCTGCGGGGTCGAGCGCCAGGTCGCCATGCATCTCGCCGTCCACCTCGAGCCACGGCGCCTGCTCGCGCAGCAGCGCCAGCGTGCGGCGCATCTTGATGGCGCTGGGGGTGTCGTGGGTGCCGAAGTTGGAGTGGCTGAGCAAGGCCACCTTGGGCTCGATGCCGAAGCGGCTGATCTCCTCGGCCGCCATCACCGTGATCTCGCACAGTTCTTCGGGCGTGGGGTCCACGTTCACGTGCGTGTCCACCAGGAACACCTGCCGGCCCGGCAGCATCAGCCCGTTCATGCAGGCGTAGACCTGCACGTCCTGCACGGTGCGCGGGCTGCCGCCTTGGCGCTTGCCGATGACCTGGTCGATGTAGTGCAGGTGCTGGGCCGTGGTGCCCCAAGTGCCGCAGAGCAGGCCGTCGACCTCGCCCTTGCGCAGCATCATCGCGCCGATCAGCGTGAGGCGGCGGCGCATCTCGATCTTGGCCATCTGCACGCTCACGCCCTTGCGTTCGGTGAGCTGGTGGTAGGTCTGCCAGAAATCGCGGTAGCGCTCGTCGTGCTCGACGTTGACGACGTCGTAGTCCAGGCCTTCCTGCAGGCGCAGGCCGAACTTCTCGACGCGCTGCGCGATCACGGCCGGCCGGCCGATGAGCGTGGGCCGCGCGAGGCCTTCGTCCACCACCACCTGCACGGCGCGCAGCACGCGCTCTTCTTCACCTTCGGCGTAGGCCACGCGCTTGTGCGTGGCGCGCTTGGCGGCCTGGAAGATGGGCTTCATCGTCGTGCCCGAGGCGTAGACGAAACCCTTGAGCTTTTCGCGGTAGGCGTCCAGGTCGGTGATGGGCCGCAGCGCCACGCCCGATTCCACCGCGGCCTGCGCCACGGCCGGCGCGATCATCATCATCAAGCGGTGGTCGAAGGGCTTGGGAATCAGGTACTCGGGCCCGAAGCTCAGCGTGGCGCCGGCATAGGCCGCGGCCACGACTTCACTCTGCTCGGCCTGGGCCAGGTCGGCGATGGCGTGCACGGCGGCGATTTCCATCGCGTCGGTCACCGTCGTCGCACCGCAGTCCAGCGCGCCGCGGAAGATGTAGGGGAAACACAGGACGTTGTTGACCTGGTTCGGGTAGTCGGTGCGGCCGGTGGCGATGATGGCGTCGGGGCGCACGGCCTTGGCCTCGGCCGGGTTGATCTCGGGCGTGGGGTTGGCCAGCGCAAAGATCAGCGGCTGCGGCGCCATCTTGGCCACCATCTCGGGCTTCAGCACGCCGGCGGCGCTCAGGCCCAGGAAGACGTCGGCGCTTGCTATCACCTCGGTCAGCTTGCGCGCCGTGGTTCGCTGGGCGTAGACGATCTTGTCCTCGTCCATCAGCTCAGTGCGGCCCTCGTAGACCACGCCAGCCAGGTCGGTCACCCAGATGTTTTCGCGCTTCACGCCCAGCTTCACCAGCAGGCCCAGGCAGGCCAGCGCCGCGGCGCCCGCACCGCTGGTGACGAGCTTGATCTCGCCGATGGGCTTGCCCACCACCTTCAGCGCGTTGAGCAGCGCCGCGCCCACCACGATGGCGGTGCCGTGCTGGTCGTCGTGGAAGACGGGGATCTTCATGCGCTCGCGCAGCTTGCGCTCGACGTAGAAGCAGTCGGGCGCCTTGATGTCTTCGAGGTTGATGCCGCCGAAGGTGGGCTCCAGCGCGGCGATCACGTCGACCAGCTTGTCGAGGTTCTTCTCGTTGATCTCGAGGTCGAACACATCGATGCCGGCGAACTTCTTGAACAGCACCGCCTTGCCTTCCATCACCGGCTTGGAAGCCAGCGGGCCGATGTCGCCCAGGCCCAGCACCGCGGTGCCGTTGGTGACCACGGCCACCAGGTTGCCGCGCGCGGTGTAGCGGAAGGCATTGGCCGGGTCTTCGACGATGGCTTCACACGCGAAGGCCACGCCCGGGCTGTAGGCCAGCGCGAGATCGCGCTGGTTGATCATCTGCTTGGTGGCGCTGATGGCCAGTTTGCCGGGGGTCGGAAACTCGTGGTATTCGAGCGCGGCCTGCTTCAGTTCGGCGGCTTTCTGTTCGTTGCTGGACATCGCGCAAGAGTCTCCTGGTGTGGCCGCGCCCCAAGCTTCGGGCGGCCGCGGATTGTAGGAGCGCAGTGTCAGGGCTGCGGGCCCTGGGCCCATGCGCGAAACTGCGTAGCCGGCCCCCGGGCGGCCGGGCCAATACTGAAGCCCTGCCGCCCGGCGCCACAGCCGGGCGCCCCCCACGTGCCCTGGACAACGCTGCGAGCAACGCCGTGAGCCCAACGCCCCCGCCGCCGGCCACGCCCACGACCCACGGCGATGCGCTGGCCACGCCCTTGCCGGCCGCCGTTGCGCCCCGGCGCCTGCGCCGCGCGCTGCTGTGGGGCGCGCTGGTGGCCTTGCTGGTGGTGGCACAGACGCTGCTGGTGGCGCTCACCGTGCGCTACGAGGAATCGCGCGCGCAGGAAGAGGCCGACGCCGCCGCCGCCGAGGCCGCGGCCGAGGTGCGCCGCGCGCTCTTGGGCGTGGTGCAGACGCTGCAATCGCTGTCGTGGGTGGAAGGCACGCCGGGCGAGGCCCGCGCCGCCGCCGAAGCCCTGCTGCGCACGCAGCGCGAACTCAAGCGGGTGGAGTGGCGCGCGCCCTCGATGGCCGTGACCGAGGCGGCGCAAACGCCCTACCTGCCCCGCCTGTTCAACACCCTGGCCCGCGCCGAGCTGTCCATCGACGCCGAACTCGCGTGCAACGCGGCGCGCCGCAGTGCCGCGCCCACCTTCTCGCGCAGCTACTTCGTGCCGCTGCAGGCGGGTCTGGGCCTGGAAGTCATCGACCTCTGCCTGCCGATGCAGAGCGCGGGCCGCGAGGCGGGTTTCCTCGTCGCGAGCTTCGCGCTGGCCGACCTGCTGGAAGCCTCGATCACCGCCCGCAACCTGCGCCGCCACGAGATCAGCTTCGTCGAAGGCGATGGCACGCGGCTGGCCCGCGCCGGGGTGCCGCGCGGCGCGGGCGTCTACACCGCCGAGCGTGTGGTCGATCTGCACGGCGCCACGCTGCAGCTGCGCGCCGACAGCAGCGCCGGCCGGCCCAGCCTCATCCCCAACCTGGCCACCGGGCTGGTGCTGGGGTTGTCGATCGCGCTCTTCGGCCTGGTGCTGCTGCTCGCGCGCGACGTGCGCCGCCGCGCCTTCGCCGAGAGCGCGCTGGCCGAGGCGCTGGCCTTTCGCAAGGCGATGGAAGACTCGCTGTCGACCGGCCTGCGCGCACGCGACCTGCGCGGCGCCATCACCTACGTGAACCCGGCCTTCTGCGCGATGGTGGGCTGCAGTGCCGAAGAGCTGTTCGCGCCCAGCACCGACCCCGGCGCGCCCTACACCCCGCCCTACTGGCCGCCGGAGTTCGCGACCGAGTACCACCGCCGCCAGCAATTGCGCCTGGGACAGGACAGCGATGACTCGGCCCCCGCCGACCCGCGCGACCCGCGCGAAGGCTGGGAGACCGTGTTCATGCGCAAGAACGGCGAACGTTTCCCGGTGATGATCTACGAGGCCCCGCTGGTGGACGGCCAGGGCCGGCACACCGGCTGGATGAGCGCGGTGGTCGACCTGAGCGCGCAGCGCCGCGTGGAAGAGCTCTCGCGCCAGCAGCAAGACCGCCTGCAGGCCACCGCGCGCCTGGCCACGGTGGGCGAGATGGCCAGCCTGCTGAGCCACGAGCTGAACCAGCCGCTGGCCGCCATCGCCAGCTACGCCAGCGGCTCGCTGAACCTGATGGCCGACCCGCAGATGCAGGCCGACCCCGAGATGCCCGCCATGATCCGCGGCGCGCTGGAACGCATGGCCGAGCAGGCCGAGCGCGCCGGCCGCGTCATCAAGAGCGTGCACGACTTCGTGCGCCGCCGCGAGCAGCTGCACGAGACGCTGACGGCCGAGCGCCTGTTCGAGGCCGTGCTGCCGCTGGCGCGGCTGCAGGCGCGCAAGAGCGGCACGCGCATCGAGATCGACCTGCCGCCGGCCAGCGAAGGCCGCGCGGCCCGCGTGCGCTGCGACCGAACGATGGTCGAGCAGGTGCTGTTGAACCTGGCGCGCAACGCCATCCAGGCGATGGAAGGCCACACGCCGGCGCCCGAGCGCGTGCTCACGCTGCGCGCGCGCCAGACGCACCCCCGCTGGGTGACGGTGTCGGTCATCGACTGCGGCCCGGGCATCAACCCCGACGTGGCCGCGCGCCTGTTCACGCCCTTCTTCACCACCAAGCCCGAGGGCATGGGCCTGGGCCTGAGCCTGTGCCGCACCGTGATCGAACAGCACGGCGGCGCGCTCGACCACGGCCCGGGGCCGGCGGGCCGCGGCACCGAGTTCCGCTTCACGCTGCCGGCCGCCGCACCGGCGGCGTCGGCAGCGCCCGAAACAGGCGAAACTTCGGGTTCCCGCGCCACCGCCTGAAGCCGCCCCGTGACCCTGCAGCTCGATCCTTCCCTGGGTCTTCCGGTCGTCTACCTCGTCGACGACGAGGACGTGGTGCGCGACGCCCTGGCCTGGCTGCTGCGCTCGCGCCGGCTGCTGTCGGAGTGCTTCGCCAGCGCAGAGGCCTTCGAGGAGCACCTGGCGCAGCGCGGCACGCCCTGGCCCACCGCGCCCTCGTGCCTGGTGCTGGACGTGCGCATGCCCGGCACCAGCGGGCTGGTGCTCTTCGAGAGCCTGGCCCAGCGCGGGCTGCTGCCCACGCTGCCCGTGATCTTCCTCACCGGCCATGGCGATGTGCCCACCGCGGTGGCGGCGGTCAAGCGCGGCGCCTTCGATTTCGTCGAGAAGCCCTTCTCGAACAACACGCTGGTCGACCGCGTGGAGCAAGCGCTGCAACTCAGCGCGCAGGCCTTGCTGGCGCGCCGCGGGCAAGACCACACCGGCCGCGCCTGGAGCGAACTCACCGAGCGTGAGCGCGAGGTGGCGCAGCTCGTCATCGAAGGCAAGCCGAACAAGCTGATCGCCGACGCGCTGCAGATCAGTGTGCGCACGGTGGAAGTGCACCGCGCGCGCGTGTTCGAGAAGATGGGCGTGAAGTCGGCGGTGGAGCTCGCGAACCTGCTCCGTGACGCGCCGCCGCGCGCCTGACACGCCAGGGCATGGGCGAGTTCGAACTGATCGCGCGGCACTTCACGCGCCCGGGCCGCACCGCGCGGCCGGCGCTGGCCCTCGGCGTGGGCGACGACTGCGCGCTGCTGCAGCCCGCGCCCGGCCAGCAGCTGGCCATCAGCACCGACATGCTGGTGGAAGGCCGCCACTTCCTCAGCACCGTGGCGCCCGAGCGCCTGGGCCACAAGGCGCTGGCGGTGAACCTGTCCGACCTCGCGGCCTGCGGCGCCGAGCCGCTGGGCTGCACGCTGGCGCTGGCGCTGCCGCGTGCCGACGAGGCCTTCGTCGCCGGCTTCGCGCGCGGCCTGTTCGCACTGGCCGATGCCCACGGCATCGAGCTCGTGGGTGGCGACACCACGGCCGGGCCGCTGAACCTCTGCATCACCGTCTTCGGCCAGGTGCCGGCGGGGCAGGCGCTGCTGCGCAGCGGCGCGCGGGCGGGTGACGAGCTGTGGGTGAGCGGCGGCACGCTCGGCGATGCGCGGCTGGCGCTGGAGGTCTTCCGCGGCACGCAAACGCTGCCGGGCGAGGCTTTCGAGGCCGTGCGCCGTGCGATGGAACTGCCGCAGCCGCGCGTGGCCCTGGGCCTGGCGTTGCGCGGCGTGGCCAGCAGCGCCATCGACATCAGCGACGGCCTGCTCGGCGACCTGGGCCACGTGCTGCAGCGCTCAGGCGTCGGTGCCACCGTCGAGGTGGACTCATTGCCGCGCAGCGCGGTGCTGGCCGCGATGCCGCCCGCCCTGCAGCACGAATGCCTGCTGGCCGGTGGCGACGACTACGAGCTGCTCTTCACCGCGCCGGCCACGGCGCATGCCGCGGTGCGGGCGGCAGGGCAGCGGGCCGGCGTGGCCGTCACCTGCTGTGGCCGCATCGAGGCCGCGCCGGGCTTGCGCGTGATCGACTCGGCCGGCGCGCCCGTGCCCACCCCCTGGCGCAGCTTCGACCACTTCCAGTGAGATGAGCGGCATCGCGCGCCCCACAGCGGGCTTCATGTGGCGCCACCCCGCGCGCTGGCTGGCTTTGGGCTTCGGCAGCGGGCTCAGCCCCAAGGCGCCAGGCACCGTGGGCACGCTGTGGGGCTGGCTGAGTTTTCTGGTGCTCTCGCAGTGGGTGAGCGCGGCGGCCTGGGGCTGGGTGATCCTGGGCGCGCTGCTCGTGGGCACCTGGGCCTGCACACGCACCGCGCAGCACATGGGCGTGGCCGATCCCGGCGCCATCGTCTGGGACGAGATCGTCGCCTTCTGGATCGTGCTGTGGCTGCTGACGCCCGCGGCCTGGTGGGTGCAGCTGGCGGCCTTTGCGCTCTTCCGCTACTTCGACGCCGCCAAGCCCGGCCCCGTGGGCTGGGCCGACCGCCGCTACAAGCTGCGCCCCGGCGAAGCCATCGGCTGGCGCCAGGGCTTCGGCATCCTGTTCGACGACCTCGTGGCCGCCGGCTGCACCTTGCTCTTCATCGCCGTCTGGATACGACTGTGGAATTCCTGAGCCTGCAAACGCCGCTGCTTGAGCTGGCCGCTGCGCTGCGCGCCCGAGGCTGGCGCCTGGCCACGGCCGAGAGCTGCACCGGCGGGCTGATCGCCGCGGCCTGCACCAGCGGGGCCGGCAGCAGCGAGTGGTTCGAGCGCGGCTTCGTCACCTACAGCAACGAGGCCAAGACCGCGCTGCTGGGCGTGCCGCCGGCGCTGATCGCGGCGCACGGCGCGGTGAGCGAGGAAGTGGCGCGCGCGATGGTGCAAGGCGCGCTGCAGCAGGCACCCGTGCAACTGGCCGTGGCCGTGACGGGCATCGCCGGCCCGGGCGGCGCGGTGCCGGGCAAGCCGGTAGGCACCGTTTGGCTGGCCTGGGGCACGGCGGCCGCTGTGCAGGCCGAACGCCTGCAACTCGACGGCGACCGCGGCATGGTGCGCAACGCCACCGTGGCCGCAGCGCTGCAGCGCCTGAACGAGGCCGCACGACCGGAGGCAGGCGCATGAAAGTGCTGCTCGCCGGCAGCTTCGACCTCGGCGAAGAAGACGTCTGGCGTGCCGCGCTGCAAGCTGCGTTGCCCGAAGCGGAACTTCTCACCCCGGCGCAGGCGCAGCAAGCCGCGCCCGAGGTGTTGGCCGCCATCGTCGCCAATCCGCCGCCAGGCAGCCTGCAAGGCCTGCCCGGTCTGCGGCTCATCCAGAGCCTGTGGGCCGGCGTCGACCGCCTGCTGGCCGATGCCACGCTGCCCCCCGGCGTGCCGCTGGCCCGCATGGTCGACCCGGCCATGAACGCCGCGATGGCCGAAACCGCGCTGTGGGCCGTGCTCTCGCTGCACCGCCACTTCTTCAGCTACGCCGCGCAGCAGCGCCAGGGCCAGTGGCAGCCGCTGCCACAGTGCCGTGCCGATGAAGTGCGCGTGCTGGTGCTCGGCCAGGGCCAGATGGGCGGCACGGCCGCAGCGCGCCTGGCGCTGCAGGGTTATGCGGTCAGCGGCTGGCGGCGTGACGGCCAGCCCCTGGCGCCCCTGCTGGGGCAGGCCGACATCGTGATCAATCTGCTGCCCCTCACACCGGCCACGCGCGGCCTGCTGAACGCGGCTTTCTTCGCGGCGCTGCCGCGCGGCGCCGGCGTGGTGAACCTGGCGCGCGGCGCGCATGTGGTCGACGAAGACCTGCTGGCGGCGCTGGCCAGCGGGCAGGTAGGCCACGCGGTGCTGGATGTCTTCCACGCCGAGCCGCTGCCCGCGGCCCACGCCTACTGGCAGCACCCGCAGGTGACGGTGCTGCCGCACGCCGCGGCCGCCACCGACCCGCGCAGCGCCGCGCAAGTGGCCGCGGCCAACGTGCGCGCGGTGCTGGCCGGCGGCGAGCCGGCGCACCGCGTGGAGCGCGCGCGCGCTTACTGAGCGGCGCTGGTGGCCGCCACGCGGGCGGCCACGGGGGCTTTGCGCGTGGCCGCGGCAGCTTCGCCGCGCGCCACAGCGGGCGTGGCGTCGCTGGCCAGTTCCACCATGAAGGCCAACGCCAGCTGCGTGAACTTCAGCGCGTGGTTGGCCTGGTTGCCGAAGGTGGCGATGGTGTCGTTGGCGGTGTGGATGGCGCGGTTGTAGGTGGCGTCCGAGCTCTCGAAGGGGAAGCTCACCGCAAAGCCGCCGGCGTGCCATGAGGCGTGGTCGCTGCAGCCATAACCGCAACGGTCGTAGCCCACGGTGAGGGTGGGCAGGTAGGTGGCCGCCAGGCTCGCCACGAAGGCGTTCTGCGCCGCGTTGGTGAAGTCGGTGTAGATCCACAGATCGGTGGCGCTGCCCTGGAAGGCCGTCATGTCGAGCTGCATCACGCCCACCACCTTGTCGCGGCGCGCGGCTTGCTGCGCAACGATGGCCTTGGAGCCGAGCAGCCCCACCTCTTCGGCCGCGTAAGCAATGAAGCGGATGTTGCGCTTGGGCTGGTAGTTGCTGGCCATCATCACGCGGATGATCTCGGTCAGGCCGGCCACGCCGCTGGCGTCGTCATCGGCGCCGGGCGCGCGCGAGGTCTCGATACCGCTGCCGGCGATGCTGTCGAGGTGGGCACCGATCACCACCGTCTCGCCCGAGTTGCCGCTGCCCAGAATCTCGAACTCCACCGACGGCTGCGCCCAGGTGTGCGGGATCTGACGCACGCGGATCGTGCGGCGGTTGCCCGGGTTCAGGCTCTGCCAGTGGTTGAAGAGCCAGTTCGAGGCCGCCACGCCGTGCGTGCTGTTGTAGCGGCGGTTCTGGAAGTTCGACAGCTGCGTGATGGTGGACAGCAGGTTGCTCGCCTGCAGCTGCGGCAGCATGGCGTTGACCTGGGTCTGGTTGTCGATGGTGTAGCTGGGCGCCAGCAACGGCTCGGGGTTGCCTTCCAGCCGGTGCAGCGCGGCCAGGGCCTCGGCCTGGCTGGCGTGCTGCATGAAGCCGCCGCACTTGGCCAGCTTCATGTGCACGGCCAGCGACAGCGTGGGGATCATGTTGTCGTCGATCTCGACCACGTGCACGTTCTCGATGGCCTGCGTCAGGCGCGCGCTGCCGCGCTGCAGGGGCACGTTGACGGTGACCCCGCGCGTGGCCACGGCACGCGTGGAGGGCGCCACCTTCTGCAGCACGCGGTAGGCGTCATCGCCGACGGTGATCCACACCGGCGCGGCTTGGGCGGCCACCGGGGCCAGGGCCGCCAGCGCGGCAGCGAACAAGGGGGCAACGGAGGCGCGCGCAAGGCGGCCGGCAAGGCGAGACATCATGGGAGCTACCTGCGGAAGTGGGGGGAGCCTGGGCGCCGGTCGGCGCAGGGTCGATCGGCCCATTCTGAACCCACTTCGGCCAGCAGCCCTGCGCAGCAACCCGCAGAGCGGGGGCGCCCCCTCAAGCCAGGGGTGCGGCGCGCCACAAGGCTGCGTTGCCGCCGCCTCGCTCAGGCCAGTACATCATCCACCTGCTGCGCCACATTCATGCCGCGCTCCAGCTTGAAGAGCATGGCAAACGCCGCGCGGCCACCGCTGCGCTCGGCCCACAAGCGCCCGACCTGGCCCTTCTCGATCTCGCGCGGCACGTTGCGCAGATGCTCGCCCTTGTACTCGGCCACGAAGACGCGCCCGTCTTCCAGCTCACAAACGAAATCGGGGTAAAAGCGGCCGAAGGAAGTGGGCAGCCAGAAGGCATGCACGGGCTCCGAATCGAGGTTGCGCACCCAGCGCTTGATCCGCGGGTGACCGTCCAGCGCCAGCGCGCACAGCATCTCCTCGGAACCATCTTCGAGATCGGCCACCACGGGGTAGAAGTGTTTGGCCATGCGGAACTTGCCGCCATAGCGCTTGTTGCCCGGCACGGGGTAGGCGTGGGGGTCGAAGCGGAACGCGAAGGCCGGGTCGGCCTGCACGTCCCAACCACCGTCCAGCACCAGCTGCCGAAAGGCCGTGCGGCCCGCAGCTTCGCGCAGTTCATCGATGCGCAGCGCCAGGCGCTGCACCAGGGGGTGCTGGTGCCGCACAAGCTGCGCCAGCGGCACGCCTTTGTCTTGCATCAGGTGGTTCACGCAGGCCAGGGCGAAGGCCCGCAGGTGCGCGGGCATCACGTCGCGCGCTGTGTTGCGCGACGGGTGCTGCAGCTGCTCAGCCAGCCAACGCGCCAGGTCTTCGGGGCGCACGGCGGTCTCCACGGCATCCAGGTCCAGCTGCGCCTGCTGGCCGTGGCCCACGGTGATGCGCTTGTACTGGCCACCTTCGAGGTACAGCTGCCATTGCGTACCCTGCTCCACCATCGTGAAGCCGTCGATGGCCATGGGCGCGGCCAGCAGGTTCAGCGCCACGGTCTCGCGCACCGACTCCACTTCCAGCAAGGCCAGGGCTTGCTGCTCGCCTGATGACCCTTGCACACCTGCCGGCCGGTACGCAAGCCGAGGCACCGCTGCGAAGGCTTCGCCACGGCTGGCCGGCGCCTGCGCACCGGCGACCAAGGCGTTGTGCCGCTGCACCTGCTGCTGAACGCCCTCGCGCGCCTTGCGAGGCTGCGCCTGCACCAGGGCCTCAGCCAGCGCTTCGCCCACGTGCCCCTGCACACGCACCCGTTGGCGCTCGCCGTCGCTGCTGAGCTCCACCACCCCCGCGGCCAAGGCCTGCGCCACAGCAGCCGGCAGCGGCTTGTCGGCCGGTACATCCACGGTCAAGGTCGGCAGCGGCGCCGTGGGCGCTGGTGTGGCGAACAGGGGCCCATCGTCCCGCGCTTCGCCGCTGCCGCCTTGCAGCGGCAAGGGCAGCTGCGGCGCGATCATCGAGGCCATGTCCAGCGGGTCGAAGCCCATCCCGTCGATGAGCCGGTCGGCCAGCGCGTTGGCCGCCGCGCCGGTGGTGGCCTCGGTCACGTGGGCGTAGGCCCGGTTCAGCGCCGGCCGTGTGCGTTGCGTGGCGTAGGGCATGCGCAGCACCCGGCCCAGCAACTGCTCGATGGCCGTGCCCGAGCGTATGGTCTGCACCGAGCACAGCACGTAGGCGAAGGGGCAGTCCCAACCCACCCCCAGCGCCTGCACGGTGATGATGAAGCGCACCGGGCAATCACGCGCGGCCAGGTCGAGGCCCTCGATCTCACGCCGTGTGCCCGTGGCCACTTTCACCCGCGGCTCAGGAATGTGCAGATCATCGATCAGGTAGGCGCGCAGAACATCCACGTCCACAGGCTCGCCCTGGTTCTGCGCCTGCAGCAGCACGATGGGGCGGATGTAGGCACCCGTGGCCGTCTCCTCGTGCTGGGCCTCGGCCTCCAACAGCCGCTGCGTCTGCACGGCGTCCACCACAGCGGCCTGCCACCCGCGCGGGTGCTCCACCAGCACGATGGGCATCTTGATCATGTGCTCGGCCTGCAGCTGCTGAGCCGACACGTGGAACAGCACGTTGCTGCGCTTGGGCACCGGCGTGGCGGTGAGCTCCAGGATGAGGGCCGGGTTGAGCCGCTTCAGCGCTTCGAAACTGCGCTCGGTCTTGGTGGTGTGGGCCTCGTCGACGATGACGTAGGGCTGCCGCAGCGCCAGCCAGTTCACCAGGCTCCAACGTGGCTGGCCCACGAAGCGCGCCAGCATCTCCCGGCCGGCCTTGTGCCCAGGCCCGGCGGCGGCCACATCGGCCTCGGTCACCAGCGCATCGGGCAGGCCGTGCAGCGCCTGCAGCGCAGCGGGCGGCACGCCGCGGAAGTGCGGCTCGAAGGCCTCGCTGAAGGCGTAGACGTTGCGCTGGTCGGTGTCTTCGACGCGGAAGCTCTGGATGGTGGCCACCACCACCACGGCGCGCTGGTCGAAGTCTTGCGGCGACAGCTGCGACAGCGCCTCCAGGTCGCACACCACCACGTCGTCACCGCAGGCCTGGGCCAGTGCCGCACGGAAAGGGTGGCCCGGCGTGGACAGCGCCCTGAGCGTCTGGCTGCGGATGGTGTCGGTGGGCACCAGCCACAAGGCCAGCGGCTGCGGGTGCCGGCCCGGCCACTCGCGGGCCAGCAGCGCCACGGCGTGTGCGGCCAGCAGCGTCTTGCCACCGCCGGTGGGGATGCGCAGGCACACACACGGCAGTTCGCCGAAGGGCTCGGTGTTGTAGCCGTAGCCGGTGCACTCGCTGAAAGCGTCAGCGGCGCCCAAGAGGGCCGCGCGGCGCAGGTAGCGCTCCAGCGCTTCGAGCGCCTGGGTCTGGTAGTGCTTGAGGTCCAGGGTGGGCATGGGCGGAGCTCCGTGCGTGCGTTCAGCGCGGCACCGCGTGCGGCAGCTGGCGGAAGGTGATGCCGGCCTGGGCCAGCCGCGAGTCGCCCAGCAGGCAGGCCTCGCCGTACACGACCTTCGGGCCTTCGTGCCAGCAGCCGAACTTCATGGCCGCCAGCACCGCGCTGGTGAGCACGTTGCCCGCCTCGGGCCGGCGGTCGCCGAGGATGCCGTTGAAGAGCAGGTAGACGGCGCGGCCCTCGTGCACGCCCAGCAGCGGCGTGCCCGTGGCCTGGGGTTCGAAAGCGGCGCCGGTTTCACGCATCCACAGGAAGGCGGCGAGATCGGCAAAACGCACCTCGGGGTGCAGGTCGCCGTGTTCGTCGAAGAGCGGTGCGCCGAGCTGCATGACGCGGAAGCCGCCGCCGCCCTGCCAGTTCACGGCCTGGCTGATGCCGCCCTGTTCGCCCGCCACCACCTTCTGCAGGCGCGGCAGGCAGTGCGTGAGGGCGTGCTCGCCCATCTCGATGCCGATCCAGCGGCGGCCCATCTTGTGGGCGACGGCGGCGGTGGTGCCGGAGCCGAGGAAGGAGTCGAGGACGAGGTCGTTGGGGTTGGTGGCTATGTGCAGGATGCGCTGAAGAAGGCGCTCAGGCTTTGGCGTGCCGAAGCTGATGTCACCCGTAAACAGGACATTCGCTTCCTTCTTGGATTCATCGGTATGCCCGACTTCATCGCTCGGCCACCAAGTCCAGGGAGCCAGACCCGGCACCTCCGAGAGATAGCGAATCACGTTGGGCTGTGAGTCGCCGTTCTTTCCAAAATAGATTCGGCCTTCGCCAAGAAGTCGGTCATACGTTGAGCGCGCAATTCCCCAACAGCGTCCATCGGGCGGCACAAACGTTTTGCCACTGGGCGTGACCACCTCGTAGAACTGCTCTGCCGTTGCGTGACCAGCTTGCGCTGTCATGGGTACAGGACGCCAACGTCCTCGTGGGTCCTGGTTTGGATTGCGGTAGACCTTGGCCTGCTCTTCAGTCATCGGCACAAGATTGCGAGTTGCCTTGAAACGCTCTGGGTTCCGCGCGTAAACATGCACGTAGTCGTGAACATCGCCGATGGCTTCGCGGTTCTCGCGGGAGTAGCGCTTCTGCCATACGCATGACGCCACAAAGCTCCCCCGCCCAAACACCTCATCCATCAACACCTTGAGGTAGTGCCCCTCGTTGTCGTCGATGGTCACCCAGATGCTGCCGTCCTCGCGCAGAAACTCCCGCAGCAGTTGCAGCCGCGGCAGCATCATGCTCAGCCACTGGCTGTGTTCCAGGTTGTCGTCGTAGTGCTCGAAGGCGCTTTTCGTGTTGTAGGGCGGGTCGATGAAGATGCACTTCACCTGGCCGCGGTAGAAGGGCAGCAGCGCCTTCAAGGCTTCGAGGTTGTCGCCCTGCACCAGCAGGTTGCCGGGGGCGCTGCTCGCGTCGCCAAAGCTGTGCCCGGCGGGGCAGCCTGCATGGGGGCGCAGCACGCGCGTGGGAACGGCCTGCGCGCTGCGGAAGGCGGCTTCTCGGTTCAGCCAATCAAGGGTGGGCATGGTGGGGGCAGCGGTTGATGTGAAGCGGCTCTTCAGCGCGCGATGTCGTAGCGGGCCTTCAGCCGCGTGAGCACGTGCGCCCAAGGCAGCAGGCCGCGGTGCTGCAACTGGCCCACCACGATGCCGGGGTGCACGCCGATCTCGGCGGCAAAGGCCGCGATCTCTTCGGCCACCAGGGGCAGGTAGGGCAAGCGCGCCTGCTGGGCACGCGGTATCAGCGTGTCGGTGGCGAAACGGTCGGCTTCTTGCTCCTCGGGGGTCTCTACCGTGTCACCGGCGGCGGCGTCGTCGAGATAGATGGACCGCGTGGGGTGCTTCAGCACGTGCGCCACTTCGTGGAAGAAGCTGAACCAGAACTGGTCGTTCCACTTGCCCAGCAGCGACAGCTGGATGAGCGGGCGCCCGTTGAGAAAACGCGCCACGCCCGAGACATGCGTGCCTGGCAGCGCCGGCACGAACACCAAGGCCACGCCCACCTCGGCACACAGGTGCACCAGGGCCGGGCCCACCTGCTCGGCCGGCTGCAGGCTGAGCGCCCGCATGGCGGGCAAGGCGGCCTGCAGCCGCTGCGGGCTGTACTCGGCCAAGCGCAGCCGGGCGGCCTGCAGCTCGCCCATGCGCAACCAGGCGGTGATGGCCGCCACGTCGGTCTGCTGCTGGGGGCGGGCACGGCGAAACTGGGGCTGCATCTGGTCGTAGTGCGCCTGCCAGCCGGCGGGTGAGGCCACGCCGAAGAAGCGCAGCAGCGGGTCTACCAACTCTTGCTTGAACGCAGCCGTCAAGCGGCCGGCCGGCAACACGCCAGCCTCCTGCAGCGCCTTCAGCGGGAACTGCTGCAGCCAAGGCACATACGCATGGGAAGCCTCGGCACTGCGGCGGCGGGCCAGGTACTCGCGGTACTGCGCCTCGCGTGCCAGCCAGAACTGCGCGGGCACTTCGAGCACACGTTCGAGTTCGAGCGCGGTGTCTTCGGTGATCTCTTTCTTGCCGGCGATGATCTCGTTGACGGCCTGTGGCGGGCGCCCGAGTCGGTCGGCCAGTTCGCGCTGCGTCCAGTCGCGCTCTTCCATCAGGTCGCGCAGGGTGGCGCCGGGCGGCGTGACCTCGCGCGGCGTGTAGGCCAGCGTGGTTTCAGTCATGGTAGTTCTCCACCTCAAGGATGGTGACGGCGTCGACGGCACGCCAGTCGAGCCCGCCGTCGGGTTTGGCCGGGGGTGGTTGCCTCATGGGCCGAATGATCAGACGCAGCTTCTTGTCGAGCCGGCACGAGAGCTGGCCCTTGCGGTCGCCCGTGAGCTCTTCCCATTTGCCGGGCAGCGCGCGCAGAACCTCCAGGTTGGCGGCTGCGGCCAAGTCGTCCAGACGGATGGCCAGCTTGTCAGCCGCTGCCTTCTGCCACTGGCGCTGCCGCGCAGCCTTGTCTTCGCACAGCCGCTTCAGCCTGGCATCCAGAAACTCGACCTGCATCGTGATTCTTGTTCACCCCTGAGGTGAAGAAATGTACACGAAACCAAGGCGGCGCAATGGCAGGGCCATGCAAAAGGGCCGGCAGTGCCGGCCCTTGTTTGCCACGTGGAAGCCAAGCTTCTCGGCTTCAGGCCCGCAGCGCCGTCAGCACCTCGTCGAGCATCTTCTTCGCATCGCCGAACAGCATGCGGTTGTTCTCTTTGTAGAACAGCGGGTTGTCCACGCCCGCGTAGCCGCTGGCCATGCTGCGCTTCATCACGATGCTGGTCTTGGCCTTCCACACTTCCAGCACCGGCATGCCGGCGATGGGGCTGGTGGGGTCGTCCTGCGCGGCGGGGTTCACGATGTCGTTGGCGCCAATGACCATGGTGACGTCCGTCTTCGGGAAGTCGTCGTTGATCTCGTCCATCTCCAGCACGATGTCGTAGGGCACCTTGGCCTCGGCCAGCAGCACATTCATGTGGCCCGGCATGCGGCCGGCCACGGGGTGGATGCCGAAGCGGATGTTCACGCCGCGGGCGCGCAGCAGCTTGGTGATCTCGAACACCGTGTGCTGCGCTTGCGCCACCGCCATGCCGTAGCCCGGCACGATGATCACGCTCTTGGCTTCCTTCAGCAGCTCGGCCGTCTCGGCCGCGCTGACCGACACCACCTCGCCGGCCGGCTGCGCTGCAGCGCCACCGGCGGCCGCCGGGGCCGGCGCTCCACCGCCGAAGCCACCCGCGATCACGCTGATGAAGTTGCGGTTCATCGCGCGGCACATGATGTAGCTGAGGATGGCGCCCGAACTGCCCACCAGCGCGCCGGTCACGATCAGCAGGTCGTTGCTCAGCATGAAGCCGGTGGCCGCGGCGGCCCAGCCCGAGTAGCTGTTGAGCATGCTCACCACCACCGGCATGTCGGCACCACCGATGGCCATCACCATGTGGATGCCGAAGAGCAGTGCGATGACCGTCATCACCAGCAGCGGCAGCATGCCGGCGTTCACGTCGTGCGACTGCAGGAACACGTAGCCGAAGTAGACGACCACCAGCAGCCCCGCCAGGTTCAGCAGGTGGCGCCCCGGCAGCAGCAGCGGCTTGCCGCCGATGCGACCCGAGAGCTTGCCGAAGGCGACGATGGAGCCCGAGAAGGTAACGGCGCCGATGAGGATGCCGATGTAGATCTCGACCTCGTGGATGGTCTTTTCGACCAGCGTGGGGAAGACGGTGGAGGTGTCCACGTAGCTCGCGAAGCCCACTAGGCAGGCCGCCAGGCCCACCAGGCTGTGCATCAGCGCCACGAGTTCGGGCATCTGCGTCATCTGCACCTTCTTGGCCGCGATGACGCCAATGGCGCCACCGACGACCAGCGCGCCGACGATCCAAGGGATGCCCGCAGCCGTGACCCGCGGCCCCAGCACGGTGGCAAACACCGCCAGCGCCATGCCGGCCATGCCCAGGAAGTTGCCGCGGCGCGCCGTCTCGGGGTTCGAGAGGCCGCCCAGGCTCATGATGAAAAGGATGATCGCGCCGATGTAGGCGACGGTGGCGAGGCTTGCGCTCATGTTCTTGTCTGCCCGTTCGTCACTTGCGGAACATATCGAGCATGCGACGCGTCACCGCGAAGCCGCCGAACATGTTGATGGCGGTGAGCACCAGCGCCAGCACCGCGCACACCAGGATCAGCGTGTTGGGCCTGTCTGCGGCACCCGCGGCATCCAGCGGTGGCGCCACCTGCACCAGCGCGCCGATGGCGATGATGGAGCTGATCGCGTTGGTCACGCTCATCAGCGGCGTGTGCAGGCTGGGCGTGACGTTCCACACCACCATGTAGCCGACGAAGCAGGCCAGCACGAACACGGTGAAGTGCTGCAGGAAGCTGGCCGGCGCGTAGGCACCGACGAACCAGAAGAGCACCGCGCCCAAGGCGAACACGATGGCCAGGGTCTTGGCCGACATCGGCTCCACCGAACCGTGGCCGTGGCCCTTGGCGGCCTTGGCCGCGGCCGGCGCAGCGGCATCGGCCTTGGGTTTCGGCGGCGCGGGCGGCAGCTTGGGCGGCGGCGCCGGCCAGGTGACGGCGCCTTCCTTGATGACCGTGAGGCCGCGGATGGCGTCGTCGTCGAAGTTGACGTTGACCTGGCCGTCCTTGGTCTTGCAGAGCTCTTCGGTCAGGCGCAGCAGGTTGGTGGCGTAGAGCGTGCTGCTCTGCTTGGCCAGGCGGCTGGCCAGGTCGGTGTAGCCGACGATGGTGACGCCGTGGCGCACCACGGCCTGCCCCGGCACCGTGAGCTCGCAGTTGCCGCCCTGCTCGGCGGCCATGTCGACGATGACGCTGCCCGGCTTCATCGTGGCCACCATGTCGGCGGTGATCAGCTTGGGCGCCGGCTTGCCCGGGATCAGCGCCGTGGTGATGATGATGTCGACCTCGCGCGCCTGCTTCGCGTACATCTCGCGCTGCGCCTGCTGGAAGCCTTCGCTCATGACCTTGGCGTAGCCGCCGCCGCCCGAGCCTTCTTCTTCGTAGTCGACCTTGACGAACTCACCGCCGAGCGAGACCACCTGGTCCGCAACTTCAGCGCGCGTGTCGTTGGCGCGCACGATGGCGCCCAGGTTGGCCGCCGTGCCGATGGCCGCCAAGCCCGCCACGCCGGCACCGGCGATGAACACCTTGGCCGGCGGCACCTTGCCGGCGGCCGTGATCTGGCCGTTGAAGAAGCGGCCGAAGGCGTTCGCTGCCTCGATGACGGCGCGGTAGCCGCTCACACCGGCCTGCGAGGTGAGCGCGTCCATCTTCTGCGCGCGGGACAGTTGCCGCGGCAGCGCGTCGATCGCCAGCACGGTGGCGCCCTTGGCTGCCAGCTGCTGCATGAGCTCGGGGTTCTGCGCCGGCCAGACGAAGCCGATGAGCATGCCGCCCTGGCGCAGCAGCGCCACTTCGTCGGCGCTGGGCGCGCGCACCTTGAACACGATGTCGGCGCGGGCCCACAGCGTGGACGCGTCGGGCAGCACCTCGGCGCCGGCGGCGCGGTAGGCGTCGTCGCTGCAGTTGGCGGCGTCGCCGGCACCGCTTTGCACGGCCACCTGGAAACCCAGCTTGATGAGCTTTTCCACCACCTCGGGCACGGTGGCGACACGCTTTTCACCCGCCGCAGTCTCTTGGGGCACGCCGATCAGCAAAGCCATGCAAGCTCTCCTCAGTTGTTCTTCGCCGGGTCCCGGTACTGCTGGATTTTCGGGCGGCGGAAGGTAACACAAAGACCGCCGGCGGCCGGCGCCGTGGGACTCTGCCAAGGCCGCTGCCTAGAATGCCGCCGTGATCGAAACGCCCGCCCGCACCCCCACCGCCCCGTCCACGCAAGCCGACGTGCTCGTCGTCGGCGCAGGCCCCGCCGGCAGCGCCTGCGCGCAGCTGCTGGCCCGCCAGGGCCTGCGCACCTTGCTGGTGGACCAGCACGATTTCCCGCGTGAGAAGGTCTGCGGCGACGGCCTGATCCCCGACAGCCATGCCGCGTTCAAGCGCCTGGGCGTCTACGACGAGGTGGCTGCGCTGGCCCAGCCGGTGCAGCACGTGCGCTGCGTCGGTGCGCGCGGCGGCCATGTCGACGTGCCCGGCACGATGAGCGTGCTGCCGCGCCGGCAACTCGACCACATCCTGGTGCGCGCCGCGCAGCGGGCCGGCGCCGAGCTGCGCACGCCGCTGCGCTTCGAGGCACCGCTGCTCGAGGGCGAGCGCGTCGTCGGCGCGCGGCTGCAAGGCCCCGAGGGCCAGCCGCCGCTGGAGGTGCGGGCGCGCTGGGTGGTGCTGGCCACCGGCGCCGTGCCGCAGGCGCTGATCGCCGCCGGCCTGTGCGACCGCCGCACACCCACCGGCACCGCGGTGCGGGCCTACGTGCGCCACGCCGAGCTGGCGCGCGAGATCACGCAGCTGCAGGTCATCTGGCACGGGCGCCTGCGCGGCGGCTACGGCTGGGTCTTCCCGGGGCCCGACGGCGTCTTCAACATCGGCACCGGCGTCATCGGCAGCCACAGCCTGGAAGACGGCAAGGGCAAGCGGCGAGGCCGCAACCTGCGCGAGATGTTCGAGGATTTCTGCGATGTCTACCCGCCCGCAGCGCGCCTGATGCGCGAGGGCGAGCTGCTCGGGCCGCTGAAGGGTGCGCCGCTGCGCTGCTCGCTGCGCGGTGTCTCGGGCGAACACTGGGGCCGGCCGGGCCTGCTGGTGGCCGGCGACGCCGCCGGCACCACCTACGCCTTCACCGGTGAGGGCATCGGCAAGGCCATGGAAAGCGGCATGCTCGCCGCCGAGGCCTTGCTGCACGCCATGGCCCACACGTCCGCCACGGCCGACGCGAACACCGACGCCGCGGTGCTGCAGGCCTATGCTGCGGCGCTGCGCCAGCTGCAGCCGCAGTTCGTGCTGTACGAGCGCGCAGGCATCGTCAACGACTGGCCCTGGCTGGCCGACCTGCTGATCTGGCGCGCCCGCAAGAGCCCGCGCATCCTGCGCCGCATGGCCGGCGTGCTGGACGAGACCCAAAACCCCGCGCGGCTGTTCACGCTGAGCGGGATCCGGAAACTGATGTTCGAGTAACCCCCAGGGAGCCCCACCATGAGCCTGCAGCGCACCCGCCTGCTCTTTGCCACCGTCGCGATGTCGTCGCTGCTCTCGTCCTGCGGCGGCGGTGGCGGCGGTGCCGGTTCGCCGGCCCCCACGCCCGCCCCGCCGGCCGTGGCCCTGTGCACGCCCACCACCACCAACCCAGCCCCGGCGGCCAACGCGCCGCAGGTGACGCTAACCTTGAGCAACGGCGGCGCGGTCAGCGGCGACGTGGTGCTGACGCTCGACCCGGCACGCGCGCCGGTCACGGTGGCCAACTTCCTGGCCTACGTCAACGCCGGGTTCTACGACGGCACCGTCTTCCACCGCCATGCGCCGGGCTTCGTGCTGCAAGGCGGCGGCTATGCCGGCCCGCTGACGGCAGGCGGCGCCGTGCCTGCGCTCAAGACCACGAATGCCGCCATCGCGCTGGAAGACAACACGGGGCTGTCCAACCTGTGCCTGAGCGTGGCGATGGCCCGCACCAACGTTGCCGACAGCGCGACCTCGCAGTTCTTCGTCAACCTCACCAACAACACCTTCCTCGACCGCACCGCCACCGCGCGCGGCTACGCGGTGTTCGGCAGCGTCACCAGCGGCAACGCGGTGCTCACCGCCGCCATCAACGCCAGCTGCACGGCCTGGACGGCCCTGCTGCCGGTGGGCGACTGCATCCCCTCGCCGAACGTCACCATCACACGCGCCCGCCAGACGCGCTGACCCGCCGGCGCCCTGACGCAGGCCGCCCGCCATGTGCCAGCTGCTGGGCATGAACGCCAACACGCCCACCGACGTGATGTTCAGCTTCACGGGGCTGGCCACGCGCGCCGACGAGCACAAGGACGGCTTCGGCATCGCTTTCTTCGAGGACCGTGGCCTGCGCCACTTCATCGACCGCGACGGCGCCATCGGCTCGCCGGTGGCGCAGATGATCAAGCGCTACCCGATCAAGAGCGAGGTGGTCATCGCCCACATCCGCAAGGCCACCGTGGGCTCGGTGGCGCTGCAGAACTGCCACCCCTTCGTGCGCGAACTCTGGGGCCGCTACTGGGTGTTTGCGCACAACGGCGACCTGAAGGACTACCACCCGCGCCTGCACGGCCAGTTCCGCCCGGTGGGCGACACCGACAGCGAACGCGCCTTCTGCTGGCTGATGCAGGAGCTGGCCAAGGCCCATGCCGGCGTGCCCACCATCGACGAGCTGAGCTGCACGCTGCGGGAGCTGCTGCCGCAGCCGGCGCGCCACGGCACCTTCAACGTGCTGCTGAGCAACGGGCAGGCGCTGTGGGCGCACGGCACGACGAAGCTGTGGTCGGTGGAACGCGCCCACCCCTTCACCGCCGCCACGCTGGCCGATGAAGACCTGAGCGTCGATTTCGCCGCCCACACCACGCCGCAAGACCGCGTGGCGGTGGTCGCCACCGAGCCGCTCACCGCCAACGAGACCTGGGTGCCGTTTGCGCCCGGCGAGCTGCGCGTCTTCGTGGGCGGCGTGCAGCACGGCCGCTGCGGCTGAGCCGGCAGCCATCCATCCCGGCGCGCCGGCCGTTCGCCCGCCGCGCCTGCCGCCCGCCCCGCCAGCGGCCCTGTGCCGCAGCCGCGCTGCCTACACTGCTGCCATGGCTGCCCTGCCCCCCCTTCCCCGCACCCCGGAGCCCCCTGCGCCACTGGCCCCGGCGAGCCTGAACCGGCTGCAGCGCCTGTACTTCGGCTGGGCCGAGAAGCACTACGCATGCATGGAGCCCGCGCTGGCCGCCGAGGCCCGCCGCCTCGACCGCTGGCTCTACAGCCGCGGCGGCCTGGGCCTGCTGCTGGGCCTGGCCGGCGCCGTGGGCGGCAGCGTGGTGGGCCTGGTGTCCGCCGGCTTCCCGGTGGGGCTGGCCTTGCTGTGCTCGCTGCTGGTGTGGCTGGGGGTGCCGGCAGCGGCGCTCGGCGCCTGGCTGCAGCCGCACAAGTTCACCGCGCGCCAGCTGCTGCGCCGCAGCCTGGGTATCTTCCTGCTGGGCTATGCCGGCGCCTTCGTCGGCTTCCTGGTCGGGCGGCTGGCACGCCCGGCGGGGCTGCAGCCCGAGACCCTGCTCGATTCGCTGTGGGCCGCCGCGCGCGCCGCCACCCCCTTCCTGCTGGTGGCGCTGGCCGCCATCACGCTGCTGGTGTGGGGCATGGCGCAATGGCGCGAGCAGCACGACCGCCGCGAACTGCTGCAGATGCGCCTGGTGCAGGAGCGCGACGCCGCCGCCCGCCAGGCCGCCGAGGCGCAGCTGCGCCTGCTGCGGGCCCAGGTGCAGCCGCACTTCATCTTCAACACCCTGGCCGCCGTGCAGCACTGGGTGGACACCGCCGACCCGCGCGCCGGCCCGCTGCTGCGCTCGCTGGGCGCCTTCCTGCGCGGCAGCACCGAGCTGCTGGCGCGCGAGCGGGTGGGCCTGCAGGAAGAGATGACGCTGGTGGGGCACTACCTGGCCATCCTGCAGGCGCGGCTGGGCGAGCGCCTGCGCTACACGACCACGCTGGACCCCGCCGTGGCCGGCGTGCAGCTGCCGCCGGGCCTGCTGCTGACGCTGGTGGAGAACGCCGTCGAACACGGCATCTCGCCGGCCCTGGCCGGCGGCACGGTGCGCGTGCAGGCCACGGCCACCGCAGGCGGCTGGCAGCTTTGCGTCAGCGACGACGGCCAGGGCCTGGCCAGCGGCTGGCAAGAGGGCGTGGGCCTGGCCAATTGCCGCCAGCGCCTGCAGCACCACTTCGGCGCGCAGGCGCGGCTCACGCTGCAGGCGCTGCAGCCCGGCACGCGGGCCTGCATCGAGGTGGCTGATGCGCCTGCTGGCGCCCAGGAGACGGCATGAGCTTCCGCCTGCCTCGTTTGCCCCGCCTGCAGAACCTGCGCTGCGCCGCCGCCACCGGCCGCGTGGTGCCGCCCGACCAGATCGACTGGAGCCAGGTCTGGAACCCCGGCCCGGTGCGCGTGTTCACCGACGAAGAGCTGCGCCGGGCCGCACAGGACGGGCTCTCGCGCACGCTGGTGATGTCGGTGCTCATCAACATCGCCTTGGTGGCCTGGGTGGTGCTGCAGATGGCGCCAGCCCCACTGACGGCCGTGCTCACGGGCCTGATGGCGGGCGGCAGCGTCAGCGTGCTGGCCCTGGCGCGCCGGCTCTGGAGCCGGCCCGAGCGAAAGCTGCTGACGCGTTTCAACTTTGCGCTCATGGGCATGGGCCTGGTGCTGGGCCTCGCGCTGGGGCTCGCGCCGCGCTGGGCCGATCCCATGCAGGAGCGCTGGGTCTTCGGCACCGTGTGGGTGATGGCGGTGAGCTCCAGCCTGGCGCTGTGGTTCCTGGCGGTGTTCCGCAGCGAGCAGATCGCCGGGCGCCTGCGCGAGCAGGCCGAACGCGAGCGCGCGGTGGAGATGGCGCGCCAGCTGGCGGCCGCGCAGATCCAGCCGCACTTCCTCTTCAACAGCCTGGCCTCGCTGCAGCACTGGGTGCAGACCAAGGACGACCGCGCCGCGCCGATGCTGGAAGCCCTCACCGGCTTCCTGCGCGCCACGCTGCCGCTCTTCAACCAGGCGCGCTTGCGCCTGGGCGACGAGGCCGAGGCCGTGCGCCGCTACCTGCAGGTGATGCAGCTGCGCCTGGGCGAGCGCCTGCGCTTCAGCATCGAGATCGACCCCGCAGCGGCCGAGCTGCAGATGCCGCCCGGCGTGCTGCTCACGCTGGTGGAGAACGCGGTGGAGCACGGCGTGCAGGCCAGCCTGCATGGCGCAGAGGTGCACGTGCAGGCGCGCAGCGAGGCCGGCGCCACCGTGCTCACCGTGCACGACACCGGCCCCGGCCTGGCCGCCGGGGCGGCCGAAGGTGTGGGCCTGGGCAACAGCCGCGCGCGCCTGGCCCAGGCCTACGGCGCGCAGGCCGCGCTGCAACTGCTGCCGGGCGAAGCCGGCGGCTGCACCGCCCGCGTGGTGCTGCCGGCCAGCGCGGGCCCCGCTTCTTGACGACGACCATGAACACACCGAACACGCCCCCCCTCACCGCGCTGATCGCCGACGACGAAGAAGCCCCGCGCGCCCAGCTGCGCCTGGCGCTGCAGCAGGCCTGGCCGGGCCTGCAGATCGTGGCCGAGGCCGTCAACGGCGTCGACGCCTGGGACGCCTTCCTCGAACACGAGCCCGCCGTGTGTTTCCTCGACATCCGCATGCCGGGCCTGAGCGGCATCGACGTGGCGCGGCGCATCGACGGCCGCGCCGCGGTGGTCTTCGCCACGGCCTATGGCGACCACGCGCTGGCCGCCTTCGACGCCGGCGCGGTGGACTACCTGATGAAGCCCGTGGACGCCGAACGCCTGGCGCAGACCGTGCTGCGCCTGCGCCAGCGCCTGCAGGCTGCGGCCGCACCCGCCGCCGGCAGCGCCCTGCCCGACCCGGCCGCGCTGCACAGCCTGCTGGCGCAGCTGGCGGGGCAGACGCGCCGCGCGCCGCCGCTGCAGGTGCTGCAAGCCAGCGTGGGGCGCGAGGTGCGGCTCATCCGCACCGACGAGGTGGTGTACTTCGAGAGCGACAGCCGCTACACGCGCATCGTCTTCGACGGTCCGCACGGCGCGGGCGACGCGCTGATCCGCACGCCGCTGAAGGAGCTGCTGGCGCAGCTGGACGAGCAGGTCTTCTGGCAGGTGCATCGCAGCGTCATCGTCAACCAGCGCCACATCGCCAGCGCCGTGCGCGTGGACGAAGGACACATGCATCTCACGCTGCGCGGCCGGCCCGAGACGCTGCCGGTCTCGCGCCACTTCCAGGGGCTCTTCAAGGGTCAATGAAAGCGCATCGGGGGCTGGGGGGCCGCAGTAGCATCAGCCATCCCCAACACCGGCCCGCCCCCATGCCAGCGCTGCCCGTCCCGCGTTTCGACCAGTTCTACCGCCACGCCGAGCTCACCCGCCTGCTGCAGGACTACGCCACTGCGGCGCCGCACCTGGTGCAGCTCACGAGCCTGGGCCAGAGCTTCGAAGGCCGCGACATCTGGCTGCTGACGCTGACGAACAGCGCCACCGGTGCCGACATCGACAAGCCCGCCTTCTGGGTGGACGGCAACATCCACGCCGCCGAGCTGACGGCCAGCACCGCCTGCCTGTACTGGTTGCACCAGCTGCTGGCCAGCTACGACAGCGACGCGCAGGTGCGCCAGCTGCTCGACACCCGCGTGGTCTACATGGTGCCGCGCCTGAACCCCGACGGCGCCGAGCTCGCGCTGGCCGACCGCCCGCGCCACATCCGCAGCGGCACGCGGCCCTACCCCTTCGACGAAGAGCCGGTCGAAGGCCTGACGGTGGAAGACGTCGACGGCGACGGCCGCGTGCTGCAGATGCGCGTGCCCGACCCCCACGGCACCTACAAGAAGCACCCCACCGAGCCGCGGCTGATGGTGGCGCGTGAACCCGGCGAGTTCGGCGGCGAGTACTACCGCCTGATTCCCGAAGGCACGCTGAAGAACTTCGACGGCCTGAAGATCACCGCCAATCCCGACCGCGAGGGCCTGGACTTCAACCGCAACTTCCCCGCCTTCTGGCGGCAGGAGTTCGAGCAAGTGGGTGCCGGCCCCTACCCCACCAGCGAGCCCGAGGTGCGGGCCATGGTCGACTTCATCACCAAGCACCCCAACATCGGCGCGGCGGTGAGCTTCCACACGCACAGCGGCGTGATCCTGCGGCCCATGGGCACGCAGAGCGACGACGACATGACGCCGGAAGACCTGTGGATGTTCAAGCGCATGTCGGACATCGGCGCCAAGCTCACGGGCTACCCGGCCATCAGCATCTGGCACGACTTCAAGTACCACCCCAAGCAGGTCATCACCGGCACGCAGGACTGGATCTACGAGCACCTGGGTGCGCTGTTCTGGACGGTGGAGATCTGGTCGCCGAACAAGGAAGCCGGCATCACCGACTACAAGTGGATCGACTGGTACCGCGAGCACCCGGTGGAAGACGATCTCAAGCTGCTGAAGTGGAGCGACGAGCAGTGCGGCGGCCAGGCCCATGTCGACTGGCACCCCTTCCGCCACCCACAGCTGGGCATGGTGGAGCTCGGCGGCTGGGACCGCATGAACTACTGGCGCAACCCACCGCCGGCGCTGCGCGAGCGCGAGGCCGCGCGTTTCCCGGCCTGGCTGCTGCAGATCGGCCTGACGCTGCCCAAGCTGGAGGTGCTGCGCACCGAGGTGCGCGCGCTGGGCCCCGACACCTGGCGCGTGCGCTTCGCGGTGGCCAATGCCGGCTACCTGCCCAGCTACATCAGCAAGCGCGCGCTGGACCGCAAGACCGTGCGCGGCACCGTCTTCAACATCCTGCTGCCCGAGGGCGTGAGCCTGGTCAGCGGCAAGGAACGCGAGATCGGCGCCCACCTGGAAGGCCACGCGCCCAAGAGCAGCCAGCAGGCCTTCCTGCCCACGCGCGAGATCACCGCCGACCGCGCGGTGGTGGAGTGGGTGGTCAAGGGCGCGCGGGGCACCCGCATCGCGCTGAAGGCCACGGCCGACCGCGCGGGCACCGTGCACACCGAAGTGACGCTGGACTGAGGCCCCCGGCACGGGCAGGCTCGCGGTGGAACACGACTTCTCGAGCCTCTTCGAGTTTCTCCCCATCGGGGCCTACCGCAAGCGCCCCGACGGGTTGCTGCTGCGCAGCAACCCCGCGCTCGTGCAGATGAACGGCCTGACCAGCGAGGCCGAGCACCTGGCCATCGTCAACGGCACCGCCGAGAGCTGGTACGTGCGGCCCGAACGCCAGCGCCTCTTCATGGAACTGCTGCTGCGCGAGGACCGCGTGGTGGGCTTCGAATCCGAGGCGCGTGCGCGCGGCAACGGAAGGCAGCTGTGGGTGCGCGAGAACGCACACGCCGTGCGCGGCGCAGACGGCGAAGTGCTGTTCTTCGAAGGCACGGTCGAAGAGATCACCGAACACATGCAGGCCCGCGGTGCGCTGGAACGCCGCGAACGTGAACTGCGCGAGATCACGGCCCAGGTGCCGGGTGTGGTCTACCGCGTGGTGCTGGCCGACGACGGCACGCGGCGCATCGACTTCATCAGCGTCGGCGTGCGCACGCTCTACGGCGTGGAGCCCGAAGACGCCGTGCAGAACCGGCGCCTGCTGGCGCACTTCCGCCACCCCGAAGACCTGGCGCGCGTGGATGCCGAGCTCGCCGTCGCCGCGCGTGAACGCCGCCCGCTGACCACCGAGTTCCGCATCGTGCGGGCCGATGGCAGCCAGCGCTGGGTGCAGCAGATCTCGGTGCCGGCCGGCAGCCCGGGCGACGAACAGATCCGCATCGGCGTGATGATCGACATCACCGACCGCAAACGAGCCGAGATCGCGCTGGCGCAGAGCGGCGAGCTCTGGAAGCGGGCACTCGAAGGCACGGGTGACGGCGTCTGGGACTGGCACGTGCAGGAAGGCCGCGAGCTGCTCTCGCCGGCCTGCAAGGCCTTGTACGGCTTTGCGCCCGAAGAGTTGCCCGACACCCCTGATGCGCTGGACGGCCGCACCCACCCGGAAGACCTGGAGTCCATGCGCATCGCACGCAAGGCCCACTTCGCCGGGCAGACGCCGATCTACATCAACGAGCACCGCGTGCGGTGCAAGGACGGCAGCTGGAAGTGGATCCTCTCGCGCGGCATGGTGCTGACGCGCGACGCGCAAGGCCACCCGCTGCGCATGGTGGGCACGCACACCGACATCACGCTGCGCAAGCAGGCCGATGCCTTGCGCGCCGAGCGCGACCGTGCCGCGGCGGCCGACCTGGCGAAGTCGCAGTTCCTGAGCCGCGTCAGCCACGAGCTGCGCACGCCGCTGAACGCGGTGCTGGGCTTCACGCAGCTGCTGGAACTGGAGCCCGGCGATGGCGAGCGCCAGCGGCAGTGGATTGCCCAGGTGCTGAGCTCGGGCCGCCACCTGCTGGCCTTGATGGACGACGTGCTCGACCTCAGCAGCGCACAGACCGGTCAGCTGGCCATGGCCACCGAGGTGCTGCCGCTGCGCGAGCCGCTGGACGAGGCCCTGGCCATGCTGGCAGCCAGCGCGGCGGCGGCCCAGGTGAGGCTGCACAACGACAGCCGCGACAGCCTTGACACGCCGCCCTGCCGCGTGCGCGCCGACCGCCGCCGCCTGCTGCAAGTGCTGAGCAACCTCATCGGCAACGGCATCAAGTACAACCACCCGCAAGGCTGGGTGCGCGTGCAGGTCGAAACGGTGGCGGGCTGGGTGAGCATCCACATCAGCGACAGCGGCCCGGGGCTCGACGCCCTGCAGCAGGCGCGCCTGTTCCAGCCCTTCGAGCGCCTGGGTGCGCAGCGCGGCCCCGTGGCCGGCACGGGCCTGGGCCTGGCGCTGAGCCGCGAGCTCGTGGAGGCCATGGGCGGCAGCATCACGGTGCGCAGCGAGGCCGGCGCCGGCGCCACCTTCACCATCAGCCTGCCAGCGGGCTGAGCGCGCGCCCGCGGCATGGCTTCAGGCGCTCTCGAAGCGGAACACCGCCACGCTGGCCAGCAGGTTGGGCCAGCGGCGTTGCACCTGGCCGTTCTGCAGGCCGAAGCTGTCGGTCACCTGCAGGCCGCAGCGGCGCGCGAGCACGCCGAAATCGGCATAGGTGCCGACGCGGATGTTGGGCGTGTCGAACCACTCGTAGGGCAGCGCACGCGTCACCGGCATGCGGCCCGTCAGCACGTGCAGGCGGTTGGGCCAGTGCGCGAAGTTCGGAAAGCTCACGATGCCGATGCGGCCCACGCGCGCCGTCTCGCGCAGCATCTTCTCGGTGTTGCGCAGGTGCTGCAGGGTGTCGAGCTGCAGCACGACGTCGAAGCTGCGGTCCTCGAACAGCGCCAGGCCCTCGTCGAGGTTGAGCTGGATGACGTCGATGCCGCGCTTCACGCAGGCCTGCACGTTGGCATCGGCGATCTCGATGCCGTAGCCGGTGCAGCCCTTGCGGTCGCGCAGGTAGGCCAGCAGTTCGCCATCGCCGCAACCCAGGTCGAGCACGCGGCTGCCGGCCGGCACGAGGTCGGCGATGAGCTCCAGATCTTTTCTTTCGCTCATGCCCGCACCTCACCCGCGATGCGCTCGAAGTAGCCGCGCATCACCGCGTGGTAACGCGGGTCTTCAAGCAGGAAGGCGTCGTGCCCGTGCGGGGCGTCGATCTCGGCGTAGCTGCAGGCGATGCGCTTGGCCACCAGCGCCTTGACGATCTCGCGGCTGCGCTCGGGCGCGAAGCGCCAGTCGGTGGTGAAGCTCACGAGCAGGAAACGCTTGCGCAGCGTCTCGGCCTGGGCGGCGAAGGCCCGCGCGAGGTCGCCGCCGTGCGCGGCCGCGGGATCGAAGTAGTCGAGCGCGCGCGTGATCAGCAGGTAGGTGTTGGCGTCGAAGTACTCGGCGAACTTGTCGCCCTGGTGGCGCAGGTAGCTCTCGATCTGGAACTCGATGTCCTGCGTGGAGTAGCGCAGCGCGGCGGCCTTGAGCTCGCGGCCGAACTTGCTCTCCATCGCGTCTTCGGCGAGGTAGGTGATGTGGCCCACCATGCGCGCCACGCGCAGCCCGCGCTTGGGCACCACGCCGTGTTCGTAGAAATGGCCGCCGTGGAAATCGGGGTCGGTGACGATGGCGCGGCGCGCCACCTCGTTGAAGGCGATGTTCTGCGCGCTCAGGTTGGGCGCCGTGGCCACCGCGATGCAGTGGCGCAGCATCTCGGGGTGGCGCAGGCTCCAGGCCAGGGCCTGCATGCCGCCCAGGCTGCCGCCCAGCACCGCGGCCAGCTGCGTGATGCCCAGGCGCTGCACCAGGCGGGCCTGCGCGTCGACCCAGTCTTCCACGGTCACCACCGGGAAATCGGCGCCCCACACGCGGCCCGGCACTGGCGAGGTGGGATTCAGGTGCATCGGCCCGGTGCTGCCGAAACACGAGCCCGGGTTGTTGATGCCGATGACGAAGAAGCGCTCGGTGTCGAGCGGCTTGCCGGGGCCGATGAGGTTGTCCCACCAGCCCTTGGCGCCGCTGGCGTCCACGCCCGCCACGTGGTGGCTGGCATTGAGCGCATGGCACACCAGCACGGCGTTGCTGCGCTCGGCGTTGAGCGTGCCGTGGGTCTCGTAGGTGAGCTGGTAGCCGGGCAGCAGCGCACCGCTCTGCAGCGGCAGCGGCTCGCTGAAGTGCATCTGCTGGGCGGTGACGGTGCCGACGGAAGCCATGATCGGAAACGAGAAACCCGGTGCCGCATGAAGCGGACACCGGGTCGGGCGTCCTCTTTTAGCGGTATTTGTTGAGCGCCCGCAATCTGGAACAAATCGGCGCTTTGCAGCGGCATTGTAGCCAGCGGCCCAGCTCCCTGGAGGCGCGCCGGACCGAACGGCAACCGCGGAAAAAAGGCCCATTTCCGGGCTTGCCCCGACCCACGGCTGGCTAGCATCGCGCCGACCAGGGCTGCACAAGAACGGGGTCACCACATGCACGCTTGGCTCAACAGCATCGACCAGCATTTCCCGGTGCGCTACACAGCATGGCTGCTCAGCGCCGTCGGCTGCCTGCTCTTTGCTTTCACCTGGCTGGCTTTCGGCTGGGGTGGGCCGGCAGCGCTGGTGTGCCTCTTCCTCGTGGCGCTCGGCTGGCGCGACGTGCGCCAGCGCCGCCACAGCATCCTGCGCAACTACCCCGTCATCGGGCACCTGCGTTTCCTGCTGGAGTTCGTGCGCCTGGAGGTGCGGCAGTACTTCATCGAAGGCGACAACGAGGCCACGCCGTTTTCGCGCACGCAACGCAGCCTGGTCTACCAGCGGGCCAAGGGCCAGTCCGACAAGCGCCCCTTCGGCACCCAGCTCGACGTGCACGCGCCCGGCTACGAGTGGATCAACCACTCGATGAGCCCCAGCGCCGTGGCCACGCACGACTTCCGCGTCACCATCGGCCACAAAGACAATGGCTGCACGCAGCCCTATGCGGCCAGCCTCTTCAACATCTCGGCGATGAGCTTCGGCGCCTTGAGCGCCAACGCCATCCTCGCGCTCAACGGCGGCGCGAAGAAGGGCGGCTTCGCACACGACACCGGCGAGGGCAGCATCAGCCAGCACCACCGCGTGCACGGTGGTGATCTCATCTGGGAGATCGGCAGCGGCTACTTCGGCTGCCGCGACGACGCCGGCCGCTTCAGCGAAGAGAAGTTCGTCGCCAACGCGCGCGACCCGCAGGTGAAGATGGTGGAGCTCAAGCTCAGCCAGGGCGCCAAGCCGGGCCACGGCGGTGTGCTGCCGGGCCCGAAGGTCACGCCGGAGATCGCCGCGGCGCGCGGCGTTCCGGTGGGTGAGGACTGCGTCAGCCCGGCCAGCCACGGTGCCTTCAGCACGCCGCGCGAGCTGCTGCAGTTCATCGCGCGGCTGCGTGAGCTTTCCGGCGGCAAGCCCACGGGCTTCAAGCTGTGCATCGGCCACCCCTGGGAATGGTTCGCCATCTGCAAGGCCATGCTGGAGACCGGCATCACGCCCGATTTCATCGTGGTGGATGGCGCCGAGGGCGGCACCGGCGCGGCGCCGCTGGAGTTCACCGACCACGTCGGCGCGCCGCTGCAGGAAGGCCTGCTGCTCGTGCACAACACGCTCACCGGCCTGGGCTTGCGCCACCGCGTGAAGATCGGCTGCGCCGGCAAGGTCATTGGCGCCTTCGACATCGCACGCGCCATGGCCCTGGGCGCCGATTGGTGCAACGCGGCGCGCGGCTTCATGTTCGCGCTGGGCTGCATCCAGGCGCAGACCTGCCACACCGGCGCCTGCCCCACGGGCGTGACGACGCAAGACCCGCAGCGCCAGAAGGCCCTGGTGGTGCCCGACAAGACCGAGCGTGTCTACCGCTTCCACCACCACACGCTGGAAGCGCTGAAAGAACTGGTGCAGGCCGCGGGGCTGCAACACCCGAACGAGATCAGCGCCAGCCACATCGTGCGGCGCCGGTCCGACAGCGATGTGCGGCTGCTGGCCAACGAGCTCAGCTTCGTGGCGCCCGGCGCCCTGAAGGCTGCGGCCGAAGGCCAGGGTGCCTGGCCGCACCGCGTGTACGAGCTTTACTGGCCGCTGGCCAGTGCCGAGAGCTTCGCGCCCCAGGCCGTGAACCCCCGCGCGCTCAGCGCGGCCGGTGCATCTTGAAGAGCTGCTCGGGGCCGATGCTGAAGTAATCGGCCGGGCCGCCGCCGCGCAGGATGTGCTGCGCGTGCGCGGTGTCGTAGAGGCCGTCGACCAGCAGTTCGCGCGCGATGTGCACGGCCACCACCTCGCCCATCGTCAGCCAGGCGCCGGCCGGGCTGCCATCGGCGCCCTGCAGCGCGATGATCTGCGTGACCTTGCACTCGAAGGCCACCGGGCTTTCACCCACGCGCGGCACGGCCACGCACTGCGAGGCCACGGGCGTCAGGCCCGCGAGCTGGAATTCGTCGACCTCGGGCGGCACGGCCATGCAGGAGGTGTTCATCGCCTCGGCCAGCGGCCGCGTGACGAGGTTCCACACGAACTCGCCGGTGGCGCGCGCGTTGCGCAGGCTGTCCTTCTCCGAGGTGCTGGAAAAGCCGATCAGCGGCGGCGTGTAGTTGAAGGCGTTGAAGAAGCTGTAGGGCGCGAGGTTGAGCACCCCTTCGGCGCTGCGCGTGCTGACCCAGCCGATGGGCCGCGGGCCCACGATGGCGTTGAAGGGGTCGTGCGGCAGGCCGTGGCCGGCGCGCGGCTCGTAGCTGTGCAGCGCCGTGAACAGCGGCAGGCCAGTGGCGCCGGCCATCAGGCCGCCGGCGGAGCGGAATCGACGAAGCTCGGCCGTGCGGCCAGCTTGTCGTAGAGCTTGTGCAGGTGGGGGTGGGCGCCGCGCCAGTCGATGGCGGGGAAGCGGAAATCGAGGTAACCCAGCGCGCAGCCCACCGCGATGTCGGCCAGCGTGAGGTGATTGCCGGCGCAGTAGGGCTTGTCGCCCAGGCCCAGGCTCATGGACTTCAGCGCGTTGTGCACGGCGCGCATCTGGCGGTCGATCCAGGCCTGCGAGCGCTGCTCTTCGCTGCGGCCACTCCAGGTGGCTTCCAGGCGCGCCAGGATGCTGGCGTCGAGCAGGCCGTCGGACAGCGCCTCCCAGGTGCGCACCTCGGTGCGCTCGCGGCCGCTGGGCGGGATCAACTTGCCGACGGGCGACAGGGTGTCGAGGTACTCGACGATCACGCGCGAATCGAAAATGGCTTCGCCGCCGTCCAGCACCAAGCAGGGCACCTTGCCCAGCGGGTTGCTCTTGACGATGTTGTCGTTGCCCCAGACGTCTTCCAGCACCAGTTCGCAGTCGAGCTTTTTCTCGGCCATCACGACGCGCACTTTGCGCACGTAGGGGCTGGTGAGTGAACCGATGAGTTTCATGTTGTGCCGCGCTTTGCGCTGGTGCCTGTGCTTTTCCCTGGGGTCCAGATCATTCTAGCCAGGGGGTGCTTACCCGGCCTCCCCACCCTGTCGTGTGAAATCCACGCGCGCCGGGCGGCCCGGCAGGGCCAGTTCGGCCACCGCGGGCGCCATGCGCGAGACGATCTGCCCGCCGCGCACCACGCGCAGGCGCTGTGCGCGCAGGCGAATGGCCTCTTCCGGGCTGCGGGCCTGCAGCAGCACCATGTCGGCGCGGCAGCCGATTTCCAGGCCGTAGCCCTCCAGCCCCAGGATGCGCGCGTTGTTCACCGTCACCGCGTCGAAACACTGGCGCTGCGCGGCCGCTGAGGTCATCTGCGCCACGTGCAGGCCCATGGCCGCCACCTCCAGCATGCAGCCCGAGCCCAGGCCGTACCACGGGTCGAGCACGCAGTCGTGGCCGAAGCCCACGTTCACGCCGGCGGCCAGCAGTTCGGGCACACGGGTCATGCCGCGGCGCTTGGGGTAGCTGTCGTGGCGGCCCTGCAGCGTGATGTTGATCAGCGGGTTGGCCACGGCATGCACGCCGGCCTCGGCGATCAGCGGCAGCAGCTTGCTCACGTAGTAGTTGTCCATCGAGTGCATGGACGTGAGGTGCGAGCCCGTCACGCGGCCCTGCAGCCCGAGGCGCTGGGTGTGGAAGGCCAGGGTTTCGATGTGGCGCGACATCGGGTCGTCGCTCTCGTCGCAGTGCAGGTCGACACGCAGGCCGCGCTCGGCCGCCAGCTCGCAGAGGATCTGCACGCTCTCGGCGCCCTGGGCCATCGTGCGCTCGAAGTGCGGGATGCCGCCGACCACCTCCACGCCGAGGTCGAGCGCGCGCTGCAGATTCGCCAGCGCGCCCGGGCTGCGAAGCAGGCCGTCTTGCGGGAAGGCCACCAGCTGCAGGTCGAGGTAAGGCGCCACCCGGCGCTTCACCTCCAGCAGCGCGCGCACGGCGAGCAGGCGTTCGTCACAGACATCGACATGGCTGCGGATGGCCAGCAGCCCGCGCGCCACGGCCCAGTCGCAGTACTGCAGGGCTCGTTCGGCGATCGCCTCTTCGGTCAGCAGGGGTTTCAATTCGCCCCAGAGCTGGATGCCCTCCAGCAGCGTGCCGCTGGCGTTCACGCGCGGCAGGCCGTGGCTGAGCGTGCTGTCCATGTGGAAGTGCGCGTCCACGAAAGGCGGGCTGAGCAGCCAGCCCTCGGCGTCGATCACCTGCACGCCGGGCGGCACCGGCAGCGACGGCGCCAGCGCCGTGATGCGGCCGTCTTCGGCCAGCAGGTCGAACCCGGCACGGCCGTCGGGCAGCGTGGCGTTGCGGACGAGCAGCGGGGCAGTCTGGTGCATGGCGCCTGCGGTGGGAAGCCTGCATCACCACAGGCAATTCGAGTGCCAGGATACGTCGCGCCGCTGCGCCGCGCTGCGCGCCGGGCGCGCCGGGGCCTATTCCTTCACGGCCGGATTCGGGCTTTCCTGCACTGGCGCCAGGGCCGCTTGTCAACCCCCGCGAACGGGCGCACACTGGGTTCGACCGGCTCAGACCTCCGAGCCACCGCACCCTGTCCCTACCCCTCCCCGCCTTCTACCCCCCCTGCCCTTCACCCCCCGCTGGCGGCTCGCCGCCGGCTTCTTGCCCACCCTCGCTAAAGGAGGTTCTGATGAACTTGACGATCAGCGGCCATCACCTCGAAGTCACTCCGGCTTTGCGTGAGTACGTACTCACCAAGCTAGATCGCGTGACGCGCCACTTCGACCAAGTCGTGGATGTGAACGTGTTGCTGACGGTGGAGAAGATGAAGGAGAAGGAACGGCGACAGAAGGCCGAGGTGACGCTGCACGTGAAGGGCCGCGACATCTTCTGCGAGCAGTCGCACGAAGACCTGTACGCCGCGGTCGACCAGCTGATGGACAAGCTCGACCGCCAGGTCGTCCGCCACAAGGACCGTGTGCAGGATCACCACCACGCCACGGCCAAGCGCATGGACATGGGCGCGGTCTGAAGCGTGCACGGCGGCCGGGGCAGCCCGGCCCGCCACGCGATGCGGCACGGCCCTGCGGGGCCGTTTTGCATGGTGGCAACGGTGTTGCTGCAGCGCCGCATCGAACCCGGATTCCACCCGATTCAAGGCCTTCTTCGCTGACATGTCGCCAGAGCCGAGGTCTATGATCCGCCCTCCCTATTCAACAACCCCGCCCAAAGCGAGCCGCCACCGGCCGCTGCCGCGGGGTCCGGCCCGATGAACCGTCTCGCCTCGATCCTGCCCGCCAGCAACGTGCTGGTGAATGTGGATGCGACCAGCAAGAAGCGCGTCTTCGAGCACGCCGGTCTGCTGTTCGAGAACCAGCACGCCATCGCGCGCAGCACGGTCACCGACAACCTCTTCGCGCGTGAACGCCTGGGCTCCACCGGCCTGGGCCATGCCGTGGCCATCCCGCACGGCCGCATCAAGGGCCTGAAGAACCCGCTGGCCGCCGTGGTGCGGGTGCAGCAGCCGATTCCCTTCGACGCGCCCGATGACGAGGCCGTCTCGCTGCTGATCTTCCTGCTGGTGCCGGAAGCCGCCACGCAGCGGCACCTGGAGATCCTCTCGGAAATCGCCGAGATGCTGAGCGACCGCGAACTGCGCGAACGCCTGAAGACCGAGCCCGAAGCGGCCGGCGTGCACAAGCTGATCTCCGACTGGGAACCCCTCAAGTCGGTCGCTTGAGGTGAAGCCCACGTCGATCAGCGCGGAAGCGCTGTTCGAAGCGCACCGCGAGGCGATGCGCTGGGAGTGGATCGCCGGCCACGCGCACCCCGACCGCCGTTTCGACGACGCTGCGGTGCTCGACGCGCGCAGCGCGGCCGACCTGGTGGGCTACCTGAACTACATCCACCCTTACCGGGTGCAGATCGTCGGCCGCCGCGAGGTGGCCTACCTGCTGGCCAGCGCGCCCGACGACCAGGAACGCCGCATCTCGCGCATCGTGACGCTGGAGCCGCCGGTGATCATCGTCGCCGACGACCAGACGCCGCCCGACCGCCTGGTGGCCATGTGCGACCGCGCCGAGATTCCGCTCTTCATCACGCAGCAGTCGGCCGGCCACGTCATCGACGTGGTGCGCGGCTACCTCGGCCAGCACTTCGCCGAGCGCATCACGCGGCACGGCGTGTTCATGGACATCCTGGGCCTGGGCGTGCTGCTCACCGGCGAATCGGGCCTGGGCAAGAGCGAGCTGGGGCTGGAACTCATCAGCCGCGGCCACGGCCTGGTGGCCGACGACGCGGTGGACATCTTCCGCATCAGCCAGACGGCGCTGGAAGGCCGCTGCCCGGCGCTGCTGCAGAACCTGCTGGAAGTGCGCGGCATCGGCCTGCTGGACATCAAGGCCATCTTCGGCGAGACCGCCGTGCGCCGGAAGATGCGCCTGAAGCTCATCGTGCACCTGGTGCGCAAAGAGACCATGGAGCGCGAGTTCGAGCGCCTGCCCTACGAGCCGCTGAACGAAGAGATCCTGGGCCTGCCGGTGCGCAAGGTGGTGATCGCCGTGGACGCGGGCCGCAACCTGGCGGTGCTGGTGGAAGCCGCAGTGCGCAACACCGTGCTGCAGCTGCGCGGCATCGACACCTACCAGGAATTCATCAAGCGGCACCAGGCCGCGATGGAGCGCGGCGGGCTCGATTGAGGCCGGCACCCGGGCGCTACTTCGCGCCCTTGCGCTCGCAGTTCTGGCGCGTGCAGCGCGCGTAGAGCGACAGCGAGTGCTCCTGCAGCTCGAAGCCGCGTGAGATGGTCACGGCGCGCTGGCGCTGTTCGATCTCGGCGTCGTAGAACTCCTCGACGTGGCCGCAGTCCAGGCAGACCAGGTGGTCGTGGTGCTCGCCTTCGTTGAGCTCGAACACGGCCTTGCCGCTCTCGAAGTTGCTGCGCGTCAGCAGGCCGGCCTGCTCGAACTGCATCAGCACGCGGTAGACCGTGGCCAGGCCGATGTCGGCCCCTTCGTTGAGCAGGGCCTTGAACACGTCTTCGGCCGTCATGTGGCGGCGCTCGGTGCGCTGGAAGACCTCCAGGATCTTGATGCGCGGCAGCGTGGCCTTCAGGCCGCTGCTCTTCAGTTCTTCCAGACGCGTCATCAGCTTCTCCATCGCAGCCCGGCGGCGGGGCCGCTGCCATCGTGGGCGCAGGCCCCTCGCTAGAATGCGTCGATCATAGCCAGCCGGGCGTGACCCCAGCGCAGCAGCACCTGCCCGCCCTGGGCCCGGCACCGAACGCAGGTTCAGCAGCCCTTTGCGCCGTTCAAGCGGCGCTGCAGCACGTCCTCCCGAACGCCCCATGCCACGCCCGACCCTCCTCTTGAGCCTCCTCGCCGCAGCCGCCCTGCTGGCGGGTTGTGAATCGCTGCAACGCACCGACAGCCTGTTCGGCGTGATCACGCCGTACCGCATCGACATCGTGCAGGGCAACGCCATCACGCAGGAGCAGGCCGCGGCCATCAAGCCCGGCATGACGCGGCTGCAGGTGCGCGACGTGCTGGGCACGCCGCTGATGACCGACCCCTTCCACGCCAACCGCTGGGACTACATCTTCACGCTGCGCCGGCCCGGCGCCGAAGCCCAACGCCGCAGCGTGGTGGTGCATTTCGACGGCGACGCGGTGAAGTCCATCGACGCGCCGAAGCTGCCCTCGGAGCGTGAGTTCGTGGCCAGCATCAGCCGCTTCAAGGACATCAAGGCGCCCAAGCTGGAGCTGACGGAAACCGAACGCGCCGCACTGCCCGTGCCGCCCAAGCGCGAAGCGCCGGCGGCCGAGCCCATGGGCCCGGTGCGCGAGTACCCGCCGCTGGAAAAGAGCTGAGCGTGCCGGGCATGCCGCCCATCAAGGTCGCCATCGCCGGCGAGAAGCAGATCACCGTCGCCGTGGCCGGCGCCGGGGGGCGCATGGGCCGCATGCTCATCGACGCGGTGCTGGCCAGCCCCGACTGCGTACTGAGCGGCGCGCTCGACGTGCCCGGCAGCCCGGCCCTCGGGCAGGACGCCGGCCTGCACGCCGGCAAGACCACCGGTGTTCACGTCACCGCCGATCTGCACGCGGGCCTGGCCGGCGCGCAGGTGCTCATCGACTTCACGCGCCCCGAAGGCACGCTGGCCCACCTGGCCGTCTGCCGCGAAATGGGCGTGCGCGCGGTCATCGGCACCACGGGCTTCAGCGCCGAGCAGAAGGCGCAGATCGCCGCCCATGCCCAGAACCAGGCCGCTGTCTTCTCGGCCAACATGAGCGTGGGCGTGAACGTGATGCTGCGCCTGCTGCGCGATGCCGCGCTGGCGCTGGGCCCGGGCTACGACATCGAGGTGATCGAGTCGCACCACAAGCACAAGGTCGATGCGCCCAGCGGCACCGCGCTGGCCATGGGCGAGGTGCTGGCCGCCGCGCGCGGCACCACGCTGGAGGCCGATGGCGTGTTCACGCGCCACGGCCACACCGGCGAACGCGCCCCCGGCAGCATCGGTTTTGCCACCGTGCGCGGCGGCGACATCATCGGCGAGCACACCGTGATGTTCTGTGGCGCCGGCGAGCGCGTGGAGATCGCGCACAAGAGCAGCAGCCGCGCCAACTATGCCGACGGCAGCCTGCGCGCCGTGCGCTTCCTGGCCGCGTTGCCGGCCGGGCAGGCGGGCCTGTACGGCATGGCCGACGTGCTCGGCCTGGCCTGAAGCGGCGCCTGCATCCGGCATGGAAGGCCTGAGCACCTTCTGGAACGCCAGCGACAGCGTGGGCCGCGCGGTGGCGCTGCTGCTGCTGGCGATGTCGGTGGCGGCCTGGGTGCTGATCTTCTGGAAGGGCTGGCTGCTGCGCCGCGCGCAGGCCGACATCGCCCGCGCCGTGCCGGCCTTCTGGGATGCGGCTTCGCTGCCCGACGGCCGCACGCGCCTGGCGGCGATGGACCGCGAACAGGTGCTGCTGCCGCTGCTCGATGCGGCCCTGGCGCAGCCCGCGCCCGGCACGCTGGAAGGCGCGGGCCAGGTGGCCTCGCAGCTCACGCGGCGTCTGCGCGATGCCTTGCACCGCGCCGTGGCGCACCTGCAGTGGGGCCAGGTGCTGCTGGCCAGCATCGGCAGCACCGCGCCGTTCGTGGGCCTCTTCGGCACCGTCTGGGGCATCTACCACGCGCTGGCGGGCATCGCCGCGGCGGGCAACCTGAGCATCGACAAGGTCAGCGGCCCCATCGGCGAGGCGCTGATCATGACGGCCGCCGGCATCGCCGTGGCCGTGCCCGCGGTGCTGGCCTACAACGTGTTCGGCAAGTGGGTGGCGGCCTGTGAGGCGGAACTCGAAGGCTTTGCGCACGACCTTCGGGAAGTGATGCTGCCCGGCAGCGGCGAGGCCTGAATGGCTTTCGGGCGCCTGGAGCGCAACCCCGGCGCCAAGCCGATGAGCGAGATCAACATGACGCCGCTCATCGACGTGATGCTGGTGCTGCTCGTCATCTTCATCATCGCCGCGCCGCTGATGGCCAGCAGCCTGAAGCTGGATCTGCCGAAGGCCGAGGCAGGCGGCCCGAGCGAGGCTGCAGCCACGCTGGCACTGGCCATCGACGAGCAAGGCCAGCTCTACCTGGGCGAGCAGAAGCTCGACGCCGCACAGGCGCAGGCGCTGATCACCCAGCGCAGCCGCGAAGCCGCGCAGCGCGACCCCAGCACCGAGGTGCAGCTGCGCGCCGACAGCCGTGTGCCTTATGGCCGCGTGGCCGAGGTGATGGGCTGGGTGCAGGCCGCGGGCCTGAACCGCATCGGCCTGGTGACCGAAGCACCGGCGAAGTAGACGCCCGCGAGACGCGCGCCGCGTCTTGCCACCAGGGCCGCTTCGTAGAATCGGCCCATGAACGACAAATACGTCCCCGCCGAGGTCGAATCGGCCGCGCAAGCCCACTGGCAGGCCAGCGGCGCCACCACCGTCACCGAAGACGCCTCGCGCCCGAAGTTCTACGCCTGCAGCATGCTGCCCTACCCCAGCGGCAAGCTGCACATGGGCCACGTGCGCAACTACACCATCAACGACATGATGGCGCGCTACCTGCGCATGAAGGGCTACAACGTCCTCATGCCCATGGGCTGGGACGCCTTCGGCCTGCCGGCCGAGAACGCCGCCATGGCCAACAACGTGCCGCCGGCGGCCTGGACGCGCGCCAACATCGCCGACATGAAGGCGCAGATGCAGCCGCTGGGCCTGGCCTTCGACTGGAGCCGCGAGCTCGCCACCTGCGACGCCAGCTACTACAAGTGGAACCAGTGGTTCTTCCTGAAGATGCTCGAGAAGGGCATCGCCTACAAGAAGACGCAGATCGTCAACTGGGACCCGGTCGACCAGACCGTGCTGGCCAACGAACAGGTGGTGGACGGCCGCGGCTGGCGCAGCGGCGCACTGGTGGAAAAGCGCGAGATCCCGGGCTACTACCTGGCCATCACGCAGTACGCCGACGAACTGCTCAGCGGCGTGAACGACCACACCGTGCCGCACTACCTGGAAGGCTGGCCCGAGCGCGTGCGCCTGATGCAAGAGCACTGGATCGGCAAGAGCGAAGGCGTGCGTTTCGCCTTCCCGCACCGCATCACTGGCGCTGACGGGCAGTTGGTGCAGGACGGCAAGCTCTACGTCTTCACCACGCGCGCCGACACCATCATGGGCGTGACCTTCTGCGCCGTGGCGCCCGAGCACCCGCTGGCGCAACTGGCCGCGGCCACGCAGCCCAAGGTGGCCGCCTTCGTCGAAGAGTGCAAGAAGGGCGGCACGACGGAAGCCGAGATGGCGCTCAAGGACAAGGCCGGCCTCCCGCTGGGCCTGCACGTGCAGCACCCCATCACCGGGCAGGACGTGCCGGTGTGGGTGGGCAACTATGTGCTGATGGGCTACGGCGACGGCGCCGTGATGGGCGTGCCCGCGCACGACGAGCGCGACTTCGCTTTCGCCAAGAAGTACGGCATCCCGATGCTGCAGGTGGTGGCCATCGACGGCGAGACCTTCAGCTACGAGCAGTGGCAAGACTGGTACGGCGACAAGACGCGCGGCTACACGGTCAACAGCGACAACTACAGCGGCCTGGCCTACAAGCCCGCGGTGGACGCCATCGCCGCCGTGCTGGCCGCCAAGGGCCTGGGCGAGAAGAAGACCACCTGGCGCCTGCGCGACTGGGGCATCAGCCGCCAGCGCTACTGGGGCACGCCCATCCCCATCATCCATTGCGACGATTGCGGCAGCGTGCCGGTGCCCGAGCAAGACCTGCCCGTCGTGCTGCCCGAAGACCTGGTGCCCGATGGCAGCGGCAACCCGCTGAACAAGTGCGCGAGTTTCCTCAACGTGGCCTGCCCGCAGTGCGGCAAGCCGGCGAAACGCGAAACCGACACCATGGACACCTTCGTCGACAGCGCCTGGTACTACATGCGCTACGCCTGCCCCGGCAGCGACAACGCGATGGTGGACGCGCGCAACGAGTACTGGATGCCGATGGACCAGTACATCGGCGGCATCGAGCACGCGGTGCTGCATCTGCTCTACGCCAGGTTCTGGACCAAGGCCATGCGCGACCTGGGCCTGGTGAGCTTCAGCGAGCCCTTCACCAAGCTCTTCACGCAGGGCATGCTGCTCAACGAAAGCTTCTTCCGTGAAGAGAGCAGCGGCAAGAAGCGCTGGTTCTACCCGAGCGAAGTGGAGGTGCAGTACGACGAGCGCGGCGCGCCGGTCTCGGCCACCGCCAAGGCCGACGGCCTGCCCGTGAGCCTGGGCGGCATCGAGAAGATGTCCAAGAGCAAGAACAACGTCGTCGAGCCGAAAGACATCATCGCCAAGTTCGGCGCCGACACCGCGCGCGTGTTCACGATGTTCGCCGGCCCGCCCGACCAGAGCGCGGCCTGGAGCGACAGCGGCGCCGAGGGCAGCTACCGCTTCCTGCGCCGGCTGTGGAACAGCGGCGTGAAGCTCGCACCGGCGCTGGCCACGGCCGCGGCTTCGTTCGAAGGCGTCAGCCCTGCGGCTGCCGCGCTGCGCCGCGAGATGCACCTGCTGCTGCGCCAGATCACCAGCGACTTCGACCGCCTGCAATACAACACCGTGATCTCGGGCGCGATGAAGATGCTCAACGCCATCGAAGACGCCAAGCTGGCGGCCACGCCGGCCGATGCGGCGGTGGCGCAAGAAGCCTTCGGGCTGCTGCTGCGCGCGCTTTACCCCGCCGCGCCGCACATCACGCACGCGCTGTGGCAGCAGCTGGGCTACGGCACAAAACACGGCAGCGAGATCGTCGGCGCGCCCTGGCCGACCGTGGACGAAGCGGCGCTGGTGCAGGACGAGATCGAACTCATGCTGCAGGTGGCCGGCAAGCTGCGCGGCAGCATCCGCGTGCCCGCCATGGCCGACCGCACGGTGATCGAAGCCGCGGCGCTGGCCAGCCCCGATTTCCTGCGCTTCGCCGAGGGCAAGCTGGCGAAGAAGGTCGTGATCGTGCCCGGCCGGCTGGTCAATGTCGTCGTCTAGACGCGATTGGCTGTGCGCCGGGCTGACGCTGGCTGCCGCCGGCGGCATGGCCGGCTGCGGCTTCGAGCTGCGCCGGCCCCCGCGCCTGGGCTTCGAGAGCATCGCACTCACCGGCTTCGCGCCGCGCTCGCCGCTGGCCGAAGAGTTGCGCCGCCAGTTGCTGCAGCAGGTGCGCGTGCTCGACACCCCCGCCCGCGCGCAGGTGGTGCTGCACGCGCTGGAAGACCAGCGCGAACGCAGTGTGGTGGCCAGCACCTCGGCCGCGCAGGTGCGTGAACTGCAGCTGCGCCTGAAGCTGAACTTCCGCGCGCACACGCCCTCGGGGCGCGAGCTGATCGCACGTTCAGAACTGCTGCTGCAGCGTGACCTGAGCTACAGCGAAACCGCGGCCCTGGCCAAAGAGTTCGAAGAAGCCGAACTCTTCCGCGAGATGCAGGCCGATCTGGTGGGCCAGGTCTTGCGCCGGCTCGCGGCCGTGCAGGTCTAGGCGCCCGCCATGCAGATCCGCCCCGAACAACTCGAAGCCCAGCTCGCACGCGGCCTCAAGCCGGTCTACACGATCCATGGCGACGAGCCCTTGCTCGCGCAAGAAGCCGGCGATGCCATCCGCGCCGCCGCGCGCGCGGCGGGCTACACCGAGCGCCAGGTCTTCACCGTCAGCGGTGCGCACTTCGACTGGAGCGGCGTGCTCGGCGCTGCGCAGGCCATGAGCCTGTTCGCCGAGAAGCAGCTCATCGAGATCCGCATCCCTTCCGGCAAGCCCGGCAAGGACGGCAGCGAGATGCTGCAGCGCTACTGTGAACAGCTCAGCGATGACGTGATGACGCTGGTGACGCTGCCCCGGCTCGATTTCCAGCAGCTCAAGGCGGCGTGGTTCGCAGCGCTGGACAGCCACGGCACCACGGTGCGCGTGGAGACGCTGGACCGCAAGGCCCTGCCGGCCTGGCTGGCGCAGCGCCTGCAGCGCCAGGGCCAGCGTGTGCGCGCCGGTGACGAAGGCCAGCGCACGCTGGCGTTTTTTGCCGACCGCGTGGAAGGCAACCTGCTGGCCGCCCATCAAGAGCTGCAGAAGCTGGGCCTGCTGCACCCGCCGGGCGAGCTGAGCTTCGAGCAGGTGGAAGCCGCGGTGCTGAACGTTGCGCGTTTCGACACCGCCAAGCTCAGCGAAGCCGTCTGGACGGGCAACGTGCCGCGTGCGCTGCGCGTGCTCGACGGCCTGCGCCACGAAGGCGAAGCCGCGGTGCTCGTGCACTGGACGCTGGCCGACGACCTGCGCAACCTGGCCCGCGCCCGCGCCGCGCTCGATGACGGCAAGCCCATGCCGCTGGCCCTGCGCGAAGCCCGCGCCTGGGGGCTGAAGGAGAAGCTCTTCGAACGCGTGCTGCCGCTGCTGGCCGGCCACCAGCTGGCCCACCTGCTGGAAGCCGCGAGCATCTGCGACGGCATCGTCAAGGGCCTGAAGCACCCCGAGTGGCCGCACAGCCCCTGGGACGCGCTGCGCCGCCTGCTGCTGATGGCCATGCAGCACACGCGCCACGGCGTGCCCGCGCGCGCGCCGAACCTCGCCCTGCACGCCTGAAACGCGCCACCGGCCGAGGGTCGGCCCCGATGGGAAACCCCCTGATGGCCGCTTGTCAGCCAGCCGTCAGAATCCTCGCCATCACAGGGCGGGGTAGGGATGGCGAAGAGATGGCTCAAGCAGTACCCCGCCGGCGTGCCCGGCGAGGTGGAAGCCGAGGCCTGGCCATCGCTGGTGGCCCTGCTCGACGAGAGCCTGCACACCCACCGCGAACGCAACGCCTGCCTGTGCCTGGGCCGCACGCTGAGCTATGCGCAGCTCGATGCGCATGCGCTGCAGCTCGCGGCCTGGCTGCAGGCCCAGGGGCTGGTGCGCGGCGAGCGCGTGGTGGTGATGCTGCCCAACACGCCCACCTTCCTGGTGGCGGTGCTCGCGGTGCTGCGTGCCGGCCTGGTGGTGGTGAACGTCGACCCGCGCAGCAGCGCGCGTGAACTCGAACATGTGCTGAAGGACGCTGGCGCGCGCGCCATCGTCGTCATCGACCAGGCCGCGGCCACGCTGCAGCAGGCGCTGGAGCAGGTGCCCCTGCGGCACGTGCTGCTGGCCGGCCTGGGCGACCTGCTCGGGCCGCTGAAGGGCACGCTGGTCAACCACGTCTCGCGCCGCGTGCGCAAGCTGGTGCCCAGCTTCCAGCTGCCCATGGCCGTGCCCTTCATGGCGGCATTGGCGCAGGGCCGGCGCCTGCTGCCTGCGCTGGTGCGGCCCACGCTGGGGCCCGACGACATCGCCGTGCTGCAGTACACCGGCGGCACCACCGGCCCCAGCCGCGGCGTGGTGCTGCTGCACCGCCACGTGGTGGCCCATCTGCTGCAATGCCGCGCCTGGGTCGGCCCGGCGCTGGCGCGCGTGCCGGCCGGTGAACAGCCGCTGACGGTGGCGGCACTGCCGCTGCACCATGCCTACGGCTTCCATGTCGTGGCACTGCTGGGCTTGTTCACCGGCGGCTGCAGCCTGCTGGTGCCGCAGGCGCAGGACACCGGCGCGCTGCTCAAGACCCTGGAGCGCCACCGCGTGCACGCCTTCCCGGGTGTGGAGTCGCTGTTCGCAGCGCTGCTGCGCGACCCGGGCATGGACCGGGTCGACTGGTCTTCGCTGGTGCTGTGCCTGGGTGGCGCGATGGCGCTGCAGCCGGCCACCGCGGCGGCCTGGCTGGCCCGCACCGGCTGCGCGCTGTGCGAGGGCTACGGCCTGAGCGAGGCCGTGGCTTCGGTGTGCTGCAACCCGGTGGATGCCCGCGGCTACAGCGGGCACCTGGGCGTGCCCTTGCCGGGCACCGAAGTGATGCTGCTCGACGACGAAGGGCACGAGGTGCCCGCCGGCACCGCTGGCGAGATCGCCATCCGCGGCCCGCAGGTGATGGCCGGCTACTGGCAGCGCCCCGACGAGACCGCGCGCGTGATGGCCCCCGGCGGCTGGCTGCGCAGCGGCGACATCGGCATGCTCGACGAACAAGGCCGCCTGCGCCTGGTCGACCGCAAGAAGGACCTGATCTTCGTCAGCGGCTTCAACGTCTACCCCGGCGAGGTGGAGGACGTGCTGGCGCAGATGCCCGGCGTGGAAGAGTGCGCCGTCATTGGCGTGTCCGACGAGCGTGTGGGTGAACTCGTGAAAGCCGTGGTGGTGCGCCAGGGCGGGGGCGGCAGCCGGCCGAACGAGGCCGACGTGCGCGCCTGGTGCGAGGCCAACCTCACCGGCTACAAGCGCCCGCGGGTGGTGGAGTTCCGCAGCCAGCTGCCCAAGAGCACCGTGGGCAAGGTGCTGCGCCGGGCGCTGCGCGAGGCCGGCTAAGCTCCCGGCCCATGCTGCCTGCCATCGCCGAACTCCGCACCACGCTCACCACCCCCGGGGCCCACGCCGCGCTCATCGAGCGTGTGCTCGATGAAGCCCGCGGGCTGGCCGCGGCCAGCGTCTACACCGCCCTGCTGCCCGAGCGCGCGCGTGCCGCCGCGCAAGCCGCCGATGCCGCGCTGGCCGCTGGCCACACGCTGGGGCCGTTGGCCGGCCTGCCGGTGAGCGTGAAGGACCTTTACGACATCGAAGGCCGCACCACCTTGGCCGGCTCGGTGCAGCGGCGCGGCGCGCCCGCAGCAGCGCGCGATGCCGAAGCCGTCGCGCGACTGCAGCGGGCCGGCGCGGCAATCACTGGCCTGACGAACATGACCGAGTTCGCCTTCTCGGGCGTGGGCATGAACCCCCACTACGGCACGCCGCGCAACCCGTGCGATGCCGCGGTGGCGCGCATCCCCGGCGGCTCGTCCTCAGGCGCGGCGGTGTCGGTGGCGCTGGGCCAGGCGGTGGCCGCGCTGGGCTCGGACACCGGCGGCTCCATCCGAGTGCCGGCCGCGCTCTGCGGGCTGGTGGGCTTCAAGAACACGCAGGCGCGCACGCCGCTGGACGGGACTTTTCCGCTCAGCTTCACGCTCGACACCGCGTGCGCGATGGCGCGCACGGTCGCCGACTGCCTGCTGGTGGATGGCGTGTTGGCCGGCGCGCCACTGGAAGTGCCGGCGCGCAGCGTGCGAGGACTGCGCCTGGCGCTGCCGCAGTCCGTGGTGCTCGACGCCCTGCAGCCCGCCGTGGCCACGGCTTTCGAGGCCGCGCTGCAGTGCCTCTCGCAAGCCGGCGCGCAGATCGTGCCCGTGCCGCTGACCGAACTGGCAGAGGTGGCGCAGATCAACGCGCGCGGCGGCTTCGCGGCCATCGAAGCCTATGAAGTACACCGCGAGGCCTTGGCCACGCAGCGCGAGTTGTTCGACCCCCGTGTCGCGCGCCGCATCGCCCTGGGCGAAGGCGTGAGCGTGGCCGACCACACCGTGCTGAAGCAGCGCCGGCACGAATGGGTCCTGCGCACCACGCAGCGCCTGGCCGGCTTCGACGCCATCGTCTGCCCCACGGTGCCGATCGTGGCGCCGCCCATCGCCGAGCTGCTGCACGACGACGAGGCCTTCTTCCGCAGCAACGGCCTGCTGCTGCGCAACACCTTCCTCATCAACTTCCTCGACGGCTGCGCCTTCACGCTGCCCTGCCAGGCGCCCGGTGACCTGCCGGTCGGCCTGATGCTGGCCGCCCCCGGCGGGCACGATGCTGCGCTGGCCGGCGTGGCGCTGGCGGTGGAAGCTGCGCTGCAGCGGGGCTGAGCCGCATGCGCCTCTTCGTTCCTGAAGCGCTGCAGACCGGCACCGAGCTCAGCCTGCCGCCGGGCGCGGCACGCCACGCGCAGGTGCGGCGCGTGCAGCCGGGCGACGTGCTGAGCCTTTTCGACGGCAGCGGGCACGACTGGCCGGCCACCGTGCTGGCCGTGGGCCGCAGCGAGGTGCGTGTGCAGCTGGGCGCCCCCGAAGCCGTGCAGCGCGAACTGCCGCGCGCCGTGCACATCGCGCTGGCCATGCCGGCCAACGAGCGCATGGACACGTTGGTGGAAAAGGCCACCGAGCTGGGCGTGGCCGGCGTGCAGCCGCTGATGAGCCAGCGCTCGGTGCTGCGCCTGGCGGGTGAACGCGCGCAGCGCAAGCAGCAGCACTGGCAGGCCATCGCCGAGGGCGCCTGCGAGCAGTGCGGCCGCGCCCGCGTGCCGGCGGTGGGTGCGGTGCAGGAGCTGGGCGCCTGGCTGGCGGCCTTGCCGCCGGCCGGCACCGACACCCGCCTGCTGCTGAGCCTGCAACCCGACGCGCAGCCGCTGGCCGCGCTGGTGCCTGCCGACGGCAGCCCGGTGCTGACGCTCAGCGGGCCCGAGGGCGGTCTCACGCCCGATGAAGAAGCCGCGGCACGCCGCGCCGGTTTCCGCCCCGTGGCGCTGGGCCCGCGCGTGCTGCGCGCCGACACGGCCCCGCTGGCGGTGCTGGCCTGGCTGGGCCTGCAGGCGGTGGCCTGAGTCTGCGGCCGGCTGCCGAACTTCGGGCACAGTCACGCCACTTCACAACCACACCGCAGGAGGCCCCATGGGCTTGTTCGACTCAGTGATCGGCGCCCTCGGCGCCCATGCCGGCGGTGCCGGCGGTTCAGACCCCCTGCAAGCCCTGATGGGCCTGATGAACCAGAGCGGCGGCCTGCCCGCGCTGCTGCAGCAGTTGCAGCAAGGCGGCCTGGGCGACGCGGTGGCCTCGTGGATCTCCACCGGCCCCAACCAGGCCATCTCGCCCGACGCGCTGGGCCAGGCGCTGGGCGGCGACACGGTGGCCGGCTTCGCGCGCCAGCTCGGCATCGACCCCCAGCAGGGCCTGGGCATGCTGGCCCAGCTGCTGCCGCAGGTGGTGGACGGCCTCAGCCCGCAGGGCCGCTTGCCGGAAGGCCTGGGCCAGGGCGGCGGTGCCGATCTCGCCGGCATGCTGGGCGGTTTGCTCGGCGGTGGCGGTGGCAGCGCCGGCGCTGGTGGTGGCGACCTCGGCGGCCTGCTGGGCGGGCTGCTCGGCAAGCGCTGACGCGGGCCTTCAATCGGCCTTCAATCGGTCGTCAATCGGCCTTCTTGCCGAAGGCCGGGTCGATGCGCAGCAGCGCCGCCGCCGCGAACGAGGGCAGCGTGGCCACGCAGGCCCAGATGAAGAAGTTCGTGTAGCCCAGCTGGTCTTGCAGCCAGCCGGCCCACATGCCCGGCAGCATCATGCCCAGGGCCATGAAGCCGGTGCACAGCGCATAGTGCGCCGTCTTGTTGGGGTTCTCGCCCCCGGCGCCGTCGGTGCCCGCGGGGCCGTCATGGCCGCCGGCGATCATCAGCATGTAGACCATGTAGGCGGTGAAGCCCAGGCCGTAGCCGAACTGCTCGGTGGCGATGGCCGCGGCCACCGGCACCAGGCCGGCCGGCTGCCAGAAGGCCAGTGCCACGTAGACGGTGTTGGGCAGGTGCATGCACAACACCAGCGGCCACAGCAGCTTCTTCAACCCGCCGCGGCTGATGAGCCAGCCGCCCAGCAAGCCGCCCAGGGTGAGCGCGCCCACGCCGAAGGTGCCGTAGGCGATGCCCACGTCCTGCGTCGTCAGGCCCAGGCCCCCGGCTTCGCGGGGGTCGAGCATGAAGGGCGTCACCAGCTTCAGCAGCTGCGCCTCGGCGAAGCGGTACAGCAGCAGGAAGGCGAGGATGCGCGCCACGCCCGGGCGCTTGAAGAAGGCCACGAAGACGGCCGCGAAATCGGCGAAGAAGGTGGCGCTGCGCGGCACCGGGCGGTCGCTCGCCGGGCGCGGCAGCACGAAGTGGTGCCACACCGCGACCGTGACGAAAAACGCCGCCATCAGGCCGAACACCCAGGCCCAGGCCTGTGCCACGTTGCCGGTGGTCTGCTGCAGGTGGCCGGCCAGGTACACGAGCCCGCCCTGGCCGCCGATCATCGCCAGTCGGTAGCAGGTGCTGCGCACGCCCACGAACGCCGCCTGCTGCGGCGCCGGCTGCGCCAGCATGTAGAAGCCGTCGGCGGCGATGTCGTGCGTGGCCGAAGCAAAGGCCATCAGCCAGAACACCACCAGCGTCATCTGCAGGAAAGCCGGCGCCGGCACCGCCAGCGCCACCATGCCCAGCAGCGCGCCCACCAGGAACTGCAGCGCGACGATCCAGCGCCGCTTGGTGCCCAGCAGGTCGACCACCGGGCCCCACAAGGGCTTGATGACCCAGGGCAGGTAGAGCCAGCTGGTGAGCAGCGCGATGTCGGTGTTGCTGACGCCCAGGTTCTTGTACATCACCACGGCCAGCGTCATCACCACCACATAGGGCAGGCCTTGGCTGAAGTACAGCGTGGGGATCCAGCGCCAGGGATGCGTGGGGGCGGCGGGCGGTGGGGGCGGTGCAGTGGAGGCGGCGGAGGTGCTCAAGGGGCTGTCGGCAAGCGGCGCAGGGCGCGATGTTCACACGGTTCTGGGGCCGGCTGGCGGCCGCGCCGGCGTCCAAACACTGTTGTACGGACGCCGCATCGCCTGCGGTTATGGGCCTCCAACCGCCGAACATTGGTTATCACTGATGGGCCGCCGTATGCTGAGCGGCAACACTGTCACAAGGTGTGCCACCCCGAGCGAACCGGCTGCAAGACCCGGCGCCTGACCAACCCTCCCGAGGAACTCCGATGAAACTCAAGACCATCGTTGGCAGCCTGGCCCTGTTGGGCCTGGCCACGCATGCCGTCGCGCAGACCGTGCCGGCCAAGCCCGAGCGTATCGTCATCACCGGCTCAAGCATCAAGCGCATCGCCGCCGAGGGCGCCTTGCCAGTGCAGATCATCACTGCCGAAGAAATCGAGCAGCAAGGCCTGGTCACTGCGCAGGACCTGCTGGGTTCGCTGGGCGCGAACTCGGCCAACACGAACAACGAGGTTTCAAGCAACACCGTCTTCGGACCCGACCAAGACCGCCTGACCGGCGGCGCGGCCTTCGCCAACCTGCGCGGCCTGGGGCCCACCGGCACGCTGGTGCTGCTGAACGGCCGGCGCATCAGCACGCACGGCCAGAGCGGCTCGGCCGTCGACCTGAACGCCATCCCGATGTCGGCCATCGCGCGCGTGGAAGTGCTGAAGGACGGCGCCTCGGCCATCTACGGCACCGACGCCATCGGCGGCGTCATCAACTTCATCCTGAAGTCGAACTACCGCGGCGCGGCCATCGGCGGCACGATCTCCGAGCCCGAGGCCAAGGGCGGCGGCGGCACCAAGCGCGCGACGCTGAGCTTCGGTTTCGGCGACCTCGATTCCGACGGCTGGAACTTCCTGTCCAGCGTCACCTACGACAAGGCGGAGATCCTGCGCGGTGTCGACCGCACCTGGGCCACGGGCCTGCAGGTCGACCGCCAGCTCTCGCCCGACACCACCAGCGCGCCGCACGCCAACATCATCGCCGCGGCCGGCACGGCCCTGGGCACGGCTGGCAGCGTGGTGGGCACCACCGACACCACGCGCTACACCAACCTGAACCTGCTGGCCGTGCAGGGTCAGTGCGAGGCCATGCCCTTCGGCACACCCCTGGCCATCAACGCGACGCTGTGGGACCGCTTCGGCTACACCCCGGCCAACAGCCGCTACCGCTGCGGCACCGACTACGGCCGCCAGTTCATGCTGCGTGCGCCGCGCGAGAGCTGGAACGTGGTCGCCCGCGGCCAGCTGAAGATCGCTCGCGACCACGTCGGCTTCGTCGAACTGGTGGGTTCACGCACCGAGATCGACGGCGAGTACACGCCCTTCCAGTTCAGCAGCACCTCCAACGCACTGACCAACCTGCGCCCCACCAGCCCGCACTACCTGGACATGCGCGCGCTCGTCGGCGCGGCGCAGTTCGACCCCACGCTGCCCATCGCGTACCGGCTGCGCATGAACGACTGGGGCTACCGCACCAACACCAACAAGAGCGAGAACACCCGGATCGCGCTGGGGGCCGAAGGCGATTTCGGCGCCTACAGCTACCGCGTCGGCGCCTCGTCCGGTCAGGCCAAGGGCGACACCTACCTGAAGCAGGGTTACGCCTTCACGCAGAAGCTCGTCGATGCCCTGGCCACCGGCACCATCAACCCCTTCCTGAACCCGGGCGAAGAGCAGACCCCCGAAGCCAAGGCGCTGATCGAATCGACCCAGGCCCGCGGCCGCGTCTTCGGCGGCAAGACCAGCGTCACGCAGTTCGACGGCTCGGTCTCCGGCCCGCTGATGAAGCTGCCGGCCGGCAGCCTCGACTTCGCGGTCGGCTTCGATTCGCGCAAGGAGGGCTACGAGTTCTCCGGCACGCAGGGCTTCACCTGCGTGAGCACCTTCACCGCCGCCAACGCCGCGCTGCCGAACTCGGTGATGGGCTGCCCGGGCAATGCCAGCTCGCCCAAGCTCACGCGCGACATCAACGCCGTCTTCGCCGAACTGGCCATCCCGGTGTTCAAGTCGTTGTCCATGCAGCTGGCCGTGCGCCACGACAACTACTCGCAGATCGGCGGCACCACCAACCCGAAGATCGCGCTGCGCTGGCAGCCCACCGACACCTTCATCCTGCGCGCTTCGGCCAACACCGGCTTCCGTGCGCCCACGCCGCAGCAGCTGAACCTGGGCACCGTGGAACTGGCGCTGACCGGCACCTTCCGCGACCCGGTGCGCTGCGCCGACCCGGCCAACCCCATCGACCCGACGCAGTGCACGCGCGCCAGCCTGCCCTACCGCCAGGGTGGCAACCCGACGCTGAAGCCCGAGACGTCTGAACAGGCGCTGATCGGCTTCGCCTTCCAGCCGCTGAGCTGGTTCTCGGTGGGCATGGACTACTGGCAGGTCAAGCTCGACGACCGCATCCGTTCGCTGTCGCCGGCGCTGATGATCGCCAACTACGACCTGTTCCGCGACAACTTCATCCGCGACGCGAACGGCAACGTGTCCTACATCCAGGCCGGCTGGGTGAACGCTGCGCAGAGCGAGACCAAGGGCCTGGACTTCAACGTCACCGGCATCGGCAACGTGGGCGGCGGCCGCCTGACGGCCAAGCTCAACGGCACGAAGATGATCAGCCACAAGGAGCGCCTGATCGCCAGCCAGCCGCTGCAGCAGTTCGTGGGCAAGTGGAGCAACGTCACGCTCTACCTGCCGTGGCGCATCGACGGCAGCCTGGCCTACAAGAAGGGCGCCTGGAACACCACGCTGTCGGCCCGCTGGAGCAGCAGCTACGACGACGAGAACCGCGCGCCCTACACCGCCAATGCGCCCTTCAGCCGCACGGTGGAGCCGTACTTCGTGACCAACCTCTTCACCACCTACTCGGGCGTGAAGAACCTCACCGTCACGGCCGGCATCATCAACCTGTTCGACAAAGAGCCGCCCTTCACCTGGCACAACGTCGACAACGTCATCGGCGCCGGCTGGGATCCGCGCGTGGCCGACCCGCGCGGCCGCACCTTCCAGCTGTCCTTCGGCTACAAGTTCTTCTGAACGCGTTGCCCGCACCCGACCGACCCTGACCCGAAGGGGCCTCGTACGAGGCCCCTTTTTTCTTGGCCAGCCGCGACAAGACGGCGCCTGCCGAGCTTCCCCCGGAGACACCGCCCATGCACGCCCATCCCGCCTTCGCCGAGGCCTTGCGCCAGGCCGTTCTTGCGCAGGACTTCGCGGCCACACCCGACCGCGCACAGGGTGGCGCGGCGGTGGGGCTGCACCCGAGCATCGACCTGGCCGTGGTGGCCTTCCCGCCCGACGAGCCGCCCCGCTGGGCCAACGTGCTGTTCTCGCGCGAGCACCCGCAGGGCGTGGTGGCGCACACCGGCCGCGAGGCCGGCGCGGTGCAGAACATCGAGTACCTGCAAGACCTGCAGGGGCCGCCGCCGGCGCGAGATTCCATCGCCTGGGCGCCGGGTGCCGACTGGGCCGCGCTGCCCTGGCAGCCGCTGCAGCGCAACGGCGCGCCGCCGCTCGCGCCCGGTGCGCTGCGCTTCCCGGCGCCCTACCCGGCCTCCTTGCTGAAGCTGCTGGTGGCCGTGGGCCTGGGCCTGGCCATCGACCGCGGCCTGCTTGCGGCCTGGCCGGCCGCGCTGGAGCCGATGATCACCGTCAGCGACAACGCGGCCACCGACGCCTGCGTGGCCGAGCTGCACCGGGTCGGCGCGGCGACGTTGCTGAACCAGCGCCTGGCCGAGTTGGGCCTGCACACGCTGCAACTGAACGACACCACGCCCGCCGGCGGCTGGCGCAATGCCGACGGCGCCGGCGTCGGCCACATCCACATGACGGCCTGGGACACGGTGCGCCTGCTGTGGCTGCTGGACGCCGCGGCACCGCCGCCGCTCTGGCTGCCCTTCGGCATGCGCCTGCTGAACGACGCCACGCGCGGCCACCTGCACGCCGTGCTGCGCCACCAGCGCCTGGACGAGGTGCTCTCCAGCGGCAGCCTGCAACGCCACGAGGGCTGGGTGCGCGGCCTGCCCGACGCGCCGCGTTTCGCGCACAAGACCGGCACCACCGACAACTACGCCTCGGACGCCGGCATCGTGCACGCCGACGGCGCGCACTACCTGGTGGCCGTGCTCAGCAGCCTGGGCCGGCGCTACGCCGCGCACGAAGGCTGCGCCACCACCTGGCGGCTGCCGGCGCTGGGCGGGGCGCTGCGCGGGCTGCTGGAACGCTGGTCCTGAAGGGCCACGGCAGCGCGCCTGAAGGGGTGCAGCGCCCGGGCCCGGCCGGGCGCCAAAATAACGCGTTCACAGCCGCTCACCCGCCATGACCTCAACCACGCTCGCTTCGCTCGGCCCCGCCGTGCCCGCCACCACCCTGCACTCGCTGCCGCTGATCGCTCGCGGCAAGGTCCGGGATCTCTACGCCGTCGGTGCAGACCGCCTGCTGATGGTGGCCAGCGACCGCCTGAGCGCCTTCGACGTGGTGATGAAGGCGCCCGTGCCCGGCAAGGGCAAGCTGCTCACGGGCATGGCCCTCTTCTGGTTCGAACTGCTGAAGGACGTGGTGCCCAACCACCTGACCGGCGAAGCGCCCGAGAGCGTGGTCGCACCCGACGAAGTGGCGCAGGTGCAGGGCCGCAGCATGCTGGTCAAGCGCCTGCAGCCGCTGCCTTGCGAGGCCGTGGTGCGCGGCTACGTGGCCGGTTCGGGCTGGAAGGAATACGCCAAGAGCGGCACCGTCTGCGGCCAGCCGCTGCCCGCCGGGCTGCAGATGAGCACGCCGCTGGCCGCGCCCATCTTCACGCCGGCCACCAAGGCCGCCGTGGGCGACCACGACGAGAACATCAGCTTCGAGCAGCTGGAACAACTGCTGGGCGCCGCGCGCGCGGCCGAGGTGCGCAGCAAGGCGATCCAGATCTACACCACGGCACGCGATTACGCGGCGCAGCGCGGCATCGTCATCGCCGACACCAAGTTCGAGTTCGGCCTCGACGAACACGGCACCCTCACGCTGATGGACGAGGTGCTCACGCCCGACAGTTCGCGCTTCTGGCTGGCCGACGAGCTGGCGCAGGGCCGCATCACCGCGCTGGACAAGCAACCGCTGCGCGACTGGCTCGCCAGCACCGGCGTCACGGGCGGCGCCGAACAGGCCGCGCTGGACCTGCCGGAAGCCGTGATCCTCGGCATCCACGAACGCTACGCCCGCGCGCACCGCCTGCTGTGCGGGCAAGAGGCTTGAAAAGCAAATGATCAGCAACCAGCAGCTGCGCAGCCACCGCATCACCGGCCTGCAGGGCGGGGCCAGCGTGCCGCGCCTGATCGTCACCGGCGCCGTGCACGGCAACGAGGTCGCAGGCACGAAAGGCATCCGTCGCGTGCTCGCCGAGATCGACCACGGTGAACTGGAGATCGTGCGCGGCACCGTCACCTTCGTGCCGGTGTGCAACCCGCTGGCCTACAACAACGTGCGCCGCATGGGCGAGCGCAACCTCAACCGCCGCCTGCAGCCCACGGCCACGCCGCAAGACTTCGAAGACCGCATCGGCAACGTGCTCTGCCCCCTGCTGTCCGAGCACGACGTGCTGCTCGATCTGCACAGCTTCCGCAGCCCGGGCCGGCCCTTCGTGATGCGTGGCCCGGCCGACAACACGGGGCCGCTGGAGCCCTTCCGCCACGCAGCGGCCGAGGCGCAACTGGCTGCCCACGTGGGCGTGAACCGCATCGTGGAAGGCTGGATGAGCGCCTACGCCGCCGGCGTGACGCGCCGCCGCGAACGGGGCCTCACGCCCGGCGCTGTGCACGAAGACCCGAGCTACGGCGTCGGCACCACCGAGTACATGCGCAGCCAGGGCGGTTACGGCGTGACGCTGGAGTGCGGCCAGCACGACGACCCGGAAGGCGAGCACGTGGCCTACCGTGCCATCCGCCAGACCCTGGCCCTGCTGGGTCACACCGACACGCCGCTGGCCCCGCCGGCGCGGCCTTTCGAATGCCTGGCGCTGGCCGAGGTGGTGGACCGCCACGCCGAGGGCGACCGCTTCGTCAAGACCTGGACCAGCTTCGATGCGCTGGCCGAAGGTGAACTCATCGCCGTGCGTGCCGATGGCAGCGAACTGCGCGCGCCGCAGGCCGGCTACATCGTGTTCCCCGACGTCGGTGCACAGCCTGGGCACGAGTGGTTCTACCTCGCAGAGCCGAGCCGCCGGCCCATCGTCTGAGGCCGATCTCCCCCTGAAGGTGGCTTCCCTCTGCCGAGGGATGTGAGGCCCCCCTGCGCGGGTCGATCATTTCGACCGTTCTGCACACACCCACAGACCGGCGCGAGGAGATCACCATGCAATTCAGCGAAAGCCACGAAGGCGACTACCGCATCTACGTCGGCGCCGTGGAGTCCACGCGTGGCGACGGCTACATCGCGGCCATGGTGCTCAAGCGCATGCAGGGCGGCAGCATCGATGCCGGCGTCGCCTTCCGCGACGACAGCCTGGCCTGCGGCTACCGCTGGCCCTCGGCCGACGAAGCGCTGCAGTACGCCATGAACCGCGCCCGCGAGCTCATCCGCAAGCGCTCGCCCGTGCTGAGCTGCTGAGAACCGCCAGCCCGCGTGCAACGGGCCGCGCCGGATAATCCGGCGCATGAAGAAGCATCGTGTCGTGGTGGGCCTGAGCGGCGGCGTCGATTCCGCCGTCAGCGCCTGGCTGCTGAAGCAGCAGGGCCACGACGTCGTCGGCATCTTCATGAAGAACTGGGAAGACGACGACGACAGCGAATACTGCTCGTCGAACATCGACTTCGTCGATGCGGCCGCGGTGGCCGATGTGGTGGGCATCGAACTCGAGCACGTGAACTTCGCGGCCGACTACAAGGACCGCGTCTTCGCCGAGTTCCTGCGCGAGTACAGCGCCGGGCGCACGCCCAACCCCGATGTGCTCTGCAACGCCGAGATCAAGTTCAAGGCCTTCCTCGATCACGCCTTGCGCCTGGGCGCCGAGAAGATCGCCACGGGCCACTACGCCCGCGTGCGTGAATCTGCCGACGGCTTCCAGTTGCTCAAGGGCCTGGACCCGGCCAAGGACCAGAGCTACTTCCTGCACCGCCTGAACCAGGCGCAGCTCAGCAAGACGTTGTTCCCGGTGGGCGAGTTGCACAAGACCGAGGTGCGGCGCATTGCCGAGCAGATCGGTCTGCCCAACGCCAAGAAGAAGGACAGCACCGGCATCTGCTTCATCGGCGAGCGGCCGTTCCGCGAGTTCCTCAACCGCTACCTGAACCACACGCCCGGGCCCATGCTCGACGACCAGGGCCGCGACCTTGGCCAACACGTAGGCCTGAGCTTCTACACGCTGGGCCAGCGCCAGGGCCTGGGCATCGGCGGCAAGAACTTCGGTGCCGCCGGCAAGACAGAGGCGGCGGCCGACGGCGTTCACGCGCCCTGGTACGTGGCGCACAAGGACGTGGCCGCCAACACCCTGCACGTGGTGCAGGGGCACGAGCACCCCTGGCTGCAGAGCGCCTGGCTGGAGGCCGAAGACCTGAGCTGGGTGGCCGGGCAGGCCCCGGCGGCCGGTGAACTGGCGGCGAAGACCCGTTACCGCCAGACCGACGCCCCGTGCACGCTGGCCCTGCCCGCACCGGGCGTGCTGCGGCTCGAATTCGGCACGGCACAGTGGGCCGTGACCCCCGGCCAGAGCGCGGTGCTGTACGACGGCGAGGTCTGCCTCGGCGGCGGCGTCATCGCGCGCGCCGCCACGCCGCAGGTGGTGCCGGCACGCCCGCAGGCGGCCCGGGGGAACCGCGGCCGCCCGCGCCGCCCGCCCCCCGTGAAGAACACACGCACGGCCTGATCGAACACGAGGTGCGCCGCGGCTCGCCGTGGCCCATGTGCCGAGTTCGGGGGGTTTGACGGGGGTTCGCGGGCTGCTTTTGGCGGGCGGGCCCTCAACCGCGCGGCAGCGCGGCCGAAAACCCTGCATGTTCCGCCTGAACTTGCCCCACTTGCGCCTGCGTTCGCCCGTGCACAGGCGCTTCGCCGCGCTGGCGCTGGCCCTGCTGGGCAGCGCCGCGCTGCAGGCGGCGCCTGTGGAAGTGATGGCGCTGGGCAGCGATGGCAAGCCCTTGCCTGAAACCGTGGTCTTCCTCGAATCGAACGAAGCCAAGGCCGCCGCCAAGCCGGCCGGGGTGACGGAGATGCAGCAGATCGAGCGGCGCTTCGTGCCGCGCGTGCTGGTGGTGGTGCCGGGCACCGAAGTGCGTTTCCCGAACCGCGACAAGGTGCGGCACCACGTCTACTCGCTGTCGCCGACCAAGACCTTCGAACTCAAGCTCTACGCCGGCACGCCGGCCAACCCGGTGCTCTTCGACAAGCCCGGCGTGGCCGTGCTCGGCTGCAACATCCACGACAACATGGTGGGCTGGGTGGTCGTGGTGGAAACGCCCTACCACGCCGTGGCCCCGGCCACCGGTCTGGCGAAGCTGCCCGATGTGCCGCCCGGCCGCTACCGCCTGCGCGTCTGGCATGCCGGGTTGCCGCCGGGCACGCCGGCCACGGAGACCGCCTTCGAAGTGCCTGCCGGCGGCGCCCGCACGCAGGTGAAGCTGCCCCTGACGGCCAGCGCCCTGTGAAAGCCCTGAAGGACTGGTGGAGCCGGCGCCTGTGGCGCCGCATCGCCGTGATTTCGGTGGGCTTGCTGCTGCTGGTGCAGGTGGTGGTGTTCGGGCTGGTACAGCGCAGCGTGCCCGGCCTGGTGCAGATGCTCGGGGCGCAGGATCTCGACCGTGGCGAACAGGTCTGGCTGGAGTTGCTGAACTCGCGCGCCAGCGTGCGCGAGCGGCAACTGGAACTGCAGGCCGACGACGGCGGCCTCAACCGCGCACTCATCGCCGCGGCCGAAGAGAACGACCCCGACACCGCGCGCTCGGCCATCGAGAACGCCGCCTCGCGCCTGGCCGCCACACGGTCTGCGCTGCTGTCCGAGACGCTGGAACCTCGCTTCCTCGGCGAAAACACGGCCGAAGCCGACCTGCAGCATCTGCTGCCCGCGGTGAAAGTCCTGATCGAGGGCTTGCGGCCGACACCGCTGCGCCGCTCGGCCAGCCAGCTGATGTTGATCGGCGACGAGCCCAGCCTGCTGGTGGTCAGCCGCATGCGCGGCGGCGCCGGCGTGCTCGTGGCGGGCGTGCCCCTGTCGGCCGACATCCCGCGCGTGATGCAGAAGACCGCGTTGATGGAAGTGGCCCTGCTCGTGCGCAGGCCGGGACAGGCACCGCAGGTGGCTTTGTCGTCGGTGTCCACCGCCGAAAACGACGAGCTCCTGGCCCTGGCCCCCGACAGCCGCACCGTGATGCTGCCCAAGGGCAAGCATCTGCTGCGCCGTTTCGCCCCCGTGCAGGGGCCCTATGGCGGCATGGAGACCTTGCTGCTGACGCCCGTCAGCCGCATCGAGAAGCCCTTCGACGAGCTGACGCTGCCGCTGCTGGCGGCCTCGGCCCTTGGCGTGCTGCTCGCCCTGCTGGGCAGCCTGTTCACGGCCCGCCGCGTGACCACGCCGCTGAACGAGCTGGCCATCGCCACGCGCAGGCTGGGCCAGGGCGACTTCGATGTGCCGGTGCCCCTGCCCCGCCACCGCGACGAGGTGGGGGAGCTCGCCCGGGCCGTGGACGTGATGCGAGAGAACATCCGTGCCAAGCAGGCCGAGATCCGCGACCTGGCCTACACCGACCGCCTGACCGGGCTGCCCAACCGCGTGAGCTTCGCCGACGGGCTGCGCCGGGCCATCGACGAGACTCGGCGCACGGCCACCGGCGCTGCCGAGCCGGCCGGCTTCAGCACCGTGATGCTGGGTCTGGACCGCTTCAAGAACATCAACGAGAACCTCGGCTACACGCTGGGCGACGAGGTGTTGCGCGAAGTGGCCTTGCGCCTGCGCCGCCACGTGCAGCGCGACGGCGATGTGGTGGCACGCCTGGCCGGCGACCAGTTCGCGCTGCTGCTCAGCGGCGCCGACCTGCAGCGCGCCTCGGCGGTGATCGACGGCATCTGTGCCGCCTTCGTGCACCCCATCGTGGTGCAGGGGGAGACGGTGGACGTCTCGCTCACCTTCGGCGTGGCAGCCTGGCCGCAACACGCGCCCGATGTGCCGGAGGCGCCCGAACCTGCCGGTCGCGAACAGGCCGAGGTGCTGCTGGCCCGCGCCGAAATGGCCATGCACGCGGCCAAGCGCGGCAAGTCGGCACACATGGCGGTGTACGACCCTGGCATCGACGCCGGCAGCCAGAAGACGCTGACGCTGCTGTCGGAGCTGCGCCACGCCATCGGTGCCCAGGAGCTGCGCCTCTTCCTGCAGCCCAAGATCGACGTCGCCACCCACGCGCTGGTGGGCGCCGAGGCCCTGGTGCGCTGGCAGCACCCGGTGCGCGGCATGGTGCCGCCGGGGCAGTTCATTCCCTTTGCCGAAGACACCGGCTTCGTGCGGCAGCTGACGCTGTGGGTCTTCGAGGAAGCGGCGCGCCAGTGGGCGGCGCTGCACGCGCTGGGGCTGCACCGCCTCTCGGTGAACCTCAGCACGCGCGATCTGCTCGACCCCGAACTGCCCACGCGCTTCGACGCCATCCTGCGCCGCCAGGGCGTGCCGGCCACGGCCTTCTGCCTGGAGATCACCGAAAGCGCGGTGATGAACGAACCCAAGCGGGCGCTGGCGATGCTGAACACGCTGGCCGCGGCCGGCTTCGAGCTCAGCATCGACGACTACGGCGAGGGCCAGACCTCGCTGAGCTACCTGAAGACGCTGCCGGTGCACGAGCTGAAGATCGACCAGATCTTCATCAAGCAGATCGACCGCGACGAGAAGGACGCCACCATCGTGCGCAGCACCATCGGGCTGGCGCACAGCCTCGGGTTCCGCGCCGTGGCCGAAGGCGTGGAGAACGCCGCCATCCTGGTGCTGCTGCGCGAGCTGGGCTGCGACGAGGCCCAGGGCTTCCACCTCGCGCGGCCGATGCCGGCCGCCGAGATGGCGGCCTGGGCGCGTCAGCGGGCCGGTCTGCCCGCCGTGGCGGCGGCCGCGGCCGACACGGTCGCGGCCTGAGCCGGCACGTTCAGACCCGCACCACCGGCACTGGCGGCAGCCGCGGCGCCGAGAACAGCGCGATGGCCTCCAGCGCAGCATCGCGCTGCGCGGCGGGCAGGAAGGCGTGCCGGGCGGCCTCGGTGGCCATCGCCAGCAGGTCGATCTCTTCGAGCACCGTGTGCGCGAGCAGCGCCGCGGCCTCTTCGCTCTGCGTCACGCAGCTGATGAGGCGGTTGTCGGTGTGGTAACTCAGGCTCACGCCGGCTTGCCACAGCGCGGTGATGGGATGGCTGGCGATGCTGGTGGCCGCGCCCGTGTGCACGTTGCTGCTGGGGCAGACCTCCAGGTGCACGCCGCGCTCGCGCACGCGCTCGACCCAGGCCTCGCGCGCGGGGTCGTTCAGTGCCTGCACCAGCTGCACGCCGTGGCCGATGCGCGTGGCACCCAGCGCGATGGCCTCCATCACGCGCTCGGGGCCGTCGGCCTCGCCGGCGTGCAGCGTCAGCGGCAGGCCGGCATCGCGCAGGCGCTGCAGCACCCGGGCGTGGTTGCCGGGCGGAAAACCGTATTCGGGGCCGGCGAGGTCGAAGCCCACCACGCCCTGGCTGCGGTACTTCAGCGCCAGGTCGGCCGCGCGTGCGGTTTCGCTCTCGGGCAGCTGGCGCATGCCGCAGACGATCAGCCCGCTGGGCAGCCCGCTGCGCTGCAGGCCGGCCAGCATCGCCTCCACCGCCGCTTCGCCCGACAGGCCGTGTGCTTCGAAGAGCAGCGGCGCAACGCGAAACTCGGCCAGCACGGCGCCATCGGCCCGTGCGTCTTCGGCGGCTTCGAAGGCCACGCGCTCCAGCGCGGCGGGACTGGCCATCGCGGCCACCGTGAGCGCAAAACCTTCGAGGTACTTCTCCAGGCTGCCGGCGTGGGCGTTGCCGGCGAACCAGGCCGCCAGGCCTTCGACGGTGCTGGCCGCCGGCGTGATGCCGCGTTCCAGCAGCAATTCCAGCAGAGTGGCCACGCGCAGGCCACCGTCGAGGTGTTCGTGCAGCAGCACCTTGGGCAACTGGCGGGCGCGTTCCAGTGCCGCGGCGGGCAGAGGAGCAGGGGGCGATGCGGGTGTTCTCATCGGTGAATGCTAATGGCGCCCAGCAAGCCCACCGGGCGCCCACTTGCCGCAGCCCGCAGCCCCGGGGGCGGCCCCGGGCGTTTTGGGGTTCGCACCCCAGGCTGCACGGCGCGAGTCTTGCTATCCTGCCGGGCTGCACGCAGGAGACCGCAACCCCATGTTCCGCCCCACGCTCAAGCCCGCCGCCGCATCGGCGATCTCCCTGGCCCTGACCCTGGCCGCAGGGCTGGCCTGCTCGGGCGCTGCGCAGGCGCAGGCCCAGCCGGCCGTCATCTACGACATGGGCGGCAAGTTCGACAAGAGCTTCAACCAGGCCGGCTACGAAGGCGCCGAGCGCTGGAAGAAGGAAACCGGCAAGGGCTACATCGAGTTCGAGGTCAGCAACCCGGCGCAGCGTGAACAGGCGCAGCGCCGCATGGCCCAGCGCGGTGCCGATCCCATCGTGGGCATCGGTTTCAGCCAGGGCAGCAGCATGGAGAAGGTGGCCAAGGACTTCCCGAAGCTGAAGTTCGCCGTCATCGACGCCGTGGTGAAGCTGCCCAACGTGCAGAGCATCCTCTTCAAGGAGCAGGAAGGCAGCTTTCTCGTTGGCATGATGGCCGCGATGGCCAGCAAGACCGGCAAGGTGGGCTTCGTCGGCGGCATGGACATCCCGCTGATCCGCCGCTTCCAGTGCGGCTTCGAGCAGGGCGCGAAGTACGCCAACCCCAAGGTGGAGACGCTGGCCAACATGACCGGCACCACGCCCACCGCCTGGAACGACCCGGCGCGCGGCGCCGAACTCGCGAAAGCGCAGTTCGCGGCCGGCGTGGACGTGGTCTTCGCCGCCGCGGGCGGCACCGGCATCGGCGTCTACCAGGCCGCCAAGGACAACAAGAAGCTCGCCATCGGCGTGGACAGCAACCAGAACCACGTGCAGCCCGGCACCATGCTCACGAGCATGGTCAAGCGCGTGGACGTGGCGGTCTACACCGCCTTCAAGGGCGTGACGCCCGGCATCACCAGCCTGGGCCTGAAGGAAGGCGGCGTGGACATCGCGCTGGACGAGCACAACGCCAAGCTGGTGACGGCCGAGATGAAGAAGCGCGTGGATGCGGCGCGCGCCGACATCATCAGCGGCAAGATCAAGGTCATCGACTACATGGTCAACAACACGTGTAAGTGATGCCGGACCAGGCTGTCGCGACCAGTGCACAGACGACGGGGGCCTCACGGCCCCCGGCCGTTTGGATGCAGGGCATCGAAAAACGCTTCGGCGCGGTGCACGCCAACCGCGCGGTGCAGTTGCGCGTGGACAGCGGCACGGTGCACGGCATCGTGGGCGAAAACGGCGCCGGCAAGAGCACGCTGATGTCCATCCTCTACGGCTTCTACGAGGCCGACGCGGGCGAGATCAGCATCGAAGGCGTGCCCGCGAAGATCCGCGGCAGCCGCGAAGCCATCTCTTTAGGCATCGGCATGGTGCACCAGCACTTCATGCTGGTGGACACGCTGAGCGCGCTGGACAACGTGATGCTGGGCGCCGAGCCCAGCTGGCGCCTGTCCAGCGCGCGCGCCGAAGTGCGCGCCAAGCTCGAAGCCCTGATGCGAGACACCGGCCTGCAGGTGCAGCTGGACGCGCTGGTGCACGAGCTGCCGGTGGGCGAGCGACAGCGGCTCGAAATCCTGAAGGCGCTGTTCCGCGGCGCGCGCATCCTCATCCTCGACGAGCCCACCGCGGTGCTCACGCCGCAAGAGACGGAGCAGCTCTTCGTCACGCTGCGCGGCCTGCGCGAGCGCGGCACCACCATCCTGCTGATCACGCACAAGCTGAAAGAGATCATGGCGCTGTGCGATGCCGTGACGGTGATGCGCGCGGGGCAGGTGGTGCTGGACACGAAGATCGCCGACACCAGCATCGACGGCCTGGCCGAGGCCATGGTGGGCCGGCGCGTGAACCTGGGCCGCAGCGGCGCGGCGGCCAAGCCCGGCGCGGTGCTGCTGGGCGCGCAGGGGCTGGGCGTGGTGGACAGCCTGGGCGTGGCGCGGCTGGCCGAGGTGTCGCTGCAGCTGCGCGCGGGTGAGATCGTCGGCATCGCCGGCGTTTCGGGCAACGGGCAGAGCGAACTGCTCGATGTGCTGTCGGGCCTGATGGCGCCCAGCAGCGGCACGCTCACCCTGGGTGGCCAAAGCTTCACGCCGCAGCGCTGGCTCAACCCCCGCACCGCACGCGCGCTGCGCTTGGCCCACGTGCCCGAAGACCGCCACCGCCGCGCGATGGTGCTGCCTTTCGGCGCCTGGGAATCGGCCGTGCTGGGCCACCAGCAGCAGCCGCGCTACAGCCGCTGGTTCGGCTGGATGCGCCAGCGCGCGATGCGCGAGGACACCGCGCTGATGATGGAGCGCTACGACGTGCGCCCGCGCAACCCCGGTTTGCGCAGCAGCAAGTTCAGCGGCGGCAACCAGCAGAAGCTGGTGCTGGCGCGCGAGGCGCAGTTCTTCGCCACCGCGCCGCAGGTGCTGCTGGTGGGCCAGCCCACGCGCGGCGTGGACATCGGCGCCATCGAGTTCATCCACGGCCGCCTGCGCGCCATGCGCGACGCCGGCGGCGCGGTGCTGGTGGTCAGCAGCGAGCTCGACGAGGTGCTGGCCCTGGCCGACCGCGTGATCGTGATGAACGCCGGGCGCATCAGCGGCGAGTTGCCCATTGATCAATGCACGGAGGCGGCTCTCGGCCGCCTGATGGGCGGAGCCTCGCACTGAGATGAGCCAACCTGTTGAGTTGCCACGCTGGATGGACGTGGCGCTGCTGCCCGCCGTGAACCTGGCCATCGCGCTGCTGGTGGCCGGCGGCGTGGTGGCGCTGGTGGGCTTCGAGCCGCTGCAGGTGCTGGCCCTGCTCATCAAGGGCGCCTTCGGCTCGCAGGCCGGCATCAGCTACACGCTCTACTACGCCACCACCTTCGTCTTCACGGGGCTGGCGGTGGCTGTGGCTTTCCACGGCGGGCAGTTCAACATCGGCGGCGAGGGGCAGGCCATCATGGGCGGGCTCGGGGCCGGCGTGGCAGCGCTGGCGCTGGCCGACCATCTGCCCGCCGCGCTGATGCTGCCGCTGATGGTGCTGGCCGCGGCCGGCTTCGGCATGGTGTGGGGCGGCATCCCCGGTGCGCTGCAGGCCTGGCGCGGCAGCCACACCGTCATCACCACCATCATGTTCAACTTCATCGCCTCGGCGGTGGTGGGCTACCTGCTGGTGAACCAGCTGAAAGAGCCCGGCAACATGACGCCCGAGAGCCGCGCCTTTGCCGACAGCGCGCGCCTGCCCGGCGTGCACGATGTGCTGGCGCGCATCGGCATCGAGTGGCCCAGCACGCCGCTGAACCTGAGCGTGCTCCTGGCCATCGCCGCGGCCGTGCTGGTGTGGCTGGCGCTGTGGAAGACACGCGGCGGCTACGCGCTGCGCGCGGTGGGTTTTTCGCCCGACGCGGCCGTCTACGGCGGCATCCAGCCCAAGGGCCTGGTGGTGGTGGCCATGGCCTCCAGCGGCGCGCTGGCCGGGCTGGTGGGCGTGAACGAGATCGCCGGCGTGCACGGCCGGCTGATCCCTGATTTCGTCGCCGGGGCGGGCTTCGCGGGCATCGCGGTCAGCCTGATCGGGCGCAACCACCCGGGCGGCATCGTGCTGGCGGCGCTGCTCTTCGGCGCGCTGTACCAGGGCGGCAGCGAGCTGGCTTTCGAGATCAGCGGCTTCAGCCGCGACATGGTGTTCATGCTGCAGGGCCTGATCGTGCTGTTCGCCGGTGCCATGGCGCAGGTGGCCGCACCCGCCTTGTTCAAGGCCTACAAGGCCTTCGGGGGAGGCCGCCATGGATGAGGTCTTCATCGGCACGCTGGTGGCCAGCACCTTGCGCGTGAGCGTGCCGCTGATTCTTTGCGCGTTGGCCGGCGTGTTGTGCGAACGCTCGGGCGTCATCGACCTGGGCCTCGAAGGCAAGATGCTGCTGACGGCCTTCGCCACCGCGGCGGTGGGCGTGGCCAGTGGCTCGCTGGGGCTGGCGCTGCTGGCGGCCCTGGCGGTGGGCGTGGCATCGTCGATGGTGCACGGCTATGCGTGCGTCAGCCACCGCGGTGATCAGGTGGTGCTCGGCATGGCGATCACGATGACAGCCGCGGGCCTGAGTGTGGTGCTGGGCATCGCCTGGTTCGCGCAGGGCGGGCAGACGCCCCCGGTGCCCGAGGCCGTGCGCCTGAGCCGCTGGTTCGTGGGCGCGGGCGAGGTGGTGGCGCAGATCCCGCTGATCGGGCCCACGCTCTCCCTGGCCTTCTTCGGCCACAACCTGATGGTCTACGGCGCGCTCTTGCTGGTGGTGGGCGTGTGGTGGCTGCTCTACCGCACGCGCTTCGGCCTGCGGCTGCGCGCCGCCGGCGAGAACCCGACCATGATCGACGCCGCCGGCGTCAGCGTGAAGGCGCTGCGCTACCAGGCGCTGGCGCTCAACGGCGTGCTCAGCGCACTGGCCGGCGCCTACCTGGTGCTGGCGCAGAACCCGAGCTTCATCCCCAACATGACGGCCGGCCGCGGCTACATGGCGCTGGCCGCGCTGATCTTCGGCAAGTGGCATCCGGTGGGCGCGCTGTGGGCTTGTCTGCTCTTTGGTTTTCTCGATGCGGTGTCCATCCGCATGCAGGGCGCCGAGCTGCCCTTCATCGGTGCCGTGCCGGTGCAGTTCATCCAGGCCCTGCCTTACGTGCTGACAGTGGTGCTGCTGGCTGGCTTCATCGGCAAGAGCGTGGCGCCGGCCGCTTTGGGAAGGCCGTATGTCAAAGAGCGTTGAGCAACACCAGGCTGCGCTGATCGCCGCAGCCAAGGCCGCACGCGAGAAGGCGCACGCGCCCTACTCGCGCTTTGCGGTGGGCGCGGCGGTGCTGGACGAGCAGGGCCGCATCCACGCCGGCTGCAACGTCGAGAACGCGGCCTACCCGCAGGGCTGGTGCGCCGAGGCCTCGGCGCTGGCCGCGATGGTGATGGCCGGCGGCAAGCAGGTGCAGGCCGCGGCCGTGTACGCCGTCGCGCCCGAAGCCGTCACGCCCTGCGGCGGCTGCCGCCAGAAGCTGCGCGAGTTCGCGGCCGACACCTGCCCCGTCTGGGCCGCCGATGACAGCGGCGTGCGCGGCACCTACACCCTCGGGGGCCTGCTGCCGCACAGCTTCGGCCCCGACCACCTTCCGACCTGAACACCATGAACGAACACATCCGCCTGTCCGCAGCGACGCTGCAGCAACGCCTGGGTCCGGCGCCCGAGATCGCCGTGCTGCTGGGCTCGGGCTGGGGCCCGTTCGCTGAAGTGCTTCAAGACGCCACCGACGTGGCCTATGCCGAGCTGCCGGCTTTCCCGGCATTGGCCGTGGGCGGGCACAAAGGGCTGGTGCGCGTGGGCCTGGTGGGTGGCACGCGCGTGGCGGTGCTGGCCGGCCGCAAGCATGCGTACGAGACGGGCAACGCCGACGGCATGCTGGGCGCCATCCGCAGCCTGGCGGCCTGGGGCGTGAAGCTGCTCCTGCAGACCAACGCGGCTGGCAGCATGGACGCCGCCATGCGCCCGGGCGAGCTGATGCTCATCACCGACCACCTCAACGTGGTGCAGCGCTCGCCGCTGATCGGCGAACCGGGCGACCAGCGCTTCCAGGACATGAACCACGCCTACGACCCCGCGCTCAACGTGCAGGCGAAAGCCGCCGCCGCCGCGATGGGCACGAAGCTGCACGAGGGCATCTACGCCTGGGTGCTGGGCCCGCAGTTCGAGACGCCGGCCGAGATCCGCATGCTGCAAGCCTTCGGCGCGCAGGCCGTGGGCATGAGCACGGTGCCCGAGACCATCCTCGCGCGCCACGCAGGCCTGAAGGTGCTGGCGCTGTCGATGATGACCAACATGGCAGCCGGCATGGAAAACGAAGTGCTGAGCCACGCCCACACGCTGGCCACCGCCAACGCCGCCAGCGAACGCGCCGTGGCCACGCTGGCCGCGGTGGTGCAGGCCCTGAAGCCCTGAACGCGATCGGAGCCCCGATGAAGCGCCTGTTCTCCCTGCTGGCCACGGCCGGCGCCGCCACGCTGCTGGCCGCCTGTGCCAGCGCACCTGCGCCGCAAGCCCCCGTCACGCTGCGCGTGATCGCCTTCAACGACCTGCACGGCAACCTGGAAAGCAGCAGCCTCGTGCTGCCCCACCCCGACCCCGCGAAGCCGGGGCAGGCCCTGCGCATGGCCGTGGGCGGTGCGGCCCACATGGCGGGCCTGATCCAGTCGCTGCGCGCGGGCGCTCAGCACAGCGTGGTGGTGAGCAGCGGCGACGCCATCGGCGCCACGCCGCTGGTCTCGGCGCTGTTCTGGCACGAGAGCACCATCGACGTGATGAACCGCATGGGCGTGGACATCGCCACTTTAGGCAACCACGAGTTCGATGCTGGCGTGGCCGAACTGCAGCGCCTGGTGAACGGCGGCTGCCGCGGCCCCAAGGCCGGTGACCCGGCCGTCAGCTGCGCATTGGGCGAGTACCCCGGCGCTAAGTTCCCCATCGTCTCGGCCAACATCGTGCAGGACAACGGGCGCCCGCTGGTGTCGCCGTCCATCATCCGCGAGGTGGGGGGCATCAAGGTCGGTTTCATTGGCGCCGTCACCACCGACATGCCGTCGCTGGTGGTGCCCTCGGGCATCGCAGGGCTGCGTTTCATCGACGAGGCCAAGGCCATCAACGCCGAGGCCGCGCGCCTGCAGGCTGCGGGCGTGCAGGCGCTGGTGGCCGTCATCCACGAAGGCGGCAACACCGGCGAGCCGGGCAGCACCATGGAGTGGAACGACGCCGGCTGCGCCAACCGCCGCGGTGCCATCTTCGAGATCGAGAAGCAACTCTCGCCCGCGGTGGACGTGGTGCTCTCGGGCCACTCGCACCAGGGCTACAACTGCAAGATCAACGGCCGACCGGTGATGCAGGCCACCGCGCAAGGCCGCGGCCTGAGCGTGCTCGATCTCGTGCTCGACCCGAAGACCGGCGATGTCGACCGCGCGCGCAGCCTGCACCGCAACCTGCCGGTGTTCAACGAGAAGACGAGTGCGGCGCACCGCGAGCTCGTGGTCTCGCAAGAGCCTGCGCCCTACGGCTTCGCGCTGCGCGCGGCGCAGCCCGATGCCGCCATCGCCGCACGCGTGGCCGCCTACGCCGAACGTGCGCGCCCGCTGGCCGAGCGCAAGGTGGGCCGCATCAGCGGCAACTTCGCCACCAGCGCCAACACCGGCGACATGGCCGCCGGCCGCCTGGTGGCCGATGCGCAATGGCACAGCACCCGCTCGGCCGAACGCGGCGGCAGCCAGTTCGCGCTGATGAACAGCGGCGGCGTGCGCGCCGCGCTGTTCTGCCGCAACGGCGCGCCCTGCGACGTGAGCTTCGGCGACGTGTTCACCATGCAGCCCTTCGGCAACACGCTGGTGGTGATGACGCTCAGCGGCGCCGAGATCAAGGCGCTGATCGAAGGCCAGAGCCGGCCGGGCGGCCTGATCCCCTCGGCCAGCATCCGCTGGACCTGGCGCGCCAACGCGCCGCAGGGCCAGCGTGTGCACAACCTGCGCATCGGTGGCGAGCCGGTCGACCCGGCCAAGGACTACCGCCTCACCGTCAACAGCTTCATGGCCGAAGGTGGCGACGGCTTCAACGCGCTGCGCAACGGCCGCAACCGCGTGGGCGGCGATGTGGACATCGACGCGCTGATGGCTTTCCTGGCCGCCAACCCGAACGGCGTGGCCCCCGACCCCGACCTGCGCTACACGGTGGAATGAGCGTCGCATGACGACCCCGGCCGATCTGCCGGTGCGCGTGATCGCCGCCAAGCGCGACGGCGGCTCGCTCAGTTCGGCGCAGATCGAAGGTTTCGTGAACGGTCTGGTGAGCGGCGATTGGGCCGACGCCCAGGCCGCCGCACTCGCCATGGCCATCGTGCTGCGCGGCATGGACGAGGCCGAGACCGTGGCGCTGACGCGCGCGATGACGCACAGCGGCGAGGTGCTGCGCTGGGCCGCGCTTGCTGGGGATGCTCACCTGCACGGCCCCATCCTCGACAAACACTCCACCGGCGGCGTGGGCGACAAGCTCAGCTTGATGCTGGCGCCGATGGTGGCGGCCTGCAGCGGCGTGGTGCCGATGATCAGCGGCCGGGGCCTGGGCCACACCGGCGGCACGCTGGACAAGCTGGAAGCCCTGCCCGGCTACGGCGTGAACCCGACGCGCGAAAAGCTCCTGGCCACGCTGCGCACCGCCGGCTGCGCCATCGTCGGCGCGGGCGACACGCTGGCGCCGGCCGACCGGCGGCTCTATGGCATCCGCGACGTCACGGCCACGGTGGACAGCGTGCCGCTCATCACCGCCAGCATCCTCAGCAAGAAGCTGGCGGCCGGTCTGCAGGCCCTGGTGCTGGACGTGAAGGTGGGCAGCGGTGCTGTGATGCAGCGCATCGACGACGCGCGCACGCTGGCGCAGAGCCTGGTGCGCGTGGCGCGCGGCGCCGGGCTGCCGGCGCGGGCACTCATCACCGACATGAACGAGGTGCTGGGCACGAGCGCCGGCAACGCGCTGGAAGTGGCCGAGGCGCTGCGCTACCTGCGCGGCGAAGAACGTGAACCGCGCCAGCACGCGCTGACGCTGGCCCAGGTGGGCCACCTGCTGCAGCTGGGCGGGCTGGCCGCCACGCCGGAGGATGGCGCCGCGATGGCCACGCAAGCGCTGGACAGCGGTGCCGCGGCCGAGAAGTTCGCGCAAATGGTGGCCGCGCTGGGCGGCCCGCGCGACGTGCTGGCCGATGCGCAGATGCTGGTGGCGCCGGTGGTGAAGCCCGTGCCCGCGCCGCGTGCCGGCCACGTGCAGCAGCTCGACGTGCGCGCGATCGGCTACGCCGTGGTGGCGCTGGGCGGCGGGCGTGTGCGGCCGGGTGACCAGGTCGACCCGCGCGTGGGCCTGGACCAGGTGGTGGGCCGCGGTGCGCGTGTACACACGGGCGACCCGTTGGCCTTCGTGCACGCAGCCGACGACGCTGCGGCCGATGCCGCTGTCGCTGCGGTGTTGGCGGCCGTGCAGATCGGCGACGAAGCGCCGCAGGCGCTGCCGCTGATCGCCGAAGTGATCAGCGGCTGAGCGCCGCGTTCAGACCCCGTACGGGACCCAGACGTTTTTCACCTGCACCGCCTGCTCCAGCGCGGCCTGCAGGTCGTGCAGGGAAGCGGCGGCGCTGTCTCCCACCCAGGTGCGCTTGAGGTTGCTGACCGACAGCGCCTCCACCTTCTGGCACTGCGCGGGCGTGGCGCCGGGCCACCACAACGCGTCCACCTCGGCGTGCGAGGCCAGGGTCTCGGCCAGCGCGTCGGCGTCACCCGTCACCAGGTTCACCACGCCGGCGGGCACGTCGCTCGTGTCCAGCACCTGGTAGAGCTCGGCCGCCACCAGCGGCTGGCGGCGCGAAGGCACGGCCACCACGCGGTTGCCCATCGCGATGGCCGGCGCGATCAGCGCCACCAGGCCCAGCAAGGGCGCGTCATCCGCCGCGATCACGCCGATCTGGCCCACGGGCTCGTGCAGCGCCAGCGTCACGCCGTGCATGGGCGGCTGGTGCACGGCGCCGTCGTACTTGTCGGCCCAGGCCGCGAAGTCGAAGAGGCATTCCACCGCGGCCTGCACTTCGGCCGCAGCGGCGGCTTCGCTGCTGAAGGGCGCCAGCACCTCGATGAACCGCTGGCGCTGCGCCTGCAGGTTCTCGGCCAGGTAGTACAGCACCTGGGCGCGGCCGTGGGCGCTGTTGCGCGCCCAGCCGGCGGCGGCGCGTGCGGCCTCCACGGCGTTGCGGATGTCCTTGCGGTTGCCTTCGGGCACCAGGCCCAGCAGCGTGTTGCCGGCCCAGACCTCGCGGCTGTAGCCGCCATCGGGCCGGGTCTGCTTGCCGCCGATGTAGAGCTTGGCGGTGCGGTCGATGGCGTTCGGGTCGGCGGCCACCAACGCGGTGCTGGCCTTCGCAGCTTTCGTTGACTTGGCTGCAGCCTTCGTGGCTTTCGCGTTCTTCACCGCGAGGGGCTTCAGGTACTCACGCAAGCCCTCGCGTCCGCCCTCGCGGCCGTAGCCCGACTCACGCACGCCGCCGAAGCCGCAGGCCGCATCGAACTGGTTCGCGGTGTTGACCCAAACCACGCCGGTCTTCAAGCGCGGCGCCACGTCCAGCGCCAGCGAGATGCTCTCGCTCCAAACGCAGGCCGCAAGACCGAAACGCGTGTTGTTGGCCAGTTCCACCGCCTCGGTCGGCGTGCGGAAGGTCTGCACCGTCAGCACAGGGCCGAAGACCTCCTGCTGCACGATCTCGCTGGCCGTATCGACGCCCGTCACCAGTGTGGGCGGGAAGTAGCAATGTTCGCCCGCAGGCAACTCGGTCGCGCAGGCCTGGTAGACCTCGGCACCCTCGGCGCGCGCGCGTTCGACAAAGCCGTTCACGCGCTGCCACTGCGTGCGGTCCACCAGCGCGCCCATGTCGATGCTCTTGTCCAGCGGGTCGCCCACGCGGATCTTGCCCATGCGTTGCTTCAGCTTGGCCAGCAGCGTCTTCGCCGTGCCTTCGTGCACCAGCAGGCGTGAGCCGGCGCAGCAGACCTCGCCCTGGTTGAACCAGATGCTGTCGACGATGCCTTCCACGGCGGCATCCAGGTCGGCATCAGCAAAGACGATGCAGGGGCTCTTGCCACCCAGCTCCAGGCTCAGCTTCTTGCCGCTGCCGGCCGTGGCCTGGCGGATGAGCTTGCCCACCTCGGTGCTGCCGGTGAAGGCGATCTTGGCGATGCCTTCGTGCGCGGTGATGGCCTGGCCCACGGCGCCATCGCCGGTGACGAGGTTGAACACGCCCGCAGGCAGGCCCACCTCCTGGCAGATCTCGGCGAAGAGCAGCGCCGTCAGCGAGGTCTGCTCGGCCGGCTTGAAGACGATGGTGTTGCCGCAGGCCAGCGCCGGCGCCACCTTCCACGCCAGCATCAGCAGCGGGAAGTTCCAGGGCACGATCTGGCCCACCACACCCAGGGCCTCGTGTCCGGGCAGCTCACGCGGCAGCAGCTGCGCCCAGCCGGCGTGGTGGTAGAAGTGGCGCACGGCCAGCGGCACGTCGGCATCGCGCGTTTCGCGGATGGTCTTGCCGTTGTCCAGCGTCTCCAGCACCGCGAAAAGCCGCGCGTGTTTCTGCAGCGCGCGCGCCAGCGCGTAGATCAGCTTCGCGCGGCCGTGGCCGCCCAGCGCCTGCCAGCCCGGCAGTGCCGCGGTGGCTGCGGCCACGGCACGGTCCACCAGCTTGGCATCGCCTTGCGCGATGGCCGCGAGCGTCTTGCCGTCCTTGTGAAAGGTCGCGGGGTTGGTGCTGTCGAAGTGTTGGGCGCCCTTGACCCACGCGCCATCGATGAAGTGCCCGAAGCGGCGGCCGTGGCGTTCGAGCCAGGCCTGCGCGACCTCGGCGCTTTCAGGAGAGGGGCCGTAGTCCATGGTGGCGAGGATGTCTTGCAAGGTCGGCATGGCGAAATCAGGGCATGGCGTGGCGATGCGCCGCGCTGTAGTGGCCGGTGACGAAGTGCTCCAGCTGGCGCTCGATGTCGGTGAGCAGGCTGCTGGCGCCGAAGCGGAACAGGTCTGGCTGCAGCCAGCGGTTGCCCAGCTCTTCCTTCATCAGCGAGAGGTACTGCAGCGCGCCCTTGGCCGAGCTGATCCCGCCGGCAGGCTTGTAGCCCACCACCTGGCCGGTCTCGGCCTGGAAGTCGCGGATGGCGCGCACCATCACCAGCGAGACGTCCAGCGTCGCGTTCACGCCTTCCTTGCCGGTGCTGGTCTTGATGAAGTCGGCGCCGGCCATCATGGCCACCCACGAGGCGCGGGCCACGTTCTCCAGCGTCTGCAGCTCGCCAGTGGCGAGGATGGCTTTCAGGTGCGCGGGGCCGCAGGCCTGCTTGAACGCGACCAGCTCTTCGTACAGCGCCGCCCAGTCGTGCGTCAGCGCGTGGCGGCGGCTGATGACGATGTCGACCTCTTGCGCGCCAGCGGCCACGCTGAGTTCGATCTCGCGCAGCTTGGTCTCCATCGGCGTCAAACCGGCCGGGAAGCCCGTGCTCACCACCGCCACCGGGATGCCGCTGCCCTGCAGCGCGTGCACGGCCTCGGCCACCATCTCGTGATAGACGCAGACCGCGCCCACCTGCAGCGAAGGCAAGCCCAGCGCAGAAAGCAAATCAGCACTCAGCGGCTGGCGCGCCTTGGCGCACAAGCGGCGCACACGCCCGGGGGTGTCGTCGCCCGAAAGCGTGGTGAGGTCCATGCACTGGATGGCCTTCACCAGCCAGGCGGCCTGGTAGGACTTCTTCACCGAACGGCTCGCGTTCAGCGTGGCCACGCGGCGCGTCACGGCGGGCTGGTTCACGCGCACAGCGCGCACACGCGCCAGGTCCAGCGGCGTGCCGGCGTTCAGCGGCGGGTGGCCTGCGGGGGCCGGTGTATCGGGCTTGGGCTTGAGCTTGGCGCGCATGCGCAGGCACTCCAGGGCGTTCGGGCGAAGCCGCGCAGCATAAAGCCTGCAAGGCAGCGCCGGCCCTGGGGCCGGGCCGGCCTCAGGACAGGGTGTCGATCGCGCGCCGGGCCACGCTGGTGAGCGTGGTCATCAGCAGCGCCAGCACCCAGCGCACGAAGGCCACCGTCACCTCGGCCGTGCCCACCACGACCTTGCGGCCCAGGAAGCGGAAGATGGCGCCCATCAAGGTCTTCACGTGGCCGGCCACTTCCTTGCTGAACTGCGCGGCATGGCCTAGCAGCCAGGCCAGCTGGTCCAGCAGCGTGAGGCCGGCGGTGACCCCTGCGCCCAGCACGCTGCCGATGAGGTAGACCGCCTTGCGCACCAGCCAGGACAGCGCGCGGCCGATCAGGCTCAGCAGCTTGGCCGAGCCCATCACGAAGCTGTTGTGGCCCTCGGCGGCCCGCTCCAGCCAGCCCTTGACCTCGACGCCGTCGTTCGGCGCGGAACCGCTGCCCTTGGCCAGGCCCTCCCAGCTGCGGCCGGCCACGCCGGGCATGTAGCTGCCGTCCATGTTGTGCGCAGCGATGCTGAACAGCGCCGCCGAGCCCGTGGGCAGGCACAGCCCGCCGCCCAGCAGCGGCGCGTGGAAGAAGGGCAGCATCGGGATCATCGGCACCACGTCGGCCGGGTGGTAGACGCGGTGGATGTTGCCGGGGCCCAGGCGCTGGCTCAGCGCACCGGCGAAGACGGCATCGCCCACGCGCGGCGCGCCGAAGGTGTAGAGCGTGACCGGCGCCACCGCGTGGCTGCTGGCCCAGTCGGCCGTCAGCGCGGCCAGCGCGCCGCCCAGGCTGTGGCCCACGCAGTGGATGCGCGAAGGCCGCTGCGCGCGCAGGAAATCGGTGAGGTTCTTCTGGAAGGACTTCCAGGTCTCGTGGAAGCCGGCATGCACGGGCCAGCCGCCCGGGCCGCCCTGCATGCCGATGTTCAGGTTGACCAGCCAGTCCAGCCCGATGGCGGTGCCGCGGGTGGCCACCAGCACCTCGCCCTCGCAGGGGCCGATGCCGGCCGCCACGTAGCCGAAGTTGGAGAGCGCCGTCCACTTCAGCGCGCCGGTCTTGCCGGCGAACTGCGAGCTGTCGGCCAGGGCGAACTTGCCCTCGGTGCCGAAGCGCGTGCCGCGCTCGCGCTCGGCGCTGACGGTGCTCTCGCGCAGCGCGTAGACGCGGCGGGCGATGAGGGCGGCTTCGGGCGGGGTGAGGATGGGCATGCCGGTCTGCTGCGGGGGGCCGAAGGGATGGCTCAGTTCAGTTCGCAGATGCCGAACACGTCGCCCTGGTGCGTGGGCTCCTTTTCGAGCCGGCAGGTCAGCACGATGGGGCGGCCGATCTCGCCTTCGGGCTTGTAGTTCGGCTTGTCGAACATCCAGGCCTTGTAGGTCTTGCCGCCGTGCTTGATGAGGATGGTCTGGCGCACGTTGGGCTCGTGCGGCAGCACCGAGCCCATGAAGGAGCTGCGCTCGATCACCGGCAGCTTGAAGCCGCCCTGCGCATCGGTCTGCGTGCTGTCGGTGCCGGTCTCGGACTTCCACGACCAGCGGAACTCGCGCTCCACCAGCGCGCCCGCCACGGGTTTGCCGTCCTGCAGCACCTTGCCGCTGACGGCCGAGAACATCACCATCTTTGCCATTGCCGTGCCTTGTGTCGCCAGGGTCAGCCCCAGGCCCGCCAGCAGCAGGCCGGCCACCCAGCCGAGGCGGCGCAGCAAGCGGTTGCGGGGGGCGGTGGGGGCGGTGTCCATCGGGTTGCTGCAGCGCCCGGTGCCGCGCCGTGGGCGCCCGGGCTGCCGCGCGAAAAACGCTGACAGGGGGCACGATAAGCCAGCCGCTGCGCCCGGCGCCAGCGGGAAATCGCAACCAATCCGAACACCCTCCCGCGGCCGAAGGAGGGCGGCCGGCAGCAGCGCTCACAGGCGCACGAGCAGCCCCAGCAGCGCGCAGCCGGCCAGGACCGGGATCACGCCGAGCTTGAAGCGCATCAGCGCCACCGCCGCTGCCAGCGCAATGACAGCCGCGGCGCCATCGAACGCGCCCCCGAAGCCCGCCGGCCAGAACACGTGCTGCGCAAAGAACAAGGCCAGGTTCACGATGACGCCCACCACCGCCGCCGAGATGGCCGTCAGCGGCGCGGTGTAGCGCAGCTGGCCGTGCGTGGCTTCCACCAGCGGCCCGCCAGCCAGGATGAAGACGAAGCTCGGCAGGAAGGTGAAGAAGCACACCACCACCGCGGCCAGCACGGCCGTGGCCAGCGCCGAATCGGGCCCGAAGGCCGGCTGGCCCCAGCCACCGAGAAAAGCCACGAAGGCCACCACCATGATCAGTGGGCCGGGCGTGGTTTCGCCCAGCGCCAAGCCGTCGATCATCTGCGGGGCGCTGACCCACTGGTACTGCTCCACCGCACCCTGGGCCACGAAAGGCAGCACCGCGTAGGCACCGCCGAAGCTCAACAGCGCGGCCTGCGTGAAGAAGCCGGCCATCGTGGTGAACAGCCCCGGCCCGCCCTGCAGCGCCCACAGCGCCGCGGCCGCGCCCACGCCGAGGCCACCGCCGACCAGCAGCACGCGCAGGAAGCCGGCGCGCTGCCAACGCGCGTGCAGTGGCGTCGGCGTGTCGTCGTCGATGCAGGCCGGCGGGTGCGGCGTGGCAGCGGCAGCACCGCCAGGGCCCGCACCGGGCGCGAAGGCCTGCGGCCACACGCGGGCGGCCAGCACGCCGGCCAGCGCCGCGCCGGCCACGATGGCCGGGAAGGGCAGGCGCAGCAGGAACAGCGCGGCGAAGGCGGCCGTGGCGATCGCCCACAGCACCGGGTGCCGGAGGGTGCGCTGGCCGATGCGCCAGGCGGCCTGCAGCACCAAGGCCGTCACCGCGGGCTTCAGGCCATAGAACAGACCGGCCACCCAGGGCACGTCGCCGTGGCGCACGTAGACCCAGCTCAACAGCACCAGCAGCAAGAGCGAAGGCAGCACGAACAGCACGCCGGCGGCGATGCCGCCCCAGCTGCGGTGCATCAACCAGCCCAGGTAAGTGGCGAGCTGCTGCGCCTCGGGCCCCGGCAGCAGCATGCAGTAGTTCAGCGCATGCAGGAAACGCCGCTCGCTGATCCAGCGCCGGCGCTCCACCAGTTCGGCGTGCATCAGCGCGATCTGCCCGGCCGGGCCGCCGAAGCTGATCCAGCCCAACTGGAACCAGAACTTCAAGGCCTCGCCAAAGCGGGGCGGCGGGGGGGCGGGGGCGCGCATGCCCGCATTCTTGCCTCGCCTGCCGGCGGCGGCCGAAACCCGCTTTTGCGCTACCGTGCGCGCCCATGTCTGCCGCGATCGCCCCGCCCGCCCTGGCGCTGTGCCCGAACTGCGCCGAGCCGCTGCTCCCGCGCCACGACGGCAGCGCGGCGCTGCACTGCCCGGCCTGCGGCCAGGAGTGCCGCGTGCGGGCCCCCACGGTGGGCGAGCTGCTGCAGCAGTTCGGCGGCGCCTACCTCAGCACCGAGGGCGCGCTCTGGCGCACGCTGAAGCTGCTGCTGCTGCGCCCAGGCCAGCTGACGCTGGCCTACCTGGCCGGGCAGCGGCGCCATTACGTGCTGCCACTGCGCCTGTACCTCACGGTCAGCGTGCTCCTGCTGCTGACGGTGCGGGCGCTGGGCGGGTTCGATGTCGTCGGCGGGCTGCAGCGGCCCGAGGTGGTGGCCGCGGAGAAGGGGCCGCTGCCCACGCTCACGCTGAACCTGTTCGGCGCGGAGCTGGGCGTGCGCCAGGGCGTCTTCGTCTGCAAGGGCCTGCCCCAGCCGCTGTGCACCCTGGTGCAGGGCCGCGCCGCGCAGGACGCGCGCAGCTTCCTGCAGCGCCTGCGCAGCGCCAACGAGCGCGTGGTGGCGCACTTCGGCGCGGTGATGTTCGTGCTGCTGCCGGCCTTTGCGCTGTGCCTGAAACTGGCTTCGGGGCGACGCGAGCTGCGCTACACCGAGCACCTGGTGTTCGCGTTGCACCTGCACAGCTTCTGGTTCATCGTGCTCGCGCTGATGCAGTTGCCCTGGCCGCCGCTGACGTGGGGTGGCCTGGCCCTGATGGCGGTCTACACGATGGTGGCGGGCCAGCGGGTCTATGGCGGCACCTGGTGGCAACGCCTGCTGCGCGCGGTGGCACTCACGCTGATGTACATGGCCCTGCTGGCCGTGGCCGTGCCGATGGCCTGGCTGGTGGCCCTGCTGGCATGAGCGAGCCCATCTGCCAGCCGGTGATCACCGGTGCCCCGGCCGAGCTGCCGGAGGGGCATTGCCGCAACTGCACGCACCGCCTGCCCGAACCCACCCCGCCCTTCTGCCCGCAGTGCGGGCAAGAGACCCGGCTGCGCGCGCCCACGCTGGGCGAGTTTGCGCAGCAGTTCGGCGGCGCCTACTTCAGCACCGAGGGCGCGCTGTGGCGCACGCTGAAGCTGCTGCTGCTGAAGCCCGGTGAACTGACGCGGCTGTACCTGGCCGGGCGCCGCAAGCACTACGTGCTGCCGCTGCGCCTGTACCTCACCATCAGCCTGCTGGTGCTGCTCGCCGTGCGGCTGGTGGCGCAGGCCAACATCGAGAGCCCCGACGCCGTTCGCATCGAAAGCCAGGACATCCAGGAAAAGCGGAAGTTCGAGATCGACCTCATCGCAGGCAGGGCCGGCCTGCAAGACGGCGTCTTCTTCTGCGAAGGCCTGCCCCAGACCTTGTGCAAGCGGCTGCAGCGGCGCATCGACGTGAAGCCCGAAGCCGTGGCCGACGCCGTGCGGGAGTTCCTCGGCGGCTTCATCGGCAACCTCGGTCTGGCGCTGTTCGTGCTGGTGCCCAGCTTCGCCGCCTTCATGCAGCTGGTCTACCTGAACCGCCGGCTGCGCTACACCGAACACCTGGTCTTCGGCCTGCACGTGCACGCCTGCTGGTTCCTGCTGGTGGCCTTCACGCTGCTGCCGCTGGGCGGGGTGCAGCACCTCGCCGTGCTCGGGGTGCCCATCTACACGCTGATGGCGATGAAGCGGGTCTACGGCGGCGGCTGGGGCTGGCGCTGGCTGCGCGCGGCGGTGGTGAGCACGCTCTACCTGACGGTGCTGTCTTTTGCGATGGCCGGCGTGGCGCTCTACGCGCTGCTGACCTGAGCCGCCTTCAACCGCAGACGCGGTTGCGGCCGGCGTGCTTGGCGCGGTAGAGCTGGCGGTCTGCGGCCTGTACCAGGCTGTCGTCAGCCACAGCGGCCGCCCCGGCTTCCGAAGCGGCCACGCCGATGCTCACGCTCAAGGCCTGCAGGGCCGGGTGCACCGCAGCCCAGTCGTGCCGGGCCACGCGCTCGCGCAGCTTCTCGCAGGCCTCCAGCGCCTGCGCGAGCGTGCTCTCCACCAGGATCAGCATGAACTCCTCGCCGCCGTAGCGGCCCAGCACGTCGCTGGCGCGGCAGTTCGCGCGCAGCAGGCCCGCCAGCGTGCGCAGCACCGCGTCGCCCACGCCGTGCGAAAGGCGGTCGTTGACGGCCTTGAAGTGGTCGACGTCGATCATGGCCACGGCCAGCGGGTGGCCGAAACGGCTTGCGCGCTCGGTCTCGCGCTGCAGTTGCAGATCGAGCCAGCGGCGGTTGGCCACACCGGTGAGGCCGTCTTCGCGCGCCAGCTGCTGCAGCAGCTCGGCCTGGGCCTGCAGCTCGGCCAGCAGCTGGCTGCGGCTGTGTTCGGCGCGGCGCGCCTCGTCCAGGGCCTGCAGCAGCTGGGCGCTGCGCGCGCGTTCGGCCTCGGCGTCGTGCTCGGCGTTGGCCAGCGCCTGCTGCTGCAGGAACTGGCGCAGCCGCCGCTGCGCGGACTGGTTGCGCAGGCGGCGCTCGCAGGCCTGGAAGGCGCGCTGATGGCGCAGCGCGGCCGCCAGGTCGCCCGCGGCTTCGTGCGCGAGCGACAGGCCCTCGTGGGCCTGGGCGCAGAGCTGCAAGGCGCTGGCGGCTACGGCCTGCTGATGAGCCCGGGCCAGCAGCGCCAGCGCTTCGGCAGGGTGGCCCAGGGCCAGCGGCGTTTCGGCCTGTGCGAGCAGCACCTCGGCTTCCAGGCTGAGATCACCGCGGCGTTGCGCCAAGGCGGCCGCCTCGTCCAGGCAGGCTCCGGCGGCTCCATGCGCCCCTTGCCCCTGCAGGGCCTGCGCCAGGGCCACCAGGGCATCGACCTGGTCGCCCATGTTGCCCGTGCCGCGCGCCAACAGCAGCGCCTGTTCGGCCAAGGGGCCGGCCGCTGCCGCGTCGCCGCTCGTCCGGCGCAGTTGCGACAAGGACACCAGCACCGTGCTTTCGTGCGCGCGGTCGGCCGTGGCGCGCACCAGCGCCAGGCTGGCCTGGAAGTGCTGCTCGGCAGCGGCGGGCTCGTCCAGCATCGCCAGCAGCGTCCCCAGGTGGGTGAGGGCGTAGGCCTGCACACGCCCGTCACCGCTCTGCTGCGCCAGCTCCAGCGTCTCCTGCGCACAGGCCAGCGCCAGGGCCAGGTCGCCGTTGTGACGGTGCTGCAGCGCGATGTTGTGCAGGGCGGCGGCTTCGCCGATACGGTCGCCCACGGCGGCCCGCAGCGCGCGCACCTGCTCGAAGACGCCGATGGCCACTTCGCCCCGCCCCGCCATGCCCAGCCGAACGCCGCGCTGGTTCAGCGCCTCGGCCTCGCCGGCCCTGTCGCCCAGGCTGCGCAGCAGGCTGGCGGCCTGCTGCAGCAGCGATTCGCAGTCTTCGCCCGCACGCGCCGCATCGCCCAGGATGGACAGGCACACGGCCCGCCGCAGCAGCGCGTAGGCCAGGCCCCGCTGGTGGTCGCAGGCCAGCGCCAGCGTGTGCGCGTGTTCGGCCAGCGCCAGCGCCGCGCGCGCATCGGTGTGGCGCAGCGCGTGCGCTTGCGCCACCAGCGCGTCGATCTCGGCGGCCTGCGAGGCCGGGGTGTTCATGGCAGACCCAGGGTGTCGGCCAGGGCCTCGAAGCTGTCGACCGCGAGGTCGAACTCGCCCGGCGTCCAGGCTTCCATCGCGCCGCCCGGGCCGCGCTCCAGCGGGCGCGCCACGTAAGCCGTGCGCAGCCCGCAGGCGGCCGCGGCGCGCAGGTCGCTGGGGTGGGCGGCCACCAGCATCACCTGTGCAGGCGCCAGGTCGAGCAGGCGCGCCGCACCGAGGTAGACCTCGGGGTCGGGCTTGTAGTGGTGGAAGAACTCGGCGGTGAGCACGGTGTCCCAGGGCAGGCCGCCGAACTTGGCCATGGCCACCAGCAGCGAGAGGTTGCCGTTGCTCAGCGTGGTGATCGTGTAGCGGCGCTTCAGGCGCAGCAGGCCGGCCACGCTGTCGGGCCACGGCTGCAGGCGGTGCCAGATGCGGTTGAGATCGGCGCGCGCGGCTTCGTCCAGGGTGATGCCGTGCTGGGCCAGCAGGCCATCGAGGATGCGGCGGTGCAGTCCGTCGATGTTCGTCCACGGCAGCGCGCCACTGCGCACCTGCTGCATGGCCGGCTGGTAGCCGGCGCGCCAGGCCAGCGCGAAGGCGCTGCCGTCCACGGGCAGGCCCAGGCGCTGCACCTCGGCGGCGATGCTGCCGTGCCAGTCGACGACGGTGCCGAACACGTCGAAGCAAAGGGCCTGCACATCAGGGAGTGGGTGGGGGTGCGACATCGTTGGCAAGGGTAGAGGCGCCGCGGTGGCCGCGCCACGGTGGTGTGCGGTGTCACGTGAATTTGACACACCTCAAACCCGGGGCCGACCCCCGCGCTTACGGTGGACACCCTGCCCCTGTCCATCCACCCCCAAGGCCCGAGACCGCCCCATGCGCATCCTCTTCATCCACCCCAACTACCACTCGGGCGGTGCCGAGATCGCCGGCAACTGGCCGCCCGCCTGGGTGGCTTACCTCACCGGCTACCTCAAGGCCGACGGCTACACCGACGTGCACTTCGTCGACGCGATGACGCACCACCTCAGCGACGAAGAGGTGGAAGCGCGCATCCGCGAGATCGCGCCCGACATCGTGGGCTGCACCGCCATCACGCCGGCCATCTACAAGGCGGAAAAGCTGCTGCAGGTGGCCAAGCAGGTGAACCCGGCCATCGTCACGGTGCTGGGCGGCATCCACGGCACCTTCATGTACCCGCAGGTGCTCAAAGAGGCGCCGTGGATCGACGCCGTGGTGCGTGGCGAGGGCGAGCAGGTCTTCCTGAACTTCGTGCGCGCCGTGGAAGATGGCACCTGGGCACGCGAGCCCCTGTCGGTGCGCGGCGTGGCCTACAACGACGCGCAGGGCCAGGTGGTGGCCACCGCGGCCGAGCCGCCCATCCAGGACCTGGATCGCATCACGCCCGACTGGGGCCTGCTGGAGTGGGACAAGTACACCTACATCCCGCTGGGCGTGCGCGTGGCGATCCCGAACTTCGCGCGCGGCTGCCCCTTCACCTGCAGCTTCTGCAGCCAGTGGAAGTTCTGGCGCGACTACCGCATCCGCGAGCCGAAGAAGGTGGTCGACGAGATCGAGACGCTGGTCAAGGACCACGGCGTGGGCTTCTTCATCCTGGCCGACGAAGAGCCCACCATCCACCGCAAGAAGTTCATCGCGTTCTGCGAGGAGCTGATCGCGCGCGGCCTGCCCGAGAAGGTGCAGTGGGGCATCAACACCCGCGTCACCGACATCCTGCGCGACGAGAAGCTGCTGCCGATGTTCCGCCAGGCCGGCCTCGTGCACGTGAGCCTGGGCACCGAAGCCGCGGCGCAGTTGAAGCTGGACCGCTTCAACAAGGAGACGACGATCGAGCAGAACAAGAAGGCCATCCGCCTCTTGCGCGAAGCAGGCATCGTCACCGAGGCGCAGTTCATCGTGGGCCTGGAGAACGAAACCGCCGAGACGCTGGAAGAGACCTACCAGATGGCGCGCGACTGGAACCCCGACATGGCCAACTGGGCGATGTACACGCCCTGGCCCTTCAGTGACCTGTTCCAGGAGCTGGGCGACAAGGTCGAGGTCTTCGACTTCGAGAAGTACAACTTCGTCACGCCCATCATGAAGCCCGATGCGATGGACCGCGCCGAGCTGCTCGACCGCGTGATGAACAACTACCGCCGCTTCTTCATGAACAAGAGCTTCTTCCAGTACCCCTGGGAGAAAGACAAATTCCGGCGCAAGTACCTGATGGGCTGCTTGAAGGCCTTCTTGAAGAGCGGCTTCCAACGCACCTTCTACGACCTGGGGCGCGTGGGCTACTGGGGCCCGCAGAGCAAGAAGAACGTCAACTTCCAGTTCGCCGGCACGCAGGTGCACGCGCGGCCCGACGCCGAGGCCATCGCCCGCGCCGATGCCGACTGGGTGACCATGCACGGCCCGAAGATCGAGATGCGCCGACGCAAGGGCGACGAGAACTTCGCCGCGGCCGAAGCCGCCATGGCCTGCGGCGGCGGCAAGGAACAGCTGGAACAGGCCTGAGCGCATGAACACCGCCGCCGTGCTGCCGGGCCGCATCGGCCCCAACGCCATCACCCGCGTGGCCGAAGTGCTCTCAGGGCGCCTGGGCACCAGCGCCACCTGGGATCTGTTCGACCAGGCCGGCCTGCTGCGCCACCTGCGCACGCCGCCCACGCAGATGGTGGACGAGGCCGACGTGCGCCGCTTGCACGGCGCGCTGCGCGAACAGCTGGGGGCGGCCGACGCTGGCGAGGTCGCGCGCGCCGCCGGCCGCTGCACCGCGCACTACCTGCTGGCCCACCGCATCCCGCAGCCCGTGCAGCGCCTGTTGCGCTGGCTGCCCGCAGCGCTGGCCGCGCGCGTGCTGCTCAAGGCCATCGCGCGCAACGCCTGGACCTTCACCGGCAGCGGCGAATTCAGCGCCACGCTCGCGCCCTGGTTCGGCGGCGCCGGGCAGCCGCCGATGCAGCTGCACATCCGCCACAACCCGCTGTGCCAGGGCCTGCACAGCAGCGCACCGGCCTGCGATTACTACGCCGCCACCTTCGAGCGTCTGTTCCAGGTGCTGGTGCACCCGGCCACGCGCGTGCAGGAGGTGGCCTGCGAGGCCTGCGGCGACGCCGAGTGCCGCTTCGAGCTGCGCTGGCGCGCCTGAAGCCGCCGGCCCGCCGCGCGGACTGCGGGCTTCCACCCCGCCGGCGCCCCGGGGGTGCCGCCTAGAATCCGCGGCACCCGCGCCGGGTCCGCAGCCGCTTCTCCCGCGGCGCACCGCAGCGCGGCCCTGCTCACACGGCCCGCTGCATGAACCTCTCCGCCCTCACCGCCCTGTCGCCCCTGGACGGGCGCTACGCCGCCAAGCTGCAGACGCTGCGGCCCCTGCTCTCCGAATTCGGCCTCATGCAGCACCGCGTGCAGGTGGAGGTGGAATGGTTCATCGCGCTGTCCGACGCCGGCTTTGCCGAGTTCAAGCCGCTGAGCGAAGCCTCGCGCGGGCTGCTGCGTTCGCTGTCGCTGCGTTTCGGTGAGGCCGACGCCCAGGCCATCAAAGACATCGAGAAGACCACCAACCACGACGTCAAGGCCGTGGAGATGTGGATCAAGAGCCGCTTCAAGGGCCACGCCGACCTGGAGGCCGCGGCCGAGTTCGTGCACTTCGCGTGCACCAGCGAAGACATCAACAACACCAGCCACGCGCTGATGCTGAAGGCTGCGCGCGAGCAGGCGCTGCTGCCGGCGCTGGACAAGCTGCTGCAGCAGCTGGGCGCGATGGCGCAGACGCTGGCCGCGCTGCCCATGCTCAGCCGCACGCACGGCCAGACCGCCAGCCCCACCACGGTGGGCAAGGAGGTGGCCAACGTCGCCGCGCGCCTGGCGACTGCGCGCGCGCGCATCGCCGCGGTGCCGCTGCTGGCCAAGATGAACGGCGCGGTGGGCAACTACAACGCGCACTTGGCCGCCTACCCCGGCTTCGACTGGGAGGCCTTCAGCCGCCGCGTCGTCGAAGAGCGCCTGGGCCTGAGCTTCAACGCGTACACGATCCAGATCGAGCCGCACGACTACATGGCCGAGCTGTTCGACGCGGTGGCGCGCGCCAACACGCTGCTCATCGACTGGGCGCGCGACGTCTGGGGCTACATCAGCCTGGGCTACTTCAAGCAGAAGGTGAAGAAGGGTGAGGTCGGCAGCAGCACGATGCCGCACAAGGTCAACCCCATCGACTTCGAAAACGCCGAGGGCAACTTCGGCCTGGCCAATGCGCTGCTGGGCCACATGAGCCACAAGCTGCCCATCAGCCGCTGGCAGCGCGACCTCACCGACAGCACCGTGCTGCGCAACATGGGCGTGGCCCTGGGCTACGCGCTGCTGGCCTGCGACAGCCTGAGCCGCGGCATCGACAAGCTGGAGGTCAACGCCGCCGCGCTGGCCGCCGACCTCGACAGCGCCTGGGAGGTGCTGGCCGAGCCGGTGCAGACCGTGATGCGCCGCCACGGCCTGCCCGACCCCTACAACCAGCTCAAGGAATTCACGCGCGGCCAGCCCATCACGCGCGAGCTGATGCAGGGCTTCATCCAGGGGCTGGCGCTGCCCGATGAAGACAAGCAGCGGCTGCTGGCGATGACGCCGGGCAGCTACATCGGCCTGGCCACCGAGCTGGCGCAACGCTGGAAGCCATGACCACGGACTTCCGCGCCCAGCTCGTGGCCGCGCAGGCCACGCACCAGTCGATGCTCTGCGTGGGCCTCGACCCCGAGCCCGCGAAGTTTCCGGGGGCGTGGAAGGACGATCCGTCGCGCATCTTCGATTTCTGCGCGGCCATCGTCGACGCCACCAAAGACCTCGTCTGCGCCTTCAAGCCGCAGATCGCCTACTTCGCGGCGCAGCGCGCCGAAGACCAGCTCGAACGCCTGATGGCGCACCTGCGCGCCGTGGCGCCGCAGGTGCCGGTGATCCTGGATGCCAAGCGCGGCGACATCGGCGCCACCGCCGAGCAGTACGCGCGCGAAGCCTTCGAGCGTTACCGCGCGGATGCCGTGACGCTCTCGCCCTTCATGGGCCTGGATTCCATCGAGCCCTACATGAAGTGGACCGGCAAGGGCCTGATCCTGCTGTGCCGCACCAGCAACCCCGGCGGCAGCGACCTGCAGGCGCAGCGCCTGCAGGACGGCAGCCTGCTCTTTGAACACATCGCACGCCTGGCGGCGGGCGAATGGAACCGCGGCGGCCAACTGGCCTTGGTGGTGGGCGCTACCTTCCCCGCCGAGGTGGCGCGCGTGCGCGAGCTGGCGCCGACCTTGCCGCTGCTGATCCCCGGCATCGGCGCGCAGGGCGGCGATGCCGAAGCCACGGTGCGCGCCGGCTGGCGGCCTGAAGGGCCCATCGTCGTGAGCTCGTCGCGTGCCGTGCTCTACGCAGGCACGTCCGGTGAGCAGGCGCTGGCGCAGTTCGCCCAGGCCGCACGCCAGGCTGCGCTGGCCGCCCGAGAGCAACTGCAGCAGGCCCGCCCCCGCGGCTGAACCTCCGACCATGGCCGACAACCCCGAAGCCCCGCCCGCCCCTCCGGCGCCCGAGGCCGAGGCGGTGGCCCTGATGAGCCGGCTCTTCCTGGCCGTCAGCGGCGTGGCCTGCATGGTGGGCACCGGGCTCGTCTACCTGCTGTTGCCGGGGCATGCGCAGGCGCACTACGCTGCCTTCGCCTTCGGCGGCATGGCCGTGGTGGCGTTGTTCAGCACCCGCCTGCGCGGCACCGCGCTGCGCGTGGCCGTGACCCTGGTGTTCTCGTCGCTGGTGCTGCTGATCGGCCTCAACAGCCTGGTGCAGGGCTGGGGGCTGCGCACGCCTTCGATGCCGCTGCTGGGTCTGCTGGTGTGCATGCTCAGTGTGACGTCAGGCTGGCGCGCCGGCCTGATGCTGTGCGGCCTGGCGCTGGCCATGGTGCTGATGGTGGCAACGTACGCGCCCACGGTGCCCGCGGGCCCCGGCCTGCCCGGCGTGCCGCTGCTGCTGGGCGTCTGCCTGCTGGCCCTGGGCACCGGCATGGCCTGCGGCGTGCTGGCCTCCCAGGCGCTGGCGCGCCTGTCGGCGCAGGCCCACGAACGTGAAGACCGCTTCCGCCGCCTGCTCTCGCTGGCCGCCGACGCCTACTGGGAAACCGACGAGCGCTACCGCGTCACCACCGCGGCCATCGGCCGCGAGGCACCGCGGGCCTTGTCGCCAGGAGAGGGCGGGGGCCGCATTCCCTGGGAGTTGCCGCAGTTCCGCTGCGAAGACGAGGTGCTAGACGGCCTGCAGGCCGACATGGACGCGCGCCTGCCCTTCCGCGACGTGCCCGTGTTCTGGACCGACGAGCACCGCCGCGAGTACGCGTTGCTGATCAGCGGCGAGCCGCGCTTCAGCGGCAGCGGTGTCTTCACCGGCTACTGGGGCGTGGTGCGCAACGTCACGGCCGTGCATGCCGCGCACCACGCGCTGGAGGCCACCGAGACGCGCTACCAGGAGCTGTTCTCGCGCATCCCCACACCGCTGGTGCTGCACCGCAACGGCCGCGTGCTGGACGCCAACCCGGCGGCCGTTTCTCTGTTCGGCCATGCCGATCTGGCCAGCATGCTGGGCACCGATCTCCTGGAGCGCTACCAGGGCGGCGATTCGCGCGCACGCGCCGCCGAGCGCATGCAGGTGCTGCAGCGCCAGGGCTCGGGCAGCGCGCTGCCGGTGGCGAACTTCACGCTCGATGTCGAGGGCCGGCAGTTCTTCGTGCGCGGCACCAGCGTGCGGGTAGACACCGAAGGCGGCCCCGCGCTGCTGGCCATCTTCATCGACGACACCGAGCGCATCGCCGCCGACGAGGCCGTCCGCCACTCGGAAGCGCTGCTGTCGCACCTGGTGGCCACCAGCCCCGACCTCATCACGCTCACCGACCTGGGCACCGGCCGCTACGCGATGGTCAACCGCAGCTTCGAGCAGCACATCGGCTGGGCCGCCGCCGAGGCGGTGGGCCGCACCTCGCTGGAGCTGGGCGTGTGGGCGGGCGAGGCCGACCGCCAGCGTTTCGTGCAGGCGCTGCAGCAGGACGGGCAGGTGGTGGACGCGCCCGTGAGCTTCCGCACGCGGGCGGGCCGCACGATGCCGATGATCGTGTCGGCAGCCCGCTTCACCATCGAGCGGCGCGAGTACATCGTGATCAACGCGCGCGACGTCAGCGAGCGCGAACGCCAGCGCCTGGAGCGCGAGGCCATCCTCACCAACGCGTCCATCGGCATCGCCGTCACGCGCAACCGCGTCTTCACGCTCACCAACCGCCACTTCGAGCAGCTCTATGGCTGGGAGCCCGGCGAGATGATCGGTCGTCGGGGGTCGGAGGTCTGGCCCGGGCACGAAACCTACGAACAGATCGGCCGCGAGATCGGGCCGGCGCTGGCACGCGGCGAAGCGGTGCAACTGCACTGCCGGGCCCGCCGCAAGGACAACAGCACCTTCCTGGCTTTCGTGCGCGGGCGGGCCATCGACCCGCAGAACCCCGCCGATGGCGGCACGGTCTGGATCATCGAAGACGTCACCGCGCGTGAAGAGGCGCAAAGCGCGCTGGCCCGCGCGCGCGACGAGGCCGAGGCCGCCAACCGCGCCAAGAGCGCCTTCCTGGCCAACACCAGCCACGAGCTGCGCACCCCGCTCAACGGCATGATCGGCCTGGCCCGGCTGGCCCGCGACGAGCGCAGCGATGGCGCGCGCCGCGAGCAGTACCTGGAACAGATCGTCGAGAGCGCGCAATCGCTGGCCGGCATCATCAGCGACATCCTCGACCTCTCCAAGATCGAAGCCGGCAAGCTGCAGATCGAGGCCGGCAGTTTCGATCTCGACGGGCTGCTGCACACGCTGCAGCGCACCTACGCCACGCTGGCCGACGCACGCGGCCTGGCGCTGCGCCTGCAGTTGCCACCTGCGCTGCCCGGCGCACCGCTGGGCAGGGTGACGGGCGATGCACTGCGCCTGCGCCAGGTGCTCAGCAACTTTCTCGGCAACGCGCTGAAGTTCACCGCCAGCGGCCAGGTGGTGATGCGCGCGCGGCGCCTGGCCGCCCAGGGCGAGGCCGACACGGGCCTCGTGCGCTTCGAGGTGGAGGACACCGGCCCGGGCATCGCGCCCGAGCTGCAGGCGCGCCTCTTCGAGCCCTTCACGCAGGCCGACCAGAGCATCACCCGGCGCTACGGCGGCACCGGCCTGGGCCTGTCGATCTGCCGCGAACTGGCCACGCTGATGGGCGGCCGCGTGGGCTTGCACAGCCTGCCCGGCAGCGGCAGCACCTTCTGGGCCGAGCTGCCCTTGCCGGTGGCCACGTCGGCCGAGAGCACGGCGGCCCCAGGCGACGAACCCGCCCCGCCCGCCAGCCTGGAAGGCCGGCGCGTGCTGATGGTGGAAGACAACGCCGTCAACATGATGATCGCGGTGGCCCTGCTGGAAGCCTGGGGCGCCGAAGTCGCCCAGGCCGGTGACGGGCACGAGGCCCTGGCCGCGGTGCAGCAGGCCCAGGCCGCGGGGCAGGGCTTCGACGCCGTGCTGATGGACGTGCAGATGCCGCGCATGAGCGGCTACGAAGCCACGCGGCGCCTGCGTGACGCGGGCCTGGATGTGCCCGTGATCGCACTCACCGCCGCGGCGCTGGTGACCGAGCGCGAAGAGGCCCTGGCCGCCGGCATGAGCGACTTCCTCACCAAGCCCATCGATGCCGAGCGCCTGCGCGCCACGCTGGCCCGCTGGTGCGGCCAGCGGGCGACAGCGCCGGCCGCGCCAGACTGACAAAATCAGCGCCCTGCCCCCCGAAAGAGACCATGGAAGTCAAGCTCGACAAGCGTTACCCCGTTGCCGCCACGCCGGCGCAGGCCTGGGCCGTGCTCAGCGACATCCACGCCATCGCCGCGTGCATGCCGGGAGCGGCCATCACCGAGCAGCTCGACGCCACGCACTTCAAGGGCACCGTCAAGAGCAAGATCGGCCCGGCGGTGATGAGCTTCGGCGGCGACATCGAGCTGCAGGGCCTGGACGAGGCCACGCGCGAACTCAAGATGCTGGGCAAGGGCGCCGACAGGGCGGGCTCCTCGGCCTCGATGCAGCTCACCGCGCGCCTGGAGCCGGGCGATGCGCCGGGCACCACGGTGCTGATGGGGCAGGCCACCATCACCGTCAGCGGCAAGCTGGCGCAGTTCGGCAGCCGGCTGCTGGTGCCAGTGAGCGATGCGATGCTGGCGCAGTTCGCCGACAACTTCCGCGCCGCAGCGGCGGCGGTGCCTTCAGCGGCCCCACCGGCCGCATCGTCTGCGGCTCAGGCGGCGTCGGGCGACGAGGCCGCCGCAGGCCCGGCCGACGCTCACACGCCCGCCGCGGCGCCAGCCGTTCCGGCGGTGCGCGTGCCCGTGGCCCCGGCGCAGGTGAAGGAGCTCAACGCCCTCGGCCTGATGTGGACGGTGTTCAAGGGCTGGCTGGCCGGACTCTTCGGCAAGAAGACCTGAGGCCGCGCGGCGGCGCTCAGACCGCCGTCACGGGCACGGGGCGGCCGGTGAGGTAGCCCTGGATGAGCTGGAAGCCCATTTCGCGGCAGACCGCGGCCTCGGCTTCCAGCTCTACCCCCTCGGCCAGCGGCACGCTGCCGAGATCCAGCACCTGGCGCACCAGCCCGGCCAGGCCCCGGCGCTTCGCTTCGCCGGCTTCGTGGATGCCGCGGATCAGGCCCATGTCGAACTTGACGAAGTGCGCCGGCACCTCCCACAGCTCGTTCAGGCGGGCCTGGCCGGCGCCGAAGTCGTCATACGCGAAGCGCACGTCGATGTCCTTCAAGCGCGCGGCCAGTTCGCGCATGCGCGGCACTTCCACCACCGCCGATTCGTGCACCTCCAGCACCAGCAGGGGCTGGCCCGGGCCGTGGCGCAGCGCCTGCAGGTCCTTGAAGAAGGCATCGCTGAAGGTCTCCAGCGGGTGCGCATTGACGAAAAGATGCGCGCCCTGCAGGCGCGGGGCGAGCGCCCGCACGCCGTGCGCACGGAAGGCGCTGCTCAGCTCCACTTCCAGGTCGAGCGTCGCGGCCAGCTTGAACAGGTGGATGGGCGAGTAGCGCAACTCCGGGTGCTCGCAACGGCCGAGCAGTTCGTGGGCGAACACCGCCCCGCCCTGGGCCTGCACGATGGGCTGGGCCGCCGCCGACATGCCGCGCCCCTGCAGGAACTCGCGGAAGGGTCGCTCCTCGCGCACGAAGTTGCTCGACAAGCCCCGCACGATCATCGTGCGCTGGTCGGCTTCGATGCCCGCCGGGTGCGTGCGCATGACGGTGCTAGGCAGGCCATAGCGGAATTCGGCGGCCCCGAAGTGGATGACGTCGCCTTCGCTCAGCACCAGCGGGCCCGTCAGGCGCGTGCGGTTGACGTAGGTGCCGTTGGTGCTGTTCAGATCGGTGAGCAGCAGGTCACCGCCCGGGCTCAGCGACAGCACCGCGTGGTGGCGGCTGAGGCCGCGCGCCTCGACCGCCAGTTCGTTGTCGGCCTCGCGCCCGATGCGAAACGGCAGGCGGTGGATGGGGTGCGTCACACGCGTTCCGTCTGCCGCCACGCTCTCCAGGAACCCGCCCTTGACCACAGCCACCCTCCGCGCCGCCCTTGGGCGCAAGCTTGCAACTCAATGTAGCCGAAAGGGCGTGGCCGCCACGCTGCAGAATCCCCCCATGCCCCCAGATTCAAGGCCCCAGGTCGTGCACCAGCCCGAGGCGGCGCGTTTCGTCGTCGAAACGCCCCAGGGCCTGGCGCTGTGCAGCTACCGGCGCGAGGCCGGCATCCTCGTGCTGCCGCACACCCTGGTGCCCCCGGCGCTGGAAGGCCGCGGCATCGCTGCCGCGCTGGTGAAGGAAGCGCTGGCCTGGGCGCGCCAGGAAGGCCTGCGCGTGCGGCCCACCTGCAGCTACGTGGCGGCCTACATGCAGCGCCACCCCGAGACGCAAGACCTGCTGTAGCCCGCGGCCGCCCTACAGCACCGCCGGCTGCAGGAAACGCAGCGTGCCGGCGTCGGCGTCCATCTCCACCGGCAGGCCCACGGGCAGCGTGAACTTGCGCTTGATGTGGCCGAAAAGCGCGCCGCTGTAGACCGGCACGTTCAGCGGCTTGAAGTAGTCGTCGAAGACTTCATCGAGCGTCAGCGTGCCGTAGTTGCCGTCGCCCGGCCCGCAGTTGGTGAAGCCGCCCAGCACCACGCCGGCCACGCGGTCGAGCGCGCCACTGAGCTTCAGCGTGCTGAGCATGCGGTCGACGCGGTAGATGTACTCGTTGACGTCTTCCAGGAAGAGGATGGCGCCGTCGAAACGCGGCCAGTAGGCCGAGCCGGCCATCGAGCTGAGCACCGCCAGGTTGCCGCCCACCAGCGGCCCGCGTGCGGTGCCGCCGCGCAGCGTGGTGATGCGGCCGCCGCGCACGGCGAGGTTGTCTTCGCGGTCTTTCGGGTTGGCCAGCGTCACGGCCTGCGCTTCCATCACCGCGCTGCGCAGCCACTGCACGCTGAAGTCGTTCCACTCGCTGGCGCCCATGGGGCAGTGGAAGGTGACCAGGCCGGTCTGCACCTGCATGGCGTTGATGAGCGCGGTGAGGTCGGAGAAACCGCCCAGGAACTTCGGCGTGCGGCGGATGGCGGCGTAGTCGATCAGCGGCAGGATGCGGTTGCCGCCCGAGCCGCCCGTCATGGCCAGAATGCCTTGCACCGAAGGGTCAGCGAACATCGCGTTCACGTCGGCCGCACGCTGCGCGTCGGTGCCGGCGAAGTGGCCGTAGCGCGCGCGCAGGTTCGGCGCTTCGCGCACCTTGAAGCCCAGGGCCTGCAGCGCCTCGGTGGCGAACTGGTAGGGCGCGCGTTCGTAGATGGCGCCCGAGGGGTTGATCAGCGCGACGGTGTCGCCCGGGCGCAGGCGCGGGGCACGCAGCAGGGGCGGCGGGCGCTGCGATGTGGCGCCCGCCGTGGAGGCGGTGGCGGCCGCGGTCGCCCCCATCGAAGCAGCGAGGAAATGACGCCGGGGCAAGGCCATGCAGGAAGCTCCGTGAAGAAGGGGGCGCGCGCCGCCTAGACCACGCGCGGCCATTCATGGCGCACGCGCTCGCGGTCGCCGTGATCGAAGTGCCACCACTCGGTGGCGATGCCGTGGAAGCCGCCGCTGGCCATCACCCGCGCCAGGCACTCGCGCTCGGCCACCTGCGCGGCCGTGAGCACGCCGCTCTTCAGGTGCTCGGCGTGCAGGGCCGGGTGCGAAGCCAGCGTCATCTCGTCGAAGCCGCTGCCCATGTCGGTCTCGCGGCCCTGGGGGTCGAGCAGGGTCACGTCCACGGCCATGCCGAAGCTGTGGATGGAGCCGCGCACCGGGTGGGCGAAGTACCGTTCCATCGGTGTGCCTTCGACGTCGGCCCAGATGGCCTCTTGCACGCGCTGCGGGCGCAGGGCGTCCAGCACCACGATGCGCCAGCCCGGGCGTTCGGCGGCCAGGGCCTCGGCCGCGGCTTCCAGGCCTTCGGCGGCCTCGCGGCGCAGCCAGGCGCAGTCCATGCCGCGGTAGAGCTCCACGCCGGCGAAGTTGTTGCGGCTGGCGTAGCGCAGGTCGTGCAACACGCCGCGCAGGCTGTTCAAGGGCCGGAACATCGGATGGCCGCCGATGGCCTCAACCGGCACCGGCGGCACGGCGTGCAACGCGAGCGTCATGCCACGGCCTGCCGCGCCGGCGCGGCGCCCGGTTCGTGCAGCGGCTGCAGGCAGGCCTCGGCCGCCTCGCGCAGGTGCTTGACGAGACGGCGCGCGGCCTGCGAGAGCGGCGCCTGGTGCGCCGTGAGCAGCACCAGCGGCACCGGCAGCGCGGGCTCGATCACGCGCACGCGCACGCGGCTGCGGTCGGCGCTGGCAGCGGTGTAGGGGTCGACCACGGTCACGCCCAGGCCGGCTTCGGCCAGCGCACGGGCCAGGGGGTAGGTCTGCACCGTCACGCGCATCTGCGGCACCGTGCCCGCGGCCTCGCAGGCCGCCAGCACGCGGTGGCCGAGCGGGTCATCGTCGGCCAGGCCGATGAGTTCGGGCGGCAGGTCTTTCACGTGCAGCGGGCCGGCGTGGCGCGCGGCAGGCTGGCGCATCGGCACCAGCGCGGCCATCGGCGCGGTGGCCAGCACCTCGGCACGCAGGCCGGGGTGACGGGGGTCCTGCAACGTGAGCGCCATGTCGGCCTCGCCGAGCAGCAACGCGCTGATGAGCTCGCGCGTGTGCTGCGTGCTGAGCAGGCAGCGCCCTGCCGGCGTGGCCTGCTGCCAGCGCGCCATCGCGGCCGGCACCACGGTCAGGCCCAGCGCGGGTGTGGCGGCCAGGCGGATGGTCTGTGTCTGCCCGGTCTTCAGGCTCGCGGCCAGGCGGCGGACGGCGAGCAGGTCGCCCTGCAGGCGGTCGACCTCCACGAACAGGCGCTGCGCCTCGGGCGTGGGCACGAACTTGCCCTTGCTGCGGTCGAAGAGCGCCACGCCCAGCTGGGCTTCGGCGTGCTGCAGCAGCTTGGTGACGGCCGGCTGCGAGATGTGCAGCACCTGCGCCGCGCCACTGACGGTGCCGGCCTGCATCACGGCATGGAAGACCTCGATGTGGCGCAGTCTCATTGCGGCAGCACGGGGGGCAAGGGGCGGGTCAGGGCCATGGTGGAGAGCCATCATAGCCAGCGCCCGCCTGCAGGCCGAGCAGCCCGTTCGGGCCGAAGGACCCTGGGCACAATCCGGGCGCATGTTCCTGCTGCACCCTGCCACCCCGCCCTGGGCCGTGCCCGATGACACCGGCCTGCAGCTCGTGCTGCTGAGCGACCGGCCCTTGCCCGCCGGGCGCGTGTTCGTGCGCAGCCTGCCCGACAACGAGGAGCTGCTCACGCCCATGCAGCCCGATGGCGAAGCCGGCGCGCTGCAGCGCTGGCGCGCCCACATCGCCTGGGACGGCGGGCATGGCTTGCAGCGCTATTGCTTCGCGGTGGCGCTGGAAGGCGATGCGCCGGGTGTTGAAGACCGCCTGCACTGGCTGGCCGCCGACGGCCTGCACGCCGAGATGCCGCCCGAGGCCGTGCACTTCCGCCACCACCGCTTCGAGCAGCCGCCGGCCTGGGTGCGCGACCAGGTCTTCTACCAAGTCTTCCCCGACCGCTTCGCGCGCGGCAACCCAGCGCCCTTCGTGGCGCCGCCCGGCGCCGTGGCCAGCCCCTGGGGCGCGCGGCCCGAGTCGCGCCTGGGCCAGCGCCAGTTCTTCGGCGGTGATCTGGCCGGCGTGACGCAGCGGCTGCCTTATCTGCAAGACGAACTCGGCGTCACCGCGATCTACCTCAACCCGGTGTTCCAGAGCCCCAGCAACCACCGCTACGACACCAGCGACTACACGCAGGTCGATACGCTGCTCGGCGGCAATGCGGCGCTGCTGGCGCTGCGCCAGGCCACGCAGGCGCGCGGCATGCGGCTGATGCTGGACGCGGTGGTCAACCACACCGGCGAGCAGCACGCCTGGCTGCAGCAGCACACCGGCTGGTACGCGCGCGATGCGCAAGGCCGCGTGCTCGTCTGGAAGGGCCACGGCTCGCTGCCGGTGCTCGACTTTTCCGTGCCCGGCGTGCAGCACGCGGTGTACGGCGCGCCAGACAGCGTGCTGCGGCGCTGGCTGCAGCCGCCCTGGTCCATCGACGGCTGGCGGCTGGATGTCGTGCACATGCTGGGCGAAGGCACGGGTGCGCGCCACAACGCACGCCACCTGCGCCGCATGCGCCAGGCCGTGCGCGAAGAGAACCCGCAGGCCTACCTGCTGGGCGAGCACTTCGCGGAAGCCACGCGCTGGCTGCAGGGCGACCAGGAAGACGGCGCGATGAATTACCACGGCTTCACCACGCCCGTGCGTGGCTGGCTGACCGGGCTGGAACTCGCCGGCGTGCGCCAGCGCCTGGGCACCGCGGCCTTCGAGGCCTGGCTCACACGCGCCATCGCGGCCATCCCCTACGCCAACCAGCTGGCGCAGATGAACCTGCTCGACAGCCACGACGTGCCGCGCCTGCTGACCGAGCTGGGCGGCGACCACGCACGGCTGCAGCTGGCCTTCACCTTGCTGTTCACGCGGCCTGGCGTGCCCTGCCTCTACTACGGCGACGAGATCGGCCTGGAAGGCGGGGCCGACCCCGACTGCCGGCGCTGCTTCGACTGGGACCGCAGCCATTGGCCGATGCCGCTGTGGCAGCACGTGCAGCGCCTGGCGCGCCTGCGCGCGCAGCGCACCGAGTGGCGAGAGGGCGCCACGCTCACGCTGGCCCGGGGCGACGACTGGCTGGCCTATGCGCGCTACACGCCGCAAGCCGCCAGCGTGGTGCTGGTGAACCGCGGCGCTGCCACCACGGTGGCCTTGCCCCTGCAGCGCCTGCCGCTGCGCCCGCGCCAGCTGCAGGGCTGGCAAGGTGAAGCCGTGGCTGTGGCCGAGGGCATGGCCACGCTCGCGGTGCCGGCCTGCGCCAGCACCGTGCTGCTGCTCGACGCCTGAACCGCGCGCGCCGCCGGGCGCTGCATCCCCCCATCGGTCGATGCCGGCAAAGCCAACGCGGGCTACCTTGCGAACATGTCGCTCCTGCCCGCCACTTCTGCTGCCCCACGGCCGCCTGTTTCACCCTTGGCGCCCGATGCGGCGCACCTCGCGCAGGCGACCGACGCCCTGGCCGCGGCGTTGCTGGTGCTGCAGGAAGACGGCACGCTGCTGCACGCCAACGCCGCAGCGCATGCGCTGCTGCAGGAAGGACGCGAATGGCAGCTCGATGCCGATCGGCGCCTTCATGCGTCGAAGGCCGCGGCCGACGTCGCCTTCAGCGCGGCGATCGACGCCGTGCGGGCCACCCGCGCGCCGCAGCGTGTGCCGCTGGCCCACCCTGCTGGCGCGCGCCTGTGCCGCCTGCCCGGGCCCGAGGACGGGGCCTGCACCTTGCTGCTCAGCCTGCCACCAGCGCCCGCCCACGCGAACGACCTGCCCAGCTACGCGAGCGCCCACGCACTGAGCCCCACCGAAACACGCGTGCTGCAACGCCTGGCCCTGGGCGAAGGCAGCGCGCAGGCGGCTGCGGCCCTGGGCCTGCGCGCCACCACCGTGCGCACCCACGTGCTGGCGCTGCGCCGCAAGACAGGGCATGCCACGCTGGCATCGCTGGTGCAGACCCTGGGCCGCCTGCCGCCTGTGAAACCGGCCGTGACCCCTGCCGCCGGCCCCGCGGAGCTGGCCTCGCGAAGGTGAAAAGTTCACCAAGGGCCGCGCTTCTATTCACTCCCTGCGGCAGGAGGCCTGCCCTAAGGTTGCATCCAGGGCGCCAGTACCGGGCGCCACAGACCAGCAACACACAGGAGGTGCCATGCTTCAAGCCATTGAACCGAAACCGGCCATGCCGACCATGGCGGCCGTGATGGCCCGTGCCGCGGTGGATGAAGGCCGTGAGCGCGGCGAGCGGACCGGCCGCGACCACGGCCAACCCAGCGTCTGGATGCTGGGCATGCTCGACGAGATCGACTACGGCATGCTGCTCGTCAGCGCCGATGCGCAAGTCAGCTACATGAACCACGCCGCGCGGCTCGAGCTCGATGGCGACCACCCGCTGCAACTGCTGGGCAACACGCTGCGCGCCCACCGCGCGCAGGACGTGGCGCCGCTGTACGACGCCCTGGCCGCTGCGCAGCGCGGGCTGCGCCGCCTGGTGACGCTGGGCGAAGGCACCCAGCGCGTGTGCGTCTCGGTGGTGCCCATGCCCGGGCCGACAGCCACGGGCCAGACTGACCCGGCCCGCGCCACGCTGCTGGTGCTGGGCAAGCGCCAGGTCTGCGAACAGCTCTCGGTGCAGGGCTATGCCCGCAGCGTGGGCCTGACGCCGGCGGAAACGCGCGTGCTCGAGCAACTGTGCGCCGGCGCCAGGCCCGGCGAGGTGGCAGCGCGCGCCGGCGTGGCGGTGTCCACGGTGCGCACGCAGATCGGCAGCATCCGCACGAAAACCGGCGCCGGCAGCATCCGCGAGCTGGTGCGCCAGGTGGCGGTGCTGCCGCCGCTGGTGGGGGCTTTGCGGGGCTTCGGCGGGACGGGCGGCTCGGCGGGGCCCCGCCGCTAAGATCGGCGGGCCGGGGGGCTCATGCCCCGCGCCGGCCCACCGATCGATGCCCAGCCGCCGCCCACCGCCCCCCACCGAGACCGAAGACCCGCTGCTCGCTGCCCCCATGAGCGCATCGCTGCGGGCGCTGGCGCGCCGGGGTGTGCAGCGGCCGCTGCGCAAGGGCGCGCAACTCATCCACGAAGGCGATGTCGGCGACACGATCTACATCGTGCTGCACGGCCGCCTGCGGGCCTACACCACGGGCAGCGACGAGCGCGAGCTGACCTACGGCCTCTACGGCGCCGGCGAGTTCGTCGGCGAGATGGGCCTGGACGGCGGGGCCCGCTCGGCGCATGTCGAGGCGGTGGAACCCACGCTGTGCGCGATGGTGACGCGCGCCACGCTGGAAGCACACCTGCAGGAAGACCCGGCCTTCGCCTTCGAGCTGCTGGCCAAGGTGATCCGGCGCGCGCGCTCGGCCACGCTGAACATGAAGCAGATCGCGCTGAACGACGTCTACGGGCGCCTGAAGGCGCTGCTCGACACCCTGGCCGAAGCCCAGCCCGACGGCACCCGGCTCATCGACCCCGCGCCCTCGCACCTGGAGATCTCGCAGCTGCTCGGCTGCGGCCGCGAGATGGTCAGCAAGGTGCTGAAAGAGCTGGAGAAGGGCGGCTACGTCGAGGTCGGCCGCCGCCGGCTTCGGCTGCTGCGGCCGCTGGCCGCGAAGTGGTGAAGCGCGCCGCGGCGCGCCACCTCAGCCGACCGCGGGCGGGGCGAAACGCCGATCGGGTTTGGCCGCGGCCGTGAACAGCGGCTGCACCGTCGGCAGCTTGCTCTGGATGTCCTTGATGCGCGTCTCGCCCGCCGGGTGCGTGGACAGCCACTGCGGGGGCGCCTTGCCGCCGGTGGCCTTGCCCATCTTCTGCCACAGCGACACGCCGGCGGCGGGGTCGTAGCCGGCGCGCGCGGCCATCAGCAGGCCCAGCGAATCGGCTTCCGATTCGTCCTGGCGGCCGAAGCGCAGGCTCAGCAGCTGCGAAGCGCCTGCCGCGGCCATGTCGCCCAGGTTGCCCAGGCCCAGCAGCGCCGCACCGCCACGCAGCAGCAGCTCGGTGCCGCCGCTCTTGGCCATGCGCTCGCGGGCGTGCTCCAGCAGCGCGTGCGCGACCTCGTGGCCCATGATCATGGCCACCTCGTCGTCGTTCAGCTGCAGCTGCTGCAGGATGCCGGTGTAGAACGCGATCTTGCCGCCGGGCATGCAGAAGGCGTTGATCTGCTTGCTGTCGAGCAGGTTGACCTCCCAGCGCCATTGCGCCGCCCGCTCGTTGCACGCAGGTGTGAAAGGCACGATGCGCGCGGCGATGTAGCGCAGGCGCTGCAGTTGCGGGTCGTTGGTCACGGCCAGCGCACCCTGGCCGCGCGCCTGGCTCAGCATCTGGGCGTACTGCTGCTGCGCCGCGCCTTCCACCTGGCCGGCCGGTATCAGGCCCGCAGCACGGGATCGCCGGCACTCGGGCATGGATTGCGCTTGCGCTGCGCCCCAGGGCGACAGGGCAGCCGCAGCGATCAGGCCAGTGAACAGCCGGCGCGAGGGCCCGCCGCAACCGCAAGGCAGGGCCAAGGCGTCGGCGGGCAGATGAGCAGTGGTCGAGTTCACGGCGTGAGAGTTGGGGGCTGAGTTGCCAAATTCTAGAGAGCGGTCCCACAGGGTGCCGGCCAGCGCCCCACAGCGCGCCTTCGGCCTGCCGGGCATTGAAACGCAGCAGAGCCCCACCACATGCCCGACATGGACACCCCCCGTTTGCAATTGCCCTGCCCGCACTGCGGCGCCACCAACCGCCTGCCGGCGGCACGCATCGACGACGCGCCCAACTGCGGCAAGTGCGGCCAGCCGCTGCTGCAGGGCCAGCCGCTGGAACTGGGCGACGACAACTTCGACGCCGTGGTCGGGGCGACTTCGCGGCCCGTGCTGGTGGACTTCTGGGCGCCCTGGTGCGGCCCCTGCCGCATGATGGCGCCGGCTTTCGCGCAGGCCGGGGCGCAGTTGCAGGGCCAGGTGCTGTTCGTGAAGGTCAACAGCGATGACAACCCCGGCCTGAGCCAGCGCTTCGGCATCCGCAGCATCCCGACGCTGGTGCGCGTGCAGGCCGGGCGCGAAACCTCGCGGCAATCGGGCGCGCTGCCTGCGGGCGCCATCGTGGCGCTGGCTCAGCGCGGCTGACGGCACCCGCCGGGGCGCCGCTCAGCGCAGCGTTTCCACCTTCAGCAACGCGGCGCCAAAGGCGTCAGAGCAGCTCGGCTGGCCGGGCTGGCCGCAGCCGGCCGGCGGCGTGCCGTTGCCCAGCACCGCCTGCAGGCGGGCGCGGCCTTGGGCGTCCAGCAGCGTCTGCATGAAGGGGCCAGCCGGCGCCTGCGCCAGCCCGCGCAGGTCGCGCGGGGCGTCGCTCACCATCACCAGCAGTGTTTCGGGGCCGGGCGGGCCGGCGGCCACGATCTCCCAACCACCGGTGCCGGGCAGGCTGACGCGGCGGCCGGCCTGCACGCGGTTGTCGGTGGCCAGCGCGTTGGGGTAGAGCAGGTACAGGCTCTGGCCGTCGCTGCCGGCCAGGGCCACGTAGAGGTAGCCGTCGCGCGAAGGCGTGACGTCGATGTCCAGCGTGTCGCGGCCGATCTTCATCAGCGGCTGGCGCACCGTGGCCACCACGCGGCGGCTGCCATCGCGCTGGCCGTGCACCTCGGCCAGGATCTCGGCCGGGCTGGCCATGCGGGCCGGCGCAGCGCTCGCTGCCGTGGGTGCGGCCGTGGGCGAGGAAGTCGGCGAGAAGGCCGCGCCCATCCAGGCGGGCACGAAGTTCGCGTTGCCGGCGATGGTCATCTGCTGGCCCAGGATGCCGGGCTGGCCCGCCAGCGAGGGCGTGATGCGCGCCTGCGCGCAACGCGTGATCTCGTCGACCGTGATGGCACCGCTGCCGTCGAGATCGCGCGCCTGGCCGAGCAGGCAATCGCGCCAGTGCACGGTGGCGTAGCCGCCGAAGCTGCTGCTGTCGAAGCTGACTTCATCGGGCCGGCTGGCGGCAATGTGCACCACGTTCTGCGCCACCGGCTGCGCCGGTTGCAGCACCTGGGCCAGCGAGCGCGTGCGGAAGTTGCTGGGCTGGGCGCAGGCCTCGGGGGCACCGACGCGGGTGAACTTGGGCGTGACCTGCTCGCCCGGCGGCGTGCCGGTGCTGCGCACGAAGCTGCGCGTGCGGAAAGGTTCACCGGCCACGCCGCCCGAGAAGCAGGCGTCGTAGAACACCAGCATCTTGTCGGCGCGCGCAGCCAGCGGCGCCAGGCGCTCGCCAAGCTCGACATTGCTGAGCACCCGGCCATCGGTGGCGAGCAGGCCCTCGGTGCAGCCTTCGGCCTTCACGGCCTCGTCGAACCAGCGCGTGCCGTGGCCCGAGTAGTAGACGAAGACGCGGTCGCCGTCCTTCACGCGGCGGCCCAGCGCGTCGATCTCCTGCCGGATGCGCTCGGCCGTGGCGACCTCGTCGCGCAAGACAGTGATGTTGGCTTCGGGCACGCCCATCGCGGCGGCCATGCGGCGGGCGCTGACGAGATCGTGCACCACGCCCTTGAGCGCCGGCACGGCGGGGTCGGTGTAGGTGCCGATGCCGATCACCAGCGCGTGGCGCGTGGCGCGCTCGGCGGGGGCCGCAGCAGCGCCCAGAGGCTGGGCCACCACCGGCCCGGTGAACAGCACCGCAGCCAGCCCGGCGACGGCCCACCGCAGTGCGGGCGCCATGCTCACTCCACCGTCACCACGCGCACGCGCCGGTTCTCGGCGGCCGCGGGGTCGCCGGGGCGCACGGGCGCACTCGCGCCCTTGCCCACGGCGCGCAGGCGCGAAGGGTGCACCCCCAGCGCCACGAGGTAGAGGCGCACTTCGTCGGCCCGCTCTTGCGACAGGCGCAGGTTGCGATCGGCCGCGCCCCGGCCATCGGCATGGCCTTCGATGATGAAGCGGCTGGCCTTCAGCTCGGGCGATTGCATCGCCGCCACCAGCGTGCCCAGCACCGGGCCGCTGACCGGCCGCACGCGCGAAGAATTCGGCTCGAACTGGATGGCCAGGGCCAGGCTCGGGGCTGCATCCAGGCTGGGGTTGGCCACAGCGGCCACGACCGTGGGGGCCGGTACTGCCGGAGCGGTGACGGTGGTCGCGGTCGCGGCAGCGGGCGTGGCTGCCGGCAATGGCACGGGCAGGAGCACAGGCGCTTGCACTGGGGCCGGCGCCGACGCCGCTTCGGCGCGCTGCCGCACCACCAGGTTGCGCAGGCTGCGCGTCTGGCTGGGCATCAGCGCCTCGATCATCTCTTTCGTGTCGGGCGCGTTGGCGGGGCTGGCCGCGGCAGACGGCGCGGGCTGGGCCGCTGCGGTGGCCCCAGGCACCGAAGCCAGTGCGCCGAACAGGGCGCCCGCGGCCAGGGCGCCAGCCGCGCGCGCCGGCTTCATGACGCGCCCCCGACGCGCAAGCGCAACTCCTGCTCGGCGGTGTTGCCCTGGTCGTCGGCCACCTGCAGGATCAGGCGGTGCTGGCCTGCGGGAATCTGTGCGCGGTCGACGACCACGCCCTCTTCGGTGACGGTGGCGTGCTTGCGCAGGCGCTCGGTGAGGTCGAGCTTCAGCAGGCCGTAGAGCACGCGGAAGGTCGAAGGCACGATGCGCGCACCCGGCGCCGGCTTGAAGGCCAGCTGGATGCGCACCGGGGCCGGAATCGCCTCACCGGGCGCATTGGGGGCCACCACCTGGATCACCGGCTGGTTCGGCTTCGGCACCGGCAGGCTGCGCGTGCGCGGCGCCATCGGCGCCACGGGCGTGCTGGCCTGGGCCTGGGCCTCTTCGCGCGCCTCGGTGGCGGTGATGAGGTCGAAACCTTCGGGGGCGGCCTGGGCGCGGGCCTGCAGGGCCGTCATCAACAGAGCGAGGCAGGCGATGCCGATGCGCAAGGGGGTGTTCATCGATGGGTCCTCGAGGCCGCGACCGGCGCGGTTTGCGATGCTGGGCCGCATTCTCGCGCCGGCACCGGCGCCGTGACCATGATCCCTTGGGATACCCAAACCGCCGGATTCAGGCCGCCTCGCCCGGCGCCAGCCGGCGCAGCGCGGCCACGAGCAGCACCAGCGGCACGGGCTTGGCGAGCACCGTGCAGCGCGGCGGCAGTGGCACCGTGCCCATGGCGGCGATGCGGCCGGTGACGATGACGGCCGGCAGGTTCAGCTCCCAGGCCTCGCGCAGCGCGGCCACGGCGGCCAGGCCGTCGGGCTGGCCGGCGCCGAGGTCGAGGTCGAAGACCAGCGCGTCGGGGAAACGCGGCTCGGCGTCCAGCGCCGCCTGCAACTGCGCCAGCGTGGCCGCACTCACCATCGTGGCGCCCACGCCTTCCAGCGCCGCCTGCAGCGCAGCGCGCGGGCCGGCTTCGTCGTCCAGCAGCGCCAGCAGCCAGCCGTCCAGCCGCGCCGGGTCTTCGCCCGGCACGGTGTCGGGGCCGCCATCGGCTTCGGTCTGCACCGGCGCGGCGCGGCGCTGCTCGGCCGGCACCAGCACGCGGAAACGCGTGCCGTGCCCCACGCGCGAGCGCACCGGCGCGAGCTGCAGCCCCAACTGCGCCACGAGACCACGCACGATGGCCAGCCCCAGGCCACGCCCACCGCGCGAGGCCCCGGCAGCGCCGGCCTCCAGCTGCACGTAGGGCTCGAAGATGGCTTCCAGCTTGTCGGCCGGGATGCCGCGGCCGTTGTCGACGATGTCGATGGCCAGGCCTTGCTCACGGCCATCGGCGCCGCCGAAGCTGTGCGGCCGCACCGCCAGCACCACGCGTGCACGCTCGCCGGGCCGGGCGCCCATGCTGTAGCGCACGGCATTGCCGGCCAGGTTCTGCACCAGGCGCGCGAGCTGCGTGCGGTCGGTGTGCAGCCACTGGCGCTGGCCGTGCACGCTGAGGCTGAGCTGCTCCCGCGGGTGGGTGGCCTGCAAGCTGGCGGCCACGCCGTCGAGCACGTCGCGCACGTCCACCCACTGCGGGTGCGACTGCAGCGCGCCCTGCTCGATGGCGCTGAACTCGCTGAACTGGTCGAGCATGGCCACGGCATCGTCGGCCGCACGCATCTGCTGGCGCAGCAGGTCGGTGCGGCGCTGCTCGGCCTGGGCATCACCGGCCTCGGTGCGCGCCTGCAGGGCCTCGGCGAAGAGGCGCACGGCCTGCAGCGGCTGGCGCAAATCGTGGCTGATGCTGGCCAGCAGCCGCGTGCGCGCACCCTGCAGCGCGGTGAGCTGCTCGCCGCGCTGGTCCAGCCGCGTGATGAGCGCGTCGCGTTCGGCCAGCGCGCTGAAAAGGCGCCGGTCGTTGGCGCGGATGTGCATGCGGTCGATCCACACGAACATCAGCCCCAGCACCGTGGCGGCCAGCCACAGCGTGGGGAAGTTCGACAGCGCGGCGTCCCAGGCTGCCACCGCCACCGCCGTGGCCGCCAGGAGCGTGAGCCCGCCTTCGCGCAGCGCCTGCCAGCCCAGACTGGCCACGCCCACCAGCAACAGCACCGCCGAAGACGCCGCCGGCCCACCGGCCGCGCCGTGCGCCGAGCCCAGGGCCAGGCCGCACAACACGGCCAGGCCCTGGGTCTCCAGCAGCGAAGCGGCGCGTGCGCGCGCCAGGCCCCACAGCAGCACGGCACACAGCAGGGCCCAGGCCCACACCAGCTGCGCGGGGGCGAGCGTGGGCAGGCTGCTCAAGCGGCGCACGGCCTCCAGCGCGGCCAGGTCGTAGGGCAGCAGCCACTCCAGCCAGGCTTGCGCGGCCAGCGCCAGCACGCCCAGGCCCACCAGCGCCAGGCCCAGCCGCCGGCGCCGCCGCGGCAGCTGTTCGCTGATGCTGGCGGCGTCGCCGGGCTGCATTCAGTCGTCGGCCGGGGCGGCCCCGGCGCGCATCGAGGGCACGCGGTAGCCGCGCTGGCTCAGCAGCACCAGCAACTTGGTGCGGTTGGGCGCGCCCAGGGCCTGCAGCGTGGCGGTGACGTGCTTCTTCACCACCACCTCGCTGCGGTCGAGCAGGCGCGCGATCTCCTTGTTGCGCAGGCCCTGCACCACGTAGCCCAGCACCTCGATCTGCCGCTCGGTGAGGCCCAGCGCCGACAGCTCGGCCAGCGCGCGCCCGCCGCCACCTTCAGGCAGCGCGGCCATGCCGCCGCTCACCGACTGCGGCAGGTGGATGCGGTGCTCCACCAGCACGTGCAGCAGCGCGTCCTTCAGCTCGGCGGGCGAGGCGGCCTTGCTGATGAAGCCCATGGCGCCACCGTCCAGCGCGGCGAGCACGGTGTCGCGGTCGTCCTGCGCGCTGAGGATGACCACCGGCACGTAGGGAAAGTCTTCACGCAGCCTGTGCAGCCCGGCCAGGCCGTGCACGTCGGACAGCGTCAGGTCGAGTAACACGAGGTCAAAACGGCCTGCTGTTTGCAAGGCCTGCAGCGTCTCGGCCAGCGAGCCGGCGAGCTGCACGCGCAGCTGCGGCATCACTTCGGCGATCAGCAGCTGCAGGCCATGGCGCACGAGACCGTGGTCGTCGGCAAGAAGTACCGATCCGGCGGGGTTGGAGGGGCTGTTCATGGGGCGGTACGGCGGCCTCGGTGGTAGGCGCTCGGCGAGCGGCCGGCGGGGCAGCAAGGTATCACGCCGAAACGCCGGCAGGCCACCGCCCCCGTATACCTTGGTCTCCTGTTCAGCGGGCGCCGCTTCGGGCGAAATACAGCCCATGCCGCAAGCACTGCGGCCCCCGAACAGAACCCCGCAGACGCCCACACACCCGACACCGAGGACACCCCATGAACCGCACCGTGACCCCCTTCGCCGCCGCTGCCACCCTCACCGCCGCCCTGCTGCTGGGCGCCTGGTGTGGCCAGGCCCAAGCCCAGAGCACCGACCAGGTGAAGGCCGACTTCGCCCGCGCCGTCTACCAGCACTCGGCCAGCCAGGTGCACAACGACCGCCCGCAGCCACTGCTGCGCGCCGTGGTGGTGCTGCGCGTCAAGCTCGACGAGCAGAACCAGTGGCGCGCCGAGGTTTTCTGCGACAACCCCGAGCAGCCCGAGCTGACGCAGGCCGCCATCGCTTCGGTGGCGCAGCTGCCGGCGCCGGTGGGCCTGTCGCCCAAGGCCCAGCAAGTGCTGCGCGACGAAGGCCTCATCGAAGCCTGGCTGTTCCAGAACGACGGCCGCTTCGCCCTCAAGACCCTCGCCAAGCCGCAACGCGGCGCGTGATTCCACCCACCGCTGGGCGTAGCATTCGGAAACACCGCTGCGCCCCGGCCCTCCACCACCGGAAATGACCGCCATGAAGCTCACCACCCGCCTCACCACCCTGGCCCTGGCCACCCTGCTCGCCACCGGCGCCGTTCAAGCGCAGGACAAGGCCCCCGAGAAGGTGCTGCGCGAAGGCCAGGTCACCCAGCAAGCCCTGATCGACGCGCTGACGCCCGCCGCCCCCGCGGCCGCTGAAGACGCGGCCCAGCCGGCCGACGGCGCGGCCTCGGGCGTGCGCACCCGCAGCTTCCGCCCCGCCATGCGTCCGGCAGCCGCGGCGGCGGGCACGGCCGCAGCAGCGGCCCAGCCGGCGCGGGCTTCCATCCTCGTCACCTTCGTCACCAATTCGGCCGACCTCACCGCGGGTGCGAAGAGCGCGCTGGACGTGCTGGCTGCCGCGATGAAGAGCGACAAGCTCGCCGCCGTCAAGTTCACCATCGAAGGCCACGCCGACCCGCGCGGCAGCGAAGAGCTCAACCTCAAGCTCAGCCAGGCCCGCGCCGAAAGCGTGCGCACCTACCTCACCACCGCCCACGGCCTGGCCGCCGAGCGAGTGAACGCGGTGGGCAAGGGCAGCAGCGCGCTGATGAAGCCCAGCGACCCGGCGGCCCCCGAGAACCGCCGCGTGACCATCGTCGCTCAGCCCAGCTGAGCCCCGCCCGCCTGTGCGGCGGGCTCAGCCCGCGCGGGCCTGCGCGAAGGCCACGAACCAGTCGATGCTCTCGGCGTTGGCCATCGCGTCGCGCTTGAGCACCTGCTCGGGCGCGGCGCCGAGCAGCAGCTTCTTCACCGGCAGTTCCATCTTCTTGCCCGAGAGCGTGCGCGGCACGGCCGCCACCTGGAACACCTCGTTGGGCACGTGGCGGGCCGACAGCGCCTCGCGGATGGCCTGCTTCAAGCGCTGCGTGAGCGCGTCGTCCAGCGCCAGGCCTTCGCGCAGCACCACGAACAGCGGCATCCAGCTCTCGCGGCCCAGGTACTCCAGGTCGACCACCAGGCTGTCCAGCACCTCGGGCAGCGCCTCCACCGCGCGGTAGAGCTCGGCCGTGCCCATGCGCACGCCGTGGCGGTTGATGGTGGCGTCGCTGCGGCCGTAGATCACGGCGCCCACCGAGCCGCTTTCCGGGTGCGGCACGAGACGGATCCAGTCGCCGTGGCGCCAGATGCCTTCGAACATGTCGAAGTAGCTGTCGCGGTAGCGCCGGCCGACTTCGTCCTTCCAGAAGAAGAGCGGCATCGAGGGCATGGGCTGCGTGCACACCAGCTCGCCCACCTCGTCCATCAGCGGGCGGCCGTCTTCGCTGTAGGCCTGCACGGCGGCGCCCAGGCAGCGCACCTGCATCTCGCCCACGGTCACCGGCAGACCGCGGTGGCCGGCGACGAAGGCGCCCGCGAAATCGGTGCCGCCGCTGATGGGGTTGAGCCAGATCGGCTGGCCATCCACCTGCGGCATCTGCGCCCAGATCCAGCGGTAACCGTCTTCCGACAGCGGGCTGCCCGTGCTGCCCACCGCACGCAGGCGCGACAAATCGGCCACCTGCTGCGGCACCACGCCGGCCTTCAGGCAGCTGAGGTAGAAGGCCGCGCCGCTGCCGAACCAGGTGACACCGGACGCGCCGGCAAAGCGCCACAAGGTGCCCCAGTCGGGCGACTTCGAAGGGCCGCCCGGGTTGCCGTCGAAGAGGCAGATGGTGGTGCCGCCCAGCAGCGCGCCGAGCTGCGCGTTCCACATGATCCAGCCGGTGCTGCTGAACCAGAAGAAACGCTCGCCGGTCTGCACGCTGGGGAAAACGTCGTTGTGCAGCCCGCCCTTCAACGCTTCCAGCACCACGCCGCCATGGCCGTGCACGATGGGTTTCGGCAAGCCGGTCGTGCCGCTGGAATACACCACCCACAGCGGGTGGTCGAAGGGCAGCCAGGTGGGTGCCCAGCCCTTTGGCGGCTCACCTTGCAGCAGCGTGGGCCAGTCGTGCGCCTGGGCACCGGGGGCAAGCAGTTCCGCCTGGAAATCGGCCGCGCGGGCGCTGGCGTCCACATCGGCCACCAGCACCAGGTGCTGCAGCGTGGGCAGGCCGGCCAGGATCTCGCGCAGCACGGCGCGGCGGTCGTGCGTGACGCCGCCCCAGACCTGGCCGTCCACCGCGAACAGCAGCTTGGGCTCGATCTGGCGGAAGCGGTCGAGCACGGCCACCGGCCCCATGTCGGGACTGCATACGCTCCAGATCGCGCCGAGGCTGGCGCAGGCGAGAAACGCGACGATGGTGTGCGGCGTGTTGGGCAGCCAGGCCACGACGCGGTCGCCGCGCTGCACGCCCAGGCGCTGCATCTGCGTGGCCAGCATGGCCACCTGGCGTTGCAGTTCGGGCCACGAGGTCTCCACTGGCGCGGCCAGGCGCTCGTTCTGGAACACCAGCGCCGGGTGGCCGGCGGCGTGCGCGGCGTCGGCGTGCCGCAGCACCTGCTGTGCGTAGTTCACCTGGGCGCCCGGGAACCACACCGCGCCCGGCATCACCGGCGCTTCCAGCACGCAGCGGTGCGGCGTGGGGGACTGCAGGTCGAAGTGATCCCAGATGGATTGCCAGAAGCCCGACAGGTCGCTCACCGACCACTGCCACAGTGCCTCGTAGCTGTCGAAGCGCAGGCCGCGCGAGGCCTGCAGCCATTGCTGGTAGTGGTGCAGGCGCGGTGGCGGCAGTGCTGGCATGGCGGTGGCCCCGGTCAGGCGGCAGGCCCTACATCCACCCAGCGGTACCAGTCGCCGTTGTAGGGGTGGCGGAACGGGCCGGTGACGTTCGGCCGGCGCAACTCCGTCATCACCGGGTGGTAGTGCGCGATGTAGGGCACATAGGCCAGCATCAGCCGGTTGGCGGCGTGCATCAGCGCCAGACGTTCGGGCCCGTCGGGCAGCACGCGCTGGCGTTCGTAAAGGCGGTCGAAGGCCGGCAGCTTGAAGCGCGCATCGTTGCTCTGGCCGCTGTTGGGGCCGTAGGCCAGACCGAGGAAGAAGTCGCCGTCGACCTGACCGCTCCAGATGAAGCCCCACATCATCACCTGCCCGGCCAGCGAGCGGCGGATGAGCTCGCCGAAGGGCGCGATCTCGATCTGCACGCGCAAGCCCACGGCCTTCAGGCGCTTGAACCACAGCTCGCTGGAGGCGCGCGCGCGGCGGTCGGGCGTGAAGGCGATGCGCAGCACCAGCGGGCTGCCGTCGGGCTGCTCGCGCCAGCCATCGCCGTTCTTGTCGGTGTAGCCGTACAGATCGAGCAGCGCGCGGGCCCGCGCGGCGCTGGACTGCGTGAACTCGGTGCGCAGGTCGGGCTCGTACCCGTAGGTGCCGGGCGGCAGCATGCTCTGCGCCGGCAGGCCCAGGCCGTTGAGCACGATGCGCAGCTCTTCGGCGCTGTCGAAGGCCAGCATCAGCGCGCGGCGCAACGCCACGCGCTCGGGCGCATTGCCACCGACGATGGGGTCGTCGTGGTTGATGAAGGTGTGCGCCACGCCGTTGACCTGCTGCTCGGCGGTGATGCCCTGCCGCGCGAGGAAGGGCGCGAGCTTGCCGCCCGGCAGGGCCAGGCCGCCCAGGTCGCGCGGCACGGTGAGCACGTCGTGGTCGCCGTTCAGGAAGGCCAGCCAGCGCGGCTGGCTCTCTTCGATGACGTCGATCTCCACGCGTTCGATGCGCGGCGCCTTCACGCCCGCCAGCTGCTGCGCCAGCGGCTCCAGGCCGGGCCCGGCGCCCACGGTCTGGAAACGCTGCTCGCGAAAGCGCGGGTTGCGCTCCAGCACGATGCGCGAAGCGCGCCGCCACTGCGCCAGGCGGAAGGGCCCGGTGCCCACGGGGTGGGCCATCAGGTCGTCGGCGTAGGCCTCCACCACCTCGCGCGCCACGGCGCCGGTCATCCAGCCGGCCACGAGCTGCGCAAAACGCGGCGAGGGCGCGGCCAGCACGAATTCGAGCCGGTAGCGGTCGAGCACGCGCAGGCCGGGCACTTCCACGTCGTAGGGGAAGGGCGTCTTGTTCTTCAGCGCCGACGCACGCAGCTCGCTCAGCCCGAGGATCTTCTCGTTCTCGAAGAGGTAGAGGTGCTCGGTGCGGATGGCCGGGTCGTAGAAGCGCTTGAAGGCGTAGACGTAGTCGGCCGCCACCAGCTCGCGCGGCTGGCCCTTGAAAGCCGGGTCGTCGGCGAAGTAGATGCCGCGCTTGAGCGTGAAGACGAAACGCTTGAAGTCGGCGCTGGCCTCGGGCAGGGCCTCGGCCGTCTGCGGCACCAGCACCGCGGGGCGGGCCAGCGGGTCGTAGCAGAGCAGCGGCTCGAAGATGTTGGCGATGATGCGGATGGACGACTGGTCGCCCACGCGTGGCGGGTCGAAGCCGGTCTCGGCGAAATCGAAGGCCACACGCAGCGTCTTGGCCGCCACGGTCGCGCGGGCCACGCTGGGCAGCGCGCCTTGCAGCGCGGTGGCCGCGGCCAGCGCGGCCGGGCCGGTGAGGAGGCGCCGGCGCTTCATGCGCGGGGCTCCATGTCCACCAGGTGCCACCAGGTGTTCCAGAAGGCCGGACGGCGGTAGCCGATCAGGCCCGGGGCCATCAGGTCGGCCTGGTAGCGGTGGCAATGCAGCTTGTAGGGCGCGTAGGCCACGGCCAGGCGCTTGGCGCGGTCGAAGAGCGCCAGGCGCTCGGGGCCGTCGGGGATCTGCGTCATGCGTTCGTGGATGGCGTCGAAGGCCGGCAGCCGGAAACGCGCCAGGTTCTGCAGACCGGCCTGCGGGCCGTAGTAGCGCGTGAGCATGCCCATGCCGTCACCGCCGGTGGCGGCCGAAGCCACGCCCCACATCTGCAGCTTGCCGGCGCGCGCGGCCTTCAGGTTCTCGGGCCACTTCGCGGTCTTGAACTCGATGCGCACGCCGATGGCTTCCATGTTGCGCTGCCAGAGTTCGTTGAGCTGGCGGTTCTGCTGGTCGGGCTGGGTGGCGTAGGCCAGCACCAGCGGGCGGCCGTCGGGCAGTTCGCGCCAGCCGTCGCCATCTCGGTCGACGTAGCCGTAGAGGTCGAGCAAGGCACGGGCGCGCGCCGGGTCGAAGTCGCTGTTCTCGCTCTTGAAGGCCGGGTCGTAGCCGCTCAGGTGCGGCATCACCGGGCTCTGCGCCGGGATGGCCATGCCGCGGCGCACGAGGCGGATCTCGCGGTCCAGGTCGACCGCCAGGTTCAGCGCGCGGCGCAGCGCCACCTTCTCGGGCGCCAGGCCGCCGACGACCGGGTCGTCCATGTTGTAGAAGGTCATCACGATGTCGGAGGTCAGCACGCGCCGGCCTCGCACACCCTGCTTGGCCAGGTTGGGCGCGATCACGCCGCCGGGCATGGCCATGTCGATGAACTCCGCCGGTACGCGGTCGAGCAGGTCGGCCTCGCCGTTCAGGAAGGACAGCCAGCGCGGCTGGCCCTCTTCGATGATGCTGATCTCCACGCGGTCGAGCAGCGGCACGCGGCGGCCGCGCAGCTGGGCGGCGATGGCCTGGCCTTCGGCATCGTCGGCCGCGGGCTGCGCGTCCCACAAGCGCAGGCGGTAGTTCGGGTTGCGCGCCAGCACGATGCGCGACGAACGCCGCCAACTCGCCAGCCGGAAGGGCCCGGTGCCCACCGGGTGCTCGGCGATCTTGTCCTTGTAGAACTCCACCACCTCGCGCGCCACGCTGCCGTAGAGGTCGCTCACCGCCAGCGTGTCCTGGAAGCGCGGGCGCGGCTCGGCCAGGTTGAACTGCACGGTGTAGCGGTCGAGCGCGCGCAGGCCTTCGATGGGCGTGTCGTAGTTGAAGGGCTGCTTGCCCTTCAGTGACTGCTGGCGCAGCTCGGCCAGGCCGAGGAACTTCAGGTCGTCGATGCTCGCCCAGAAGGGGCTCTTCACCGCCGGGTCGGCAAAACGCTTGAAGCTGTAGACGACGTCGGCGGCCACCAGCTCGCGTTTTTCACCCTTGAAAGCGGGGTCGTCGACAAAGTAGGTGCCGGGCCGGATCTTCACCGTCCAGCGCCGGTACTCGTTCTCCACCAGCGGGTGGTCTTCGGCCGTCAGTGGCACCAGCCGGGCCGGGCGCGCGAGGTGGTCGAAGGCGTAGAGCGCCTCGAAGAGGTGGGCGGTGACGGTGCGCGAGTAGGTGTCGCTGATCTGCGCCGGGTCGAAGCCGGTCTCGGCCACCTGGAAGGCGTAGCGCAGCACGCGCGGCTTGCTCTGCGCCGCTGCCGGGCCGAAGCCCGCGCCCAGGCCGGCGGCCACGCCCGCCGACAAACCCAGGGCCAGCGTGTCGCGCCGTTTCACGCGCGGTGCCTCGAGCGCCGACAGCGTCTCAAGCGCCTCAAGCGCGCCCCGCGGCGGCCCGCGGCTCGATGTCGATCATGTGCCACCACTCGTTCCAGTAGGCCGGCCGGCGGTAGCCGAAGACCTCGCTGTACGTCATGTCGGCCACGAAACGGTGGGTGTGCAGCTTGTAGGGCACATAGGCCACGGCCAGCTTCTTGGCCTGCTTGAACAGCGCCTCGCGCTCGGGGCCGTCGGGCAGTTCGGTGAGCTTGTCGAAGACGGCATCGAAGGCCGGCAGCTTGAAACGCGCGAGGTTGCCCTGGCCGGCCGAGGGGCCGTAGTAGCGCTCGAGGATGCCCTGCCCGTCGCCACCCGAGGCCGACGAGGCCACGCCCCACATCTGCAGCTTGCCGGCGCGCGCGGCTTTCAGGTTCTCGGGCCACTTCGCGGGCTTGAACTCGATCTTCAGGCCCACGGCGTTCATGTTCTTCTGCCACAGCTCGTTGAGCTGGCGGCTCTGCTGGTCGGGCTGTGTGGCCGACTGCAGCACCAGCGGGCTGCCGTCAGGCATCTCGCGCCAGCCGTCGCCGTCCTTGTCGACATAGCCGTACAGGTCGAGCAGCGCCTTGGCGCGGGCCGGGTTGTACTCGCTGTTCTCGCTCTTGAACTGCGGGTCGTAGCCCGAGGTGTAGGGGATGACCGGGCTCTGCGCCGGGATGCCCATGCCGCGGCGCACGATGCGGATCTCGCGGTCGAGGTCCACCGCCAGGCTGATGGCGCGGCGCAGCGCCACCTTCTCGGGCGTGTAGCCGCCGATGACCGGGTCTTCCATGTTGAAGTAGGTCATCACCACGTCGGTGATGAGCACGCGCTGGCCGCGGATGCCCTGCTTCACCAGATTGGGCGCCGTCTTGCCGCCGGGCATGGCCGCGTTGATGAACTCGGCCGGCACGCGCTCCAGGAAGTTGGCCTGGCCCTGCAGGAAGGACAGCCAGCGCGGCTGGTTTTCCTCGACGATGCTGATCTCCACGCGGTCGATCAGCGGCAGCTTGCGGCCGCGCAGCTTGGCGGCGATGGCCTGGCCCTCGGCGTCGTTGGCGGCGGGCTGGGCCTCCCAGAAGCGCTCGCGGTAGCCGGGGTTGCGCGTGAGCACGATCTTCGAAGACCGCCGCCAGGTGCCCAGCCGGAAAGGCCCGGTGCCCACGGGGTGGGCGGCGATCTTGTCGCCGTAGAACTCCACCACCTCGCGCGCCTGCGCGCCGAGCAGGTCGCTGGCGGTGAGGAGCTCCATGAAACGCGGGCGCGACTCGGCCAGCTTGAACTGCACCGTGTAGCGGTCCAGCGCGCGCAGGCCCTCGATGGGGGTGTCGTAGTCGAAAGGCTTCTTCGTCGCCAAGGCCTGCTTGTGCAGCATGTCCAGGCCGAGGATCTTGGCGTCTTCCACCGTGCTCCAGGCCGGGCTCTTGTTGGCCGGGTCGGCGTAGCGCTTGTAGGTGTAGACGAAGTCGTCCGCAGTGAGCTCGCGCTTGCGGCCCTTGAAGACCGGGTCGTCGGCAAAGAAGATGCCGGGGCGGATCTTCACCGTCCACTGCTTGAAGTCGGGGCTGGTCTCGGGCATCGCCTGCGCCACCAGCGGCACCACCTTCGGCGGCCGCGCGAGGTGGTCGTAGCCATAGAAGGCTTCGAAGATGTGCGAGGTGACGATGCGCGAGTAGATGTCGCTGAGCGCCGGCGGGTCGAAGCCCGTCTCGGCGATCTGGAAGGCATAGCGCAAGACGCGCTCGCCGGCAGCGGCTGCGGAGGCCGCCGCGTCGGCCGCGGCCGTCTGGGCCTGCGCGGCGCCGGCCAGCCCCAGGGCCGCACCGAGGCCCGCGCCGAGGGTGTCGCGCCGTTTCACTGTGCCGCCCCTTTCGAACGGCTGAAGGCCTCGAGGTCGACGTCCACGTACTTCCAGAAGTCGCGCACGAAGATGTTGCGGTGGTAGCCCACCACCCAGGGTTGCGCGATGTCGGTGAAGATGCGGTGCACGTGCACCTTGTAGGGCATGTAGGCCACCATCAGGCGCGCCGCGTCGGCCATCACCGCGAAACGCTCGGGGCCGTCAGGCATGCCGCGCTGCTGCTCGTAGAGCTTGTTGAAGGCCGGCAGGTCGAATCGCGCGTGGTTGGCCTGGCCCTTGTTCGGGCCGTAGCCCAGGGCCAGGAAGGTGTCGCTGTCGGGGCCGCCGCTCCAGCCCACGCCCCACATCATCAGCTTGCCGGCGCGGCTGCTCTTCAGGTTCTCGGGCCACTTCGCCGCGTTGAATTCGATCTTGATGTTGATCGCCTTCATGTTGCGGTTCCACTGCTCGATGAGCTGGCGGCTCTGCTGGTCGGGCTGGGTGGCGTACTGCAGCACGAGCGGGCTGCCATCGGGCTGGTCGCGCCAGCCGTCGCCGTTCTTGTCGACGTAGCCGTGCAGGTCGAGCAAGGCCTTGGCCTGGGCCAGGCTGTGGTCGCTCATCACGGTCTTGAGCTTGGGGTTGTAGGCGCTGGTCTCCGGCGCGATGGGGCCCTGGCTCGGGATGGCCTGGCCGCGGCGCACGAGGCGGATCTCGCGGTCCACGTCCACCGCCAGGCTGATGGCGCGGCGCAGCGCCACCTTTTCGGGCGTGTAGCCGCCCACCACCGGGTTCTCCATGCCGAAGTAGGACACCGCCACGTCGGCACGCGGGTAGCGCACCATCTGCATGCCGCGCTTGGCGTAGATGGGGGCCAGCTGGTTGTTGGGGATGACGCTGCCGGCGAAGTCGGCCGGCATCTCTTCCATCAGGTCGTGTTCTTCGTTCAGGAAGGCCAGCCAGCGCGGCTGGTTCTCTTCGATGATGGAGATGTGCACCTCGTCCACCATGGGCAGGCGCTGGCCTTTCAGCTTGGTGGCGATGGCCTGCAGCCGCGTGTTGCCCTCGGGCGCGGTCTCGTCGTAGAAGACTTCGCGGAAGTTCGGGTTCTTGGCCAGCACGATGCGCGAGCTGCGCTTCCAAGAGGCCAGCCGGTAGGGGCCGGTGCCCACGGGGTGCTCGCCGATCTTGTCGCCGTAGAACTCCACCACCTCGCGCGCCAATGCGCCGGTGAAGCTGCTGTCGGTGAAGTTGCTGCTGATGAAACGCGGCGCGGGCTCGGCCAGCTTGATCTGGAAGGTGTAGCGGTCCAGCGTCTTCAGGCCTTCGACGGGCGTGTCGTAGTCGAAGGGCTTCTTTTCGGCGATGAGCTTCTTGCGCAGCTCGCTCAGGCCCAGGATCTTGGCGTTCTCCAGGATGTAGAGGTTGCCGCTCTTCCAGCGCGGGTCGTAGTGGCGCTTGAGGCTGTAGACGTAGTCTTCCGCGGTGAGCTCGCGCTTCTGGCCCTTGAACGCCGGATCGTCTGCGAAGTAGATGCCGGGCTTGATGCGGATGGTGAAGGTCTTGAAGTCGTCGCTGATCTCGGGCATGGCCGCGGCCGTGGCCGGGCGCATCTGCATGGGCTTGGCGAGAAAGCTCCACTCGTAGGGCGCGTCGTAGAAACCGGCGGCCACGGTGCGCGAGTACAGGTCGGTGATCTGCGCCGGGTCGAAACTGGTCTCGGCCACGCGGAAGGCGTAGCGGATGATCTTCTTCGCGCCGGCCGGCGCGGCGCTGGCTGCGGGCGCGGCGGTCTGGGCCTGGGCTTGGGCGGCCGGCAGCGCCAGTGCGGCGATGGCAAGCGCCATGCCGGAGATCAGGGACTTCACAAGGGTCTTCATCGGTGTCTCTCGCATCGTCTGCGCGGCTGCCGGCCGAGTGTCGCTCGGGCCGGGCCGCGCGGTTCAGGGGGCCGGCGTCAGGTCGACGTGGCGCCAGAAATCGCGCATGAACGGGTGGGGCATGTAGCCCTGCACGTGGGGCTGCATGACCCAGGTCTGGATGTCGTGGCCGCTGGCCTTGTAGGGCATGTAGGCCAACGCGATTTTCATGCCTTGCTGGATCAGGGCGTCGCGCTCGGGCCCGTCGGGCAGCTGGCGCTGGCGTTCGTGCAGCGCGTTGAAGGCGGGCAGGTTGAAGCGCGAGTTGTTCGACTGCCCCTTGTTCGGGCCGTAGAGCAGGTCCATGAAGTAGGTGCCGTCGGGGATGGCCGCGCTCCAGCCGGTGGTCCACATCATCAGCTTGCCGGCGCGGCTGGCCTTGATGTTCTCGGGCCAGGCGCCGATGCGGAAGCTGATCTTCACGCCCACCTTGGCCAGCGATTTCTGCCACAGGCCTTGCAGCTGCCGCGCCAGCTGCGTGGGCTCGGTGGTCAGCTCCAGTTCCAGCCGGCTGCCGTCGGGGTTCTCGCGCCAGCCGTCGCCGTCGCGGTCGACGTAGCCGTAAAGGTCGAGCAGGCCCTTGGCGCGTGCCGGGTCGTGCGTGCCCATGTCGGAGCGCAGCTTCGGGTCGTAGCCGCTCACGCCGGGCGGGATGGGCGCTTGCGCCGGCACCATCTGCCCGTGGCGCACGAGGTCGATCTCGCGCTGCACGTCGTAGGCCAGGCCCACCGCGCGGCGCAGCGCCACCTTCTCGGGCGTGAGGCCGCCCACCATCGGGTGTTCCATGCCGAAGTAGACATGCCGCGTGATGGGCATGACGAGCTGGCGCATCTGCACGCCTTGCTTGGCCAGGTTGGGCGCGAGGCGGTTGTTCGGCGCGGCGCGCGTGATGAACTCGGGCGGCACCCACAGGATGTCGAGCTCGCCATTCAGGAAGGCCAGCCAACGCGGCTGCGCCTCTTCGATGATGGCCACTTCCACGCGATCCACCATCGGCAGCTTGCGCCCGCGCATCTGCCGCGCGATGGCCTGGCCCGCGGCGTCGTCGGCGTTGGGCTGCTCGTCGTGCACGCTGTGCTGGTGCAGGGCATTGAGCTCCAGCACGATGCGTGAACTGCGCACCCAGCGCCCCAACTTGAACGGCCCGGTGCCCACGGGGTGGCGCATGGTGTCGCCGGCGTGGGCCTCGATGACCTCGCGCGCCACCGCGCCGCTGACCGCCGGCGTGGCGAAGAGGTAGGGCAGGCGCGGCGCCGGCTGGGCCACGCGCACCTCGAAGCGGTAGCGGTCCAGCGCGCGGATGCCCTCCACCTCGGTGTCGTAGTCGAAACGTTTCTTCGTCGCCAAGGCCTGCTTGCGCAGTTCGCTCAGGCCCAGCAGGCCGACGTTCTCCCACTGGAACAGCGTCGGGCTGCGTGTCAGCGGGTCGTAGTAGCGCTTGAGGCTGTAGACGTAATCGGCCGCCACCAGCTCGCGCGGGCGGCCCTGGAAGGCCGGGTGGTCGCTGAAGTAGATGCCCGGCTTGATGCGGAACACGAAACGCGTGTGGTTGTCGTGCACCTCGGGCATCGCGGCCGCGGTGTTGGGCTTCAGGCGCGCCGGCCGGGCCAGGTAGTCGTAGGTCAGCGGGGCGTCGAAGAGGCTGCTGACGATGGCGGCGCTGACGACGTCGCTGATCTGCGGCGGGTCGAAGCCGGTTTCGCTGCCCAGGAAGGTGACGCGCAGCACCTTGGGCGCGGCGGCGTCCTGCGCAGCGGCAGGCTCCGGCGCGGCCAGCGCCATCGCGAGGGCCAGCGCGGCGGCCAGGCAGGCAGTGATCTGGCGGAGCAGCATGGACGGGTGCACGGGGCCCGCGCCGGGCCTCGAAGAAAAGCGGGAAGTCTAGGGGTGGCCGGGCACGGCGCTTGCTGGCGATCACCCGCATACCGGGGGGGAAATCACCGTCAGAAAGCCCTCGGGGGCCCCCCTACACTCGCGCATCCCAAAAACCGGGTGGCCCGCCACGAGTGCGGCCGCCCACGGAGATCCTTTTCAATGGCTGCCTATCTGATACGCCGCCTGTGGCAGATGATCCCCACGCTGGCTGGCGTGGTGCTGCTGGTGTTCTTCCTTTTCAAGTACTTCGGCGGCGACCCGGCCGAGGTGCTGGGCGGCCTGAACGCCAGCCCTGACCAGATCAAGGCGATCCGCCAGACCCTGGGGCTGGACGAACCCGTCTGGTACCAGCTCTGGATCTTCGTCAAGCAGATCGTCACCTTCGATTGGGGCAAGAGCTGGGCCACCAACGAGGCCGTGAGCAACCTCTTCGCCACGCGGCTGCCGGCCACGCTGACGGTGATGGTGCCCATCCTCATCCTCGAAGTGACGCTGGCCATCCCCATCGCGATGTGGGTGGCCTACCGCCGCGGCAGCCTGACCGACCGCACGCTGACCGTCGTCACCACCGTGGCGCTGTCGATCAGTTTCCTGGTCTACGTCATCGTGGGCCAGTACCTGTTCGGCTTCCAGCTCGGCTGGTTCCCGGTGCAGGGCTGGAGCGACAGCACCTGGACCAACCTCACCACCTATGTGCCGCTGCCGGTGTTCCTGGCGCTGCTGGTGAGCCTGGCGCCGCAGACGCGCCTGTACCGCAGCTTCTTCCTCGATGAACTGGGCCAGGACTACGTGCGCACCGCGCGCGCCAAGGGCCTGACCGAGAACACGGTGCTGTTCCGCCATGTGCTGCGCAACGCCACCATCCCCATCCTCACCAACATCGGCCTGCTGCTGCCGGGCATCTTCGTCGGCAGCTTCCTGATCGAGGTCTTCTTCTCCATCCCCGGCATCGGGCGCGAGGTGCTGCTGGCCGTGAACCGCAGCGATTTCCCCGTGATCCAGGCCGTGACCATCTATCTCGCCGTGTTGACGATGTTCATCAACCTGCTCACCGACCTGGCCTACAAGGTCGCCGACCCACGGGTCGTGCTGAAGTAAGGGGCCGCCAAGATGAACTCCGCTGTCAAATCCGCTGCCCTGGGCAGCGCGGCCTCGATGGACGACGCGCTGCAGAAGAGCGAAGGCGTCTGGGCCGCCGCGTGGCGCCGCTTCAAGGCCGACCGTGTGGGCCTGGCCTCCATGCTGGTGGTGCTGGGCTTCCTGCTGCTGATCGTGCTCAGCTACACGGGCGTCATTGCCAAGGGCTGGCAAACCGAAGTGGGCGTGCCCAATGCACCGCCGACGTTCCTGGGCCCGAAGCCGCCACAAGCCGCGGGCGCCATCGAAGTGCCCACCGGCCCCAACGTCGACCTCTCCGACATCGACCCGCTGGCCCCGCGCTACAAGGAGTGGGAAGAACGCGCCAAGCAGTTCCAGACCACCGAGACCGTGAAGGCGCAGACGCTGCCGCTGGGCGGCGACCGCCTGGGCCGCGACGTGCTGGAAAAAACCATCAAGGGCACCGAGATCAGCGTCTTCGTGGGCCTGGCCGCGGCGGTGGTGGCCACCACCATCGGCGTCTTCCTGGGCGCCTTCGGCGGCTTCTTCGGCGGCAAGATCGGTGATCTGCTGGAGTGGCTCTACAACGTCTTCGAGAGCATCCCCAACATCCTGCTGATCTTCGCCTTCGCGGCGGTGGTGGGGCGCGGTGTGGAAAGCGTGGTGGTCATCCTCGCGCTCACGGGCTGGACAGGCATGTACCGCCAGGTGCGCGCCGAGTTCATCAAGCACAGCAGCCGCGAGTACGTGCGCAGTGCCGAGGCCATCGGCGCCACGCGCATGAGCCGCATGTTCCGCCACATCCTGCCCAACATCAGCCACGTGGTGCTGGTGCGCATGGGCCTGATGGTGGTGGCCTTCATCAAGGCCGAGGTCATCCTGAGCTACCTGGGCCTGGGCGTGCGGGTGGATCAGGTGAGCTGGGGCACGATGCTCGCCGAAAGCCAGGCCGAGCTGCTGCTGGGCCACTGGTGGCAGCTGGCTGCGGCCACGCTCTTCATGGCGGTTTTCGTCACCGCCTTCTCGCTGATGGCCGACGCGCTGCGCGACGCCCTCGATCCCAAGCTGCGCGGTCTGGAGTAAGCCATGCTGTTGTCGATCCAAGACCTGAAGGTCAGCTTCCGCATGGGCAAGGGCGTCCTGGCGGAGGCCGTCAAGGGCGTGAGCTTCGACGTTCCCGAGAACACCACCGTCGCGCTGGTGGGCGAGTCGGGCTCGGGCAAGAGCGTCACGGCCATGTCCATCCTGAACCTGCTGCCTGAGAACGCCGTGCGCCAGGGCCGCGTGCTGTGGCAGGGCAAAGACCTGCTGCAGGCCAGCCTGCCTGAACTGCAGGCCATGCGCGGCAAGGACATCGCCTGCGTCTTCCAGGACCCGATGAGCTCGCTGAACCCGGTGTTCAACGTCGGCCAGCAGCTGTGCGAGCCGCTGATGCGCCACCTGGGCCTGAGCCGCGCGCAAGCCATGGCCCGTGCCGAAGAGCTGCTGGGCGAGGTGGGCATCCCCGAACCCAAGCGCCGCCTGAACAGCTACCCGCACGAGATGTCGGGCGGCCAGCAGCAGCGCGTGATGATCGCCATGGCCCTGGCCTGCGAGCCCAAGCTGCTGATCGCCGACGAGCCCACCACGGCCCTGGACGTGACCATCCAGCGCCAGATCATCGAGCTGCTGCGCAAGCTGCAGGACAAGCACCGCATGAGCGTGCTCTTCATCAGCCACGACCTCGGGCTGGTGGGTGAACTCGCCAAGCACGTGGTGGTGATGCGCCACGGCCAGATCCGCGAGCAAGGCGCCAGCAGCGTGATCTTCGAGGCGCCGAAGGACGACTACACGCGCGCCCTGCTGGCCTGCCGCCCCAGCCTGGAAGGCAACCCGGCGCGGCTGATGGTGATCGACGACCACATCGCCGGCAAGGCCGCGCAGCAGCACAGCAAGGCCAAGGACCCCAACGCGCCCGTGGTGCTGGAGGTGCGCGGCCTGGCCAAGAGCTTCTGGCTCAAGCAGGGTCTCTTCGGCAAGCGCGAATTCAAGGCGGTGCAGAACGTCAACTTCAAGCTCAAGAAGGGCCACACGCTGGGCGTGGTGGGCGAATCGGGCTCGGGCAAGACGACCATGGGCCTGACGCTCCTGCGCCTGCACGAGCCCACGGGCGGCGAAGTGATCTTCGACGGCCAGAACCTGCTGAAGCTGAGTGACAGCGAACGCCTGCCGATGCGCCGCCGCATCCAGGTGGTGTTCCAGAACCCCTACGCCAGCCTGAACCCGCGCTTCACCATCGGCCAGACGCTGGTGGAGCCCATGGTCATCCACGGCATCGGCAAAGACCTGGCCGAACGCGAACAGCGTGCCCGCACGCTGCTGGAGAAGGTGGGCCTGGACGGCCGCGCCTTCGGCAAGTACCCGCACGAGTTCAGCGGCGGCCAGCGCCAGCGCGTGGCGATTGCGCGCTGCCTGACGCTGAACCCCGAGGTGCTGGTGCTCGACGAAGCGGTGAGCGCGCTCGACGTGAGCGTGCAGGCCCAGGTGCTGAACCTGCTGAAAGACCTGCAGGACGAGTTCGGCCTGAGCTACGTCTTCATCAGCCACGACCTCGCGGTGGTGCGTTTCATCAGCGACGAGGTGCTGGTGATGAAGGACGGCGTGGTGGTGGAACAGGCCAGCGCCGAGCAGATCCTGGCGGCGCCGAAAGAGGACTACACCAAGCGCCTGCTGGCGGCCATTCCGCGCGGGTACACCGCGGCCGCCTGAGCGCGCGGCGCCGGGGTTCCGGTGCCGCGTCCCCCCAAGGGCGGGCGGACACGGGGCACATCCGTGCCATATTCGATACCTGCTGCTGTCGCGCAGGTGCACCCGCTCAACTCTGGCAGGTGCCGTGCCGACAGCCCGGGGGCGGCCACGGTGGCCGCAGCCGGCGCTTGACCGCCGACAAGAGCCCTCCGTTGGGAGCCTGCCGATGACTGCCACGCTGTACCTCACCCGCGGTTCGGGCAACAGCTTCAAGCCAGCCCTGCTGCTGCGCCAGACCGGCCGCAGTGCCACGCTGAAGTTCCTGGACGTTCTGGCCGGCGAAAGCCGCCGCCCCGAGTTCCTGGCGATCAACCCGCTGGGCCAGGTGCCCTACCTGGTGCTGGAAGACGGCCGCGGCATCGGCCAGAGCAACGCCATCGCCTGGTGGCTGGCCGAGGGCACGCCGTTGATGCCGGCCGATGCCGTCAGCCGCGCGCAGGCGCTGCAGTGGATGATCTTCGAGCAGACGGCGCTGGAGCCGAACATCTCGCCGGCGCGCTTCTTCACTCACATCCTGCCTGCGCAGCGCGAGGCGCACGCGGCCGACATCCCGCGCTGGCTGGAAGCCGGCCACCGCGGCTTGGGCGTGCTGGAGCAGCACCTTACGGGGCGCTCCTTCATCACCGACCACGGCTACAGCGTGGCCGACGTGGCCGTCTACGGCTACACCCACCTGGCCGGCGAAGGCGGCTTCGAGCTCGCCCGCTACCCTGCGGTGCAGGCCTGGATGCAGCGCGTTCGCGGCACCCCGGGCTACGCCGAAGTCGGTGAAGTGCTGGCCGGCTGAGCAAAGCGAAGCTTTCCCTCCCCATGGACCTGCAGCCCCGAGAGGCCCGCTACGCCGCGCTGAACCTGCTGCACCACCCGGTGTGGATCTTCGACATCGACCTGCGCCGCGTGCACTGGTCGAACGCGGCCGCGCTGCACATCTGGAGCGCGCCCTCGCTGGCCGAGCTGTGCGCGCGTGACATGGGCGCCGACATGTCGGAATCGGTGGCACGCCGCCTGGCCCAGTACCAGAGCGACTTCATCAGCCAGGGCGCGACCTTCAACGAGCAGTGGACGCTCTACCCCGGCGGCAAGCCGGTGTCGTTGACGGTGCGCATGAGCGCGCACCGGCTGGACGACGGCCGCATGGCGATGCTGTGCGAGGGGCGCGAGCAGGCCGTCGAACAGCCCGAATCGCTGCGATCGGTGGAGGCGTTGCTGCACACGCCCGTGATGATCACGCTCTTCGGCGAAGACGGGCGGCCGCTGTACCGCAACCCTGCCGCACGGGGCTCGGTGCGGCGGCTCGACGAGAAGCTGGCCGAGCGCATCGTCGACACGCGCAGCCATGCCGCGCTGCTGGCGGCCCTGGCCAGCGAAGGCATGGCCACGCAGACCCTGGCCGTGCACACCGAAGCCGGCCCGCGCTGGCACGAGATCTCGGCGCGGCGCTGCAAAGACGCCGTCACGGGGCAGGCGGCGCTGCTCGTCAGCGAGGTGGACGTCAGCGCCATCAAACGCACCGAGGCACAGGCGCAGTACATGGCGCTGCACGATGCGCTCACCGGCCTGCCCAACCGCAGCCACCTGACGCAGCGTTTCGAGATGGTGCTGAGCGCCATCCGCGGCGCGCAGCAGGAGGCGGCGCTGATCTTCATCGATCTCGACCACTTCAAGGACGTCAACGACACCCTGGGCCACGCCACGGGCGACGCGCTGCTCATCGAGGTGTCGCGCCGGCTGCGCGGCGCGGTGCGCGGCAGCGACCTCGTGGCACGGCTGGGCGGCGACGAGTTCCTCATCCTGATGGTGGCCACCGACATCCGCAGCGAGATCGAGCGCGTGCGCCTGCGCCTGACGCGCGCCGTGGCCGAGCCGGTGCACCTGGGCGGGCGTGATCTGCACGTCACAGCCAGCATCGGCGTGGCGCTGTACCCGCAGCACGGCAACGATGTGCAGACGCTGATGCGCAATGCCGATCTGGCGATGTACTCGGCCAAGGAGGGCGGGCGCAACGCGCTGGCCTATTACGACGCCGCCATGGCCGACGCCGTGGAAGGCCGCACCGCGCTGGAAGCCGAGCTGCGCATGGCCTTCGAGCGCCGCGAGTTCGAGGTGCACTACCAGCCCATCGTCGAGGCCAGCAGCGGCCGCATCGTCGGCGCCGAGGCGCTGGTGCGCTGGCGCCATCCGCAGCGCGGGCTGGTGGCGCCCGATGTCTTCATCCCGCTGTGCGAGAGCACCGGGCTCATCCGGCGCCTGGGCGCGCTGGTGTTCAGCAGCGCCGCGCACCAGCAGGTGGCCTGGGCGCAGGCCGGGCACGGGCTGCGCATCTCGGTGAACCTCTCGGCGCGCCAGCTGCGCAGCGCCGAGCTGCTGCCCGACCTGGCCGCTGCGCTGCGCACCTCCGGGGCCGACCCTCGCCAGCTGCAGCTGGAGATCACCGAGAGCATGCTGCTCGGGCAGGACGACGAGCTGCTGGCGCTGTTCCAGGCGCTGCAGGACCTGCATCTCGGCCTGGCGCTGGACGACTTCGGCACCGGCTACTCGAACCTGGCCTACCTGCAGCGTTTCCCGATCGACACCCTGAAGATCGACAAGACCTTCATCCAGAGCCTGCAGAACAACCGCGCGCTGGCGGAGCTGATCGTCTCGATGGCGCGGCTGATGCGCCTGCGCGTGGTGGCCGAGGGCGTGGAAACGCAGGAACAGCTGGCTTGGGTGCGCGCCCAGGGCATCGAGTTCTGCCAGGGCTACCTGTTCGCACGGCCGCTGCCGGTGGCGGATTTCAGCGCCTTGCTGGCGGGCTAGGCGCCCGGCACGCTGCGGATCGGGATGCGCCGCACCGACGCCGCCGCCCGCGCGCGCAGCTGGCCGCAGCCGCCGTCCACGTCCTGCCCGGCGCTCTGGCGCAGCTTGGTCAGCACGCCACGGCGGTGCAGCGTGCGCGCCATCTCGGCGGCGCGCTCCCAGCTCGGGCGCTGCCAAGGCATGCCTTCGACGCTGTTGTAGGGGATGAGATTCATCATCGCGCGCTTGCCGGCCAGCAGCCGCGCGATGCCCTCGACCTCGTCGTCGCCGTCGTTCACGCCTTCGATCAGCGTCCACTGGTACTGGATGGGGTGGCCGGTGGCCTGGGCGTAGGCTTCGCCGGCTTCCACCAGATCGGCGGGCTCGAAACGTGGCGCGCGCGGCAGCAGCTCGGCGCGGCGTGCCGCGTCGGTGCTGTGCAGCGACAGCGCCAGCGCCGGCTTCACGCGCTGCTGCGGCAGGGCCTCGAACACACGCGGGTCGCCCACGGTGCTGAAGACCAGGTTCTTGTGGCCGATGCCACCGCCGGTGCCCAGCAGCTCGATGGCTTCCAGCACCGCGTCGAGGTTGTGCGCGGGCTCGCCCATGCCCATGAACACCACTTTGTTCACCGGGCGCAGCGTGCGCGCCAGCACCACCTGGGCCACGATCTCGGCGCTGCCCAGCTGGCGCACCAGGCCACCGGTGCCCGTCATGCAGAACACGCAGCCCACCGCGCAGCCGACCTGGGTGCTGACGCAGACACCGCTGGCCGGCAGGGCCGGCGTGTGGCGCTTGGGCCGGTCGGGCTGCAGCAGCACGGCCTCGACCTGCTGGCCGTCCTGCAGGTTCACCAAGAGGCGCGCCGAGCCGTCTTCAGCCGGGTGCTGGCTGTGCAGGCGCACCAGGCCCTGCAGCTCATCGACGATGCCTGGCAGCTGCTCGCGCAGCGCCAGCGGCAAGAAGTGCTCGAGCTGCTTGCGCCCGCCCTCCTGCGGCTGCGCCATCGCCCAGCGGCGCAGCACGCGGTCTTCATGCAGCGGCAGCGCGCCCAGGGCGCGCAGGCGTTGGCGCAGGGCGCTGATCTGCATGCTCAGGCGAGGTGCTCGGCGTGGTGGCGCAGATGGTCTTCCACGAAGCTGGCGATGAAGAAGTAGCCGTGGTCGTAGCCCGCGTGACGGCGCAGCACCAGCGGCTGGCCGGCCGCGGCACAGGCCGCCTCGAACAGATGCGGGTGCAGCTGCTCGGCCAGGAATTTGTCGGCCTCGCCCTGGTCCACCAGCAGCGGCGGGGCCTTGTGGCCGACCTGCACCAGCGCGGTGGCATCGTGCGAGGCCCAGGTGCTGCGGTCTTCACCCAGGTAGCCGGTGAAGGCCTTCACGCCCCACGGGCACTGCATCGGCGCGGCAATCGGCGCGAAGGCCGAACAGCTGCGGAACAGCCCTGGGTGGCGCAGCGCCAGCGTGAGCGCGCCATGCCCGCCCATCGAGTGCCCGAACACCCCCATGTGCAACCCGTCGCGGTTTTCCACCGGGAAGTGCTGCGCCAGCACCGCCGGCAACTCGCCCGTGATGTAGCTTTCCATCCGCCATTGGTGGCCCCAGGGCGCCTGCGTGGCGTCGAGGTAGAAGCCGGCGGCGGTGCCGAAATCCCAGGCTGCGTCGGCACCTTCCACGCCCGTGCCGCGCGGGCTGGTGTCGGGCGTCACCAGCATCAGGCCCAGTTCGGCCGCCATGCGCTGCGCGCCGGCCTTGATGGCGAAGGTCTCTTCGTTGCAGGTCAGCCCGGCCAGGTACAGCAGCACAGGCACTGCGCGCGCCTCGGGGCCGCAGGCCTGCGGCGGGCGGTAGACGCCAAAGCGCATCGGCAGCCCGATGACCGTCGACGAATGCTTGTAGTAGCCCTGCACGCCGCCGAAGCAGGCGTGCTCGCTGATCACCTCGAAGGTCACCGCGCCGGCCTCAGAACACGACGACGCTGCGAATGCTCTCGCCACGCTCCATCAGCTCGAAGCCGTGGTTGATCTCCTCCAGCTTCAGCGTGTGCGTGATCAGCGGGTCGATGCTGATCTTGCCGTCCATGTACCAGTCGACGATCTTCGGCACGTCGGTGCGGCCGCGGGCACCGCCGAAGGCCGAGCCCATCCACACGCGCCCGGTGACGAGCTGGAAGGGCCGCGTGCTGATCTCCTGCCCCGCCGCGGCCACGCCGATCACGACACTCTTGCCCCAGCCCTTGTGGCAGCACTCCAGCGCCTGGCGCATGGTCTTGGTGTTGCCGATGCACTCGAAGCTGTAGTCGGCGCCGCCGTCGGTGAGCTGCACGATGGCATCCACCACGTTCTCGACATCTTTCGGGTTGATGAAGTGCGTCATGCCGAACTGGCGCGCCATCGCCTCGCGGGCGGGGTTGATGTCGATGCCGATGATCTTGTCGGCGCCCACCATCTTCGCGCCCTGGATCACGTTCAGCCCGATGCCACCGAGGCCGAAGACGACGACGTTCGCGCCCGCCTCCACGCCCGCCGTGAACAGCACCGCGCCCACGCCCGTGGTGACGCCGCAGCCGATGTAGCAGACCTTGTCGAAAGGCGCGTCAGGGCGGATCTTGGCCAGCGCGATCTCCGGCGCCACGATGTGGTTGGCGAAGGTGCTGGTGCCCATGTAGTGCAGGATGGGCTGGCCGTTCAGGCTGAAGCGCGAGGTGCCGTCGGGCATCAGGCCCTTGCCCTGCGTCGGGCGGATGGCCTGGCAGAGGTTGGTCTTGCGGCTCAGGCAGAACTTGCACTGCCGGCATTCCGGCGTGTAGAGGGGGATGACGTGGTCGCCCTTGCGCAAGCTGGTCACGCCCGGGCCCACGTCCACCACCACGCCGGCGCCTTCGTGGCCCAGGATGGCCGGGAACAGGCCTTCGGGGTCGGCGCCGCTGAGCGTGTATTGGTCGGTGTGGCAGATGCCGGTGGCCTTGATCTCCACCAGCACCTCGCCGGCCCGCGGGCCTTCCAGATCGAGGGTTTCGATGGTCAGGGGGGCGCCGGCCTTCCAGGCCACGGCTGCGCGGGTTTTCATGGGGTGGGTCCTCGGGTCAGCGGAAGAACGGCATTGTCACCGCTGGGCTGGGCGGCCCGCACGTCAGGGGGCAGGACAGAGGTCAAGTTCGCCGCCCGGCGGCCGACAATGCGCTCACGATGGATTGCTTTCGCTCCTGGGCTGTGCGCGCGTGCGCCGCTGGGCTGGTCGGTCTGCTGTTGCTGGGCACGGCGGCGGCTTCGCCGCGCTTGGCCGAGATCGAACGCACGCTGCGGGCCCAGCCGGAAGCGACCCTGGCCGCCCTGAAGCCGGTGCTGGCAGACGCCCGCGGCGACGAGCGCGCGCTGGCGCTGATGCTGCAGGCGCGCCAGCAGTACGTGCAGCAGGATCTGGCCGCGCTGGACGCCACGGCGCAGGCGCTGGAGGCGCTGGCGCCGCAGTCCGCGCTGGCGCCCGCTGCGGCGCTGCTGGCGCGAGGCTTGGCCGTGTCGCGCCAGCCACCGCTGGGCAGGGCCGACCGCAGCTTCAGCGCCGCCGCGGCCGCGCTGCCAGCGACCACCCCGCCACAGGTGCGCTGGTACTTCACCAACGAGCAGGCCCGCATGCGCCAGGCCTTGGGCCGGCTCGACGAGTCGGTGGCCTTCAGCCAACAGGCGGTGGAGCAGGCCGACGCCGGCGGCGTGGCCTGGCAGCGCTCGGAAGCGCGCTCCGCACTGGCCTACAGCCTGTACCTGGCGCAACAGGTCGACCGCGCCATGCCGATCAATGTGCAGGCCGACCAGATCGCCGTGGCGGCCGGCGACATCAACGCCCGCATCCATTCGGCCACCACGGCGAGCATCCTGTACACCGCGCTGGGCAACGACGCCGAGGAGCTGAGGGCTTCCAAGCTGGCGGTGGACCTCTCCCGCCAGGCGGGCGACCGCCGCATGGAGGCTCTGACCACCGCGAACCTGGCCGATTTCTACGTCAAGCGCGGCGACTACGGCACCGCGCTGACACTGGCCGAGCAGGCCTTGCCGCTGGCACGCGAGGTCGGGCAACCCGACAGCGAAGCCGTGGCGCTGATCAACGCCGGTCTCGCCCAGATCGGCCTGGGCCAGCACGAGAAGGGCATCGCGCTGATCCGGCAGGCACTGGTCATCGATGAGCGCACCTCGGGGCTGCCGGCCCTGGCCGACACCCACCGGGAACTCGGCGCCGCGCTGGAGAAACACGGCCACCTGAAGGAAGCCTGGGCTGCCTGGGTAGAGCACCGCCGGCTGGCCGACCGCGTCTTTCAGCGCGAACACCAGCAAGCCGTGCTGGAGCTGCAGGAAGGCCTGGACGCCGACCGCCGCCAGCGCGAACTGGCCGCCCTGGAAACCGAGAACGGCCTGAAGGCCGAGCAACTGCTGGCGCGCGAGCTGCAGCAGCGGCTGTGGGGGCTGGGCCTGGTGGCCGGGCTCTTGCTGCTGGTGGTGCTGGCGCTGCTGCTGCGCCGCATGCGCCAGGCCAACCTGCGCCTGCGCCACAGCAACGAGGCCTTGAAGGTGGCCACCGAACGCGACCCCCTCACCGGCCTGGCCAACCGACGTCACTTCCACGGCGTGATGCAGCAGAGCGCCGCTGTGCGTTTCGAAGGCACGCTGCTGCTGCTGGACCTGGACCACTTCAAGCGCATCAACGACCGCCACGGCCACGCCGCCGGTGATGCCGTGCTGGTCGACATCGCCCAGCGCCTGCGCGGCGTGCTGCGCGAAGAGGATCTCACCGTGCGCTGGGGCGGCGAAGAGTTCCTCGTGCTCGTGCGGCAGCTGCAGCCCGACCAGGTGGAAGCGCTCGCCGAGCGCCTGCTGGCTGCGGTCGGCGGCCGGCCGGTCTTCCACGGCCAGGAGGCCGTGGCGGTGACGGCTTCCATCGGCTTTGCCAGCTTCCCGCTGCCGCCGGCGCGCGAGCCTGTCTCGTGGGAACGGGCGCTGGACGTGGTGGACACCGCGCTCTACCTGGCCAAGGCCCACGGCCGCAACCGCGCCTATGGCGTGCGCTCGATGCAGCCCCAGCGCACAGAGGGCCCAGCCAACCCCGGCATGGCGCTGGAGGCCGCCTGGCGCCAGGGCCGCGCCGAGCTCGCGCACCTGCAGGGGCCGGGCGCCACACCCGCGGCGGGGGCAGCGCTGCCATGAAGAAGCAGCTTGTGCCCGTGCGGCGCGCGGCCTGGGCCTTGGCCTGGACAGGGCTGCTTGTGGGTGCCGCCTTTGCGGCCGACCCGCCCAAGCCTGGCACCGCGGCCACCCCTGCAACCCCCAACCTGCAGACGGCCGCCAGGCCCGCGCTGCCCTGGGCCGATTTCGATGCGCAGGTGCAGCTGGCACAAGACGACCCCGACGCTGCCTTGGCCGGCCTGCAAGCCCTGGCCACGAAGGGCGCCGGTGCACGGCCGCTGGCACTGGCACGCGGTCTGGTGGCCGCCGCCTCGGGCCGCGCCGAACTGCATGCCCAGGCGCTGGCCGCACTGGTCGCCCTGAAACCCGACCCCCAGGCCGCGGCCGATGCCGCGCTGCTGCAGGCGGCCTGGGCCGACGCCGCCGACGACCCCCAGGCCGCCCAGAAGGCCGCGCAAGCCGCCGTGGACGCCTATGCCAGCGCCTGCACCCCGGCGCTGGCCTGCGACCACCAACCCCGCTGGCTCGCCCTGCACCTGCTCTCACGCCAGGACCGCCGGCGCGGGCTGAGCAGCGCCGCCCTTGAACACGCGCTGGCGGCGGTCGAACTGGCCCGCGCCGCCGGCGACGGCGCCGCCCAGGCACTGGCCTTGGCCTCGGCGGCCGACGCCGCCGGCCTGATGGGCGATGCCGCGGCCGAACAGCGCCAGCTCGCGCGGGCGCAGGCGATGGCGCAGGCCGATGGCGACCCGCTGCTGCGCTCGCGCGTGCTCATCGCCGAGACCCGCATGCACCGCCGCCGCGGCGATCTGGAAGCCACCCGGCGCACGGCCGAGGCCGGCGTCGCGCTGGCGCGCCAGGGCGGCTCACTGCGCTTGGAGAGCAGCCACCAGGCCAACCTGGCCGATGCCCTGGTGGCGCTGCAGCGCCCGCGCGAAGCGCTGCAGGCCGTGGACGCCGCGCTGCCCGTGGTGCGCCGCCAGGGCGACCGCCGCACAGAGCGCGTTCTCGTGCACAACGCGGCGCTGGCCCACATCGGCCTGCGCCAGACCGAGGCGGCCCGGCGCGAGATGGGCCTGGTGCTGGCGGCCTACCGCGAAGGCGGCGCCACCGCCGACCAGGCGCAGGCGCTGCGCGAGTACGCCGACGCCTACGCCGCCGCGGGCGACCTGCCGGCGGCGCTGGAGCTCTTCCACGCCGAGCGGCGCCTGGCCGCAGAGATGATGGCGGCCAACCGCGACGCGGCCCTGGCCGAGTTGCGCAAGCGTTTCGACCACGAGGCGCAGCAACGCCGGCTGGAACAGCTGGGCCTGGAGCGCACGCTGGTCAACACACAGCTCGACAACCGCGCGGCCTTGCAGCAGGTGTGGGCCGCGGGTGCTGCCGTGGTGCTGCTGGCGGCGGTGCTGGTGGCGCTGATGTACGGCCGCGTGCGGCGGCTGCGCCGGCGCCTGGAGGACAACCAGGAGCGCCTGCGCGAACAGAGCCGCCGCGAACCGCTGACCGGCCTGCACAACCGCCGCGGTCTGCAAGAGACGCTGCAGGCCCGCGGCCTGACGCAGGCCTTCGAGGGCGCGCTGCTGCTGCTGGACATCGACCACTTCAAGCGCATCAACGACCGCCACGGCCACACCGCCGGCGACGCCGTGCTCGTCGAGACGGCGCGGCGCGTGCGCGAGGCGGTGGGTCCGTCCCCGGGTGACGCCGAGAACGATCTCGTGGTGCGCTGGGGCGGCGAGGAATTCATCGTCTGCCTGACCGGCCCGCGCGAGCCCGGCGCCGGCCATGCGGGCTGCGCCGCGCGCGCACAGGACCTGGCCCGCCGCGTGCTGGACGCCGTGGGCGGCCAGCCCTATGCGTTGCCCGACGGCGGCTCGCTGCGCGTGACGGTGTCGCTCGGCCACGCCTGTTTCCCGCTGGACCCGGCGCGCCTGCCGCTGAGCCTGGAGCGCGCCATCAACCTCGTCGACATGGCGCTCTACACGGCCAAGAACCACGGCCGCAACTGCGCCATGGGCATCGTGATGACCAGCGCCGCCACCTCCGATGCCCTGAACGCCGTGGAGGTCGACTTCGACCTCGCACGCAGCGAAGGCCGGGTGCTGATGGAGCGCCTGAACGGCCCGCCGGCCGATGACGCACCCGCCACGGGCGCGCCCGACAGCACCCGCGAGGCCGAGGCCCTGCGCGTCTGAGCCTGCGTCGGCGCCATCGCCGGCGTGAAGAAATGCAAAGCCCAGGCAAAGGCAGCCCTGCGCCTGAAAGCTTTCGTACCAGCAAGGACAATCCCTCGCATGCCCTTCAAGAACAAAGCACGCCTGCCGCAGGCCCTCATCCCCTGCCTCACCCCCTGCCTCGCGCTGGCCCTCACCAGCGCCTGGGCGCAGACCACCCCCACACCCACGCCCGCCCCCGCCGCACAGGCCCCGGCGGGCGCTGCCTCGGCCCCGCGGCCGCGGCCTGCGACGCCTGCAGCCACGCCGGCACCCGCCCCGGCCAGCGCCAACCCGTCGCAGCGCATCGAGATCACCGGCGGCCGCGAGACCGACACCGCGCAGCGCCGCCAGGCCACGGCCAGCAAGATCGTCATCGGCCGTGAAGAGATCGACAAGTTCGGCGACGCCACGGTGGGCGAGGTGCTGCGCCGTCTGCCCGGCGTCACCACGCCCGGCGCTCCTGGCCGTGGCGGCCCGCCACGCATGCGCGGGCTGGGCGGCGGCTTCACGCAGTTGCTGATCGACGGCCAGCGCGTGCCGCCGGGCTTCAGTCTGGAGAGCCTCACGCCCGAGCAGGTGGAGCGCATCGAGATCCTGCGCGCCCCCACCGCCGAGACTGGCGCGCGGGCGATTGCCGGCACCATCAACATCATCACGCGCGAAGGCTTCCGCCGCCGCCTGAACGACGTGCGCATCGGCTTCGGCATCGAAGACGGCCAGGTCAGCCCGGGCGTGAACTGGACGCACAACGACAGCGCCGGCGACCTCGTCTACAACCTCTCGGGCTCGGTCTTCGAGCGCCGCAACAACAACAGCAGCGAGAGCCGCACCACGGTGGAGAACTCGGCCACGGGCGTGCTGCTCGAAGACCGCAGCTCGCGCAGCAATTCCACGGACAAGCGCCTGGGCGGCAACTTCAGCGGCCGCCTGCAGTGGCGTCTGGGCGAGGGCACGGGCGACCTGCTGGCGCTGGCGCCGACGATCTTCCACGCCAGCGGCAAGAGCAGCAGCCAGTACACGCTGACGCAGGCCCTGCGCCGGCCCGGCCGCGCGGTGCTCTACGACTTCGGCAACACCAGCAGCGAGACCAGCTTCACCAACGCGCGCCTGAACGCGCAGTGGCGCCAGCGCCTGGGCCCTGTGCGCGCCGAGCTCAACGGCGGCGGCGGCGTCTTCCGCAGCGAGAACGAGAGCCTGCGCAGCGACTTCAACACGGGCGGCACCACCGCCGCGCGCACGCTGGTGGACACGGGCCGCACCAAACAGACCAACATCGACCTCAAGCTCAAGTTCTCGGGGCTGACCGGCGGCAAGCCCGAAGGCGGTGGCGAACACAGCCTGGTGGGCGGCCTGGACGTCGACGCCTCGCGCCGCAGCGAATCACGCAGCTCGCTGCAGAACGGCGCGCCGGTGCTGTCGGACTTCGGCGACGACCTGAAGGCGAGTTCGCTGCGCCTGGCGGCCTTCGCGCAGGACGAGTGGACCATCAACCCGAACTGGTCGGCGCACGCCGGCCTGCGCTGGGAAGGCATCACCACGAAGGGCGACAGCGCTGGCGCGGCCGGCTCCTTCCGCCCCACCAACCGCAGCAGCGTGTGGACGCCGCTGCTGCACGCCGTGTGGAAGCCCGACCCCAAGGGCCGCGACCAGGTGCGCATGAGCCTGACGCGCAGTTACCGCAGCCCCGACCTCGGCAACCTGATCGCGCGGCCCACCATCAACCGCGACTACGACCCCGACACCGGCAGCAACATCGAGACCGCGCCCGACCGTGCCGGCAACCCCGAGCTCAAGCCCGAGTTGGCCACCGGCATCGACATCGCGCTGGAGCGTTACCTGGAAAGCGGCGGCGTGCTCAGCGCCAACCTCTTCCACCGCCAGATCAGCAACCTGATGCGCGGCGCGACAAGGCTGGAGACGGTGAGCTGGAGCCCCTTCCCGCGTTACGTGCGGCGCATGCAGAACATCGGCGACGCCACCACCACGGGCCTGGAGCTGGAAGCCAAGTTCCGCCTCGACCAGCTGATCACCGGCGCCACGCCGGTGGAAGTGCGTGCCAACCTCTCGGTCTTCGACAGCAAGGTCAAGGCCGTGCCCGGCCCCGACAACCGGCTCGACCAGCAGAGCAAGGCCACCGCCAACTTCGGCGCCGACTACCGGCTGCGCGGCATGCCGCTCACGCTGGGCGGCAACGTCAACTGGGTGCCCGAAACCACCACGCGCATCGAGGCCGACCAGACCGTCACCGTCAGCAGCAAGCAGGTGTGGGACGCCTACGCGCTGTGGACCTTCAACCCCAACGTCGGTCTGCGCCTCTTGGGCAGCAACCTGAACCCGCGCGACTTCAGCACGAGCACCGCCAACGACAGCGTGGTGGCTGGCGTCACCGAGCGCACGCGCACGCGCAGCACGGGGCCGAGCGACATCAACTGGCAGCTGCGGCTGGAACTGAAGCTGTAGGGCGCTGCGCCACCGGGATTGCCCCGGCTGCCGCGGCCGTGGGCGGCGGGCACACTGGCTGTTCCCCTGAACAGACACTGCCCGCCACCATGACGCAACGCCGCCGCCTGCTCGCCGCCGCCTCTGCCCTGCCGCTGGGGCTGGCCCTCAGCCGCTACGCCCACGCCCAGGGCGCCTGGCCCAGCAAGCCCGTGCGCATCGTCGTGCCCTTCGCGGCCGGCGGCACCACCGACATCCTGGCCCGCGCCATCGCGCCCGAACTGCAGCGGGTGTTCGGCCAGCCCTTCGTCGTCGACAACAAGCCGGGTGCGGGCGGCAACAACGGCTCGGCCGAAGTGGCCAAGGCCGCGGCCGACGGCCACACGCTGCTGATGGGCACGGTGGGCACGCACGCGATCAACCCGTCGCTGTACCCGAAGATGCCCTACGACGCGGTGAAGGACTTCGCGCCCATCACGCTGGTGGCCGGCGTGCCCAACGTGCTGGTCTTCAACCCCGAGTCGGCGCAGAGGTACAAGATCAACACTGTCGTCGACCTCATCCGCGCGGCCAAGGCCAACCCGGGCAAGCTCAACGTGGCGAGTTCGGGCAACGGCACCAGCATCCACCTGGCGGCCGAGCTCTTCAAGAGCCTGACCGGCACCTTCATGCTGCACCTGCCCTACCGCGGCAGCGGCCCGGCGCTCATCGACCTGATGGCGGGCAACGTGGACCTGATGTTCGACAACCTGCCCAGCGCCATGCCGCACATCAAGAGCGGCAAGCTCAAGGCCCTGGCCGTCACCAGCGGCGTGCGCTCGGCGGCGCTGCCCGATCTGCCCACCATCGCCGAAGCCGGTGGCTCGCTGCTGCGCAACTACGAAGCCAGCTCGTGGTTCGGCCTCTTCGCACCAGCGGGCACGCCAGCCGACATCGTCAACCGGGTGCAGCAGGAAACCGCCAAGGCCATGGCCACGCCGGCCATCAAGGAGCGCCTGCAGTCGCAGGGCGCCATCCCCAGCGGCATGAGCCCGGCCGAGTTCGCGAAGTTCATCGACGCCGAAACCAAGAAGTGGGCGGTGGTCGTGAAGGCTTCGGGCGCCAAGGTCGACTGAGCGGTCGGTCAGGCAGCGGCGGCGGCCTGAACGCGGTGGTAAGGGCGGAGGTGAGCGCGGAGGATGTATCAGCGCGTAGCCGCGCCGCTCTGTGGGGCACCTGCGCGCCACCCCTGCTGCCATGCCTGCCTTCCAGCTCGACCTCACGCCCCCCGCCCCACCGCCGGCCCACGCCCTGGCGGGCACCGACGAGCACCTGCTCGCCTCGGTCTGGCCCGAGCCCGAGACGACGCATTTCAAGCAGCGCGCGATCCCGCGGCAGCTGCTGTACAGCCTGGGCACGCACGACCTGCAGCTGCGCTTGCTGTCGCCGCGCGGTTGCGGCAGTGGCTACCGCCTGTGCGGCACGGTCTATGGCGACTGCGCCGGCGGCGTGGTGAGCTGGTGGCCGCTGGCGCTGGGCCCGACCACGGCCGCCTTGGACATCGATCTCGCCGGCCCCGACGCGGCCCCGGACTGGGGGGCCCCGCTGCCGCTGGCCGCGGCGCCGGTGGCCAGCGTGCCCCTCGGTGCGCAAGGCGTGTTCGTGCTGGAAGTGCCCGGCGGCTGCGGCGTGCTGCGGCTGTGGCTGGCCGACCAGCTGCTGGAGCTGGCGCCGCTGGGCCTGAGCGGATTCTGAGCACGCGCGGCCGCCGCGCCCGCGCCGCCCGGTGGCATCATCCCCGCCCTGACGAACAGAAGGGCAGCGAACGGGATGTGTGCCAGCAAGGTGGCCGAAGGCAAGCAGCGCGGATGGATCATCCCCATCGGCGGTGCCGAAGAGAAAGAGAACGCGCCGCAGATCCTCAACCGCTTCGTGCAGTTGGCCGGCGGGCGGCAGGCCGACATCGTCGTCATCCCCACGGCCAGCCAGCTGCGCAGCACCGGGCCGCGCTACGAGCGCATCTTCAGCGAGCTGGGCGCCGCCCGCGTGACGGCGCTCGATTTCGACACCCGGCGTGACTGCGAAGAATCGGGCCGGCTCGAACGCCTGCAGCAGGCCACCGGTGTCTTTTTCACCGGCGGCAACCAGCTTCGGCTGGGCACCTTGCTCGGCGGCACGCCCATCGCCAAGGCCGTGCGCATGATGAACGCCGCCGGCGTGCCGGTGGCCGGCACCAGTGCAGGCGCGGCCTTCATCAGCGAGCACATGATCGCCTTCGGCGACGAAGGCAGCACGCCCATCGCCGGCAGCGTGCGCCTGGCCGCGGGCCTGGGCCTGACCAACCGCTTCATCATCGACCAGCACTTCCGCCAGCGCGACCGTCTCGGCCGCCTGCTCACGGCGCTGGCCTACAACCCCTTTGCGGTGGGCATCGGCCTGGATGAAGACACCGCCGCCTTCATCGCGCCCGACAACACCGTGCACGTGGAAGGCAGCGGCGGCATCACCGTGGTGGACGCCGCCGAGGTGCAGTTCAGCAGCATGGACAGCGTCAACGAAGGCCGGCCGGTGTGCCTGCTGGGCGTGAAGCTGCACATCCTGACGCAAGGCGCCACCTTCAACCTGCACACGCGCCTGGCCGACGCGGGCTCGCTGCACGAGCCCCAGCGCTGAAGCATGGCGCTGGGCCTGGACGAGGGCGCGCGCATGCAGCGCTTTCCGGTCCGGCTGCCGGCGCTGTGGCGCCAGGCCTTCCCGGGCGTGATGGCCGGCGCGGTGGCCGGCCAAGCCTTGGGCTGGCTGCAGGGCGAGCCCTTCTCGTGGCCACAGAGCCTGCCGCTGATGGCGGTGGCCGCCGTCACGGTGGTGCTGGTGCACTTGCTGATGCCCACCGAGGCCGGGCCGGGCGGCTTGAAGCTCGGCACCTTCTGGGGCTGGCGGCGCGATGTGGCCTGGGAAGACATCGCCAGCGCCGAGCACGTGCGCGGCGTGCCCCTGGTGGTGGGCATCCGCCTGCGCGACCGCCAGGGCCGCAGTTACCTGCTGCCGCGCGACACCGTCGGCCTGCCCGCCCTGCACACGCTGGCGCGCTCGCGCGGCGGGCCCGACCACCCGCTCACGCAGGCGCTGGAAGTGCCGATGTACCGGCTGTAGGGCGCGCCCACCGCGGCAACCCCGCGCGTGCACGGCCGACGGCGCCGCACGACAATCCGTTGAACGTGCCGCTGGCGCTGCACCGGTGACCCCGGTGCCTTCGGTGAAGCACGGAGCCCGACGACGAAGGAAGGAGCCCCGTGAAGACCCTGGACGAGATGCTCAGCCAGCGCCTGCTGTCCCCCGAACAGCACCACGCCATCGGCGCCTACATCGCCGAGGCCCGCACCCCCGAAGCCATCCTGCAGATGCCTGAACCACTGTGGCGCGCGCTGTCTCTGGCCAGCGTGCTGATGAACCTGGACGCCGAGCTGCAACAGCCGCCGCTGTTCGAAGCGTGAGCGCCGGGGCTGCAAAACCACGCGTCGCGGTGGTGGGCGCCGGCCTCGCCGGCCTCGTGGCCGCGCAGCGGCTGGCCGAGGCCGGCTGCGAGGTCAGCGTCTACGAGAAGAGCCGCGGCCCGGGGGGCCGTTGCGCCACGCGCCGTAGCGACGTGGGCCCCTTCCACCACGGCGTGGCCGGTTTCGGTGCCGGCAGCGCAGCCTTTCGCGCTGCGCTGGCCGAATGGCAGGCCCGCGGCTGGGCGGCCGCCGGCGCCCATGGCCGCTGGGCCGGCCTGCCGACGATGAACGCGCTGGCGCGCCAGCTCGCCGAAGGCCTGGCGCTGCACACCGAACACACCGTGCAGCCGCCCACGCGCGATGCCAGCGGCCGCTGGCAGCTCGCCACCGCCGAACACGGGCCGCTGCCCAGCACACACGATGTGCTGCTGCTGGCCGTGCCCGCCGAACAGGCCCGGCCGCTGTGCCGCCAGAGCGCGCTGCTGCAAGCCGCGCTGGCCGGTGTGCACGGGCAGCCTTGCTGGACGCTGATGCTGGGCTGGCCACCCGAAACGCCACCGGGCGCGCTGCCCGGTCCGCCGGCCGACGCTGCAACCCTCACCGCCGGCATGCTGTCCGAGGTGGTGGACGTGAGCGGCCTGCCCGGCCCGGCGTGGCGCCGGTGGGTGCTGCACGCCACGCCCGCCTGGAGTGCGGCGCACCTGGAGCTGAGCCCCGAAGCCGCGACCGACGCGATGCTGCAGGCCTTGCCGGCCCTGGGCGTGCGCACAGCGCCCACCCACGCCGTGGCGCACCGCTGGCGTTATGCGCAGGTGGCTGCGCCAGCGGCGGCGGCCTGTGGCTGGGATGCCGCGCTGCGCCTGGGCAGCTGCGGCGATGCCTGGGGCGGCGGCGACGGCGCCAACCTGCCCGAGGGCGTGGAACGCGCCTGGCTCAGCGGCCAGGCCCTGGCGCAGGCGGTGCTGGCGAGCGCCGCGTTCGGCGCGTCAACCAGCGCTTGAACCCACAGCCGGTGCGGGGCACCGGCTGTGGGCCTGTCAGTTCAGAACCAGGACCACACGCGCCACACCCACTGGGGCAGGCGCAGGCTGTCGGGGCGGTAGTGCTGGCGCAGGGCTTGGCGCATGACGGAACCTCTCAGGGGCAGATGAAGGGGAGCGACTGAGAAGAACTGTATACGCACACAGTACTGTGTGCAAGAACAGGTTTTCCCGCGTCACGCCATCCCCAGCTGCGGTCTGCCCCCTTCAAGCCGCGCGCAGCACCTCCAGCGCCGCCGCCACCACGGCCTGTGCGTCCACCTCGAAGTGCCGGCGCAGGCGCGCCCGCGTGTCGCTGCGGCCGAAGCCGTCGGTGCCCAGGGTGACCATCTTCGCGTCGACGTACTCGGTGATCAGCTGCGGCCAGGCGCGCACCCAGTCGCTGGCGGCGACGATGGGGGCTTCACCGGCCAGCAGGCGCTGCACGTGGCTGAGGCGGCGCGCCGCCCTCGGCGCCTCGGCGTTCAGCGGCAACGGCTGCGCACGGTCGAGCCGCTGCAAGGCCTGCGCCTCGCGCGCCAGTTCGCTGTAACTCGTGGCGCTGTAGACCTCGCAGGCGATGCCGTGCTGCTCCAACAGCTGCTGCGCCGCCTTCAGCACCTCGCGCAGGATGGCGCCCGAGCCCAGCAGGCGCACGCGCGCCGGGCCCTCGCCGAAGCTCTGCAGCCGGTACAGACCGCGCAGCAGGTCGTCTTCCACGCCTTCGCCCAGGCCCTGCAGGCTGGGCATGGCGTGGTTCTCGTTGCCCATCACCACGTAATGGAACTCGTCGGCCTGCTGCACCAGCATGCGGTTCATGGCGTGGTGCAGGATGACCGCGAGCTCGCCCGCGAAACCCGGGTCCCAGGCCACGCAATTCGGCACGGTGCTGGCCACCAGCAGGCTGCTGCCGTCCTGGTGCTGCAGGCCCTCGCCACCCAGCGTGGTGCGGCCGGCGGTGGCGCCGAAGAGCAAACCGCGCGAACGCTGGTCGGCCGCGGCCCAGATGAGGTCGCCCACGCGCTGGAAGCCGAACATCGAGTAGTAGATGTAGACCGGCAGCATGGGCAGGCCGTGCACGCTGTAGCTGGTGGCCGCGGCGATCCAGCTGCTGAGCGCGCCGGCTTCGTTGATGCCTTCTTCGAGCAGCTGGCCGTCGCGCGTTTCGCGGTAGTACAGCATGGTGTCGCGGTCTTCGGGCTCGTAGTGCTGGCCCTCGGGCGCGTAGATGCCCACCTGGCGGAAGAGGTTGGCCATGCCGAAGGTGCGCGCCTCGTCGGCCACGATGGGCACGATGCGCGGGCCAAGCGTCGGGTCCTTCAGCAGGTTGCCCAGCATGCGCACCGCGGCCATGGTGGTGCTCATCTCCTTGCCGTCCGCCTGAAGCGCAAATGCGCCCCAAGCCGACAGCGGCGGCACGGGCAGCACGGGGGCCGTGCCGTTGCGCTTGGGCAGCGGGCCGCCCAGGGCCTCGCGCCGCTGGCGCAGGTAGCGCATCTCGGCGCTGTCGTCGGCGGGCTTGAGGAAACGCAGCGCGGCCACGTCGTCGTCGCTCAGCGGCAGCGCGAAGCGGTCGCGGAAGGCCTTCACGGCCTCCAGGTCCAGCTTCTTGGCCTGGTGCGCGGTCATGCGGCTTTCACCCGCGCCGCCCATGCCGTAGCCCTTCTTGGTCTTGGCCAGAATGACGGTGGGCCGGCCTCGGTGGTCGCGCGCTTCGGCGAAGGCGGCGTAGAGTTTTCTGAAGTCGTGCCCGCCGCGCTTCAGGCCATCGATCTCGGCCTCGCTCATGTGCGCCACGAGCTTCTGCACCGCCGGGTCTTGCCGGAAGAAGTGCTCGATGTTGTAGGCGCCGTCGTTGGCGCCCAACGTCTGGTACTGGCCGTCCACCGTGCGGCTGAGCGCGCGCAGCAGCACGTGCTCGGTGTCGCGCGCGAAGAGCGCGTCCCACTCGCTGCCCCACAGCACCTTGATGACGTGCCAGCCGGCGCCGGTGAACAGCGCCTCCAGCTCCTGGATGATCTGCCCGTTGCCGCGCACCGGGCCGTCCAGGCGCTGCAGGTTGCAGTTGACGATGAAGGTCAGGTTGCAAAGCTTCTCGCGCGCGGCCAGCGTGAGGCCGGCGATGGACTCGGGCTCGTCCATCTCGCCGTCGCCGAACACGCCCCAGACGCGCCGCGTGCTGCAGTCGAGCAAACCCCGCGCGGTGAGGTAGCGCAGGAAGCGCGCCTGGTACACGGCGTTGATCGGCCCCAGGCCCATGCTGCCGGTGGGGAACTGCCAGAACTCGGGCATCAGCCAGGGGTGGGGGTAGCTGCAGAGGCCCCCTTCCCAACTGCTGTCTTCGGCCTGGATTTCTTGCCGGTAGCGGGCCAGTTGCCCTTCGCTCAAGCGCCCTTCGAGAAAAGCGCGCGAATACACGCCAGGTGCGCTGTGCGGCTGGAAGTAGACGAGATCGCTGCGCTGGCCGCAGGCGCTGCCCTGGAAGAAGTGGTTGAAGCCGACCTCGAAGATCTCGGCCGCGCTCGCGTAGCTGGCGATGTGGCCGCCGAGTTCGCCGTGCGCCTCGTTCGCGCGCACCACCATGGCCAGCGCGTTCCAGCGCATCACGGCCGTGAGGCGCTCTTCGGTGCGCAGGTCGCCAGGGTAGGCGCCCTGGCGCTCCAGCGGGATGCTGTTGCGGTAGGCCGAAAACGGCTGCAGGTGCGGCACCATGCCCTGCTGCTGGGCCTGGTCTTGCAGCTGCTCGATGAGGAAGAGGCCGCGCTCGGGCCCGGCGCCGGCCACCACGGCCTGCAGGGCTTCGAGCCACTCGCGCGTTTCTTCGGGGTCGGTGTCGGGGCGGGGGTCGTGCGAGGCGTCCTGGGGCAGCTCGGCGGCCGGGGCCTGCGGGTCGCGTGCGTTCATGGGTTTCGGTCTCCTGGCGTCATTGTGTGGCGCGGTGCCCCGCCGGGCCGCGCCCGGGGGCGATGCAGCCCACGCTCTACAGTGGCGGACCATGTCACGCACCGCCTGGGCCCGCGCCCTCTCCATCGCCGGCCACCCGGCCCTGCTGATGCCGCTGGCCGTGGCCGGCGGTGGCAACGCGGCCGGTGGCGGCCCCGGCGCGCGCGCCACGCTGGCCGCCGGCCTGGGCGCGGCGGTGTTCATCGCGCTGTGCGTCGGCGCCTACACGGCCTGGCGCGTGAAGGCGGGGCGCTGGTCGCATGTCGACGCCTCGCAACCGCGCGAGCGTCTGGAGCTCAACCTCTTCCTCGTGGCGCTGCTCTTCGGCATGGCGGCGCTGCTGGCAGCGCTGGGGCAGCCGGCGGTGACGAGCCTCGGCCTGGCGCTCGGCGGCGCGCTGGTGGCCGCGGCGCTGGCGCTGCGGCGTTGGGGCAAGGTCTCGCTGCACGTGGGTTTTGCCGTGCTGGCCGTGGCGCTGCTGTGGGCGCAGCCGCTCTGGGCGCTGGCCGCGGCGCTGCTGGCCGCGGGCGTGGCCTGGTCGCGCCTGGTGCTGCAGCGGCACACACGTGCCGAAGTGGCCGCCGGCCTGGCCTTGGGGGCGCTGGCCGGGGCCTGCTTTGTAGGGATGGCGGCCCGGCTGGGGGCCTGAAGCAGCCGGCCAGCGCCTACAGTCGCGCCTCGTTCCGCAACCACCGATGCCCCTGCCTGCGGGGGCCGAGAAACACCATGGCCGCCATCCAAGTCCAGTGCACCGACAGCCGCAGCACGCGCCTGCTGCTCGAACTCTTCCAGCGCAGCGCCGACGGCAGCGCCGACACCCTGCTGCGCCGCGGCGTGCTGGCCGCGGCCACGGCCGTCACCGTGAACACTGCGGCCGACCAGTACCTCGTCGTCAGCGATTTCGGCGACGGCGCCGGCAAGTCGGTCGACAACTGGTGAAGCCCCGGGCGGCGGGGGCCGGGGCGGGGGCCGCTATGCTGCGCAGCCCTGCCGCCCTGGGCCTTGCCGGCCCGCCCTTCACCGTGTCCCCAAACCGCCCGAAACGCCCCGTCTTCTTCGCCTTGCTGGGCACGCTGGCCGCCGGCCTGCTGGCCATCGCGCCGGCCGCCTGGGCCTTCGGTGGCGTCGGCCACCGGCTCATTGCCGAGATGGCCGAAGCCCGCCTGAGCCCGGCAGCGCGCGCCGAGGCGCAACGCCTGCTGGCGCTGGAACCCGGGGCCACGTTGGTGAGCATCTCGACCTGGGCCGACGAGAACCGCTCGCTCGGCACCGCGCGCTGGCACTACGTGAACTTCCACCGCGGCGAGAGCTGCCAGTACGAGCCCGCACGCCTGTGCATCGAGGGCGAGTGCGTGGTGGGCGCGCTGGACAAGCAGATCGCGCTGCTGGGCAAGGCCGACGCCACCGACGCCGAGCGCCTCACGGCGCTGAAGTACGTGGTGCACCTGGTGGCCGATGTGCACCAGCCGCTGCACGCCGGCTTCTTCGACGACCGCGGCGGCAACAGCTTCCAGCTGCAGGCCTTCGACCGCGGCACCAACCTGCATTCGCTGTGGGACACCGGCATGGCCGTGAACTGGCCCGGTGGCGACGAAGCCTTCCGCGCCGCCGTGAAGGCCGCGCCGGCCCCGGCCGCGCCAGGCACGCCGGTGCTGTGGGCCGAAGAGAGCTGCAAGATCGTCGCGCAGCCGGGCTTCTACCCGGAAGAGCGCACCCTGCCCGCGGGCTATGCGCCGCGCTGGGCCGACACGCTGACGCAGCGGCTGCAGGCCGCGAGCGTGCGGCTGGCGCAGGTGCTCAACGGGGCACTCGGGCCCCGTTGAGCAGCAGCCTCAGGCCGCCTTCCAGAAGATGTAGTCGGCCTGGTAGTTCACCACCTCGCGGCGGCCCTTCTCGGCGGCGCCGCAAGCCAGGGCCGGCGCCACGCCGCCCTTGGTGGCCACGCGCTGGATGTGCGTCACGCCCGTCAGCGCGCCGGCACCCATCGCCGGGTTGGCCTTCACCAGCTGCAGCGGGATGCTGCCGGCCTCGGCCGGGGCCACCGCCAGCTGCGTGGCGGTGAGCGACGAGCCGTCGTCCAGCGCCCAGGTGGCCGGCGGGCCGAAATAGCGGCCCACGCGGCGGCCGCTGCGGTCTTGCAACGAGGCCTCGGGGCCGGCAAACACCCACTCGAACTGGCCGGCCATGTTGGCCTTCTCACGGCATTCGTAGGTGATGCGGCCCACGCCCACGGTCTCCATCGCCACGCGGTGGCCGGCGGGCACCTGCACGGCGGCCGGCAGCATGGCCTGGCTGAAGACGGGGGCGGCGTTCATCAGGGTGCCGGCGCAAGCCGACAGCAGGGCAGCGGCGGCCCAGGTGGCCAGCAGGGCGGGGCGGGTGTTCTTGTTCATGGGGGCTCCAGGCGGTGGGGAGGGAAGTTCCGAGGTTCTGGCGGGACGCTGCGCGGCGCCCACCCCTTCACCTACGCGGCCCGGGCCGGATTGGATGCACTGGCCTTCAGATCGAAGCGACGGCACCGACCGAAACGACAGGCCCGGTGGGCGCGCCCGTCGGTGAGCCACCCGTGGGCTCGACGCTCACCGCAAAGGCCGCGGTGCCCTGCGTGGCGCTGGCAGGCAGCAGCAGCGTGGTGGGCCGGTCGGCCCGCACCACGCCCAAGGAGCGTGGGCCGCCCTGGCGGGGCACCGACCACAGTTCCAGGGCCTGCGCCGCGGTGAGCGTGGGCGCGTGCAGCGGCTGCAGCACCAGCGCGCGGCCGTCGGGGCTGAGGCTCGCCACGAAGCGGGCCGGCTCACCCGCGCCGGCACCCGGGCCGGCGGCCAGCACCACCACGGTGGGCGCCTGCGGCGCAGGCAGCCGAGCGGGCAGCACCAGCAGCGCCAGCAAGGCCGTGCTGGCGCCCAGGCCGAGGCCGCGCCACAGCCCCAGGCTGCGCCACCAGCGCAGCGGCGCCAGCACCGGGGCCGCGAACAACCGGGCCTCGATGCCGGCCCACACGCGTGGCGGGGCGGCCACCGGGGCCAGGCTCTGGGTCAGCGGCAGCAACCGCCGCTGCCAGGCGCGCACGGCGCTCTGCAGCGCGGGGTGGGCCTGCAGCAGCACGTCGAAGCGCCGCCGCGCAGGGCCGCGCAGCGTGCCCAGCACGTAGGCGCCGGCCAGGCGATCGGCCAGCTCGGGGCGGGCAAGGTCCATGGCTCAGCGCCGCACGGGCGCGGTGCGCCCGGCAAGCGTTCGTGCGGTCTGCAGGGCGGCTGCGGCCGACCCTGCGCAGGGGGTGACAAGGGGTGCCATGACCTTCCATACGCAGCCCAACGCCGAAGAGATGCGTCTGCGAAGCCAGTGCGCGCGGGCCAGGGCGTGGCAAAGGCCACGAAGCCGGCCCCCAATGCGCGGCCGCTGCGCCCCCCGCAGCCAAGAAAACCCGCGCCGGCCGGCCGCGCTGCCGCTGGCATCATCCAGCGGCGGCGCGCGTCTTGCATGGGCGTGCCCTTCACTGTTCCGTGCATGCCAGAAGGAGCCGGCGCGATGCGCATCGTCGAACGCAATGTCTATGTGGGTCCGTCGCTGTACGCGCACTTCCCGGTCATCAAGCTGGTGCTCGACCTCGGCGCGCTGGAGGCCTGGCCCACCGGCAAGCTGGGCCCCGCGTACGTGGATGCGCTGGTGGCCGCACTGCCCGGCCTGCAGGAGCACGGCTGCAGCTACCGCGTGCCCGGCGGCTTCATCCGCCGCATGCGCGGTGATGCCGAAGACCCGGAAGGCACCTGGCTCGGCCATGTGATGGAGCATGTGGCCATCGAGCTGCAGAACATCTCGGGTGAAGACGTCACCTTCGGCAAGACGCGCAGCATCGAGGGCCAGCCCGGTGTCTACACCGTGGTCTACGAATACGAACAGCGCGACCAGGGCATCGAGGCTGGCGAGCTGGCCATCAAGCTGCTGTGTTCGCTGCTGCCGGCAGAGATACGCCCCGCCGATGTGGTGCCCGACGACTGGGTGTGGGCCGAGGCGCGCGACGAGTTCATCCGCTACGCGCAGCGCCGCGCGCTCGGGCCTTCCACCGCCAGCCTGGTGAAGGCCGCGGTCGACCGCGACATCCCCTGGCTGCGCCTGAACGAGCAGAGCCTCATCCAGCTGGGCCACGGCCGCTACCAGCAGCGCATCCAGGCCACCGTGACGGGCCGCACCAGCTACATCGCGGTGGAGCTGGCGCAGGACAAGGAAGAGACGAACAAGATCCTCGCCAACTGCGGCCTGCCCGTGCCGCGGCAGGAGCTGGTGCGCAGCGCCGAACGCGCCGTACGTGCCGCCGAACGCCTGGGCTACCCCGTCGTCACCAAGCCCTACAACGGCAACCACGGCCGCGGCATCAGCATCGGGCTGAAGACGCCCGACGAGGTGCGCACAGGCTTCGCTGCCGCGCAGGAACACAGCAGCAGCGTGATCGTGGAGACCTACCTCAGCGGCGAAGACCACCGCCTGCTGGTGGTGGGTGGGGAGCTCATCGCCGCCACCAAGCGCACGCCGGGCCGCGTGATCGGCGACGGCACGCACAGCGTGAAGCAGCTGGTGGAGGCCGTGAACCAAGACCCGCGCCGCGGCATCGGCCACGAGAAGGTGATGACGCGCATCGAGCTCGACGCGCAGGCCGACATGATGCTCACGCGCCAGGGGATGACGGTGGACAGCGTGCCCGCCGCAGGCCAGGAAGTGCTGCTGCGCAGCACCGCCAACCTCAGCACCGGCGGCACCGCGACGGATGTGACCGACATCATCCACCCCGACAACCGCGAGATGGCCGTGCGCGCCGTCACCGCCATCGGGCTGGACGTGGGCGGCGTCGACTTCCTCTGCCCCGACATCAGCGAGAGCTACAAGGCCGGGCCCAACGCCGGCGCCGGCATCTGCGAGATCAACGCGGCGCCGGGCTTCCGCATGCACGTGGCGCCCAGCGAAGGCACGCCGCGCGATGCCGCTGGGCCCGTGATCGACATGTTGTTCCCGCCAGGCACGCCGAGCCGTGTGCCGATCGCGGCCATCACCGGCACCAACGGCAAGACCACCACCAGCCGCATGCTGGCGCACATCACCAAGATGGCCGGCTACACGCCGGGGCTGACGACGACCGACGGCGTCTACATCGACGGCCAGCGCACCGTGGAAGGCGACATGACGGGGCCGGTCGCCACGCGAATGGTGCTGGCCGATCCGAAGATCGACATGGCCGTGCTGGAGGTGGCGCGCGGCGGCCTGCTGCGCGCGGGCATGGGCGTGCCCTTCGTCAATGTGGGCGCGGTGCTCAACGTGAAGAGCGACCACCTCGGCATGAAAGGCATCGACACGCTGGAGCAGCTGGCCGAAGTCAAACGCATCATCGTGGAGGTGGCGAAGGACTGCGCCGTGCTCAACGCCGACGACGAGAACGTCATCCGCATGAGCGCGCACACCGACGCCAAGCACCTCTGCTACGTGACGACCAACCCCGAGCACGCCGTGGTGCGCGAGCACATCCGCGCCGGCGGCCGCGCCTGCGCGCTGGAGGCGGGCGTGAACGGGCAGATGATCACGCTCTACGACAAGGGCCGACACATCCCGCTGATGTGGACGCACCTGATCCCGGCCACGCTGGAAGGCCGCGCGATGCACAACGTGCAGAACGCGATGTTCGCTGCGGCGCTGGCCTTCAGCCTGGACATCAAGCTCGACGCCATCCGCCAGGGCCTGCGCACCTTCGACACCACCTTCTTCCAGGCGCCGGGGCGCATGAACGTGTACGACGAGCACCAGTTCAAGGTGATCTTCGACTACGCGCACAACGCGCACGCCGTGGGTGTGATGGCCGATCTGGCGCAGCGCCTGGACGTGCGCGGCCGCCGCATCGTGGTGGTGGCCGGGCCGGGCGACCGGCGCGATGAAGACATCCGCGACATCGCACTCGCGGTGGCCGGGCGCTTCGACCACTACATCTGCCGCCGCGACGACGGCCTGCGCGGCCGCGCGAGCGACGAGGTGCCGAACATGATCGCCGGTGTGCTGCGCGCGCAGGGCGTGCGCGAGGAGCAGATCACCATCATCCCCGACGAACAGGAAGCCATCGACCACGCCTTGCGCATGGGCCAGTTCGGCGACCTGCTGCTGGTGTTTGCCGACGCGCTGACACGCAGCTGGAAGCAGGTGACGAAGTTCAGGCCCGAGGGGGCGACGGCGCACGCGGTGCCCGTGCCTGCGGCGGCCCCAGCGGCCGCAGCAGCCAGCGGCAGCGACAGCGAAGACCGCCACCGCAACCCGCTGTCGGACGACGGGGCGCTGCTGGCCAGCGGCTTCGTGCGCGATGAGCGCGGCCTGCGCTTCGTTGGCGAAGCCAGCGACTGAGCCGCAGCACAGCGACCGTGCACGACGACGAGGAAGGCCCGCCCCCGGCCTTCGAAAGCTCACGCCGCCTCACCGGCCCCAACCGCTGGTTTGCGGTGCCCGCGGTGGCACTGACGCCGCTGGGCGCCGCCGCGCAAGACCCGGCCGCGCTGGCCGGCTGGGCGCAGCGTGTGCAGGCGCTGTCTGACGCATTGGGCTGGCCGGCGCCGCAAGCGCGCGTGGCCACCGGCGCGGCCGGCACCGTGCTGGCCTTCGTACCGCCAGAGGCCGCGCTGCTGACGGCCACCGACCTCAACGAGTGGGCCTGGGAGCGCGCGGCCGACGCGCACACGCCGCTGGCGGCGCAGGGCTACACGCTCACACAGCCCGCGTCCGACGACATCGCCGCGATGGCCCGGCACTTCAGCGCGAAAGCCACGGCCGAGGCTTCGCGCCCGCTGCAGCGCCTGCAGATCGCGGCCACCGCGCACGGCCTGCCGTTCTTCGACGACGACGACAGCGTCTCCATCGGCATCGGCAGCGGCAGCCGCACCTGGCCGCGTGCCGCGCTGCCCTTGCCCATGGATGTGCCCTGGCCGCAGCTGCACGCGCAGCCCGTGCTGCTGGTGACGGGCAGCAACGGCAAGACCACCACCACGCGGCTGCTGGTGGCCATGGCCGAAGCCGCCGGCCGCGTGGCCGGCCACTGCAGCACCGAGGGCGTGATGGTGGGCGGCGCGCAAGTACACGCCGGTGACTACGCCGGCCCGGCCGGCGCCCGCGCCGTGCTGCGCCACCCCGCCGTGCAATTCGCGGTGCTGGAGACCGCGCGCGGCGGCCTGCTGCGCCGCGGCCTGGTGGCGCGGCAGGCCGCGGCCGCCATCGTCACCAACGTCAGCGCCGACCACCTGGGCGAGTACGGCATCGCGAGCGTCGAGGACATCGCCGAGGCCAAGCTCGTGGTGGCGCACGCGCTGCGCGAACACGGCACGCTGGTGCTCAACGGCGGGGACGCGGTGCTGATGGCCGTGGCCGCGCGCAAGCCGCACGTGCAGGCCTTGTTCGAAGCCGGCCGCGTGGCCCTCTTCGCGCACGACCTGGCGCACCCTGTGCTGCAGGCCCACCGAGCCACGGGCGCGCCGGTGTGCGGCTGCGCGGCAGGTGAGCTCGTCTGGGCGCAGGGCGACGTGGAGATCGCTTTGGGCGAGATCACGCAGATGCCGCTCACGCTGCAAGGCGCGGCGCGGCACAACGTCGAGAACATCGCCGCGGCGGTGCTGGCCGCGCTGGCCACCGACCTGCCGCTGACGGCCTTGCGCGCCACGCTCGCGCAGTTCGGTGCCCAGCCGCAAGACAACCCCGGGCGCCTGGAGCGCTGGACGTGGCAGGGCGCCACCGTGCTGGTGGACTACGCGCACAACCCCGACGGACTGGCGCAGCTGCTGCAGGTGGCGCAGGCGCTGAAACCCGTGCGTCTGGGCCTGCTGCTGGGCCAGGCCGGCAACCGCGACAACACCGCCATCACCGAGCTGGCGCACACCGCAGCGCGTTTTGCGCCGGCGCACGTGGTGGTGAAAGAGCTGCCGCTGATGCTGCGCGGCCGGCCCCTGGGTGAGGTGCCGGCGCTGCTGCAGGCCGCGCTGCTGCAGGCGGGGCTGGCGGCGGACAGCATCGCCCGCGTGGACGACGAAGCCGCAGCCGCCCGCACCTTGCTGGCCTGGGCGCGGCCCGGCGACGTGGTGGTGCTGCCCGTGCACACCACCGCCGTGCGCGAGGCCTTGGCAGCGGCGCTGGCCGCGCCGCTGCGACCGCCCGCCTAACGCGTGACGGTGGTCACCATCGTGGCCGCCGGGAAGGCGCCGCGGAAGCTGAGCACGAAGTTCTCGATGCGGTGGCCGGGCAGCAGCGTGGCCAGCGCGCCCTGCCGCTGCGTGGTGAAGCTCACCTGCGAGCCGAAATCGAAGCTGATCAGCGGCAAGGTGGTGGCCATCTTGGTCTCGCGCCCGCCCGGGCCTGCCACCCACCAGTTCGCCAGGAAGCTGGTATCGAAACCCGGCACGTTCACCGTGCCATGCAAGAACCAGCGCGGCCCGGCGGCCGGGTGCTCGGGCGCCACCGCCACAAAGAGATCGCCGCTGCCGCCCGCGGCCGTGGGCGCCGGGGCGGTGTAGGCCAGGCCTTCGTCCAGCACCGCCGGCACGCCCGCGCCGCGCAGGGCCTGCACCAGCGCCGGGCTGTTGCTCACGTAGCCCAGCGTGTAGTTGTTGATGGCGGTGTTGGGGTCGGTGCCGGTGCCATCGGGCGAGACGATGATCAGCCCGACCTGCGCCACGCGCCCGGGCCGCGCCGGGCGGGCGCCCACGCGCACGGCGGCGCAATCGGCCGCGCGCACCACCAAGCGCGCGCCGGCAGCGTCGGCCACCAGGGTGTAGCGCGCCGGCACCAGCGCCCGCGCCGCCGTGGCGTCCACCACCGCAACGCCGACGAACTCGGTGCACTGCGTGAACTGCACCACCGGCGGGCTGCCGCCATGGCCGGGGTTGTCGCCGCTGGCCAAGGCGAGCAGGGGCGCCAGGCCGAGGGCCAGGGCCCAGGGGGCGGGCTTCACGCGAAAGCAGGGCGACGAGAACATGCGGCGTCTCCAGTCTTGGAAGTGAGGGGGAGCGCATCGTCGGCACTCCGGCGCGGCATGTCGATGGCCCCCGACCCGGGAAGCTAGGGGGCCTGCGGGGTGCGCTCAGGCCGCAGGTGCGATGCCCGCCCCCTGCACGGCATGGCGCTGCAGCGCCGCCGCGATGAGGCCGCTGGCCTTGGCCTCTTCGATGAACCGATGAAGCACCTGCTGTGCCGCCGCGCCGCGGCCGGCCGGGATGCCCGTGGCCTGCTCGATGACCATGAAGCGCCCGGGCAGCAGGCGCAGGCCGCCGGCGTTGGGGCCCAGGCGCTCGGCCTCGGCCTGCAGCGGCTGCTTCACGCCCGCGGCCACGTCGGCGCCGCTGGCCAGGAACTCGGCCGCCACGGCCTGCGAGCTGGGCGCGCGCTGCAGCGTGGCCTGCTGCAGCGTGCGGCTGAGGTAGAGGTCGTAGGCGCTGCCCTGGCCCACCACCACGCGCGTGCCGGGGCGGTCGACCTCGTCGTTGTGCTGCAAGGGGCTGGCCGCACGCACGAGGTAGGCGCCTTCGATCAGCAGGTAGGGCGCCGAGAAGCGCAGGCCCTCGCCGCGCTGCGGGTCGACCGCGAAGAAGCCGAGGTCGGCGGCTTCGCTGCGCACCGCCGCCACCGCCTGCGCCGCGGTGTCCACCACCTGCAGAGCGAGCGGCACACCCAGCGCCGCGGCCAGGGCCTGCGCCAGATCGACACTCACCCCCTGGGCGGTTCCTGGCGCCGCGCCGGCGCGGGCCAGCAACGGGTTGCCCAGGTTGATGACGGCGTGCAGCGTGCCGCGGGGGGCCAGCAGGGCGGCGTTGTTCATGAGCGCGGGTGGGGTCTTGGGGAACACGAGCAGTGTAGGAGCCGCCCGCACCACCAGAATGCGCGCCCATGACGCACCCTGCCCACCCCCACACCACCGCCCCGGCCCCGGCCGGCCTGCAGCGCCGCCACCTGCTCGCCGCCGGCCCGGCCGCGCTGCTGGCCGTCGGCCTGCCCGGCTGCGCCAGCCTGGGCGGCAGTGCCAGCACCGAGCCCGATGCCGCCCTGCGTGCCGTGCTGGCCGCGCCGCACCGCAGCGAGGCCAACCGCGCCCGCGACGTGTGGCGCAACCCCGGCCCCACGCTGGCCTTCTTCGGCATCCGCCCCACGCTGACGGTGGTGGAACTATCTCCCGGCGGCGCCTGGTACAGCGAGATCCTGGCGCCCTACCTGCGCGCCAGCGGCAAGCTCTACCTCGCGCACTTCCCGGCCGACAGCGCCAACCAGAACATGCGCCGCAGCCGCACCAACTTCGCCGACCGCATGGCCAAGGCGCCCGAGCTCTACGACAAGGCCGTGCTCGCCACGCTGCCCACTGCCACCGGCGCGCCCGACGTGCCGGCCGGCAGCGCCGACCTGGTGCTGACCTTCCGCAACGTGCACAACTGGGTCAGCGACAAGAGCCTGGACGACAAGCTGCGCGGCTGCTTCGCAATGCTCAAGCCCGGCGGCGTGTTGGGCGTGGTGGACCACCGCGCCAACCCCGGCACCACGCTGGAGGCGATGGCCAAGAGCGGCTACGTCACCGAAGCCTTCATGGAAGAACGCGCCCGCGCCGCCGGCTTCGTGCTGGCCGCCAAGAGCGAGATCAACGCCAACCCGAAGGACACGAAAGACCACCCGAACGGCGTGTGGACGCTGCCGCCCACCTTCGCGCGCAAGGAGGTGGAGCGCGAGCGTTACGCCGCCATTGGCGAGAGCGACCGCTTCACGCACCGCTACGTGAAGCCGGCTTGAGGCCGGGGTCTGCGGGCGGTGCCTTCGGCGGCCGCACCGCCCGCGCCGCCAGCAAAGCCAGCAGCGCCAGCCCAGCCAGCGCCAGCGAACCCGGCTCGGGCACCGGCTGCGTGCCGCCGGGTGGGGTGGGGCCGCCTGTGGGCGGCGGCGGGGGCGGCGGCGCCACGTAGGGCTGTGTGCTGAAGCTCGTGATCCTGCCGCTGTAGCTGATGAAGGTGTCGGCGCCGCCATTGCGGTTCCAGAAGAAGCCGAAGCCGATGGCCTGCACGCTCAGCGTGCCGGGCACGCTGTCGATGTCCAGCGGGATGTCGGTGCCGCTGATCACCGGGTCGTAAATGCCCCAGGCGAAGTTCAGCGCCAGGCGCCCGGTGACACCGCCGCCGTAGAGGCCAGGGCCTACCTGCCAGCCGGCAGGCAGCCCGGTGATGTCGTTCATCGATTGGTCGATCAACTGCAGCCGGTCGTGCAGGCGGCCGGCGTCGCCGTTGGTCACCACCGCCGCGGCCGAGCCGGGGCCCACGCCGTTGTAGGCGCTGCTGGGCGAAGGCGAGAAGGCCAGGCCCGTCGAGCGCGCCTGCAGGCCGCCGGCCTGCAGCGTGGCGCTGAAGCTGTTCAGGCCGGTGAAGTTGTGGACGAGGCTGGTGTTGAAGTTGCTGGGCACGTAGCCATTGGGCGGGGCGTTGGTGCTGGTGACCAGCGCGGGGTCGAAGATGTAGGTGCCGCTGACCGAGGCCCAGTGGCTCTGCGCGATGGCCGTGGTGCAGCCTTCGCCGGTACAGGTGTCGAAGCGGGCGGTGTAGTTCAGCTGGATGGGCGCGGCATGGGCCCCGGCCGCAGCGGCCAGGGCCAGGGGTACGAAAACGCGGGAAAGGCGCATGGCAAAGACCTCGGCAAGGGTGGAAATGCCCGAGGCCCCAGCCCCGGTCCCTTGCTTACGCCGCCACGGCCCTGCGCGTGTGTCACACCGCCGGCCCCCACCCCGCGAACGCGGGGCACCGCGCCTTCAGCCCCCGCGCCCGATCAACCCCGGGTTGCGCTTGAGCATGGGCGTCACCAGCGGCACCGTCAGCATGGTGCTGGCCACCGCCATCAGCAGCAGCGCGGTGAAGGTGCCCGAGGTGATGACGCCTTTGTCGAGCAGCACGTTGGCGAAGATGATCTCGATCAGCGCCTTGGTCTGCAGCAGCCAACCCACCAGGCTGGCCTCGCCCGGCTGCCAGCGCTGCACGCGCGCGGCCAGGTGGATGCCCAGCAGCTTGCCGCCCACGCTGGCGGCCAGCAGCAGCGCCGCCGCGAGGAAGACGGTGGCGCCGCCCAGCGTCCAGTTGGTGCGCAGCCCGGTGCTGAGGAAGAACACCGGCATCAGCACCAGCAGCACGTGGTGGCGCAGTGCGTCGAGCTTGTCGCGGTCGAACCAGCGCATGTCCAGCGCCACGCCGGCCAGGAAGGCGCCCACCATGTAGTGCAGGCCGCACCAGTCGGCGCCCAGCGCCACGACGATGAGCCACACCAGCGCCACGTACCAGCGGTCGGCCTCGGGCAGGCGCTGCATCAGCCAGCGCAGGCCCCAGCAGGCCAGCGCGAAGAGCGCCAGGAAGATGACCTGCCGGCCCACGCGCTGCCAGTCCAGCAGGATGACGGCGAGCACGCCCCAGATCGCGATGTCGTCCAGGCTGGCGTAGCGCAGGATGCGCTGGCCCAGCGGCTGGCGCAGGATGTGCATCTTCTCCATCAGCAGGATCAGGATGGGCAGCGCCGTCACCGCGCAGGCCATGCCGATGCCCAGCACGAACTGCCAGGTGGCGGCTTTCGGCCCCACCCAGCCCGGCACCAGCAGCAGCAGCGCAGCGGCGGCACAGCCCGCCAGCAGCGGCGTGAAGAGCGCGAAGCCGGCGGTGACGGCGCTCTCGCGGCGGCTTTGCCAGGCCTGCGGCAGGTCGAGCTCGATGCCAGCGAGGAAGACGAAAAGCGACACCGCCCACCACGCCACGCCGTTGAGCGAGGCGATGACCGGCGGCGTGAAGATGGCGCCATAGACCTCGGGCAGTGCCGCGCCCAGCAGCCCGGGGCCGAGCAGCACGCCGGTGACGATCTGCACCACCACGAGCGGTGCCCAGTAGTCGGTACGGCAGACGCGCCAGATCAGGTAGGGGATGCTGAAGACGATCAGCATCGCCACGAGGAAGAGCTCGGTGGTGTTCATCGCGGGTGCGGCGGGCCGGAGGTGGCGCGAAAGCGCGCGAATGTACCCTGCCGGGGCGGGTATCGTCGGAACCCTCAACCCGGGAGGTTCCATGCGCAGGCAGGTCGGCATCATCGGCACCGGTTCGGTGGGCACGAGCGTGGCGGTGTCCACGCTGCAGGCGGGCGTGGCGCGCACGCTGTGGCTGCACGACCTGAACGCCGCGCGCGCCGAAGGCGAGGCCATGGACCTGGCCCACGGCGCGGCCTTCTACCCCGCCTGCGCGCTGCGCACCGCCACGCTGGCCGAGATGCGCGAGTGCGACGTGGTGGTGGTGGCCGCCGGCCGCAACAGCCGCCCCGGCGAGACGCGGCTGGACCTGCTGCGCGACAACGCCCGCGTGATGGCCGAGATCGGCCACGGCCTGGCCGGCTTCGCGGGCACGGTGGTGCTGGTCACCAACCCCGTGGACGTGCTGACGCGCGTGCTGCAGCAGGCCAGCGGCCTGCCGCCCGAGCGCGTGCTGGGCACCGGCACCATGCTCGACACCGCGCGGCTGCGCCAGATGCTGGGCCAGGAACTCGGCGTGGCCACCAACTCCATCCACGCCCAGGTGCTGGGCGAACACGGCGATTCAGAACTCGTGCTGTGGTCGGGCGCGCAGGTGGGCGGCGTGCCGCTGCGCCAATGGCGGGGCTGGCAGGCCGCAACCGAGGCGCGGCTGGCCCACGCGGTGCGGGTGGCGGCCTACGAGGTGATCCAGCGCAAGGGCATGACCAACCACGCCATCGGCATGGTGACGGCGCGGCTGCTGCAGGCGCTGCTGCGCGACGAGGGGCGCGTGCTCACGGTCTCACGCGTGCAGCAGGGTGCGGCGGGGCTGCAGGGCGTGGCGCTTTCGCTGCCCACGGTGGTGGGCCGCAGCGGCGGCGTGCAGGTGCTGGTGCCGCAGATGGATGCAGCCGAGCAGGCGGCGCTGGCCCACTCGGCGCAGGTGCTGCAGGCCGCGGCCGACAGCGTGGCGGCCTGAGCCGCCTGCCGGGTTCTCAGGCCAGCGCGGGCTCGCCCTGCGGCTTGCGCGCGGGGGCCACGCGGCGGGCCTGCACGCCCACGGCCACCAGGCCCAGGGCCATCAGCAGCCAGGTGCCGGGTTCGGGGATGACGGTCACCTGGCGCAGGCCCACGGTCTGGATCAGCGTGGCGAACTCGGCGTAGGAGAAATCGCGGTCCTTCGTGCGCTCGATGCTGGGCATCAGCGAGGGCGAAGCGCCGGTGGCCATCACCGACCAAAGGCTGGCGCCCGGGTTCGGCGCCTGGCCGCTGGGGTGCACCAGGCTCAGGCCGTGGCCGATCTCGTGCGTGACGGTGCCGGCCAGCAGGTTGATGCGCTGCTCGTTGCTGGTGGCCAGGCTCAGCAGCCCGGCGATGCTGTCGGTGAGCGTGGACCCGAAGATGGTGCCGTTGGCCACCGTGGAATTGCCCGCGCTGTTGCGCACGCAGCCCAGGCAGGCCTGGCCCAGGAAGCCGACGTTGGGGTTGGCGTCGCCGATGGCCATGTAGTACCACTCGGTGTCGCCATTGGTGGGCGCCGTGGCGCCATTGCTCCACTCGAAGTTGATGTCGAGCTCGAAGCCGGCGGGCAGCGGGCTCTGCGCGTTGGTGGCGAAGCTGGGGTAGCCCAGGTAGTGGTTCTGCACCGCGGCCAGCGTGGCGTTGCGGATGTCGGTGATCGACATGCCGCTGAAGCCCCAGCTCGCGAAGGTTTCGGGCACGCTGGCCACGCCGGCGCGGTCGATGGTGGGCGCGGCGACGAAGTTCAGCATGATCGTCAGCGCTTCGGCCGGCTTGTCGGTGGCCAGGCCGAGGCCCAGGGCCAGCGTGGCCGCGATGGCGGCCTTGCGGCCGGTGTGCAATGCGCTGCGGGTGTTCATGGCTGCGTCCTCCCTGGGGTGCCTGGCGGCTGTTCGTGCGTGGGGCCCGCAGTCGTGCCGCGGTGGCGCCGACTATGCCGAGGAAGCCCCGCAGCGTCTCGCAAGGCGGGTGCCGCACCCCGTGAATGGGGGATGCGCGGCGCCGCCCGCCCTCAGGCCGGCACCGTGTCCCAGGGCGCGACGGAGCCGTCGTCGCTGGCCGGGCCGGCCGGCAAGGCCGCCGGGGCGCCGGCCGCGGGCTCGGCGCGCTGCTGCGGGCCGCCCAGGGCCTCGATCAGCTCGGGGATCAGCAGCTTGAGCTCGCCGGTGAACAGGGCCACGTCGGCATCGAAGCCGCCCTCGTCCTTCTGCGATGCGCCGGCGTCGGCACCGCTGCCTTCCAGCACCACGTCCAGCAGCTTGATCTTCTTCAGCGTCAGCGCCTCGGTGAGCACGAAACTCACGCGGCCCGCCCAGGTCAGGGCCAGTTGCGTGGGCAGCTTGCCCTGGCGCACGTGCTCGCCCACCTCGTCGATGTCCAGCGTGTGGCGCGCATAGCGCACGGTGGCCTTCTCGCTGTCGGGCTGCTTGAGTTCACATTCGCGGTCGATGCTGAAGCCGGCCGGCGCTTCTTTTTCGGCCAGCCAGGCGGCCATCGCGCTGGCAGGGGCCAAGGCCGTCTGCACCAAAGCCACCTTGAAGCCGCCGCCCAGCAACTCCACCAGCCGCGTGACGACGGCGTCGGCCTTCTTCACGCTGCCGGCGCCCACCAGCAGCCATTGCGCCTTCGGGTCGATCCACACCGCGGTGTGCGAACGCTTCGGGAAGGCGCGCGGCAGCAGCTGGTGGATGACCTCTTCCTTGAGCTCCTTGACGATCTTGCCCTTGGGGCGGCGGCCGGTGTCCTTCTCGATGGCGTCGAGCTTCTTGCCCACCTGGTCCTTGATGACACCGCCGGGCACGGCCTTGGTCTCGGTGGCCAGGCGCAGCATGTATTGGCCGCCCACGCTCTCGATCAGCGGGCCGTGGGCCTCGCCACGCGGCTCCACCCAGCCGATGGATTCGGGCTGGCTGGCCCCGCATTCGACGAAACGCGCGCCTTGCAGGCGGTTGTCGATCTCGGCCAGGCCGGGGGCGTCCCAGTGTTCGATGCGGTAGACGAGGGCGTTCTTGAACATGGCGGGGCCGGGGCGCCTGAAGGGCCGCGGCGGCAGGCTTCAGGTGTGGGAAAGGAGAGAGGGGCGCGATTATGGCCGCCGGGGTTGCGCCGCCGGGTGGCCGCGTGGCAGCGCCGGCGGGCCTTCAGACGCGGAAGTAGATCCGCCGCCGGTCCAGCCACAGCGCCAGCGCAGCGTAGGCCGAGAGGTTGGCGCAGGCGAAGAGGAAGGAGCCCAGCCGTGGGTCGCTGCCGATGCCGGCGAAGACGTTCTGGTAGACCCAGGGCAGCGGGCTGATGTAAGCCACGGTGCCATCGGGGCGGAAGGCATCGGGCCAGCGCAGCAGCGCCAGCACGCGCGGCACGAAGCCGGCCAGCACGAAGATGAAGAGCGGGTTCTTGCCGAAGGCCTCGAAGACGCGCAGCGTGAAGCGGGCCGGCCCTGGCAGCGGTGCCGCGCCGGGCGCGCGGTTCTCCAGCAGGTGCATCAGCGTGGCCAGCGTGGCCAGGGCCAGCGCGGTGCTGAGCAGCACATAGCTGGGCGTCCAGATCTTCTTGTTCAGCGGCAGCGCCAGTTGCCAGGCGTAGGCCGCCAACGCCAGCACCGCGGCGATGACGAAGAAGCGCACCAGCAGCGCCGCATCCACGCGCCCGTGCTGCATCAGCAAATGGCCGACCCACCAGCCCAGCAGCACCTGCGCGATGGCCGGCGGCGTGCTGGCCAGGCCCTCGGGGTCGAAGGGCAGGCCCTCGCCGCGGTAGAGGTGGCTCGCGCCGAGCAGCGAGCGGTCCACCGCGGTGCCGAACCAGCCCAGCAGGCCGTAGGGGTCGGCCGGGTCGCCGAAGGCCAGGCAGGCCGCCCAGTAGCCGAGCAGCAGCACGGCCACCGCGATCAGCGCACCGCGCACGGGCAGCCACCACACGATGAGCGCCGCCGCGCCGAAACACAGCGCGATGCGCTGCAGCACGCCCATCGTGCGCAGCGTCTCCACGCTCTTGAGCGCCAGCGCGCCGTCGGCCGCCCAGAAAACAAAGGGCGCGGCGTTGAGGAAGAGCCCCAGCGCGAAGATCAGCGCCACGCGCTTGGCGACCTTGCGCAGGAACACGGCCTGCCCCGCCGCGCGCAGCCCCGGCATCACCAGCGCCAGCGCATTGCCCACCGCGAACAGGAAGAAGGGGAAGACGAGGTCGGTGGGCGTGCAGCCGTGCCAGCCGGCGTGCGCCAGCGGCGGGTAGAGGTGGGCCCAACTGCCGGGGTTGTTGACGAGGATCATCAGCGCCACGGTCGCGCCGCGGAAGACGTCCAGCGAGAGCAGGCGTTGCGCATTCATCGAACCGGGCCCCCAGCCTTCAAGCGCGTTCAGCCACGCAAGGCGGCTTCGATGCTGCCGCCGGCGGCGTCGAGCCGGGCCTGTGCGGCCTCGGCACCCACGCCCGCCTTCAGCATCACGATGGCCAGCTTCACGCTGCTGTCGCTGGCGGCCAGCGCGGCGCTGGCAGCGGCTTCATCGGCGCCGCTGGCCAGCATCGTCAGCCGCAGCGCGCGTTTCACGAGCTTGGCGTTGCTGGCGCGCACGTCGACCATCAGGTTGCCGTAGACCTTGTGCAGCTTGACCATCACCGCGCTGCTGAAGGTGTTGAGCGCGATCTTCTGCGCCGTGCCGGCCTTCAGGCGCGTGCTGCCGCTGATGACCTCGGGGCCGGTGTCGAGCAGCACGCCCACCTCGCAGGCCGCCAGCAAAGGCGCGCCGGGGTTGTTGGCAAAGCCCACGGTCAACGCGCCGCGCGCACGCGCGGCCTCGGCCGCGCCCAATGCATAAGGCGTGCCGCCAGAAGCAGCCAGCAGCAGCACCACGTCGAGCGCGCCCACGCCGGCCGCGGCGATGTCGGCCGCGCCGCCTTCGCGGCTGTCTTCGGCGCCTTCCACCGCGCGGTAGAGCGCACCTTCGCCGCCGGCCAGCAAGGCCAGGGCGCGTTCGTGCGGCCACGAGAAGGTAGGGTGCAGCTCCACGCTGTCCAGCAGGCCCAGGCGGCCGCTGGTGCCGGCGCCGGCGTAGACCAGGCGGCCGCCTGCGCGCAGGCGCGCGGCGGCGGCGTCCACCGCCTGCGCCAGCGCGGGGCCGGCGGCGCGCACGGCCTCGGCGGCGCGGGCCTGGTCGGCGGCGAGCGCGTCCACCAGCGTGGCGGTGTCGTAGCGGTCGAGCTGCGGGTGATCGGGGTGGGCTTGTTCGGTGTTCAGCAGCATGGGGGCGGCGTGTCGGGAAAAAGTGGAGGCTTCAAAGCTGGATCAGCGCGCGCGGGCCGAGCTGGCCCACGGCGTTGACGCCCTGCACCCAGAGCAGGTCGGCGCCTTCGGGGTCGAGCTCGCGTTCGGCCGGGCCGGGCGCGCTGAAAACCCAGCGCGGATGCTCGGCGCCACCGTAGCGCCGCCACACCGCCCAGCGCACCGGCACGGCGCCGGCCACGGCGGGCTCCAAGCGCACACGCAGGCCGGCCGGCGTGGCCACGCGGCGGAGGCCGGGCAGGCCCACGGCCGGCGCTTCCAGCCAAGGCGTGGCCGGCACCAGCGCGGGCGTGGCGTAGGCGCCGCGCTGCAGCAGCGTGGCGATGCCGTCGCGGTCTTGCTGCAGCGCGATCATGCTGAAGTGCACGTGGCCGCCCGCCGCGGGGCGGTGGCGCGTGAGCGCGATCTGGTCGGCGATCTCGCGCGCCGGCCACACGTTGCCCGGCACGCCCTGCGACGCCACGCCGGCGGTGCCCACACGGCTGGTGTACAGGCCCGGCCAGACGTGGCGCTGCTTCGGGTTCTGCGTGAGCCAGTGGTCGAGCAGCACGCCGAACTGCTGGCCGGTGCGCGCCACCGGCCAGTAGAGCTGCGGCGTCCAGTAGTCGAGCCAGCCTTCTTCGAGCCACTTCTCGGCATCGGCATACAGCTTGTCGTACTGGCTGAAGCCGGTGATGCCGGGCGGCCGGCGGTCGGGCCGGGGCAGGCCGAAGGGGCTGATGCCGAAGCGCGCGTGCGGCTTCACCTCGCGCACGGTGCGGTGCATGGCCTGCACGAGGCGGTTGACCTGCTCGCGGCGCCAGTCTTCGCGCGTGAGCGTGCCGCCGCCGAGCTGGTAGCGCGCCCAGGCTTCTTCGTCGGGGAAGGGCACTTCAGCGCCCGCCGGGCCGCCGGGCTGCGGAATCGGATACGGATAGAAGTAGTCGTCGATGTGCACGCCGTCGATGTCGTAGCGGCGCAGCACGTCGGCCACCACCGCCAGGGTCTGCGCGACGGCAGCGGGCTCGGCGGGGTCCATCCACAGCATCTCGCCATAGCGCTTGACGGCAGCGGGCTCGCGCAGCGCGATGTGCGGCGGCGCCAGCGGGCTCTTGGCCCCAGAGTGCCGTGCCCGGTAGGGGTTGAACCAGGCGTGCAGCTCCAGCCCGCGGCGGTGGGCTTCTTCCACCCAGAAGGCCAGCGGGTCCCAGGGCGCTTCATCGGCGCGCCAGGGCGGCTGGCCTTGCGTGCCCGAGAGGTACTCGGTCCACGGCTCCAGCGTGCTGGCATACAGTGCGCAGCCGGCCGGCCGCACCTGCAGCACCAGCGCGTTCAGGCCCAGCGTGCGGGCGCGCTCCAGCAGCACCAGCGCCTCGGCGCGCTGCTCGGCGGCGCTCAGGCCGGTCTTGCTCGGCCAGTCAATGTTGGCCACCGTGGCCACCCAGGCGGCGCGGAACTCGCGCGGCGCTGGCGGCGGCTGCAGCGGGCCGACGGCCGGAGGCGGGGCCACGCCTGCGGGTGCAGCGGCTGCGGGGCCGGGCACCGGGGCCGCCTCGCCAGGGCCGCCCGCCGGCGGAACGGCTTGCAAGGGCTGCTGCGCACACCCGCTGCTGCCAGCCAGCCAGGGCGCGCCCACCGCGGCCAGGGCCGCAGCGCCGAAACGGCGGCGCTTCAAACCGGCACCACTGCGCGCGGCGCAGCCGAGGGAGAGGGCGTCAGGGTCAGCATGGGTTCATCCTAGCGCCGGGCGTTCATCGGCCTTGGGCCGCCGGCAGTTCGTACAACACGTCGGGGCAGCCTTCTTCGTTGCCGCTGCCGTCGCCGAAAGACCGCGGCACGAAGCCGTGGTGTTCGTAGAACCCGCGCGCGTGCAGGTTGCCCTGGAAGGAGTAGAGACGCACCGGCCGCGGCAGCGTGCGCAGCGCGTGCGCCAGCAACACGCGGCCCAGGCCGGCGCCCACGTGGGCCGGGTGCACGTAGAGCTGTTCGATCCAGCCGGCACGATCGGCGGGGTCCAGCGCCGTGGCCAGCACGCCCTGCACCTCGCCATCGACCAGCGCCACCATCACGCCGCCGCGCGGCAGCAGCGTGCCGGCCAACCAGGCCGCCACGTCTTCGTCGCCATGCACCTCGGGCAGGAAGGGCAGCAGCACACGCCGGCTCTCGATGAGCACGCGCGCCACGGCCGCGGCATCCGCCGGCGTGGCCGCGCGCAGCTGCGGCGCCGCACGGCCCGGGCGGTGCAGCACGAAGTGATGCTCGGTGCAGCGCTCGCCGCGGAAGTCAGTCTCCAGCGTGGCGAAGCCGCGGAAGCCCAGGCGCTGCAGCAGCCGCACCGAAGCGGTGTTGCGCGCGTCGGTGATGCCCAGCACGCGCCGCGCCGGCGTGCCGGCCCACACCGCCTGCACGGCCAGGCCCACGGCCTCGGCCGCCAGGCCCCGGCCCTGCGCCGCGCGCGCCAGCGTGAAGCCGATCTCCAGCGCCTGGCCGTCGGCGTGCAGGTGCAGGCCGATGTCGCCGAGCAGCGTGTCGCTGGCGGTGTCGGCGATGGCGATCTGCAGCCAGTCGCCGGCCGGGCAGAAAGGCAGGGCTTCTGGCGTGGCCACGGCTTCAATGAAGGTCGCAGCCTCGGAAAGGCTCAGCGCCGACCAGCCCTGGTAGCGGCCGAGTTCGACGTCGCCGCGCAGCGCGTGGAAAGCCGCGGTGTCGGCCGCCCGCAGGCGGCGCAGGCGCACCCGCGGGCCGGCAAGCGCCCAGGCTTCATCGGGCAAGGCGGCCTGCATGGCCGGGTGCCGGACGCTCAGAGCGCGGCGGCGGCACTGGCCGCCGGCGAGGCCGGCGCTGCAGCCGGCGCAGCGGGGCGCGGAGCCGGCCGCGCCGCCGGCACGATGGGCTGCGCAAAAGGCGCGGGCCCGGCCGGCTCGGCCTTGGCACCGCCCTTGGTCAGCACCCACAGCAGCGCCGAGCTCTCGGCATCGGGCAGGCCGCTGTAGCTGGTGGGCCGGTAGCGCATCTGGAAGTTCATCAGCACACGCTCGGTCTGCTTGTCGAACATGCCCGTGGGCTGGATGTTGTAGCCGTGCTGGGCCAGGCTCCGCTGGATCCACAGCATCTCCGGGGGCTGCGCCTCGAAGACGGCGCGCTGCGCGGCCACCGCGGCGGCGTCGGGCCAGGGCGGGGTGAGGCCGAGCTCGCTGAAACGCTTCCAGGGGAAGGTCGGGCCCGGGTCTTCCTTGTAGCTGGGCGTGACTTCACCGTGGCCGAGGATGTGCTCGGGCTTGATGCCATGGCGCTTGACGATGTCCTGCACCAGCGGGATCAGCGCGTCGATCTGGGCCTGCGGGAAAGGCGCGAAGACCTTCTGCCCGTTGGGCAGCTGCACGTAGCCCGGGTGCACGATCTCGATGCCGATGCTGCTGCTGTTCAGGCGGTGGTTCGGGCCCCAGGCGCTGGCGCCTGAGTGCCAGGCGCGGCGGTTCTCGTCGACCAGCCGGAAGATGCGCGGCTGCGGCTCGTCGCTCAGCAGGTAGTGGGCCGAGACCTGCTGCTCGGTGAGGATCTTCATCGAGGTGGGGAAGTTCGCCACCGTGTAGTGGATGACGAGGAAGAGCACGCGGCTGTCCTGCCCCTTGGACGTGCGCGTGGCGTCGATGGGCACGCCGCCTTCGGTGGTGGTGGGCGGGCCGCTGGCGCAGCCGGCCAGCAGGGCGGCCAGAACCAGGGGCAGGACAGGGGCCAGACGGGGCATCTTCATGGCGCTGCATTCTGCCGCCGCATCGCACAATCTCTGCATGCTGCTTCGCTCACGCCCCATAACCTCAGGCACCCTGCGCACCGCGCTGCAAAGCGCCGCCCTGGCCGCCGCCTGCCTGTTCAGCGCCACCGGCGCGCAAGCCCAGGACACCCTGCCCCCGCCCGTGCAGGCCGCGCTGGCCCAGGCCGGCCTGCCCGCCGACGCCATCGCCGCGGTGGCGCTGCCGCTGGGCCACCGCGGCACGCCCTGGGAACACCGCGGCCGCGTGCCGGTGCAGCCGGGCTCGACGATGAAGCTCGTCACCAGCGTGGTGGCGCTGGACCTGCTGGGCCCCAACCACCGCGGCCATACCGAACTGCGCAGCGCAGCACCGCTGCAGGGCGGTGTGCTGCAGGGCGACCTGGTGATGAAGGGCGGCGCCGACCCCGAGTTCGGCCTGCCGCAGCTGTGGGCGCTGCTGCTCGACCTGCGCCAGCGCGGTGTGCAGCACATCCAGGGCGACCTGCTGCTCGACCGCACACTCTTCCGCCCCGCGCGTTTCGACCAGAACCTGCCGCCCTTCGACGAGGCGCCCGAGTTCCCCTACAACGTCATCCCCGACGCGCTTTATCTCGCCGGCAACCTGCTGCCTTTCGAGTTGCGTTCACTGCCCGATGGCACGGTGCGCGCCGAGACCGTGCCTGCGCTGCCCGGTGTGAGCTTCAGCAGTCGCATGGCGATCAACGACAAGCGCTGCGCCGATTGGGACGACGGCTGGCTGCCCGCCGCCGTGACGCCGGGCGCCACCGGCACGCAGATCGAGCTGCGCGGCACCTTCCCGCGCGATTGCACGCGCCGCGTGGCGCTGCAGTTGATGGACCGCAGCGAGATGGCCGGCGCGATGTTCCGCGCGCTGTGGCAGCAGCTGGGCGGCACCTGGGCCGGCCGCGTGCGCGAAGCCGCCGCACCGGCCGGCACGCAGCTGCTGGCCCGGCGCGAGGCCCGCCCCTGGGGCGAGCTGCTGCGCCCGCTGAACAAGACCAGCGACAACGCGCTGACGCGCCTGCTCTACCTGCAGCTGGGCGTGCCGGCGATGGCCGCGAACCCCCAGGCCAGCACCTTCGAGCTGGCCGACCGCGCCGTGCGCAGCTGGTTCACCAAAAACGGCATCGACCCCACGGGCCTGGTGATGGACAACGGCTCGGGCCTGAGCCGCAGCGAACGCGTCAGCGCCTGGCAGATGGCGCGGATGCTGCAAGTGGCCTGGGCCGGCCCCAACGCCAGCGACCTGGTGATGAGCCTGCCCACCGTGGGTGTGGACGGCACCATGCGCAACCGCCTGAAGGAAGGCCCGGCCGCCGGCTGGGCGCGCCTGAAGACCGGCACGCTGCGCAATGTGGTGGCCGTGGCCGGTTATGTGCGCGACGACGACGGCCGCCCCTGGGCGCTGGCACTGATGGTCAACCACGAGCGCGCGTCACAGGCGCGGCCGGTGCTCGATGCCTTCGTCGACCACTTTGCGCGCCAGGGCCCGTACATCGCGTGGCCCGACAGCTTCATGCAGCAGCCCGACACGCCGCCGCAGCCGGGCCGCTGGCCTTGAAACGCGGCTGAAGCCGCGCCGATCGGCCAGCAAAGCAAAAACCGCCGGGCCCCTCGCAGGGCACCGGCGGTTTTCTTTCGTGCACCCCGGCCGCAGCCGGGGTACGCCTCGCGTCAGAAGAACTTGTAGCTGGCGCTCAGGCTGAAACGACGGCCCAGCGCGCTCTGCAGGCCCGGATCCCAGTAGGTGAAGGCCGAGGGGAAGCCGTTGGAGCGGTTGTAGTCGTTGGCGACGTTGAAGATCGTGCCGTTCAGCGTCAGGTTCTTGATGCCGTCGTAGCTCACGCCGATGTCGACGGTGCGCTCATGGCGCACCTTGCAGCGGCCGGCTGCCTTCAGCTGCTGCTGCGCAGCGCTGAGCGTCGAGGCGGCGTTGTTCAAGCAGGCCGATGAGGTGCCGGTGGAGATCGGGTCGGTGTGGTTGTGGCGGATGAAGCTGTTGAATTCACCCGCATTCCAACGAAGCGTCACGCTGCCGCGCGAACGCGGGATGTCCACTGTCGACGTACCTACCAGGCGGTCGATGGGCGCACCGGCGAGTACGAGGCGATCGAAACGCTTGGTGTAGGTGCCCTGCAACTTGATGCTGAACTTGCCGATGTCGGTGGCTGGCAACCGCACGTTCAGGTCGTAGTCGACACCTGCAGTCTTGGTCCACTCGAAGTTGCCGTACTGGCGCGTGAACAGAATGATCGGGCCGCTGTTTGGAACGAGGTTGCCCTGCGCGTCACGCAGCCAGGTGGACTGGTTCGGATCGCGGGTGATCTGTGCCGCCGCCGGCCCCGACGGGTTCGCGTTGTAGGCATCCATGATGTCCGCGCTGCGCTGCACGCGGATCTCGTCATCCCGCTGGAAGTACCAGAGGTCGATGCCAAGGTCGATGTCCTTCGTCGGCTCCAGCAGGAGACCGAAAGTGAAGGAACGCGAGGTCTCGGCCTTGACATTCGGGTTGCCGCCCACCACGGTAGCGATAGAGCCTGGGTTGGTGGTGCCAGCGGGCACAGGGGTGAAGCCCAGCACGTTGCAGTCGCGCGGCACGCGCAGGTTCACTGTAGGCGAGTTGAACGTGAAGTTGGTCGCTGGGTCGCAACGCAAGGTGTCGATGATGCGGCGTTCACCGAAACTGTTGAAAGACAGGTTGAAGGCAGTGCCGATCTGCGAAATCGACGGTGCGCGGAAGCCCGTGGCGGCGGTGCCGCGGAAGGCCAGCACGCCCTTCATCGGCGTCCACTTGAAGCCCAGCTTGCCGGTGGTGGCGTTGCCGAAGTCGCTGTACTTCTCGGCACGCAGCGCGGCCTGCAGTTCCAGGCTCTTCAGCACGGGCAGGCTCAGTTCGCCGAAGGCGGCGAAGGTGGTGCGGCTGCCGCTGGCACCGTTGGCCACCAGGCCGATGTAATCACCGGCGAAGTAGTTGGGGTCCGAGGTGGCGGTCAGCGATTCGCGGCGGGCTTCCACGCCCAGGGCCACGGCCGCGTTGCCACCGCTCATCTTGAACAGTTCGCGGCTGGCACGGAAGTCCAGTGAGGTGATGGTCGATTCGCCTTCGTTGACAGCGGTGCTGGCCACGCTGGCGATGCCCTCAGGCGTGTTGGGCTTGCCGAAGCGGTAGGTCTGGTTGGCGATGGCGGCGGTCAGCAGCGAGGCACGCACGCGGCCTTCCTGCTCGCGCGTGTTGTCCTGCTTGCTGTACAGCAGCGCGGTGTCGAAGTCCCAGTCACCGAAGGTGCCTTCGATGCCGGTGGTCAGGCGCAGCGACTTCAGCGTGTTGATGTCGCCACGCGGCAGGTCTTCGAAGCGGTAGATCAGTTGGATGGGCTGGGCCGTGGCCGTGCCGCGCGTCGGGTTGTCCGGGTGCGTGGCCGGCAGCACGATGGCGGGCTGCTGGCGGAAGGTGCCGTTGAGCAACGGCCAAGTCACCGCCGAGTTGCTGGTGGTCGCGGTGAAGAGCGTCGTCGTCATCGCATACGGGGTGCGCTGCTCGGTCGTCTTCGTCTGCGAGTACATCAGGTCCGCATAGGCCGTCAGGCTGTTGCTGATGGCGAAGGTGCCGCGCACCGTGGCGTTAAAGCGGTCCTGCTCGGAGATCGTCTCGTCGGACTTGTCGAAGTTGAAGCGGCACTGGCCGTTCGGCAGGCTGGGCGTGGTCGTCAGGAAACCGGCGGGGCGGTTGGGCACGCCCTGGCCCACGGTCTGCTCGGCAGGGCAGCCCGGCAGCGTGCCGAGGTAATTCACGCCCGACAGGCTGTTGTTGGCCGTCGAGATGCCGTTGATGGTCGTGCTGCCCGTCAGGCTGGCCGGCACGCGGTAGTAGTTGCCGTAGAACGAGGCCGTGGAGTCGGGCGTGAAGCGCGCCAGCGAGCCGGTGCTCGTGAGGAAGGCGTCGTAGCGGGCCTGGTTGCCGCGGTCGACGAGGTCGATGAAGTTGACCGGGTCGCGCTTGTTGTAGCTGACACCGCCGAAGACGTTGAATCGCTGGGTGTCGATGTTGCCGAAGCCGAAGGTCAGGTCCACACCCTTCTGCACGCCGCGGCCGCGGTCGTTGGCCGAGTAGCTGGCGCTGGCCTCGGCACCCTGGTAGTCCTTGCGCAGGACGTAGTTGATCACGCCGGCCATCGCGTCGGAGCCGTACATGGCCGAGGCGCCGTCCTTCAGCACGTCGATGCGGTCGATCGCGCCCTTCGGGATGGTGTTCACGCTGATCAGCGAACCGCGGCCGAAGTTGATGTCCACCGCGGCGACGGGGGCCGTGCGGCGGCCGTTGATCAGCACCAGCGTGGCCTGCGAGCCGAAGCCGCGCAGCGAGATGGTGGACAGGCCACCCACGAAGCCCGAAGCGGCGGCGTCGCCGATGGAGCCGGTGTCGACCGCGCCGGTGGAGCGCAGCAGTTCTTCGATGCTGGTGTAGCCCGAGCGCGAGATCTCTTCGCGGCCGAAGCTCTGCACCGAGGACGGCGTGGCGGTGTCGGTGCGCTTGATCAGCGAGCCGGTGACCTCGATGCGCTGCGGCGTGGCGGCAGCAGCAGCAGCGGGCGCGGGGGTGGTCTGCGCCAGCGCGGGCGCAGCAATGGCGGCCAGGGCCGCCAGGGCGATGAGGTGGTGACGTGCTTTCAAGGAAGGTCCCTCGTTCTTTTGCGAAAGCGCTGCCGAAAGCAGCATCCATGCCATTTCCGGGTGACACCCGTGTTACGGGCATCTTTCCGGTTCGTAAGAGATTGCATCACTGCCACCCAGGGCCGAGGTCCCCGGGCTTGCCCCAATTTGTGGCGCCGCCGCATCGGCGATGCGCCACAAAGGCACACAAATGCACACCCCGCCCGGGCAGCGGCGTGCGCGCACGGCGGCCGGCAACGCCTGCTAGATTCCGCGGCTTCTTCCGGCGCGCCGGGGCGCCCCGAGGCCCGGCACGCTGCACCGCTGTCATGCCGCCCCTCGCGGCGAAAAGGCCTTTCGATGTCTTCCAGCCCCTCACACCCTTCCCGCGTGGCGACGCGCCGCATCGCCGCGGCCTGCGCCCTGGCTGCCGCGGCCGGCTTCAGCAGCCTGCCCGCCGGCGCCAACGAGGCGGCGACAGCCGTCTACCAGCAGCCTTCTGCCGACATCCGCGCCGTTCTCGACGCGCCCGGCCTGCCGCAGCACAGCGTCTCGCCCGACCAGCGCACGCTGGCCGTGGTGCAGCTGCGCCGCCACCGCAGCGTGGCCGAGCTGGCGCGCCCGTCGCTGCGCCTGGCCGGTGTGCGTTTCGACCCCGCGGCCAGCGGCCCGCAGCTGGTGGGCACCATCGAACGCCTGGCGCTGCGCAACGTGGAGCAGGCCGGCGCCCCGGAACGTGTCGTCGCGCTGCCGGCTGGCGGTGCCTTCCACCAGATGCGCTGGGCGCCGGACGGCCGCCGCTTCCTGCTGCAGCGCCGCACCGACAACGCCACAGAGCTGTGGCTGGGTGACGTGGCCAGCGCGCAGGTCAAGCCGCTGAAGGGCGTGCGGCTGAACGCGGTGCTGGGCGCCGACATCGCCTGGCTCTCGGCCGACGAGATCGCCGTGCTGGCGGTGCCCGACAAGCGCGGCGCCGCGCCCGTGTTTACCGCGCCCAGCGGCCCGGTGGTGCAGGAATCGATGGGCCGCGTCTCGCCCGAGCGCACGCTGCAAGACCTGCTGAAGGACAGCCAGGATGAGGCTGTCTTCACGCACCACGCCACCTCGGTGCTGCGCCGCGTGCAGCTGAAGACCGGCGCCACGCGCGAGATCGGCGAGCCCGGCCTCTTCTTCAACCTCGTCGTGGCCGGCAACGGCCAGCTGCTGACCGAGCGCTTGGTGCCGCCCTTCAGCTACCAGGTGAGCTGGCAGGACTTCAACTCGGTGGCCGAGCTGCGCGACGCGCAGGGCCAGGTGCAGCGCGAGCTGGGCCGCGTGAAGATGGCCGTGGGCGTGCCCATCGGCGGTGTCGTCACCGGCCCGCGCCAGTTCTGGGCCTCGCCGCTGGCCGATGGCGCCGTCTACTGGGTGGAAGCACTGGATGGCGGCGACCCCAAGGCCAAGGTGCCGCACCGCGACCGCCTGATGCGCCTGGACGCGCCCTACCGCGGCGAGCCGCGCGAGGTGCACCGCACCGCCGGCCGCCTGGGCGGGATGCAGTTCATCGAGGACGGCCCGCGCGCCCTGGTAACCGATTTCGACCGCGACCGCCTGTGGGTCACCGGCGCCCTGGTGGCGCTGGACGGCAGCGCGCCGGCGCGCACGCTGCAAGACCGTTCGATGCGCGACCGCTACCGCGACCAGGGCGCCCCCGTGAGCCGCACGCTGGCCAACGGCCGCAGCGTGGTGCGCGTGGACGGCGGCACGATGTGGCTCGTCGGCGCCGGCGCCAGCCCGCAAGGCGAGCGCCCCTTCCTCGACCGCATGGACCTGGCCAGCGCCAAGACCGAGCGCCGCTTCCAGGCCACCACCACGCACTACGAGCGCCCCATGGCCGTGCTGGCCGATGGCCGTGTGCTCACCAGCCGCGAAAGCGCCACCGAGCCGCCCAACATCGTGCTGCGCAGCGGCGAGGGCCTGGCGCAGATGCAGGCGCTGACCACCCACGCCGACCCCACGCCGCAGCTGCGCAACATCCAGCGTGAGCTGGTGAAGTTCAAGCGCGCCGACGGCGTGGAGCTTTCGTTCTGGCTCTACACCCCGCCCGACCAGAAACCCGGCGAGCGCCGGCCGGCCTTCGTGTGGGCCTACCCGCTGGAGTTCACCGACGCCAGCACCGCCGGCCAGGTGAGCGGATCCAACAGCCGCTTCTCCACCTTCGGCACCACCAGCCCGCTGATGCTGGTGCTGGACGGCTACCCGGTGCTGATGGACGCCACCATGCCCGTGGTGGGCAAGCCCGAGACGGTGAACGACAGCTTCGTCGAGCAGATCACCGCCAACGCGCAGGCCATCATCGACAAGGCCGTGGAGATGGGCGTGGCCGAGCGCGAGAACATCGTCGTCGGCGGCCACAGCTACGGCGCCTTCATGACGGCCAACCTGCTGGCCCACACCGACCTGTTCAAGGCCGGCATCGCGCGCAGCGGCGCCTACAACCGCACGCTCACGCCCTTCGGCTTCCAAAGCGAGCGCCGCAGCTACTGGGAAGCGCAAGACGTCTACCTGCGCCTGAGCCCCTTCAACTACGCCAACAAGCTGAAGGAACCGGTGCTGCTGATCCACGGCGACAGCGACAACAACGCCGGCACCTTCCCGATCCAGTCGCAGCGCCTGTACCAGGCGCTGGCGGGCACCGGCGGCAGCGTGCGCTACGTGGTGCTGCCTTTCGAATCACACGGCTACATCGCCCGCGAGAGCGTGGGCCACACGCTGCGCGAGATGAGCGACTGGATGAAGCGCCAGACGCGCGACCCGCGCGCGCCGGCCGCGAAGTAGCGGCTAGACGTTCAGGCGCGCTGCAGAGACGTAGTGCTGGCGGAAGGTCTCGAAGTCCATCGAGTCTTCCGCCTCCAACGCCTGCTGCCGCCGCACTGAAACAGCGGCCATGGCCTCGAAGTTGGCCTGGTGCTCGGCCGGCCAGGGCAATGCCAGCAGCTGCTCGCGCGTGGCTTCGGCCTGGTGGCGGATGAAAGCGGTGTAGCGCAGGTCGAAATCGTTCTCGATGGCGGCCAGCACGCGCGCCGAAGGCAGCGTGGCCGGCGCCGCCAGCGCGGCCTGGCCGGCGGCCACCGCGGCGCTGTAGGCCTCGGTGTGGTGCGCGGCGTCCAGCGCCAGCGCGATGGTGGCGCACTCGCTCAGCAGTTCATGCGCCCAGTCGGCCAGCAGCACGGGCTTGCCGCCACGCTCCAGCGTCAAGCCCGGCTCGCGGCCGTGGGCGGCGGTGTGGTGCTGGTTGCGGCCGAGTTCGGCGATCTCGGCCGGCGTGTCGGGCGGGCTGTCCTGCAGCAGGCAGTGCAGCAGGAAGACATCCAGGAAACGCAGCGTCTGCGCGTTGATGCCCACCGGCTCGAAGGGATCGAGGTCCATGCAGCGCACCTCGATGTACTCCACCCCACGCTCGCGCAGCGCGTGCAGCGGGCGTTCGCCGCTCTTGATCACACGCTTCGGGCGGATGGTGCCGTAGAACTCGTTCTCGATCTGCAGCAGCGTGGTGGCGAGCTGGTTGTACTCGCCGCCCAGGTTGCGCACGCCGATCTTTTCGTAGGCCGGGTAGGGCTGCGTCAGCGCTTCGTGCAGGCTGGCGGCGTAGCCGTCCAGGCCGTTGTAGCTGACGGCCAGATTGGCCTGCGCTTCGCTCTGGTAGCCCAGCCGGCCCATGCGCAGGCTGGTGGCGTAAGGGTGGTAGAGCGTGCCGGAGCTCAGGCGTTCCAGCCCATGGTCGCGGCCTTCCACGAAGGTGGGGCACACCGCCGGGCTGGCGCCGAAGAGCGTGAGCAGCAAGAAGGCATGGCGGCGGAAATTGCGGATCAGCGCGAAGTGCTCGTCGTTGCCCAGCCCCGGCATCGACCAGTTGTAGTGGATGCCGCTGATCGTCTGCATGCGCCGGCCGTAGCGGTGGCCCAGGCCCATGCGGTAGACGCTCTTGGCGCGGCCGATGTTGCTGCTGCCGTAGCGGCCCAGCGGGATGGTCTCGTCGGTGGGCAGGCCGCAGGGCATGCTGCCCACCCACAGGCGCTCGTCACCCGTCTTGGCCAGCTCGCGGTAAACGAACTGGTGGATGCGCGAAAGCTCCTCCAGGCAGCCTTCCACGCCCGCGTGCACACCGGTGATGAGCTCGAGCTGGCTCTCGCTGTAGTCGGTGGTGATGTGCGGGTGCGTCAGCGGCGAGCCCAAGGCGGCCGGGTGCGGCGTGAGCGCCAGGCCGCCGGTGGGCAGTGCACGCAGGCTTTCCTTCTCGACGCCACGGCGGATGCCGAGCAGGCGCTCGGGTGGCAGTTGGCGCAGGCGGTGGGCCAGGGTCATGGGGTGGTCTTCCAGGGCAATTGGGCCGGCCGTTGGGGGGGCGCAGGCCGCCGGGGGGCGAAGGTTAAGGCCTGCCGCCTGATCGTGCTGGCGGGCTGGTCAAACCTTGGACGAAGGTACAGGGCAAGCCGCAGGGCTTGGCGCCCGAGGCGCCCCTCTAGACTGGCACGACCATGCGACACCACCTTGACACCCCACCCACCCCGACGCCGGGCACCCCGCATCCCGACCTGGCCCGCCGCCGCGGCCTGCAGGCGGCCCTGGCCCTGGGCCTGGCCGGCGGCCTGCCGCTGGCCGGCTGTGCCACCGGCCCGCAGACGGCCGCGCCTGTCGATTTCGACGCCTGGAGCGAAACCTTCGCGGCCGACTGGGTGCGCCTGTCACCCGAGCGCGCGACGATGACGCAGTACTTCAGCGGCGCCGAACAGGCCGCGCTGGACCGCCAGCTTGGCCCGCAGACACCCGAACGACGCGCCGCACAAGGCCGCCTGGCGCGTGAGGGCCTGCAGCGCCTGGCCGGGTTCAAGCCCGAGAGCCTGACGCCCGAGCAGCGTGTCAGCGCCGCCATCCTGCGCTGGAGCCTGATGCGCGAGATCGCCGGCGAGCCCTACCAGGACCACAACTTCCTCTTCAACCAGCTCGGCGGGCCGCACCTGCGGCTGGTGAACTTCCTCACCGTCTCGCACCCGCTGCGCACGGCCGAGGACGTGGACGCCTACCTCGAACGCCTGGGCCAGGGGGCGCAGCGGCTGGACGAGAGCCTGGCGCGCTGCCGCGCGGCCGTGGCGCGCGGGCTGCTGCCGCCGCGTTTCATCGCCGAGCGCGCCCGCGGCCAGGTGGCGGCCGTGCTGGCGCCGCCACCAGCGCAGAGCGAGTTCGTCACCGCGCTCGCCCGCCGCACGGCCGGCTTGAACGGCGTCAGCCCCGCGCAGCGCGAGCAGGCCGTGGCGCGCGCCACGCAGATCGTCGAACAACAGGTGCTGCCGGCCTACGGCCGCGTGCTGGCGCTGCTGGACGAGGTGCTGCCGCGCACCACGGCCGACGCCGGCCTGTGGCGCCTGCCCGAGGGCGACAAGGCCTACGCCCAGGCCCTGGCCGCCAACACCACCACCTCGCTGGGCGCGGAAGAGATCCACCAGATCGGCCTGCGCGAAGTGGCCCGCCTCGAGGCCGAGATGGACCGCGTGCTGCGCAGCCTGGGCCGCAGCGAGGGCACCGTCAACGCACGCTACGCCGCGCTGCGCGACGCCACCTCGCCGCCACCCGAACCCGACCCGCGCCCGGCGCTGCTGGCGCGCTACACCGCCGCCGTGCGCGATGCGGAACGCCGCGCGCAGGCGCTCTTCAACCTGCAGCCCAAGGCGCCGGTGGAAGTGCGGCGCGTGCCGGCGCTCACCGAGCGCACCAGCAGTGCCTACTACACGACGCCCGCGCCCGACGGCAGCCAGCCGGGCATCTTCTGGATGCCATTGCCCGGCCCCACCTACAACGTGCTGGGCATGCGCAGCCTGGCCGTGCACGAGGCCGTGCCGGGGCACCACTTCCAACTGGCGCTGCAGCAAGAGCAGGCCACGCTGCCGAAGTGGCGCCAGCGCCGCATCTTCGGCGGCGGCAGCGCGCATGCCGAGGGTTGGGCGCTGTACGCCGAGCGCCTGGCCATCGAAGACGGCTGGTACGAGGGCGACCCGCAGAGCCTCTTGGGCGCGCTGAACAGCGAGCTCTTCCGCGCGCGCCGTCTGGTGGTGGACACCGGCCTGCACGCGAAGAAGTGGACGCGCGAGCAGGCCATCAGCTACGGCATTGGCGCGCAGGAGGTGGAGCGCTACGTCGTCAACCCCGGCCAGGCCACGGCCTACATGATCGGCATGCTGCGCATCCTGGCGCTGCGCGAAGAAACACGCGCCAAGCTGGGTGCGAAGTTCGACATCAAGGCCTTCCACGACGTGGTGCTGAAGACCGGGAGCGTGCCGCTGGATGTGATGACCGAGACCGTGCGTGACTGGGCCGCCGTGCGGCAGAAGGCCTGAGGGAACGGCTCAAACGATCTCGTCGGCCTCGATGTGCAGCGTGCGCCGCCGCACGCCCTGGCCGGCCACCGACACCGTCACGCGCAGCGGCCGGCCCACCGGCACGCTGCGGCTGAAGCGGACATCCAGCCCGTCGAACTCGCCCGGGTTCTGCGCCGGCAGGCGGCGCTGCCACTGCTGGGCGCCGTCGGCCAGCACCGTCATCTGCAGCCACGGGGCGGGGCCCCCGGCTGCTTCGGGCACGGCCACGGTGATGGCGCAGGCGATCTCGAAACGCCGCTCGCGTCTGAGGTCGGCGGGGATCAGCAACGTGGCTGTGGCTTCGTCACGGGCCTGTAGGGCCCAGCGCTCGGGTGCGCGGGCTGAAGCCGCGGGCGGCTGGGGGGTGGCTTTCATCGTCGGCGCGCATTCTGGCGCGGCCGATCCGGCCCTGCACAAAGCCCCGGCGGGGCGGGCCGCGTCTGCGCCGTTGTAAGGTGGCGCTTGGTGGCGCGACCCACCGTCTCGCCCCCCTTGCTGCCCACGAAGGAAAAGCCCGCCCATGCACGCCACCCTGCCCTTGCTGGCTGCCACCGATTTCCCTGCGCTGCGCCGCCGCGCGCTGGAGACCCTGCAGGTCAACCTCGGCTACAAGTGCAACCAGAGCTGTCTGCACTGCCACGTCAACGCCAGCCCGCAGCGCACCGAGATGATGGACGCCGAGACCGCCGCGCTCGTGCTGCAGGTGCTGCGCCAGCGCCGCGTGCACACGCTCGACCTCACCGGCGGCGCGCCCGAACTCAACGAGCACTTCCGCGAACTCGTCATCGGCGCCCGCGCTTTGGGTGTGCGCGTGATCGACCGCTGCAACTTGACCATCCTGAGTGAGCCGGGGCAGGAAGACCTGGCCGACTTTCTGGCCGCGCAGGGCGTGGAAGTCACGGCCTCGCTGCCCTGCTACTCGGTGGGCAACGTCGACCGCCAGCGCGGCGAAGGCGTGTTCGACCGCAGCATCGCCGGGCTGCAGGCGCTCAACGCGCTGGGCTATGGCGTCGAAGGCACGGGCCTGGTGCTCAACCTCGTCTACAACCCGCAAGGCGCGGTGCTGCCGCCGCCGCAGCAGGCACTGGAGGCCGACTACAAGCGCGAGCTGATGGCGCACTTCGGCATCGTCTTCAACCACCTGTATGCGCTGACGAACATGCCCATCCAGCGCTTCGGCAGCACGCTGGTCAGCAAGGGCGGCTTCCAGGGCTACCTGCAGCTGCTGAAGAACAGCTTCCAGGCGCACAACCTCGACACGGTGATGTGCCGCAGCACGCTGAGCGTGGACTGGCAGGGCCATCTCTACGACTGCGATTTCAACCAGATGCTGGGCCTGCGCGCGCAAGTGGGCGAACTGGCCACCGCGCATCTGCGCGATCTGCTGGGTGACGACAGCAGCGACGGCCGCGGCAGCGCCATCCGCGTGGCCGAGCATTGCTACGGCTGCACGGCGGGGCAGGGCAGCAGCTGCGGTGGTGCACTCGGTAGCTGACACCGCCGCTGAGCCCACCGCCGGGCTGGGCGCGGCCCCGCGGCTCAGCATCGTGCTGCCGGCGCTGAACGAAGCCGCCGGCATCGCGGCCACGCTGCAGGCACTGGCGCCGCTGCGCGCGGCCGGGCACGAAGTCATCGTCGTCGATGGCGGCAGCACCGATGGCACGGCCGAACTGGCCGCGCCGCTGGCCTGCCGCGTGGTGCCCAGCGAACGCGGACGCGCGCGGCAGATGAACGCCGGCGCGGCAGCCGCCACGCGCGAGGCGCTGCTCTTCCTGCACGCCGACACGCAACTGCCGCCCCACGCCGATGCCGCCATCGCCGTCGCACTGCAAAGCGGCGCGCGCTGGGGGCGCTTCGACGTGCACATCGAAGGCCGCTCGCGCTGGCTGCCCGTGGTGGCGCGGCTGATGAACTGGCGCTCGCGGCTGACGGGCATCGCTACCGGCGACCAGGCGCTCTTCATCGAGACCGTGCTCTTCCGCGACATCGGCGGCTACGCGCCGCTGCCGCTGATGGAAGACATCGAGCTCTGCAGTCGGCTGCGACGCATCGCGCGGCCGGCCTGCCTGCGCGAACGGGTCACCACCTCGGGCCGGCGCTGGGACACCCGCGGCGCCTGGCGCACCATCTGGCTGATGTGGACGCTGCGCTGGCGCTACTGGCGCGGTACGCCAGCCGAAGAACTGGCCCGCGCCTACCGCTGAAACGGCCGCTGCCAGCGCTGACCGGAACGCGATGACTGATCGCGATGACAATCGGCCCCCTGCACTGCCGCAGCCCTTTGCCCCCTGGCCATGTCCGACACCACCGTTCCTCCGCTGCCCGAAGACGCCGCCCCCGGCGCACCTGCCCCCGCGCCCGTGGCCGCAGCGGCGGCCCCCGAGACACCTGCGCCAGCCAGCACCGAGGCCGCTGCGCCCACGCCTGCTGAATCGACGGCTGAAGCACACGCCGATGCGCCTGCCGAGGCATCCGTAGAGGCATCCGCGGAAGCGCCTGCCGAAACGACGGACGAACCGGCTGCCGAATCGGCTGATGAAACGCCGGTCGAAGCAACGCCCGAAAGCGCCGCAACGCCAGACGCAGCCGCTGGCGAAACAGCCGCGCCCGAGATGAGCCCGGCCGCCGTGGCCAAGGCCCTGGCCGCGCACTTCCCGCTGCTCTTCGGCGCACCGCGCGCGCTGCCGCTGAAGCTGCGCATCCAGGCAGACATCCAGGCGCGTGCGCCGGGCGTGTTCACGAAGAAGGCCTTGAGCATCTTCCTGCACCGCCACACCACCAGCACCGCCTACCTGAAGGCACTGGTGGGCACGCCCACGCGCCACGACCTCGACGGCCAGCCCGCCGGTGAAGTGGCCGAAGAACACCGCGTGGCCGCCACCGCCGAGGTGGAGCGCCGGCGCGGCATCGTCGAGGCCAAGCGGCTGGCCGAGCGCGAGGCGCAGCGCCAGGCCTACCGTGAAGCGGCCCGTGCCGCGCGTGCTGCCGGCGGTGGCGCGCCCACGGGCGAAGGCGCCACGGCCCCGGCCGATGGAAGCCCTGATGCAGCCCGCCCGCCGCGCCCCCCGCGCCCGCCCCGGCCCGATGGCGCACCCCGCGGCCCGCGGCCGCCGCAAGAAGCACGCGGCCCCCGGCCCGCACAGGGCGAACGCGGCCCGCGCGGCAACCCGGGCGATCGCCCACCGCGGCCACCTCGGCCCGACCGTCCAGATCGCCCAGACCGCCCCCAGCGCCCGCCACGCGCCGCCCTGCCGGAAGGGGCCACGCCCGCTGCCGCGGATGCGGCGCTGCAGGGCCCGCGTGAAGTGCGTGAAGTGCGTGAACCCCGCGAACCGCGCGAACCCCGCCAGCCCTCCTTGCCCCCGGCCGAGCTGGAAGCGCGCCGCGAGCGTGCGCAGCTCTTGCGCGCTTTCGAGGGCAGCACGCTGACCAAGGCCAACTTCTGCGTGCTCAAGCGCATCAGCGAAGCCGAGCTCGACAGCCGCCTCGCGCAGGCGCGTCAGGAGCGTGAAGCGCGCGGCCCCGATCCGCGCCAGGAAGCACGCCCGGAGCCCCGGCCCGACAGCCGCCCCGAACCGCGCCGCGACGACCGCGGCCCGCGTGATTTCGGCGGCGGCCGCGATGGCCGCGACAACCGCGGCCCACGCCGCGATGCCCCGCGCGCCCCGCTGCCCGCGGGTGAACGCACGCGCCCGGCCGGCAGCGGCCCGGCGCCTGCCGCCGGCGGTGGCAAGCCGCCCCAAAAGCCAGGACGCTGAAGCAGCGCGCGCGAGCCCAGGCTCGCGGCGCGCCTCAGAGCGCGAATTTCGAAGAGGCTGGCGCCCTCAGGGCGCCAGGGGCGGCACGTTCGCCGGCGGCGTGGTCTGCGCCGAGGGCTGCAGCCGGTTGCTGCCGTGCGCCACTTCGAAGGCCGTCGCGAAGGTCTGCACGTTGCTGACGCTGGCCACGGTGTCCACCGTCCACCACTCGCACACGGTGCGCGCCGGGGTCACGTCCAGCAGCATGTAGCCGCGCTGCGTGAACTCGATGTGCTTGAAGTGCGGGTTCACGCTGCGCAGGAAAGCCGCGGTGCTGCCGTTGGGGTCGGGCAGGCCCGGCGAGGTGATGCTGGTGCAGACGAACTCCACCGCGCGCGAGCCTTCGCCGGTGGCGGCGTTGTAGCCGCCGTTGGCGACGTTGGCGTTGTTCGGGTCCTGCGTCAGGTCGGCGGCCCAGCTGCTGTGGATGTCGCCGGTCAGCACCACCACGTTGTCCACGCCGGGCTGGCCGTTGCTGCCCTTGAGCACGTCGTACAGGCGGTCGCGTGCGGGCTGGTAGCCGTCCCACTGGTCGGTGTTCACGAAGACGCCACCGCCGGCCGCCAGCGGCGCGCCCTGCAGCTTCAGCTGCGCGAACATCACGCCTTGGCCGATGAACTTCCAGCGCGCCGGGGTCTGGCGCAGACGGGCAGCCAGCCAGGCCTCTTGTTCGGCGCCCAGCAGCGTGCGCGCCGGGTTGAGGAACTCGCCGGTCTGCACGAAGCCGTTGCCGAAGGGCGTGGGCACGGTGGCGGCCAGCTGCTGCGAGCGCGCGCTCAGGCGCTCTTCCAGCATCACCAGCTCCACCAAGTCGCCGATGCGGAAAGCGCGCTGGTTGCGGCGCAGGTCGGGCGTGCCCGGGCGCACGTCGGGCGTGCGGATGGGCATCCACTCGTAGTAGGCCTGCAGGGCCACGTTGACGCGCTCGGGCCAGGTGCCCTCGGCGCCTTCGGTGTGGTTCTCGGCGCCGCCCACCCAGGCGTCGTTGGTGACCTCGTGGTCGTCCCAGATGCACACCATGGGGTGCTGGCGGTGCACGGCCTGCAGGTCGGCGTCGCGCTTGTACTGGGCGTGGCGCTGGCGGTAGTCGGACAGCGTCACCATCTCGCGCGCGGGCTCGGGCGTGCGCACGCTGCCGTACTCGTTCGGGCCGTATTCGTAGAGGTAATCGCCCAGGTGCAGCACCAGGTCCAGGTCGGCGCGCTCGGCGATGCGGCGGTAGGCGTTGAAGTAGCCCGCGGCGTGGTTGGAGCAGCTGGCCACGGCGATGCGCAGGCGCGGCGTGGCGCCCACGGGCAGCGTGCGCGTGCGGCCGATGGGCGAGGTCTCGCCTTCGGCGTGGAAGCGGTAGTAGTAGGTGGTGGCCGGGCGCAGGCGCGCAGGGTCGACCTTCACGGTGTAGTCGCGCGCCGCGTCGGTGGTGGTGGCGCCGCGCGCCACGATGTTGGTGAAGCCCGGGTCGGTGGCGAGCTCGAAGCGCACCGCATGGCTGGCCTGGGGCGCGCCACGCGTGGCCGCCGGCGTGATGCGCGTCCACAGCACCACGGCGTTGGACAGCGGGTCGCCACTGGCCACACCGTGCTGGAACACACCCGTGCCGAGGCGGGAATCGGCCGCAGCGCTGGCCTTGCCTGCCGACAGCGGCAACGCGGCCACCGAGACCAGCGCCACCGCGGCCGAGCCCGAGCGCTGGAAGAAGCCACGGCGGCTGGTGCCGGCCGGCGGCCGGGGCTTGAGAACATTCGGACGACCCATGGCAACACTCCTGCGTGCGATGAAAACCCGCACGCTAGGCAGCGCCCGTGACCGCGCCGTGTCGCGGCGATGACGGCTGGGTCGACACCGCCCCCGACCCTCGGACATACCCGCGATACGTAGTTCTCCGCTGCCCCGCAGGCCCGCGTGCAGGCAGCCTGCGCGGCTTTCCCGCGACATCGAACCACCCCACCGGAGACCGCCCCACCATGCAACGCCGCCTGCCCCTGCGCACCCTGCTCGCCACCGCCTTGCTGGCCGCCACCGTGCTGCCCACCGCCGCCCTGGCCCAGGCCTGGCCGGGCAAGCAGCCCATCAAGCTGGTGGCGGTGTTCCCGCCCGGCGGCTCGGTGGACCAGGTCTCGCGCATCCTCGCGCCGGCGCTGCAGGCGCAACTGGGCCAGACCGTCATCGTCGAGAACAAGGGCGGGGCCTCGGGCAGCATCGGCGCGGGCCAGGTGGCGGCGTCGCCGGCCGACGGCTACACCTTCGCGGTGGTCTTCGACAGCCACGCCGTGAACCCGGCGCTGCAGCCCAACCTGGCTTTCGACACGCGCAAGGACCTGGCCACCGTGGCGATGCTGGGCACCAGCCCGATGGTGATCTCCACCCACGCCGACACGCCCTACAAGACTTTCGCCGACGTGGTGGCCGCCGTGAAGGCGAACAAGAACGTCAGCTACGGCACCATCGGCAACGGGAGCCTCGGCCACCTGGCGGTGACGTTGCTGGCCAAGGGCAACGGCTTCGACCTCACGCACGTGCCCTACCGTGGCGGCGGCCCGCTGATGCAGGACGCCATCGCCGGCCACGTGCCGCTGTCCATCGGCTCCATCTTCGTGGCCAAGCCGCACATCGACAGCAAGCGCCTGCGCCCGCTGGTCGTCACCACCGACAAGCGCAGCCCGCAACTGCCCGACGTGCCCACGCTGGCCGAGAGCGGCTACGCCGGCTTCAACGCACCGGCCTGGTGGGCGGTGCTGGCCCCGGCCAAGACGCCGCCGGAGATCGTGGCGCGCATGAACGCCGAGATCAACAAGGCCATGCAGCAGCCCGATGTGGCGGCCAAGCTCGCGGCGCAGGGCATCACCGTGAACCTGGGCACGCCGGCGGCGGGGCAGGCCTTCATCGAGCGCCAGATCGACACCTGGGCGCAGGTGGTGAAGGCCAACAACATCAAGGCAGACTGAGCCCCGCTTGGCCAACGCCACACGCCTGACGGCGGCCGACCTGCGCCGCCTGCCCTGCCCGGCGGCCACGCCGCCCGATTGCGACTGCACGGCGCTGCACGCGCCGGGGTGGGAAAGCATCACCGGCCCGCTGGGCGAGAACACCGGCGCGCCGCGCCTGCTGAAGCTGGGCACGCTGCGCGACCCCGACGAAGCCGAGCCCACGGTGGCCGAGTTCCACGCCGAGGGCTCGCGCTACGAATCGCCGCACGCGCCCATCGCGCCAGCCTTCTTTCCGTACAACCGGTGTGAGGTGTGGGCCTGCGCTGCCTGCGGCCGCGGTTTCCTGCAGTACACGGAGTTCGGCGGGTACTACGTCGACCACCGGCTGCGCGAGATCGACCCCGCGCGGGTGGTGGACGCCACCCCCTAGAAACACGCGCTGAACGCGCGCCGAGGTATCCCTCGGTCTCCTTCGCAGCGCGGAGGCGGGGTGGCGAAATACAGGCCATGCGGTGAGCACCTTCGCTCATCACCGCGCCACCCGCCGCAAGTCGATGCACGACAGCGGCACCGCCAGGAGAGATCACCATGGCCCGCTCACGCATCTTCATCAGCTACCGCCGCGACGACGCTGCCGGCTACTCGCACGCCATCCACGACCGCCTGGCCGACCATCTGGGCGGCGACCAGCTCTTCATGGACGTGCACGACATCGCACCGGGCGCCGACTTCGCCCGGCGCCTGCGCGACGTGGTGCAGGGCTGCGAGGTGGTGGTGGCCCTCATCGGCAAGCGCTGGGTGGGCGAGCGCGAAGGCCAGCCGGCGCGCATCCACGACGAACGCGACTGGGTGCGCATCGAAGTGGCCGAGGCGCTGCGGCGCGGCATCCGCGTCATCCCCGTGCTGCTGGACGGCGCCCGCCTGCCGGCCGCCCAAGACCTGCCCGACGACCTGCAGGGCCTGCGCCTGCTGAACAGCATGGAAGTGCGCACCACGCGGCTGGACGCCGATGTGCGCGACCTGGTCGGCGCCACCGTGCAGGCCGTGGGCGGCACCTGGCCCCCGGTGGAACCCGGCGCCCGGCTGCACGCCGCGGTGGGCGGCCTCTACACGCTGTTCGCCGGTGGCGCACTGGTGCTGGGGCTGCTGGCCAGCGCCTTCGTCGACGAGGTCTCAGACCACACGTTCACCGGCCTGCTGGGCCTGATGCTGGCCGCCGCGGTGGCGCTGCGCCTGCCGCTGCACAACAAGCTGCGGGCGCTGAGCCGCGAGCAGGCGCTGAAGTGGGCCGCCGGGCTGCACCTGGGCGCTTTCGTGATGCTGGCCGCTGGCAGCAACGGCGAGACCGACGCGGCCGCGGTGATCTTCCTGGGCCTGCTGCCCGCGGGGCTGCTGTATCTCAGCTCGATGGGCATGCGCCGCACGGCGCGGGTCTGATCTTCAGAGGCCGAGTTCGCTCAAGCCCGGGTGGTCGTCGGGCCGCCGGCCCAGCGGCCAGAAGAAGAGGCGCTGGGCTTCACTGATGGGCAGGTCGTTGATGCTGGCGTGGCGGTGGGTCATGAACCCGGCCTCGTTGAAAGCCCAGTTCTCGTTGCCGTAGCTGCGGAACCACTGGCCGGCATCGTCGTGCCACTCGTAGGCGAAGCGCACGGCGATCACGGGGCCGGTGAACGCCCACAGTTCCTTGATGAGCCGGTAGTCAAGCTCGCGGGCCCACTTGCGGCGCAGGAAGGCTTTCACCTCCTCACGCCCCACCGGGAACTCGGCGCGGTTGCGCCAGCGCGTGTCTTCGGTATAGACGCGGGCGCAGACCTCGGGGTCGCGCGTGTTCCAGGCGTCTTCGGCGCCGCGCACCTTCTGCCTGGCGCTGGCTTCGTTGAAGGGCGGCAGCGGCGGGCGCTGTTCGTTCATCGCAGCCTCCGTCACCAGCCGATGGCCTTGGGCAGCCACAGCGCGATCTGCGGGTAGAAGAACACCAGCGCCAGCGTGCAGCCCTGCAGCACGATGAACGGTGCCACGCCCTTGTAGATGTCCTTGATGCCCACCTCGGGCGGCGCCACGCCCTTCAGATAGAACAGCGCCCAGCCGAAGGGCGGCGTGAGGAAGCTGCTCTGCAGGTTGACGGTGATCAGCATCGCCAGCCACACCGGGTCGACACCCTGGTTGATGAGCACCGGCATGAACAGCGGCACCGCGATGTAGCTGATCTCGATCCACTCGATGAAGAAGCCGAGCACGAAGATCAGCGCCATCATGAACCAGATGTCGCTGTTCACCCCGCCGGGCAACCACTCGAACATCTTCACGATGAGGTCCTCGCCGTGCAGGCCGCGGAAGGCCAGCGCGAACACCTGCGCCATCAGCAGGATGAACATCATCACCGCGGTGATCTTGGCGGTTTCCAACGCCACGTCCTTCAGCACCTGCCACTTGAAGCGGCCCGCGCCCGCGGTGATGAGGATGGCGCCCACGGCGCCCATCGAGGCCGCCTCGGTGGGCGCGGCGATGCCGCCGACGATGCTGCCCAGCACCGCCACCACCAGCAGGATGGGCGGCACCACCACCTTCCAGAAGCGCACCCACAGCTGGCGCCGGCTGACGGCATCCCGCTCGGCCTGCGGCAGCGGGGGCATCAAGTCGGGCTTCAGCATGCCCAGCACGAGCAGGAAGATGATGTAGACCGCCGCCAGCAGCAGCCCCGGGCCCACGGCCGCGGCGAAGAGCGTGCCCACGCTCAGCTGCATGATGTCGGACAGCAGGATGAGGATGAGGCTGGGCGGGATGATCTGCCCCAGCGTGCCGCTGGCGCAGATGGTGCCGCAGGCGATCGGTTTGCTGTAGCCGCGCTTGAGCAGCGTGGGCAGCGTGAGCAGGCCCAAGGTGACGATGGTGGCGCCGACGATGCCCGTGGTGGCGCCCATCAGCACGCCGAAGAGCACGATGCCCACGCCCATGCCGCCGCGCACGCCACCGGCCAGGTGGCCCATCACGTCGAGCAGGTCGTCGGCCAGGCGCGATTTCTCCAGCATCACGCCCATGAAGACGAAGAGCGGGATGGCCATCCACTGGTAACCCGCCACCACGCCGTAGATGCGCGCCGGCAGCAGGTTGAAGAGCCCGTCGCCGAAGCCCAGCCAGCCGAAGCCGAAGCCCACAGCCGCCAACGACAGCGCCACCGGCACGCCCAGCATCAGCAGCACGAAGAAGCCTGCCAGCATCAGCAGGCTGAGCGTTTGCGTCTCAAACATGGGCGGCTTCCGGGGTGCTGCTTTCAGGGTTGCGGCGGAGGCGTTCGTCCACCAGCAGCTTGGCCAAGGCGCCCAGCGTCTGCACGAAGAGCAGCGCGAAGCCGAGCGGTATGAGCCCCTTCACCGCCCAGCGGAAAGGAATGCCGCCGGGGTCGGCCGAGGTCTCGCCGATGGCATAGGCCTGCATCACATAGCCCCACGAGAGCTTGATGAAGAGACCCGCCAGCACCAGCGTGAGCAAGAGCGAGAACAGGTTCACCAGAAACTTCTTGCCGGGGCTGAAGCCGGCGTAGAACACGTCCACCCGCACAGCCTCACCGCGCTGCAGCGAGTAGCTCATGCCCAGCAGGATGACGGCGGCGAGCAGGTGCCACTCCAGCTCTTGCGCCCACACCGAGCCGAAGCTGAAGGCGTAGCGCAGCAGCACGTTGGTCGCCACCAGCAGCACCATGGCCAGCGTGAGCCACAGCGTGAGCTGGCCGATGAGATCGATGAAGCGCTCGATGCGCCGCTGGGCGGCGGATAGCGTGGTCCACATGCCGCCGCCCCGCCGTCAGCCGCGTACTTTGAGGTGGTAGGCCTCTTCGCTGACCTCGCTCCAGCGGTCGTACTTGGCCTTGAAGGCCATGTAGCTGTCGTGCACCTTCTTCGTCAGCGGGTCCTTGGCCACGGCCTCGGCCAGCACCTTGTTGGTTTCGGCGCGCAGCGCAGCGATCACGGCATCCGGCAGCGGGCGCGCGATCACGCCCTGGTTCTTGATGAGGTCTTCCATCGCGTCGCTGTTGGCCTTCTGGCACCAGCCTTCGCCGATGACGTTGCAGGCCGCGGCCGCGTTCTCGACGATGCTCTGCAGGTCCTTCGGCAACTTGGCCCAGGCCGCCTTGTTGATGAGCAGTTCCGACACCGTGGACGACTCGTGCCAGCCCGTGGTGTAGTAGTTCTTCGCGGCCTTGTGCAGGCCCAGGCGCCGGTCTTGGAAGGGGCCGACGAACTCGGCCGCGTCGATGACGCCGCGCTCCAGCGCAGGGAAGATCTCACCGCCCGGCAGCACCTTCACGTCCACGCCGAGATTGGCGTAGACCTTGCCCGCCAGGCCCGGGATGCGCATCTTCAGGCCCTTGAGATCGGCCACCGTCTTGATCTCTTTCTTGAACCAGCCCGTCATCTGCACGCCGGTGTTGCCGCAGGGCATGGCGATCATCCCGAAGGGCGCGTAGACCTCGTTCCACAGGTCGATGCCGCCGCCGTCGTAGAGCCAGCCGTTGATGCCCTGGAAGTTCATGCCGAAGGGCACGGCGGTGAAGTACTGCGCGGCGAAGGTCTTGCCGGTCCAGAAGTAGGCGTTGGCGTGGTTCATCTCCACGGTGCCGGCGCGCACGGCGTCGAAGCCTTCGAAGGCCGGGATGAGTTCACCCGCGCCGAAGACCTGGATGTTCAGCCGCCCGCCCGACATCTCGCGGATGCGCTTGGCCAGGTCGGTGGCCGAGCCGGGGCCGTCCATGTAGAAGGGCGAGCCCTTCGGGTAGGCCGAGGTCATCTTCCAGTTGAAGCTGCCTTGTGCCGACGCCAAAGCTGGCGCGGCCAACGCGCCAGCGAGGCCGGCCTTCAGCGCACCGCGGCGCGCAAGAGAAGAAGTGCGATCCATGCCAACTCCAATCAAAGGAAAAAAGACCGTGCGACGCGTTGAGCCGCACGGCGCAGCCGTGTCGGCTTGAACAAGGAGGACTGAAGGCGCGCGCGCAGCGCGTCGCTCTTCAGTAAGTCTTGTAGGGGAGGAACTTGCCGCTCATCACGATGGAGACGCGATCGCCCATCGGGTTGGCCTCGCGCTTCAAGTCCATCTTGAAGTCGATGGCCGACATGATCCCGTCGCCGAACTCTTCATGGATGAGTTCCTTGAAGGTGGTGCCGTACACGCTGACCAGCTCGTAGAAGCGGTAGATCAGCGGATCGGTCGGCACGCTCGTCGGCAGGCTGCCCTTGTAGGGCACCACCATCAGCCACTTCTTCTCGTCTTCGGTCAGCCCGAAGATCTCGCCCACCACGCCGGCCTGCTCGGGCGTGAGCGTCATCTGCCCCAGGCAGGCGGCGGTGACCCACTCCTTGCTGAGCCCCACTTTCGCGGCGACGTCGCTCCACTTCAGGCCCTTCGTGACCTTGGTGGTGATGATCTTTTCGGTGACGGCAAGGCGGCTCATGCGATTCTCCTGAGGGGGATGGGTTCGGGTCGGGGTGCGGTGGGTTCCGGGGGCTCGGCATCCAGGCCCGGCCTCACGGTGACGGGCTGCGCCGGCGCGCGGCCGTGCGAGAGGTCTTGGCTGCGCGCCACCAGGAAGTCGACCAGGTGGTTGCGGATGCGGTAGTACTGCGGGTCGTGGTGCAGCGTGGCGCGGGTGCGTTCGCGGCCCATCGTGTTCTTCACGATCTCGGCCACGCGGGCCTGCGGGCCGTTGCTCATCAGCAGGATGCGGTCGGCGAGCAGGATCGCCTCGTCCACGTCGTGCGTGATCATGAACACCGTCTGGTGCGTCTCGGCACAGATGCGCAGCAGCTCGTCTTGAATCGTGCCGCGTGTCAGCGCATCCAGCGCGCCGAAGGGCTCGTCGAGCAGCAGCATGCGCGGCTGGATGGCGAAGGCGCGTGCGATGCCCACACGCTGCTTCATGCCGCCGCTCAAGGCGCTGGGCTTCTTGTCGATGGCGCCGCTCAGACCCACGAGCTTGACGTACTTCTCGACGTGCTCGTCCACCTGCGCGCGGCTCCAGTTCGGCCACTTGCTGCGCACGGCGAAGGCGATGTTCTTGCGCACCGTCAGCCAGGGCATCAGCGCGTGGCCCTGGAAGACCACGCCGCGCTCCAGGCTGGGGCCGGCCACCTCGCGGCGGTCCATGAACACGTGGCCGGATGTGGCGCTTTCCAGGCCCGCCAGCACGTTGAGGATGGTCGTCTTGCCGCAGCCGCTGTGGCCGATGATGCAGACGAACTCACCCTGCGCGATGTCGAAGTTCACGCCTTCGAAGACGGGCTCCTTCGCGCCGGGGTAGGCCTTGGCCAGGCCTTCGACCTTCAGGAACTCGGGCTGTTGTTGCGCTTCAGTCTGCATACGTCACCGCCTTCTGCAGCTTGGCGAACATCAGGTCGAGCAGCATGCCCACGATGCCGATCATCAGGATGGCGAAGATCACGTTCGGCAGGCTCAGGTTGTTCCACTCGTTCCACACGAAGTAGCCGATGCCCGTGCCGCCCACCAGCATCTCGGCGGCCACGATCACCAGCCACGCGATGCCCATGCTGATGCGCATGCCCGTCAGGATGGTGGGCGCGGCGGCGGGCAGGATCACTTCAAAGGCCTTGCGCAGCGGGCTCACCTCGAGCGTGCGCGCCACGTTCAACCACTCCTTGCGCACACTGGCCACACCGAAGGCGGTGTTGATGAGCATCGGCCAGATGCTGCAGATGAAGATGACGAAAATGCCGCTGATGGCACTGTCTTTGATGGTGTAGAGCGCCAGCGGCATCCACGCCAGGGGCGAGATGGGCTTGAGCACCTGGATGAAAGGGTCGAGTGCGCGGTAGATCAGCGGACTCATGCCGATGACGAAACCCAGCGGGATGGCCACCAGTGCGGCCAGCAAGTAACCCAGCGCCACGCGGCCCAGCGAGTAGGCGAGCTGCAGGCCCACGCCCTTGTCATTGGGGCCGTTGTCGTAGAAGGGGCTGCTCAGGTGCTTGTAGACCACGCTGCCCATTTGCGCCAAGGTGGGGAAGCCAGCCTTCTGCGTGGGCGTGCCACCGCTGCCGGCCGCCAGCGCGGCCGGGTCCTTGCCCATGAGCTTGGCGTATTCGATCTGCTCGGGCGTGAGCGCTGCCGCAGCTGCTGCGGGCGCGGCCGGTGCGGCACTGGGCAGCGTGGCCAGGTGCCACACGCCGAGGATCACGCCCAGCAGCAGCAGCGAGAGCAGCGCCGCGCGCAGGTCCAAGGAAGCCTTCACGTCAGGCTTTCTTGATCGCGAAGCTGTTGGCGTAGGCGGCGGCCTTCTCGGGGTCGAAGACCTTGCCCATGATCGTGAACTTCGGGTACGCGCCCGCCGGCACCGGCATGTCCAGCGCCTTCATGTGCTTCTTGGCGTCGGTCAGCAGGAACACCTTCTCGGCGATCTGCTTGTAGTTCACGTCGCCCTTGATGTAGCCCCAGCGCTGCATCTGCGTGAGCATCCACACGGCCATGCTCTGCCAGGGCATGGGGTCGAAGTCGGCGCGGTCGGGCACGGTCTTCACGCTGCCCAGCCCGTCGGCGAACTTGCCGGTGAGCACCTGTGCCACCACGGTCTCGGGCTGGTTCAGGTAGGCCTGCGGGCTGATGACCTTGGCGATCAACTCGCGGTTGTCGGGCTTGCGCGCCATGGCCGCGGCGGTGAGCACGGCGCGGTACAGCGCGATGAAGGTGTTGGGGTTCCTCTGGATGAACTCGGTGCTGGTGCCGAAGGCGCAGCAGGGGTGGCCGTTCCACAGCTCCTTGGTGAGCAGGTGGATGAAGCCCACCTCCTCGAAGACCGCGCGCTGGTTGAAGGGGTCGGGGCCGAGGAAGCCGTCGATGTTGCCGGCACGCAGGTTGGCCACCATCTCGGGCGGCGGCACCACGCGGATCTGGATGTCGGTGTCGGGGTTCAGGCCCGCTTCCGCCACGTAGTAGCGCAGCAGGAAGTTGTGCATGCTGTATTCGAAGGGCACCGCGAACTTGAAGCCCTTCCAGCTCTTCGGGTCGCGCTTGTCCTTGTGCTTCACGCTCAGCGTGATGGCCTGGCCGTTGGTGTTCTGGATGGTGGCCACGTTCATCGGCGTGGCGGTGCTGCCCAGACCCAGGCTGATGGCCAGCGGCATGGGGCTCAGGAAGTGCGTGGCGTCGTACTCCTTGTTGATCATCTTGTCGCGGATGAGCGCCCAGCCCGCGGTCTTCACCACCTCCACGTTCAGGCCCTGCTTCTCGTAGAAGCCCAGCGGCTTGGCCATGATCAGCGGCGTGGCGCAGGTGATGGGAATGAAGCCGATCTTCAGATCCTTCTTCTCGATCGGACCCATCTTGTCCTGCGCCAGCGCCTGCATCGAGGCGATGGGCAGCACGCTGCCGATGGCCGCCATCGCGGTGTTGCGGCCCACGGCGCGCAGGAACTTTCGGCGCAGCGCGTCCTGCGGGAACAGCGCCTTGATCAGCGTGGCTTCCACGAAGGCGTTCGATTCGCTCTCGAAGCTGGCCGTCTCGCTGCGGGCGCGCAGTTCGGCGGCGGCGTGTTCGGCCTCGCTGCCGTGGCTGCCGCAGCGGCAGCCCAGGCGCAGCGGGCGGTCGGCGTCGTACAGGCCGTAGGGGTCGCGGTCTTGGGTCATGGCAGGTCCTCGGGGTTGCAGATGACTGTAGGCAGTCACCCCCCCTTGCAAAATCGAAGCCCGGTCGAAAGCCGTGTAGGGCTGGCCCTACACCAGCGGCCGCGCCAGCGCGCGGCGCAGGGCAAAACGCACGCTGGCCGGGCCTGCGTCCGCGCGCAGCCCCAGGCCCCGGCTTAAGCTGCCGGGTGCGGCGCAGCAGACCGGCCTCCGGGGGCGCCGATGGAAGACGCATGAACCAAGAATTCCTGTTGTGGATCGCCGGGCTGGGCGTGCTGGGCACGCTCGCGGTGTCGGTGGCGCTGGCGCTGCGGCGCAGCCGCCGCGAAGCCGAACGCCGGCAAGAGGCCGAAGCCGCGGCGCTGGCACTCGCACAGGCCGAAGCCCAACGCGTGGCCGCCGCACGCGCCGCAGAAGAGAAAGCCGCGGCCGAAGCCGCCGCGCAAGCGGCCGCCGCCGAGCGCGAGGCCGTGCGCCAGGCCGAGCGCGAAGCCGAACAAGCGGCCGAGGCGGAAGCCCGCGCCGCCGTGGAAGCCGCCTACCGTGAGGGTGAGCGCCTGGCCGCCGAACAAGCCGCCCGCGAGGCGGCCGAGGCCGAACAGCGCGCCGCCGAACTGGCTGCGCGCGCGGCCGAGGCCCAGGCCGCCGAAGCCCGCGCCGCCGAGCGCCGCCTGGCCCTGCTGGAGGCCGAGTTGCAGGCGCGCCGCGAAGCCGAGGCGCGGGCCCAGGCCGAAGCCCTGGCCCAGGCTCAAGCCGATGCCGCCGCTGAGGCCGCTGCGCGCGCCGCGGCCGCCCCGGCGCCGACGGTGGCCGCCCCACCACCGGCCCCCGTGCCGCCGCGCACCCCCGCGGAGACGCTGGTGATGGTGGCCGACGACTCCAAGGTGGTGCGTGTGAAGACCAGCCGCCTGCTCGCGCAGCACGGCTACCGCGTGGTGCTGGCCGAAGACGGCGAGCAGGCCGCCGAGCTCATCGAGGACGAGGTGCCGCTGATGCTCGTCACCGACGTCGAGATGCCGCACATGGACGGCTTTGCACTCACGCGCCACGTGCGCACGCACCCGCGGGCCGCGAACATCCCCATCATCATGATCACCTCGGCCGACGACCGGCTGAAGGCCGCTGCCGCCGAAGCCGGTGTCACGCTGGTGCTGGGCAAGCCTTACGAAGAGGCCACGCTGCTCGACTGCATCGCGCGCGCCGCCGCCGGCCAGCTGAGCGGCTGAACCTGCCGCACCCGCGCGCTGCCGCTACAGCAGCGCCTGCCGCACGGCCAGCAGCGCCAGCTCCACGTCGTTGCGCACGCCGGTCTTCTCCAGGATGCGCGCGCGGTAGGTGCTCACGGTGTTGGGCGCCAGCACCAGCTGCTCGGCGATCTCGCCCACGCTGCGGCCAGCGGCCAGCAACCGGAAGACCTGGAACTCGCGGTGCGAGAGCAAGCCGTCCAGCGGCTTCTCTTCCGCCGCCGCGGCCCCGGGCAGCGCCAGCGCGCCGGCCAGCAGCTCGGCCACGCTGGGCGTGATGAAGAGCCCGCCGCGCGCCACGCGGCGGATGGCCTCCACCATCTGCTCGGCGTCCAGGCTCTTGTTGAGGTAACCCTGCGCGCCCAGCTTCAGGCTGCGCACCGCGTACTGGCGGTCGGGGTAGGTGCTGAGCATCAGCACGGGCAGCTTGGGCGCCTCGCTCTTGAGCTGGCGCAGGATGTCCAGGCCGTCTCGCTGCGGCATGGCGATGTCCAGCAGCACCACGTCGATGCCGCCGGTGCGCACGGCGGACAGCGCTTCGGGGCCGCTGGCGGCTTCGGCGGCCACGCTGATGTCGGGCGCATCGGCCAGCAGCATGCGGATGCCCTGCCGCACGATGAGGTGGTCGTCGCAGACGAGGACGCGGATCTTGCTCACGCGGTTTCCAGCGGCATGACCAGCCGCACGCGCGTGCCGTGGCCCGGCGCGCTGTCGATCAGCACGCGCCCGCCGAAGTGCGAAGCGCGCTCGCGCATGCCGATGACGCCGAAGCTGTGCGGGTCGGCCAGCGCCGCGGCGGGGGCGCCCACGCCGTCGTCGCGCACGTCGATGTAGAGCACGGGCTCGGGCGGGTCGTCCACCGTGATGCGCATCTGCACGCTGCGCGCGCGCGCATGGCGCGCCACGTTGCTGAGCATCTCTTGAAAGATGCGGAAGACGGCGATCGAAAGCCCGCCCTCGGGCGGCGGCACGCCGCGCGCCACGTGCACCTGCAGCGTGGCGTCGAGCTCGCTGCTTTCGATGAACTCCTGCGCGTGCCATTCCAGCGCCGCCCACAGGCCCTGGTGGTCGAGGATGCTGGGCCGCAGGTCGGTGATGATGCGGCCGACGTTGTCCACCGCGGTGTCGATGAGCCGGCCCATGCCCTGGCACTTGGCCTGCAGCGCGGCTTCGCCCTCGACACGGCGGCCGAGCCAGTGCGTGTCCATCTTCAGCGCCACGAGCAGGCTGCCGAGCTCGTCGTGGATCTCGCGCGCGATGCGTTTTCGCTCGCTCTCGCGCACCGTCTCCAGGTGGTTGGCCAGGTCGCGCAGCTGCGCGGTGCGCTCGGCCACGCGGGCTTCCAGCTCGTCGTTGGTCTTCTTGAGCAGCTCTTGCGCGCGCTTGCGTTCGGTGATGTCGACGAAGGTGACCACCGCGCCCTGCACCACGCCGTCTTCGATGACGGGGTAGCTGCTGTACTCGGCCGGGAAGCTGCTGCCGTCGGCGCGCCAGAGCACCTCGTCGTCGATGCGGCAGGGCAGACCGCGGCGGAAGGCGTTGAAGATGGGGCAGTCGCACTCGGGGTAGTGGCGACCGTCGGCGTGCGAATGGTGGATGAGCTCGTGCATGTTGCAGCCGAGCACCATTTCGGTGCGGTAACCCAGCGCCACGGCGGCAGCGCGGTTCACGAACGTGCAGCGGCCGGCCATGTCGATGCCGAAGATGCCCTCGCCGGTGCTTTCCAGCAGCAGGGTGAGGCGGTCGGTGGCGGTGGGCATGGCCGAGATGGCGCAAAGCGCGTGCCAGCCCGGTGCATGCGCTGCCTGCCGGCCTGGCCCCGCCATTCGACGGCCTGTCGCAAGGCCTTGGCCTGCACCGGGCCAGGGCGCGACAGTACGGCTCTCACCTCCGCCACCGCTCGCCCATGAACGAATCGCCAAGCCTCACCACCCGGCGTAGCCTGCTGCGCCAAGGCGCCGCCCTGGCCGGTGCGCTGGCGCTGGCCCCGGCCAGCCGCCTGGCGCGAGCCGATCAGGCCGCCGACCCCGCCACGAAGCTGCTGCCCGCGCTGGACGCCCTGCTGGCCCGCAGCGTGGCCGCCGACGGCCCCGGCCTGGCGGTGCTGGTGGCGCGCGGCCCCACCGTGCTGGCACGGCGCGCGCGCGGCATGGCCAGCATCGAGCTGGGCGTGCCGCTGGCGCCCGAACACGTGCAGCGCATCGGCTCGGTGACCAAGCAGTACGCGGCCGCGGCGCTGCTGCAGCTGGTGGAGCAGGGCCGCGCGCGACTGGACGACCCGCTGGCGAGGTTCCTGCCGGCCTACCCGAACGGCGCCGCCATCACGCTGGCGCAGTTGCTGAACCACACGTCAGGCGTGAAGAGCTACACCGGCATCCCGGGCTACATGCACGGCCCCGTGCGGCGCGACCTCAGCACCGCCGAGCTGATCGCCGAGTTCAGCGCGCTGCCGGCGGATTTCGCGCCCGGCGCGGGCTGGGCCTACAACAACTCGGGCTACGTGCTGGTGGGCGCGGTGATCGAAGCGATCACGCAGCAGCCCTGGCACCTGCAGGTGGCCGCGATGCTGCAACCGCTGGGGCTGAAGCGCACGGTCTACGAAGACCCGCAGCGGGTCATCCCCGGTCTGGTCACCGGCTATGGCGAGCGCCGCCCCGCTGAGGGCGGCGGTGCCCGGCGCGCAGGCTTGGTGAGCATGACGCAGCCGCACGCCGCCGGCGCGCTGCTGAGCACGGTGGACGAGCTCTGGCAGTGGAACCTGGCGCTGCACGGCGGCCGCGTGCTGCGGCCCGAGACCTACCAGCGCATGACCACGCCCGAGGGCGCAGCGCAGAAAGACAGCTACGGTTTCGGCCTGCGCCGCGAAACGCTGCACGGCCAGACCGCGCTGCTGCACGGCGGCGGCATCCACGGCTTCAAGTCGGTGCTGATCTGGCTGCCGGGCCCGGCGCTCACCGTGGCCGTGCTGCACAACGCCGACGGCCCGGCGGTGCACGTGGGCCGGCTGGGGGCTGAGATCGCGGGGCTTGCGTTGGCCGCGGCCTGAAATCAGCCCAGCCAGGCCTCGGGCGCGGCCAGCGCGGCCTCGAAGGCCTGCACGTAGCGGCCCACGTGCAGGCCGTCCATCAGCGCGTGGTGTACCTCCACGCTGAGCGGCAGCCACAGGTGCGCGCCTTCGGCCAAGGCGCGGCCGAAAGCGATCTTCGGAATGCCACGTTCGCGCCCGCTGGTGCGCGCGTGCGCAAAGCTCGTGAAGTGCAGCCAGGGCAGGGTGGTGAAGTACAGCAGCCCGGCGTCGGCCTCGCGCGCATCGGCCATGGTGGCGCGTGCACGCGCCGCAGCCACGGCAGCCTGGCCCTGGGTATGGAAGGCGGCCCAGTCGGGCGTGTGATCGAGGTACGAGAAGCCGAAGCTCTCGTCCTCGCGCAGCACGGTGCTGCTGCCGTGCACCGCCTCGTGCACACGCACGCGGCCGTCTTCTTCCAACCGGTAGCGGAAAGGTTCGTGCAGGTTGGCCAGGCGCAGCGCGATGAACAGACAGGCGAGCGAAAAGCTCTGCCCGCGCGCGGCCACGGCGGCCTTCATCGGCGCGGCGTCCACGCGCACGCAGACGTTGAAGCCGGGCTGGTCGAAGCCGCGGAAGAACTCGAAGGCCTCGCGCCGGGCCCAGGTGTCGGTGTTCAGGTAGGTGGCCATGGCGGGATGATGCCTGCCGCGATACTGGCCGCCCGATGGCCGTCCCGCGCACCCCACCTCCCGGCTTGAACCCACCGGCCGAGCCCGGCACCCGGGCGGCCTGGGTGGTGGTGGCCGCGGGCGTGTGCGCCGCGCTGCACGTGGGCAAGCTCGCGCCGGCCATCCCCGCACTGCAGGGTGCCTTGGGGCTCACGCTGGTGCAGGCGGGTTTTCTGCTCTCGGTGGTGCAGGGCGCAGGCATGGCGCTGGGGCTCGTGCTGGGCGCCTGGGCCGACGGCCTGGGCGGCCGCCGCAGCATGGCACTGGGGCTGCTGCTGGTGGGCGGCGCCAGCCTGGCCGGCGGCGCCGCGCAGGGCCCCTCGGCCGCCACCTGGCTGCTGGCCAGCCGTGTGCTGGAGGGCCTGGGTTTCCTGCTGGTGGTGCTGCCGGCGCCGGGCCTGGTGCGGGCGCTGGTGCCGCCGGCACGCACCGCCGCCATGCTGGGTGTGTGGGGCGCCTACATGCCGCTGGCCACGGCGCTGGCGCTGCTGCTGGGGCCGCTGGCGCTGGCGGCTTTCGGCTGGCGTGCCTGGTGGTGGGCGCTGGGGGCCTTGAGCCTGCTGATGGCGGCGGTGCTGTGGCGCAGCGTGCCGCAGCGGCTGCCGCAGGCCGCCGCGCCCGGTGCAGTCACGCCGTGGTGGCAGCGCGTGCGGCTGACGCTGGCCAGCCCCGGCCCCTGGGGCGTGGCCCTGTGTTTTGCCGCGTACTCGGCGCAATGGCTGGCCGTGGTGGGCTTCCTGCCCACGCTGCTGACGCAAGCCGGCGTGGGTGCAGCCCTCACCGGTGTGCTGAGCGCCGTGGTGGCCGCGGCCAACATCGGCGGCAACCTCGCCGCCGGGCGCCTGCTGCAGCGCGGCGTGGGCGCGGGCTGGCTGCTGGGCGCCGGCTACGCCGCCATGGCGCTGGGGGCAATGGTCGCTTTCGGCGCCCTGGCCGCGGGCGCCGCGCTGCCGCCTGCGCTGGCTTACGGCGCACTGCTGGTGTTCTCGGGCGGTGGCGGGCTGATCCCGGCCACGCTGTTCTCGCTGGCGCTGCGCGCCGCGCCCGGGCCGCAGACGGTGGCCAGCACGGTGGGCTGGATGCAGCAGTGGTCGGCGCTGGGCCAGTTCGGCGGGCCGCCGCTGGTGGCGCTGGTGGCCAGCGCCGCGGGCGGCTGGCAGTTCACGGGCTGGGCCACCGGCACGATGGCGCTGGCCGGCGCGCTGTGCGCGGCGGTGCTGCTGCGCCACCTGCCGCGCTGAACACAGCGCGGCGGCGGGCCGCAGGGGTCAGAAGGTTTCCCAGTCGCTGTCGTCGCCGCCGGCCAGGGCCGGGGCGGGCGCTGGGGCCGCTGCCGGCGCCTTGGCGGCCGCAGGCGCCGGCGTCTTCAGGGCTGCGCGGGCCGGTGCCGGCGGCAGGCTTGCGCGCGGCGCCGGTGCGGCCTTGGGCGGCGGGGGGCTCACGCGCATGCTCGGGGCAGGCACGGCGGCCGTGACGGGCGGCGATGGCGGCAGCACCGCCGCGGTGCGCACAGGTTCGGCACTGACGTCCACCCGATAGCGGCGCACCAGCTGGTGCAGCTTCACGGCCTGTTCCTTCAGGCTCTCGGCCGCCGCCGCGCCTTCTTCCACCAGGGCCGCGTTGCTTTGCGACATCTGGTCGAGCTGCTCCATGCTCTGCGAGACACCGTTCAGGTGCTGGCTCTGCTCGGCCGTGCTGGCGCTGATCTCACCAATGATGTCGGAGACGCGGTTGACCTGCGCCACCAGCTCGCCCATGGTGCTGCCGGCGTCGGACACCAGACGCGTGCCGGCGTCCACGCTCTCGACGCTGGCGCCGATGAGCGACTTGATCTCGCGCGCCGCCTCGGCGGAGCGGCTGGCCAGGCTGCGCACCTCGCCAGCCACCACCGCGAAGCCGCGGCCCTGCTCGCCCGCGCGGGCGGCTTCCACCGCCGCGTTCAGCGCCAGGATGTTGGTCTGGAAGGCGATGCCGTCGATGACGCCGATGATGTCGGCGATCTTGCGCGAGCTGCTGTTGATCTGCTCCATGGTGCTGACCACCTGGCCCACCACCTCGCCACCGCGCTGGGCCACGGCCGAGGCGCTCTGCGCCAGCTGGTTGGCGGTGGCCGCGCTCTGCGCGCTGTGCCGCACGGCCACGCCCAGCTCCGACATCGCCGAGTGCGTCTGCTGCACGTGCGCGGCCGTGGTCTCGGTGCGTTGGCTGAGATCGAGGTTGCCACCGGCGATCTCGGCCGCCGCGGTCTGCACGCTGTCGGCGCCTTGGTGCGCCTGCCGCACCATGTCGGCCAGGCCGTCGCGCATGTCGGCCAGCGCCTGCTGCAGCTGGCCGAGCTCGTCGCCGCGGTTCACCTCGATGGGCGTGCCCAGGTTGCCGGCGCCGATGGCGGTGGCGCGGTCGGCCAGGCGCAGCAGCGGGTGGATGATGGTGCGGATGAGGTGCCAGGTGCCGCCGGCCATGGCCAGCGACAGCACCACCATGATGCCGATGGTGAGGTAGTTGTTGTTCAGGCGCAGCTGCCCCATGTGCTCGCGCAGCGCGGCACTGCGCTGCTGCTCGAGCGTCAGCGCCGCGGCCACGGCTTCGCGCACCGCGGCCAGGCTGCTGTTGCTGGGCTGGCCCACGTGCGCAGCCACCAGCGGCGCCAGGCGCTCCACGGCACGGCGCTCTTCGTCGTCCTGCATCAGCGGGCGCAGCTGCTCAGTCAGCGCGTTCAGACGCTGGGCCGCGTCCTGCTTGCCAGCGGCCTCGCCCGAGGCCGCCAGGGCCCCGTGCAGGGCAGCGAGGTCCTGCGCGCCGGTCAGCAGCGTGAGTTTCGTTTCCTGCTTCACCATCAGCTCGGTGCTGCTGGCAATCTGCGAAAGGCTGCGGGCCAGCGACGAGGCCGCAGCCACGGCGATGGTGGCCACCAGCACGATCACAGGGATCCACATCTGGGTGACGAGCGTGAGGCCACGGCGCTGAAAGCTCATGGGAGATCTCCAAACATCTGGCGAAGAGGCCCGCTGCCGCGATGGCAGCGCTGGGCCCAGGCTTGCGCACCGGCATGCCCGGGCGCTGTCGGCGATATCGGCGGCGGGGGGCTGCGGCTTGAGGACCGACCCGGTTCAAGCCTCCGTGCGCTGCGGTCGATAAGCCAGATGGCGGCCTCTGTCTCGGCCGTTCGATCGGCCACGCCTGGCAGGCCCCCTTGCCGGCCGGCCCCCACCGCGCAGCCCAGGAGCCTTTTCTGCATGAACGCCCCCGCCGAACTCAAGTACCGCCTCATCACCCGCAGCGACATGGACGGCCTGGTCTGCGCCGTGCTGCTGAAGGAACTGGGCCTCCTGGGCGAGATCGTCTTCCAGCACCCGAAAGACATGCAGGACGGCAAGGTGGCCGTGACCGAGCGCGACATCATCACCAACCTGCCCTACGTGCCGGGCTGCGGGCTGTGTTTCGACCACCACGCCAGCGAAGCCGAACGCAACAACGGCGCGCCCACCCCGAACTACATCCTGCAGCCCGACGCCAAGAGCGCCGCGCGCGTGGTCTACGACCACTATGGCGGCAAGGCCCGCTTCACGCGCATCAGCGACGCGATGATGGAAGCCGTGGACAAGGCCGACTCGGCCGGCTTCAGCATGCAAGACGTGCTGGAACCGAAAGGCTGGGAGCTGCTGAGCTTCCTGATGGACGCGCGCACCGGCCTGGGCCGCTTCCGCGAGTTCCGCGTCTCGAACTACCAGCTGATGATGATGCTCATCGACTGCTGCCGCGACATGCCCATCGAAGACATCCTCGCGCTGCCCGACGTGAAGGAACGCGTGGACCTCTTCTTCGCGCAGCACGCGCTCTTCCGCGCGCAGATCGAGCGCGTGGCGAAGGTGCACGGCCCGCTGGTGGTGCTGGACCTGCGCGAGGAAGACACCATCTACGCGGGCAACCGCTTCGTGGTCTATGCGATGTACCCGCAGTGCAACATCAGCATGCACGTGATGTGGGGCCGCGAGAAGAGCAACACCGTCTACACGGTGGGCAAGAGCATCTTCGACCGCGGCAGCGCCGTGAACGTGGGCGCGCTGATGCTGCAGCACGGCGGCGGCGGCCACCACGCCGCCGGCACCTGCCAGGGCCCCAACGACACCGCCGAGGCCCTGAAGCAGACGCTGATCGGCGAACTGACCGCCTGACTCAGGCGCTGACCGGCTTCGCCAGCGCCGCCAGCACCTGCTGCGGCGTGAAGGGCACGGCGCGCAGCCGCGCGCCGGTGGCGTCGAACACCGCGTTGCCGATGGCCGCCGGGATGGCGCAGGCCGTGGGCTCGCCCGCGCCCCAGCTGGGTTCACCCGGGCGGTCGATGAGATCGACCTCCACACGCGGCACTTGGTCGTGCCGCAGGATGGGGTAGCTGGCCCAGTCGGTGCTGAGCACCTGCTTCGCGTCCCAGCGCACCTGCTCCAGCAGCGTGCGGCTGACGGTCTGGATCACGCCGCCTTCCACCTGGTTGGCGGTGCCGTCGGGGTTGATGAGCTGGCCGCAATCGTGCGCCACGCACACGCGCTCGACGCGGATCTCGCCGGTCTTGCGGTTCACGGCCACCTCGGCCACCGCGGCCACGTAGGTGATGGTGTTGTTGTAGCGCAGGTAGCTCAGTCCGCGGCCCTTGACGACATCGCCCGCGCCTAAAGACGCCGGGTTGATGCCCACACGCGGCTGCCACTTGGCACGCGCCAGCACCTTGTCCAGCACGGCCAGCGCGCGCGGGTCCTTCAGGTAGCGGCGGCGGTACTCGGCCGGGTCGGCCTGGGCGGCGAAGGCCAGTTCGTCGATGAAGCTCTCGTTGGCAAAGCTGTTCTCGATGCGGCCCGGGCTGCGCAGGTGGGCACTGCGGAAGAAGGCCTGCTCGACGTGGCGCGTCTGCACGCGCACGGCCGGCAGCTGGTAGGGGATGCCGGCGTTCTGGAACAAAAAGCCCACCCAGTTGCCCGGCTTGGGCAAGCCGGTGTCGGTGGCGGCCAGCAGCGGGAAGTCCAGCGGCTTGAAGGCCACGATGTGGTTCAGGGCGATCCAGAAATCGCTGTTCCACGCCAGCACATTGCCCTGCGCGTCGAGGCCGGCCTCGAAGTCCATCGAACGCGGCGGGCTCTTGGGCGCGCGCGCGGTTTCGTCATCACGCATCCACTGCACACGCACGGTGTGGCCGGTGAGCGTGGTGATGAGTGCGGCATCGGCGGCGGCGTCTTCGTGGCCGTTGCGGCCGTAGCAGCCGGCGCCATCGAGGTAGACGCAGCGGATGCGGTCTTTCGGCACGCCGGCGATGGGCGCGATCTCGTCCACCAGCGAGTGCGTGGCCTGCGAGGCCGTCCACACCGTGAGCTGGCCGTCCTTCAGCTGCGCGACGGCGCACGAGGGCCCGAGCGAGGCGTGCGTCTGCACCGCGAATTCATAACGCGCCTTCACGCGCTTGGGCGCCGCGGCCACGGCCGCGAGCGTGGCCTCGGGCTCGCCCACCTTCTGCGTGATCTCGGTCTTGGCCACCTTGCGCGTGCGCCAGTGGTCGAAGACGGTGGCCTGCTCGGGCAGGCCGCTGCCGGCGCCCCACTGCACCTTCATCGCGCGCATGGCCTTGATGGCGCCCCACTCGGTCTTGGCCAGCACGGCGAGGAAATCGCCCTTGCGCACGGTCTGCACGTAGCCGTTGACCTTCTTCGCGGCGCTGTCGTCATAGCCCTGCAGCGGCGCGCCCAGCTCGGCGGCGCGGATCACCCGCGCGTGCAGCATGCCGGGCAGGCGGAAATCCTGCATGTACAGGAACTCGCCCGTCAGGCGCGCGGGGATGTCCACGCGCGGCACCGACTTGCCGACCACCTGGTAGTCGGCAGCGCGCTTCATCACCACCTTGGGGTCGACCTTCAGCGCCAGCGGGGCTTCGGCCACCAGCGCGCTGTAGCTCACGGCCTTGGCGGGGTCGGCTTTGGCATGCACGCGGCCGTTCACCACCACCAGGTCGGCCACGGGCAGGCCCAGCTTGGCGCTGGCACGCTCCAGCAGCGCGGCGCGCGCGGTGGCGCAGGCGCGGCGCATCTCGGTGCCGCCCTGGAAGATGGTGAGGTTGGCGCCCGTCATCCACTGGTCGGGCGTGGTGCCGGTGTCGCCCATGACCATGGTGATCTGGTCGAAGGCCACGTCGAGCTCATCGGCGGCCATCTGCGCCAGCGCCGTGCGCGTGCCGGTGCCGAGGTCGACCTTGCCGACATGCACGGTGACGGCACCGTCCTTGCCGATGGCGACGAAGCTCTCCACCAGGTCCTTGGCCACGGCCTTGGGCGGGGCCAGCGTGGGCGCGGCGGCCGCGGTGGCCTCGCTGGTGAAGCTGAAGCCGACGACCAGCGCGCCCGAACTGGCGGCGGTGGCAGCGGCGGTGCGGCTGAGGAACTGGCGGCGGCCGGTGTTCAGTGCAGGAGTGTTCATGGTGGTGCCCTCCTTCACGCCGTCACCGCTTGGCCAGACGCCCGCTGCACCGCGCGCACGATGCGCTGGTGCGTGCCGCACCGGCACAGGTTCATCGCCAGGCCCTCGCGGATCTGCTGCTCGCTGGGCTGGGGCGTGCGCTTGAGCAGATCAGCCGCCTGCATCACCATGCCGTTGATGCAGTAGCCGCACTGCGCGGCCTGCTCGTCGATGAAAGCCTGCTGCAGTTTCGAAGGCTGCTGGCTGCTGCCCAGGCCTTCCAGCGTCGTCACCGGCTTCTTGCCCACGGCGTTGACGGGGTAGCTGCACGAGCGCACGGCCTGGCCGTCGATGTGCACGGTGCAGGCACCGCACTGGCCCAGGCCGCAGCCGAACTTCGGGCCCTTGAGCTCCAGCTGGTCGCGCAGCACGTAGAGCAGCGGCGAATCGGCGTCGGCTTCAGCGCGGCGGCGCTGGCCGTTGACGTTCAGGTCGTAGCGGGCCATGGGTTTGTCTCCTGTGCTTGTTGTGGGGTGAACGGGGAAGGGCACTACAGCGCGGCTTCGCGCGCCAGCGCGCGCTCGCGGATCTGCTCGAAGTCGGCCGGCAGCGGGTGGCGCTGCCAACGCGGGCCGGCGCGGCCCACGGCGCTGGGCAGGGCATGGCCCAGCAGCTCGCGCAAGGCCCATGCAGCCGGCGCCAGGGCCTCGGCCTGCATGCCGCAATCCAGGCCCAGGCACTGCAACAGGTGCACCAGGTCTTCGGTGGCCACGTTGCCACTGGCGCCGGGCGCGTAAGGGCAGCCGCCGATGCCGCCCAGGCTGGCGTCGAAGCGCGTGATGCCGGCTTGCAGCGCCGCGTAGACGTTGGCACCGCCCAGGCCGCGCGTGTCGTGGAAATGCGCCGTCAGCGCCAGCGTGGGTTGCTGCTGCGCGATGGCGCTGCACAGCGCGCCCACCTGGCCGGGGTCGGCCATGCCGGTGGTGTCGCACAGCGTCACCCCCTGCACGCCGAGATCGGCCACGCGCGCCACCCAGTCGGCCACGGCGGCCGGCGGCACGTCGCCTTCCATCGGGCAGCCGAAAGCGCACGAGAGCGAGACGTTCACCGCCACGCCGGCTTGCTGGGCCAGGCGCGCGGTCTCGGTGAGCGTGCGCAGGCTCTGCGCCTGCGTCATGCGCAGGTTGGCGAGGTTGTGCGTGGCGCTGGCCGACATCACGAGGTTGAACTCGTCCACGCGGGCGTCGATGGCGCGCTCGCCGCCGCGCGCATTCGGCACCAGCGCGGTGTAGACCACGCCCGGCGCGCGCGTGATGCGGCGCATCACGGCCTCGGCATCGCGCAGCGCCGGGATGGCGGTGGGCGAGACGAAACTCGTGACCTCGATCTTCGAGTAGCCCAGGCCCGAGAGCTGGTCGATCCACGCCACCTTGTCATCGGTGGGCACGAAGACGCTTTCCATCTGCAGCCCGTCGCGCGGCGCGACCTCGTGCACGTGGATGCGGGTGGCGGGCAGGGCGGGCATGGCAGGGGCCTTCAGCTTTCGTCGTTGGCCGCGGCGCGCGTGGGCCAGCCGCGGCCAGCGGCCACGGCGCCCAGCACGGCCTCGGTGTGCTGGCCCAGGCGCGGCGCCGGGCTGTGCAGGCGGCCGGGCGTGGCCGCGAGCTTGGGCACGATGCCGGGCACCTTCAAGGGCCGGCCGTCGACGTCTTGCGTCTGCACGATCATGTCGCGCGCCAGGTACTGCGGGTCGGTGGCGATGTCGGCCACCGTGTAGATGCGGCCCACGGGCACACCGGCCGCTTCCAGCGTGGCGATGACCTCGGTGATGGGCCGTTGCAGCGTCCAGGCCTCGATGGCCGCATCGATCTCGGCCACGCGCGCCACGCGGCCGTCGTTGCGCGCCAGGCCCGGGTCATGGGCCAGGTCGTCACGGCCGATGGCAAGCATCAGGCGGCGAAAGATGCTGTCGCCGTTGCCGGCCACGAGCACGTAGGCCTCACCGGCGCAGCGGTAGGCGTTGCTGGGCGCGATGCCCGGCAAGGCGCTGCCGGCCGCGCCGCGCACCGCGCCGAAGGCGTCGTACTCGGGCAGCAGGCTTTCCATGACGTTGAAGACGCTCTCGTACAGCGCCACGTCGATCATCTGGCCCTGGCCGCCGTTCACCTCGCGGTGGCGCAGTGCGGTCAGCACGCCGATCACGCCGTGCAGCGCGGCCAGCGTGTCGCCGATGCTCACGCCCACGCGCACCGGCACGCGGCCGGGCTCGGCGGTGAGGTGTCGCAAGCCCCCCATGGCCTCGCCCAGCACGCCGAAGCCGGGCTTGGCAGCGTTCGGCCCCGTCTGGCCGAAGCCGCTGATGCGCAGCATGATGAGCTTCGGGTTGAGCGCGTGCAGTGCGTCCCAACCCAGGCTCCAGTTTTCCAGCGTGCCGGGCTTGAAGTTCTCGATCAGCACGTCGGCCTCGGCCGCCAGTGCGCGCACGGCCTGCTGGCCTTCGGGCGTCTTGAGGTCCAGCGCCACGCTGCGCTTGTTGCGACTCTGCACCTCCCACCAGACGCTGGTGCCTTCGCGCAGCAGCCGCCATTTGCGCAGCGGGTCGCCGCCTTCGGCAGGTTCGATCTTGATGACGTCGGCGCCGAAATCGGCCAGCGTCTTGCCAGCGAAAGGGCCGGCGATCAGCTGGCCCAGCTCCAGCACCTTCAGGCCTTGCAGCGCGTCGCGGGTGACCATGCGAGCAGCCCCCGCCGCTATCAGTAGGCGCCGGACAGCAAGGCGCCCGCACCTGGCGACACCGCCGGCAGCTGCAGCGCCTTCAGCATGCGCCAGGTGGTGCAGACGGAAGAGCTCACCACCGGCAGGCCGATGCGGTCTTGCACGGGCTGCACGCTGGCCAGGCTGGGCATCTGCACGCAGGCCGACACCACCACGGCGTCGCAGTTGGCGATGTTCAGGCGCTGGCTCAGCTCGATGGGCGCGCGCGGGTCTTGCGCACCGACGGCCAGGTTGTCGCTGATCTCCAGGCTCAGCGCGTCCAGCACCTCGATGCCTTCGTGCTCGATGTAGTCGACCACCAGCTGCGTCAGCGGCTTCATGTAGGGCGTGAGCACGGCGATCTTCTTCGCGCCCAGGGCCTGCAGGCCTTCGACCAGCGCGCCGGCGCTCGTCACCACCGGCGCCGGGCCTTCGTTCTGCAGCGTCAGCGCGCGCAGCCGCTGTTCGCTCTGCCGGTGGTAGCCGCGGCCCATGGCCATGATGGCCACCAGGCAGGCATAACCCAGCACGTCCACGCGGGCGTCGCTCAGTTCGAGCGCGCAGCGGTCGCTGTCGGCGTCCATCTTCGCGAGCTCGTCCTTGGTGACGTGCTTCATGCGCATGCGCGCCGAGTGGAAGGTGAAGCGCTCGAGCGCCACGCCTTCGCGCGCACGCAGCATCGCCGGGATCTCGGTCTCCATCGTGGTGTTGGAGCTCGGCACGATCTGGCCGATGCGGTAGTGGGTGCGCGGCATGGCGGGGCTCAATCTGCCTTGATGTTCTTGGCCTTGATGACGCCGGCCCAGTAGTCGGTTTCCTTCGTCACCAGGTTGGCCAGGCCGGCCGGGTCCATGTAGCGGATCTCGATGCCGGTCTTCTCGGCCACGGCCTTGGCTTCGGGGGTGGCCAGCGCGGCCTTCACCTTCTCGGTGAGCTGCTGGATGACGGCCGGCGGCGTGCCGGCCGGCGCGAACAGACCCACCCACGCCTCCACCTCGAAGCCCGGCAGCCCGGCCTCGGCCGTGGTGGGCACGTTGGGCAGGCCGGGGTGGCGGCTTTTGCCAGTGACCGCATAGGCCTTCAGCTTGCCGGCCTGCACGTGCTGCATCACCGAAGGCGGCGTGGTCATGAACACCTGCACCTGGCCGCCCAGCACATCGGCGATCGCGGCGCCGCTGCCTTTGTAGGGCACGTGGGCCATGTCGGTGCCGGTGTTGGCCTGCAGCAGCTCGGTGCCCACGTGCGACAGCGAGCCGATGCCTTGCGAGGCGTAGTTCAGCTTGCCCGGGTTGGCCTTCACGTAGGCGACAAACTCCTTCAGCGTGTTCGCGGGCACGCTGGGGTGTGCGGCGATCACGTTGGTGGCCGCGGTGAGCAGCGCCACGGGCACGAAGTCCTTCTGCGCCCAGGGCATCTTGCTGAACATCGACGGGTTGCCCACGTGGTAGGCCGAGTAGCTGATCAGCAGCGTGTAGCCGTCGGCCGGCGCCTTGGCCACCTGGCCGTAGGCGATGTTGCCGCTGGCGCCACCCTTGTTCTCGATCACCACCGCCTGGCCCAGCAGCTTGGCCAGCGGGTCGCCGAGCAGCCGCGCCGAGGTGTCCACCACGCCGCCCGGCGGGTTGGGCACGATCAGGGTGATGGGCTTGGCCGGGTAGGCCTGGGCGAAGGCGGCGCCGGTGAAGGACGCGGACACCGCCAGGGTGGCGGCAGCGGCAAGCAGGGCACGGCGGGGGTGGCGCATCGAGAGGTCTCCGGTCTTGTGGTCTTGAGGACGCGGCTGCGGACGTTGGGCTCCTGCAGCACGACGGGGCGCATGGTGGCGGCGCCGGCGCCGGCATGGGTACACATCTGGTTGACACATCCTCAACCGCTGGTTGAGCATCGAAGGCTGCACCGCGCACCATGGCCATCAACCTCAACCGCTTCGACCTGACCACGCTGCGCCTCTTCGTGGCCGCCGTGGACACCGGCAGCCTCACTGCGGGCGCCGAGCGGCTGGATGTCTCGCTGGCCGCGGCCAGCAAGCGCATCGCCGAGCTGGAAGCCCACGTCGGCACGCCGCTGCTGGAACGCAGCAAACGCGGCGTGGTGCCCACCGATGCCGGCCAGACGCTGCTGCCGCATGCCGTGGAGATGGTGGCGCGCCTGGAGCAGCTGGCGCTGGCCATGGGCGATGTCAAACGCGGCACCGGCGGCCACCTGCGGCTGTGGGCCAACACCTCGGCCTTCGGCGGTTTCCTGCCGGCGCTGCTGGCGCGTTTTGCACAGGCCCACCCGCAGGTGGTGCTGGACCTGGAAGACGCCATCAGCGAAGACGCCGTGCGCGCCGTGGCGCGCGGCGCGGCCGAGCTGGCCGTCATCGGCGAGAACACCGCCGCCGAAGGCCTGCAGACCCTGGTGTGCCACACCGACGAATTGGTGCTGATGCTGCCTGCCAGCCACGCGCTGGCCGCGCCCGAACACGGTGGTGCGCCCGTGCCGCTGCACACGCTGCTGGCGCACGATCTCGTGGCCTTCGGCCGCGCCACCTCGCTCACGCGGCAGCTGGCCGCGGCGGCCGAAGGCGCGCACCGGCCGCTGCGCATCCGCGCGCAGGTGCGCAGCTTCGACGCCATGGCGCGCATGGTCAGCGCCGGCCTCGGCCTGGCTGTGCTGCCGCGCGAAGGCGCGGCGCCCTACGTGCGCGCGCTGGGCCTGGCGCTGGCGCCCATCAGCGGCATGCGCACCGAACGCCACCTGCTGCTGGCGCTGCGCGAACGCAGCGCCCTCTCACCTGCCGCACAGGCCTTCGTGCGCCTGGCGGTGCCCGCGGGCTGAGGCCTGCGGCCGCGCCCCTTTCAACCTCGCTTCCGGAACCCATGCTCATCACCATCGAACCCGGCGTGCGCCTCTTTGTCGACATCGAAGGCCCCGGCTTCGTGCCCGACGGCCCGCAGCTGCGTGAGAAGCCCACGCTCGTGCTGTTGCATGGCGGCCCGGGCTACGACCACAGCAGCTTCAAGCCGCTGTTCAGCCGCCTGGCCGACGTGGCGCAGATCGTCTATGTCGACCACCGCGGCCACGGCCGCAGCGACCGGCGCCCCGCGGCCGAGTGGACGCTGGACACCTTCGCCGACGACGTGGTGAAGCTCTGCGACGCCTTGGGCATCAGCAAGCCCATCGTGCTGGGCCAGAGCTTCGGCGGCTTTGTCGCGCAGCGCTACCTGGCGCGGCACCCGGCGCACCCGGCCAAGGTGGTGCTCAGCAGCACCAGCCACCACCTGGGGCTGGAACGCAAGGTGGAGGCCTTCGCGCGCTTCGGCGGGCCCGCGGCCGGCGCGGCCGCCCGCGCCTTCTGGACGAAACCTTGCCCCGAGACCTGGGCGCCCTACAACACGCACTGCCGGGACGTCTACAACCCCACGCCGGGCGACCCGGTGGCGCGCGCCCGCACGCTGATGAACGAGGAGATCCTCTTCACCAGCGCCAGCGGCGAGCAGCAGACCATGCAGCTGCTGCCCGGCCTGGCGCGCGTGCAGTGCCCGGTGCTGGTGATGGCGGGTGAGCTCGACCCGGTGACGCCGCTGGCCGACGCGCAGGAGATTGCGGCGGCCATCCCCCAGCCCTACGGCCGGCTCGTCACCTTCCCGAAGGCCGGCCACGGCGCCTGGCGCGACTGCCCCGACGAGGCCCTGGCGCTGCTGCGCGAGTTCATCACGGCAGCCTGAGTTCGGCGCGACGGTTCTTCGCCCAGGCCTCGGGCGTGCGCGCGAGGTCGACGGGGCGCGTGTCGCCGAAGCTCACGGCCTCCAGGCGTTCGGGCGCCACGCCCAGCAGCGCCAGCGCCTTGACCACCGCCTCGGCGCGCTTCTGGCCGAGCGCGAGGTTGTATTCGCTGCCGCCGCGTTCGTCGGCGTGGCCTTCCACCACCACGCGCAACGCGGGCTGGGCCTTCATGGCCGCGGCATGGGCCTCCAGCAGCGTGAGGAAACCGGGCTCGAGCTCGTAGCTGTCGAAGGCGAACTGCACGCTGCGCGCCTCGGGCGGCAGCGGTGCCGCCGCTGAGGGCGGCGATGGCGAAGGCGAAGCGGGGGCCGCCACCGCCGCCACGGTGGATGCAGCCGGGGTGGCAGCCGGCGGGGCCGCCGGGGCCGGCCGGCCCGCGGCCCGCTGCGCGTTGCCCTGGCGGCGCGCTGCAGCGGCTGCAGCCGCAGCCTCTTGCTGCGCCTTGGCCGCGGCTTCGGCCTCGGGCGTGGCCCACACCGTGGTGCTGGGCGTGCGCGTGACGACGGCGCTGCGCTCGTCGGGCGGCAGCGGCTGCGTGGCGCAGCCAGTCAGCACCCCCAGCGCGGTGAGCGCGATGAGCGCGCCCAGACGGCCAGGCAGAGAGAAGCGGGTCGGGGTCAACTTCATGGTCGGGGCCCGGTGGGCGGCAATGCGGGCTTCAGACGCCCAGGTCCTTGAACACCTCGCGCGCGTTGCGGAAGCCGTCCACCGCCGCGGGCACGCCGCAGTAGATGGCCGTCTGCATCAGCACCTCGCGGATCTCTTCTTTCGTCACGCCGTTGTTCAGCGCGCCCTTGACGTGCAGCTTCAGCTCGTGCGGCCGGTTCAGCGCCGTCAGCATGGCCAGGTTGAGCATGCTGCGCGTGCGCCGGTCCAGGCCCGGGCGGTTCCACACATCGCCCCAGCAGTATTCCGTCACCAGCTCCTGTAGCGGGCGGTTGAAGTCATCAGCGTTGGCGATGGCCGCGTCGACGTACTCGGCGCCCAGCACCTCGCGGCGGGTCTGCAGGCCTTGCTGGAAGAGATCGGGGTTCATGCGGGAAGCGTCCTGGTGAAGTGGGCGGTGCACCATTCTCTGGCCGAGCTTGGCCGGTGCGGCCTGCGGCCACAATCCCGCGCTTGGAAACCATCGCCGTCATCGACTTCGAAACCACCGGCATGTCGCCCGCGATGGGCGCGCGCGCCACCGAGATCGCCGCCGTGCTGGTGCGCGGTGGCGAGGTGGTGGGCCGCTACCAGAGCCTGATGAACAGCGGCGCCTGGATTCCCCCGTTCATAGAACAGCTCACCGGCATCAGCAACGCCATGCTGCGCAGCGCGCCGCCAGCGCACGAGGTGGTGCACGAGCTGCTGGCCTTCACGCGCGGCTGCCCGCTGGTGGCGCACAACGCGGCTTTCGACCGCGGCTTCTGGGCCGCCGAGGTGGCGCAGGCCGGTGCCACGCCCGACCCCGCGCACGCCTTCGCCTGCACGCTGCTGCTGAGCCGGCGCCTCTACCCACAGGCGCCCAACCACCGCCTGGGCACGCTGGCGCGCCTGCACCGCCTGCCCGAGAACGGCCGCGCCCACCGCGCGCTGGCCGATGCGCTGACCACCGCGCAGCTGCTGCTGCAGATGCAGGCCGACGTGGCCGAACGCTTCGCGCCGCAGCTGGCCGGCCAGGCGGTGGACCACCCGCTGCTGTGCCGCCTGCAGCGCACGCCACGCACGCAGCTGGAGAAGGCGCTGGGCATGCCAGCCCGCCGCCGCAGCGCCGAGCCCGTCATGCCTTGCGGCGTGTAATCGCCGCAAGTCCTCCGTGCAGCGAGGCAGGCCTTTCGGCCTGCCACGTCCTCACTCAGCCCCTGACCAAACCCAGCGCCAGCAGGCAGCGCGCGGTGTCCAGCACCGTGTCTTCCACCGCGCGCGACTGCCAGCCCAGCACGGCCCGCGCGTGCGCGCTGCTGGCGTGGCGCTCGGCACCCAGTTCGCCGGCCACGGCGCGCACCTGCGGGTGGAAGAGCGCCGCCACGCGCACCAGCGCATCGGGCACACGCCTGCGCGTGACGCGGCGTGCGTCGGCGCCCAGCTCGCGGCGCAGCAGCTCGGCCATCTGGAACAGCTTCATGAAACGCCCGCTGGCAATGAAACGTTCACCGGCCATGCCGGGCGCCGTCAACGCACGCAGGTGCAGATCGGCCACGTCGCGCGCGTCCACCACACCGAAGCCGATGTCGGGGCAGGCCGGGATGCGGCCATCGAGCAGGCGCCGCACGATTTCCACCGAGGCCGAGTGGTCGGGCCCCCACACGGGGCCCAGCACCACCGAGGGGTTGATGCTGCAGAACTCGATCCCGTCACCCTCGGCCGCCACCCAGGCGCGCGCGGCGCGTTCGGCCAGCGTCTTGGCGCGGATGTAGGGCGTGGCGCGGGGCCAATCGTCGGGCGTCCAGTCGGCCTCGGTGAGGTGGTGCACGCCGCGCCCGCGGCCGTAGGCGATGGCGGCAGTGCTGGAGGTCATCACCACGCGCTGCACGCCGGCGGCGCGCGCGGCGCGCAGCACGCGCAGCGTGCCTTCGCGCGCCGGGCCGATGAGCGCCATCGGGTCGCGCGGCTGCCCCACCGGCAGCGGCGAAGCCACGTGCAGCACGTGGCTGCAGCCGGCGGCGGCATGGGCCCAGCCGGTGTCGGCGTTCAGGTCGGCGGTGTGGCAGTGCAGGGCGGCGTCGTCCACCCCGGGCTCGCCGAACAGCGCCGCACGCAGCGCGGTGCGCAGGGCCGCTTCACCCGCCGGCCGGCGCAACGTGGTGTGCACGCGCCAGCCTGCTGCCAGCAGGCGGCGCAGCATGAAGTGGGCGAGGTAGCCGCTGCCGCCGGTGACGAGCACGGCGCCAGGCTGCGCCCCGGCCGCTGCACCGCCCATCAAGGTGCCGCAGGCGGCCGCGCCGCGGCCAGGAACTGCAGCACCGCCTGCAGCGCCGGGCCGCGCTGGGCATCGGCCTCCACCAGCACCGAGTGGCGCGCCTGCGGCAGGCGCCAGCCGGTGCAGCGGCCCGCCGCAGGCTCGCTCTTGGCGGCGTTCACGTTCGCGCAGAAGACCTGCTGCGCCTCGGGCTCCACCACGGTGTCCTGCCCGCCCTGCAGCAGCAGCACCGGCACCGCGATGCGCGCCGCCTCGGGCCCGCGCGCCGCGGCCGCCCCGGCACAGGCCTGCGCCACCCAGCGCAGCGTGGGGCCGGCCACGCGGGCGTGCGGGTGGCCGCAGTGCTCGCCCTCGCAGCGCGCCATGCGGTCGGCCCAGCGGCGCTGCAGGCGCGGCACGCTGGCCGTGAGTTCGTTGTCGGCCAGGTCGGCCTGCGCCCACCACGCGGCGCGCTCGATGTCGAAACCCTCGCCCTGCACACGCTTGGCGCTCAGGCCCGGCAGCTGGAAGGGCAGCTGCACCGCGCCGTCGTCGCACCAGCGCCGCAGCACCTTGTTCGTGCCCGGCTCGGCCACGCGCGGCTCGTGCATGGGCGTGACGAGCGCGGCCGCCGCCACCGGCGAGGCTGCACCCACGCGCGCGAGGTAGCGCGAGACCACGGCGCCACCCATCGAGTGCGCCAGCATCACGGTGGGGCGGCGCGCCGCAGCGGCGTCGTTCGCACGCGAGGCCTGCACCCGCTGCACGAAGGCCTGCAGGTCGTCCACCAGGTGCTCGAACTCGTCGATGTGGCCGCGCTCGCCCGCGTCGTCATCCCCCTGCGCGGTGGGCGGCTCGGGCGGCAGCAGGCGGCTGCTGAAGCCCTGGCCGCGGTGGTCCATCACGTAGACCGACCAGCCGGCCACGACGAGGTCGTGCACCACCTCCTGGTAGAGGGTGAGGCCTTCCGTGAAGCCGGGCACCACGATGACGGCACCGCGGCTCTCGCTGCGGTGGCGGTAGGCGCGCCAGTGCAACTGCACAGGGCGCGCGCTGAGACCGAAAAGGCCGCCGGTGGGCTGGCCTTGGAAGCTGCCGATCTCGCGCAGGGCCAGGCGCTGTGTCTCGGCCTCGATGGCCTGCCAGCTGTGCCCCGCCCAGCGCGTTTCACTGCTCAGCGTGTAGGGCGCCCCGGCCGGGGCCGGCAGGGGCTCGAACGGCGGCGCGCCTGCCGCCACCGCCTGCGCCAGCGCGCAGGCCGCCAGCGGCGCCACGAGCGCCCGCGGCCAGAACTTGAAGGTCTGCATGCAGGCAAGCGTAGCAGCGGCGCCAGGCCCGCTGCGCTCGCGCACCCGCCGCCGTCAGCCGCGTCAGCCGCGGCGGCGGCGCGCCAGCGTGGCCACGCCCGCCAGGCCGGCGAGCATCAGCGCCCAGGTGCCGGGCTCCGGCACGGGGCTGATCTCGTACAGCACCGTGCGGTTGCTGCCGCCGCCGGCGATGATCAGGTCTTCGGTGCTCTCGTGCGAAACCGCCAGGAAGGTGCGGCCCTCGCTCTCGAAGGCCACCAGGCCCTCGGGGCGCAGCACGGTGGTGTCGCTGCTGACGATGAGCTGCAGGAAGCTGGCCTGCGCCGGGTCGGTGATGTCGTACACCGCCACGGCGCTGCGCGTGGTGCGCTCCAGGCCCACGAAGGCCAGCGTGCGGCCGTTGATCTCGAACAGCGCCACGCCCTCGGGCTCGACGCCCTTGTCGTCGCTGCGGCCGTCGGCATACACGCCCGCGGCGATGGCGGCCTGCTCCAGCGTGTTGCCGCTGTCGTAGACCAGGTTGCCGTCGGCATCGCGGATGCTGAACGAACGGCCGCCCAGCGTCACGATCTCGGTCATGTTGGTGCTGCTGCCGTCACCGGTGGCGCCATTGCGCAGCACGTTCAGGCGGCCCAGCACGCTGTTGGGCTTGAGCTGTGCCTGCGTGGGCAGGTTCGTGCCGTTGAAGACGGTGGCGTCCAGCGTCACCGCGGCGTTGCCGAAGCGCACGATGTCGGCGTCGTCGACGAAGGCGTCGCCCTCGTTGCTCATCACGTAGTAGGCCTGGCCACCGCGGCTGTAGCTGGTGATGGCGTCGGGCATGTACAGGCCCTTGACGGGCACGTTGCGCAGGCTGATGCCGCCGTCCTGGTCGCTGGTGTCGATGGCGTTGCCGGGCAGGCTGAAGTCCTTCTTGCCCAGCGGCAGGATGCGCGTGAACTGGCCGGTCTGCAGGTTCAGCTCGGCGATGGCGTTGTTCTCCTGCAGCGTGACCTGCGCGAACTGCCCGCCCGGGGCCACGGCGATGTACTCGGGCTCGAAGGCCACCGAGGCCGCCACGCCGGCCTGGATGCGCACGCCCGCGGCGCGCAGCGCGGCTTCCTGGCCGTCGAAGGCGCCGAAACCGGCGGTGGTGACGCTGGTGCTCAGGGTGCCGCCCGCGCGCGAGACGTCGATCAGGCTCACGCTGCCCGCGGGGTTGTTGGCGTCGCTCTGGCGCTCGCCTTCGTTGGCCACCAGCAGGCGCGTGCCGCCGGCCGTCCACGTCAGCATGTCGGGCACCGCGCCCGTGGCCACGCCGCCCAGGTGCGCCGCTGCGCCGCCCTGGGCCAGGAAGGTGGCCGTGTCGAAGAACTGCACCGAGCCCGGCAGGCCGGCATTGCTGCCGTTGGTGAAGGCCACGGCCAGCGTGTTGCCCGCGATGGCGATGCTGTTGACGTTGCCGTAGGCGCTGGTGGCGAAGCTCTGCACGCGCTGGCCGGTGAGGTTGAGCACGTCCAGGCCGTTGCCGCCGATGATCCACAGGGCCGAGGTGCCGGCGTCCCACACCGGGATCTCCGAAGAGCGGCCGATGGTGGGCTCGACGTTGTGGTTGAAGGTCCACAGCGGCGTCACCCCGGCGATGGGGTTGCTCGCGGCGGCCGGCAGGGCCGCGGTGGCCAGGGCCACGGCGGCGGCAGCAGCGGCCAGGGCGTGCAGGCGGGAGATCGGGTTGTTCATGGCGGCAGCGGTGGTAGGTGAACCGTGGATGCTCGCCACCGCATTTGACGGTGCTGTGACAGCCGGCCCCCGCGCTTGCAGGGGGGCTGCGGGCACGTCCGGCCGGTGCGTCTGGGGATGGCCGCGCGCGCAGGGCCGGCCTACAGTGGCCGCCAGGCGCCCCACCCCGCCCCGCACCGCACCGCCCCGCCCCGTCACAGCGCGCCGCGAACCACCCCCAGGAGACCGCGATGATCGTCACCCCTGCCAGCAGCCAGCGTTTCGTGACCAAGGCGCGCCTGCCTGCGATGCCACCGCGGCCGCGCAGCCGCAGCGCCGGGGGCGTGCCCGACACGCCGCCGCTGCACCTGAAGGCGGCCGACGCGCAGACCCTGGTGGTGGGCAGCGGCCTCGTGGTGGCGGCGCAGAAGGTGCCGGTGCAGATGCGCGAAGACCTCATCAACTGCACGCTGTTCGCGCAGCTGGTCGCCACCGCCGAGGTGGGCGACGCCAGCCAGGCCACGGCCTGGTACACGGCCTACTTCGGCGCACTGTCGGCGCTGGGCTGGGCGCAGAGCGACCAGCGTTTCGAGCGCTACGAGTTCAAGAGCAGCGGCGCCATCGCGCACGAGGCCGTGCTGCCGGTGGTCTCGGCGCTGCTGGGCCCGCAGGCCAGCGCGCTGGCGGTGCTGCAGGCGGCCTTCGACGGGCTGAAGTCGATGGAGGACAACGCGCCCTGGCTCACGCTGTTCGAGCGTCAGTCGCGGCGCGAGCAGTCGGCGCACTTCCAGGTGGCCACGGCCGAGCTGGCGCCCGGCGGGCTGCTGCAGATCGCGCTGGCCGCCTTCGAACTGCAGGCGCACACCGAGATGACGCAGGTGCTGTTCTTCAAGTTCAACAAGGCGCGCACGCAGCTGCACTACGCCTCGGGCAAGGCCACGCTGTACGAGGCCGCCCTGGCCACGCAGCGCGAGGCGCTGGCCACGCGCCTGGCGGCCTACCGCCAGGCCTACGTGGGGCAGGTGAAGCTGCCGGCACTGCCCAAGCTGTAGCCCGGCTGCCGCCGGGCACCGGTCACACGCGGAAGGTGCTGACGGCCTGCGTCAGGCGCCCGCTCTGCTCGCGCATCGATTGCGCCGCCGCGGCGGCTTCTTCCACCAGCGCAGCGTTCTGCTGCGTGGCGTTGTCGATGTCACCCACGGCGCGGGTCACCTCGTCGAGGCTGCCGGCCTGTTCCCGGCTGCTGCCGCTGATCTGCGTGATGATCTGGCTGACGCGCTGCACCTCGTCCATGATGGCGCCCATGGTCTGGCCGGCCGATTGCACGATGGCGGTGCCGTTTCGCGCACGCTCGGCCGCCGCGCCGATGAGGCCGTTGATCTCCTTGGCCGCGCCCGAGGTGCGCTGCGCCAGCGCCCGCACCTCGCTGGCCACGACAGCAAAACCGCGCCCGTGTTCACCGGCGCGTGCCGCCTCCACCGCCGCGTTCAAGGCCAGGATGTTGGTCTGGAAGGCGATGCCGTCGATGACGGCGTTGATCTCGACGATGCGCTTGGAGCTGTCTTCGATGGCCGACATCGTCTGGATGACGCCGTTGACCGCGCTCTGCCCGGCCGCGGCCGTCTGCGTGGCGCGTTCGGCCAGGCCTTGTGCGTCCACCGACAGCGAGGCGTTCTGCTTCACGGTGTCGGCCAGCTGGTGCATGGTGGCCGCGGTCTGCTGCAGTGCGCTGGCCTGGGTTTCGGTGCGCGCGGAGAGATCCTGGTTGCCGCTGGCGATCTCGGCCGCGGCCATGTCGATGCTCTCGGTGCCTTGGCGCACGCCCGAGACGATGCCGGCCAGCTTCAGCCGCATGTCGTTGATGGCGCGCAGCAGGCGCGCGGGTTCGTCACGGCCTTCGTCCACCAGCGCGCTGGCGAGGTCGCCCTGGGCCATGCGGCCGGCGGCCTCTTCGGCGCGCTGCAAGGGTTGCGTGATGCTGCGCGTGAGCGCCAGGCCGAGGCCCGCGGCCAGCACCAGCATCACCGCACCCCCGGCCAGCACGAGGCGGTCGCTGCGCTGCGCTTCGGCTTCGGCGGCGGCCACGGCGGCGTTGGCCGAGGCGGTCTGCAGGTTCTGCAGTTCACCCAGACGCTGGATGAGCTGGGCCGACAGCGGGTCGATCTTCGTGCTGATGATCTGCACCGCCACTTCGGTGTTGAAGGCCAGCGAGACATCCACCGCTTCCTTGAACAGCGGTTCGATCTTCTGGTCGAGCTCGGACACGGCCGTGAGCACGGCGCGCTCTTCGGCGCTGCGCAGCAGCGGTGCGAGTTCCTCGCGCGCCTTCGCAAAGGCAGCACGGTGGTTGCGGGCCGCGGCGGCGTGACGGTTGACGTCGTCGGCTTCGCTCACCAGGCCCATGTTGCGCACGGCCACGGCGCCCTGCAGCAGTTCGCTGCGCAGCGTGCCGGCGAGTTCGGTCCGCTTCTCGGCCGCCAGCAGGGCCTCGTTCGAGGCGTGGCGCGTGGCGCTGCTGTTCCAGGCACTCAGGCCCAGCAGCACCACCATGAAGGCGAGGATGGTGCCGAAGCCCAGCGCCAGACGGGTGCCGATGGAAACAGATCGAAGCATGCTCATGGAATCCCAGACGGCTGAGAAAAAGGCAAGAAATGGCCGGGCCTCGCGGGCCCGGGCCTGGCGGAGACTCGTCAGAGGTGCACGCCCACGCCGATCAGCGTCTCGCCCACGCGCTCCAGGTACATGGCCTTCTTCTCCATCTTCTTCGACACCGGGTTCATGAACTTGTAGCCCTCGACCCAGCCACTGCCCTTGGTCTTCGCGGTTTCGACGAACCTGGCGATGATGGGGAAGCCGTCAGGGTCCTTCAGGTTGATCAGGTCCTTGCCGACCAGCTTGGCGTTGCCGCCCTGCGCCAGGCACTTGCCGTTCAGGTCATAGACGATGACGAAGAGATCGCGGTCCTTGAAGCTCTTGCCGTTGGTGAACTCTTCGTACGCCTTTTCGGGGCCGTTGGCCTTCACGTAGGCGATGGCCTTCTTGGTCAGGGCCATGGCCTCTTCGCGAGTACCGAAATCGCCCGAGGCCAGGGCAGGCGCGGTCGTCAGGGCGGCCATCAGGCCCAGGCTCAACATCAGCGCGCGGCGCTGGATCGTCAGAACGGTCATCGGTGTCTCCAGAAGGTAGAAGCGGGTGGACAAGCGGCATCTCGCGCCAAAACGGGCCGCTGCGTGGGGTCTATCGGCCCTGGCCGGCCCTGGCCGGCCCCGGCTTGAGCGCGCTGCCGCGTGGATGCCCCGGGTGGCGTGGCGCGCGTGACGCCAGCCACGCTTTCAGCTCAGCAGTGCAGCGTCCAGTGCCGCCAGCGCCGCAGCGGCGCCGAGCGGCAGGCCCACGTCCAGCGCGGTGGGCACGGCGCTTTCGCGCGGGTTGATGCGCACCAGGCGGCCGCCATGCGCAAGCAGCACGCGGTGGCCGAAGTGGCGCACGCTGGGGATGGCGCTGCCGGCCCCGAGCTCCAGCACCAGCGGCGCGTGCATGCCGGCCAGGGCGTGGTGCAGCGCCGTCAGCTGCGCCTGGGTGCGCTCTTCGCGCCAGGCGCCGTCGCCGAACATCAGGATGTTGGGCCGCGCCAGCGCGCCGCAGTGCGGGCAGGTGGGCAGCGCGCCCAGCCAGCGGCAACGGGTCTCGTCCACCTCCACGGCCAGCGCGTCGGCGGGCCAGGGCAGGGCCTCGCAGGTGGTGCACTGCAGCCAGTGGATGCTGCCGTGGCACTCGGCCACGCGGCGCGGAGCGAAGCCGGCCTTCTGGAACTGGCCGTCGACGTTGGAGGTGAAGACCCAGGCGCCATGCTTCAGGCGCTGGCCCCAGCGCTGCAGCGTCTCGAAGCCGGCGTGCGGCACCGTGCGCCGGTAGAGCGCCAGGCGGTGGCCGTAGAAGCCCCAGGCCAGACGCGGCTCGTGCACGAAGGTGAGCGGCGAGGCCACCTCCTCGAAAGCCAGGCCGGCCTGCCGCAGCGCCGGGTAGGCGCGCCAGAAGCCGTCGGTGCCGCGGAAATCGGGCAGGCCCGAATCGACGCCCATGCCGGCCCCTGCGGTGACGATCAGGCCATCGGCCTGCGCCAGCAACTCGGCGGCGCGGGCGATGCCCGCGGCCGCGGCGGCCCCGCTCTCAGGCATGCGCCTCGGCGCGCTCAGGGCGCCTTGCGGCCGGGCTCGAAGGCCGGCAGCGGCACCGCGCGCAGCAGGTCGTTGCCGGTGAGGTCTTGTGCGTCGGGGAAGACCGCGCGCCAGACATCACGCAGCCCGCCGCCTTCCAGCGTGACCACGCTTTCGTAGGCGAAGTCGTAGCCGGTGATGGTGAAGCCGTGGCCGCGACACACCGCCTTGCCGCCGCCCAGCACGCAGCGCGCCGACCAGACCGAGGCCTCGTCCTTGCCCTGCAGCACCAGGTGCTTCGGGAATTGCTTGATCAGCGTGACCGAGCCGGGGCGCGCCCACACGCCCTCGAAGCGCAGGTCTTGCGCTGCGGGGTTGCGCGAGCCGGCTGCGGGGGCCTGGGCGGCGGCCGGCAGCGCCGCAGCGCCGGCCACGCCGAAGACCACAGCCACCAGGGCGGTACGGAGGGTGGGATGTTGCATGGGGATCTCCTGCCTCGGCACGGGCCCCCTTCTGACCGGGAGGCGCTCGCGGACGGTGCACTCTACGGCAGAGCCGCGCCGAGGGGCACCCCCTTCAGCCCCAGCCGCCCAGGTGCCGCGCCGGGCAGCAGGCGGGCGGGCAACACGCCGCATCCGCAAGCGGGGGGACGCCCGCGCCGGCAAAGACCTGCCGTCAGGCCGAGGCCGGCAGCTCGGCGCGGCGCGGCAGGTCGGCGCCGCGGCGCGAGCAGGTCAGCGCGGCGGCCTGCGCCGCGAACTGCAGCAGCGGTGCCCATGCCTCCGGCCGCAGCGCAGCCACGGCGGCGGCGCCCAGCGCGCCGCGTTCGGCCAGCGCGGCCAGCAGCGCGGCGTGGAAAGTGTCGCCGGCGCCGACGGTGTCCACCACCGCCGTGGCCACCGGGGCCACGTGCACCGGCCCGGCGGCCGTGTAGGCGGTGGCGCCCGCCGCGCCGCGTGTCAGCACCACCAGCGCCACGCCCTGGGCCAGCCACTGCGAAGCCAGCGCGGCGGGGTCGGCACCGGGGTGCAGGTGGTGCAGGTCTTCGTCGCTGAGCTTGAGGATGTGGGTGCAGGGCAGCATCTCGGCCAGCGCCGCATGCCAGCGCGCGAGGTCGGGTTCGACGTTGAGGCGCACGTTGATGTCGTAGCTGAGCAGCGCTTCGGGCTGCTGTTGCCGCAGTTGGCGGGCCAGCATGCGCAGCGTGCCCCCCACGGGCTCGACCACCATCGCGTAGCTGCCGAAGTGGTAGGCCGCGGCCGCAGGCACGCGCACCAGGTCGGCCGGGTGCAGCTGGCGGTCGGCGGCGCCTTCACCGTAGAAGGCGTAGTCGGCCACGCCCTGGGCGTTCAAGCCCACGAGGCCCAGCGTGGTGGGCGCGGCCACGCGGCTCACGGCGGTGGTGTCCACGCCTTCCTGCTGCAGCGCCTGCAGCAGCCGCTCACCGAGAAAGCCGCTGCCGATGGCACCGAAGAAGCCCACCGGCTGCCCCAGGCGCGCCAGGCCGATGGCCACGTTGAGCGGCGAGCCGCCGATGCGGGCGTCGAGCTGCTGGCCGGTGGCGGTGGGGCCGGCGTCGAACACATCCATCAAGGCTTCGCCGCTGACGAAGATCATCGGGGGCTCCAGGGCTCGGGGGAGGACAGGGCAGGGCGCGGCCCGCAGGCCGTGCGGCTCAGCGCGGCGTCAGGCGCCACAGGCGTGCCAGTGTGGCCGCACCGTCGCGGCCCTGCACGGCGGCGAGGGTCTGCTCGGCCTCGGCACGCCGGCCGGCCTGCAGTTGCGCCGCGCCCAGGCGCAGGCGGGCGTCGTCGGTACCGGCCTTCAGGCCCTTGGCCAGGGCTTCCGCCATCAGCGCCAAGCCGGCCGGGGCCTGCCGATCCGCCGCCAGCGCGAGGCCCAGCGCGAACAGCGGCGCGCCATCGGCCGCGGCGCGTGCGCTCTTCTCTTCGGCGGCGCGCTGGCCGCGCTCGGCCGCCACCGCGGCGGCGGCCTTGTCGCGCTGGGCGCGCAGCGCCGCGGCGTCAGGGCCTTGCGCGATGCGCGGCTGGGCCAGGGCTTCGTCGAGCACCGCCAGGGCTTCGGCGGGCAGGCCGGCGCGCGTGGCCAGGCGGGCGAGCTCGGCGTGGCTCTCGGCATCGCCCAGCGCGCGGGTGTGGCGCAGCAGGCGGTAGGCGTCGATGGTGAGGCGGTCGGCGAAATCGTCAGCACCCTGCACCCGCACCACCAGCTCGCCCCACCAAGCCGGCCGGGGATGGTGGGTGACCAGGGCCTCCAGCGTGGCGGTGAGGCCGGCTTCGTCCTTGGCGGCGCGCTGGGCGCGCAGCAGGAGCTGCAGCGTCTCTTCGCGCGGCGGCGTGCCGGCGGGCTGCTCGGCCAGCAGCGCACGCGCCTGCTCCGCCGCGCCCGGGGCATCACCCGCCGCAAGCAGCGCACGGGCCAGCGCCATGCGCACCGCAGGCTCGCGGCCGCCTTGCTGCAGGTAGGCGCGGCCGGCCCGCAGCAGGGCCTCGTTGCGGCCCAAGGCAGCCGCTGATCGGGTGGTGGCCAGCAGCAGTGGCAGTTGTTCGGCCGGCGGCACGGCGCCGGTGTCGAGCGCGGCCTGGAAGGCCTGCAGCGCCGCGGCTTCGTCGCGCAGCGCCAGCGCGCTGCTGCCTTTCATGCGCAGGACGGTCTGGCGTTCGTGGGCGCTGGCGCCTGGCACGGCCTCGGCCAAGCGCACCTGGACCAGGGCCTCGGCAGCGCGGCCGGCCTGCAGCAGGGTTTGCGCCGCCTGCAGCGGCGTGGCGATCTCGGCGCGCACCGTGGGCGCCGAGGCGGCCGGCGCCACGGGGGCGGCGGCCGTCTGGGCCCGCACCGGGGTGAGGACCGCCAAACCGACGCTCAGAGGGATCGCACCGAGCGCCAGGGCCCGCGCGACGGAGGCTGCGTGGCGGTTCATTGGGCTTGCGTGGCTTGCACCACGCGCTCCAGCGCGCGCAGGCGGTTGCGCCAGCCTGGGGTTTCAACGGCCTCGACCACGGCCGCCACCACCTGCTGAACCCCGGCCCGGCGCAGCGCCTCCAGTGAAGCAAAGCCGGCGCGCTCCAGGCGTTCGACGGTGGTGGGGCCGATGCCGCGTTCCAGCAGCAGGCGCTCGCGCTCGGCAGGGCTGAATCGCGCGCCGGGCGTGGGCGCAGCGGCCGCTGGCAGGGCGCGCGCCGGCCACAAGGCGGGCCGGGCGGGCGGGCGCGGGCCCGGCCGCGGCCCTGAGGCGACGAACACACCGGTGGTGAGCAATGGCATGGCAGGAGCCCCCCGACGAAGGAAGCAGCCACCCGCGGCGGGTGGCAACGAGGGCACGATCCTAGCCCGATTACAAACGATTGCAGCATTCGGGACATCCCGTAGACACGCGGCGCAGAGTGTCGGGCTGCTCCGAGGCAGAGAGCCTGTGCGCGCGGGCGATGTCGGCAGGAACTGCCGCGGGAGATCCCGCTTTGCAATCATTTGCAAATTGGGTATACCTCGCGGCTTCGATTCCTGGCGATTTGTTTCCTGCCCGACCGTCCGCCCATGCTCCACCCCCAGCACCAGACGCGCCTGCTCGTGGCGCACGCGCAGGCCGCGCTGCAACAGCAGCAGCCCCAGCTCCAGCAGCACGCGGGCTGGCCGGCCTTCCAGGCGCGCCTGCACACCCACCTGCCGGTGCTGGCTGCCGAGCTGCACGCCGTGTACGGCGAGCGCGCCGATTTCCTGGACGTGCTGGGCGCGGCCGTGCTCACCGCCTGGCAGGGCTGGTGCGAGCGCAGTGCCGCGCTGCGGGCGCTGGACGCCCAGCGCGAACACGAGCCGCCCTGGTTCGCGCCGGAGCGCGCGATCGGCGCCGTCTGCTATGCCGATCTCTGGGCCGGCGGGCTGGCCGGCGTGCGCGAGCGTGTGCCCTACCTGCGCGAGCTGGGCGTGACCTACCTGCACGTGATGCCGCCCTTCCAGGTGCCCGAAGGCCCGAACGACGGCGGCTATGCCGTCAGCAGCTACCGCGAGGTGAACCCGCGCCTGGGCAGCATGGCCGACCTGCGCGGCCTGGCCGAAGACCTGCGCCGTGCCGGCATCAGCCTGGTGCTGGATTTCGTGTTCAACCACACCGCCAGCGATCACGCCTGGGCACGCGCCTGCGCCGCCGGGCAGCCCGGTTTCGAAGACTTCTACATCGTCTACCCCGACCGGGCCATGCCCGACGCCTACGAGCGCACGGTGCGCGAGATCTTCCCCGACGAGCACGCGGGCGCCTTCTCGCAACTGCCCGACGGACGCTGGATCTGGACCACCTTCCACAGCTACCAGTGGGACCTGAACTACGCCAACCCGCGCGTGTTCAACGCCATGGCCGGCGAGATGCTGGCCATCGCCAACCTGGGCGTGGAAGCGCTGCGCCTGGATGCCGTGGCCTTCATCTGGAAGCGCCTGGGCACGAGCTGCGAGAACCTGCCCGAGGCGCACCACCTCATCCGCGCCTTCAACGCGCTGGCGCGCCTGGCCGCACCGTCGCTGGTGTTCAAGAGCGAGGCCATCGTGCACCCCGACGACGTGCTCAGCTACATCGGCCCGCACGAGTGCCAGATCTCCTACAACCCGCTGCAGATGGCGCTGCTGTGGAACAGCCTGGCCACGCGCGAGGTGAACCTGCTGCAGGCCGCGCTGGCCGAGCGCCACGCGCTGCCCGAAGGCACGGCCTGGGTGAACTACGTGCGCAGCCACGACGACATCGGCTGGACCTTCGCCGACGAAGACGCCGCGCGCCTGGGCATCCAGGGCCACGACCACCGGCAGTTCCTCAACCGCTTCTACGTCAACCGCCACCCCGGCAGTTTTGCGCGCGGCGTGCCTTTCCAGGACAACCCGGCCACGGGCGATTGCCGCGTCAGCGGCACTTGCGCCTCGCTGTGCGGCCTGGAGCAGGGCGACGTGCACGCGGTGGCGCGCATCCTGCTGCTGCACGGCGTGGCCTTCTCGGCCGGCGGCCTGCCGCTGGTCTACCTGGGCGACGAACTCGGGCAGCTCAACGACCACGGCTACCTGCAAGACCCCGCCGAGGCCGGCGACAGCCGCTGGGTGCACCGCCCCGCGGCCAGCGCGCAACGCTTCGCCGAGCGGCTGGACGCGGCCACCGACGCCGGCCGCATCTTCGCGGGCTTCCAGCGCCTGGTGGCGGCACGCCAGCGGCTGCCAGGGCTGCGCGGCGGTGCGCTGGTGCCCTTCCACAGCGGCAACCCGCACGTGCTGGGCTACCTGCGCGGGCAAGGGGCCGAGCGCCTGCTGGTGCTGGGCAACTTCAGCGAGCACCCGCAGCGCATCGACGCCGCGGTCTTCAGCGCCGGGCCGGCGCACAGCAGTTGCGCGCTGGGCGGCACGCAGCACACGCTGCGCGACGGCCTGGGCCTGGCGCCCTACGCGCTGCTGTGGTTGCGCTACCCGGAAAGCTGAACGATGGCCACGCGGCGCCGGCGGCCCCAAGGTTTAAGCTCGCGCCCCGAGATGCCCCGCACCCCCAAGACCCCGCCGCCGCCGGCCCCCGCGGCCACCCCTGCAACGCCTGCCGCCGCCCCGAGTGACGCGCGCCAGGCCTCGCGCCTGCAGATGGCCGACATCGCGCGGCTGGCCGGCGTGTCGGTGGCCACGGTCTCGCGCGCGCTGGCGGGCAGCACGCTCGTCAACGCGGCCACGCGCGAGCGCGTGGCCGAACTCGCGCGCTCGCTGAACTACACCGTCAACGTGGCGGCCAAGAACCTGCGGCTGCGCCAGAACCGCACCGTCTCGGTGGTGGTGCCCTTCGACGCCGCGCTGCGCCAGCCGCTGTCGGACCCCTTCTTCCTCAGCCTCATCGGCCACCTGGCCGACGCGCTGACCGACCGCGGCCACGAGATGCTGCTCTCGCGCGTGGACGCCAACCGGCTCGACCTCGCCGCGCAAGGCGTGGATGCCGGGCGCGCGGCCGGGCTCATCCTGGTGGGCCAGTGGCGCCACCACGACCAGCTCAACGCGCTGGCCGTGCGCGGCCTGCCGCTGGCCGTGTGGGGCGCGGCATTGCCCGGGCAGGCCTACGCCACCGTGGGCTCGGACAACGTGCAGGGCGGCCGCCTGGCCACCAGCCACCTGTGGCAGCAGGGCGCGCGCCGCATCGCCTTCTTCGGCGACTGGCAGCTGCCCGAGGTGGGGCAGCGCCACCAGGGCTACCTGCAGGCGCTGGAGGCGGTGAACGCGCGCCCCGTGGCCAAGCTGATGCTGCCGGTGCCCTTCGTGAACAGCGCCATCGAGGCGGCGGTGGAAGCGCTGGTGGCCAGCGGCACGCGCTTCGATGCCGTCTTCGCGGCCAGCGACCTGATGGCCATGACTGTGATCAGCACCTTGCGCCGGCTGGGCCGCCAGGTGCCGCAGGACGTGCTGGTGGCCGGTTACGACGACATCCCGCTGGCCGAGCACTTCCACCCGCCGCTGAGCACCGTGCGCCAGCCGCTGGGCGCGGCCGGACAGGCCCTGGTGGCCGAGGTGCTGGGGCAGATCGGCGGCGCGCGGCCCAGCTCGCAGGTGCTGCCGACGACCTTTCACCCGCGCGAGAGCTCGCAGCGCGGCTGAATGCACCGCGAGAGTTCGCAGCGCGGTTGAGCGCACCGCGAGAGCTCGCAGCGCGGCTGACCCGCCATCGCTGCCCGCCCTGCGGGTAAGTCCGATTGCAATCGATTGCGGTGCTTTCTAAGCTGCCGCCACCGTGATCCTGGGTCTCTGTCCATGAGCGCTTCCCTCGCCAAGCCGCTGCTGTCTGCACGGCAGATCCTGCAGATGAACGTCGGCTTCCTCGGCCTGCAGTTCAGCTTCGGGCTGCAGCAGAGCAACATGAGCCCGATCTACGCCTACCTGGGCGCCGACGAATCGGCCTTGCCGCTGCTCTACCTGGCCGGGCCGGTGACGGGCCTGCTCGTGCAACCCATCGTCGGCGCGATGAGCGACCGCACGCTCTCGAAGTACGGCCGCCGCACGCCCTTCTTCCTGATCGGCGCGGTGCTGTGCTCGCTGAGCCTGCTGGCCATGCCCTACAGCGCAGCGCTGTGGATGGCGGCCAGCCTGCTGTGGATCCTGGACGCGGCCAACAACATCACGATGGAGCCCTACCGCGCCTACGTGAGCGACCGGCTCGACGAGAAGCAGCACGCCAGCGGCTTTCTCACGCAGAGCGCCTTCACGGGGCTGGCACAGACCTTGAGCTACCTCGCGCCCTCCATCCTGGTGTGGATGGGCATGAACCGCGATGCGGTGGACAGCAACGGCATCCCCGACATCACCAAGATCTCCTTCTTCATCGGCGCGGCGCTGTCGCTGTGCACCATCCTCTACTCGGTGCTGACGGTGCGCGAGCTGCCGCTGACCGAGGCGCAGATCGCCGCCATCCGCGCGCACAAGGCGCAGCACAGCGGCTGGCTCTCGACCTTCGTCGAGATCAAGGACGCCTTCGTCGCCATGCCCAAGGCCATGCGCCAGCTGGCACTGATGAAGCTCTTCCAGTGGTACGCCATGGTCTGCTACTGGCAGTACGTGGTGCACGCGCTGGCGCGTTCGCTCTACGACACGTCCGACGCCAGCTCGGCCGGCTTCCGCGAGGCCGTGCTCACCAACGGACAGGCCGGCGGCTTCTACAACGCGGTGGCCTGCGTGGCGGCCTTTGCCATGGTGCCCTTCACGCGCCGCCACGGCGCCAAGGGCGTGCACGCGCTGTGCCTCACGGCCGGCGGCATCGGCATGATGGCGCTGCCCGGCATCCAGGACAAAGCCTGGATCTTCCTGCCGATGGTGGGCATCGGCCTGGCCTGGGGCAGCATCATGGGCAACCCCTACGTGATGCTGGCCAAGAGCATCCCGCCAGAGCGCACGGGCGTCTACATGGGCATCTTCAACATGTTCATCGTGGTGCCCATGCTGATCCAGAGCTTCACGCTGCCGCTGTTCTACAAGCCGCTGCTCGGCGGCGACCCGCGCAACGTGGTGGTGCTGGCCGGCGTGCTGCTGATCGCCGCGGCCCTGGCCACGATGCTGGTGAAGGTGCCTGAGAGGGCGCCTGAGGGCCTGGCCGAAGCGGCGCGCTGAAGGGAGCCAGAGCGCCCTTCAGCCCAGAGCCTGCAGCCGCAGGCCCTGCACCGGGCCCTGGCACTGCAAGCGGCACCAGGGCGCCCGCGGGAAGACCTGGCTCGTCAGCACGCTGCAGCCTGCGTCGGCGAAGAGCTCCACCGAGCTGGTGTCGAGCACCAGCGTGAGCGTGAGCAGCGCGCCCGCGGCCCAGCGCGGCACCTCGTGGCGCGCAGCAAAGCTGCCGTGGAAGCCGGTCTCGCCAGCCTGGCGGCGGTCGATGAAACACACGCCGCGCGCGGCATCGAAGCCGACGCGCAGGCAATCGCCGAGCGCGTTCTCGAAGACCAGGCTGAAGCTCTCGCGCGCATCGGCCTCGCAGCGCAGCCATGCGCAGCCGCCGGCCGCGTGCAGGGCTGCGTTCAAGCCCTCGGCCTCGCCGCCAGCCTGCCACAGCACCGGGCCCAGCGCCGCCTGCAGCTCGCGCGCGGGCGTGCTGCACAGGCGCCAGACGCCGCCTTCGCGCCGCAGTTGCAGCTCGCGCGGCAGCGTCATGGCGCCGCGCCAGGGCGCGGTGGGCAGCTCGCGGGCGTAGTCCCAGTTGTTCATCCAGCCGATGAAGACCGTGCGGCCGTCGGGCACGCCAGCCCAGGTGACGCCGGCGTAGTTGTCGGGGCCGTGGTCGATCCAGCGCACCCCGGCGCCGTCAGACGCGTCGGCGCGGAAGTGCGTGCCGTCGAAATGGCCCACGAAGTACTGCGTGGCCGAGCCCCCGGCCGGGCCGCCCTTGACCAGGCTCACCAGCAGCACCCAGCGCTCGCCTTCGGGCGTGGGGAGGGGGAAGAGATCGGGGCACTCCCACACGCCGTCGTGCGCACCGAGGCCGGCGCCGAAGTCGCTCTCGAACACCCAGTGGCGCAGATCGGCCGAGCTGTAGAAGGCGATGCGGTCGCCCACGGCCAGGGCCATCAGCCAGCGCTGGCGCTCGGGCAGCCAGCGCAGCTTGGGGTCGCGGAAATCGCGCGTGCCGGGCGTCCCAGGATTGGGCAGTACCGGCGGGCCGGGCAAGCGTTGCCAGTGCGCGCCACCGTCGGTGCTGTAGGCCAGGGCCTGGTGCTGGAACGCGGTGCTGCCGGCCTGCGCCGCGGCTTCGTCGTGCAGCGTGTACAGCGCCACCAGCGGTGGCGTCTCGGCCGTGCCGAGGCCGCTGGTGTCGTGCGCATCGAAGACGGCACTGCCCGAGAACACCATGCCGGCCTCGGTGGGTGCCAGCGCCACGCCGTGGTCTTGCCACACGCGCAGATCGCCGCTGCTGGCGTGGCCCCAGTGCATGGGGCCCCAGACGCGGCTGTGCGGGTGGAACTGGTAGAAAAGGTGCCAGCGGCCGGCGTGCCACACCAGGCCGTTGGGGTCGTTCATCCACCACGCGGGCGGCGTGAAGTGCAGGTGCGGGCGCCAGTGCGGCGTGGGCGCCAGGGTCTCAGGCATGGGGGACTGGGCGCGGCGCTGGGGCGTGTCGCTGCAGAAAGGCCGCGTGCGTGGGCTGCGCCTCGGCCGCCTGCGCCATGGCCGCGCGCTGGCGCTGCAGCACCGCGGCACCGTCCAGCGGGCGCAGGTCGACCATGGGGTCGTACCGCTCGGGCCAGTGCAGCTGGCCGATGTGCACGGCCAGCCAGCTGGCCGCGCCGAAGAGATCGGGCCCGTCGCTCACCAGCCGGCCGTAGCGGCGGAAGTGCGCCATCTTGTGCTGCAGCGTCTCGGGGATGGGCATCTCGGCGCAGTAGCGCCACAAGGGCTGGTCGAGCCCGCTGCGCTGCGCGTTGAGCTTGTAGTGCAGCACCAGGAAATCGCGGATGCGCTCGAACTCCTGCACGCCGATGCGGTTGTACTCGTCGGTGCCGAGGGGGTCGAAATCTCGGTCGGGCCACAGCGCCAGCAGGCGCGACAGGCCCGATTGCACGAGGTGCAGGCTGGTGCTTTCCAGCGGCTCCATGAAGCCGCTGGCCAGGCCGATGGCCACCACGTTGCGGTGCCAGAACAGCTTGCGCCGGCCGGTGACGAACCGCAGCGGCCGCGGCTCGCCCAGGGCTTCGCCGTCGAGGTGGCTCTGCAGCGTGGCCGCGGCTTCGTCGTCGCTGAGGAACTGGCTGCAGTAGACGTAGCCGTTGCCTGTGCGGTGCTGCAGCGGAATGCGCCACTGCCAGCCCGCCGCGCGTGCGGTGCTGCGGGTGTAGGGCAGCAGCGGCCCGGCCGAGGCGCAGGGCATGGCCATCGCACGGTCGCAGGGCAGCCAATGGCGCCAGTCTTCGTAGCCGGTGTGCAGCGCCTCTTCGATGAGCAGGCCGCGGAAGCCCGAGCAATCGATGAAGAGATCGCCCTCCACGCTGCGCCCGTCGGCGAGCTGCACGGCCTCGATGAAGCCGTCGTGCCCACGCAGCCGCGTGCCGGTGATGCGGCCTTCCAGGCGCTGCACGCCGCGCGATTCCGAGATCTCGCGCAGGTAGCGCGCGTAGAGCCCGGCGTCGAAGTGGTAGGCATAGTCGAAGGTCGACATCACGCTGCGCGGGTCGCCACTGGGGCGCTCGAAGCGCGCGCGGCTGGCGAGGTTCCAGGCCATGGAGTGTTCGTCCAGCCCGGCCACGCCCGACGCGTGGCGGTGGCGCAGCCAGTGCTGGTGCAGCGGCGCCAGGTCGAAGGCCAGGCCGTGCGGGCCGAAGGGGTGGAAGTAGCGGTGGCCCTCCGCGCCCCAGTTCACGAACTCGATGCCGAGCTTGCAGCTGCCCTGCGTGCGGCGCAGGAACTCGGCCTCGTCGATGCCCAGCATCTGGTTGAACAGGCGGATGGGCGGGATGGTGGCCTCGCCCACGCCCACGGTGCCGATCTCTTCCGATTCCACCAGCGTGATGCGGCAGGCCGTGCCGACCGCGCGCGACAGGGCGGCGGCACTCATCCAGCCGGCGGAGCCGCCTCCGACGATGACGACGTGGCGGATGCGGCGGTCTTCGGGCGTGTGCATGGTGGGGCTCTGCGGGCTGGCGGTCATTCTGGGCTGGCCATGAAAAAGGGGGAAGCCGCTGCTTCCCCCGGGTGCAAGGTGATGGACGCTCAGAACTGGTAGCGCACCGAGGCGTTGATCGTGCGCCCCGTCTCCATGCCGGCACCGAAGATGCTGGTCGAGCCGCCGACGAAGCCGCCACCGCCGGTGGGGTAGACCTTGTCGAGCAGGTTGTTGACCTTCAGCGAGCCGATGAGACCACCGCCGAAGTCGTAGGTGACGAAGGCGCTGACGACGTAGTGGCCGTCGATGGTGGTGACGTTGTTGTTGTCGGCGTAGACCTTGCCCTGGCCGCGGATGGTGGCGCCCAGCGTCAGGTCACCCAGCGCGTAGGTCGGCGAGATGGTGTAACGAAGCTTGGGCACGCCCCCCGAGGTCTTGCCCACTTGCGAGGGGTCGCCCAGGTTCTTGGTGATGGTTTCCTTCGAGTACACCAGGTTGACGTTCAGGCCGAAGTTGCCCACCGAGCCGGCGGTCTCCAGCTCGATGCCGTCGGCCTTGAAGCCCAGAACGTTGAGCTTGGGGCCCTGGTAGTTCGGCAGGTTGGGGTTGTCCTGGCGCGTCTGGTCGTAGTCGAACTCGTTGGTGGTCGACTTGAAGTAGGTCGCCGACAGACCGTAGTTGCCCCAGCTCGTGTTGCCGCGGTAGCGCAGGCCGAGTTCGCTCTGCTTCACCGGCGCCAGCGCCGCGTCCTTGCCGCCCGAGGTGAGCTGGCCCGTGACGGCGTCGATGTTGGCGCTGAACAGCAGGCGGTCGGCGATGGCGCGGTTGCCCTTGCTCGTGCGCACGAAGATGCTGAGGTCGTTGTTGAGGCGGTAGTTCGCGCCCAGCGAGTAGTTGTTGTAGTGGATGGTGTAGTCCACCAGACCGCGCGGCGTGCCCTGGTTGATCAGGTACACGTTGCGCTCGGCGCCGGTGATGGTGCCGTTGCCGTCGACGTCGAAGGGCCGGTTGCTGCCCGAGGCGTAGCTGCCGCTGGCGTTGAACGATTCGCGGCGCACGCCCGCGTCGATGTCGAGCTGGCCGGTGACGAAGCTCAGGCCGAGGTAGGGCGCCTGCGTGGTGAAGCTGGCGTCCACGTCACGCGCGCAGCAGCCGCCCCACTGGTTGTTGTAGCCGGTCAGGCCCGCGGTGGTGAGGGCCGCGCCGCTGTTGTCGTACACGTCCAGCACGGCGCCGTTGCGGCCCACTTCCATGATGCGCTCGCTGATCGACCAGCGCTGCACCACGTTCTGGCGCGAGAGGAAGTAGCCGCCGCGCAGGTCCACCGAGCCGAAGCCGGTCTTGAATTGCTTGCTGACCGAGAAGTCGTTCACCAGGATGCCCATGTCGGGCAGCGTGACGTTGATCGCCGCGCCCTGCGAGACCAGCCCGGTCTGCAGCGTGGCGGTGGTGGCGGCCTGGCCGGTGCGCGGGCCGTTGTAGAAGCGGGCGGTGGCGCCGGTGCCGAAGCCGCCGAGCATGTTGCCCAGGGTCTTCACGTCCCAGAACTGGGCCTGGAAGGCGCCGGAGGCCTTGGTCAGGCGGAACTTGTTGTCCACCGTCACGCCGTTGTTGAGCTCGTTGCGGAACTCGAAGCCCAGGGCCTGCGTGTCCACCGTGATGCCGTCCACCAGCGAGGTGTTGGTGAGCTGGCGCGTCAGCGGGTCGATGCCGGGCAGGCTGCTGTTGTAGATGCTGTACTGCGAATCGCGCGTGCCGTCGTAGCCGTCGGCCTTGCTGAAGCCGCTGATCTTGTTGCCGCTCTGCGAGGCGCGCACGAAGGTCTGCGGCGTGGTCGGCGCGTGTTCGTTCAGCGCCTTGAAGTTCACGCGGAAGTAGCCCTTGCCGCCGTTGAACTCCTTGGTGATGTTGCCCTTGATCTGGTAGCCCAGCAGCGAGTTGGGCGTCGACTTGCGCGCGCCTTCGCCCTGGCGGTAGTAGCCGCCCACGTGGAAGTAGAGGTCGGGCGCGAGGCGGTTGCCGTAGTCGCCGTCGAAACGCGTCTCACGGAAGTTCAGGCCTTGCGAGAGGCCGATGGAGCCGCCCTTGTTCTTGCCCGTCTTGCTGATGTAGTTGATGACCGCACCGGGCGCCTGCGAGGCGAAGACCGAGGACGAGCCGCCGCGCAGCGTCTGGATGCTCTCGACGTTGTTGTCGAAGCGGATCCAGTAGTCGTTGTTGCCGAAGTTCATGTCACCGAACTGCACGGTGGGCAGGCCGTCTTCCTGCAGCTGCACGTACTTCGAGCCACCGGAGGAGATGGGCAGGCCGCGCACCGAGATGTTCGAGTTGCCGCCCGGGCCGGCGGTGGGCTCGGTGCGGATGCCGGGGATCAGCAGCAGCACTTCGGCTTCGGAGCGCGCGCCGAGGTTCTGCACCTGTTCCTGGTCGATGTCGGTGACCGACACCGAGCTGCGCATCTTCGACTTCGCCTGGCTGGTGGCGGTGACGACGATGCGCTCCAGGCCGGCGCTGCCGAAGTTGGCGGCCGGCGCTGCCTCTGTGGTGGCCGCGGCAGCCGGGGCTGCCGGGGCGGTGGCCTGGGCCTGCGCGTGGGCCGCCGGCGAGAGCGCCAGCGTGAAAGCCGTCGATGCGAGCAGCGCGGCGATGGGGGTGAGCTTCGGACCGCCTTGGCGGCGGTTCAGGGGGCTGTTCATGGTGTCTCCTCGCGGGTGGGGCTGGGCGTGGCCTGGATCCGTCACGCAGCCGAACAAGGCCTGCAACGCCGGGCGATCACGGAGCGAAAGACTATCGGGCAGCAATCGATTGCAAAATAGGGTTAACACGAGTTAGTGTGCGAATATGTCGTCGTCGCACCACTTGATGAGCCTCGGGAAAACGCGGAAATCACCGGGTGAAACCCTGGCTTTCGGCGTTCGGGCGGGTCTTGCTGGCCAGCGGGCGGCCCAGGCCCTCCGGCCCACGCAGGGCCAAAGCTGTAAACCGTTTGCAGGCCCGCCGCAGCGTTCAGCGCTGCGGGGCCGCGCCGCAGGAGGCGCGCACCACCAGCACGGGCGCGGGCACGGCATCCACCACGCCAGTGCCGGGGCGCAGCTGCGCCAGCAGCGTCTGCACGGCCTGGCGGCCGTGTGCGGCGGGGTCGGTGCGCACGCTGCTCAACGGCGGGTCGGCGTAGGGGGCCAGCGGGATGTCGTCGTAGCCCACCACGGCCACGTCCTGCGGCACGCGGCGGCCGGCCTCGCGCAGCGCCCGCAGCGCGCCGAAGGCGATGGTGTCGTTGCCCGCGAACAGCGCCGTGAAGGGCACGCCGCGCGCGAGCAGGCGGCGCGTGGCGAGGTAGCCGCTCTCCGCGCTGATGTCGGCATGCGCCAGCCAGGCGGCGTCGGGCTCGATGCCGCGCGCCTGCAGTGCCGCGCGCCAGCCGCGCTCACGCTGGTTGACGTTGTGGAACTCGGGCTGCGCGTAGTTGACGAAGGCCACCTGCCGGTGGCCCAGGTCGAGCAGGTGGTCCACCGCCAGGCGCGCCGACCGCCAGGTGTCGTCGCCCATGGTGTGGAAGCCCTCGGCATCGGGCAGCTGGCAGCCGAACACGACCAGCGGCACGCCGCTTGCGCGCAGCTGCTGCAGGTGCGCCATCTCGGCGGTACGCAGGTTGGCGACGATCAGCCCGTCGATGCGGCGGCCGCGCACCAGGCGCAGGAAGCCACCGGGCTCGCGGCCTTCGTCCTCGGTGCTTTCGATCAGCAGCGCCAGGCCGTGGCGGTGGCACTCGGCGTTGATGCTGGCCACCAGCTGCGAGAGGAAGGCGTCCACCGACAGGTGCGCCATGCGCGGCACCACCAGCGCCACGGTGCCGGTGGCGCCGCCGGCCAGCATGCGCGCGGCGGCGTGCGGCTCGTAGCCGATCTCGCGCGCCACGGCGAGCACGCGCTCGCGCGTGGCCTCGCTGATGCCGCGGTCGCGCACGTCGTTGAGCACGAAAGAGACGGTGGTGCGCGAGACGCCGGCACGGCGCGCCACCTCGGCGCTGCTGGGCGCCGGGCGGGAAGCGGAGAGGGGCGACGCTGCGGGTTCGCTCGGGCTCATGCGCAAATGCTAACGCGGTTTAGTAGTTCCCCGGATGGCCCGGGTCGCAGGGCCACCTACATTCCATCTAACGCGCGTTAGAGCGACCGATGCCGCCTGCCCGCGAGAAAGCACCCCGCCTCTTGAGCCCCTTGCCTGCACCCCCACGGCACCCCGCACGGCCGCACAGCCTCAGCCCCACCCGGCGCGCCGAGACGCTCACCGCGTGGGCGCTGGTGCTGCCCGCGCTGCTGGGCTTCCTGCTCTTCTACGCGCTGCCCACCGGGCGCGCGCTGCAGATCAGCTTCACCGACTGGAACCTGCTCAGCGAACCGCGCTACGTGGGCCTGGCCAACTACGCCGCCATGCTGGACGACGGCCGCTTCTGGAACGGCATGAAGCTGAGCCTGTACTACGTGCTGCTCAACATCCCGCTGCAGATCACGCTGGGCCTGGCGCTGGCGGTGGCGATGGACCGGCTCACGCGCTCGCTCTTCGTCAAGGGCGTGGTGCTGCTGCCCTACCTGCTGTCCAACGTGCTGGTGGCGATGGTGTGGCTGTGGATGCTCGACCCGGTGCTCGGCCTCGTGAACCACACGCTGCAGAACCTGGGCCTGGAGCGCCAGCCCTTCTTCGGCGATGCCGACCAGGCCCTGGCGACGGTGGCGGCCGTGAACGTGTGGCGCCACATGGGCCTGGTGGCCCTGCTGTTTCTCGCCGGGCTGCAGAACATCCCTCGCTACCTCTACGAAGCCGCGGCGCTGGAAGGCGCGGGCGAATGGCAGATGTTCCGCCGCATCACGCTGCCGCTGCTGCGGCCGGTGATGGTGTTCGTGCTCGTCACCAGCGTCACGGGCTCGTTCCAGATCTTCGACACCATCGCCGTCACCACCAACGGCGGCCCGCAGGACAGCACCCGCGTCATCGTGCACTACATCGTGCAGAACGCCTTCACCTTCTACAAGATGGGCTACGCCAGCGCGATGGCCATGGCGCTGGCCGCGGTGATGGTGCTCTACACGGTGGTGCAGATGCGCGTGATGCGCGCCAACGAAAGCGATTTGGCATGAACGCCGCCGCCCCCCGCATGAGCCCCGGCCGCATGCTCGCGTGGGCCGCCCTGGCCGGCATGCTGGCCTTCACGCTGCTGCCGCTGCTGGTGGTGCTGAAGACGGCGCTGGTGCCCAATGCCACGCTCTACGCGCAATCGGCCACGCTGTGGCCGGAGGGCGCCACGCTGGACAACTTCCGCCGCGTGCTGGGCCTGCTCAGCCCCGAAGAGGGCATCGCGCTCGGCGGCTCGGGCGCCGACGTGAACTTCGGCCGGGCGCTCGTGAACTCGGTGGTCTTCACCGGCGTCATCGTGGTGATGCAGACGCTGTGCGCGGCGATGGCGGCCTACGCCTTCGCGCGGCTGCGCTTTCCGGGGCAGCGCGTGCTCTTCGGCCTGTTCATCGCCTCGATGATGGTGCCCGGCGTCGTCACGCTGATCCCGAACTTCGTGCTGCTCAAGCAGCTGGGCGGGCTCAACACCATGGCCGGCATGGTGGCGCCCTTCTGCCTGATGCAGGGCTTCTCGGTGTTCTTCCTGCGGCAGTTCTTCCTGTCCATCCCGCGCGACATCGAGGAGGCCGCGCTGATGGACGGCGCCAGCCACTTCTACGTTTTCTGGCGCATCGTGCTGCCGCTGTCCACCACCGCGCTGGCCACCATCGCCCTGCTCATCGGCATCAACATGTGGAACGAGTTCTTCTGGCCCTACCTGGTGGGCCGTGACGAGAGCCTGCAGGTTCTGCCCGTGGCGCTGCAGACCTTCAAGACGCAGACCCCGCAAGGCCAGCCCGACTGGACGGGCCTGATGGCCGCTGCCACCGTGGCCCTGCTGCCCACCGTGGTGTTGATGCTGGCCTTCGGGCGGCGGGTCGTCGAGTCCGTCCAGTTCAGCGGGGGCAAGTGATGCTGCAAAGCCTGCTCCGCCCCCTTGCTGCGCTGCTGGTGCTGGCCGCCGGCACCGCCGCGGCCCAGCCCACCACGGTCAAGTACATGATGTGGGACAGCCTCCAGCTGCCCGCCTACCGCCAGTGCGCGGCCGATTTCGAGCGTGCCAACCCCGGTCTGCGCATCAAGATCTCGCAGGCCGGCTGGGGCGATTACTGGACGGCTTTGTCCATCGGCTTCATCGCCGACAGCGCGCCCGACGTCTTCGTCAACCACCCCGGCAAGTACCCCGAGTACGCACGCAACGGCCTGCTGGTGGACCTGGCGCCCTACATCCGCCGTGACGGGCTGGACCTCGAGCAATACACCCCCGGCCTGCTGCCCGTGTGGCAGCGCGAGGGCCGCCAGTACGGCCTGCCGAAAGACTGGGACACCGTGGGCCTGGTGGTGAACCTGGCCCAGGCACGAAAGGCCGGCGTGAGCCTGGCCGAGCTGCAGCAGATGCGCTGGAACCCGCAGGACGGCGGCAGCTTCGAGCGCGTGGTGCGCCGGCTGACCGTGGACACGCAGGGCCGCCGCGCCGACGAACCCGGCTTCGACGCTCGCAGTGTGGCCGTGCACGGCTTCCAGATCGGCAGCGCCGGCGGCATGACGGGGCAAGTGGAGTGGAGCCACTTCGCGGTGAGCAACGGCTTCCGCTACCAGCCCGCGCCCTGGGCCCGCGAGTTCCTCTACGACGACCCGCGCCTGGCCGAGACGCTGCAATGGCTGGCCGGCCTGTCGGCGCGCGGCCTCTCGGCGCCCTTCCAGCACGCCAAGAGCCTGGGCGGCGGTGCGATGTTCATCGCCGGCAAGGCGGCCATGGTGCCCGAGGGCTCGTGGATGGTCTCCTACTTCGCGAACCAGGCGAAGTTCGAGTACGCCTGGGTGCCGCTGCCCATCGGCCCCACCGGCCGCCGCGCCAGCATGCTCAACGGTCTGGCCGATTCCATCTGGGCCGGCTCGCGCCACAAGGAAGCCGCCTGGCGCTGGGTGAAGTACCTCGCCTCGCGCGAGTGCCAGCAGGTGGTGGCCGGCTATGGCGTCATCTTCCCCGCCATCCTCGGCCTGGCCGAGCAGGCGCAGGCCGTGCAGCGCCGGCGCGGCGTGGACACCGGCGCGCTGCTGCAGATGGCGCGCGAGCACACCTACGCCACGCCCATGGCCGACGACGCGGCGCAGATCGAAGAACTGATGAAGGGCGCCATCGAATCGGTGCTGGCCGGCCGCGAGCAGGCCGGGCCGGCGCTGAAGGCCGCCAACGCCCAGGTCAACCGCCTGCTGCAGCGCGGCGCGCGCTAGACGAACACGCTTCCCGAAAGCCCCCCCATGGCCGACATCCAACTTCAGAACCTCCAGAAGTCCTACGGCGCGGTCAGCGTCATCCGCAACGTCGACCTGCACATCGCCGACGGCGAGTTCTGCGTCTTCGTCGGCCCCAGCGGCTGCGGCAAGAGCACGCTGCTGCGCATGGTGGCGGGGCTGGAAGACATCTCGGGCGGCGAGCTGCGCATCGGCGGCCAGCGCATGAACGACGTGCCGCCGGCGCGACGCGGCGTGGCCATGGTCTTCCAAAGCTACGCGCTCTTCCCGCACCTGAGCGTGCGCGAGAACCTCTCCTTCGGCCTGACGCTGGCCAAGCGGCCGGCCGAGGAGATCGCGCGCAAGGTGAACGAAGCCGCGCGCGTGCTGCAGCTGGAAGCGCTGCTCGACCGCAAGCCCAAGCAGCTCTCGGGCGGCCAGCGCCAGCGCGTGGCCATCGGCCGCGCGATCGTGCGCGAGCCGGGCGTGTTTCTCTTCGACGAACCGCTGTCCAACCTGGACGCCTCATTGCGCGTGCAGACGCGTTTCGAGATCGCGCGGCTGCACCGCGAGTACGGCCGCGCCAGCATGGTCTACGTCACGCACGACCAGGTGGAGGCCATGACGCTGGCCGACCGCATCCTCTTGCTCAACGCCGGCGATGCGGTGCTGAAGGAGGGCAGCGTGGCGCAGTGCGGCAGCCCGCTGGCGCTTTACCACCGGCCGCGTTCGCTGTTCGTGGCGGGTTTCATCGGCAGCCCGAAGATGAACTTCCTGCCGGGCACGCTGGTGGAGGCGGGCCCGGACAGCGCCCGCGTGCGGCTGCCCGGTGGCGAGCTGCTGGAAGCCGCGGTGGACGCGCGCGGTCTGGCGCCGGGCGCCGCCGTCACGCTGGGCCTGCGGCCCGAGCACACGCTGCTCGGCACCGCCGTGCAGCACCTCGTGCGCCCGGTGCGCTGGCAAGAGCGCCTGGGCGAAGCCACCTACCTGTACCTCGATGGCAGCGGCACCGAAGCCCCGCTGATCGTCAAAGCCCCCGGCGCCACGCACGCCCAGCCCGGCCACCGCATCGCCTTCGGCCTGCCAGCGAATGCACTGCACTGCTTCGATGCCCAGGGCCTGGCCTTGCCGCGCTGCGTGGCCGACGAAGACATCACGCTGCCGGCCGCTGCCTGAACATCGCCATGACCGACACCCCCACCTTCCTCACCCTGCACGGCCGCCGCAGCAGCCTGGTGCTGGAGCTGCGCCCTGACGAAGCGCCGCTGTGGCGCTACTGGGGCCCGCGCCTGCCGGCGGGCGCACTGCCGCCCACCGCGCTGCGCGACACGCGCGCCCTGCCCAGCTTCAACCTCGACGCCGACGTGCCGCTGAGCGTGCTGCCCGGCTTCGGCGTGGGCTGGTTCAACCAGAGCGCGCTGCTGGCCCACCGCAGCGGGCTGGCCTTCGCGCAAAGCACCACGGCCTGCGAGGCGCGGTGGCTGCAACCCGGCCGCGAACTGCAGCTGGTGCTGCGCGACAGCGTGGCGCAGTGGCGCGTGGACCTGCACCTGCACCTGCAGCCCGAGACCGACGTGCTCTTGATGCGCAGCACGCTCACCAACGAGGGCCCGACGCCGCTGGACGTGCAATGGCTGGCCGCCGCCACGCTGCCGCTGCCCGGCCACTGCCAGACCGTGCGCAGCTACGCCGGGCAGCACATGCACGAGTTCCTGCTGCAGGAAGACCGCCTCTCGCGCAGCCTGTGGCGCCGCGAGAGCCGCCGCGGCCGCACCTCGCACGACTGTTTTCCCGGCGCGGTGATCACCACGCCCGGCGCCACCGAACACACGGGCCTGGTCTACGGCGCGCACCTGGCGTGGTCGGGCAACCACCAGCAGACCGTGGAGTGGCTGCACGACGGCCAGTACCAGTGGCAACTGGGCGAGTGGCTGGCGCCGGGCGAAGGCCTGCTGGCCCCGGGCGCGCAACTGCACACGCCCGAGGTGGTGGCCACGCTGTCCACCGCCGGCCTCAACGGCCTGGCCGCCAACTTCCACGCCGAACTGCGCCGCCGTCTGCCCTGGCCCGGCGGCCGCATGCGCCCGCGGCCGGTGCACCTGAACACCTGGGAAGGCTGCTACTTCGACCTCGAGCCCGAGAAGGTGATGGCCCTGGCCACGGCCGCGGCCGAGGTCGGCATCGAGCGTTTCGTGCTCGACGACGGCTGGTTCCACGGCCGCCACCACGACCGCGCCGCGCTGGGCGACTGGTGGCCCGATGCGGGCAAGTTCCCGCAGGGCCTGGGGCCGCTGATCGCGCACGTCAACGGCCTGGGCATGGAGTTCGGGCTGTGGGTGGAGCCCGAGATGGTCAACCCCGACAGCGAGCTCTTCCGCGCCCACCCTGACTGGGCGCTGCAGCTCGCAGGCCGGCCGCTGGTGACGGCGCGCCACCAGCTCGTGCTCGACCTCGCGCGGCCCGAGGTGGCCGACTACCTCTTCGGCAAGATCTCCGCGCTGCTGGCCGCCCACCCCATCACCTACCTGAAGTGGGACCACAACCGCGACCTCACCACCGCGGGCCTTGCCGACGGCCGCGCCGGCTACCGCGCACAGGTGCCCGCGGCCTGGGCGCTGATGGCGCGGCTGCGCGCGGCGCACCCGCAGGTGGAGATCGAAAGCTGCTCGGGCGGCGGCGGCCGCATCGACTTCGGCGTGCTGCAGCACAGCCACCGCGTCTGGACCAGCGACTGCATCGACGCCCTCTCGCGCGTGGACATCCAGCGCGGCTGCCTGCAGTTCTTCCCGCCCGAGGTGATGGGCGCGCACGTGGGCACGGCGCCGGCGCATACCACGGGGCGCACGCAGGCCATGGCCTTCCGCGCCGCGGTGGCGCTGCCGGGGCATTTCGGCGTGGAGTTCGATGTGCGCCAGCTCACGCCCGAACAGCGCGCCGAACTCAAGGCCTGGATCCGGCTGCACCAGCAGCTGCGCGAGCGCCTGCACCACGGCCGCGTGTGGTGCGGCCGCGCCGAAGGCCACGGCAGCGACGGCCTGGTTTGGCAGGCGCACGGCGAGGCGGCCGATGCCCCGGAAAACCCCGAAGCGCCAGCCCATCAGCTGCTGCTCTTCGTCTACCGCACACGCCCCAGCGACCACCGCTACGCGCCGCCCCTGCCGCTGCCCATGCTCGACCCCGCACGCACCTACCGCCTGCGCCAGCTGCGCCCCGAAGGCGAGGCCGCGCCCACGGGCCGCCACCACACCGCGCCCTTCTTCGATGCGATGAACACGCCCGAGGGCCTGGCGGTGAGCGGCGCCTGGTTGCGAGAGGCCGGCCTGCCGATGCCGCGTGTGCACGCCGAGACGGCCTTCATCGTCGACCTGCAGGCCGTGTGAGGGCGCGATGGACCAGCCCCTGAACTTCGACCCCGCCGAACACAGCCACCGCCGCCGCAACCCGCTGACCGGGCGCTGGGTGCTGGTCTCGCCACACCGGGCCCGCCGCCCCTGGCAGGGCCGGCAGGAAACGCAGACCGAGGCCGCCTTGCCCGCGCACGACCCGCACTGCTACCTGTGCGCCGGCAACCTGCGTGTCAACGGCGAACGCAACCCCGCCTACACCGGCACCCACGTCTTCACCAACGACCACGCGGCCTTGATGCCCGAGGTGCCCGGCCTGGCAGCGGCCGAGGACCTGCTCTTCACGCTGCAGCCCGCGGCCGGCACCAGCCGCGTGATCTGCTTCTCGCCCGACCACGCGCGCACGCTGCCCGAGCTGGGCGCGCCCGCGCTGCAGGCCGTGGTGGACACCTGGTGCACGCAGACCGAAGAACTCGGCCGGCACTGGCGCTGGGTGCAGGTCTTCGAGAACAAGGGCGAGGTGATGGGCTGCTCGCAGCCGCACCCGCACGGCCAGGTGTGGGCCTGCGATTTCCTGCCCGAGGAGCCGGCCGCGGAAGACGCGCACCAGCGCGCCCATCACGCGCGCACCGGCCGCCCGCTGCTGCTGGAGGTGGCCGAGCGCGAGGCCGGCGGCCCGCGCGAGGTGCTGGCCAGCGAACACTGGCTCGTCATCGTGCCCTTCTGGGCCACCTGGCCCTTCGAGACCCTGCTGCTGCCGCGTTTTGCGGTGCAGCGCCTGCCGCAACTGAACGCCGCGCAGCGCACCGACCTGGCCGAGGTGCTGCGCCGCCTGACCACCCGCTACGACAACCTCTTCGAATGCAGCTTCCCGTATTCGATGGGCTGGCACGGCGCGCCCTTCGACGGGCAAGACCCCGCCCCATGGCAGCTGCACGCCCACTTCTACCCGCCGCTGCTGCGCTCGGCCACGGTGCGCAAGTTCATGGTGGGCTTCGAGATGCTGGCCGAGGCCCAGCGCGACCTCACGCCCGAGCAGGCCGCCGAACGCCTGCGTGCGCTGCCCGACCTTCACTACCGCCACCGCCCATGACGCCCCCCTCGTTGCACACCCGCGTCGAACAGGCCTTCACGCAGGCCCACGGCGGCGCGCCCACGCTCTGGGTGCGCGCGCCCGGGCGCGTGAACCTGATCGGCGAACACACCGACTACAACGGCGGCTTCGTGCTGCCCTGCGCCATCGACCGCCAGACCCTGGTGGCCGCACGCCCGCGCAGCGACGGGCAGCTCCGCGTGGTGGCGGCAGATTTCGGCGGCGCGACCGACGCCTTCGGCGTGCAGGCCCCCGTGCCCCACCACGCCAGCGCGCCCTGGGCCAACTACGTGCGCGGCGTGGTGGCGGTGCTGCAGGCCGAGCTCGCCGCCCGCGGCCTGGTGCTGCAGGGCGCCGACCTCGCCATCGCCGGCGACGTGCCGCAGGGCGCGGGCCTGTCGTCCTCGGCCAGCCTGGAAGTGGCGGTGCTGCACACGCTGAACACGCTGCAGGGCCTGGGCCTGGCGCGGCCGGCGATGGCGCTGCTGGCGCAGCGCGCCGAGAACAGCTTCGTGGGCTGCCAGTGCGGCGTCATGGACCAGATGATCTCGGCCTGCGGCGAGGCCGGCCATGCGCTGCTCATCGACTGCCGCAGCCTGGCTACAAGGGCCGTGCCGCTGCCGGCAGGCCTGGCGGTGGTGATCGTGCATTCGCGCGTGCAGCGCGGGCTGGTCGACAGCGCCTACAACGAACGCCGCCGCCAGTGCGAGGCCGCCGCCGCGCATTACGGCGTGCCGGCGCTGCGCGATCTGGGCCTGGCGCAGCTGCGCGACGGGGTCGAAGGCCTGGACGCGCTGACCTACCGCCGCGCGCGCCACATCGTCACCGAGAACCAGCGCACGCTCGACGCCGCCGAAGCGCTGGCGGCTGGCGACCTGCGTCGGCTGGGCGCGCTGATGGCGGCTTCGCACGCTTCGATGCGCGACGACTTCGAGATCACGCACCCGGCGGTCGATGAACTGGTCGCAATCGCGCAGGCGGCCATCGGCACGGAAGGCGGCGCGCGCATGACCGGCGGCGGCTTCGGCGGCTGCGTGGTGGCGCTGCTGCCGCAGGCGCGTGTGCCGGCGCTGCAGGCGCACATCGCTGCCGAGTACCGCGCCCCCGGGGGCGAGCCGGCCACGGTGTGGGTGTGCCAGGCGGCCGGGGGCGTGGGCGCCGTCTGAAGCGCCGGCCGGAGCCCCCCGCTGCGCCGGGGCCGGGGGTGTAAAGTGGCGGGTTTTTCGCCCCTCCGAGCCCTTCCGCATGTTGCGCGCAACGCCCGCCGGCCCGGCCCCGGGCCTGACCTTGGGTTCGAAAACAGCGGCACCCCAGAACGCCAAGCCCGGCGCCGAGCTCACCACCACGCTCAACGGTTCGGCCCTCGTGGGCCTGCTGGCCCAGCTGTCCCTGTCCGACCGCCCCGCGGCACCGCCTTCGCTGGTGGAAGGCCTGGGCCGCTGGCTGGGCTGGCGCGAGGCCATCGCCGTCTCGGCCGTGCTGCAGGCTGCGCCCGCTGCGGCGCCGGCCGGCCCCACCACGGCCATCTCCACAGCGGCCACCCGGCTGCAGGCTGAGGTGCAGCGCGTCCGCGAGGCCCTGGCTCGGCGCATTGAAGAAGCACTGCGCGAGGCGCCCGAAGACGGCCACGACTTCCTGCCCCACCGCCGCCGCTACTTCGGCGCGCAGCAGGCCATGGAGTTGACGTTGGCCCCGCTGCGTGAACAGGCGCGTGCGCTGCTCGCCCGCAGCGGCCCCGCGCTGGCCCAGCTGGCCGCGCTGGACGCCGCACTGGCCGGCGCGTTGGCCCCGCGAGAGCAGGCCTTGCTGGCGCAACTGCCGGTGCTGCTGGAAAAACACCACACGCGCCTGCGCGAATCGGCAGCCACGGCCGTACCCACACAGCCCCCCGACACCCCCGCCGCCCGCGCGCGCAAGCCCCAGGCCACACCGGCCTGGCTGACCACCTTCCGCCACGACATGCGCCGCATGCTGCAGGCCGAGCTGGAGCTGCGCCTGCAGCCCACGCTGGGCCTGCTGGACGCCTTGCGTGGCCTCATCCCGAGTTCCCCGGGTTCTGCATGAACAAGCTCCTTTTCCCCGCCGCCGGCCTGGCCGGCGCCCTGGCCGTGGCCTGGGTGGCCGCGGGCTACCTGCAAGGCCACCCGCTGGCCCTGGCGATGACGCTGCTGATCGGCGCGGTCTACGCCGCCGGCGTGGCCGAACTGCTGCGCCACCAGCGCGCCACGCTGGGGCTGCAACAGGCGGTCGATCAACTGCCGGCCGACAGCCCGGGCTTCAGCGCCACATTGAGCACCGAAGCCCTGGCCGCCTGGCTGGCCACGCTGCCCGCGGTTTTGCGCGCCCCCGTGGCGCGGCGTGTGCAGGCCAGCGGCCGCGCGCCGCTGCCTGCGCCCGCGATGGCGCCTTACCTCACCGGGCTGCTGGTGCTGCTGGGCATGCTGGGCACCTTCGCGGGGATGATCGTCACGCTGCGCGGCACCGGCCTGGCGCTGGAGAGCGCGGGCGATGTGGCCACGCTGCGCGATTCGCTGGCTGCGCCGGTGCGCGGGCTGGGCCTGGCCTTCGGCGCCTCGGTGGCCGGCGTGGCGGCCTCGGCCGCTTTGGGCCTGATGGCCGCGCTGGCCCGCCGCAGCCGCACCGCCGCCGTGCAGGCGCTGGACGTGCACATCGCCGGCACCTTGCTGCCGCACACCCGCGCGCACCAGCAGCAGCAGGCGCGCGAGGCGCAGCGCGCGCAGGAGGCCGCGTCACTTCAAGCGCAGCAGGCCGCCCAGCTCGCCGCGCAGCAGGCGCAGGCCGCGGCCCTCCAGGCCCTGGTGGGCCAGCTGCAGCAGCAAAGCCAGGCCGCCAACGAGGCGCTGCTGCAGCGCCAGCAGCAGTTCCACAGCCAGGCCGAGCAGCGCTACCAGGCGCTGGCCAGCTCGGTGGGCAGCAGCCTGCAGCACAGCCTGGGCGAAGCCGCGCAGGTGGCCGCGGCCACGCTGCAGCCGGCGGTGCAAGCGGCGATGGAAGGCATCACGCGCGAGACCGCCGCGCTGCACGGCGGCATCCGCAGTGCGGTGCAGTTGCAGCTCGACGGCCTGGCCACCCGCTTCGAACAGCAGGCCACGGCCTGGGTGGCCGCCGCCGGCACGCAGCAGCAAGCGCAGACCGCGGCGCTGCTGCAGGCCCTGGGCGAGACCCAGGCGCAGCAGCAGGCCCGCCAGGCCGAAGCCGAGGCCCAGCGCCTGGAAGCGCTGCAGGGCGTGCTGGGCGCGATGGCGTCGCAACTCGCCAGCAGCGGCCGCGAAACCGGCGTGCTGCTGCAGACCCTGCAAACACAGCAAGCCGAGGCCCAGCGGCGCAACGCCGAAGCCGACCAGGCCCGCTTGGCCGCCTACACCGCTGCGCTGCAGCAGATGGCGCTGCAGTTGCAGCAGCGCACGCAGGAGATGACGGCCCAGGCCGAAGCCCAGGCGCGCGGCACGCTGGACGAGGTGGCGCGGCTGGTGCAGAGCGTCGGCGAAGCCCCGCGTGCCGCCGCCGAGGTGGTGGCCCAGCTGCGTGAACAGCTCAGCCGCAGCCTCGCGCAAGACACGGCGCTGCTGGAAGAGCGCAGCCGCACGGCCGCCGCGCTGGGCAGCCTGCTGGGCGGCGTGCAGCAGCAGCTGGACGGCCTGACGCAGAGCTTCGAGCGCCAGAGCAGCACCTGGGTGGCCGCCGTGGGCGCGCAGGTGCAGCAGCACACCGGCGCCATGCTGCAGGCGCTGCAGGCCCAGCAGGAGGCCACGCTCGCCGCCCAGCAGGCCCACACCGCCGAGGCCGACACGCAGCGCCTGGCGCAGTTCACCACCGCGCTGCAGCAGATGGCCGAGCAGCTGCAGCAGCGCACCGGCGAGATGGTGGCCCAGGCCGAAACCCAGGCCCGCGCCACCCTCGCCGAAGTGGCGCAGGTGGTGCAGGCCGCCGGCGAAGCGCCGCGCGCCGCGGCCGAACTCGCCGCGCAGCTGCGCGAGCAGTTCAGCCAGAGCCTGGTGCAGGACAACACCCGCCTGGCCGAGCGCGAACAGTTGCTGGCCCGCATGCAAGCCGTGCTGGCCGAGCTGCAGGCCGGCGCCAGCGCGCAGCAGGGCGCGGTGCAGGCCCTGGTGGAAGCCGGCACGCGCGTGCTGGGCGAGGCCGAGACGCGTGTGCAGGCCCAGGCCGAAGCCGAGGCCACGCGTCTGCAGGCCGCGGCGGCCCAGCTGGGCGCCAGCGCGGTGGACGTGGCCAGCCTGGGCGAAGCCTTCGGCGCTGCGGTGGGGCAGTTCGCGCAGGGCAGCGAGCAGATGCTGACGCAGCTGCAGCGCGTGGAAGAAGCGCTGGCCCGCGCGGGTGCGCGCAGCGACGAACAGCTGGCCTACTACGTGGCGCAGGCGCGCGAGGTCATCGACCTCAGCCTGCTCTCGCAGAAGCAGATCGTCGACGACCTGCAGCGCCTGGCCGCGCCGCGTGAGGCAGCGGCTGCCGAGGCCGCCGCGGCATGAACACCGCCGACACCCACCCCGACGAGGCCTTCGACGCGCCGCAGGAGGGCGACGAGGCGGGCGGCGCGCCCGTGGCCCCGGTGTGGGCCGTCTTCGGCGATCTGATGGCGGGCCTGCTGGGCGCCTTCGTGCTCATCCTCGTGGCGGCGCTGGCGTTGCAGCTCGCCATGGCCGAGCGGCTGGAAGCCGAGGTGCAGCAGCGCCGCGCCGAGGCCGAGCGCAGCGGCGCGCTGGCGCAGGCGCTGGCCGTGCCGCTGGCGGACGGGCGTGTCACGCTCAGCGGCGGGCGCATCGGCATCAGCAGCAGCCTGCTCTTCGCCTTCAACTCGGCCGAGCTGCAGCCCGAAGGCCGCGCGCTGCTGAAGAACCTGGCCGGCACGCTGCAGGCCTACCTGCAGGCCAGCGACGAGGTGCTGATGGTCAGCGGCTACACCGACGACCGCGGCGTGCGCGGCGGCAGCAAGGAGTTCGCCGACAACTGGGAGCTCTCGGCCCAGCGCGCGCTCACCGTCACGCGCACGCTCATCGAAGCCGGCGTGCCTTCGGCGTCCATCTTCGCGGCGGCCTTCGGTGCCGAGCAGCCCGTGGCGCCGAACAGCGACGCCGCCGGCCGCGCCTTGAACCGCCGCGTGGAGATCGCGCCGATGCCGCGCGCCAAGGCCGCGCCGGTCGCTGCCTCGGCCCCGCCACGATGAAGGTCACGGCCGCGCTGCACCAGGCCCACCTGGCCGCGCTGAAGCGCCGCGCCGAGGGGCAGCCCGAGGCCGTGCGGGCGCTGCTGCAGGCCCGCCTTCAAGCGCTGCAGGCCCGCGCAGCGCGCAGCGCGGCAGCGTCTGCACCGGCGCCGGCACCGGCGCCCAGCGCGCTGGCCACCCTGCTCGCGGAGCTGGCAGAACTCGGCGAGCTGGAAGGCGCCGCAGGCGGCACGCCCGAACCCGCGCGGCCCGGCGCCCCGGGCGGCACGGCCCACACGCCTTCGGCGCGCAGCCACCGCGAGCTGAAGGCCGTGCGCGACTACCGCAGCACCTGGTCGCGCCTGGCGGTGGAGCAGCGCCTGCACCAGGCCCTGGCCAGCGTGCCCAGCAACGCCGGGCCGCTGAACACGCAGCGCCTCGTGCACCAGGCGCTGCGCACGCTGAACACGCTGTCGCCGGCCTACCTGCAGCGCCTGGTGGTGCAGGGCGAGGCGCTGCTGTGGCTGGAGCAGCTCAGCGCGCCGCAGGCCTCACGCGAGATCGCCAGCGCGCCCGGCCCCGGGCGGGGCCGCAAGGGCTGAAGCCGGCCGCGCCAGGCCGCCGGCCTTGCGCCGCAGCCGCCGCCAGCCCGTGACCACGCCGGTCAGGCTCAGCCCCAGCCCGGCGAGGCTGAAGAACACCATCCACGCGTCCCAGGCCGGGCGCGTGGCCAGCAGCACCGGCAGGTCGAAGCTGTGCAGGAAGGCGAAGAGCCAGCGGTCCCAGCGCCGGTGCTGGTCGCTCACCTGCACGATGGCGCCGGTGCGTTCGTCCAGCGTCACCCAGGTGTCGTTGGCGTCGTCGAACTTCAGCCGCCGCGCCGGCAGCGGGCGTTCGTTGTGGCCGCCCATGGTGTGGGCCTCGCGGCTGTAGTACCAGCGGTCGTAGGCCGTCAGGCGCTCTTCCTGCACGATGCGGGCGTTGGGCAGCAGCGTGTTCGCGGCACTGCGCCAGCGCTCCACCGGCAAGGCCTCGGTGTGCACACGCTGGGCGTCCACCACCCAGGTCTGGCCCGGCCCCTGGGCCAGCACCTCGTGCACGCCTCCCAGGCGGCGCCACTGCAGTTCACGCGCCTGCAGGCCCTGCTGCTGCAGCAAGGCCAGCACACCGGCCGCGGGGGGTGCGGCCTCGGCCTGCAGCGGGCCGCCGGCGTAGGCCCCGCGGTCGGGCTTGGGGCCGCTGGCGTTGAAGACCTTCCAAGGGTTCATCGACATCAGCCCGCTGAACACCCAGGTGACGCACAGCACGCCGCCCACCAGCCCCAGCACGTGGTGCCAGCGCTCCATGAAGCCGGCATAGGGCGTGCGCCGGCCGCTTTTGTAGCGGCCGCTGAAGCGCCAGCGCATCACGCCGATGACCAGGCCTGTCACCGCGCCCACAGTGCCGGCAATGGACAGCCAGATCACGATGTCGGTCCAGAACGGATTCAGCGCACCGCCGCGGAAGATGTACAGCCAGTGCAGCCACGCGCCCACCCAGCCCCAGCTGCGTTCGGTGAAGCTGGCGTCGCGCACCACCTCGCCAGTGGCGCCGCTGACGTAGAGATGGTTGCTGGCGGCATCGTCCACCGCCACCACGTGCAGCGGTCGGTGGGCGTCGAGCGCGCGCGAGTGGGTCCAGGCGTCTTCCTGCACCTGCTCGAGGTAGCGCGCCGGCACGCCGCCGGCGAAGTGCTGCGCCGCGGCCACGGCGGCCGCGGGCGACACGGGGCCGATGCGCTGGCCCGTGCCTGCCTCCACCGCCACCTGGCGGCGGCTGTCGGCGAACACGTAGCGCGGCTCGCCGGCCACGCTGGTGAGCCGCCAGCTGTCGGGGCCGGGCGGCTGGCCGCGGCGGTCGGCAGGCGCGCCAGGCTTCGGCGTTCCGCCAAAGCCCGCGGCCTGCAGCGCCTGCGCCAGCGGCACGCAGCAGTCTTCGGCCTGCAGCGGCGGCAGGCCGGCCAGGCGCTCGGCCGGGGTGAGCTTGGGGTAGCCCACGTACATCATCACCACGCCCGAGAAGAACCACAGCGCCATGACGACGCACAGCGCAATGCCCAGCCAGCGGTGCACGAGGTAGAGCCAGCGCTTCATCTCAGAATTTCCAGTCGACGCTGGCCGAGACCGAACGCGGGGCCCCCAGGTAGACGAGGTTGGTGCCCAGCGTGGCGCTGTAGGTCTCGTCGGTGGCGTTGTTCACGCGAACACGCAGGTTCAGGCCCGGCGCGGCCTGCCACTGCAGCGCCAGGCCCAGCAGCGTGTAGCCGCCCTCCCACACGGTGTTGGCGGTGTTGGCGTAGCGCTTGCCCACGAAGCGGCCGTCGGCCGAAAGCTGCAGCGCCGGCAGCAGCTGCCAGCCCAGCTGCACCCCCGCCACCCAGGCCGGCGTGTTGGCCGGCGTGTTGCCGGCGCGTGAGACGACGGTGGTGCCCACGGTTTCGGTGAAGTCGTCGAACTGCGCGTCGGTGTAGGCCAGCTGCAGGCCACCGCTGAGCGTGGCCGTGGGGCGCCAGCGTGCGCTGAGCTCCACGCCGCGGCTGCTTTGCTGGCCCACGGGCAGCACGCGGGTGCGGTCGTTGGGGTCGGTGATGGAGAGGTTCTTGCGCTCGATCTGGTAGACCGCCACGCTCACCTCACCGCGCTGCTGGTCGAAGCTGGCCTTGCTGCCCAGCTCGACCTGCCGGCCCTTGGTGAGGTCGAAGTCGCGCAGCGCCGTGAAGCCGGCCGTCGCCAGCAGGCCCGAGGGCGGGTCGGCCGCGGTGCTGAGCTGCGCGTAGACCTGCCAGCCCGGCGTGAGGTCGTGCACCAGGCCCAGGCGGCCGGTGACGGGGCTGAAGGCCGTCTCGTACACCGCCGGGTTGGTGGCCGTGGGCGTGCGGCGGTTCAGCACCGTGAGCTCGATGCGGTCGGCGCGCAGGCCGCTGGTGAGTGCCCAGCCCGGGGCCAGCACGGTGCGGTTCTCGGCGAACAGCGCCAGGTTGCGCAGCAGGTTGGTGGCCCCCGGGGTGTAGCCCGGCACCACGCCCGGCGTGGCGTAGAAGGTGGTGGGCGTGGGGTTGTAGGGGTCGGTGCGGTCGAAGGGCCCCGCCACGCTCAGCGGGTAGCGCGTCTGGCGGTTGTAGCTGTAGTCCCAGCCGAGCGCGAAATCGCTCTTGCGGCCGGCCAGCGTGGTGCGGTGCGTCAGTTCACCGCGGCTGCCGGTCACGTCCTGGTTGTGGCGTTGCAGCAGCGCGGCCGAACGCTCCACCTGCGTGTTGGCGTTGACGAAGGTGTAGGTCTCGACGTTTTCGTAGTCGCGCAGCGCCTCGTAGTGGTAGAGCGTGTGCGTGGCGCGGGTGGCCGGCGAGAAGGCCAGCTCCAGGATGCTGCGCGCCCACAGCACACCCTGTTCGTACTTGCCGTCGACCACGTTGTAGTTCACGCCGCGCGTGCGCGGGTCGATGCGCACCTCGCCCAGCACGGCGTTGTTGGCGTCGCGCAGCAGCGGCGTGCCCCAGTAGGGCTGCTCCACCAGTTCGTGCTGCTGCTCCACCGCCAGCGTGTGGCTGGCCGCCGCGCCGAAGGCCTGGAAGCCCGCGCGCCACGACAAGCCCACCTGCCAGGCCTCGCGGTCGCGGCCCAGGGTGTCCACCGTGCCGCGGGTGGTGTTGAGGTCGGCGCGCAGCACGTGCGCGCCCAGGCTCCGTTGCAGGCTGAAGGCGGCCTGGCGTTGTTCACCCAGCGCCAGGCGGGCGTGGTTCAGGTCGCCCTGGGTGTCGGCGATCTTGGTGATGACGTTGATGCTGCCGCCCACCGCGCCCGAGCCGTTGAGGAAGCTCGACGGGCCGCCGATGGTCTCCACACGGTCGATCAGCCAGGCGTCCACCGGGCGCGCGGCGATGGCGTCGTACTGCACGCTGACGCCGTTGTACAGCTGCGCAAGGCTGGCCGCGCCGAAGCCGCGGAAGAACACCGAGCCGGGTGAACCGGGCTGGGCCGAGAAGCTGACGCCGGGCACGAGCTTGAGGATGTCTTGCGTGTCCAGCGCGCCGATGGCCTCGATCTCGGCGGTGTCGATGCGCGTGACGGCCGCCGGCGTCTCGCGCAGGCTCAGGCCCAGGCGCGAGCCGCTGGTGGCGCTCTGGTCGAGCTTCTGCAGCGCGGGCGCGGTGATCTCGATGCGCTGGGGTGCCGAGGCCTGGGCCTGGGCGGTGAGGGGCAGGGTGCAGCTGCAAGCCGCCGCAGCGGCCAGGGGAAGAAGGCGGAAGTTCATGTCAGGCGTTCGGGCGTAGGCCCACAAAGGGCCCTGGACACCGAGCCGGCCGCGCGCGGCCGCGGCGAGCCGCCCTGCACGGCAACAGGGCGGCCACACACGCGCCGGGCAGGCGGCTGGGCGTCAGAGGCGGGGAAAGGGGAGCAGGAAAACCGCCGGCGCCGGCCCCGGCCCTGTTTCAGGGCTTTGGGCCAGGCTGGCGTGGCGCGTCAGCCCAGTGCGGGCGGTGCGCGGGCCTGGGCGGGCTGCCAGGCGTGGGCGGTGCGGGGCGCCTGCTCGAAGCGCGGCGGCAGGCCCTCGCGCAGCGAGGGCAGCGGGGCCCATGGCAGCGGGGCCGGTGGCGGCGCCATGCCGCCGCCCCCGGCGTTGCAGGCGGGGCAGTGGTCCAGGTGGGCTGCAGGGCCGCCGCTGGCATCTGCAGGGCCGGCGTTGGCTTCATCGGCCACCGCCACCCAGCGCATGCCCTGGGTGGTGCAGACCTCCACCCAAGCGCTGGAGCCCGCGGCCGCCAGCGCGTGCGAAACCGTGGGCGCCAGCACGCCGAACCACATCGCCAGCAGCGCGAACCACAGCGCGAGGCTGTGCCGGCGGCGGGGATGGCGGGGGTGGCGGGGCAGGTGCGGCATGGTGCGAAACGGCCGCGAATTGTAGGCAAGCGCCCGGAAACGTCCGGCACAGGCCGCCCGGCCCGGGATCGGGGGATGGCCGGCCGCGCTGCGCTGGCCGAGGATGGCGGTGTTCACCCCTTCTCCTTCGCCCCCTCCACCATGAACAAGCACCGCATGTCCTTCCGCACCGCGCTGGCCACGGCCGCGCTGGCCAGCCTGGCCGCCACCGCACCGGCCCAGGCCGAGGTGCGCCTGACCACCCTGGCCACGCCGCTGACCACCGCGCCCAACACCGGCGGCGGGGTGAACGACGGCACCGGCGTCTGGTTCAACGTGCTCACGGGCACGGCCGAGAGCCGCGGCGCCTTCTTCCCCGACCCGCTCTTCGCCGACGGCCTGTTTTTCCTGCTGCTCGACACCGTGACCTACAGCAGCCCCGAGGCCATGATCTTCACGCAGGGCTTCTTCTCGCGCGGCAACGGCGTGGTCTACGAGTCGGTGGACAACCCCAACCCGGCCTGGTTCGGCGCTGGCGCCGTCATCGGCCCGAACACCGGCTACCAGAACCCGGGCGCCGGCTTCCCCGACATCGGCCCGCTCTTCGGCAACGGCCAGGTCGGCCGCGGCTACGTCGGCCTGACCATCCGCAACCCGGCCGCCAACAGCGCCAGCGACGTGTTCTATGGCTACGCCGACATCACCATCAACCCAAACTTCAGCCTCACGCTCAACGCCTTCGCCTATGAAGACGTGATGGGCCGGGCCATCACCACCCCCGTGCCCGAGCCGGCCACCTGGCTGAGCTTCGGGCTGGGGCTGGTGGGCGTGGCGGGGCTGCTGCGGCGCCGCAGCCGGCCGGGGGCGGCCCAGGCCTGACACCGGGCACCGCATGCCCTTCGATTTCAAGCACCAGCGCGTGCTGGTGGCCGGCGGCAGCCGCGGCATCGGCCGCGCCATCGCACTGAACTTCTCCGCCGCCGGGGCCGACGTGGCCGTCTGTGCGCGCGGCGAGGCTGCCCTGGCCGAGACCGCCACCGCGCTGGCCCAGCACGGCGGCCGCGTGCACAGCGCCGTGTGCGACCTGGCAGATGCCGATTCCATCAGTACCTGGGTGCCGGCCGCGGCCGAAGCGCTGGGCGGCATCGACGTGCTCGTCAACAACGCCTCGGGCTTCGGCATGGGCGACGACGAAGAGGGCTGGGCCGCCAGCCTGGCCGTGGACGTGATGGCCATGGTGCGCTGCTCGCGCGCGGCGCTGCCCTGGCTGCTGCAGGGCCACGCGCAGCGCGGGGCGGGGGGCGCGAGCATCCTGCACCTGTCGTCGATCTCGGCGGTGCGGCCATCCACCCGTGCCGCGCCTTATGCCGCCGTGAAAGCGGCGATGAACAGCTACACCGCCAGCCAGGCCGCGATGTGGTGCCGCCAGGGGCTGCGCGTGAACGCCATCGCGCCGGGCTCCATCGAGTTCCCGGGCGGCGTGTGGGCCCAGCGCAAGACCGACAACCCGGCACTCTACGAACGCACACTCAAGAGCATCCCCGCGGGCCGCATGGGCACGCCGGACGAGATTGCCGAGGTGGCGCTCTTCCTCGCTTCGGCGCACGCGCGCTGGATCAACGGCCAGGTGATCACGGTCGACGGCGGGCAGTTGCTGGGCGTTTGAACCTGCGGCCTGCGCGGGCGTGCGGGCCAGCGCACAGCGCCCCGCGCCCGGGGCGGCGACACTTCAGCCCTGCAGGAGAGATTCGCATGCGTTTGAATGTCAACGGCCAGGCCCGTGAAGTGGACGTCGAGGCCGAAATGCCGCTGTTGTGGGTGCTGCGCGACGAGCTCGGCATCACCGGGCCGAAGTACGGCTGCGGCATCGGTTTCTGCGGCGCCTGCACGGTGCACATCGACGGCCAGCCGCAGCGCGCCTGTGTGATGCCAGTGGGCGCGGTGCAGGGCGCGGTCACCACCATCGAGGGCCTGGGCACGCCCGAGGCCCTGCACGCCGCGCAGCGGGCCTGGATCGAGCACCAGGTGGCGCAGTGCGGCTACTGCCAGTCGGGCCAGATGATGGCCGCGGCCGCGCTGCTGGCGCGCAACGCCACGCCCACCGATGCCGACATCGACGCCGCGATGGCCAGCCACCTGTGCCGCTGCGGCACCTACCCGCGCATCCGCGCGGCGGTGAAGACGGCGGCGAAAACCCAGTTGCAGGCCGCCGCCGGGGTGGCGAAATGAGCGGCAGCCTGAAGCGCCGCGGCTTCCTCATCGCCTCGGCCGTGGTCGCCGGCGGCGTGGCCTTCGGCACTTACGTCGTGCGCCGCACGCCGGCCAACCCACTGCAGGGCGGGCAGCGCGAGGGCGAGGCCGTGTTCAACCCCTGGGTGAAGATCGACGCGCAAGGCGTCACGCTCATCGCGCCGCACACCGAGCTGGGCCAGGGCGCGCTGTCGGTACAGGCTGCGCTCATCGCCGAAGAGATGGACCTGGCCTGGGGCCAGTTCAAGGTAGAGCCCGGCCCGCCGAGCGCGGCGTACTACAACACCGCGCTGGGCGAAGACCAGGCGCCTTTCCTCTCCACGGACACCGGCGCTGTGGCGAGCGGCGTGCGCGCCACCATGGGCACGCTGTTCAAGGTGATGGGCCTGCAACTCACCGGCGGCTCCAGCACCGTGCCCGACAGCTTCGACAAGCTGCGCCGTGCCGGTGCGGTGGCGCGTGAGACGCTGAAACTCGCTGCCGCCCAGCAAAACGGCCTGCCCGTGGCGCAGCTGAAAACCGAACAGGGCGCCGTGGTGCTGCCCGATGGCCGCCGCATCGCCTACACGGCGCTGGCGGGTGCCGCCGCCAAGCTCGAGCCCGTGCAGGACGTGGCGCTGCGCGAACCCGCGCAGTGGCGCCTGATCGGCAAACCGATGCAGCGGCTGGACACCGTGGCCAAGTCCACCGGCACGCAGAAGTTCGGCATCGACCTGCGCCTGGACGGCATGCTGCACGCCGCGGTGAAGGTGAACCCGCGCCAGGGTGGCGCGATGCTGCGCTTCGATGCCAAGGCCGCCGAGGCGATGCGCGGCGTGAAGAAGGTCGTGCCGGTGACGAACGGCGTGGCCGTGATCGCCGACAACACCTGGCGTGCCTTCCAGGCCGTGCAGGCCGTGCAGGCCGAGTGGGGCCCCGCGCCCTACCCGGCCGAGCAGGCCGAACACTGGCGCGCGGTGGCCGAGTCCTTCGTGGCCGACCGGCTCGACAAGACCTGGCGCGACGAGGGCGCCGTCGACACCGTGTTGACCGCGCAGTCGCTCAGCGCCGAGTACCGCGCACCTTACGTGGCGCACGCGCCGCTGGAGCCGCTGTCGGCCGTGGCCCGCTACACGCCCGAGCGCGTGGACGTGTGGGTCAGCACCCAGGTGCCGCGCTTCGCGCAAGAGAAGGTGGCGCGCATCACCGGCGTGGACCTGGCCGCTGTGTTCCTGCACAACCAGCCCGCCGGCGGCAGCTTCGGCCACCGGCTGGAGTTCGAGAACATCACGCTGGTGGCCGAGATCGCGCGGCAGATGCCGGGCGTGCCCATCCAGCTGACCTTCAGCCGCGAAGAAGACTTCGCACACGACTTCCCGCGCCAGATCACCATGGCCCGCGGCCGCGGCAGCGTGAAGAACGGGCAGGTGGAAGCGATGGCGCTGGACATCGCCTCGGTGTCGGCCAGCGCCTCACAGATGAAGCGCCTGGGGCAATCGGTGCCGGGGCCCGACATGCAGATCGCTGCCGGCGCCTGGAACCTGCCCTACAAGTTCCCGCACTTCCGCATGCGCGCCTACCGCGTGCCCGAGCTGGCACCCACGAGCTCGTGGCGCTCGGTGGGGGCGTCGTCGGCGGGTTTCTTTGCCGACGGCTTTCTCGACGAGCTGATCCACGCCGCCGGTGCCGACCCGATGCAGGAGCGCCTGCGCCTGGCGCAGGGCACGCCGGCCCACGCCGTGCTGCAGGCCGTGGCCGAGATGTGCCAATGGCAGGGCGCGCGCCTGGGCCCGGGGCGCGGGCGCGGCGTGGCCTTCGTCGAATCCTTCGGCGTGCCCTGCGCGCAGGTGGTGGAGGTGACGCAGACGCCGCAGGGCCTGCGCATCGACCGCGTGTGGGTGGCGCTGGACGTGGGCCGCGTCATCGACCCCGTGAACTTCGAGAACCAGGTCCAGGGCGCCGTGGTCTGGGGCCTGGGCCACGCGATGAACTGCGAGATCACCTACGCCGACGGCCGCGCGCAGCAGACCAACTTCCCGGCCCACACCGGCATGCGCCTGAACCAGTGCCCGGCCATCACCGTGCGCGGCCTGGAACTCGGTGCGCGCGTGCGCGGCGTGGGCGAGCCGCCCGTCCCCCCGGCGGCGCCGGCCCTGGCCAACGCCATCTTCGCGGCCACGGGGCAGCGGCTGCGCGAAATGCCGTTCAGCAAGCAGGTGACTTTCGCCTGAGCCACCGCGGGTCTGCGCGAGCAGACCCCATCTCCGGCGGCCATTGGCCTGACCGCTGGGGACGGTTGCGCACCACCGTAGACTCGCGCGCCAGGGAGACTTCCACACCATGGCCGGCCCACGATGCTGACCACCGATTCCGTGCTGGCGCTGGCGCCTGACGAGGCCTCGGCCAAGGCGGCCCGTGGGCTGGTGGCACCGTCGAAATGGCCGCTGCGCGGCGCCGACGAACGCGCCGTCTGGGGCGAGTGCCAGGGCAGCGGCAGCAAGCCCTACCAGACGCAGATCGACCTGGCCGGCCCGGCCTTCCGCTGCAGCTGCCCCAGCCGCAAGTTCCCCTGCAAACACGGCCTCGCGCTGCTGCTGATGAAGGCGGCCGACGGCGGCGCCTTCACCGGCGGCCCACCGCCCGCCTGGGTGAGCGAGTGGCTGGCCAGCCGCGCCGAGAAGGCGCAGAAACAGGAAGCGCGCGCCGCCGCGGCCACGGCCCAGCCCGACACCCCCGCCGACCCCGAAGCCGCCGCGCGCCGCGAGGCGCAGCGCTGGCAGCGCATCGAAAGCGCCGGCGCCGACCTGGCCCGCTGGCTGGCCGATCAACTGCAGCAAGGCCTGGGCGCGCTGAACCCCGCGGCCGTGGCGGCGTGGTCCACGATGGCCGCGCGCCTGGTGGACGCGCAGGCCCCGGGCCTGGCGCAACGGGTGCGAGACGCCGCTGCGCGCATTGGCGAAGCCCCTGAACACACGCTGGCCCGCCTGGGCCTGCTGCAGCTGGCCTGCGAAGGCCTGGCCCGGCGCAGCAGCCTGCCCGCGGCCGAGCAGGCCGACCTGCGCACGCTGCTGGGCTGGCCGCTGGACCGCGCCGACGTGCTGGCCCGCGGCACCACCGTCACCGACCGCTGGTGTGTGCTGGCGGTGGCGCAGGACGAACGTGAACCCAAGCTCACCGAGCGCCGCGTCTGGCTGCACGGCCACGCCAGCGGCCGGCGCGCGCTGCTGCTGGAGCACGCCTACGCCGGCAAGGGCTTCGAGCAAGGCTGGGTGGCCGGCGTTGACGTGGAGGCGACGCTGGCCTTCTACCCCTCGGCCGCGCCAATGCGCGCGCTGTGCGAAACGCCGGTGCCGGTGGGCGTGGCCACGCTGCCGGCCGCTGAAGACGAATGGCAGCGCCTGGCCGAACGCGTGGCCGCGAACCCCTTCGTGCCGCTGCACCCGGTGCTGTGGCGCGACGCCGTGCTGGTGCTGGCCGGCGGCTGGCAGGCCATCGCTGGCGGCCGCGCCTTCCCGCTGGCCTTGAACGACGACGAGGCCTGGGCCCTGCAGGCGCGCAGCGGCGGCCAGCCGCTGCACCTGGCCGGCGAGTGGGACGGCCACCGCGGCACGCTGCTCACCGCATGGGCAGCCCCGGGCACGGCGCCGCTGTGGCAACGGGGGGCCGCAGCGTGAGCGCCTGGGCTCCCTTGCTGCCGCCCGCGCTGGTGGGCACCGAACGCCACAGCGGCGCCTGGCCGCCGGCCGGCGGCTGGCCGGCCGAGGTTGGCGTGCTGCTGCAGGCCGCGAGCGTTGCCCCGGCCCGGGCGACGGGGCTGCTGCGTGCCGCCGGTGTTCTGGCCGTGGTGCAGACCGCCGGCGAGTTCGGCCAGGCCTGGACAGCGCCGCTGCCTACACCCGCACCGGCCGAAACCCAAGCCATCGCGCCCGACGAGCCGCTGCTCGGCTGGCTGCTGCGCGAAGGCGTGCCGCGCGTGCAGCACGAGCTGCTGGCCGTGCTGGCGGCGCGCGGGCAGGTGCTGCCCGGCGCCTGGCTGCCCGCGGCGCTGGAACTGGGCCGGCGCAGCACCGCGCTGCGTGCGCCCGTGGCCGCGGTGCTGGGCGCCCGCGGCGCCTGGCTGGCCGCGCAACGCGACGATTGGCGCTGGGCCGCCAGCACCGCAGCCGCCGACGACGGCGAAGCCGCCTGGACCGAAGGCACGCTGGTGCAGCGCAGCGCCTGGCTGCAACGCGAGCGCGGCCGCGCCCCGGCCGCAGCGCGCGAACGCCTCGCCGCGGCCTTGCCCGAACTGCCGGCCAACGAACGCGCCGAACTCGTGAGCACGCTCGCCATGGGCCTGAGCGATGCCGACGAAACCCTGCTCGACACCCTGCTGCAAGACCGCAGCCGCGAGGTGCGCCAGACCGCCGCCGCGCTGCTGCAACGCCTGCCAGGCAGCGCCTACGCCGCACGCGCCATCGCCACCATCGAAGCGCTGCTGAAGCAGGAACGGGTGCTGCTGCGCAAACGCTGGCTCATCGAACCGCCAGCCACGGTGCCGGTGACCGACCCGGCCCGCCCCAAGCACGAGGCGCTGGGCGAGCGCGCCTGGTGGCTGTACATGGCCGCGCGCCAGGTGCCGCTGGCCTGGTGGCCGCAGCACCTGGGCCAGACGCCGGCCGAGCTGCTGCGCTGGGCCGAAAGCACCGACTGGGCCGACGCGCTGCACCGCGCCTGGCGCGATGCCTTGTTCGCAGCGCCCGAGCCCGCGTGGTGCGCCGCCTTCCTGCGCCACTGGCCGCGCGGCGCCGGCCCCGACCAGCGAGCCGCCGTGCTGGCCCTGCTGCCGCTGCCCGAGCGTGAGGCCCACTGGCAGGCCCAGCTCGACGCCGACCCGCCCTTGCCGGACGCCCTGCTGATGCAGCTGGGCGCGGGCTGCCCGAGCCCGCAGCACCTCTCGCTGGCGCTCTCGCAGCGCGTGGCGGCGGGGCTGTGCCAGCGCCTGGCGCAAGGCCACCTCGCCACCGACTGGCCGCTGCGCGAGAACCTGGCCGACATCACCGGCCTGCTGCACCCGTCAGCCCTGCCGCCGCTGCGCACGCTGACGCACCACCCCGACGACACACCAGCCACCACCGCGCTGCTGCACACCGTGCAGCGCATCGCCACCGCCCGCGGCCTGCTGCACGCGGCCGGCAGCCCTTGAACCCGCTTCAATGAAAGACACGCCCATGAGCAACGCCAGCACCACCAGCACCGTGATGCGCCAACACGCCGAGCAGCAGTTCGCCGAAGAGCTGGCCGAACTGGCCAAGCAGGACAACCGCGCCCGCCCCGCGAACTGGCTGCTCTCACCCTGGGCGGTGCTGCGCTACCTGATGGGCGGCCGGCTCGACAACGGCTTCGAGGTCAGCGCCAAGTACATCGGCAACGAAAGGCTGATGGAAGTGGCCGTGGCCACGCTGGCCACCGACCGCGCGCTGCTGCTCTACGGCGTGCCCGGCACGGCCAAGAGTTGGGTCAGCGAACACCTGGCCGCCGCCATCAGCGGCACTTCCACGCTGCTCATCCAGGGCACGGCCGGCACCAGCGAAGAACAGCTGCGCTACGGCTGGAACTACGCGCAGCTGCTGGCCCACGGGCCCTCGGAGGCCGCGCTGGTGCCCAGCCCGCTGATGCAGGCCATGCGCAACGGCCGCATCGCGCGGGTGGAAGAGCTCACGCGCATCCCGGCCGACGTGCAGGACTCGCTGATCACGGTGCTGTCGGAGAAGACGCTGCCCATCCCCGAGCTGGGCAGCGAGGTGCAGGCTGTGGCGGGCTTTTCCGTCATCGCCACCGCGAACAACCGCGACAAGGGCGTCAATGAACTGTCCGCGGCGCTGAAGCGGCGCTTCAACACCGTGGTGCTGCCCGTGCCGGCCAGCGAAGACGACGAGGTCGCCATCGTCACCAAGCGCGTGGGCGAGATGAGCCGCGCGCTGCAGCTGCCGGCCGAACCGCCGGCGCTGAAGGAGGTGCGGCGCATCGTGCAGATCTTCCGAGAGCTGCGCAACGGCCGCACCGAAGACGGCAAGACGCAGCTGAAATCGCCCAGCTCCACGTTGAGCACGGCCGAGGCCATCTCCGTCATCAACAGCGGCCTGGCGCTGGCCGGGCACTTCGGCGACGGCGTGCTGCGCCCGCGCGACGTGGCCGCCGGCCTGGTGGGCGCGGTGGTGAAAGACCCGGTGCAGGACGCCGTGGTCTGGGCCGAGTACCTGGAGACGGTGGTGAAGGAACGCAGCGAGTGGAAGGACCTCTACCGCGCCTGCCGCGAGACGCTGTGACCCGGCTGGCATGAGCGAGACCCGGCTCTTCGGCATCCGCCACCACGGCCCGGGCTGCGCGCGCAGCCTGCGCGCGGCCTTCGACGCCTGGGCGCCGACGCTGGTGCTGGTGGAAGGCCCGCCCGAGGCCGATGCGCTGCTGGCGCACGTGCCAGCGCTGGTGCCGCCGGTGGCCGTGCTGACCCACGCGGTGGACGAACCGCGGCGCGCGGTCTACCACCCCTTCGCACGTTTCTCGCCCGAGTGGCAGGCGCTGGCCTGGGCGGCCGAACACGGCGTGCCGCTGCATTTCATCGACCTGCCGCAGGCGCACCGCCTGGCGCTGCCCGAAGAAGACGATGACGCGCCGGCTGAAACTGCCGGCACACCGCGCCGCGACCCGCTGGGCGCGCTGGCCGAGGCCGCCGGCTTCGAAGACGGCGAGGCCTGGTGGAACCAGCAGGTGGAAGAGCGGCAGGAAGCGGCCGGGCTCTTCGAGGCCATCACCGAAGCGATGGTGGCGCTGCGCGAGGCCGAGACTGCGCCCACGGGCGCTGACGTTCCGACCGACACCGGCGCAGAGCCCACCCCCGACATCGACGCCCTGCGCGAAGCCCACATGCGCCAGTGCCTGCGCGCAGCGCGCCGCGAAGGTGCCGAGCGCATCGCCGTGGTGTGCGGCGCCTGGCACGTGCCGGCGCTGCGGCTGGACGCGCCCGGCGCGCCCACCGCCAAGGCCGACACCGCCCTGCTCAAGGGCTGCCCCAAGCGCAAGGTGGCCGCCACCTGGGTGCCCTGGACCTACCGCCACCTGGCGCGCGCCAGCGGCTATGGCGCGGGCGTGCGTTCACCCGGCTGGTACGAACACCTGTGGGCCACCGCCGGCGCGCCCGGCCGCACACGCGCCGCCGGCTGGCTGGCGCGCGTGGCCACGCTGATGCGCGAGCGGGATCTCGATTGCTCCAGCGGCCACCTCATCGAAGCCACGCGCCTGGCCGAAGGCCTGGCCGCGATGCGCGGCCGCGCCGCCCCGGGCCTGGACGAGCTGAACGAAGCCACCCGCGCCGTGCTGACGATGGGCGACGACACCGTGCTGGCCTTCGTGCGCGAGGCCCTGGTCATCGGCGACCGCCTGGGCGAGGTGCCCGCCGACGTGCCCACCGTGCCGCTGCAGCGCGACCTGGAAGCCCAGCAGAAGACCCTGCGCCTCAAGCCCGAAGCGCTGCAGAAGACGCTGGACCTCGACCTGCGCCAGCCCGGCGACCTGGCGCGCAGCCGCCTGCTGCACCGTTTGGCCTTGCTGGACATCCCCTGGGGCACGCTGGCGCGGGTGGGGCAGCGGGCGGGGGCGCCCAGCGGCGCCCGGGGCAGCTTTCACGAGGTGTGGCAGCTGCAGTGGCAGCCCGAATTCGCGCTGCGCCTCATCGAAGCCAGCCGCTGGGGCCAGACGCTGGAGCAGGCGGCCACGGCCTGCATCCACGAGCGCTGCCCCACGCTGCCGGGCCTGGCCGAACTCTCGAAGTGTGTGGACGACGCGCTGCTGGCCGACCTGCCCGCCGCCGTACAGGCCGCCACGCAAGCGCTGCAAGACCGCGCCGCGCTCAGCGGCGATGTGCCGCAGCTGCTGGCGGCGCTGCCGGCGCTGGCCAACGTCTTCCGCTACGGCAACGTGCGGCAGACCGACGCCACGCTGGTGGCCGGCGTGCTGGACGGCCTGGTGCAGCGCGCCGCCATCGGCCTGCCGCTGGCTGCCCAGGCGCTGGACGAAGAAGCCGCCGGCGCCCTGCGTGAACACCTGCTGGCCGCCCACAGCGCGCTGCGCCTGCGCGAGGCGCCCGCCGCCGCGGCCACTGCCGACGATGACACCACTACGCCGGAAGACGCCGCCCCGCTGGCCGCCTGGCGCCACGCGCTGCAGCAGCTGGCCGACAGCCCCAGCACCCACCCGCTGCTGCAGGGCCTGACGCTGCGCCTGCTTCTGGACGAAGGCCAGCGCGGCCCGGCCGCAGCGGCGCAGGCGATGTCGCTCCATCTCTCGGCTGGCAGCGAGCCGGCTGATGCCGCCGCGTGGCTGGACGGTTTTCTCAACCGCAACGCCACGCTGCTGCTGCACGACGCCACCGTCTGGCAGTTGCTCGACGCCTGGCTGGCCGGCCTGAGCGACGCGCACTTCCTGCGTGTGCTGCCGCTGGTGCGGCGCAGCTTCTCGGCCTTCGGCCCCGGCGAGCGGCGCGACCTGGGCGCCCGCGCGCGCCAGGGTGTGGCCACCATCACACCGGCTGCCGCGGCCCTGGATTGGCCGGCCGACAAAGCCGCCCTGCCGCTGCCCTGGCTGCGGCGTTGGCTGGGGGTGGCGGCATGAGCGGGGCAGGCAGCACAGACATGACGGACCTCACGCCAGCGCCCGAAGACAGCGGCCCGGCCGAGGCCGTGCGCGTGGACGACGCCACCCGCCTGCGCCGCTGGCGCCTGGCCCTGGGCAGCGAGGCCGAAGCCGCCTGCGGCGCGCCGCTGGGCGCCGAGGCCGACATCGACCAGGCCCTGGCCGCGCTGTACGAAGCCGATGGCAGTGGCGGCCTGGGCCCCGACCGGCGCGGCGGGCGCGGCGCCTCGCGCCCGGGCGTGGCGCGCTGGCTGGGCGACATCCGCCGCTACTTCCCGTCGCAGGTGGTGCAGGTGATGCAGCGCGACGCGCTGGAGCGCCTGAACCTGCGCGACATGCTGCTGCAGCCCGAGATGCTGCAGGCCGCGCAGCCCGACGTGCACTTGGTGGCGCAGCTGGTGGCGCTGAGCAGCGTGATCCCCGCCAAGACCCGCGACACCGCGCGCGCCGTGGTGCGCCAGGTGGTGGAGCAATTGATGCAGCGCCTGGACGAACCCTTGCGCAGCGCCGTGACGGGCGCGCTCGACCGCAGCCAGCGCAACCGCCGCCCGCGCCATGCCGAGATCGACTGGCACCGCACCATCCGCGCCAACCTGCGCCACTGGCAGCCCGAGTACCGTACCGTGGTGCCGCAGGTGCTGCACGGCTACGGCCGCAAGGCGCGGCGGCCGCAGCGCGAGGTGGTGCTGTGCATCGACCAGAGCGGCTCGATGGCGCAGTCGGTGGTCTACGCCAGCATCTGCGGCGCGGTGATGGCCAGCCTGCCGGCGGTGAGCACGAAGCTGGTGGTCTTCGACACGGCGGTGGTCGACCTGACCGAAAAGCTCGACGACCCGGTGGAGCTGCTCTTCGGCGTGCAGCTGGGCGGCGGCACCGACATCAATGGCGCGGTGGGTTACTGCCAGACGTTGATCCGCGAGCCGCGCAACACCATCCTCGTGCTCATCTCCGACCTCTTTGAGGGCGGCGTGGCGCCGCAGCTGCTGCGGCGCGCTGCAGAGCTGGTGGAAAGCGGGGTGCAGCTCATCACGCTGCTGGCGCTGTCGGACGAAGGTGCGCCGGCCTACGACCGCGAACTCGCCGCGCAGTTGGCCGCCTTGGGCGTGCCCAGCTTCGCGTGCACGCCCGATGCCTTCCCGGCGCTGATGGCCGCAGCCATCCGCCGCGAAGACGTCAACGCCTGGGCGGCAGGGCGCGGGCTGGTGGCGACACGGCCTGGAAGGCCACCACGGTGATACAGGCGTCGATCACGTGGCAGGTGCGCTTCGCCTGAGCGCGCGTGCACCGGGCCTGCCTCACCACTTCGGCGGCAGCTTCTTCAGCAGCACGATGCGCTCGCGCGTGACCTCGATGTAGCCGCCGCGCGCCAGGTCGGCCAGCAGCCGGTTGACCATGGCCTTGGAAGCGCCCACGCGCTCGGCAATGCGCTGCTGGCTCAGCGGCCCGGGCACGCAGCGCCGCCCGTGGTCGTCGACGGCCAGGGCCTCGAACAGGCCGACGAGACGGCCGTACACGTCCACCGAAGCCAGGCTGCTGACCGTGTGCGTGAGCACCCGCACACGCTGCGCCAGGCGCTGGATCAGCTGCAAGGCCAGGGTCGGGTGCTCGGCCAGCGCCTGCTCGGCCTGGCTGCGCATCACGCGCGTCAGGCGCGCCCGTGTCAGCGCCTGCACGGTGGCGGTGCGGCGCTGGCCGCCGAGCATCAGCTCGCCGAACAGCTCGCCGGCGTGCAGCGTGTTGAGCTCCACCACGCGCCCGCCATCGCCCGCGACGTAGGCGCGCAGCTCTCCTTCGTGCACGAGGTAGAGGCTGTCGGCCTCCTCGCCTTCGGCCACCACGGTGGCGCCGGGCTCCCAGGTGCGTGTTTCGCCCCGCCGCGCCAGCTCGGCCAGGATGTCGCCGGCTGTCTCGGCATGCGCCGCTTGCAACATCTCCACCCCCGCTTGAACGCGATGCGGCGCCCGAGCGGGCGCCGTCCTCCGGTCAGTATTGAACGAAGGCGCGCGCGGCGCATCGCCCGGATGGAGCATGCCTGCACCGGCCCCACCAGCAGGGCCGCAACAGGAGAGCCCCATGTTCCAGACCACCGCCTTCTTCCGTGCCGCCCAGATCGGCCTGTTGGCCGCCGCCTGCCTGGCGCCGGCCGCGCAGGCCCAGACGGTGCCGCTGCGCGACCAGCTGCACGCCAACGCCCTGGCCTCGTTCCAGCAGGGGCGCTTCTCCGAGGCCTACGGCCGCATCGTCGCGCTGGCCAACGCAGGGCATGCGCCCGCGGCCGAACTGGCGCTGTTCATGGCGCAGAACGCCACGCAGGTGTTCGGCAAGGACTGGGACGTGACGCAGGAAGAACTCAGCACCTGGGCCGCCCTGGCCGGCCGGCCCGCGCCGGTGTTGAAGGCGCGCGTGTACCCGCGCGGGCTGAGCAAGACGGCGCTGGCCACGCGCTAAGGCTGTCGCCCGGCCAGCCAGGCGGCCACGCCGTCTTGCGCGGCCTCCACCGCGCCAGCCAGGTAACCCGGGTACTGCGGCGACCACTCGCTGCCGATGCCCGTGATGCGGCCCGCCCAGGGCCCGCTGGCGGCCGCGGCTGCGGGCGCTGGCGCGTGGTGCGCGGGCGCGTCCTGCAGATCGGCCGCGGTGGCCGTTTGCGGGCTCGCCGCCCAGTCCTTGAAGAACTCGGCCTGCGGCGCGCCCGCCGCAGGGCCGAACAAGCGCTGCAACTGCGCGCGCGCCATCTGGCGCAGCGCGCCTTCACCCGCACGCAGGCGCGCCGACGCCGGCACACCGAAGAAGCCGAACAAGGAGCCACCGCCTTGCGGCGGGCTGGCGTCGTGGATCTCGCCCAAAGGCCCCAGCGCACTGCGCGCCTGGCCTGACAAGCCCTGCGCGCGCCAGAAGGGTGTGTCGTAGACGGCCACGTACTTGGCATGCGGCGCCATCCACGTGGGCGTGTGCTGCCAGGCCTGCTGCAGCGCGGGCGGCAGCGGCGGCGTGCAGCCCAGGCCGGCCGCCAGGCGCGGCGGCAAGGCCAGCAGCACGTGTCCGGCCTGCCAGCGATCAGGCTCGCCGGCCGGGCCTTGCACCGTCAGCTCAACGCCAGCGTCGTGCACGGCCAAATGCCGCACGCGGTGCGCGCCGAGCACGCGCGTGTGGCGCAGGCCGGCGTGCAGCGCCTCGGTCAGGCCGGCCATGCCGCCCTGCACGCGCATCGACACCGGCGTCTCCCAAGGCGAGCGCACACGCTCCGGCGGTGCGCCGGGGCGGCGCTCCAGCAGCAGGTCGCCGGTGTCGAACTGCGCAAAGCGCGGCAGGCCCAGTTCGTCGATCAGGCGGCTGAGATCGGGCTGGTGATCGGGCCAGAACCAGGTGGGGCCGAGGTCGACACGATCGGCCGCGCCCGCAGGCTCGGACAGGATGCGCCCGCCCAGCGTGGGCTGGGCTTCGAAGAGCACGGCCCCGCGCACCCCGGCCGCTTCCAGCAGGCGCGCCGCCAGCAGGCCGGCGAGGCCGGCGCCGACGATGGCGATGGGCGCCACGGCCGTCGCATGCCGGGGTTCATCAGGCGTCGAAATCATCGCGGCATTCTCAGGCCCGTCTTCGGTCAGGCGGCGGAGAGCGCTGGCGATGGCGCAGCCCACAATGGCTGCGATGACGATCACCCCCGCCCCCGAAGCTGCTGCGCTGGAAGCCGGCATCGCCGCGCTGGAGGCGCAGCGCGCCACGCTGGGTGATGCCGTGGTCGATGCCGCCCTGGGCGGCTTGCGCGCCCGGCTGGCGGCGCTGCGGGCGGAGGAGGGCGCCGCACCACCCGCCGCAGCCCCTGGCGCCACCCCGGCGCGCGCGCTCAAGCAGGTGAGCCTGCTCTTCATGGACGTGGTCGGCTCCACCACGCTGAGCCAGCACCTCGACCCCGAAGAAACCAGCGCCGTGATGGACGGTGCGCTGCGGCGCGGCACGGCCCTCGTGGTAGCGCACGGCGGGCGCGTGGTGCAGTACGCGGGCGACAGCCTGCTCGGTGTCTTCGGCATGGAAGAGGCCACCGAAGACGACGCCGAACGCGCCGTGCGCTGCGGCCTGCGCCTGCTGGCGATGGGGCGCGCGCTGGGGGCCGAGGTGATGGCCGCGCACGGGCAACCGGGTTGCGACGTGCGGGTGGGCATCCACTCCGGCGGCGTGCTGGTGGGCGGTGGCGGCGGCGGTGCCGGGGATGAGAGCGCCGTGCGCGGGCTGGCCGTCAACATCGCCGCGCGCATGGAGCAGAGCGCGCCCGCCGGTGGCCTGCGCATCAGCCACGACACCTGGTCGCAAGTGCGCGGCCTGTTCGAGTTCAGCCCGCCCGAGCTGCTGCAGGTCAAGGGCGTGGAGGCGCCCATCGTCAGCCACCTCGTGCACAAGGCGCTGCCCACGGCCTTCCGCCGCGGCGCGCGCGGCATCGAGGGCGTGGCCACACGCATGGTCGGCCGCGAGGCGCAGTTCGCGGCGCTGCAGGCCGCCTTCCAGCGCCTTTGCACGCACGAGGCGCTGCTCGCCGTCACCGTGGTGGGCGAGGCGGGCCTGGGCAAGAGCCGCCTGCTCGACGAGTTCCAGGCCTGGACGGCGCAGCAGGCCGAGCCGGTGCTGCGCTTCCACGGCCGTGCCACGCCGCAGAGCCAGGGCCAGCCCTATGCGCTGCTGCGCGACCTCATCGCCACGTGGATGCAGATCGGCGACGACGACACGCTGGACGAAGCCAAGGCGAAGATCGAGCGTGGGCTGATGCCGCTCTTCGCCGACGAACCGGCCTTCGCACAAGGGCACGCCCACCTGCTGGGGCACCTGATCGGCCTGGACTGGAAAGACAGCCCGCACCTGCGCGGCATCCTCGACGACCCCAAGCAGATCCACAGCCGCGCCCAGCACACCGCGGCGCAGATGTTCCGGCGCGTGAGCCGGCCCGCGGGTGCAGGCACGCAGCGCACCACGCGGGTGATGCTGCAGTTGGAAGACCTGCACTGGGCCGACAACGAGAGCCTCGACTTCCTGGGCCACCTGTGCACCGTGAACAGCGACCTGCCGCTGTGGGTGCTGGCCTTCACGCGGCCCACGCTCTTCGAGCGGCGCAGCCACTGGCCGCACGAACGCGTCGACCTGCAGCCGCTGGATGCGCCAGCGCAGCAGGCGCTGGTGGGCGAACTGCTGCAGAAGCTGCCCGCACCGCCGGCGGTGCTGACCGAGCTGATCACCGGCCGCGCCGAGGGCAACCCCTTCTTCACCGAAGAGCTGGTGCGCATGCTGATCGACCAGGGCGCCATCGATGCGAGCGGCGACACCTGGCAGCTGCAGGAACACCGCCTGGTGGCCAGCCAGGTGCCCGTCACGCTCACCGGCGTGCTGCAGGCGCGGCTGGACGGGCTGCCCGCCGCCGAGCGGCTGACGCTGCAGGAAGCCAGCGTCATCGGGCAGCTGTTCTGGGACCGTGCGCTGATCGCGCTGGACGCGCGGGCCGAGACCACCCTGCCGCGCCTGGTGCGCCGCGAACTGGCCTTGCCGCGCCAGGACACCGACCCCGACGGCCTGCGCGAATACGCCTTCCAGCACGCGCTGCTGCACCAGGTGACCTACGAGACCGTGCTCAAGCGCGAGCGCCGGCTGTTGCACGCCAAGCTGGCCGCCTGGCTGGCGGCGCAGAGCGAGAGCAACAGCGCGCGGGCCGGCGACTTTCTCGGTGTCACCGCGCACCACTTCGAGGAAGCCGGCGCCGCCGCCGAAGCGGCCGAGTTCCACGCCAGGGCCGCCGAGCACGCCATCGGCCGCCTGGCGCACACGGCCGCGCTGGGCCATGTGCAGCGGGGGCTGGCCTTGCTGGAACCACTGGGCCCCGCAGTGTGCCACGCGCCGCTGCGCTGGCGCTTGCTGCACGTGCAGGAGCGCACGCTGGATTTCCAGGGCGCGCGCGAGCCCCAGGGCCGTGCGCTGGATGCGATGGACGAAATGGCCGAAGCCCTGGCCGACGACGCCCGGCGCTCCTACGCTGCCAACCGCCGCGCGCACCGCGCGCTGCACATGGCCCGCCATGCCGAGTGCGAGACCTTTGCGCGCCGTGCCGTGGCCCTGGCCGAGAGCGCACTGGCCGGCCCCCTGCCCAGCGACAGCGCGCAGGAACTGCACGAACAGCGACTCTTCAACCTGCGCCTGCAAGGCCTGGCCGCCGTGCACCAGGCCCGCCCGGACGAAGGCGAGGCCTTGCTGCAACAGGCCCTGGACGAGGGCCGTGAGCGCGGCCTGTTCAAGCTGCAGGCCTTCTGTCTGAACAGCCTGTCGGCGCTGGCCTTGCGCCGCGGCGACCACGTGCGCATGTTCGAACTGGGCCGGGCAGCGCTGGGCCTGCTGCGCCGGGCCGGCGACCGGCGCAACGAGGGCAATGCACTCATCAACGTGGGTGTGGGCTGGCTGAACCTGGGCCACCTCGACGCCGCAGGGCAAGACCTGCAAGACGCGCTGCGGGTGGTGGCCCAGAACGGCGACCGCATTGCCGAGTGCGCATGCTCGCTGGGCTTGTCTTCCCTGGCGCACCAGCAAGACGACGCCGAACAGGCGCTGGCCCTGGCCCGGCGGGCGCTGGACATCGCGGTGGCCGTACGCGCGCCGCACTACGAGGTGCTGGCGCTGCTGAGCTGCGGGCAGGCCGAAATCGCGCTGGGCCAGCTGGCCGCTGCAGCGCAAACCTACACGCTGGCCCAGCGCATGGCGCAGGGCATCGGCCACGGCTGCCGCTACGACGCGAGCGCCAGCCTGGCCCGGGTGGCCTGGATGCGGGGCGAACACGAATCGGCGCTGCAGCAAGCCGAAGCGCTGATCGCGATGGCCGCGCCACCCCCAGACCCGGCCGCCGGTGATGCACCCGACGGCGTTGACGCGGCACTGGGCCGCTTCGACGGCGCCGAATCACAGCGCTCGATCGAGCTCACCCTGCACCAGGTGCTGGCGGCCGCCGGCGACCCGCGCGCCGACGCCTGGCTGCGCCGCGCGCACCGCGAAGTGCAGGCCCAGGCCGAGACGCTGCAAGACGCGGCGCTGCGGCAGATGTTCCTGACACGCATCCCGGTGCACCGCGAGATCTTGGCGATCTGGGCGGCGCGGGGCGGGCGCTGAGGGCCGCGCTTCAGCCGCGCCAGACGAAAGGAAACTTCAACTGGCGCCAGAAACCCTCAGGCACGTAATCGCCCTGCACGCCATAACGTGCGGGCCACGCACGATCGCTTTGCACGGCGGTGCCGAAGAGGTGGTCGATGAAGGCGAAGTGCGCGGCGTAGTTCTTGTCGATGGCTTCCGTGTCCTGGCTGTGGTGCCAGTGGTGGAAGTTGGGCGTGACGATGAGGTAGCGCAGCGGCCCCAGCCGCACGCTGACGTTGGCGTGGTTGAACACGGCCTGGAAGCCCACCACGATGATGTAGGCGTCGATCACTTCCTTGGCGAAGCCCAACACGAAGATGGGCGCCAGCACCAGCGTGCGCGTGATCACGATCTCCAGCACGTGCTGGCGTGAGCCGGCGATCCAATCCATGTGCTTGGCGCTGTGGTGCACGGCGTGCAGGCGCCAGAGCACCGGCACCTCGTGGTACGCGCGGTGGGTGGCGTACTGCACGAGATCGGCCACCAGGATGACGAGGAACAACGCCACCCAGAAGTTCAGCCCGCGCACCCAGTCTTGCACCGCGCCGTGCACGGCCCAGCCGAAGAGCCGGTGCACCAGCAGGTTCACCGCCAGCAGCATGAAGCCGATGAGCAGGTGGTTGACGATGAAGTGCTGGAAATCGGTTTGCCAGGCCGGGCGGAACACCGGCTGGTCTTTGCGCAGCGGGAACAGCTTCTCGATGAAGATGAAGATCAGCGTGCTGCCCAGCAGATCGAGGATGAACCAGTCCAGGCCGATGTAGGGCGTGCCATCGGGGAAATCGTTCACCGGCACCTTGTGCCCGCCCAGGGCCACGCTCAAGGCCACCAGCGCAAAAGCCGCGGTGGACAACCAGCGCCGGCGCCCGGTGACGATGTTGAAGAGCGACACCGCACCGGCCACCACCAGCGCGCCGTAGAGCAGCTTGCGCATCAGCTCCACGCTGTAGGCCTGGCGCAGCTGCGGCGTGGTCAGGTATTCAGGGAAGTGGAAGGCCAGCACGCCCAGGAAGCACAGGATGGCCAGCGACAGCGCCACGACGCCCGAGACCAGGCCCTTGCCGGTGCGCAGTTCGCCGTGGGATTCGGTGAGTTGGTTGAGTTTGTCGAGCATGGCAAGAGAATGTAGGCGCCGCCTTGGGTCGGGAGCCTACTGCGGGCTGTTGCCCAGGTTCCAGCACTTTTCGTTCTGTTAGCTTAGCTCGGGCTTGGCGGGGTCTGTCATGTAAGCCCAGAGCAGTGAGATGCCACAAGAGCAGCCTGTTGTTGGGGTTGACGCACGCAGCGTCACCGCCGCGCGTCCCTCATCCGAAACTAGCTCGAAAGGTAACGGCGTCAAGGAGGCAGTGCTGCTCTATCGGTCCGTTCAATTCAAATAGACGCGGCGATGTGCGGAACTCGAAAAGACGATAAAGATGGAAGCGCTGCCCGTGGTCGCGAGCAAATCGCGCCTCGTTAGCTGACACGAAAAAGGGCGTTCTTTCTCCGAAAGCAGTTGTCTTGACCTCGATGAATCGTTCGTCGCCATTCGGCTCATAGGAGCGGATGTCATAACCCAGACCATCGCCCTCATCAACGGCGACATGCTTCACCTTCTCGGCCAATTGACCGGCGCCCAATTGCAGCAGGCGCCAGCGCTCGAACGCCAGCGCGAAGATCTCACCCGCCTGTCCGAGCGAACGGTTCTGCGCCTCTCGCGCGAAGTAATCTCTTTTCACGGGTGCACGCAGGTACAGCGGGGCGCTTTCCCCCGTCCCGACCGCTGCTCGCTGAGGCACTTTGCTGGTAATTCGCGAAAAATCGGTTTGGTCGGCAGCAACCGCTGGGCGTTCCACTGCAGACAGCGTGACGTCATCGAGTTCGCGGTGGCGCGCCACGTGCGCGTGCACAACGTCAACCAGCGTGCTCTTCTGAAAATTGCTTCGGGGCAAATAGCCACGGATGTAGGGGTAACCAAGCTCAAGCATCACCGCACTGATGTTGGCGTGCTTGAACTCGATGGACCCTTCGGTGCGGCCGTTCAGTCGCTGCTGCAGTTGCCGTCTGTGGGCCGTCTTGTTGTAAGGCTGCCCCGCCAATTCTCGAAGCAGCATTGCAAGGTAATCAGAGACGATCAATTCCACTTCATCGAGAGACCAGTTGTCTCCCATCCGGGCAGCCAACGGCTCGATGTCGAAGCCCAGACTTTCCAATCGGCGAACAACTGTTGCAATTCCGCCTGAGAACTGGTTGGACTTGAGGGCACCCTCCGATGGGAATTGCTTCCCAACGGCGACCCCAGCGATGGCCTTGGAGTCAGCCCACTGGCCTGTGCGCGGATCACGCACCACATAACCGCTGGAAAGGCCGTACCCGTACAGATCGAGAAATGCCGCTTGGCCCAAGCGATGGAACTCATCCAGTGCTGCTTGAACGGCGTCCGGGTTGGTCAGGTCGGCGAGTGAGCGTGGCACAAGAAGAACCGGTGGGCGCAGGACTGGGAGAAGCTGAAATGAATACAGCTTCTCGTGAAGGTCAACGTGTCACGCAGCATACAAGTCATGGCTCGCGCAAACGTTCATGGAGGCGCGATTCTGTGACCTTTCGGCGCTCTTCAGGCACCCTTGCTAGCAGCCAAGCCTATGCGCTCACCGCGCCACGCTCACCCGCCAGACCGTGTTGCCCACGTCATCCGCCACCAGCACACCGCCGCACATCTCGACGGCCACGCCTACCGGCCGGCCCATCGCCTCACCGGCCGCGTTCAGAAAGCCGCCCAGCAACTCCACCGCCGGCCCGGCCGGGCGGCCCTCGCGGAAGGGCACGAAGACCACCTGGTAGCCACTCTTCGGCCGCCGGTTCCACGAACCATGCAGCCCGATGAACATGCCCTGCACAAAAGGCGCAGGCAGCGTGCTGCCGGCAGAGGCGGCCAGCCCCAGCGGCGCCACGTGCGCGCCCAAGGCGTGGTCGGGCACCACGGCGGTGGCCACGCGCGCGGCATCGCCGGGCTGCACGCGTTTGTCCACATGCGGGCCGTAGTAGCTGTAAGGCCAGCCGTAGAAGGCGCCGTCGCGCACCGAAGTCAGGTAGTCGGGCACGAGGTCGCTGCCCAGTTCGTCGCGTTCGTTCACCACCGCCCACAAGACCGGCGCTGCTGCTGCGTCAGCGGCCGCGGCCCAGGCCAGCCCCACCGGGTTGCGCAGGCCGCTGGCAAAGATGCGGTGCGCGCCATCGGCAATGCCGACCTGCCACACCGCTGCGCGCCCGGCTTCGGCCGCCATGCCGCGCTCGGCCACGTTGCTGTTGGAGCCCACGCCCACGTACAGGTGGCGTCCGTCGGGGCTGGCCAGCAGGCTCTTGGTCCAGTGGTGGTTGATGGGCCCGCCCGGCAACTGCACCAGGCGCGTGCCGGGCGCGGTGATGGTGGTGTCGCCCAGGCGGTACGGGAACCACAGCACCTCGTCGGCGTTCGCCACGAACAGCCTGCTGCCCACCAGCGCCATGCCGAAGGGCGAACGCAGGCCCGACAGCAGCACGGTGCGCAGATCGGCCGTGCCATCGCCGTCGGTGTCGCGCAGCAGCGTGATGCGGTCGGCGCTGGGCACGCCCGCCCCGGCGCGCTGCATCACCCGGCCCATCACCCAGCCCTTCACGCGCGCCAGCAGCCCAGGGTCGGCGCTGTCGCCTTTGGCGAGCTCGGCGGGCTTGGCCGGTGCGTTGCTCTCGGCCACCAGCACATCGCCATTGGGCAGCACCAGCAGCCAGCGCGGATGCGCCAGGCCCTGCGCGTAGGCCACCACGCGCGTGCCCGCGGCGGGCAGCGGCGTGGCCCCGGCGGGCCAGCCCACGGCAGGCGCGATGTTCACCGTGGGGAAGAGGGCGCTGCGCGGCGCCGGCAATGCGGGCTGCGGGCCCGTGCCCGCGGCCAAGGGCAGGCGCGCTGATTCAGCACATGCGCCCAAGAGGGCGCAGGCGGTCAGCGCGCCGAGGGCCCTATTTCTTGCCCGCATCCTTGACCACTTCCTTGATGTCGCCCACGGCCTTCTGCGCCTGGCCTTCCACCTGTTTCTTCAGGCCCTTGGCCTGCTGCTCATGGCTGCCGATCACCTTGCCGGTGGTTTGCTGCACCTTGCCGGCGGCGTCTTTGAGCGTGCCCTTGACTTGATCCTTGTTCATGGCTTTTCCTTGGTTGGGGTTGCGATCCAGACACCCTGGGGCCAAGCCGCGTGGGCGTGGCCGCCATGGGTTCACTTGTCAGCGACGACCTTGATCTGGTTGTCGACCGAGTTCACGCCCTTCACCGCCTTGGTGATGGACACGGCCTTGTCCTTGGCCGATTGGGTGTTGGTGGTGCCGCTCAGGGTGACGCGGCCGGCGTTGTCGGTTTCCACCTGGATCTTCAACAGGCTCGAGAGCTTGGCTGCGGCGAGCTCGGTCTTCACCTTCGTGGTGATCACCGAGTCCTTGACGTATTCCTTGGTCTTTTCCTGAGCCCCTTGCGCATCGGCGGCCTGCACCGCCCAGGGTGAAGCCACGGCGGCGATGGCCAGCAGCAGGCTGGCGAATGTTCGGTTCTTCATCGGGGGTCCTTGTTTCGTTGTCCAAAGGCCGCATCGGCTGATGTGGCTGTCCATGAGCGAAGGCTAGGCACCGCGAACGCAAGGGTCTGTGCGATGGCGCACCTGTGAAGCTCGATGGCTTCGTCCCGCGTGTCACAACGAAAGGTGCCCGCAATGCCATAGACCGACGACTTGGGTGTTTCTGCACATGCCCGAAAGGTCCGTTACCTTGCGAGCAGTGATCCTGAAGAATGAGGTTCGGCTGATGCTGCAGGCGAGAACAAGAAAGCAAGTCCGTTGACCCACACGCCATCGAACCCCACACGCCGCCTTGCGCTCACGCAACTCATCGGCCTGGGTGCCTTTCTGAACAGTTCCACCGCCGCCGGACAGGTAGCGGATCGCGTCGCTTCCGAGGCATCCCCCATCACCGCAACCCGGCGTGGCGCTGATCTCTTCACGGAAGCTCTGCCGGCTCGGCTGCAGGCCGCCCAGGTTCCTGGGCTGTCCTGGGCGTTGATCGCCAACGGGCAGATGGTGCAGGGGGGGGCCTGGGGCTTCGCCGACCTCGCTGCAGGGCAGCCGATGCGGGCCGACTCCTTGCTGTCCACGGCATCCGTGACGAAGACCTTCACGGGCGCCTTGTTGCTACAGGAGATCGATCGAGGTCGTTGTGCGCTCGACGACGCGGCAGACCGCCACCTGCCTTTTGCGTTGCGGCACCCGGTGCACCCCGAAGTGCGCATCACCTTGCGCCACTTGCTCACGCACACCAGCAGCCTCGCAGACGACTTGACACCCTACGACGCCAGCTACGCTTGCGGTGATCCTTTGCTCTCGCTGGGGGCGTGGCTACAGAACGCTCTTCACAGCGAAGCCGCCCAGGCCAAGCCACCTTTCTACGCCGATGCGCCTGGCAGCCGACATGCCTACAGCAACGTGGGCTACGGTCTGCTGGGCTTGATCTCAGAGCGCCTGAGCGGCCTGCCGTTCGATGCGGTGCTGCGCAAAGGGCTGTTGGATCCCCTGGGGATGGATCGCAGCTTCATGCTGCTGCAGCACGCGCAGGCAGACCCGCAAACCCAGCGCCTGCTCGCCACACCGTATGAACTGGTTGGCCCTGGTGGCGCTCCGCCAGAGTTGATCAAGCTGCTGGCACGTGGTGCGCCGCTGCCCTCAGCGCAAGGCTCAAGCCCGCAACAGGCGTTGTGCAACTACGGCTTTGGCACCCTGTCTGACGGACTGCTTCGGAGCTCTGCGCTGGAACTCTCTCGTTTCGCATTGGCGCTGCTCCGGGGTGGTGAGCTGGACGGAAAAAGAGTCCTGCGCGCGCCGACGATCTTGCAGATGTTCAATGACCAACTGGCAGCGTTGCCCGTTGGTGCACGACCGGCCCGCTATCAGCAAGGACTGACTTGGCGCGGTCTGGGCGACGGCGTGTGGGCGCACTTCGGACGTGACGCGGGCGTGGCAGCCGCGTTGGCTTTGCGCCCGCGAGACGGGCGCGGGCTTGTGATGTTGGCCAACAGCTCCAAAGCTCGGCCTCTGCTGAGTCAATTCGTGACCGAGTGGATGGCGGTCCAGCTCTGAATCTGGACCGACGCTGCTGCCAACGGAAACGTGGGGTGCAGTCGTTGTAGAGACTGCGATTCGTCAGAACTGCTTCAAGCGTCGATGTTCGCCGCCCGCAGCGCATTCGCCTCGATGAAATCGCGCCGCGGCTCCACCTCATCGCCCATCAGCATCGTGAACACCCGATCCGCCTCGATCGCGTCATCGATCTGCACCTTCAGCAAGCGCCGCACGGTGGGGTCCATGGTGGTTTCCCACAGCTGCTCGGGGTTCATCTCGCCCAGGCCCTTGTAGCGCTGGCGGCCGACGGCGCTTTCGGCCTGGCCCATCAGCCAAGCCATCGCGGCGCGGAAGTCGCCCACCTTCTGCTCCTTCAGCTTCTCGCCCTCGCCGCGGCGCACCACGGCTTCAGGGCCCAGCAGGTCGAGGAAGGCCACGCCAGCATCGGCCAGCGCCGCGTAATCGGCCCCGTGCACGAAGTCGGCGGTGATGACGCTGCTCTTCACGTTGCCGTGGTGGCGGCGGCTGATGCGCAGCAGGTGCTTGTCGCTGCGGGCATCGAACTCGGCGCTCACCATCGCGTCTTTCAGCTTGCCTTGCAACGCGGCAGCGCTGGCTTCAGCGGCTTCCAGCGTGTCCAGGTTCAGCGTCAGGCCGCTGCTGATGGCGCGCACGGCGTCCACGTCCATCCAGTTGCTCAGGCGGTCGCTCACGGCGTTGGCCACCAGGTAGCGGCGGGCCAGCACTTCCAGTGCGCTGCCTTCGATCGCGGGGCGGCCGCCTTCGGCCAGGCCGTCGGGCCACACGCTGGCGCCGTCCAGCGCCACCTTCAGCAAGAAGGCGTCCAGCGCCAGGCCGTCCTTGAGGTATTCCTCGTGCTTGCCGAGCTTCACCTTGTAGAGCGGCGGCTGCGCGATGTAGATGTGCCCGCGCTCCACCAGCACCGGCATCTGCCGGTAGAAGAAGGTCAGCAGCAGGGTGCGGATGTGCGCGCCGTCCACGTCGGCGTCGGTCATGATGATGATGCGGTGGTAGCGCAGCTTGTCGGCGTTGAAGTCTTCGGCGCCGATGCCCGTGCCCAGGGCCGTGATCAGCGTGACGATGCTGTCGCTGCTGAGCAGGCGCTCATAGCGCGCACGCTCCACGTTCAGGATCTTGCCGCGCAGCGGCAAGATCGCCTGGAACTTGCGGTCGCGGCCCTGCTTGGCGCTGCCACCGGCGCTGTCGCCCTCCACGATGTAGATCTCGCACTGCGCCGGGTCTTTTTCCTGGCAGTCGGCCAGTTTGCCGGGCAGGCCCAGGCCATCGAGCACGCCCTTGCGGCGCGTCATCTCGCGGGCCTTGCGCGCGGCTTCACGGGCGCGGGCGGCGTCCACGATCTTGCTGCAGATGATCTTGGCGTCGAGGGGGTTCTCGAGCAGCCAGTCGGTCAGCAGCTTGCTCACGATGTCTTCCACCGGGCCGCGCACTTCGCTGCTGACGAGCTTGTCCTTGGTCTGGCTGCTGAACTTGGGCTCGGGCACCTTCACGCTCACCACGCAGGCCAGGCCTTCGCGCATGTCGTCACCGGCGATTTCCACCTTCGCCTTCTTGGCGATCTCGTTGTCGTCGATGTACTTGTTGATCACACGCGTCATCGCCGCGCGCAGGCCGGTGAGGTGGGTGCCACCGTCGCGCTGCGGGATGTTGTTGGTGAAGCAGAGCACGTTCTCGGCATAGGCGTCGTTCCACTGCATCGCCACTTCAACGCCGATGTTGGTGCCCTGGTCGCTCATCTTGTCGCCCATGGCGTGGAAGATGTTCGGGTGCAGCACCTTCTTGCCGGTGTTGATGAAGCCGACGAAGCCCTTCACGCCACCGGCGAAGGCGAAGTTGTCTTCCTTCGCGTTGCGCTCGTCCACCAGGCGGATCTTCACGCCGTTGTTCAGGAAGCTCAGTTCGCGCAGGCGCTTGGCCAGCACGTCGTAGTGGAAGTCGATGTTGCTGAAGATGGTGTCGTCGGGCAGAAAGTGCACCTCGGTGCCGCGCCGCTCGGTCTCACCGGTGATCTTCATCGGGCTGGTTTCAACACCGTCGCGCATCTCGATCACGCGGTCTTGCGTCACGCCGCGCTTGAACTCGATGAAGTGCACCTTGCCTTCGCGCCGCACCGTCAGGCGCAGCCACACGCTCAGCGCGTTGACGCAGCTCACGCCCACGCCGTGCAGGCCGCCGCTGACCTTGTAGCTGTTCTGGTTGAACTTGCCGCCGGCGTGCAGCTCAGTCAGTGCAATTTCAGAGGCAGAGCGTTTGGGCTCGTGCTTGTCATCCATCTTCACGCCCGTGGGGATGCCACGGCCGTTGTCGGTGACGCTGATGCTGTTGTCGGTGTGGATGGTGACAACGATGTCGTCGCAATGGCCGGCCAACGCTTCGTCGATGGAGTTGTCCACCACCTCGAACACCAGGTGGTGCAGGCCGGTGCCGTCCGACGTGTCGCCGATGTACATGCCCGGGCGCTTGCGCACGGCTTCCAGGCCTTCCAGGATCTGGATGCTGCCTTCGCCGTAAGCGGCGCTGGCCTCGCTGCCAGTGCTGGCGGCCTGGCCTTCGGCCGTGGGCACGGCACGCTGCGTCACGCCGTCGTCTGAGGGCTTGCTGGGCTTCTGCGGGTCGGTCATCGGGAGCTTTCTGCTGTCGCGGGGCTGCACTTTCTGGCCCCTTCAAAAACGCTGAAGCGGGCCGTGGCCCGCTGCAATCGGCTGTGGCGCAGGGCGCGCCTCAGATCCTCATCGGCATCACCACGTACTTGAAGCCGGGTTGCTCGGGGATGCTGAACAGCGCGCTGGCGGCGCTGTCCTGCAGTTCGAGCTTCACCATCTCGTGCGGGCTGTTGGCCAGCACGTCGATGAGGTAGGTGACGTTGAAGCCGATCTCGATGGCGTCGCCGCCGTAGTCGATCTCGAGTTCTTCCTTGGCTTCTTCCTGCTCGGCATTGCTGCTGGCAATCTTGAGCAGGCCGGGTTCGATGTTGACGCGCACGCCCTTGAACTTTTCGCTCGTCAGGATCGCGGCGCGCTGCAGGCTGGCCAGCAATGGGGCGCGGCCCAGCACCACGGCGTTCTTGTGGTTCTTGGGGATGACGCGGTTGTAGTCGGGGAACTTGCCTTCCACGAGCTTGGTGACGAACTCCATCGCACCGAACACGAACTTCGCCTGGTTGTTGGCAAAGCGCATCTCGATGGCGGTGTCTTCGTCCTTCAGCAGGCGCTGCAGCTCCAGCACGGTCTTGCGCGGCAAGATCACTTCCTGCTTGCTGGGCACGTCTTGCTCCAGCTGGCTTTGCGCCAGGGCCAGGCGGTGGCCGTCGGTGGCCACCAGCGTCAGCGTCTTGCCTTCGGCGATGAAGAGGATGCCGTTGAGGTAGTAGCGGATGTCGTGCACCGCCATGGCGAAGTGCACCTGGTTGATCAGCTCGCGCAGCGTCTTCTGCGGCACGCTGAAGGTCGGGCCGAAATCGACGCTTTCGTTGACGAGCGGGAAATCGTCGGCTGGCAGCGTCTGCAGCGTGAAGCGGCTCTTGCCGCCCTGCAGCGTGAGCTTGTTCTGGGCGGCGCTCAGCGTCACGGTCTGGTCGGCCGGCAGGCTGCGCAGGATGTCGATGAGCTTGCGGGCGCCCACCGTGGTGCTGAGCTGGCCGCCGTCACCGCCGAGCTCGGCGTTGGTGCGCACCTGGATCTCCAGATCGCTGGTGGTGAACTCGATGCCGTCGCCGTTCTTGCGCAGCAGCACGTTGGCCAGGATGGGCAGCGTGTGCCGCCGCTCCACGATGCCGGCCACCGACTGCAGGGCCTCCAGGAGTTTGGCCTGCGGCGCTTTGAGAACGATCATGCCAGTGCCTCTTTCTCTCTTTTTTAACTTGGTAGTAGCTGGTAGAGCCCAGCCGTCTCTGGGGACAAGCCTGTTTTTGCCTTGCAGATCAACGGCTTGCCAGCGCCTGAAGCCTGTGGGCCAGGCCCCGGTGCCGCTGTCGCGCCGAATGGAACAACTTTGCGGCAGGGGCCGGGCCTGTGGACAAGGGCAGGCTTGTGCGGCTTTTTTCCACAGCTTTGTTAAAACGTGATCAAGGGTGGATTGTGACGCGCTGGCGGGCCTTTTTCGGCCCCTGGCACCGCCCTTGGCTGGGGTGGTGGCAGGGATGGGGGCTTCAGCCCTTCAGCGTCTGTTCCAGCACGTGCAGCTGCTGGTTGAGTTCGGGGTTGGTGCTGCGCTCGGCGCCGATCTTGCGCACGGCGTGCAGCACGGTGGTGTGGTCGCGGCCGCCGAAGAGCTCACCGATCTCGGGCAGGCTCTTCTTGGTCATGTCCTTGGCCAGGTACATGGCAATCTGCCGTGGCCGGGCTATCGAGGCCGGCCGCTTCTTGCTGTACATGTCGGCGACCTTGATCTTGTAGAAGTCGGCCACCGTCTTCTGGATGTTCTCCACGCCGATCTGCCGGTTCTGGATGCTCAACAGGTCTTTCAGCGCCTCGCGTGCCAGGGCGATGTTGATGTCTTTGTGGCTGAAGCGGCTGTAGGCCAGCACCTTGCGCAGCGCGCCTTCCAGCTCACGCACGTTGGCGCGCACGTTCTTGGCGATGAAGAAGGCCACGTCCTCCGGCATCTCGGTGTGCTCGGCCGCGGCCTTGCGCATCAAGATGGCCACGCGCATCTCCAGCTCGGGCGGCTCGATGGCCACCGTGAGGCCGGCGTCGAAGCGGCTGGTCAGGCGCTCGTCGATGTCCACCAGCCCCTTGGGGTAGGTGTCGCTGGTCATGATGATGTGCGCGCGCTTGGTGAGCAGGGCTTCGAAGGCGTTGAAGAACTCTTCCTGGGTTCTGTCCTTGCCGGCGAAGAACTGCACGTCGTCGATCAGCAGCAGATCGAGGCTGTGGTACTTGGCCTTGAGCTCGTCGAAGGTCTTGCGCTGGTAGTTCTTGACGACGTCGCTGATGAACTGCTCGGCGTGCAGATACAGCACGCGGGCCTGCGGGTTGTCTTTCAGCAGCGCGTTGCCCACGGCGTGCACGAGGTGGGTCTTGCCCAGGCCCACGCCACCGTAGATGAACAGCGGGTTGTACATCTGCCCCGGGGCGCCAGCCACGTGCAGCGCAGCGGTGCGGGCCATCTGGTTGGCGCGGCCGGCCACCAGAGTGTCGAAGGTCAGTGCGGTGTTCAGGCGGTGCGTGGTGGCGGCCGGCGCAGCATTGGCGCCACGGGGGCTCGCGGGCAGGCTGGCGTTGGCGGATGCGGTGCCGCCCTGGCGATCCAGCGCGGCGCCCAGCAGGCTGGCGGCATTGGCCGGGCCGGTGTTGGCCGGGCTGCGCTCGGCCGCGCCAGGCAGCGGCTCGGCCCGCGGGGCGAGCGTGAGTTCCAGGCGCACCGGGTGGCCTGCCACTTCGCTGAGCGCGTGCTCGATGCGCCCGGCGTACTGCGAACGGATCCAGTCGAGCTTGAAGCGGTTGGGCACCTGCACGGCCACCACCTCCACGGTGTCGCCGGGCCCTGCGGCCCGCAACTCGGGCGCCAGCGGGCGGATCCAGGTGTTGAATTGTTGTTCTGGCAATTCGGCGGCGAGACGTTCGCAACCGCGCAGCCACAGGTCTGAGCTCATTGTGGATATCTTTTGTCGTGAGCCGCCAGCACTGAGGCCCCTCTAAGCCGGCGGAACGCAGTTATCCACACATTCGGAAGTCGCGTCAAGCCCCGTGCTTCACTGCAGGCTGTGGTGCAAGTGTTTGACCGGATTGGAGTTTTTTGCTGTAATCGTGGGTTTCCCGAATCCATCTTCGGCGGAAAAAACAGCAGCGCCTGCAAGGCGGCCTTCGGAATCGAACGCGCGGTGAACCCTCAGGATCACCGCTGCGCCACGGCCCGAACCGGCCCGCCCCCGAGCGGGCCCGCACCCCCTGAGACCGCAAGTCCACAACAAGCCCCCCGACGGAGTCCGCCATGAAGCGCACCTACCAACCCTCCAAGATCCGCCGCGCCCGCACCCACGGTTTCCTCGTGCGCATGAAGACGCGTGGCGGCCGTGCCGTGATCAACGCACGCCGCGCCAAGGGCCGCAAGCGCCTGGCCGTCTGAGGTTCGCGGCCGGTCCGCGACCTGTCCGCATCATCTCGCCGCAAGGCCCCCGGGCCGCGATGCCAGCCCGCCTTGTGAACAAGGCGGATTTCGAGCGCCTGCTCGGGGCACGCCCCTGGGCGCGCAGCGCGCACTTCGCGGTGCATCACGTGCCCAGCGCGCCGACACCGGCCTCCAAGCCGGCCCACCGTGCAGCCGCCCACGCCGTGTCCGCCGAGTTGTCCACAGCCCCTGCACCGGTTTGCCCACCGCCTGTGGATGACTTGCCCACAGGCCACTGGCTCGGGTATGTGGTGCCCAAGCGCCATGCACGCCGCTCGGTCACGCGCAGTCTGCTCAAGCGGCAGGTGCGGGGGGCCTTCGAGCGCCACGCGGCGGGCTTGCCCGGTGGCCTGTGGCTGGTGCGCTTGCGCCAGCCGTTCGCGGTGTCGGCCTTCCCTTCGGCCGCATCTGACGCGCTGCGTCAGGCCGCGCGGCAAGAGCTGGAAGGTCTGTTCGCGCCAGCCACGCCGCGCGCTCGCTGAACCTTGGTGCCCTGATGACGCCGCGCCCAAAGATGCCCGACGCTGACGCGCCGCTCTGGCTGCAAAGCTGGCGGTGGTGCGTGCGCCTGCCGCAACGCCTGTTGATGGGTTTGGTGCAGGGCTACCGCCTGCTGCTCAAGCCCTGGCTGGGCAATGCCTGCCGCTTCGAGCCCACCTGCTCGGCATACACGCTGGAAGCGCTGCAACGCCACGGTGCCCTCGGCGGCAGTGCCTTGGGGGCCTGGCGCCTGCTGCGCTGCCACCCCTGGTGCAACGGGGGCCACGATCCCGTGCCCGAGAATCTGCCCCGCCCTGCCGCCGGCTTGTTCACGCGGCTGGGCCTGATGTCCGATGTGCCGGCGCCTGAAGACCGGCCATCCACGCCTTCCCCGACCCGGAAAACTCCATGAACGATATCCGTCGCACCCTGCTGTGGGTGGTTTTTGGCATGTCGCTGCTGCTGATCTATGACGCCTGGCAGAAGCACACCGGCCACGGCTCGTTGTTCGGAGGCCCGGCACCGCGCCCCGTGGCGGCGGCCGGCAGCAGCCCGGCCACGCCGGCCGCCAGCGGCGTGCCCACCCCGGCCGCTGTGCCTGCTGCGGCAGGCGCCACCCCCACGGCGCCCGGCCTGCCCGCCGCAGCGCCGACGCCCACTGGCGAACGCGTGACCATCACCACCGACGTGGTGAAGGCCGTTTTCGAGAGCCAGGGTGGCAACCTCGTCTACCTGGAATTGCTGGGCTACAAGGACGCCGTCGATCCCAAGCGCAACGTCGTGCTGCTCGACCAGAGCCCCAAGCGCCTGTACGTGGCGCAGACCGGCCTGGTGGCGGCCACGCCGGGCGTGGCCCTGCCCAACCACTTCACGCAGATGACGGTGGTGCCGGGCGAGCGCACGCTGGCCGCCGGCGCGAAGACGATCTCGCTGCGCTTCGAATCGCCGCTGATCGACGGCCACAAGCTGGCCAAGACCTACACCTTCACCCGCGGTGAGTACACCGTGGGCGTGAAGCACGAGTTCAGCAACCAGGGCGCCGCGCCCATCGCCCCGCAGGTGTACCTGCAGCTGGCGCGCGACGGCAACCCGCCCGAAGGCGAAAGCAGCTTCTACTTCACCTTCACCGGCCCGGCGATGTACACCGACTCGGCGAAGTTCTCGAAGATCGACTTCAAGGACATAGCGAAGGGCAGCGCCAGCCACGAGAAGGCCGCCGACAACGGCTGGGTGGCGATGGTGCAGCACTACTTCGCCAGCGCCTGGCTCGTGAAGACGCCGGGCGCGCGTGAGTTCCGCACCGCCAAGGTGTCCGACAACCACTACACCATCGCGATGGTGCAGCCGCTGGGCACCGTGGCGCCTGGCGCTGCCGCCACGCACGAGGCCGTGCTCTTTGTCGGCCCGCAGGAAGAGAACAAGCTCGCCGCCCTGGCCCCCGGCCTGGAACTCGTGAAGGACTACGGCTGGCTGCACGTGCTGAGCAAGCCGCTGTTCTGGCTGCTGGACAAGCTGCACGGCGTGCTCGGCAACTGGGGCTGGGCGATCGTGGGCCTGGTGGTGCTGCTGAAGATCGCCTTCTACTGGCTGAACGCGAGTGCTTACCGCAGCATGGCCAAGATGAAGGCCGTGGCCCCGCGCGTGACCGAGCTGCGCGAGCGCTACAAGGACAAGCCGCAAGAGATGCAGCAGGCGATGATGAAGATCTACCGCGAGGAGAAGGTCAACCCGCTCGGCGGCTGCCTGCCCATCCTCGTGCAGATGCCTTTCTTCATCGCGCTGTATTGGGTGCTGCTGAGCAGCGTCGAGATGCGCGGCGCGCCGTGGGTGGGCTGGATCCAGGACCTCTCGGCCATCGACCCCTGGTTCATCCTGCCCGTGCTGATGACCGCGAGCTCGCTGTTCCAGGTGTGGCTGAACCCGGCCCCGCCGGACCCGATGCAGGCCAAGCTGATGTGGATCATGCCGCTGGCCTTCGGCTTCATGTTCTTCTTCTTCCCGGCCGGCCTGGTGCTGTATTGGCTGACGAACAACATCCTGTCGATCGCGCAGCAGTGGTTCATCAACAAGCAATTGGGCGTGCTCGGTAAATAGCGCACGGCGCGGGGCGTTTCATCCCCACGCCGGGGCTTGAGCGCCACGGGCCTGCGGGCCCACCATGCAGACATGCGGGCGACCCACCTCCACCCGAGGTGGCTCAGGAGGTACGGCGGCAACGCCTCTCCACCCGCGCCACCCATCCACGCCGCCGGGCGCCTGAACGGGCCCCGGCGGCGCGCCAGAATCGGCCCACCATGCGTGCTGCCGAACCCAGTGCCCCGGGCCTGCTGCCCGGGCGCCACCAAGACCCCATCATCGCCATCGCCTCGGCCCCCGGCCGCGGTGCGGTGGGCATCGTGCGCGCTTCGGGGCGCGACCTCGCGCCGCTGATCCAGGCCCTGTGCGGCCGGGCGCTGGCGCCGCGTGTGGCTACGCTGCTGCCCTTCCTCGGCGAAGACGGCCAGCCGCTCGACCGCGGCCTGGCGCTGCACTTCCCCGCGCCGCACTCCTACACCGGCGAAGACGTGCTCGAGCTGCAGGCCCACGGCGGCCCGGTGCTGCTGCAGCTGCTGCTGGCGCGCTGCCTGCAAGCGCAACCCGGGCTCCGGCTGGCTGAGCCGGGCGAGTTCACCGAACGCGCCTTCCTCAACGACAAGCTCGATCTGGCGCAGGCCGAAGCCGTGGCCGACCTCATCGATGCCAGCACCGAAGCGGCAGCCCGTTCGGCCGCGCGTTCGCTCAGCGGCGACTTCAGCCGCCAGATCGAGGCCCTGGCCGAGCGCACCGTGCACCTGCGCATGCTGGTGGAGGCGACGCTCGATTTTCCCGAGGAAGAAATCGACTTCCTGGAGAAGGCCGGTGCGCGCGGCCAGCTCGATGCCCTGCTGGCCACGGTGGACGAAGCGCTGGCCCGCACGCGCCAGGGCGCGCTGCTGCGCGAAGGCCTGCGCGTGGTGCTGGCCGGCCAGCCCAACGTGGGCAAGAGCAGCCTGCTCAATGCCCTGGCCGGCGCCGAGCTGGCCATCGTGACGCCCATCCCCGGCACGACGCGCGACCGCGTGAGCGAGACGCTGCAGATCGAAGGCGTGCCGCTGCACATCACCGACACCGCCGGCCTGCGCACCGACGCCGAGGCCGCCGACGAGGTGGAACGTATCGGCATCCAGCGCAGCTGGCAGGCCATCGGTGGCGCCGACGTGGTGATCTTCCTGCACGACCTGGGGCGTGTGGGCGATGCGGACTACGAAGCCGCCGACGCGCTGATCCGCGCGCAGCTGCCCGCGGACGTGCCGCGGCTGCAGGTCTACAACAAGGCCGATGTCGAAGGCGGGGGCGAGCGTGTGCTGCCGGAGGGCGCGTTGCAGCTCTCGGCGCGTACGGGTGAAGGCCTGGATGCCCTGCGCCGCGCGCTGTTGGCGCAAGCGGGCTGGCAGGCGGCGCCCGAGGGCCTGTTCATCGCCCGCACGCGCCACGTGCAGGCGCTGCAGCGTGCGCGTGAGCACTTGCTACAGGCGCAAGGTCAAGCCGCGCTGCGCGATGCCGCGCTGGACCTCCTGGCCGAAGAGCTGCGCCTGGCGCACCGGGCTTTGGGCGAGATCACGGGGCAGTTCAGCACCGAAGACTTGCTGGGCGTCATCTTCAGCCGCTTTTGCATCGGGAAGTAGGCGGCCGCGTTCGGGTCGCGCCAGGCCTTCAGTTTCAGCGTCTTAGGGATTGAGTCTGTCGAAAAACATGACACTTTCTTTGGGTGGCGGTCGCGCCAGCGGGGAAATTCGTTGTGAATCAAGCACTTGGCTACGTTGGCCCGTTCTCTGCTTTTTGTTGCAAGTCAGTCAACCGAGCCAGGTAAGCATGAAAACCATCAAAGTTGTTGGAGCCGCCGTTCTGATGGCAGCCGCCTTCGCCGCGCAAGCCGGCACAGTTAGCTTCGCGAGCAGCGGATTTCACGGCGCTCTGCACAACGTGACCGTCACGCCCGCGGTCGGCGGGCGCACGAACTTCCAGGCCGGTGCTTTCAACATCACGCTGAGCGGGTTTACGAACGCGGACAGCGTTTTGGGTACCGCCGTCAACGGCCGCGCCTTCGAGGCCTATTGTGTTGAGCTGACCGAATACATCACGATGCCCGGCACGTTCAACGGCTACAAGCTCGTCACCGCAGCCAGCTACTTCAATGCCGCCAAGCTTTCAACGCTGACCGCGCTGATCAGCTCGGTGAACAACGACAACGTGTTTGCTAACGCAGCGGCCGGTTTCAAGGACGAGCAGTCGACGGCGCTGCAACTGGCCATCTGGAACACCGTGTACGACACGACGTTGGGTGATCTGTCGCTGAGCGCCGGATCCTTCCAGGAAAGTGCCACCAGCTTCCGCAACAACAGTGGCAGCAACTTCCTCGGCTCCAACACGTTGCTGGGCAACGCGGGTTCTGCCAGCGGTTATTCCTTGTATGTGCTGCAGTCCACCGGTACCCCTGGCTTCCAGGACCAGCTGATCTGGTTGCGTAACACGGTGCCTGAACCCAGCAGCTTGGCCCTGGCCGGCTTGGCGCTCTTGGGTCTGGGTGTCGCCAGCCGTCGTCGTCGCTGAAACGCCGGCAGTCAAGTTTCAAGCAAAGCGCCCCGGACGCAGCAGCGGCCGGGGCGCTTTCTGTTTCAGGCGCCGTGATCGGTGCTGCGCGAGGACTCAATGCCCCGCGAAATCCACCAGCGTGAACAGCGGCAAACCCGCGTCGTGCAGCTTGTTCGAACCGCCGAGCTCGGGCAGATCGACGATGGCCGCGCCCTCAAGCACCTGCGCGCCCAGGCGCTCCAGCAGCTTCTTGCCGGCCATCATGGTGCCGCCTGTGGCGATCAGGTCGTCGATGAGCACCACGCGGTCGCCGGGTTTCACGGCGTCGGTGTGCATCTCCACCGTGGCGCTGCCGTACTCGAGCTCGTAGGTCTCTTCCACCGTGGTGAAGGGCAGTTTGCCCTTCTTGCGGATGGGCACGAAACCGACGTTGAGCTCGTAGGCCACCACGCTGCCGATGATGAAGCCGCGCGCGTCCAGCCCCGCAATGGCCGAAGGCTTGACGTCGAAGTAGCGATGCACGAACTGGTCGATCAGCACGCGGAACACGCGCGGGTTGGCCAGCAGCGGCGTGATGTCGCGGAACATCACGCCCGGCGCCGGCCAGTGCGGCACGGTGCGGATGTGGCTGCGGATGTAGTCGGCGGGCGAGAGGGCATCGTTCATGCGGGCATTGTCGGCGCTCAGCCCACGCTGAAGCGGCCCAGCACCTGCACCTCGGCGCCTGCAGCGGCGCGCAGCAGCAGGCCGTCGCCCGAACCGGTGCTCTGGCCGGCCAGGGCCTGCTGCACGAAGGCGTGGGTCACCCACAGCTCGAAGCGGCCTGCCGGCACCGCGCGCAAGGCGGTCAGCAATTGGGCGCGGCTGGCCTCGTTGGTCTGCTCGCTGCGGCCGTGCGGTGAGCCCAGTGCGGCCCAGGCCTGCACCGCGCCGCCGGTGCCGAAGGCTTCGGTCGCGGTGTCCATGCAACGGCACCACGGGCTGCTGCGCACGGCTGCAGGTTGCAGGCCCTGGCGCTGGAACCACTGCCCGATGCGGCGCGCCTGCGCACGGCCTTCGTCGTTCAGGTTGCGCTGGGTGCGGCAATCGCCGAGCTTGAACTCGGGCGGATCGAAGGTGCCCGGGGCCAGCGCGTGGCGCAGCGCCACGATCACGCCGCCTTGGCGCAGCAGCGCGCGCGTGTCGTCGGCTGCCGCGCCGCTGCCGGCGAGGGCCCACAAGGGCAGGGCGAGGCTGCCTTGCAGCAGCTGGCGGCGGGAGGTTGCGCTCATGCGCAGCATCATCCGCGCAGCAGCTTTTCCTCTGCCAGGGCCAGGGGTTCGGGCAGGCCCGAGAGCACCAGCGTGTCGGCCGCCTGCAGCACCAGCTCGGGTGCGGGCGGCAGCACGCCGCCGTTGGCGCGGCGCACCGAGACCACGCTCACGCCCACGGCGTGCAAGGCCTGCGCGTCGAGCGTCTGGCCCACGCAGCGCGCGGCGTCGGGGATGGTCACGCTCTTCAGCCGCGCCTGGTCGAGCTCTTGCACGGTGTCGTCGTCGGCGCCGTGGAAGTAGCCGCGCAGCAGGCTGTACCGCGCGTCGCGCGCGTCGCGGGTGATGCGGATCACGCGCTTCATCGGCACGCCCACCAGCGCCAGCGCATGGCCGGCCAGCATCAGGCTGCCTTCGATGGCTTCGGGCACCACCTCGGTGGCGCCGGCGGCGCGCAGCTTCTCGATGTCGCTGTCGTCGATGGTGCGCACGATCACCGGCACCTTGGGCGCGTGCGCGCGCACCAGGTCCAGGATCTTCAGCGCGCTGGGGGTGTCGTGGTAGCTCACCACCACCGCGGCGGCGCGGTTCAGGCCGGCAGCCATCAGGCTCGGCAGGCGCGCGGCATCGCCGAAGACCACGCTCTGGCCGGCCGCCGCGGCCTGGCGCACGCGGTCGGGGTCGAGGTCCAGCGCCATGTACGGAATGCCTTCGGGCTGCAGCAGCCGCGCCAGGTTCTGGCCGCTGCGGCCGTAGCCGCAGATGATCACGTGGCGCTCGGTGGCAATCGCCTTCTTGGCGATGGTGGTCAGCGCCACGCTCTGCATCAGCCAGTCACTGGCACTGAGCCGGTTCACGATGCGGTTGCTGTAAAGGATCAGGAAGGGCGTGGCCAGCATGCTCAGCACCATGCTGGCGAGCACCGGGCTCATCCACTCGGGCGCCACCAGGCCGCGGTCGGCGCCCAGGGTGAGCAGCACGAATCCGAACTCGCCGGCCTGCGCCAGGTACAGGCCCGTGCGCAAGGCCACGCCGGGCTGCGCGCCAAAAGCCCGTGCGAGCGCGGCCACCAGCACGAACTTCGCGATGATGGGCAGCGTGGTCAGCAGCAGCACCAGCGCCCACTGGTCGAGCACCGGTCGCCAGTCGAGCTTCATGCCGATGGTGATGAAGAACAGGCCCAGCAGCACGTCGTGGAAGGGCCGGATGTCGGTCTCCACCTGGTGCTTGTATTCGGTCTCGGCCACCAGCATGCCGGCCACGAAAGCGCCCAGCGCCAAGCTCAGGCCGGCGTGCTCCGTCAGGTAGGCCAGGCCCAGCGTGACGAGCAGCAGGTTCAGCATGAAGAGCTCTTCGCTCTTGCGCCGCGCCACCAGCGTGAGCCACCAGCGCATCACACGCTGGCCACCCACCAGCAGCAGCGTCAGGAGGGCGCCGGCTTTCAGTGCGGCCAGGCCCATGGCGATCATCAGGTCTTCGCCCGAGCTGCCCAAAGCGGGGATCAGCACCAGCAGCGGCACCACGGCCAGATCCTGGAACAGCAGCACGCCCATCACGCGCTTGCCGTGCTCGCTTTCCATTTCCAGCCGCTCGGCCATCAGCTTCACGACGATGGCGGTGCTGCTCATCGCGATGGCGCCGCCCAGCACCACGGCGCCTTGCCAGCTCATCTGCCAGGCCTTGCCGAAGACGCCGGCGTAGGCGGCCACCAGCAAAGCGTGGCCGGCCAGCGTGCCCAGCATCGTCAGGGAGACCTGGCTCAGGCCCAGGCCGAAAACCAGCGTGCGCATGCTGCGCAGCTTGGGCAGGTTGAACTCCAGCCCGATGACGAACATCAGGAAGACGACGCCGAACTCGGCGAGGTACTTCACGCCGGCGCTGTCTTGTGCAAAGGCCAGCGCGTTGGGGCCGATGAGCACACCCACCACCAGGTAGCCCAGCATGGGCGGAAGCTTCAGAGAACGGCACACCACGACGCCCAGCACGGCCGCCACCAGGTAGAGCAGGACGAGTTCGAGGGTCGACGCCAAGGTGGGGGTGGGCTCCTAGAATGCTTCGATGCTATTCGACGGCTCTTTCGACGCAGCACGCGCGCTGGCCATGGCCCGGCGCACCTTCGAGATCGAGGCGCGGGCCCTCACCGGGCTGACCGCGCGCCTGGACGAAGGCTTTGCAAAAGCCGTGCAAGCCGTGCTGGCCTGCCGCGGCCGCGTGGTGGTGATGGGCATGGGCAAGAGCGGCCACGTGGGCCGCAAGATCGCGGCCACGCTGGCTTCCACCGGCACGCCGGCGATGTTCGTGCACCCCGGCGAGGCCAGCCACGGCGATCTGGGCATGGTGGTGGCGGGTGACGTGCTGGTGGCCATCAGCAACAGCGGCGAAAGCGACGAGCTCGCGGCCATCCTGCCGGCCATCCGCCGCCTGGGCGTGCACTTCATCGCGATGACCGGGCGGCCCGGCTCCACGCTGGCGCGCCATGCCGACACGGTGCTGAACAGTGGCGTCGACGAAGAAGCCTGCCCGCTGAACCTGGCGCCCACGGCCAGCACCACGGCGCAGATGGCGCTGGGCGATGCGCTGGCGGTGGCGCTGCTGGATGCCCGCGGCTTCAAGGAGGCCGACTTCGCGCGCTCGCACCCCGGCGGTGCGCTCGGGCGCAAGCTGCTGATGCACGTGCACGACCTCATGCGCAGCGGCGATGCGCTGCCGCGCGTGGCGCCGGGCGCGCTGTTCGGCGAACTGCTGCGCGAGATGAGCGCCAAGGGCCTGGGCTTCGCGGCCGTGGTGGACGAGGCGCAGCACCCGCTGGGCATCTTCACCGACGGCGACCTGCGCCGACTCATCGAACGCGGCACCGACCTGCGCGCGCTCACCGCAGAGCAGGTGATGCACCGCAGCCCGCGCCTGGTGCGGGCCGACGCGCTGGCGGTGGATGCGGCGGGTGTGATGGAGCAGCACCGCATCACCAGCGTGCTGGTGGTGGATGCCGAGGGTCTGCTGGTGGGCGCGCTCAACAGCAACGACCTGATGCGCGCCAAAGTCATATGAGCGGCCTGCAACTCCAGCCCGCTCTGCGCTTTCCGCCCGTGACGCTGCTGCGCGCCCAAGGCGCGGGGCTCGGCTTGAAGGCCGCGATCTTCGATGTCGACGGCGTGCTCACCGACGGCCGCCTCTACATCAGCGAGCGAGGCGAAACGGTCAAGGCCTTCCACGCGCTGGACGGCCACGGCCTGAAGCTGCTGAAGCAGGGCGGCATCGAGCCGCTGGTGATCACGGGGCGCGACTCGCCGGCGGTGCGCCGGCGCGTGGCCGACCTCGGCCTCGTGCATGCGCTCTACGGCGTGCACGACAAGGCCGCCGCTGCCGAGCGGGTGCTGGCCGGCCTGGGCCTGGGCTGGCACGAGGTGGCCGCCATCGGCGACGACTGGCCCGACCTGCCGCTGTTGATGCGCGCCGCCTTCGCCTGCGCGCCGGCCAACGCCCACGCCGAGGTGCAGGCCGTGGCCCACCACGTGACGGCCGCGCGCGGCGGTGAAGGCGCGGCGCGCGAGTTCTGCGATCTGTTGCTGATGGCCGCCGGCCGCTACGCCGCGCTGCTGCAGGGGCACCTGCAGACGCTGGACAGCGCGTGAGCTTCGCCGATTCGGCACCCTCGGGCGCCTTGGGGCCCGCCGCGGCGCGCCAGCCGCGGCCGCGTCTGCCCTGGCACCTGCGGCTGCGCGAGCAGCTCTCGTCCTACCTGCCGCTGCTGGTGATGGCGCTGCTGGTGCTGGCCAGCTGGTGGCTGGTGAAGAACTCGCCGCGTCCGCTGGCGCCGGCCGAAGAGCGGCCTGTGAGCAACGAGCCCGACTACACGATGGCGCAGTTCGCGCTGGAGCGCTTCGACGCCCAGGGCCGCCTCAAGCTGCGCATCGAAGGCGCCACGCTGAAGCACTACCCGGCCACCGACCGCATCGAGATCGAAGATGCGCAGATCCGGGCCATCGCCCCCGACGGCCGCGTCACGCTGGCGCAGGCGAAGCTGGCGCTGGGCAACGGCGACGGCAGCGAGGTGCAGCTGCGCGGCGGTGCCGAAGTCACCGCCACCGACGCCAGCGGCCAACCCCTGGTGATGCGCAGCGAGTTCCTGCACGCCTTCCTCGTCACCGAACAGGTGCGCAGCCACCTGCCGGTGCAGGTGAAGCTGGGCGGCAACGAGCTGCGCGCCGCGGGGCTCGATTACGACCACGGCCTGCGGCGCCTGGAGCTGCTGGGCCCGATGCGCGCCGAGCTGACGCCGCGGGCGCCGGTGCCCGCCCGTGCGGCCTCGGCCGCGGGCCGCAAGCCCTGAACGGCAGCGCAGGCTGAGATGGCTGGCCCCACTGCCGCGCCGCTGGCCTTCATCACCGGGGCCTCCAGCGGCATCGGCCAGGCCCTGGCGGCGCGGTATGCCGCCGCTGGCTGGCGCCTGGCGCTGGTGGCCCGCCGCACGGCCGAGATGCAGGCCTGGGCCGCTGCGCAGGGCCTGGGCCCCGAGCGTGTGGCCGTCTACGGCGCGGATGTGGCCGTGCCCGACAGCATCGTCGCGGCCGGGCAGGCTTGCATGGCCGCGCAGGGCCTGCCCGAGGTGGTGCTGGCCTGCGCCGGCATCAGCGTCGGCATGGACACCGCCGAGCGTGCCGATCTGGAGGTGCTGCGCGACGTGCTGGCGCTCAACAACATCGGCCTGGCGGCCACCTTCCACCCCTTCGTGGCCGCGATGCGCGCGCGCGGCCACGGCACGCTGGTGGGCGTGGCCAGCGTGGCGGCCATCCGCGGCTTGCCCGGGCACGGCGCCTACAGCGCCAGCAAGGCCGGCGTGGTGGCCTACTGCGAAAGCCTGCGCGTGGAATGCCGCGGCAGCGGCGTGCGCGTGGTGACTTTGCTGCCCGGCTACGTGGCCACGCCGCTGACGGCCCAGAACCCGTACAGCATGCCCTTCCTGATGGCGCCGGAAGCCTTTGCCGAACGTGCCTTCCGCGCCATCCAGGCCGGTGACAGCTACCGCGTGATCCCCTGGCAGATGGGCGTGGTCGCCAAACTGCTGCGCCTGCTGCCCAACACGCTGTACGACCGCCTGATGGCCGGCCGCGGACGCAAACCCCGCCGCGGCTGAGGGCGTCTCGCGCGCCGTGGCAGCATCGCGCCCGCCATGATCGATGTCGTCGTCTTCTTTTTCCTGCTTGGCGTGTTTGCGCGCCTGGTGGGCAGCGACCTGCGCCTGCCCGAGGCGCTGTACGAAACCCTCTCCATCTACCTGCTGCTGGCCATCGGCCTGAAGGGCGGCATCGAGCTCAGCAAGCAGCCGCTGGCCGCGCTGGCGCCGCAGGTGCTGGTGTGCATGGCGCTGGGTTTCGCGATCCCCTTCGTGCTCTACCCGCTGGGCCGGGCGCTGAAGCTGGTGCAGGCCGATGCTGCCTCGCTGGCCGCGCACTACGGCTCGGTGAGCGTGGTGACCTTCGCGGTGGCCACGGCCGCGCTCACGCGCGAAGGCATCCCTTACGAAAGCCACGCCGCGTTCTGGGTGGCGGTGATGGAAGCACCGGGCATCGTGGCGGGCATCCTGCTGGCGCGCATGGGCCGCGGTGGGGCCACGAACTGGCGCGGCCTGGCGCACGATGTCGCCTTTGGCAAGAGCGTGTTGCTGCTGCTGGGCGGGCTGGTCATCGGCGCGGTGGCGGGTGTGGAGGGCACGAAACCCATCCATGCCGTGTTCATCGACCCGTTCAAGGGCGTGCTCGCGCTCTTCCTGCTGGAACTGGGCCTGGTGGCCGGCGGCCGGCTCGGCGAGGTGCGCCGCTTCGGCCCGGCGGTGCTGGTGATCGGCCTGGGCGCGCCGCCCCTGCTGGCGCTGGCCGGTGCTGCCACCGGGCTGGCCCTGGGGCTCAGCACCGGCGGCGTGGCCCTGCTGGCGACGCTGGCGGCCAGTGCGAGTTACATCGCGGCCCCGACCGCCATGCGCATTGCAGTGCCCGAGGCGAATGCCGCACTTTCCATCACGGCGGCGCTGGGTATCAGTTTCCCGTTCAACATCGTGATCGGCATACCGATCTATATCGAACTGGCGAAGAGATGGACGGCATGAGCCTGCAGAAACACCCGAAAACCCTGCTCGTCATCGTGGCCGAGGCGGTGCTGGAAAAGGCCTTGGTGCGTGACGCGCGCGAGCGCGGCGCGCAAGGCTGGACCGTGGCCGAAGTGCACGGCGGCGGCCATGGTGGCGTGCGTGAAGGGGCCTGGGAGGCCGACCGCACCATCGAGATGAAACTCATCTGCGAGCCCGCGGTGGCCGATGCGATCGCGGCCCACGTGCTGAGCGTGTATGCGCCGAATTACGGCGTGGCGCTGTATTTCAGCCCCGTGCAGGTGCTGCGCCCGGAACGGTACTGAACGCCGCGCGCTGACAACCGGCGCGGAAACGGCGTACCGCACAAGTCGTTGACCCATGCAAAAGGCACCCGAAGGTGCCTTTTGAACTGCCGGTGCGCTGGCTTTTCAAGGCCAGCGCGGAGCGTGTGAGCTCAGTAGCCGCCGCGGCTGCCGCCGCCGCCACCGTAGCCGCCGCCACCACCACCGCTGCGGCCACCGCCACCGCCGCCACCACCGTAGGGGCTGCGACCACCGCCGCCACCACCACCGCCGCCGTAGGGGCTGCGGCCACCGCCACCGCCGGCACCGCCGCCGCCGCCGTAGCCACCGCCGCCACCACCGTAGCCGCCGCCGCCACCACCGTAGCCGCCGCCACCGCCGCTGCGGCCACCACCGCCACCGCCGAAGCCGCCCGGGCGCTCTTCACGGGGACGGGCTTCGTTCACCACGACGGCACGGCCGTCAATAGGCTGGCCGTTCATGCCGTTGATCGCGGCTTGCGCTTCAGGGTCGGAACCCATCTCGACAAAGCCGAAACCCTTCGAACGACCGGTTTCACGGTCCATCATCACCTTGGCGGACGTGACGGTGCCGAACTGCGAAAAGGCTTGCAGCAGCGAGTCGTCGCGAACCGAATAAGCCAAGTTACCTACGTAAAGTTTGTTTCCCACGGGGAGCCCTCAAAAGAACCTGTCAATAACCATGCGGAGCTCAACCCTGCGTGAACCAATCATGCGAAAGGTGCGGCTGCCAAACACAGACTCCCTATTAGCGCACCGCCTTGAGCGGCATGTAAAGAACCCGACTCAGGAGTGTTGTTTTCGCGCGCCGCGGAAAAACCCGGGCGCTGGCGCGTTACGGCCGGGTACGGCCGGCGCCCTTCCTCGCTGCGTTGCTGCCAGCGCCTACCATCGCGGCCCATGGACCTGCTCAAGCCCCTGATCGCGCTGCTGGCGATCGTCAACCCGATCGGGGTCGTGCCTTTCTTCATCCACTTCACGCAGGCCTTCAACCGCGAGCAGCGCCAGCGCACCATCCGCATCAGCGCTTTCGCCACCTTCTGCGTCATCGCGATCAGCGCGGTGGCCGGCCTGAAGGTGATCGAGTTCTTCGGCATCTCCTTGGCCAGCTTCCAGGTGGGCGGCGGCACGCTGCTCCTGATCAGCAGCCTGGCGATGCTGAACGCCGAGCAGGCCGATACCAAGCCCAGCGACGTGAGCGAAGGCGATCAGAAGCTGGACGCCGGCGCCAGCATCGCGGTGGTGCCGCTGACCATCCCGCTGCTCACCGGGCCGGCCACCATCTCCACAATGGTGATCTACGCCGACAAGACGCGGCACCTGTGGCAGCTGGGCGTGCTGGTGGCCTACGGCGTGGTGATCGCGCTGGTGGTCTTCCTCGTGTTCTCGGCCTCCGGGCGCATCGCGAAGGTGCTGGGGCGCACGGGCATCAACATCATGACCCGCTTGATGGGGCTGATCCTCGCGGCCATGGCCGTGGAGCTGTTGGCCGATGGTCTGGTGAAGCTCTTCCCGGTGCTGGCCAGCCACGTGGCCCGCTGAGCCCGTCTTTTGTGATGAACGACAGCCAACCCGTTTTCGACTACGTGATCGTCGGCGCCGGCACCGCCGGCTGCCTGTTGGCCAACCGCCTGTCGGCCGACCCGAACTGCCGCGTGCTGCTGCTGGAGGCCGGCGGGCCTGACAACTACCACTGGATCCACATCCCGGTGGGCTACCTGTACTGCATCGGCAACCCGCGCACCGACTGGCTGTACTTCACCGAGGCCGACTCCGGCCTCAACGGCCGTGAGTTGCGTTACCCGCGCGGCAAGGTGCTGGGCGGCTGCAGCAGCATCAACGGCATGATCTACATGCGCGGTCAGGCGCGCGACTACGCGCAGTGGGCGCTAATCACCGGCGACGCCGGCTGGGGCTGGGAGCACTGCCTGCCGCACTTCCTGCGCCATGAAGACCACTGGCGCGGCGCCGTGGCCGGCGCGCACGGCGCAGGCGGCGAGTGGCGGGTGGAGAAACAGCGGCTGCGCTGGGAGATCCTGGACGCCTTTGCCGCCGCGGCGCGCGAGGCCGGCATCCCGGCCAGCGACGACTTCAACCGCGGTGACAACGAAGGCGTGGGCTACTTCGAGGTCAACCAGCGCAGCGGCATCCGCTGGAACACGAGCAAGGCCTTCCTGCGGCCGGTGCAAAGCCGCCCGAACCTCACCGTGTGGACGCACGCCCAGGCGCGGCGCTTGCTGCTAGACGGCCAGCGCGTCACCGGCGTGGAAGTGCAGCGCAGCACCGACGCCCCCGTGGCCGTGCGCGCCGCGCGCGAGGTGGTGCTGTGCGCCGGGGCCATCGGCACGCCGCAGCTGCTGCAGCTCTCGGGCATCGGCGCGGGCGAGCGGCTGCACGCCCTGGGCATCACGCCCCGGCACGAGCTGCCCGGCGTGGGCGAAAACCTGCAAGACCACCTGCAGATCCGCGCGGTGTTCTCGGTGGAAGGCGTGAAGACGCTGAACACCCAAGCGAACTCGCTGCTGGGCAAGGCCGCGATCGGGCTGGAATACCTGCTCAAGCGCAGCGGGCCGATGAGCATGGCGCCTTCGCAGTTGGGGGCCTTCACACGTTCTTCGCCGGCGCAGCCGCACCCCAACGTGCAGTACCACGTGCAGCCGCTGTCGCTGGACGCCTTCGGCCAGCCGCTGCACCGGTTCAACGCCTTCACGGCCAGCGTCTGCAACCTGAACCCCAGCTCGCGCGGCCACGTGCGCCTGCGCAGCGCGCGGCCCGAAGACGCGCCGCTGATTCAGCCGCGTTACCTCTCCACGCCCGAAGACCGCCAGGTGGCGGCCGATTCGCTGCGCCTGACCCGCCGCATCGCGGCCATGCCCGCCCTGGCGAAGTACCGGCCGCAAGAGGTGAAGCCCGGCGTGCAGTTCCAGAGCGACGAGGAACTGGCACGGCTGGCCGGCGACATCGGCACCACGATCTTTCACCCCGTGGGCACCTGCCGGATGGGCGCCGACAGCGACCCAGCTGCGGTGGTGAACCCGCGCCTGCAGTTGCGCGGCCTGGCCGGGCTGCGCATCGCCGACGCCAGCGTGATGCCCACCATCACCAGCGGCAACACCAACTCGCCCACGCTGATGATTGCCGAGCGCGCTGCGCAGTGGCTGCAAGCCGGCGGGTAAGTCCGGATGGCCGGCCCGGCCGCCTGCTTGTTACATTTATGTCACTCGTGGCGATGTCGGCCTGACCCCTGGTCTTCCGGCCCGCCTCACGGGGGCCTGAGGAGACATCGGACAGAATTCGAAGAGCAGAACACAGACCGACCCCGCAGATGGGTTGGCTTTTCCAAGGCGCCGCAGGTCGGCGCCTTTTTCATGCCTTCGCCGCAGACCGGCGCCTTTTTTCATGGCCACGCCGCGTTGAAGGCGGGTGTTTCGGGTGTCTTTCGGGCGATCGGCCACGGTTCGGCGGCCTAGCATGGGCGAGAGAAGCCTCTGCCCTGAACCCCGAAGGTCTGCCATGTCCGTGAACCCTGAACTGCGCAAGCTGGACATCGACATCCCGTCGCAGCCGCAGTCTTTGGTGCAGCTTTCGCTGCTGATGGCCGACGAAGACATCAACATGCAGGCTGCGGCGAGCCTGATCGAGAACGACATGGCGCTCGCCGCCGCCGTGATGAAGGCCGTGAACTCTTCGCTCTATGGCCTGAAGGGCCGCGTGCAGAGCGTGCACCAGGCCATCACCTACCTGGGCATGCGCGAGGTGGCCGCCATCACTTTCGAGATGGGGCTGCGTGCGGCCTTCCCACCGGCGCCGGAACTCGAGCCGCTGTGGAAGCGCGCGGGGCAGCGGGGCACGCTGATGGGCAAGCTGGCGGCCAAGCTCTCGCTGGACGCCTGGGGGGCGCACTCGGCCGGGCTGTTCGAAGAGTGCGGCAAGGCCGTGCTCTTCCGCCATGCCACCGACCACTACCGGGCGATGCTGCGCGCCACCGACAACGACGTCGACCTGGTCGGCCTGGAGCACGCCGGCTTCGGCGTCAGCCACGACGCGCTGGGCGCCGCGCTGTGCGAAAGCTGGGGTCTGGGCGCCGCAGCGGTCGCCAGCGTGCGGCACCACGTGGTGGCGCACGCGGCGCTGGCCCTGCCGGCGGCCGAAGGGCGGCGCTCGATCAGTGCGCTGTCGGTGCTGGCCCACGTGCTGATGCAAGACCCGGGACGGCTCGACGAAGCCGTGCGCGCCGTTGCGCCGGCTGCCGACCTGGACGAAATGCTCGTGCTGCGCGCCGCCCGGCAGGCCCACGAGCAGATGGCCGACGCGCAAAAGGCCGGCCGCACCGCCGTGCACTGAACCGAGGGGCATCCCCCTTGCGAGGGATGCCACCCATCCGGCTGTCAGCTTGAGGAAAGCCCGTCTGGGCAGCGGTGCCGCGCTTGGGTAGTCTCTCGCCTCTTTGCGCTGTCCACGGGCCCGCACGCCCTCACCACCTCATCATGGCATCCACCGTCTCGCCTGAAGCGCTCGCCCTGCAGCGCCTCTACCACTGGGAAACCACCACGCCCGATCGTGTCGCCTTCACGCAGCCGCAAGGCGGCGGCCAGGTGCTCGACTACACCTGGAAGCAGGTGGGCGACCAGGTGCGTCGCATGGCCAGCCATTTGCAGAGCCTGGGCCTGCAGCCCGGCGACAAGGTGGCCATGTTGTCGAAGAACACGGCGCACTGGATCATGAGCGACCTGGCCATCTGGATGGCCGGCTGCATTTCGGTGCCGCTGTACCCGACGCTGGCCGCCGGCACCATCCGCCAGATCCTCGAACACAGCGGCTCCAAGCTGCTCTTCGTCGGCAAGCTCGACGGCTGGGAAGGCATGAAGCCCGGCATCCCGGCCGGCCTGCCGTGCATCAGCCTGCCGCTGTGCCCGGCCGATGCCGCCAAGAACTACCCCACCTGGGAGAGCCTGACGGCCCAGAGCGCGCCCATGCAGGGCCAGCCGGTGCGCGAGGCGGCCGACCTGGCCACCATCATGTACACCAGCGGCACCACCGGCGCGCCCAAGGGCGTGATGCACAGCTTCGGCAGCTTCGCGCTGGCGGTGCAGCAGGGCCTGCAACGCGTTCCGCTGCGCCAGGACGGGCGCATGCTCAGCTACCTGCCGCTGTCGCACGTGGTGGAGCGTGCGCTCGTTGAGCACGGCCAGCTCGCCACCGGCATGCACGTGTTCTTCGCCGAGAGCCTGGAGACCTTCGCCGCCGACCTGCAGCGCGCACGGCCCACGGTCTTCTTCAGCGTGCCGCGCCTGTGGGTGAAGTTCCAGCAGGGTGTGCAGGCCAAGATGCCGGCCAAGAAGATGAACCTGCTGCTGAGCCTGCCCATCCTGGGCGGCATCGTGCGTAAGAAGATCCTCACGGCCCTGGGCCTGCAGGAGTGCATCTTCGCCGCCGGCGGCGCCGCGCCCATGCCGCACGAGCTGCTGAACTGGTACGCCAAACTCGGCCTGCGCGTGGCCGAGGGCTACGGCATGACCGAGAACCTGGGCGCCAGCCACATCACCGACGGCGACCCGGTCAGCTTCGGCACCGTGGGCCGCCCTTACGACGTGGTGCAGTGCCGCATCGCCCCCGAGAACGGCGAGATCCAGGTGCGCGCCCCGTGGACCATGCTGGGCTACTACCGCGAGCCCGAGCTCAGCCGCGACGCGATGACGCCCGATGGCTGGCTCAAGACCGGCGACAAGGGCGCGGTCGACGGCCAGGGCCGGCTGAAGATCACCGGCCGCGTGAAAGACCTGTTCAAGACGAGCAAGGGCAAGTACGTGGCGCCCGCGCCCATCGAGGACAAGCTGGTGATGCACCCCGCGGTGGAAGCCTGCTGCGTGACGGGCGCCAACCTCGGCCAGCCGCTGGCCCTGGCGATGCTGAACCCCGAAGGCGCAAAGAAGGCGCAGAGCGCCGAAGGCCGCGCCGAGCTGGAAAGCACGATGGCGGCGCACCTCGACAGCATCAACGCCACGCTCGACCCGCACGAGCAGCTCGACTGCATCGTGCTGATGCCCGAGGCCTGGACGGTGGACAACGACATCATCACGCCCACCTTCAAGGTCAAGCGCAACCGCATCGAAGACCTGTTCGCGAAGAACTACGACAAGTGGGTCGGCGCGCGCAAGAAGGTCATCTGGTACGGCGCTTGAGAAGCAGGCATCGACGCGGCCGGCGCGTCGGACTGCAACGCAAACGGGGCCCGCGGGCCCCGTTTTCCATGGGCGGCGCGGTGCTTCAGCGCGCCGAGGCCGCCGATGCGGGCGGCTGCGCGTTCGGCACGATGACGCCGGTGGCCAGCGGGATCTCGTCGCTGACGGTGATGGCCGTCACGTAGTAGCGCGTGTCGCCGAAGCAGCTGCCGGGCAGGCCGACCTTCTCTTCGTAATGCAAGGTCACGCGCTTGCCCATGGCGCGCGTGACCTGCTGCGCCACCTCGTCGTTCCAGATCGTGAAGAGGAACTTCTCGGGCGTGGTGCCGGGCAGCGAGACGAGGGCCAGCTCGCCTTCCCAGGTCTTGCAGACCCACCCCTTGTTGGAGAGCTTCTGCACCCAGCCGGCGCGATCGCCGGTGGAGTAGCTCCAGCTCAGCGCGGCCCAGAAGTAGGCGGCCAACAGCAGGGCCAGCACGACCAGGGGCAGGACAACACGTTTGAACATGACGGGGGCGCAAGACGCGCAGGGCGGGGATGGGCGCGGATTATCAGCCGCCGGCCAGGGCGAGCTCGGCCGCGGCCAGGTCTTCCAGCGCGCTGCCCACGGCCTTGAAGACCGTGACGTCACCGCCTTGCTGGCGGCCGGCGTGCTGCCCGCGGCACAGCTGCGCCAGCGTGGCCTGCAGGCGCGCCGGGTTGAACTGCCCTTCGGCCGTCGCCTGCACCAGATCGCCGGCCTTGAGCAGTGCTTCTTCGGTGTCGACGAAGACGCGGCTGCGCGTGAAGCAGGCGGCGTCGGCCTCGCGCGTGTCGGGTGCGAAACTGCCGATCAGGTCGAGGTGCGTGCCGGGCGCCAGCCATGCGCCCTGCACCAGTGCCTGCCGCGCGAGCGTGGCGCAGCTGACGATGCAGGCGCTGCGCACGGTGGCTTCCAGGTCGGTGCCGGCCTGGGCGTCGAAGCCTTGCTCGCGCAGCTGCGCAGCCAGGCGCTCGGCGCCCTCGGGGCGGTGGTTCCACACCGTCACGCGTTGCAGCTTGGGGCGCACCTGGCGGTAGGCCTCGGGCAGCAGTGCGGCCACGCGGCCGCTGCCCAGCACCACCAGGTGCTGCACATCGGCGCGGGCGAGGTAATGCGCCGCCAGCGCCGAGGCCGCGGCGGTGCGGCGTGCAGTGAGCTCGCTGCCGTCCATCAGCGCCACCGGCACGCCGGTGTTGGCGTCGAACAGCAAGTAGACGGCGTGCAGCCCCGGCAGGCCCAGGGCCGTGTTGCCGGGGAAGATGTTGATGGTCTTGACGCCGAGGTGGCGCCCCGGCTGCCATGCTGGCATCAGCAGCACCGTGCCGGCTTCGCCGCTGGGGTGCGTGATGCGGTGCGTGTGGCGCTGCGGCACCTCGCAGCCGGCGATGAACATCTCGCGCAGCGCCTGCACCAGCGCGCCCAGGGGCAGGCGCTGGCGCAGGCTGGTGGCGTCGAGCTGCAGCACAGGCCGGCCGTGGACGCGGACGCCGCTGCTTACTTCGTGTTGGCCTTGAAGTTGGTGAAGGTGCGCGTCTGCAGGCGGCGGGCGTTGTTGTCCAGCGCCTTGGGCATGGCCATCTTCTTCAGCTCGGCCGCGGGCGGGAAGATCACCGGGTTGGCCGCCAGCTCGGGCTTCACGAAGGGCTTGCTGGCGCTGTTGGGGTTGCCGTAGAAGACCTGGTTGGTCAGCGCGGCGTGGATCTCCGGCTTCATGATGAAGTTGATGAAGGCGTGCGCGTTCTTCGGGTGCTTGGCGTCCTTGGGGATGGCCATGGCGTCGAAGAACAGCGTGGCACCGGCCGGCGGAATCAGCGCCTGGATCTTCTGCCCCGTCTTGCCCTCGGTGGCGCGGCCGGCGGCGATGTTGAAGTCGCCGGCGTAGCCCAGGCTCACGCAGATCTGGCCCTGGGCCAGGTCGTTGATGGGGCCGGGGCTGCTGATGCGCGTGACGAAGGGGCGCGCGGCCTTGAGCACGGCGGCGGCGGCTTCGTAGTCTTTGGCGTTGCTGCTGTAGCCGTCCTTGCCGGCGTAGATCATGGCCACGGGGATGACTTCACTGGCCGAATCGAGCACGTGGATGCCGCAGCTCTTCACCTTGGCGGCGAGCTCGGGCTTGAAGATCAGGTCCAGCGGGTTGGCCGGCATGGGCGTGCTGCCGAGCGCGGCCTTGACCTTGTCGGCGTTGATGCCGATGGTGACGAAGCTCCACAGCCAGGTCACCAGGTGCTTGTTGCCGGGGTCGCTTTCGCCCAGCTTGTCCAGCAGCGCGGGGTCGAGGTTCTTCCAGTTCGGCAGCAGCGCGCGGTCCAGCGGCAGGAAGAGGCCGGCCTCGATCTGGCGCTTGGCGAAGTGCGAGGAGGGCACCACGACGTCGTAACCCGTCTTGCCGGCCACCAGGCGGGCGTGGAGGGTTTCGTTGCTGTCGAAGGTGTCGTAGCGCACCTTGATGCCGGTCTCCTTCTCGAACTTGGCGATGGTGTCCGGGCCGATGTAGTCGGCCCAGTTCAGCACGTTCAGCACCTTGGGCTCGGCGGCCTGGGCCAGCGCGGCCGTGCTGCCGAGGAGGGCTGCGCCGGCCAGGCCGAGCGCGAGCAGGGTGCGGGTGAAGGGACGGCGGGCTGTGCGCATGGCAGTGGGCTCCTCGGGGGGGATGGCGGGGATGAGCGGGTCGGGCGTGCTTCAGAACCCACAGAACAGGTCCTGAAACGGACGGGGCGGGATTGTGGCCGACCGGCCGCCCGCGCCCGCCATCACCACGCAATGGCCGTGCCGTCCCAGGCGAAAAAGCCGCCGCTGTCGGTGGGCTGCAGGCCGCCCAGCACGCGCAGCAGGTTGGCGGCGGCCACCGGCGGCGTGGTGGCTTCGGCGTCACCGATGATGGGCGCCGACAGGCCCGATTGCACGGTGCCCGGGTGCAGCGCGGCCAGCACTGCCAGCGGGCGCTTGCGTGCCACCTCGATGGCCGCGGTGTGCAGGAACTGGTTCAGCGCCGCCTTGCTGGCACGGTAGGCGTACCAGCCGCCCTTGCGGTTGTCGCCGATGCTGCCCACGCGCGCCGAGAGCACGGCCACCAGCGCGCGCTCTTTCAGCGGCAGCAGCTCGCAGAAATGCTTCAGCACCAGCGCCGGCCCAATGGCGTTGAGGGCCATCGCGCGAGCGAGGGTTTCGGGCTCCAGGTCGGCCAGGCGCTTTTCGGGCGAGCGGGGCCCGAGCTGCAGCACGCCGGTGGCGCAGACCAGCAGGTGCAGGCCACCCGGGCCTGGCAGCTGCTCGCGCAGGTGTGCGGCGGCGGTGGCGATGCTGGCCTCCTCGAGCAGGTCCAGCGCCGGTGCGCTGCGGCGCGAGAAGGCGTGCACTGCGCCACAGCGCGGATCGGCCTGCAGCGCCTGCACCAGCGCGCCGCCGATGGCGCCCGTGGCGCCGATGACGGCGGCGCGGTAGCCCTCGGGCAGGGAAGACAGTGCGTCCATCAGCCGGCGGGCGCCGGGGTCGGCGTTGGCACGTCGCGCCGGCCGAACATGCCCCAGCCTTCCATCGTGAGCACCGGCTGCTCGTGCTGGTTGCGCATCGTCCAGCGGCTGCGCAGCAGGCCGATGTGCGGCTTGCTGTTCATGGGCCGCGCTTCCAGGATCTCCATGCGCAGCCGCAGCGTGTCGCCCGGGAACACGGGCTTGAGCCAGCGCAGGCTGTCGATGCCGGGGCTGCCCTGGCTGCTGCTGTCGAGCAGGTAGCCGTCGCACATGATGCGCATGGCCATCGCGCAGGTGTGCCAGCCGCTGGCGCACAGGCCGCCGAAGACCGAAGCAGCGCCGGCCTCGTCGTCCAGGTGGAAGGGCTGGGGGTCGAACTGGCTGGCGAAAGCGATGACGGCCTCGCGGCTGACCGGCCGGCCTTCGAAATCCATCACATGCCCGATGGGGAAGTCTTCCCAGAAGTAGCGCGGGCTGCGCTTCGGCCGTGGGGCGTGTGGGGGCTGTTCGGGTTCCATGGACGGCCAGCATAGCGGCGCCACAATGCGCGCCACCGCGAACCCTGAACAAGCCCACCGCCATGACGCTGCTGATCCTCGGCCTGATCCTCTTCCTCGGCGCGCACTCCACGCGCATCTTTGCCGAGGGCTGGCGCTCGAACTTCATCGCCCAGCGCGGCGAGATGACGTGGAAGGGTCTGTACACGGTGGTCTCCATCGCCGGCTTCGTGCTGCTCGTGTGGGGCTACGGCCAGGCGCGCATGGACCCCACGGTGCTGTGGGGCTCGCCGCGCTGGACACGTCACCTGGCCGCGCTGCTGACGCTGCCGGCCTTCATCTTCCTGGCCGCGGCCTATGTGCCGGGCAATGCGATCAAGGCCAAGCTCAAGCACCCGATGGTGCTGGGCGTGAAGGTCTGGGCGCTGTCGCACCTGATCGCGAACAACACGCTGGCCGACCTGCTGCTCTTCGGGGGCTTCCTGCTGTGGGCGGTGCTGAACTTCCGCGCGGCGCGTGCACGCGACCGCGCCAACGGCACGGTCTACGCGCCCGGCCGGGCTGTGCCCACCGTCATCACCGTGGTGGCCGGCCTGGTGGCCTGGGCCGTGTTCGCCTTCTGGGCCCACGGCGCGCTGATCGGCGTGAAGCCTTTCGGCCCCATGGGCGGCGGCGCCTGAGCCGGGCCTGAAGCATGAGCGCAGGTTTGCTCTGGGCGCTGAGTGCGCTGCTCATCGTGGTGGGCGTGGCCGGCACGGTGTTGCCGGCGCTGCCGGGCACGGCCTTCGTGCTGGGCGGCATCGTGCTCGGTGCGTGGATCGACGACTTCACCCGCGTGCCGGTGTGGGTGGTGGTGCTGTGCACCGTGCTGGCCGTTCTGGCCTGGGTGCTGGACTACGTGGCCGGCCTGATGGGCGCGCGCCGCGCCGGCGCCAGCAAGCAGGCGCTCATCGGCGCTGCGGTGGGCACCGTGGTGGGCCTGTTCATGGGCATCGTCGGCGTGCTCTTCATGCCGCTGGTGGGCGCCGCGGTGGGCGAGTACCTGGCCCGCAAGGACGAGCGCCAGGCCCTGCACGTGGGCGTGGCCACCTGGCTGGGCATCATGGCCGGGCTGCTGGCCAAGGTGGTGCTGGCCTTCATGATGATCGGCATCTTCATCGTGGCGCTGGTGTTCTGAACCCGGCGCCTGTTGCGCTTCACACCGGCCGGCGCACGCCGTTTTCCAGCCTGAAGATGCGCGCCGCCTCGGCGCCGCCCCGGCCCGCGGCCGGCAGGCACACGCCGTAGCGGAAGGGACCTTCCTCGCGGCCCGGAAAGTCGAAACGCAGATCGCGGAACCAGGCGCAGCGCTCGCTCGCGGTGTCCGGCGGCCCGGGCAGCCAGGCCGGCGTCTGCGCGAACCAGCGGAAGAAGCCGAAGGCCGGCGCGTTCCACGCTTCCATCACCCAGGCCGGTGCGCCCGCGCCGCCGAACTTGGGCACCTGCAGCCAGACGGCCTGCTGCACGGGCAGGTAGGGGGCGGAGAAGCGCTGGATGAAGTGGCTGTCGGCCTCCAGCAGCAGCGGCTCGGTGCGGCGCGTGTTGACGTGGGCGAGGTGGTAGGTCTGGCCGTCGAAGACCGTCACCGTCCAGTTGAAGGGCGAGGCCGGGCGTGGCATCACGGTCACCTCGGCGCCCTTCATGCCTTGTGCGCGGGCGTGGCGCTCGCCGATCTCCAGCGCCTCGTACTGCCCCACGGTGGCCAGCCCCACCCAGGCCGCCGCAGCGCCCAGGCCCAAAGCGGCTGGCCAGCGCCGGCGCGGGAACACCGCGGCCAGCAGCAGGCCGGCGAGCAGCAGGCCGCTGAACATGAGGTCGATGATGAACATCGAGCCCAGGCCGAAGCGGCGGTCTGAAAACGGTTGCAGCAGCATGGTGCCGAACTGGGTGATCCAGTCGCCGGCGATGTGGATGGCGATGCCGGCTGCGGCGAAGACGTACAGGCTCTTCCACCCGCCGGGCTGGCCGCGCGTGGTGCGGAAGGCCAGCGCCATCAGCCAGGCCACCATGAAGGCCCACAAGGGCAGCAGCAGCACCGAGTGCGTGACGCCGCGGTGCTGTGTGAGGTAGGCGATGTCGCCGAACCACTGCGCCACGACGTCCACATCCGGGAAGGCGCCGGCCACCAGGCCCACCACGACACCCTGCCAGGGCAGCGGCGCGGCGGCGCCGCCGTCCCAGGCGGCGGTGAAGCGGCCGGGGGGTTGCAGGCCGGGCGCGGCGGCCAGCGGCACCGGGCCGCAGGCGGCGATCAAGCGCGCCACGAGCGCGCCCGACAAGGCGTGGGTCAGGGTATCCATGGGCCGCGAGCATGCCGCAGGCCGCCCAGCCCTTGCCGGCGCGGGCTTGGCGGCGGTTTGGGATAACCCTTCGCCATCAGGCGTCTTTGCCCACCGAAGCCAGCGCGCGGGCGCCGGCTGACGATCATGCGCGCCTCTCTCACCACCCCACAGGCAACGCCGCATGTTCACCCGTCGAGACTTCCTCAGCGCCGGCCTCGCCGCGCCCCTGGCCTACGCCGCCGGCTCTTTTGTGCCCGCCTGGGCGCAGAGCGCGCCGAACCTGGGCACGCCCACGCTGCCCAGCCCGGGCTTCCGCCGCATGAAGCTGGGGGAGATGGAAGTCATCTCGCTGATCGACGGCGTCGCGCGCCGCCCGCTGGGTGAAGAGTTCGTCAAGAACGCGCCGCTGGCCGAGGTGAAGGCGCTGCTGGCCTCGCAGGGGCTGCCCACCGAGCACATCGACATCCCCTTCACGCCCTTCCTGGTGGTGGGCGGCGGCCGCCGTGTGCTGATGGACACCGGCCTGGGCGAGTTCGGCGGCCCCACCACGGGCAAACTGCTGGAGAACCTGCGCGCCGCGGGTGTGCAGCCGGCCGACATCGACACCGTGCTGATTACGCACTTCCACGGCGACCACATCAACGGCCTGCGCAACAAGGCCGGTGAGCTGGTGTTCCCGAAGGCCAAGGTCATGGTGCCGGCCGCCGAGTACAACTTCTGGATGGACGACGCGAAGATGGCCGCCGCGCCGGAAGGCATGAAGGGTGCCTTCAACAACGTGCGCCGCGTCTTCGCCACCATGCCGGCCAGCACGCTGCAGCGCTTCGAGGCCGGCACCGAGCTGGCGCCGGGCATCCGCTCGGTGGCGGCCTACGGCCACACGCCGGGCCACACGCTCTTCGAGGTGAAGTCGGCCGGCCAGACCTTCATGTTCATCGGCGACCTCACCAACGTGCCGGCGCTGTTCGCGCGCAACCCCGACTGGGCGGTGACCTTCGACATGGATGCCGAAGCCGCACGCAAGGTGCGCCGCGAGGTGTTCGCGCGCATCGTCAGCAGCAATGCGATGGTGGGCGGCTTCCACTTCCCCTTCCCCGCCTTCGGCCGCATGGCCGCCGCAGGCCAGGGCTACGCCTTCCAGCCCATGGCTTGATCTGCAGGCACCGCGGCCGCGGCCCCACCCGTCGGGGGAGGGGGGCCGCACCCCCGCCCGGGGCCCCGGGCCGGGGGCCCACGCCGCGCCGACCTCGGGGCGATGGCCGGTGACGGCCCGGCTGGCGAGCATGGCGCACCGCCCTGAAACAGCGCTGCAGACCGGCAGTGCCCACGCAGCGGCGGCGCGAAAGGCCCGCTGCCATGACCCCGACACCTCGCCCCCGCTCGCTTGCCGTACGCCTGCTCGACAACGCGCTCCAGCGCTTGCCCGCCCCCCTGCTGGCGCACCGCTGGATGTGCCGGCTGCTGGAAGCGCTGCCGTTGCCCGCGGCCGCATCCACTGGCGCATCCGAAGCACCTCCTCCAGAGCCTGCCGCAGACGACGACCGCCCGCGCGGCTGCGGTTGGTTCGATTCCAGCCTCGACCTGCAGCAAGGCCTGCGCGTGCAAGAGCACGCCGGCCTGCCCGGCAGCGAGCCGGGCCTGGCCGACCTGCCGCTGGGCGCCTGGCTGGAGTTGCAACTGCAAGGCTGGCGGCCCGAGCCGCCGCAGGCGCTGGACACCGGATTCACGCCCGCGACATGAGCGCCGCCGCCGGCGCAGGCATCATGCGGCCCCGGCAGCGCAGCCCTTCAGGCGCCGCCGACACCCTTGAAGCCAGCGCCCGCCGCACCGTCGCCGGGCGCGTGAGGACCCGACATGAGCCTTTTCCGATGGACCGCCGCTCTGGCCGCCGCCGCCCTGCTGGCCGCTTGCGGCGGTGGCGCCGACCGCACCAAGGCGCAGGTGCGCCTAGTCAACGCCAGCAGCGGCTACGCGCAGCTTGATCTGCGCGTGGACAACGAAGTGCGCCAGGCCGGCGTGAGCTACGGCAACGCGGCCGGCTATGTTGAGGCCGACCCCGGCAAGGCCTTCACGCTGCACAGCGCGGGCAACAGCACCTCGCTGCTGAGCTTCACGCCCAGCGTTTCGGCGCGCAAGCACTACACGGTGTTGGCCTACGGCACGCTGGGCGCTGCGAAGCAGGTGCTGCTGGACGACAACGCCGGCGCGCCCGAGACCAACCGCGCGCTGCTGCGCGTGGTGAACGCCGCGCCCGATGCCGGCGCGCTGGACGTCTACATCACCGGCACGGACGACACCCTGGCGGCCAGCGTGCCGCAGCAGGCGGCGGCTGCGGTGGACGCCGTGGGCGCCTGGCTCACCGTCAACAGCGGCGGCTACCGCCTGCGCGTGACGGCCGCCGGCAGCAAGACCGATCTGCGCCTGGATGTGGCCGCCCTCACGCTCAGCAGCCGGCAAGTGGCCACGCTGGTGCTCACGCCCACCACGGGTGGGGTGCTGGTGCAGGCGCTGTTGCTCACGCAGCAGGGCGAGATCAAGACGCTGGCGCCGACGCAGGCGCGGGTGCGCCTGGCCTCGGGTTTGTCTAGCGCTGGCAGCGCCGGGCTGCGCGTGGGCGGCACGGCGCTGTTCGCCAACGTCACGGCCCCGGCCGTCACGAACTACACGCTGGTGAGCGCCGGTGCGCGCGAGACCGTCGTCACCGTCAACGGCACGGTGGTCTCCACCACCACGCCGACGCTGGCCGTGGGCGCCGACTACACCGTGCTGGTCTACGGCAGCCCCAGCGGCACGCCCGCCGTGGCGCTGCTGCCCGACAACAACACCCTGCCCACCGACCGCACCCGCGCCAAGCTGCGGCTGGTGAACGGCGTGCAGGGCTTGCCGGGTGCGCTGTCGATGAGCGCCGACTTCTCGCCCGTGGCCGACGGCCTGGAGGCCGGCAGGGCCTCGGTCTACGAACTGGTGGACGCCACCACCACCGGCCGCCTCTCGGTGGTGGCCGCGGGCGTGGCGCAGCCGCTGTTCGAGAACACCGAGCAGACCTTTGTGGCGGCCGCCAACTACACCGTCTTCCTGGTGGGCAGCGCGACCACGCCGGTGGGCATCGTGCGCAAGGACCGCTGAGGCGCCAGCCGGGGGTTCAAGCCAGGCGCCCGGCGCGGAAGTCGTTCACCGCGTCCAAGATCTCCTGCTGCGTGTTCATCACGAAAGGCCCGTACTGCGCGATGGGCTCCTTCAGCGGCTGGCCGGCCACCAGGATGGCGCGTGCGCCGGCTTCGCCCGCGCGCAGCAGCACGCCGTCGCTGCCCGGCGTGTTGGCCAGCACGGCCATCCGGCGCGTGCGCACCAGGGTCTCGGCCACGTTCAGCTCGCCGCGGTAAACCACGACGAAGGCGTTGTGGTGCGCCGGCAGCGGCTGCGTGAACACGGCGCCCGGCGCCAGGTGCAGATCCAGGTACAGCGGTTCGGTGGCATCACGCTGCACGGCGCCCTGCACGCCGTGCGTGGCGCCGGCGATCACGCGTGCGGTCACGCCCTCGCCCTGCCACTCGGGGATCTCGGTGGTGGCGATGTCGCGGTACCAGGGCTCGCGCATCTTGTCGCGGCCGGGCAGGTTCAGCCAGAGCTGGAAGCCTTCCATGGCGCCTTCCTGCTGTTCGGGCATCTCGCTGTGGATCACGCCGCGGCCGGCCGTCATCCACTGCACGCTGCCGGGCACGAGCAGGCCCTCGTTGCCGGCGCTGTCGCGGTGGCGCATGCGGCCTTGCAGCATGTAGGTGATGGTCTCGAAGCCGCGGTGCGGGTGGTCGGGGAAGCCGCCGATGTAGTCGCCCGGGTTCTCGGTGCCGAAGAGGTCGAGCATCAGGAAGGGGTCCAGGCGGCGCTGCAGGTCTTGCGTGAGCAGGCGTGTCAGGCGCACGCCGGCGCCGTCGCTGGTGGCCTGGCCCTGGATCAGGCGCTCGACGAGGCGCGGGGTGGTCAAGGTCGAGGGGGTGGAGATGCTGTCCATGCAGGCACTTTAGCCAGCGGCGCCCGGCCCCGGGTTGCACGGGCTTGCACGCAGCGTTCAGACGCGGCCGGGTGGTAATCTGCTTGGCACCCCCCAACGCAGACGAATCAGCAGGAGCCCGCGCGATGAAGGCCATCTGGAGAGGCACCGTGGTTGCCGAGAGCGACGACACCGTGGTGGTGGAAGGCAACCACTACTTCCCGGCCGCGGCCGTGAAGGCCGAGTACTTGCTGCCCAGCAACACCAAGACCATGTGCAGTTGGAAGGGCCAGGCGAGTTACCACACGCTTTTCGTCGACGGCGACGCCAACCCCGACGCGGTGTGGACCTACCTCGACCCGAAAGACGCCGCCGCCGAGATCAAGGGCCGCATGGCCTTCTGGAAGGGCGTGCAAGTCGTCGAGTGAAGCCGGCGTGGCGCTGACCGCCACCCACCGCCGCCGCCTGCGCGAGATGTGGCGCTCGGCCGGCTGGCCTTGCCACGACGCGATCGAACTCGACCTGCTGGCCGCCGGCTTGCTGGAGCGCCGCTGGGACGCCGCCGACCGAGAAACCCTGCGCGTCACCGACGCCGGCCTGCAGTGGCTGGCCGAGGCCCGCCAGCGCCACCAGGCGGCTTACACCGAGCACGAGGCGTTGGTCGCCCGCGTGGCGCGCGAGATGCAGCGGGCCGGGCGCATCGCGTGGCGGGGCTTGAGCCTGCGTGCGCCTTTGAGTGCACTGCCGGTTGAACCTGCGCCGCTCGATGGCTGCGAGGGCGGCATCGAGACGGCCACTGCCGCCGCAGCGGCCCGGCCGCCCACTGTCTGGGCCATGGCCATGCCCGATGTCTATTCGATCCGCCACACCACGGTGGAAGACTACGTCGAGCCCATCGCGCACGAGATCAAGGTGCGGCGTGCCGACCTGCTGAGTGATCTGCGCCGGCCCGACAAGGCGGCGGCCTACCTGGCTGTTTCCAGCCAGTGCTGGTACGTGCTGCGCGAGGGCATCGCCGAGGCCGACGAGGTGCCGCCGGCCTATGGCGTGATGTTTGCCGGCTCGGGGGGCTTGGTGGTGGCGCGCGCCGCGCCGCGCCGTGCGATGCGCCTGCCGTTGGCGGTGTGGATGGCGCTGGCCAAGGCACACCCCGAGCCGCAGGACGAGGCCGAGGGCACGGCCTGGCTGGGCGACGCCGCTACACCTGGCGCCTGAACGGCCGATAGCCAGGGTGGATGCGCCGCGCATCCCGTCGGCCCGCGCGCTGCGTGCCTAGCCACCGAGGTTGGAACCGATGTTGTCCTGGTTGAAGCTGGGGCGCGCTGCCGCGCCTGTGAGCAAGCCGCCGCCGCCCGCGGCTGCGCCCGTGCGGGCTGCTCCTGCTGCGGTGGCCGCACCCGTTGTCGAGCGGGTGGCGCCGCCGCCGGTGCCTGCCGCGGCGAAGGTTGTTATGTCGCCCGAGGGCAGCGCCCGTCTGGACGACGTGGCCCTGGAGGGCCTGGGGGTGCGCCGGCCCTTGGTGGGCCGCAAAGGCGAGGTGGCGGGTTTCGAGCTCTTGCTGGCGCCGGCGGTGGAGCGTCGCCTCGCCGGGCGTGCCGACACCCCTTCGGCCCGGCTCTACCACCAGGTGTTGCTGACCACTGCCGCCAGTGTGACCGCGGGGGGGCGTGCGGCCTTGGTGCGCCTGCCGGCGGCAGCCCTGCAGCAGGCCACGCTGGCTGAGGCGGTGCCATCGTGCGGCTGGTTGGCGGTAGAGGGGCTGGCTTCCTTGCCGACGGAGACCCGCGAAGCCTTGCGCGCCCGGGGCGCCTTGCTCGGCATGCCCGACGGCCCGCCACAGGTCGAGCTGGCGCCCGATTTCGTCTTACTGCAAGGGGGCGCTGCCGGCATCGACAGCCTGCTGCTGTCAGCCCAGCGCTGGCGCGAGGTGCTGCCGCGTGTGCGGCTGGTGTGCACGGGCCTGCAGCACCTGGAGGATGTGGAGCAGCTGCTGCAGGCGGGCATCGACCTGGCCAGCGGGGAGCTGGGCCGCAGCCGCAGCTCACCGCCGCCAAGGCCGCTAGGAGCCGCGGCGCAACGCATCGTCGGCCTGCTGAACGACCTGGCCCAGGACCGCGACACCTCGGTCATCGCCGATGCCGTGCGCAGCGATGCGACGCTGACCTACCGCCTGCTGCGCTATGCCAACAGCCCGGCCATCGGCCTGCGGCGCGCGGTGGAAGCCGTGGACGACGCGGTGCAGGTGCTCGGCCGCGCCGAGTTGCGGCGCTGGCTGTCGGTGCAGCTAGCTGTGGGTTCGCCGGGCCGCGTGGCCGGCTGCGCGCTCGAGGAAAGTGCCCTGGCGCGCGGGCGCATCCTGGAAGCGCTGGCCCAGCATCTGGGCGAGTCCAATGCCGGTGCTCACTTCACGCTGGGCGTTCTCTCGCTGATCGAGCCGCTGCTGCAGGTGCCGCTGGCGCAGGCGGTGGGGCCCCTGCGGCTGGGCGATGGTTTTGCGGATGCGCTGCTGCACCGCAAGGGCGCGCTGGCCGCGCGCCTGGCGCTGACCGACGCGCTGGACCGCGGCGACGACGAGGCGGTGGCGCGCCTGCTGCCGGCCTTCGGACTGACGGCGCCGGCGCTGCAGCGCTTGGCGGCGGCGGCCTGGGATTGGTCGGCAGGCCTGGACGTGGGTGACGACGACGCGCCATGAAAAAAGGCTGCCCGGGGGCAGCCTTTTTCTTGCGGGCGGCGGGAGGTGGCCTGCGTCGCGATCGCTTGTTCAGCGACGGGCGGCCGCCTTGCGGCGCGCGACGCCCAGACCCACCAGAGCCAGGCCGGCCAGGGCCAGCGAGCCGGGTTCCGGCACGCCATGCGGCGGCGCAGCGCCCGGCGTGACCGCCAGGTAGGTCTGGTTGTAGGGGTGGCTGGTGGTGTCGTACCAGACGGTGTAGTTCCAGTTCGACTGCGTCAGGCCGAGATTGGTCCACCCAGCAGCGGAGGTGCTGTTCAGGGCGGTCAGCAACTGACCGAGTGCCACGTCCACGGGATCGTTGGCGTTGCTCGTGTCACTGCCGTAGACGAGCAGCGAGCCGGCGAGGCGGTCGTAGGTGGTGCCATTGGCACCGCCGTTCTGCAACATGACTTCCCACAACGCGAAGCCAAATGCTGCGCGCTGGGCGGCCGTGCCGCTGACGACGTAGCTGGCGTAAGCCCAGCTGTAGAGGTCTTGCAGGTCGGTTAGCACACGAGCCTGCTGCGCTGCCGTCGCGGTGACGCCGAGTGTGGCGTAAAGGCCGGTGCGCGCCACTTGGTTGGCGTAAGTTGGGGTTGCGTTGCCGCTCGTGGCGGCGGCGCCGCTGAGGAAGTTGCTCAGCGATGTGGAGGTGTAAACGCCGCTTGTGGCGGTGCCGCCGGTTGCAGCCGCACCGCTGACCAGCGGATCAATGCAGTAGGCCAGGAAGGTGGTGTCCGGGTGGGGCGTGGTGTTCGTGACCGTGTGGAGCGGGGAATAGGTCCCGGTCCCGCGGCTGGTGTTGCTGGCATCCCTGAACTCGTAGCTCGTGTTCGAACCTTGTCCGTTACCGACGGTCAGCTGTTGGGCTTGTGCGCTGGCGCCGAGGAGCGCAAGGGTGCCAACGGCGGCGATGCGAGCGAATTGGGGAATGCGGTTCATGAAGACCTCTGCAAGTTCAGCCAGCTGGTGACGCCCATACCCGTCTTGGCGCTGCTGTGATTTTTCAGTTTCTCGGTGGGCATCAAAGAGTAAGCAGGTTCTGGGCCAGTTCTTAAGTTGTTGATTTGAAAGGGTTTCTGTCGCCACTGCCCGGGCTGTCAAGAAATGTGTCAAGAACTTCGACAGCGGCGAGGCACTGCGCAGCGGCCTTCACAGGCCCACCGCCGCCCGCACCTGCTGCAGGCGAGGGCCGTCCTGTGGGGGATTGGGCGCGTTCAGCGCGGCCTGCAGCTCCTCGCGCGCCTCGGCGCGCCGCCCGGCTTGGACCAGTGCGCCAGCCAGGTTCATGCGCAGGTTGCCGTTCTGCGGGTCGCGCAGGCGTGCGTCGCGCAGCACCTTGATGCCGGCGTCCACCTGCTTGTTGTCCACCAGCAGCCGCCCATAGAGGTCGGCCAGCGGAGTCTGCGTGGGCGCCATCCGGTAGGCCTTCTCGGCGGTGGCCAGCGCGGTGGGGTCTTTGGTGTCGGCCAGCACGCGGGCATAGGCACCCAGCACCTGCGCGTCGTTAGGCAGTTGTTTGACCAGGCGCTCGTAGTTGGCGCGGGCCGGCGCGGCGCGCCCGGCCAGCAGCTGGAAATCGGCCAGCGCGCGCAAGGCCAGCAGGTCGGCTGGCTGCTTGGCCGACCAGGCCTGCATCACGTCCACGGCCTTGGCCGGGTCCTGGCGCGCCAGATGGGCCTGCGCCAGCGTCAGCGCCAGCGGCGTCGACGGCTCCTTCGCGAAGGCCGCCTGGTACTGCTGCAGCGCGGCGTCGAACTGCCCGCGCGACAGGGCGATGTGGCCGGCCGTCGTCAGCGTCAGCAGGTGCTGCGGATGGCGGCTTCGCAGCTGCGCCATCGCGGCGTCGACGCCCGCGGCATCGCCCTTGCGGCCGGCGGCTTCGACGGCCAGCGTCAGCGCCTGCGGGTCGTTGGGCTCGGCCTGCAGCATCTTGTTGGCAACGAAGCGTGCGTCGTCGGCGGCGCCCAGCTGCAGGTACAGGCGGCCGATTTCCAGCTGCTCGGGCGCGCGCGCATCGGCTTTGCGCGAGGCTTCCTGCAGCGACGATCGGGCCAGCGACGTGTCGCCGGCGCCCATCTGCACACGTGCCAGCAGCAGGTGGGCCTGCGGCACGTCGGGGTAGCGCGCGGCGGTCGTCCTTGCCAGCGTCAGCGCCTCGGCGTTCTGGCGTGCCGACAGCCGCAGGTCGATCAGCGCCAACGCGTGGCGCGGGTCCTTGGTCTGCGCGCGGTCGCCTTCGGTCCAGGCGGCGATGGCTTCGTCAGGCCGGCGCGCCTGGCGTTCCAGCATGCCCAGCTGGAACAGCACGTCGGGGTCCTTGGGCTGGGTTTTCAGAAATCCCTTCAGGCGCGCGCGTGCCGCGTCGAGCCGGCCCTGCTCCATGTCGAGCCAGCTGAGGTTCATCACCGCGGGACGGAACAACGGGTCCTTGGCGAGCACGCTCTCGAGCACCGTCTTGAGCCCGGCCTTGTCGCCGGTGCGCCCCTTGACGTTGGCCAGGAAGGTGGCCAGCGCTAGGTTGTTGGGGTCGCGCTTGACGATGTCCTCGGCGATCTTCACGGCCTGGGCGTTGTTGCCCATGCGCGCATAGGTCACGGCCAGGCTCATGCCGGCCAGGGTGTCGCGCGGGTTTTTCTTGTAGGCGGCTTCCAGGTTGGCCAATGCCTCCTTGGGCTGGCCCAGGCCGAACTGGCTTTGCGAGAGGTCGCGCAGGGCCGCGCTGTTGGGCGAGGCCTTGGCCGCACGCTCCAAGAACTCGGCCGCCGGGCCGAACTGGCGCTTGGCCAGCAGCACGCTGCCCATCAGGTAGAGCGCCTGGCCGTCATTGGGTGCGATGCGCAGCAGCGCTTCGGCCGCGGTGGTGGCGCGCGGCAGCTCGCCGCTGGCTAGCAGCAGCTCGGTCAGCATCGCCATCGCGGGGATGTGGCGGCTGTTGCGCGCGAGCACCGCGTCGAGGTATTCGCGCAGCTTTTCCTGCTGCCCGAGCGCGCGGTGCGCGATCACGCCCACCAGCAGCAGCGGCTCGCTGGCGTTGCGCACGTTGGGGGGCATCGCGTCGATCATCGCGGCAGCGTCGACGAACTCGGCCTTGGCGGTGTTGGCGTCGCCTCGGCCCTCGGCCAGCAGGCCGCGCATCAGCGAAGCGCGCGGCTCGCTGGCGCCCTCGGCCTTCAGCATCTTCAGCGTCGTGGCCGCGTCGGCGCTGCGGCCCAGCAGCATCAGGCTGGAGGCGCGGCCGACATGCGAATCGACGTGCTTGGGCGCCAACGCCACGGCCTTGTCGAAAGCCGCCAGCGCGGGCTGCGGCTCGCCCAGGCCTAGCAGCACCGTGCCGTACTGGTACCAGCTGGTGTGCAGGCGCGGGCCCTGCGCGGTGGCGCGCAGCGCGGTGGCGCGGGCCTTGTCGCGTTCGCCCTGGCGCAGCAGCACTGGGGCCTCGGCGATGTCGGGCAGCGGCGATTTCGGGTCGAGCTGGCGGGCCTGGGCGTAGGCCTTCAGGGCGTCGGCGAAGCGGTTGTCCAGAGCCAGCGCCGAACCGCGCATCGTCAGCACCTCGACCTGGGCCGCCACGGGCAGGCCGTCGGGCTTGACCTTGTCCAGCAGCTCTGCCGTCATGCCCATCTGCAGGTAGAGCTGGCCCATCGGCACCGCGATCTCGGTGGGGCTCACGCCCAGGCGGCGTGCCGTCTCGAAGGCGGCCTCGGCGGCCTTGAGTTGGCCGGTGCGCAGCAGCAGCTTGCCCAGCAGCAGCTGGGCCGAGAGGTTGTTCGCGTCTTCTTTGATGGCGTTGCGCAGCTGCACCAGCGCGCCTTCGATGTCTTCCTTTTCCACGCGCGCTGCGGCGTCGTTGTAGAAGCGGGAAGAGCGCTCGGGCGTGGCCCAGCCGGTGCCGGCCATGCTGCCCATCAGCACTACCAGCGCCCAGGCGGGAAGGCGCGCCGCCTTGTTTCGAGAATGTCGCATGCGGTTCACGGAGGCGGGGGCGCACCGGCCTAGGCAGGCCCCGGGGTTTCAAAAACTTCAATTCTCCTGGCGACCGGTGGTGCTGCGTCGGCGGTGGCCTCCCGTGGGGCCAAATTGTTTGCATCCGCGGCCGGTTTGTCGGCCCGGGACGGCGTGGCACACAATTCGCCGACATGTCATGCGCGCCGCCCCGGCGGGGGCCCGCGCACCGCCCCCAGCCCCCCAAGGAGCGCCCTGATGAAAACGCGCCTGCTCGCCCTGGCCCTAGCCGCCTGCCTGGGCACCTGGGCCGTGGCCCACGCCGCCCCCAGTCTCCCCAGCACCAACGTCGCTTGGCAGGCCGCCGCCGCCGATGCCGACATCGAGCGCGCCTTCGCCCAGGCTCGCGCGGCCAAGAAGCCCGTGCTGTTGTATTGGGGCGCCACCTGGTGCCCGCCGTGCAACCAGCTCAAGGCCACGCTCTTCAACCGGGCCGAGTTCGCGGCACTGTCGAAGAACTTCATCGCCGTGCACGTGGATGGCGACCGCCCCGGTGCGCAGAAGCTCAGCCGCCGCTTCAAGGTCAGCGGCTACCCGACCACGGTGCTGTTCACGCCCGAAGGCCAGGAAATCACCCGCCTGCCCGGTGAGGTGGACGCCGCGCAGATGCTGCAGGTGCTGCAACTCGGCCTGAACGGCGGCCGCCCCGTGAAGGCTGTGCTGGCCGACGCGCTGGCCGCCAAGCCGCTGAGCGCCGGTGACTGGAAGCTGCTGGCCTATTACTCGTGGGAAACCGACGAAGCCCAGGTCGTGCCCAAGGCCGAGCTGCCCGCGTTGCTGACGCGCCTGGCCGTGGCCAGCCCCGCCGCGGGTGCGGGCACCGATGGCGAGATCACCACGCGTCTGTGGCTGAAGGCCCTGGCCGCCAGCGACGACGGCCAAGGCGTCAAGCCCGACGCCAGCCTGCGCGAGCGCGTGCGCCGCGTGCTGGCCGACCCGGTGCAATCGCGCGAGCACATCGACGCCATCGCCGGGGGCGCCACGGACATCGTGCGCACGCTGGAAGCCGAAGGCAGCCCTGGCCGCGCGTCTCTGGTGGCCGCGTTCGAGGCCGCACTGCAGCGCCTGCAGGTCGACGCCACGCTCTCGCGCGGCAACCGCATGGACGCGCTCTATGCCCGCATCCAGCTGGCGCGTATCGACATGCCCAAAGACACCGTGCAGCCCAAGCTGCCCGAGCCGCTGCTCAAGGACGTGCGCGAGTTCGTCGCCCGTGCCGACCGCGAGATCACCGACGGCTATGAGCGCCAGGCTGTCATCACCTACGCCGGCAGCGCGCTGGGCCTGGCCGGGCTGTGGGCCGAGAGCGAGGTGCTGCTGAAGGCCAACGTGGCCAAGAGCCACTCGCCCTACTACCTGATGAGCCAGCTCGGCAGCAACGCGCGCAAGCAGGGCAAGAACGACGAGGCGCTGCGCTGGTATGCGCAGGCCTTCGACAAGAGCGAAGGCCCGGCCACGCGGTTGCAGTGGGGTGCCAGCTACCTGATGGCCCTGGTGGACCTGGCGCCACAGGACGCCGCCCGCATCGAGAAGACCACCGCGCAACTCCTGGCCGAGGCCGCCAAGGACGAAGGCGCCTTCGAAGGCCGCAGCGCCCGTTCGCTGCAGCGCATCAGCGCCAAGCTCGTGGCCTGGAACGGCGACGGCAAGCAGGCCGCCGCCCTGCAACGCCTGCAGGCCCAGCTGAGCGGCGTTTGCGCCAAGGTCGACACCGCTGAAGGCCAGCGTGCCACCTGCCAGGCGTTGCTGAAGCCGGCGGCGAAGAAGGCGACCTGACGCCTGCCCCAGGGCAGGCTGCGCGCTCTTTCGCGCAGCCTTGAGGCCCCCGCTGCCCGTCCGGGTTGCGGGGGCTTTGTCCATTTACTCACGCCAGCCGCGTTTGCAGGGCCCGCTGCCCCTGGAGCGTGGGGTTGTGGCTGGGGGTGCGGTCGGTAACAGTCTGTTATCGAATTTCAGACCCCACGACCATGAAACTTTCAATCCCTAGCTTGATAGGTTCGGCCCTGCTGCTGGCCGGCGCACTGGCAGGCAGCCAGGCCCTGGCGGCCAACGTCAGCCTGTCCTTGATCGACACCGGCTCGCGCATCCAGGCGGGCACGCTGTCCTTCCACAGCAACGCCAATGCTGCTGCGGGTGCCTCGCCCACGGCACGCAAAGCCAACATCGCCATCGGCAGCTACCGGCTGAGCAACGGCGAATGGGCCTATTGCCTGTCGCCGTTCACCAATGCGCAGAGCGCGGCTTCCAGCTACACGCCGGTCACGCTGGCCAGCTTCTTCGGCACCGGCGGCGGCTATGAACAGCAGTTCGCGCTGAGCAGCCCGAACTACCTGGGCTTGGCAGGCGGCTACGACAACCGCGACGGCATGACCGTCATGAACAAGATCGTGTCGCTGTACAACCACGCGTTCGCCGACACGCTGGTGGCCGGCGGAAACCTCAGCGTGGCCGAGAAATCGGCCGCCTTTTCCTACGCCCTGTGGGAAGTGGAAGGTGAAGGCGGCCTGTACGACACCTTGACCGGCGGCCTGCGCCTTTCAGGTGTGAACGGCGACGTGATGGCCTACGCCGCCACGCTGCTGAACAACCTGAACACCGGCAACTGGACGGGGTGGGCCTACCAGGCCTATGAGTTCGCGGTGTTCCAAGCCAACCCCATCACCAGCTCGCAGTCGTTCCTCGTGGTGCGCGAGGCCCCGCAGAACCGCACGGGCGTTGTCCCCGAACCGTCCACGCTGTTCCTCTTGGCCATCGCCGGGGCGGCATTGGTGGTTTCGCGCCGCCGGGCTGTGGCCCGGGGCTGAACGCCCTTCCCCCGGCCCGCGCGGCCGGGGCTTGGCACCAACGCGCCGAGGGGCTTACTTCAGCAGCCCTTCGGCCTTGAGCGCCTCTTGCACGGCCGGGCGCGCGGCCACGCGGCCCATGTAGGCGCTCAGGTTCGCCAGCGGGGCGATGTCCACGCCCACGTACTTGCCCCAGCCGGCCACGGTGAAGAGGTAGGCATCGGCGGCGGTGAAGGTGTCGCCCATCAGCCAGGTCTTGCCGGCAAGCTGGCTGTCCACCCAGGCCAGCTTTTCGCCGAGCTTGGCGCGCGAGGCGGTCTTGGTGTCTTCGTGCGTGCCTGGCGCGAACAGCGGCGTGAAGCCCTTGTGCAGCTCGGTGCTGATGTAGTTCAGCCACTCCAGCACGCGGTAGCGCGCCATGGTGCCGGCCGGCGGCACCAGGCCGCTGGCGGGTGCCTGGTCGGCGATGTACTGCACGATGACCGGGCCTTCGCTCAGGCGCTGGCCGTCGTCCAGCTCCAGCAGGGGCACCTGGCCCTTGGGGTTGATGGTGTAGTAGTCGGTGCCATCGGCCAGCTTCTTGGTCTTGGTGCTGGCCATCACCAGTAGGAAGGGCAGGCCGGTTTCGCGCAGCACGATGTGCGGGCTGAGCGAGCAGGCGCCGGGGCTGTAGTACAGCTTGGTCATGGGGAGTCTCCGCCAGAAGAGAGGTTGCAGTCCTGGGGAGCATAGCCACGCCGCCCGCGGCCTGTGTTGCAAGGCGCTGAAGCCAGCGTTCAGCACGCCGCCATACTGGTGGCCCTGAATCGTTCGAACCCGAGACCGACCATGCCCCGCGCCATCCTCGAAGAAGCCCGCCTGCACCCGGCCAGCCGTGACGCCGTTGCGCGCCTGCACGCCGACACCGTGCAGCAGGTGCAAGACGCCACCGCCCGCCATGCCGTGGTGGTGGTGGGCATGGCGCTCAACCCCTTCGTGCGCCAGGCGCGCAAGGCGCTGGACGCTGCCGGCGTGGCGCACCACGACATCGACATCGGCGGCTACACCAGCCAGTGGCGCCGCCGCAATGCGCTGAAGATGTGGAGCGGCTGGCCCACCTTCCCGATGGTCTTCGTGAAGGGCGTGCTGGTGGGCGGGGCGCAAGACCTGCAGGCCTTGATCGCCAGCGGCGAGCTGCGACGCCTGCTCGGCTGAGCCACCCGGGCGGCGGCGTCTGCCGCCAGCCGCCCGGGGCGCGGGGCCGTTCGTCGCACCTATCCGCCGCTCGCCGCGCAGCCCTGCAGCCAGCCCGGGGCAGCGCTGCAGAATCGGCGCCATGAACACCCCCTTGATCCCTCACCACCCCGGCGCCAGGCCCCGCGGGCTGCGGGCCGTGGCCATGGCGGCCGGCGTGGCTGCTGTGGCCAGCCTCGTTGCCCCGCAGGCCCAGGCTGCTGAAATCCGCCCTGGCCTGAAGCCCTGCCGCGTGCAGGGCGTGGTGCACGACGCCCAGTGCGGCGTGCTGCGCCGCCCGCTCGACCCCGCGCAGCCGCAAGGCCCGCAGATCGACGTGCACTACGCCGTGCTGCCCGCGCTGGCGCGCAACCGCCAGAGCGACCCGGTGTTCTTCTTCGCCGGCGGCCCGGGCCAGAGCGCCGTCGCCCTGGGCGGGCAGATCAGCCGACTGCTCGCGCGCCTGGGCAACCGGCGTGATGTGGTGCTGGTCGACCAGCGCGGCACCGGCCAGACCGCGCCCCTGTACTGTGAGGAGGGCTCGCCCTTCGCGCCGCTGAGCGAGGGCCTGGACAACGAGCGCCAGGCCGCGCGCCTGCAGGCCTGCGCCACGCAGCTGCAGAAGCTGCCGCACGGCAAGCTGCGCCACTACACCACCACCGTGGCCATGCAGGACGTGGACGCCGTGCGCCAGGCCCTGGGCGCGCCGCAGATCAACCTGGTGGGCGGCTCCTACGGCACACGCGCGGTACTGGAATACATGCGCCAGTTTCCGAAGGCCGTGCGTCGTGCCGTCATCGACGGCGTGGCGCCGCCCGACATGGTGCTGCCCGTGGCCTTCAGCGCCGACAACCAGGCCGCGCTGGCGCAGGTGTTCAAGAGCTGCGAAGCCGACGCCGCCTGCCGCGCGCGCTACCCGAAGCTGCGCGAAGACTGGCAGACCCTGCTGGTCTCGATGCCGCGCGAGATGACCGTGCCGCACCCGGTGACCGGCCGCAGCGAGAAGGCCACGCTCACCCGCGACGGCCTGCTGAATCTGGTGCGCGCACCGATGTACGTGCCGGTGCTGGCCTCGGCGCTGCCCATGGCCATTGGCGAAGGCGCGGCCGGCCGGATGGAGCCGCTGGTGGGCCTGGCCATCGCCTTCGCAGGCGGCGGCGGGCGCGCCATGCGCATGTCCGAGGGCATGCATTTCTCGGTGGTGTGCGCCGAAGACGCGCCGCGCCTGGCGCAGGCCACCGACGTGCCCGGCGCCGACTTCGGCAACACCTTCGCACAGCAGTACCAGCGCATCTGCGCGAACTGGCCGCGTGGCGAGGTGCCAGCGGCCTTCTACACCGTGCCGGCCACGCAGGCCGCCACGCTGGTGCTTTCAGGCGGGGCCGACCCCGTGACACCGCCGCGCCACGGCGAGCGCGTGACGAAGCTGCTCGGCGCCCAGGCGCGCCACGTGGTCGTGAAGGAAGCCGGCCACGGCGTCATGGGCCTGGGCTGCATGCGCGATGTGCTGTTCCGCTTCGTCAACGCCGAAACCGATGCCGAGGCGCTGAAGGTCGATGCCAGCTGCGCCGAGAACATCCCCCGCCCGCCCGTTCACCTGCCGCCGCTGGCGGAGGCCGCGAAATGATCCAGATCGAACAACTGCGCAAGAGCTTCACCCAGGGCAGCGGGCGCAAGAAGCGCACCGTGCAGGCGGTGGACGGCGTGAACTTCAGCGCTGCCGACGGCCGCATCACGGGCCTGCTCGGCCCCAACGGCGCCGGCAAGACGACCACGCTGCGCATCGCCGCGGCGCTGATCGAGCCCGACAGCGGCCATGTGCGCGTGGACGGCATCGACGTCGCGCAGCGGCCGGCCGCCGCGCTGGCCCGCATGGGGGTGCTGAGCGATGCCCGTGGTCTGTACCCGCGCCTGACGGCGCGCGAGAACATCGTCTACTACGGTCGCCTGCACGGCATGACGGCGGCCGCTGCCGCGGCGCGCGTGGACGTGCTGGCCCGGATGCTGGACATGGCGCCGCTGCTCGACCGCCGCACCGAAGGCTTCAGCCAGGGCGAGCGCATGAAGACCGCGCTGGCCCGCGCGTTGATTCACGACCCGCCCAACATCGTGCTCGACGAGCCCACCAACGGCCTGGACGTGCTGGCCACGCGCGCGCTGCGCGAGGCGCTGCGCCGGCTGCGCGACGACGAGGGCAAGTGCATCGTCTTTTCCACGCACATCATGCAAGAGGTGGAGCGCCTGTGTGACCACGTGGTCGTGGTGGCGCAGGGCCGCACCGTGGCCGCCGGCACCGTGGCCGAACTCTCGGCCGCGGCCGGGCAGACCGATTTCGAGGAGACCTTCGTGCAGCTCGCCTTCGGTGCCGAGGGCGCCGCTTCATCCAGGGCCACCGCCTTCACCGCCGGGAGCGCCGCATGATCGCCGCCGCCTGGGTTGTCTTCCTGAAGGAGTTGCGCGATGCGCTGCGCGACCGCCGCACGCTGACCATGGTGCTGCTCAGCTCGGTGGCCATCGGCCCGCTGGTGCTGGTGGCGATCTCGCAGCTGGTGGCCGGCATCGAGAAGCGTGCCGAGGCGCGCGAGGTCTATGCCGTGGGCATCGAGCACGCGCCCGGCCTGCAGAACTATCTGGAGCGCCAGACCTACGTGCTCAAGACCGCGCCGGCCGACTGGGAGCAGCGCCTGCGCGACAGCAAGCTCGGCCACCCGGTGCTGGTGGTGCCGGCCGACTACGCGGCCACCGTGGCGCGCCTGGAGGCGCCGGTGGTCGAGATCGTCAGCAGCGCCACGGACCAGCGCGCGCAAGGCGGCACCGGCGCACTGCAGCGCCTGCTGCGTGCCTACAACCAGGAGCAGGCCACGCTGCGCCTGGCGCTGCGCGGCGTGGCGCCCGCGGCGCTGGAGAGCGTTCGCGTGGAAGAGCGCGACCTTGCCGACCCGGCTGCGCGCGCCGCGCAGCTGAGCTTCATGGTGCCGGTCTTCGTGCTGATGGCGGTGCTGTACGGCGCGCTGAACGCTGCGCTGGACAGCACGGCCGGCGAACGTGAGCGCGGCTCGCTGGAGCCGCTGCTGATGAACCCCGCCTCGCGCTTGGCGCTGGTGCTGGGCAAGTGGGGCGCGGTGGCCACGGTGGGCATCATGATCGCGGTGCTTTCGTGCCTGAGTTTCCTGCCAGCGCAACTGATGCTGCGCAGCGAGGCGCTGTCGGCGATGTTCCGCTTCGGCCCGCTGGAGGCGGCCTGGTTCATCGGCCTGCTGCTGCCGCTGGCTGGCGCGCTGTCGGCGCTGCTGATGGCGATTGCCATCCGCTGCAAGACCTTCAAGGAAGCGCAGGCCAACGCCACCATCCTGGTGCTGGCGATCTCGATGCTGCCGCTGGTGCTGGTGATGAACCAGGAAGGCACGGCGCCCTGGCACCTGTGGATGCCGGCCCTGGCTCAGACCACGCTGATGGGCCGCGTGCTCAAGGGCGAGGCGCTGCCGATGGTGGACCTGATGCCGTCGCTGCTGGTGTGCGGCGTGCTCACGGCGCTGGCCGTGGCTTACGTGGCGCGTGTGCTGCGCAGCGCCGCGCTGAAGTGAAGGTGCGAAGGCGCGGGCTCAGTTGAGCTGGCGCCGCAGCGCGCGCGCCACCTCCTGCTGCCAGGGCAGCTGGTGCACCAGCCCGTTGAGGTAGGGCGCAGCCTGCAGTGCGGTGAGCACTTCGCCTTCGTCACCGATGAAGCGCACGTTGCTCACCACCGACAACGGGTCGGCCATGGCCACCACGCCGTGCGCGATCTCGATCCAGTCCCAGGCCATGCCGGCCTCGCCCTCGGCGCCGTGCGCCATCCACAGCGTCTGGCCCGAGAAGCAACCGGGCAGGCTGCCCATCGGGGTGATGTGCGTGCCAAGGTGGTGAAACCGCACAGGTTTGGGCTCGGTGGCCTGCCACAATAACGGCGGCCACGCGCGCAAAGCCCACGCCGTGGCCAAGGGGTGGACAGGTGACGAAATCATGTGTGCGGTGGGTTGCATGCACACATTCTTCGTTAGCGTCCTGGCGGCGAACAGCTGTAAACCCTGTCAGGGCGGCGTCGCTGACGCCTTTGGGCCGGGTCTTTCGGCGGGCAAGGAGAGCGATGCTCCCGGGTGGTTACTCAGCGGTGCTGCAAGCCCGCAACCGTGACGAGTTTCGCGATGAAGTGGTGCGCTTCACGCAGCAACTCGGCTTCGAGACCGTCTCGGCGGTCACGATGATCGACCACGGCCGGGGCAAGTGCGATCTCATCATGGTGGACAACACCCCCACCAGCTACGCCCAGACCTACGGTGATGCCGCCAGCGGCAAGCGCGACCCGGTGCTGCAGCACTGCCGCCGCCAGACCGTGCCCATCATCTGGAACCAGGACACCTACGTCGCCCAAGGCGTGGGCGACCTGTGGGAGCAGCAGGCGCAGTTCGGCTACCGCACCGGCATTGCAATGGCGCTGCACCTGCCCGAGGGCAAGCACTTCCTGCTGGGTGTCGACCGCGACCAGCCGCTGCCGGCTGACCCGCACGAACTGCAGCGCGTGGTGGCCGACCTGCAGCTCTTCGCCGTGCACGCGCAGGAGGCCGCCATGCGCCTGCTGCTGCCTCTGGCGTTGCAGCCCGAGCGCCCGGCGTTGACCCCGCGCGAACTCGAAGCGCTGCGCTGGACCATGGAAGGCAAGACCGCGTGGGAAGTGGGCGCGGTGCTCGGTATCAGCGAGCGCACGGCGGTGCTGCACATCAACAACGCCATGCACAAGCTGCAGTGCGTGAACAAGCACCAGGCGGTGCTCAAGGCCTTGCGGCTGGGCCTGATCGATTGAGCCGGGGCCTGCGGCCCGGCGGTGGGGCGATGGTGGCCAAGACTCCCATGAACTTGGGCTTGCGACCTGTAAGACCTGACAGTACCCCGCCCGTGGGCTGGCTGCTCCAATGGCGTCAAGCGTGCGATTTCGCACGAGTCATCAGCCGGAGCCCACGCCATGCAAGCCTTCAAGAACCTGTTCGCCCGCACCCAAGTTCAAGCCGCTGCTGCCGCTTCGGACGCCGCCAAGACTGCGCCTTCGCAGCCCACCGAGCTCACGCCCGAAGCGCTGGCCCTGGTGGGTGGCGGTCTGCCGCGCGTGGGCGGTCTGGGTGGTTCGTCGGTGGCCCTGCCGCCCGCGGAAAGCACCGCCACCACGCTGCCCAGCGCCCCCTGAGCCGCGCGCCAGCTCTCTTTGGTCCCATCTCAAGGCCCACCCCTCGGGGATTGAGGTGTTCGTGGGTCGGCATTGCCGACCCCTTTTTGCATGGCTGATCCGCGCCCACTGTTCCGGCCTGAAGCGGTGGAGGCCCAGCGTCTGCAGTGGCTGGGCGGGGTGCAGCTCGTTCGCCCGCCCTCGCTGGCTTGGGTGACTGCGGGCGTCGTGCTCGTGGCCTTGACGCTCGGGGCCTTTCTCTTCTTCGCGCAGTACACACGGAAGGCCACGAGCCCTGGCGTGGTGGTGCCCGATCTGGGGCTGATCCGCCTCGTGCCCTCGGCCGCGGGCTCCGTGCTCGAGCGGCGGGTGGCCGAAGGGCAGCTGGTGCGCGCGGGCGACGTGCTCTTCGTGCTGGCGCTCGAGCGTCCCCTGCTGTCGGCCGATGCGCAGGCGGCGGTGCGCCGCAGCCTGGACGAGCGGCGCCGCAGCCTGGCCGATGCCGCCAGCGCGCAGCAGGCGCTGGCCAGCACCCAGCGTGCGGCGCTGGAGCGGCGCCTGGCGGCGATGGAAGGCGAACTCGCGCAGCTCGACCTGGAGGCCGGTCTGCAGCAGCAGCGCCTGGCCGTGGCCGAGCAGAACCTGGCGCGGCTGCAATCGTTGCAGGCCGACCAGTTCATTTCGGCGGCGCAGACGCAGGCCAAGTCGGAAGAAGTGCTCGCGCTGAAAGCTGCTGCGCAGGGCCTCCAGCGCCAACGCGCCGCCTTGTTGCGCGAGCGGGCCGGGCTCGAAGGCGAGCAGCGGGCGCTGCCGCTGGTGGCCGGGGCCGCGCTCGGCAGCCTGGAGCGCGATCTGGCGCAGGCCGACCGCGACGCGGCCGAGCAAGGCGCCGAGCAGCGCCTCGTGGTGCGGGCGCCGCAGAGCGGGACCGTCAGCACGGTGCTGGCCGAACCGGGCCAGAGCGTTTCGCCGGCCTCGGCGCTGGCCACGCTGGTTCCCACGGGTGCGGTGCTGCAGGCGCAGCTGTTTGCGCCGTCCAGTGCCATCGGCTTCGTGCAGCCCGGGCAGCCGGTCCGGCTGCGCTTCGAAGCCTTCCCGTACCAGAAGTTCGGCCAGCAGCCGGCGCGTGTGCTGCAGGTGTCGCGCACGCCGCTGGCGGCCAGCGAGCTGGCGGCGCTGGCCCTGCCGGCGGTGGGCGCAGGGGCCGAGCCGCTGTTCCGCATCACCGTGGCGTTGGAAGGCGAGCCGGTGGCGCCGCTCAGTGCCGGCATGCGGCTGCAGGCCGACGTGCTGCTGGAAAAGCGCCGCCTGATCGAATGGCTGTTCGAGCCGTTGCTCGGGTTGAAGGGGCGGCTGTGAGCGGCAGCGTGCCGGTGGTGCTGCAGTCCGAAGCCGCCGAATGTGGCCTCGCCTGCCTGGCCATGGTGGCCGGCGCGCACGGTCTGGACACCGACCTGCCCACGCTGCGCCGGCGCTTCTCGCTCTCGCTCAAGGGCGTGACGCTGGCCGAGCTGGTGCGCATGGCGCACGTGCTGCAGCTCAACACGCGCGCGCTGCGCGCCGAGCCTGCCGAGCTGGCCCAGGTGCAGCTCCCCTGCGTGCTGCACTGGGACCTGAACCACTTCGTGGTGCTGGTGTCGCTGCAACGCGGCGAAGCCGTGATTCACGACCCGGCGCGCGGCCTGTTGTGCCTGAAGCTGGCCGAGCTGTCACGGCACTTCAGTGGCGTGCTGCTCGAACTGCAGCCCGCTGCCGGCTTCCAGCCCGCGCGCGAGCGCCAGCATGTCAGCCTGCGCCAGCTGCTGGGCCCGGTGCGCGGGCTGAAGCGCTCGCTGCTGCAGATCTTCACGCTGGCCCTGGCACTCGAAGTGTTCGTGCTGCTCAGCCCATTTTTCATGCAGTGGGTGGTGGACGGCGCGCTGGTCAGCGCCGACCGCGATCTCGTGCTGACGCTGGGCATCGGTTTCGGCCTGCTGGTGCTGGTGCAGGCGGCCACCGCGGCCGCGCGCAGCTGGGCGGTGCTGGCGCTGTCGGCCAGCCTGAACCTGCAGTGGCTGGTGAACGTGTTTGCGCACCTGCTGCGCCTGCCGGTGGCCTGGTTCGAGAAGCGGCACGCTGGCGACATCTGGTCGCGCTTCGGCGCGGTGCAGCACATCCAGCGCACGCTGACGACGAGCTTCATCGAGGCCGTGCTCGACGGCCTGCTCGTGCTGCTGACGCTGGTGATGATGCTGCTCTACAGCCCGCTGCTCACAGCGCTGGTGCTGGGCGCCGTGGCCGGCTACGGCCTCTTGCGCTGGGCCTTTTTCGGGCCGCTGCGGCGCGCCAGTGAAGAGGCGCTTGTCTTCGAGGCAAGACAGAGCAGCCACTTCCTCGAATCGCTGCGCGGCGTGCTGGCGATCAAGCTGTTCAACGCGCAGGGCGAGCGGCAGTCGCGCTTTTCCAGCCTGGTGGTGGAGACCATGAACGCGCAGCTCACGGTGCGCAAGCTGGAGCTGGTGTTCACGGTGCTGCACCGCCTGCTGTTCGGGCTGGAGCGTGTGGGGGTGGTGTGGCTGGGCGCCTTGCTGGTGATCGACCAGCGGCTGTCGCTGGGCATGCTCTTCGCCTTCGTGGCTTACAAGGAGACCTTTGCCGCCCGGGTGAGCGCGCTGGTCGACAAGGCGGTCGACCTGAAGATGCTGCGCCTGCAGGGCGAGCGCCTGGCCGACATCGTGCTGACCGCGCCCGAACTCGAAGCCGAAGCCGCGGAAGCCCCGCGCCCGCTCGATGGCAGCCTGGAGCTGCGCGACCTGCGTTTCGCCTATGCCGACGGCGAGCCCGAGGTGCTGCGCGGCGTGAACTTGCGCATCGAAGCCGGCGAGAGCGTGGCCATCGTCGGGCCCTCGGGCTGCGGCAAGACCACGCTGTTGAAGCTGATGCTGGGCGTGCACCAGCCCACGGCCGGCGAAGTGCTGGTGGGCGGCGTGCCGCTGGGCCGCGCCGGCCTGCACGCCTGGCGCGACCACGTGGGCGTGGTGATGCAGGACGAGCCGCTCTTCTCAGGCAGCCTGCTCGACAACATCAGCTTTTTCAGCCCCGAGCCCGATGCCGATTGGGCGCAGGCCTGTGCGCGCCTGGCTTGCGTGCACGATGAGATCGCCGCCATGCCCATGGGTTACCACACGCTCATCGGCGACATGGGCGCGGCGCTCTCGGGCGGACAGAAGCAGCGCGTGCTGCTGGCGCGCGCGCTGTACAAGCGGCCGAAGATCCTGCTGCTTGACGAAGCGACCAGCTCGCTGGACGTGGAGCGCGAGCGCGCCGTGAACCAGGCGATCCGCCATCTGGCCTTGACGCGTGTGATCGTGGCGCACCGGCCCGAGACCATCCAGTCGGCCGCGCGCGTGATCGCCTTGCACGAAGGGCGCGTGGCGCAAGACCTGCGCAGCGTGCCGGCGGCGGGCGCGCCCGCCGCTTGAACGTTCGGCCTCAGCCGGACTTGCGGACGCGGTAGCCGAGCAGCGCGTACATCGGGCAGCGCGCGGCGCTGGCCGTCAGCAGCAGCACCAGGCCCACGATCCAGGCCCAGCCGCCGACCTTGCCGGTGATGGCGAAGGCGATGAGGAACAGGCCCAGCAGGATGCGGAAGACGCGGTCGTAACCCGACATGTTCTTGGCCATCATGGTGTTGTCTCCTGGCGGTGCGGTAGGTTGGGCCGGCAAGGGCGGGCCGTGACGGGGATGAAGAAGCCCGGCGCCCTGACCACCAGCGCCGCCCGCCGATTCTGCCGCGTGAGCGAAGTCCGGGCGAGGCCCGGGGCAGCGCTCAGGTCTTTTTCATCGGGCAGGTGTTCATGCCCAGCAGGGGGTAGACCGGGCAGAAACGCAAGGCGCCCGTGGCCAGCGGCACCAGGCCCAGCCAGCCCCACAGGCCGATGGTGCTGGTGAGCGTGAGGGCTATCAGCACGAGGCCGACCGTGATGCGGAGGACGCGGTCGATGCCGCCGACGTTGCTGTTCATGAGGATCTCCTGGGGTTGCCCGGCGAGAGCGCCGATGCACCGCACTGTGCGCCGCGCGAGCGCGATGTTCTGTGACCTGGGTCACATCGCGCCCAGAAGGGGCTCGCGGGGTGGGCCGGCTGCCTCAGAGGTTGCGCTCGCCGGCGGCCAGCTGGCGCAGGGCGGCGGCGTCCAGCACATCGATGCGCTCACGCGAGAGCCGCACCCAGCCCGCGCGCTCGAAGCGGGCGAGCAGGCGAGAGACGATCTCGCGCACCGTGCCCAGGTTGTCAGCCAGGGCCTGGTGCGTGGTGGCGAGGGTCAGGCCATGGCCGAGCAGGGCTTGCGCCAGGCGTTGATCGAGCCGCTGGAAGGCGACGGCCTCGGCCAGGGCCATGAGGTCGGCGAGACGGTCAGCGAGGATGCCGAAGACGTGGCGGCGGAACACCGGCTGCTGGCACCAGCGGTCCAGCCCGTCGGGCAGCAGCAGGACCAGTTCGGTGGGCTCGGTGGTCTGGCCGTGGGCGCTGAGGGCGCCTTGGCCGAAAAGGCAGGCCGTGGACACCACGCACACCTCGCCCGGGGTCACGCGATAGAGCTCCAGCGTGCGGCCGCCGGGTGAGCCGCGCGCCACACGCACACAGCCGGCCAGCAGCATGGGGAAGCCCTGGCAGCCGGTGCCTTCGTCGAACAAGAGCGTGCCGGCAGGCACCTGCAGGTGCAGGGCCTGGGTGTCCAGCACCGCCTGTCTTTCGCTTTCGGGCAGCTCGGCGAGCACCGGGTGGTGATGCAGCAGGCGGGCCTGCAGGGCGGCATCGATCATGGCGCGGATGTGGGGCGGGTCTGGGTTTCCAGGCGCTGCAGCCAGGCCATGGCGTGCTGGCGGTGCGGGCCGCACATCTCGGCGCTGGCTTGCAGCGAGACACACACGGCGGGCCGCTCCGGCCGGCCGAACAGGCTGCACATCGACGCGCTGTCCAGTTGCACGCAGGGCACGCCTGCCGGCTTGCCGTCGGGCATGCCCGGAATGGGCGAGGTGATCGAAGGTGCGGTGCAGCAAGCGCCGCAGCCGGGGCGGCAGTCCATGGGGCGATGCTATCGCCGCCATCACGAGACGCGATGCGCCAGCTCGGTGGCAGCGCCGACAATACAAACAAGAATCATTCTTGATGGAGAGCCTGGATGGCCAAGTCTGCAAGCTTCGGCGTGATGCACCTGGGCATCGCCTTCGGCGTGAGTTACGCACTGACCGGCAACGTGGCGATTGCCGGCGCGATCACCTTGGTGGAACCGGTGGTGAACACCGTGGCGCACTACTTTTTCGACCGCTGGTGGGCGCGCCGCGAGATGCGCCGGCAGGGTGAAACTTCCGCGCCCGAAGTGACGGGTGTCGCGCCGCGCGCAAATTCGGGCGCGCTGGCGGTCTAGACGCCAGGTGCCGGGGTGCGCAGCGGCCGGAAGCCTCGTAAAATCAATGGTTTGCGCGCGGTCCGGCCCGTCTTGGCCCGGCCGCGCTTTGGCTTTTCCGGAAGGCATCTCCATGCTGCACCCGCAGGAATTCGACGTCATCGTGGTCGGTGGCGGCCATGCCGGCACCGAGGCCGCCTTGGCCAGCGCCCGCATGGGCTGCACCACGCTGCTGCTCACCCACAACATCGAGACGCTGGGGCAGATGAGTTGCAACCCCAGCATCGGCGGCATCGGCAAGGGCCATCTGGTCAAGGAGATCGATGCGCTGGGCGGCGCCATGGCAGCCGCCACCGACGAAGCCGGCATCCAGTTCCGCATCCTCAACGGCAGCAAGGGGCCGGCGGTGCGGGCCACGCGCGCGCAGGCCGACCGGGTGCTTTACCGCGCCGCCATCCGCCAGCGCCTGGAGAACCAGCCGAACCTGTGGCTCTTCCAGCAAGCGGTGGACGACCTGATGGTGGAAGGCGACCGCGTGGTGGGTGCCGTCACACAGATCGGCCTGCGCTTTCGTGCGCGGGCGGTGGTGCTGACGGCGGGCACCTTCCTCGACGGCCGCATCCATGTCGGCCTGCAGAACTACAGCGCCGGGCGCGCGGGTGATCCGCCGGCCGTCAGCCTTTCGGCGCGGCTGAAGGAACTGAAGCTGGCGCAGGGCCGGCTGAAGACAGGCACGCCACCGCGCATCGACGGGCGCAGCATCGATTTCTCGAAGCTGCTGGAGCAGCCGGGCGATCTGGACCCTGTGCCGGTGTTCAGTTTCCTGGGCCGGCCCGAACAGCACCCGCGCCAGGTGCCGTGCTGGATCACGCACACCAACGAGCGCACGCACGAGATCATCAAGAGCGGCTTCGACCGCAGCCCGATGTTCACTGGCGTGATCGAGGGCGTGGGCCCGCGCTACTGCCCGAGCATCGAAGACAAGGTGAACCGCTTCGCCGACAAGGCCAGCCACCAGATCTTTCTGGAGCCCGAGGGCCTGACGACGCACGAGTTCTACCCGAACGGCATCAGCACCTCGTTGCCCTTCGACATCCAGCTGGGCGCGCTGCGTTCGATGGTGGGCCTGGAGAACGCGCACATCCTGCGGCCCGGCTACGCCATCGAGTACGACTTCTTCGACCCGCGCGAGCTGAAGCCGAGTTTCGAGACGCGGGCGATCCAGGGCCTGTTCTTCGCGGGCCAGATCAACGGCACCACCGGCTACGAGGAGGCGGCCGCGCAAGGCCTGTACGCCGCAGTGAACGCCGCGCTGCAGGTGCGGGGCCGCGAGCCCTGGCTGCCGCGCCGCGACCAGGCTTACCTGGGCGTGCTCGTGGACGACCTCACCAGCAAGGGCGTGACCGAGCCCTACCGCATGTTCACGAGCCGCGCCGAATACCGGCTGCAGCTGCGCGAAGACAACGCGGACCTGCGCTTGACGGAGCAGGGCCGCGCACTGGGCCTGGTGGACGATGCCCGCTGGGCCGCCTTCGAGACCAAGCGCGAGCGCCTGGAGCAGGAGCGGCAGCGCCTGCGCAGCACCTGGGTGCGGCCGGCCACGGTGCCGGCAGAAGTGGCCGAGCGCCTGCTGGGCAAGGCGCTGGAGCACGAGTACCCGCTGGAAGACCTGCTGCGCCGGTCGGGCGTGGACTTCGACGCGGTCTGCGCGGTGGCCGCCGTGGCGGGCGGTACCGAGCACCACCGTGTTTCACGTGAAACACTGCGGGCGGCTTGGGGCCAGCGCGAGGCCGATGCCGTCATCGAGCAGACCGAAATCGCCGTGAAGTACGCCGGCTACATCGACAAGCAAAACGATGAGGTCGAGCGCGCCGCCTCGTTGGAGAACCTGAAGCTGCCCGAGCAACTCGACTACGCCAGCGTCACCGCGCTGTCCTTCGAGGTGCGGCAGAAGCTGGCCCGCCACCGCCCAGCCACGCTGGGCCAGGCCTCGCGCATCTCTGGTGTGACACCCGCCGCGATCTCGCTGCTGCTCGTGCATCTGAAGAAGAACCGCTTCGAAGGCTTCGCGCGCGCCGTCAACGCAGACAGCCAAGCAGCCTGAGCCCGTGACGAACCGCCTCGACGACATCGCCGCCCTCTGCGCGGCCTGTGGCCTCAGCCCCAGCACCGCGCAGCTTCAGGCCCTGGAGGACTATCTGGCGCTGCTGCAGCGCTGGAATGGCACCTACAACCTCACCGCGGTGCGCGACCCGGCGGCCATGCTCACGCAGCACCTGGCTGACTGTCTGGCGGTCGTGCCGCCTCTGCAGCGCCACGCCGAAGGCGGGCGCCTGCTGGACGTGGGCAGTGGCGGCGGATTGCCGGGCGTGGTGATCGCCACGCTGCTGCCAGCCTGGCACGTGACCTGTGTCGACGCCGTGGGCAAGAAGATGGCCTTCGTCCGTCAGGTGGCCGGTACGCTGCCGCTGCCGAACCTGCGCGCCGAGCACGCGCGCATCGAGCAGCTCAAGCAGCCCGCCTTCGACCTGATCACCTCGCGCGCCTTCGCATCGCTCGCCGACTTCACCCGACTCACCCGCCCCCATCTGGGCGTCGGCGGTGTGTGGATGGCGATGAAGGGCAGGGCGCCCGAAGAAGAAACGGCCGACCTGCCGGCCGATGTGACCGTGTTTCACGTGGAACAACTGGCCGTGCCGGGGCTGGACGCCCAGCGTTGCCTGGTCTGGATGCGCCCGGCGGCCTGAAAAAGCAGGCTGCGCATCGGTGCCGTCGCCGGTTCTGCGCCGATTCTCGGCTACGCTCTTTGCCGCTTCCCGCGAGCTGTCTCGCCCCCTCGACCCACCCACAACAAGAAGCGAAACCCCATGCTTGGCATTGGCGACTACGGCGCCTTCTGCGCCGCCATCCTGCTGTTTCTGGCCTTGCCCGGCCCGGGCACCTTCGCGTTGCTGACCTCCACCGCCAAGGGGGGCATGCGGGCCGGCGCAGCGGCCACGGCTGGTGTGATCCTGGGCGACCAGGTGCTGCTCTGGATGGCCGTGGCCGGCGTGGCCGCCTTGCTGGCCGCACACCCGGTGTGGTTCCAGGGCGTGCAGTACCTGGGCGCGGCCTACCTCGTGTGGATCGGGCTCAAGCTGATCTTCGCCAAGCCGGGTGATGCGTCGCCCATCCGCATCGAACCCCGGCAGTACGCGCGCCAGGCCTTCCTGATCACGCTGCTCAACCCCAAGGCCATCGTCTTCTACATGGCTTTCTTCCCGCTGTTCATCGACCCCGCCCAGCACCGCGGTGCCATCACCTTTGCCGCGATGGCCGCCACCATCGCCGTGATCACCGCCGTCTACTGCCTGAGCCTGTGCTTCTTTGCCGAAGCCCTCAGCGCCCGGCTCAAGAAGAACGCGCGCATCGGCCGCCTGCTGGAGCGCCTGGCCGGTGTCTTCCTCGTCGGCTTCGGCATCCGCCTGGGGGTGCAATGAACAGCGTTCCCCAGAAGCCGGTCGGCCCGCGCATCTTCTGCGTGGCCAACCAGAAGGGCGGCGTCGGCAAGACCACCACCACGGTGAACCTCGCCGCCGGCCTGGCGCAGATTGGACAGCGCGTGCTGGTGGTCGACCTCGACCCCCAAGGCAACGCCACCATGGGCTCGGGCATCGACAAGCGCGCGCTGCCGCTCAGCGTCTATGACGTGCTGCTGGAACAGGCCGGCATCGCTGAAGCCCGCCAGCCCAGCCCCAAGGGCGGCTACATGGTGCTGGGCGCCAACCGCGACCTGGCCGGCGCCGAGGTGGAACTGGTGCCGCTGGAGCGCCGCGAGAAGCGCCTGAAGGCCGCCATCGCCGCCGTGGCTGCCGACCACGATTTCGTGCTCATCGACTGCCCGCCGTCCCTGAGCCTGCTCACGCTCAACGGCCTGTGTGCGGCGCACGGCGTTGTGGTGCCCATGCAGTGCGAGTACTTCGCGCTGGAGGGCCTGTCGGACCTGGTCAACACCATCAAGCAGGTGCACGCCAACCTCAACCCCGAGTTGCAGATCATCGGTCTGTTGCGCGTGATGTTCGATCCGCGCATCACGCTGCAGCAGCAGGTGAGCGAGCAGCTGAAGGCGCACTTCGGCGAGAAGGTCTTCGACACCGTGATCCCTCGCAACGTGCGCCTGGCCGAGGCGCCGAGTTACGGCGAGCCCGGTGTCACCTTCGATCCCGCCAGCAAGGGCGCGCAGGCTTTCGTCGAGTTCGCCAAGGAGATGGTCCAGCGCCTGGGCCGTGCCTGATGGCCACCCCTGCGTGGGACGAGGCGCAGCTGCGCCGCGTGGAAGACGCCGGCCTGAACGCCAGCGCGCCGCCCCAGCAGCGCTGGATGGACGGCTGGCTGCTCCGGGCCTCGCCCGGCAAGGCCAAGCGGGCGCGATGCATCAACGCCGTGGCCCCGGGCCACCAGCCTTGGCAAGACAAGCTCGCTCGGGCCTCGGCCTGGTTCGAGGAACAAGGGCTGCCGCTGCTGTTCCGCATCACCCCCTACACCGAGCCTGCCGATCTGGATGAGCGGCTCGCCACCGCAGGCTGGGCCCCCCTCGACGACACGCGCGTGATGGTGTGCCCGGCGCTGACAGCCGGCACACCGGCAGTCTGGCCCGCAGGGCTGACCTGTGTGCCGCTGCCGGCGCACGCCCTGGCCGAGGCGATCGGCCGGCTGCGCGGCTCGCCTGCCGCGCAGCGGCAAGCGCATGCGGAACGCCTGGCGTCGTCGCCCGTGCCGTACAGCGGCTGGGCAGTCCAGCAGGTAGCTGGCGAAGTGCTGGCCTGCGGCCAGTTCGCCCGCGAAGGCGATCTGGTCGGCTTGTACGACATCCACACCGCCCCGGCCGCCCGCAACCAGGGCTTGGCGCGGCGGCTGTGTGAGCACCTGCTTACAGAAGCGTTTCGGCAAGGCGCGCGGGTGGCCTACCTGCAGGTCGAAGCCGACAACGCCCCGGCCCGCCACATCTACGGGCGGCTGGGTTTCGCCGACGCCTACGCCTACCACTACCGCCAGGCCCCGCCACTGGCCGGCAGCGGTGCCTGAGGCCGGCACGCGCCGTCAGAGGCCCAGGCTCTCTTCCATCCCCAGGTGCACGTTCATCGCCTGCACCGCGGCGCCGCTGGCGCCCTTGCCCAGGTTGTCCAGGCGCGCCATCACCACGGCCTGGGTTTCGCTTGCGAAGACGAAGATGTCGACGCGGTTGGTGTCGTTGCAGGCCTGTACGTCGAAGAAACCGCCTTCCAGCGTGGCCGCATCGCGCAGCGGCATTAGGCGGATGAAGGCTTCGCCAGCATAGTGGCGCTCGTAGGCCTGCTGCAGCGCCTCGGCCGTGGTGCCCAGGGCCGCCAGCGACAGCGGCACGCTCACCGCCAGCCCCTTGTAGAAGTTGGCGACGATGGGTTGGAAGACCGGCGGCTGCACCAAGCCCGTGTGCGCCGCCATCTCGGGCAGGTGCTTGTGCGCCAGCGTCAGGCCGTAAGGACGGGGCGATGTGAGCGCCGGCTCCGTCGGAACAGCCTGGTATTGCTCGATCATCTTCTTGCCGCCGCCCGAGTAGCCGGTGATGGACGTGGCCGAGACCACGGCGCTCTTCGGCACCAGCCCGGCGTCCACCAGCGGCCGCAGCAGCAGGATGAAGGCGCTGGCGTGGCAGCCTGGGTTGGCGATGCGCTTGGCGCCGCGGATCGCGGCGCGCTGCCCCGCCGCCAGTTCGGGCAGGCCGTAGACCCAACCCGGCACCGTGCGGTGCGCGGTGCTCGCGTCGATGAGGCAGGTGTTCGGGTTCGTGACCATCGCCGCCGCTTCGCGCGAGGCCGCGTCGGGCAGGCAGAGGAAGGCCACGTCGGCCGCGTTGAGCAGGCGCGCGCGCTCGGCGCTGTCCTTGCGCTTGTCGGCCTCGATGCGCAGCACCTCGATGTCGGGGCGGGCCGCCAGGTACTCGTGGATGCGCAGGCCGGTGGTGCCTTCCTGGCCGTCGACGAAGACTTTGGTGCTCATGGGGGGCTCACTCACAATGCCGCTGCAATGCGCCGAGGATACAAGCCATGAATGACGCGGCACCGCGTGTGCTGATCCTGCCGGGCTGGATGGATTCCGGCCCCCTGCACTGGCAAAGCCGCTGGGAGGCGCTGCACGGTTTTGCGCGTGTGCAGCAGGCCGACTGGGTGTGGCCGCGCCGCGGTGACTGGATGGCCCGGCTGGACGAGGTGCTGCTCGAAGTCGACACCCCGGCGCTGCTGGTGGCCCACAGCCTGGGCTGCCACCTGGTGGCCGCCTGGGCCGCGCACAGCCGCCACACCGCGCGCGTGCAGGGCGCGCTGCTCGTGGCCCCGCCCGACACCGAAAGAGACGACATGCCGCCGCACTTGCACAACTGGCGCCCGCTGGTGCGCGAACGCCTGCCGTTTGCCGCCACCGTGCTCTACAGCAGCGACGACCCCTACGCCGCACCCGAGCGTGCGCTGGCATGGGCCGAGGCCTGGGGCGCCAGCGCGCACCGTCTGGGCGCGGCCGGCCACATCAACGGCGAATCGGGCTTGGGCGATTGGCCAGCAGGCCTGGCCTGGCTCCAGGCCCTGGGCTGGCGCGGCGCATGAACAGCCGCGCCGGATGGGCCGTGGTCATCGGCCTGGTGATCGCCACCGTGCTGGGCTGGAGCAGCTTGCTGGGCAGCCACCTGGGGATCTCGGTGCTGCTGATGACCGTGTTGTGCGCGGGGGCGTGCGGCGGCTTGTGGTGGCTGCTGCAGCGCACCAGCGACGCCCGCGCGGCGCTGCGCGAGAAGCTGGCCGCTGGCGCCGAAGGCCAGCACCACGAATTCGACGGCGTGACGCTGCGCGTGGAAGACGACGGCCGCCACGTCTGGCTCGATGGCCCTGGCCTGCTGCGCGTGCTGCGCCGCCGCGAGCCCGAGGAAGCGCTGGCCGCGCGCCACACCGGCGCCTGGCGCCGTACCGAGCAGGGCGTGCTGATGCTGCGGGTGGACGCCGTCATCGCCTACCTCGGCAGCATGCCCGGCCGCGACGAGCCGCGGATGCAGAAGCTGCGGCGCTATCTCGAGCGCGACCTGCTCTACCCGGCGCAACGCCGCCGCGAACGTGCCTGAAGGTGTCTGAAGCCGGCGGCCTGTGCATGACAATCCGCCCATGGTCACCAAGAAGATGAAGGGCCTGGGCATGGGCCTGGAGGCCCTGCTCGGCCCCAAGGTCAGCGAAGCGCCGGCCGCCGCCGCGCCCGCGCAGCCCAGCAGCCTGCCGCTCACGCAACTGCGCGCCGGCAAGTACCAGCCGCGCACGCGCATGGACGAGGGCTCGCTCTACGAGCTGGCCGAGAGCATCAAGGGCCAGGGCGTGATGCAGCCCATCCTCGTGCGCCCGCTGGCCGAGCCCGGGCAGTACGAGATCATCGCCGGCGAACGCCGCTTCCGCGCCGCCAAGCTGGCCGGGCTGGCCGAGGTGCCGGTGCTGGTGAAGCCGGTGCCCGATGAAGCCGCCGCGGTGATGGCGCTGATCGAGAACATCCAGCGCGAAGACCTCAACCCGCTGGAAGAAGCGCAGGGCCTGCAGCGCCTGGTCAACGAGTTCAGCCTGACGCACGAGCAGGCGGCACAGGCCGTGGGCCGTTCGCGCAGCGCCGCCAGCAACCTGCTGCGCCTGCTGCAACTGGCCGAGCCCGTGCAGCAGATGCTGCTGGCCGGCGACCTGGACATGGGCCACGCCCGCGCGCTGCTGGCGCTGCCGGCGGCCGAGCAGGTGATGGCCGCGCACGAGATCAGCGCCAAGAAACTGAGCGTGCGCGAGGCCGAGCGCCTGGTGGCGCGTCAAGCACCGGGCCGCAGCGGCAGCAGCGCCGCCAGCCGCAGCAAGCCAGCGAAATCGCGCGACCTGCTGCGCCTGGAGGAACGCTTGGCCGACCTGCTGACCGCCGGCGTCGAGATCCGCGTGCAGAAGCGCACCGCGCGCGGCGAGGCTGGCGAGATCGCCATCGCCTTCGGCTCGCTGGAAGAGTTGAACGGCCTGCTGGAAAAGCTGGGCGCGGGCGAAACCTGAGCCGCCGTCAGGCCGGCTGCACGGCTGTGCGCTGCTTCAGCAGCAACCACAGCACCGCTGCCATCACCGCCGCGATCGGCAGCAGCGAACCCAGGTTCAGCAGCGTCCAGCCTTGCGTGGTGATCAGCGCACCCGACGCGAAGGAGCTCAGGGCCATGGTCCAGAACACGGCCGTGTCCATCAGGCCCTGGGCGCGGTTCTTCTCTTCCGGCCGGTAGGCCTGCGTGAGCAGCGTGCTGCCGCCGGTGTAGAGGAAGTTCCAGCCCACGCCCAAGGCGAAGAGCGCCACGAGGAACTGCATCAGGTCCACGCCCGAGAGCGCCACCGCCACGCACACCAGGTTCAGCAACCCGCCCACGAACATGATGGGCAGCGCACCCAAGCGCTTGATGAGGTGGCCGGTGAAGAAGCTGGGCACGAACATGCCGAGCACGTGCCATTCGAGCACCAGCGCAGCGCTGCTGAAGGGGTGCAGGCACTGCTGCATGGCGATCGGTGTGGCGGCCATCAGCAGGTTCATCACGCCGTAGCCCAAGGCCGCGCCGATCACGGCCACGGCGAAGACGGGCTGGCGCATCAGCTCCGCCGCCGGCCTGCCGACCGCCGCGCCCGGCAGCGGTGGCACGTGCGCCGGAAAGCGGATGAAGCTCAGCACGCACAGCGCGACCACCGCCACGCCCACCAGCGCGAGGTAGGCGCCGGCAAACGGCAGCGGCAGCCATTCGCGCGTGGCGCTGGCCAGGTTGGGCCCGATGAAAGCGCCTGCAATGCCGCCGGCCAGCACCATCGACAGCGCACGTTCCTTGTAGGCCGGCGCCACGAGTTCGGCGCCCGTGAAGCGGTAGAGCGCGCCGTTGGCGCTGTAGAAGCCCGCCACGACGGTGGAAGCCAGCAACAGCCAGAAGTTCTGCAGCGAAACCGCCAGCGCGCAGCCCGCGCAAGAGACGATGGCCACCAGCAGGCCGAGTTGGAACGACCGCTTGCGCCCCAAGCGCGCCTGCAGCCGCGACACCGGCATGGCCGACAGCGCCGCACCCACCACGTAGCCGGTGACGGGCAATGTGGCCATCCAGCCCAGCGGCGCCAAGGACAGACCCACGAGGCCGTTGATGGCGATGAAGGTGACGTTGTTGACGAGGAAAAGCGCCTGACAGACCGTCAGCAGCCAGACGTTGGCATTCATGGGCAGGGCTGTCACCAGGGCTGTGCGCGGTGCGCCGGGGTGGCGCACGGACTGTGGGGATCATCGCACCATGTGGAACCTTTGCCCGGCGATGCGGCTCCATCGCGGTGCGTGCGGCGCCTGCTGCGGTCAGCCGGTGTGCGGTCTGCCGCGTTGAATGGCGGTGTGAACGCGAGGGCGCGGATGCACAGGCGCAGAGGGCATGGCTCTTGCACTGTGCAAGGCGAGGCAGCGGAAAGCCCTGCCGTCATGAATTGAACTGGGAAAGGCCAGGACATCCGCGCCACAGCGCGGCGCAGAATGCACGAAGCTGAGATCACACGACAGCGCCCCGCGGCCTTCTAGCGGGGCCGGTGGCGAAGGAAAGCTCTGATGGAGCCTGGGTCTGTCAAGCCGGGACTCCATCAGAACTTCCCGGGCACGGTTGGGGGTGGATATGGGTCCACTTCGGCTGCGCCTGCGAACACCGGAGGCCGCATGGACGTGATCAGCCACTTTGCCGCTCGCTACGAGCGCACGCGTGAAGAAGAGCTCTCGCTCGAGGACTACCTCGCCGAGTGCAAGCGCAACCCGCTGGCGTATGCCTCGGCCGCCGAGCGCATGCTCAAGGCCATCGGCGAGCCCACCACGGTGGACACGCGCAACGACCCGCGCCTCTCGCGCCTGTTCGCGAACAAGGTCATCAAGGTCTACCCGGCCTTCGCCGAGTTCTACGGCATGGAAGACGCCATCGAGCAGGTGGTGAGCTACTTCCGCCACGCCGCGCAGGGGCTGGAAGAGAAGAAGCAGATCCTCTACCTGCTGGGCCCGGTGGGCGGCGGCAAGAGCAGCATCGCCGAACGGCTGAAGCAGCTGATGCAGGAAGTGCCGTTCTACGCCATCAAGGGCAGCCCGGTGAACGAAAGCCCGCTGGGGCTCTTCGACGCAGTGGAAGACGGGCCGATTCTCGAAAGCGAATACGGCATCCCGCGCCGCTACCTCAACCGCATCCTCAGCCCCTGGGCCGTGAAGCGGCTGGAAGAGTTCGGCGGCGACATCCGCAAGTTCAAGGTGGTCAAGCGCCACCCCAGCATCCTGAAGCAGGTGGGCATCAGCAAGACCGAGCCTGGCGACGAGAACAACCAGGACATCTCGTCGCTGGTGGGCAAGGTCGATATCCGCAAGCTGGAGAGCTATTCACAAGACGACCCCGACGCCTACAGCTACAGCGGCGGCCTGTGCCTGGCCAACCAGGGCCTGCTGGAATTCGTGGAGATGTTCAAGGCGCCCATCAAGGTGCTGCACCCGTTGCTGACGGCAACCCAGGAAGGCAACTTCAAGGGCACCGAAGGTTTTGGCGCCATCCCCTTCGACGGCGTGGTGCTGGCGCACAGCAACGAAAGTGAGTGGAAGGCCTTCCGCAACAACAAGAACAACGAGGCCTTCCTCGACCGCATCTACATCGTGAAGGTGCCGTACTGCCTGCGCGTGAGCGAAGAGATCAAGATCTACGAGAAGCTGCTGAAGAACTCGTCGCTGGCCGCCGCCACCTGCGCACCGGGCACGCTGAAGATGATGAGCCAGTTCGCCATCCTCACGCGCCTGAAGGAGCCGGAGAACTCGTCGCTCTATTCCAAGATGCTGGTCTACGACGGCGAGAACCTGAAGGACACCGACCCGCGCGCCAAGAGCTACCAGGAGTACCGCGATTACGCCGGTGTGGACGAGGGCATGAACGGCATCAGCACGCGCTTTGCCTACAAGATCATCAGCAAGGTCTTCAACTTCGACAGCACCGAAGTGGCGGCCAACCCCGTGCACCTGATGTACGTGCTGGAGCAGCAGATCGAGCGCGAGCAGTTCGCCAAGGAGCTGGAAGACAAGTACGTCGGCTACATCAAGGAACTGCTGGCGCCGCGTTATGCCGAGTTCATCGGGAAAGAGATCCAGACGGCCTACCTGGAGAGTTACTCCGAATACGGCCAGAACATCTTCGACCGCTACGTCACCTACGCCGATTACTGGATCCAGGACCACGAGTACCGCGACACCGACACCGGCGAAGTCTTCGACCGCGGCTCGCTGAACGCCGAGCTGGAGAAGATCGAGAAGCCCGCGGGCATTGCCAACCCGAAGGACTTCCGCAACGAGATCGTCAATTTCGTGCTGCGGGCGCGTGCCAACAACCAAGGCAAGAACCCGCTGTGGACGAGCTACGAGAAGTTGCGCACCGTGATCGAGAAGAAGATGTTCTCGAACACCGAGGAATTGCTGCCGGTGATCAGCTTCAACGCCAAGGCCAGCGCCGACGAGGCCAAGAAGCACGAAGACTTCGTCACGCGCATGGTGGCCAAGGGCTACACGCAGAAGCAGGTGCGACTGCTGTGCGAGTGGTACCTGCGCGTGCGGAAGAGCAGCTGATGCAGCAGATCATCGACCGCCGCCTTGCCGGGAAGAACAAGTCCATCGGCAACCGCGAGCGTTTCCTGCGCCGCCACAAGGAGCAGATCCGCGAAGCGGTCAAGCGCGCCATCGACGGCCGCAGCATCAGCGATGTCGAGCGCGGCGAAGACATCCACATCCCGAAGAAGGACCTGAGCGAACCCGTCTTCGGCCACGGCCCGGGCGGCGTGCGCGAGGTCGTGCACCCGGGCAACAAGGACTTCGTGCAGGGCGACCGCATCGAGCGACCCAAAGGCGGGCAGGGCGGTGGTGGCTCCGGCAAGGGTCAGGCCAGCGACCAGGGCGAAGGCGAGGACGACTTCGTCTTCGCGCTGAGCAAGGAAGAGTTCATGCAGGTCTTCTTCGAAGATCTGGCGCTGCCGCACCTGGTGCGCACGCAACTCGCCGAGATGCCCGAATGGAAGAGCCAGCGCGCGGGCTTCTCCAGCGACGGCACGCCCAACAACCTGCACGTGGTGCGCAGCATGCGCGGCGCCTTGGGCCGGCGCATCGCCCTGGGCAACGGGCCGCGGCGCGAGCTGCACGAGATGCAGGCGCGCCTGGCCGAGATGCAGGCCGCGCTGCAACCGGGCGACGCCGTGGCCGAGGCGGCCATCAAGGACCTGGCCGAAGAAATCCGCCTGCTGCGCGGCCGCATCGAACGCATCCCCTACCTCGACCCCATCGACCTGCGCTACCGCAGCCGCATCAAGGTGCCGGTGCCCACCAGCAAGGCAGTGATGTTCTGCCTGATGGACGTCAGCGGCAGCATGGACGAAGCGCGCAAAGAGCTCAGCAAGCGCTTCTTCATCCTGCTGTACCTGTTTCTCACGCGGCACTACGAGAAGATCGACCTCGTCTTCATCCGCCACCACACGCAGGCGCAGGAGGTGGACGAGCAGAACTTCTTCCACGCGCGTGAAACCGGCGGCACCGTGGTCAGCAGCGCGCTGGTGCTGATGGAAGAGATCATCAAGGCGCGCTACGACCCGGCGCAGTGGAACATCTACGGCGCACAGGCCAGCGACGGCGACAACTGGCACCACGACAGCGGCCGCTGCCGCGAGATCCTCAGCGAGAAGATCCTGCCGCTGGTGCGTTATTTCGCCTACGTGCAGGTGGCCGAGGAAGAGCAGAACCTGTGGGACGAGTACACGCAGCTGCAGGCCGCGCACCGCCACTTCGCGATGCGCAAGGCCGTGCAGGCCAGCGAGATCTACCCGGTGTTCCGCGATCTCTTCAAGAAGGAAGGGGCGAAAGCCGCATGAGGACCGCCGCATGAAAGCCCGTCCCCTGGCCCTGGAACAACCACTGCCGCTGGCCCAGCGCCCCGGCGAGCCGCTGCCCGCCACCAGCGACTGGAGCTTCGAGCTCATCGAGCAGTACCACCGCGTCATCAAGGCCACGGCCGATCGTTTCGGCCTGGACACCTACCCGAACCAGCTGGAGATCATCACCGCCGAGCAGATGATGGACGCCTACGCCAGCGTGGGCATGCCGGTGAACTACCGGCACTGGAGCTACGGCAAGGAATTCATCGCGACCGAGAAGAACTACAAGCGCGGCCACATGGGCCTGGCCTACGAGATCGTCATCAACAGCAACCCCTGCATCAGCTATCTGATGGAAGAGAACACGCTGGCGATGCAGGCCCTGGTGATTGCGCACGCGGCCTACGGCCACAACAGCTTCTTCAAGGGCAACTACCTCTTCCGCATGTGGACCGATGCGGCGTCCATCATCGACTATCTGGTCTACGCGAAGCACTACGTCGCGCAGTGCGAAGAGAAGCACGGCCTGGAGGCGGTGGAGAGTTTTCTCGACAGCTGCCACGCACTGCAGAACCACGGCGTCGACCGCTACCGCCGCCCCAGCCGCAAGAGCCTGGCGCAAGAACTCAGCGAACGCATCGACCGCGAGGCCTACGCGCAGCGCCAGGTCAATGACCTGTGGCGCACGCTGCCGCGCATGGCCGCCAAGGAAGGCGTGGCGCCTGAGGCCAAGCGCTTTCCGGAAGAGCCGCAGGAGAACCTGCTGTACTTCATCGAGAAGAACGCGCCGCTGCTGGAGCCCTGGCAGCGCGAGATCGTGCGCATCGTGCGCAAGGTGGCGCAGTACTTCTACCCGCAGCGCCAGACGCAGGTGATGAACGAGGGTTGGGCCACTTTCTGGCACCACCGCCTGCTCAACACCATGTACGACGACGGCTTCCTCACCGACGGCGTGATGCTGGAGTGGCTGACCTCGCACACCAACGTGATCTACCAGCCGCCGGTGGGCCACCGCGCCTACAGCGGCATCAACCCCTACGCGCTGGGTTTTGCGATGTACACCGACATCCAGCGCATCTGCGAGCACCCCACCGAAGAAGACCGCCAGTGGTTCCCCGACATCGCCGGCAAGCCCTGGCTGCCGGTGCTGGACCACGCCATGCGCAACTTCAAGGACGAGAGCTTCATCGGCCAGTACCTCAGCCCGAAGCTGATGCGCGAACTGCGCCTGTTCGCCATCACCGACGACGAGAAGCAGAACGAGCTGGAGGTCAGCGCCATCCACGACGAAGCCGGCTACCGCCGCGTGCGCGAATCGCTGAGCCACCAGTACGACCTGGGCAGCCGTGAACCCAACATCCAGGTCTGGAACGTCAACCTGCGCGGCGACCGCAGCCTCACGCTGCGGCACTTCCAGCACCAGGACCGCCCGCTGCACGACAGCGGCCAGGAGGTGCTGAAACACGTGGCGCGGCTGTGGGGCTTCGGCGTGCAACTGGAGAGCGTCAACGCCAAGGGCGACGTGACCAAGCGCCTGGGCGTGCCGGGGCCAGCTGCGGCCTGAAACTGGCCCGTTCGGCAGGGCACGGGGCCCTGCCGAACAGAAAAACTCGGTAACGATCTCGTTACCATTGAGGATTGACTGGTGTTTGTCCAGCCCAGTCCAGCCCAGTCCTGAACAGCTGCCCACGCCCCAAGGCCCCGATTTGCTCAACCTGCCCCGTCCGACGCTGGAAGCGCTGGAGTCGCTGGACCTGCCCACGCCCCCGGGCGCGGTGCTGGCCTTCCTGCAGGCGGTGGCGCGCGACGACGTCTCGATGGACGAGCTGGCCGAGCTGGTGCGGCGCGAACCCGCGCTCGCCGCGCGCGTGCTGACGGTCGCCAACTCGGCCGCCTTCAAGACCCGCGGTGAACTGCGCAGCCTGAAGCAGTGCCTGCAGGTGCTGGGCGTGCGCACCTTGCACAGCATCGCCGCCAGCATCGCCGTGCGTGAGGCCTTCGCCGGGCTCGCCGGTGCGCGGGCCGGCGATTTCGACGGCTTCTGGCGCCACGCGCTGATGGTGGCCGAGCTGGCGCAGGCCATCGCCACGGCCACCGAGCAGCCCAACCCCGAGGAAGCCTACCTCGCCGGCCTGCTGCACGACGTGGGCGAGCTGCTGCTGCTGGGTGGCCTGCCCAGCAGCTACGGCCCGCTGCTGGGCGAAGCCGGCGGCACCGAAACGGCGCTGGTGCCGTTGGAACGCGCCGCGCTGCAGACCGACCACGCCGCCGTGGGCGCCTGGCTGGTCGACCGCTGGCAGCTGCCGTCCTTCATGGCCGATGCGCTGCTCTTCCACCACCACAGCCCGGAAGACGTGGCGCTGGCCGACCCGCTGACACGTGCGCTCTGGGTGGCGCACGCCTGCGACGCGCTGGCCGCCGATGCCGCGCCGGATGCCGCCGCGTTCGAATCGGCCGGCCACCTGGTGGGCCTGCCCGCCATGCAGCTGGCGCGCCTGGTGGGGCAGGCGCAGGCCGATGTGGCCGCGCTGGCCGGCGCCCTGGGTGTGAAAACCGTCGCCGGGCCTTCGCCCCTGCCGCTGTGGCGCCCGGCGCCACCGGCCACGCCCGATGTGGCCCGCGAGAAGCTGCGCGAGACGCTCAGCGCGATGGCCACGCTGCAGCCGCTGCAGCACGAGCTGGCCGCGGCCGACAGCGAACCGCAGCTGCTCAACGCCGCGCGCGAATCGGCGCGCATCCTCTTCGGCGTGCGCGATGTCGTCTTTCTGCTGCGCAGCGGCGCAGACGCCGTGCTCTCGGCGCTGTCGCTGCCGGGCCAGCCGCCCCAGCTGCAGCGCCTGCAGGTCAACCTGCAGACCGCGGCCTCGGGCGCCTGCGGCCGCGCGGCGCTGACGGGCCGCACCTGCTCCACCTTCGAGAGCGGGCCTTCGGGGCCCTTGTCCGTCAGCGACCTGCAGCTGGCCCGCGCGCTGGGCAGCGAAGGCCTGCTGTGCGTGCCCATGGCCGCCGGCGGCGTGGTGCTGGGCGTGATGGCCTGCCCGGTGGGCCGCCTGCAGGCCGAACGGCTGGAGCAGCGCCTGGCCCTGCTGGGCAGCTTTGCCGGGCTGCTGGCCGGCCACCTGCAGCAGTGGCGAGCCCAGCGCGAGCGCGACCGCGAGCTCGAAGCCGCCACCGCCGACCGCCTGCGCGAGCGCGAGCGCCAGGTGGTGCACGAGGTCAGCAACCCGCTGGGCATCATCAAGAACTACCTCACCCTGGTGCGGCGCAAGCTGCCCGAAGGCGTGCAGCTCGGCGAAGAGCTGCAGGTGCTGCACGAGGAGATCGACCGCGTGGGCCGCATCGTGCGCCAGCTGGGCGAGCCGCCGCCCTCGGCGGCCAGCGGCGCCGGCGCCGACACGCTGGACCTCAACACCGCCGTCGAGGGCCTGCACGCGCTGTATGCCGAGCCGCTGTTCGGCCGCGCCAGTATCGAGCTGGTGCTGGAGCTGCAGCGGCCGCTGGCCGCCACGCGTGCCGACCGCGACGGCCTGCGCCAGATCGTGCTGAACCTGTGGAAGAACGCGGCCGAGGCGCTGCCCCCCGGCGCGCGCGTGACCACCAGCACCGCCGACCACATCCACCGCGACGGCCGCATCTACACGCAGCTGTGCATCGCCGACAACGGCCCCGGCCTGCCAGGCGACGTGATGGTGTCGCTGTTCCGGCCGCTGGGCCGCACCCGCCGTGCCGGGCACTCGGGCCTGGGGCTGTCCATCGTGCACAACCTCGTCACCCGCCTGGGCGGCGAGATCGCCTGCCAGAGCCAGCCGGGCCGCGGCACCCGTTTCTTCATCCTGCTGCCGCAGCAGGCTGCCCAAGCCGGCGCGGATGCCGGCGCCGCAGCCCCTGCCCAGCGCCTGACCGCTCCGCCCGCAGCCCCATGAACGCGCTGGTTGACCACCTCCACACGCCGTTGCCGGCTGGCCCCGGCACGCCGCAACTGCTGCTCGTGGACGATGACGCGCGCCTGCGTGGCAGCTTCCGCCTGCTGCTCACGCAGCCCGGCCGCGACATCGCCGAAGCCGGCTCTGGCGAAGAGGCGCTGGCCACGCTGAAGAGCCGTCCCTTCGATCTGGTGCTGCTCGACATCGGCCTGCCCGGCGTTTCGGGCCTGGACGTGCTGCGCTGGCTGGCCGAGAACCGCCCGAACACCGGCGTGATGATGGTCAGCGGCCAGCGCGAACTGGAAGCCGCGGTGCGCGCGCTGCGCCACGGCGCGCTCGACTTCGTGCGCAAGCCCGACGACCTCGATTTCCTGCCCGAACGCGTGGAGCAGACGCTGCTGCGCCTGCGCCTGCAGCGCGAGAACGCCGAGATGACGGCGCGGCTGGCGCACTCGGAGCGGCTGCACCGCTTCCTGGTGGAAAGCTCGCCCGACTTCGTCTACACGCTCGACGAGGACGGGCGTTTCGTCTTCGTGAACCCGCGTGTCGAGTCGCTGCTCGGCTACGCCCGCGACGAGCTGCTGGGCAGCCACTACACGCGCGTCGTGCACGAAGACGACGTGGCCTTGGCTCGTTTCGCGTTCGCCGAACGCCGCAGCGACGAACGCGCTTCCACCAACATCGAACTGCGCCTGCTGTGCGGGCCGCGCCTGGCGGGCGGGCGCGCGCAGCGGCACCTGGTGACGACGGTCAGCGCCATGGGCGTGTACGACGACACCGCACCTGCGAGCCCGGCGCCTGGCGCGCCGCAGGGTGCGCGGCTGCGGCGGCGTTTCGTGGGCAGCTACGGCGTGGTGCGCGACATCACCGACCGCAAGCGCGCCGAAGAGACCATCAGCTTCCAGGCCCTGCACGACCAGCTGACCGACCTGCCCAACCGCCGGCTCTTCAAAGACCACCTCGAACTCGCGCTGGTGCAGGCCGAACGCCGCGGCCAGCTGGTGGGCGTGATGTTCATCGACCTGGATCGCTTCAAGCTCGTGAACGACACCTACGGCCACCTGCTGGGCGACGAGCTGCTGCGCAGCTTTGCGCACCGCCTGCGCGGCTGCGTGCGCGCCGGTGACACCGTGGCGCGCCAGGGTGGCGACGAGTTCACCGTGCTGCTGCCCGACTTGACGAACGCGGACGACGCGCTGCCCATCGCGCAGAAGATCCTGGCCGAGCTGGACAAGCCCTTCCTGCTGGGCGACCGCGAGTTCCGCGCCACCGCCAGCGTGGGCATCGCCACCTACCCGCGCGACGGGCTCACGGCCGAGCAGCTGATGCAGAACGCCGACATCGCGATGTACGAGGTGAAGACCAGCGGACGCAACGGCGGGCGCATGTTCACGACCGAGATGAACGCCGGCCACACGCAACGCCTGGCGCTGGAGAACGACCTGCGCCGCGCCATCGCGCAAGGCCAGTTCGAGGCGCACTTCCAGCCGCAGGTCAGCCTGGCCCAGGGGCGCATCGTCGGCGTGGAACTGCTGATCCGCTGGCGCCATCCGGTGCTGGGCTTGCTGCTGCCGGGGCAGTTCGTGGCGCTGGCCGAAGAGACCGGGATGATCTGCGCGCTGAGCGACTGGGTGCTGGAACGCGCCTGCAGCCAGCTGGCGCTGTGGCATGCGCTGGGCCACCGCCACCTGCGCATGGCGGTGAACCTGTCGCCCTTGGAGCTGGCGCGCAACGACATCGTCGAGCGCGTGACGGCGCCGCTGGCGCGCCACCTGCTGCCGCCAGGCGCGCTGGAAATCGAGATCACCGAGAACATGCTGCTCGACGACGCGCCCAGCGTGGTGGAGAAGCTCGAACGCCTGCGCGCGCAGGGCGTGCGCGTGGCCATCGACGACTTCGGCACGCGCTACTCGTCACTGGCCTACCTGCGCCGCTTTCCCATCCACAGCCTGAAGATCGACCAGAGCTTCGTGCGCGATCTCGGCACCGAGGGCGACTCGCCCATCATCCAGGCCATCGTCGGCATCGCCCGCGGCTTCAACCTGCAGCTGGTGGCCGAGGGCGTGGAGACGGTGGAGCAGCTGCACGCCCTGCGCGCGATGGGCTGCGACGAGGTGCAGGGCTACCTGCTCGGCCGCCCCATGCCCGCGGCGGCGCTGACGCCGCTGCTGAGCAAACCGCCGCAGTTGCCGACGCCGCTGGGCGGGTGAAAGTGATCGGCCGAGGCGGCGCGCCTCAGCTGTCCACCTTCACATTCCCGTCCTTCACCACCTTCGCCCACTTCGCCTGCTCGCTCAGGATGAACTGCGCGAACTTCTCGCGGCTGCCGCCGCCGTCTTCGGCGCCGTAGGTTTCCAGCTGCGCCACCACGTCGGGCATGGCCAGCACGGTGTTGGTGTCGCGGTTGATCTTGTCGGCAATCGCCGCCGGCAGGCCCTTGGGGCCGACCAGGCCGTACCAGGTGGTGGCCTCGAAGCCGTCGAAGCCCTGCTCCTGCATCGCGGGCACCGTGGGGTGGCCCTTGGCGCGCTGCAGGCGGGTCTGGGCCACGGCGACGATCCTGCCGCTCTTCACGTGCGGCGTGGCCGAGGTCATGGTCTCGAAGCAGTACTGCACTTGGCCGCCCATCAGGTCGGTCAGCGCCGGGCCGCTGCCCTTGTAGGGCACGTGGATGGCGTCGACCTTCGCGCGTACCTTGAACATCTCCAGCGCCAGGTGCTGCGCCGAGCCCTGGCCGGCCGAGGCGAAAGCGATCTTGCCCGGCTCGGCGCGGCAGCGCGCCACCACCTCGGCCACGCTCTTGTTGGGCACGCCGGGGTTGGCCACCAGCAGGTTGGGCGTCACGCCCACCAGGCAGATGGGCACGAAGTCCTTCTCGGCGTTGTAGCGCAGCTTGGCGCCCTGCAGCGCCGGGCCGAGGGCGTGGCTGTTGATGTGCGCCATCAGCAGCACGCTGCCGTCGCCCGGCTGCTGCGCGATGTGCTCGGCCGCGATCAGCCCGGCCGCGCCCGCCTTGGTCTCGACGATGACCTGCTGGCCCCACATCTGCGTGAGCTTGGCGCTGACCACGCGGGCCAGCGCGTCGGTGCCGCCGCCGGGCGGGAAGCCCACGACGATCTTCACCGGGCCGCTGGGCCAGCCGCTCTGCGCGAAGACCGCGCTCGGGGCTGCCAGTGCCGCGGCGGCGCCTTGGATCAGGGTGCGTCTCTTCATCGTCGTGTCTCCTGGTTGTGGTTTGGGATGGGGGTGGCTGCCTCAGCCGTGCGGGGCGCTGAAAACTTCCATCAAGGCCTGCACGCCACTCCCGGCCAGCTTCACGCCGGCCTGCTTGAGCCCCATCTCGCAGCCGGCCACGGTGGCCACCAGCGTGAGGTCGTTGCAGTCGCCCAGGTGGCCGATGCGGAACATGCGGCCCTTGACCTTGCCCAGGCCCGTGCCCAGGCTCATGTCGTAGCGCGTGTGGATGAGCTTGCGCACTGCGTCGGCATCCACGCCCACTGGCGTGACCACGCCGGTGAGCACCGGCGAGTAGACGGCCGGGTCGGCGCACTGGATGGGCAGGCCCCAGGCGGTGACGGCCGCGCGCACGCCGGCGGCCCAGCGCTGGTGGCGCGCCAACACCGTGGGCAGACCTTGCTCCAGCAGCATCTCCAACGCCTCGTGCAGGCCGTAGAGCAGGTTGGTGCTGGGCGTGTAGGGCCAGTAGCCGCCCTTGTTCATCTCCACGATCTCGTCCCAGGCCCAGAAGCTCTTGGGCAGCTTCGAGGTCTTGCTGACCTCCAGCGCGCGCGGGCTCAGCGCGTTGAAGCTGATGCCCGGCGGCAGCATCAGGCCCTTCTGCGAGCCGCTGATGGCCACATCCACGCCCCATTCGTCGTGCCGGTAGTCGGCGCTGGCCAGGCCGGAGATGGTGTCCACCATCAGCAGCGCCGGGTGCTTGGCGCTGTCAATCGCGCGGCGCACGGCGGCGATGTCGCTCGTCACGCCCGTGCTGGTTTCGTTGTGCACCACGCACACGGCCTTGATCTGGTGGCCGGCATCCGAACGCAGGCGCTCTTCGATCAGCGCGGCGTTCACGCCGCGGCGCCAGCTCGCCGGCAGGCCGGTCTCAGAACAGGTGCCGGGCTCGCTCAAGAACTCGGTCTGCAGGCCCAGGCGCGTGGCCATCTTCTGCCACAGCGTGGCGAACTGGCCGGTCTCGACCATCAGCACCAAGTCGCCCGGGCTCATGGTGTTGGCCAGCGCCGCTTCCCAGGCGCCGGTGCCGCTGGCGGGGTAGATGGCCACCGGGTGCTGCGTCTGGAAGATCTGCTGGATGCCGGCCAGCACCTTCAGGCCCAGGCGGCCGAACTCGGGGCCGCGGTGGTCGATGGTGGGCAGGCTCATCGCACGCAGGATGCGGTCGGGCACCGGGCTGGGGCCAGGAATCTGCAGGAAGTGCCGGCCGGAAGGGTGCTGGTTCAGCGTGAGCATGGGGGATCCTTTCGCGCCGAAGTTTTGCATGCAAAACGGAGGTCGGTTTGCTGGATTACCCGCAGGGCCTGCAGTGACAGGCTTCCAGCTTTGCATGCAGAATGCCGCCACCATGGCAGACATCATCGACATCGGCCCCGCGGGGCTGCACGAGCAGGCCGCCGCACGCCTGCGCACCTGGCTGGTGGAAGGCCGCATCGCCCCGGGCGCCAAGCTCAACGAACGTGAACTCGCCGAGGCGCTGCACATCAGCCGCACGCCGCTGCGCGAGGCCATCAAGATGCTGGCCGCCGAGGGCCTGGTGGACCTGCTGCCCAACCGCGGCGCCGTGGCCGTGAAGCTGGCCGAGGCCGATGTCATGCACAGCTTCGAGCTGCTGGCCGAGCTGGAAGGCCTGGCCGGCGAGCTGGCCGCGCAGCGCATCAGCGATGCCGCGCGCCACGAGCTGCGCGCCAAGCACTACGAGATGCTGGCTTGCCACGCGCGGCAAGACCTCTCGGGCTATTACCGGCTGAACGCGCTGATCCACGCCGGCATCGCCGAGGCTGCCGCCAACCCGGTGTTGGACAGCACCTTGCGCAAGGTGAATGCGCGCGTGCAGAGCCTGCGCTTCCGCACCAACCAGAACGAGGCCAAGTGGCAGCGCGCGATGCAGGAGCACACGCAGATGCTCGAAGCGCTGGACGCCCGCGACGGCGCGGCGCTGCGGCAGATCCTGAAAACGCACCTGGCGCACAAGCGCGACACCGTGCTGGAGCTGATGCGCGCCGGCAGCGTGCACGCCGGCTGGCAGGGGCAGCAGGCATGAACGCGCTCACCCGCGAAGAGACCACGCGCTTGGGCGCGCCGCCGGAACACCCGCACACCACCCTGCCGCCCAACGAGGTGTGCGAGTCCCTGGCCCGCCGCCTGCGCGCTGAAACGCAAGGCGAGGTGATGTTTGACGCCGCCTCGCGCGGCCGCTACGCCACCGACGCGTCCATCTACCAGATCACCCCCGTGGGCGTGTTCGTGCCCACCACGCCGGAAGACGTGGCCACCGCGCTGGCCGTGGCGCGCGAGCTGAAAGTGCCCGTGCTGCCGCGCGGCGGCGGCACCAGCCAGTGCGGCCAGACCACGGGCGCGGCGCTGGTCATCGACTGCAGCAAGCACCTGCGCCGCGTGCTGGATGTGAATCCCGAGGCCCGCACCGCCACGGTGGAGCCCGGCCTCGTGCTCGACCACCTCAACGCCGCGCTGAAGAAACACGGCCTGTGGTACCCGGTGGACGTGTCCACCAGCGCGCAGGCCACGCTGGGTGGCATGGCGGGCAACAACTCCTGCGGCAGCCGCAGCCTGTTCTACGGGAACATGGTGCACAACGTGGCCGGCGCGCAGGCCTGGCTGGCCGATGGGGCGCTGGTCGACTTCGGCCGTGTCGAACACGCCAGCGGCCGTGCGGCGCAGATCGCGAACTTCGTGCGCGGCCTCGTCGAGCAGCACCGCGCCGAGATCGAGGTGCACTGGCCGCAGGTGATGCGCCGTGTCGCCGGCTACAACCTCGACATCTTCCACCCCCGCAGCGAGCGTCCGTACACGGCCGATGGCGGCGTGAACCTCGCGCACCTGCTGGTGGGCAGCGAAGGCACGCTGGCCTTCACGAAGAGCCTCACACTGAACCTCACCGAGCTGCCGCGCCACAAGGCGCTGGGCATCGTGAACTTCGCGAGCTTCCACCGCGCGATGGACAGCGCGCAGCACCTGGTGAAGCTGGGCCCCACGGCGGTGGAGCTGGTCGACCGCACGATGCTGGCGCTGGCGCTGGCCAACCCGGCCTTCGCGCCGACCATGAAGACGGCGCTGATCGCGCAGGACGGCACGCTGCCCGAGGCCATCCTGCTGGTGGAGTTCGCCGGTGCGGACAAGGCCGCGCTGCTGCACCGGCTGCGCGATCTGGAAGCCCTGATGGGCGACCTGGGCCTGCCCGGCACCGTGGTGGCCATGCCCGACGAAGCCGCGCAAAAGCAGCTGTGGGAGGTGCGCAAGGCCGGCCTGAACATCATGATGAGCCTGAAGGGCGACGGCAAGCCGGTGAGCTTCATCGAAGACTGCGCCGTGCCGCTGGTGCACCTGGCCGAGTACACCGACGCGCTGACCGAGGTGTTCGCGCGCCACGGCACGCGCGGCACCTGGTACGCGCACGCCAGCGTGGGCACGCTGCATGTGCGGCCCATCCTCGACATGCGCCAGGACGGCGCGCACCGCATGCGCGCCATCGCCGAAGAAGCGGCCGCGCTGGTGCGCAAGTACAAAGGCGCCTTCAGCGGCGAACACGGCGACGGCCTGTGCCGCGGTGAGTGGATCGAATGGCAGTTCGGCCCCAAGCTCAACGACGCCTTCCGCGCGCTGAAGCACGAGCTCGACCCGCATCGCCTCTTCAACCCTGGCAAGATCGTCGACACGCCGAAGATGGACGAGGGCGCGCTCTTCCGCTTTCCCCCGGCGAACGCGCCCAAGCCTTACCGCCGGATTGCACTGACACCCGTGCTCGACTGGAGCGCGTGGAACGTCAAGGCCGACCCCGTCACCGAGGAAACCACCGCCCCTGGCACCGGTGGCGACAGCACGCACGGCCTGGCCATGGCTGTGGAGATGTGCAACAACAACGGCCACTGCCGCAAGTTCGACGCCGGCACCATGTGCCCGAGCTACCGCGTCACGCGCGATGAGCAGCACCTCACGCGTGGGCGTGCGAACACCCTGCGGCTGGCCCTGAGCGGGCAGCTTGGCCCCGACGCCTTCACCTCCGAAGCCGTCGCCGAGGTGATGGACCTCTGCGTCAGCTGCAAGGGCTGCAAGCGCGATTGCCCCACGGGCGTGGACATGGCCCGCATGAAGGTCGAGTTCACCGCGCAGTACAAGGCGCGCCACGGATTCACTTTGAAAGACAAGCTGCTCGGCGGCCTGCCGCAGCAGGTGCAACGCGCCGCGCGCGTGCCGGGCCTGGCCGCGCTGCTGAACCTGCGCAACCGCAGCCCGCTGGCGCGGCGGCTGGGCGAACGCTGGCTGGGTATCGCCGCCGGCCGCACGCTGCCGGCCTTCCGCCGCGACACCTTCTGGGCGCGCCGCGCCCGCAGCGGCACGCCGTTCGTGAGCGCCGACGCGGCCATCGCGGCCGCACGCGCCGGGCAGAAGGTGGCCGTGCTCTTCGTCGACACCTTCAACGGCGGCTTCGAAACCGAAAACGCGCTCGATGCCGCGCGTGTGCTGCACGCCGCGGGCTACACGCTGCACACGGTCAGCAAGGACGGCGGCCACCACTGCTGCGGCCGCACCATGCTGGCCGCCGGCCAGGTGGACGCGGCGCGCGCCAGCCTCTCGGCGCTGCTGGATGCGCTGCTGCCGCTGGCCAGCGCCGGCATCGCCGTGGTGGGCCTGGAGCCCAGCTGCCTGCTCACGCTGCGCGACGAAGCGCTGGCGCTCAAGCTCGGCCCCAAGGCCGAGGCGGTGGCGGCGCAGGCCCTGCTCTTCGAGGAATTCATCGCCCGCGAGGTGAAGGCCGGCCGCTTCGCCCTGAAGCTGAGGCCGCTGGACCAGCCGCTCCTCGTGCACGGCCACTGCCACCAGAAAGCCTTCGGCGCCGTCAGCCCGGTGCTGGAGGTGCTGAAGCTGATCCCGGGCGCCGAGCCCCAGCTGATCGAGAGCAGCTGCTGCGGCATGGCCGGCAACTTCGGCTACGAGGCGCGCCACCAGGCGGTGTCGATGCAGATGGCCGAACTGAGCTTGCTGCCCGCCATCCGCCAGCAGCCCGGTGCCGTGGTGGTGGCCGACGGCACGAGCTGCCGCCACCAGATCGAACACGGCGCGCAGCGGCGGGCGGTGCACGCGGCGGCGTTGCTGGCTTCGCTGCTTCACTGAGCCCCGGCGCACAGCCACGCAGACCGCAGGAATGCGCCGCAGGGCCGCCGCATTTCCGCGTTTGGCCGCGCCTGCGGCACCGCAACATCTGGGGCATGGAGCGCACTTCCCTGCCGCTGGCCCTGCCGGCCCTGACCCTCTTGCCCGGCCTGCACGGTGCGCTGTTCATCGTCTGCCTGGGCAGCAGCCTCACCCTGCTGGCCGCACGACGCGGCCGCTGGTTCGAAGGCCTGCGCGCCGCCGTGCACCTGCTCGGCTTCTGCGAGGTGCACCGCGAAGAGCCTTTGCCCGAGGAAATCCTGCCCTGGGCGGGCAACGTTTGAGATCCCTGCCGTGAAATGAACAGTGGCTCCCCGCGGGGAGCCACTGTTTGCTTTGCAGCGCCTTCGTCGGCGCTGGCCGTCAGCCGCGGCGGCGGCGGGTGGCGGCGAGACCCAGCAGGCTGAGACCCACCAGCGCCAGCGAGGCGGGCTCGGGCACAGCGGTCACTTGGACGTCGCGCAGGGAGAAATTGCCGTCGATGATGCCGTTGCCGCCGCCGAGTTGCTGGTCTGCCGCGAGCAGCACACCGCCGAAACCAGCGTTGGTCAGGCCCAGCTGCGGGACGGTGAACCAGTTGGCCGTCTCGGTGACGCTGAACACGATGCCGTCAGAGTAGATCTGGCCGGTAATGTCCAGCGTGCCAGCACCGGTCGGATCGGTGAAATTGATGCCGAACAGGCCCGTGATCGCGCTGAAGACAGCCGCGGAGGTTTCGCCGTCGTAGCTGGTGCTGAAGGCGATGTTGCCGAGCAAGGTGTCGTTCACGCCCGCGGCGCCTGCCGTGAACGTGAATGGGTACGACGGCAGCGACAAACCGCCGTTGGCGAGGGCGCCAGTGAAGATCGCCAGGGGGTTCGTCACCGAGCCAGCAATTTCGGGCGTCGAATCTCCATAGGCGTCGAAACTGCCAGAGCCCTGCACGCTGATCGTGTAGGGGCCGGCCGGCAGGTTGTTCAGCACCAACGAGCCGGTCAGGTCACGGTAGGCCACCGTGTAGGTGTTCGGCGAGCCGTCGCGGAACCCAGAGATGGCAACAAACCCTGTCAGGCTGGAAGTGGTCATGACCACCTCCGCCTGGGCGCCGAGGGCAGCGGCAGCGAGCGCAGCGCCGCCGATCCAACGTGACAAATGCTTCATGGCTGAGTCCTCATGGTTTTGTTCAGGACAAAAACGCCCTGTCACAAGGGACTAAGCAACAGACGTGCCTGTGCTGAAAATCGCAGCGCTGGCGTGTGTTTGCAGGCCTTGGCCAGGCGAAACCTTGAAGCGTTGTCAAGAAAACCGACAGAGCCAGGGGCTCGCGTCCTCACACCGCAAACACCTTCCCCGGGTTCATGATGTTCAGCGGGTCCAGCGCCTGCTTGATCGCCCGCATCGCCGCCACCGCCGGCGCGCCCGCTTCTTCCAGCAGGTAGCCCATCTTGTGCAGGCCCACGCCGTGTTCGCCGGTGCAGGTGCCTTCCAGCCGCAGCGCGCGGCGCACCATCAGCACGTTGAGCTCCTCCACCTTCGCGGCCTCTTCGGCGTCGTTCGGGTCCATCAGGTAGCTCAGGTGGAAGTTGCCGTCGCCCACGTGGCCGACGATCCAGTACGGGATGCCGCTGGCCTCGGCCTCGGCCACGCTGTCGTTGATGCTCTCGGCCAGGCGTGAGATGGGCACGCAGGTGTCGCTGCTCTGGCAGCGGCAGCCCGGGCGCAACTGCAACGCCGCGAAGTAGGCCTGGTGGCGCGCCGTCCACAGGCGCGTGCGCTCTTCCGGCGTCTTCGCCCACTGGAAGGCCTCGCCGCCGTGCTCGGCGGCCAGGGCCTGCACGGTCTCGGCCTGTTCCTGCACGCCGGCTTCGCTGCCGTGGAACTCCATCAGCAGCATCGGCGCCTCACGCAGCCCCAGCTTGCTGTGCAGGTTGACGGCGCGGATGGCGTTGGCGTCCAGCAGCTCGCAGCGGGCGATCGGCACGCCCATCTGGATGGTCTGGATGGTGGTCTGCACCGCGGCGTCGATGCTCGGGAAGTGGCAGATCGCTGCGCTCACCGCCTCGGGCAGCGGGTAGAGCTTGAGCGTGATCTCGGTCATCACGCCCAGGGTGCCCTCGCTGCCCACGAACAGCCGCGTGAGGTCGTAGCCCGCGCTGCTCTTCTTGGCGCGCGTGCCGGTGTGCATCAGCTCACCGCCGGCGGTGATGACGGTCAGCCCCAGCACGTTCTCGCGCATGGTGCCGTAGCGCACGGCGTTCGTGCCGCTGGCGCGCGTGGCGGCCATGCCGCCCAGGCTGGCGTTGGCGCCAGGGTCGATGGGGAAGAAGAGGCCGCTGTCGCGGATCTCGCGGTTGAGCTGTTCGCGCGTGACGCCGGCCTGCACCGTCACCGTCAGGTCTTCGGCGTTGATGCGCAGCACGCGGCTCATGCGGCTCAGGTCGATGCTGACGCCGCCCTGCACCGCGAGCAGGTGGCCTTCCAGCGAGGTGCCGGTGCCGTAGGGGATGACGGGCACGCCGTGCGCCGCGGCCAGGCGCACCACGGCCATCACGTCGTCGTTGCTCTCGCAGAAGACCACGGCCTCGGGCGGCGCGGCGTCGTACACGCTCTCGCCGCGGCCGTGCTGCTCGCGCACGCTCAGCGCAGTGTTGCAGCGTTCGCCGAAGGCCGCGCGCAGCGCGTCCAGCATGGCCGGGGGCACGGGGCGTTGCAGGTGCTGGGCGGGCGTGGGTGCGTTCATGGGGGGGCTGGCGGGTTGACGCGCGATGGCAGACCCGGCATCTTGCCTGCAAGCCACGCCCACCCCCATCCCGATGCACCCCAGCCCCGACGGCCCGCCCCCTTTGCTTTTGTGGGGCGTGCCCGAATGGCGCGGCGCCGACGGGGCCGTGCGGGTTTTCAGCGCCGAACGCCGCTGCCAGCTGCTGGCCGTGCTGGCGCTGTACGGCGGCGCCTGGGTCGAGCGCGACCGCCTGGCCGCGCTGCTCTGGCCCGAGCGCAGCGCCACCGACGCCCGCCGCAACCTGCGCAAGGTGGTGCACGACGCGCACGCCCTGCCGGGCGTGCAGGCCCTGGAAGCGCAGGCCCACGCGCTGCGCTGGCCGGTGCACAGCGACGTGCAGGCCTTCCGCGCCCAGCGCGAGCAGCCGGCCGAGCGCGCTGCCGCCCTGGCCTGGCGCCGCGGCCCGCCCCTGCAAGGCCTGGACGACCCCCGCAACGGCGCCTTCACCGATTGGCTGCAGGCCGAACGCACGCGGCTCGAATCCGCCTGGCGCGACACCGCGCTCGCCCACGCCCAGGCCCAGCCCGACGCCGGCCAGCGCGCCGCGGTGGCGCGGCGCCTGCTGGAGATCGACCCGCTGGACGAGGCCGCGCTCACGCTGCTGCTGCAGGCCCAGGCCGCGCTGGGCCACCATGCCGAGCTGCGCGCCGAGTACCAGCGTTACGCGGCGCGGCTGGCGCAGGAACTGGGCGTGGAGCCGGCCGCGGCCCTGCGCGCGCTGGTGCATGGCGCGCCGGTCGTCGCACCACAGCCGGCGTCCGTGCCGCCGTCACCTCCCGACGACGGCTTCATCGGCCGCCGCGCCGAGCTGGCCGCGCTGCAGGCGCTGCTGGCAGAGCCCGGCCTGCGCACCCTCACGCTGATGGGCCCGGGCGGCGTGGGCAAGAGCCGCCTCGCACAGCAGCTGCTGGCGCGCGTGGCGCCGCGTTTCCCAGGCGCACGCCATTGGGTGGAGCTGCAAGACCTGCAAACTGAGCGTGCCGCGCTGGCACGCATCGCCCAGGCCTTCGGCGCCGCCCCGCGCGACACCGCCGACCCGGTGCCCCAGTTGGCGCAGCAGTTGCCCGTGCAACCCTGCCTGCTGGTGCTGGACAACGCCGAGCACCTCACCAGCCTGGCCGCGCCGCTGCAGCGCCTGCTGCAGGCCGCGCCGCAGCTCGTGCTGCTGCTCACCTCCCGCCAGCGCCTGCCCTGGCCCGACGACAGCCTGCACCCGGGCCTGCATCACGCGGTGCAGCCGCTGGCCGGCCTGGCCTTGCCCGATGAAGACAGCCGCGACCTGGAGGCCGCCAGCAGCTACGACGCCGTGCGCCTGTTCGAGCGCTGCGCGCGGGCCGTGCAGCGCGATTTCCAGTTGCAGCGCCACCTGGGCGCGGTGCTGGCCATCGTCGAAGCGGTGGGCGGCCTGCCGTTGGCCATCACCCTGGCCGCGCGCTGGGTGCGCCTGCTGCCGCCCGAGCAGGTGGCGCAAGACCTTCGGGGCTCGATCGAGCTGCTGGCGCGCGACCCCGCCAGCGCCGCGCCGCTGGCACGCCCTGAGCACGCCAGCCTGCGCGCCGTGCTCGACGGCACCTGGGCCCTGCTGGCGCCGCAGGAGCGCAGCGCGCTGGCGGCGCTGTCGGTCTTCCACGGCGGCTTCACGCCCACGGCGGCGCGCGCCGTGGCGGGCTGCTCGCTGCCGCTGCTGTCGTCGCTGGTCGACAAGAGCCTGCTGGCCGTGGACGAAGAAGGCCGTTTCGCGCTGCACCCGGTGGTGGCCACCGACGCCGCGGCTCGCCTGGCAGCACAGGCTGACAGCGGCGGTACGGCCGGCGAGGCCCAGGCCGCCATGCGCCAGCGCCATGCCGAGCACTACACGCGCCGGCTCGACGAACTGGCACCGCTGCTGCGCACCGACCCAGGCCGCATGGCCCGTGCCGTGCTGGCCGAAGGCGCCAACGTGCGCGCGGCCTGGCATACCGCCGTGGCCACCGGGCGCGCCGACCTGGTGGCTGTGATGGTGCCGGTGCTGCGTTGCTTCTTCGAGGTGCGCGGGCGGCTGCTCGAAGGCGTGGCCGAGTTGCGGCTGGCGCTGCAGGCGGCGCCAGCCGCACCGGCCGACCCCGTGACGTCCCGGGCCCTGGCACGGGTGCGCCAGGAGGTGGCCATGCTGCACTACCGTGCGGGTGATCTCGTGCAGGCCCAGGCCGTGGCCCAGGCGGCGCTGGCCACGGCCGGCAACGAATGGAGCACCGTGATCGGCAGCCTGAACGTGCTCGGCAACTGCGCCGTGGCGGCGGGCGATTACAGCGGTGGCCGCAGCCTGCAGCAGCGCGCGCTGGCGCTGGCGCGGCGCCACGGGCAGCGCCAGGCCCAGGCCACGCTGTTGGGCAACCTGGGCATCACCGAGAAGCGGCTGGGCCGCCTGCCGCAGGCCCTGCAGCACTACGAAGAGGCGCTGGCGATGGCGCGCGAACTCGCCGACACCAACGCCACCGTGGTGCACCTGAACAACCTGGCGTCCCTGCACCGGGCGCTGGGCCAATGGCCGTCGGCGCAGCGTGTGCTGGACGAAGCGCTGGCGCTGTGCCAGCAGCACGCCCTGGCGAACATGCTGCCCTTCGTGCATCTCGGCCTGGGGCTGCTCGCCCTCGACCGCGGCGTGCCGACGCAGTCCACCGGGCACCTGCTGCAGGCCCTGGCGCTGGCCGGGGCCTCGGGGCTGCAGCAAGTGGCGCTGTCCGCCGAACTGGGCCTGGCGGCGGCGGCCATCGCCGAGGGCACCGCAGCCGGCAGGCAGCAGGCTGGGCTGCGCTTGCAGCGCGTGGCGCAGCAGATCCGTGAGCGCGGCGCGGCTTCGACGCTGCTCGTGGACGTGGCCTTCCACCACGCCACCGCCCTGGCCGCAGAAGGTGAAGGCGCCCGCGCCGCGGCCGTGCTGGCCGCCTGTGTGGCCCACCCCACCACCGAAGCCCGCCGTCGCGAGCAGGCCGCCCAAACGCTGCAGGCCTTGCTCGACCGCGGCCAGCCCCGCCCGCCCGCCGCCGACCCCGAGGCCACCGTGCAGGCGGCCATCGACGCGCTGCTGCACACCAGCACCTGAGGCGACGCGCCATCCCGCCTTGGCGGGAGCCTGCCGCCGTCGCGAAACGCCGGGGTAACGCCCCCACCCGACCATCCGCCCCAGGAAGAACGCCTGGGGCCACCGCCTCGGGCCTTGGCCCGGAGGTGCGTGCGATGGACGAAGCCCGGCTCTACACGCTGCGTGTCTGGCAGCACGACCATGCCTTCCGCGCCGTGCTGCGCGCCGTGGGTGACGAACACGCCGAACTCTTCACCGAGCCCGCCGCGGTGGCCGCCTATCTGCAACGGGCCAGCGGGGTGGGCACGCCGCCCCTGCTTGCGCGTAACGGGGGTGAAACGCCTGCTGCCGACCATGAGGCCGCAGACCTGCCACCGGGTCGGTTTGGCCTCCCTTGACACGCGAAGACCAGGACAGGAGAACCCATGAACGCCCGCACTCCCCGCCGCACGGCCCAGGCCGCCGCGCCCCTCGGCAGCCAGCACACGAGCGCCGCCGCATCGGCCCGGCCGAAGCGCCCGCACCGGGGCGCACCGGGGGGTCTGCGCCGGGCGGCCATCACCGGCGCCCTGCTGTGCCTGGCCGCGCAGACTCAGATGCAGGCGCAGGCGCAGACCCCCACACCGCGCGCCACCGTGCAACTGCTGCCCACGCTGGGCGGCAACACCAGCGTTGCCCGCGGCATCAACGACCTCGGGCAGGTGGTGGGCAACAGCACCGAACTCGGCCTCACGCGCGGCTTCCTGTGGCAGGCCGGCAGCGGCATGCAGGCGGTGACGCCGGCCGGTGCCCTCATCGGCGAGGCGCTGGCGATCAACAACGCGGGGCAGGTGGTGGGGCGCACTGCCCAGGGCAACCGGAGCGTGCCTTACCTTTGGTCGCCCACCACCGGGCTGCGCGTGCTGCCGGTGCCTTCGGGTGAGCCCAGCGGCAGTGCCAACGCCCTGAACGAAGCGGGCGTGGCCGCCGGCTACTGGTCAGGGCCCTTCGTCGACCGCGGCATGCGCTGGGGCAACGACGGCAGCCTGCTGGAACTGCAGCCGCAGAACAGCCAGGTCACGGGCATCAACGACGCCGGGCAGATGGTGGGCGGCCCCAGCGGCGGCGTGGGCTACCTGTGGCAAGCCGACGGCAGCGTGATCACGCTGCCTTCGCTGGACAGCACGCGGCCGCTGGCGCCGCGCGACATCAACAACCTGGGCGTGGTCGTGGGTACGGGCTTCGTCGACAACACCAACCGGCTGGCCTTCATGTGGCAGTCCACCACGGGCACGCGCAACCTGGGCCACCTGGGCGCCGGCACCAGCGCGGCGTTGGCCCTCAACGACTTCGGCCAGGTGGTGGGCAGTTCGCGCCTGGCTGGTGGCAGCGCCGACGTGGCCATGCTCTGGCGCGAAGGCGCGGGCATGAGCAACCTCTCGGCCCTGGCCGGCCCGGGGTTGAACCTCGTCGAGGCCACCGGGATCAACCGCTACGCACAGGTGGTGGGCACCGCCAGCACCGCCGCGGGCAGCCGCGCCTACCTGATGACGCTGCACCCCGACTGGAGCGGCGGCGACGGCGCCTGGGACGACACCAGCGGCCAGCGCTGGAACTGGGCCGGCACCGGCACCGCGGCGGCGAAGGTGGGCGCGATGCACGACGTCGTCATCGACCCCGGCCGCAGCGCCACCGTGCGGGGCAGCGCCGACGGCCAGGCGCGCTCGCTGCGCATCGGCGGCACGGCGGGCACCGTGGTCACGCTGGACCTGAACGGCGGCAGCACGCGGCTGGGCGACGGTGATGTGGCCACCTTCACCGAATCGGCCATCGGCAGCGGCGGCGTGCTGCGCGGCAGCGGGCGCCTGGAGACCAGCGACGATCTGCGCGTGCTTGCCGGCGGCCGCATCGAGGTGGGCGCCGGTGAACAGCAGCAGCTGGCCGTGGCCTACCTGGACAACCAGGGCACCGTGCGCGCCCAGGGCACGGCCTTCGCACCGGCGCGGCTGCAGGTGGCGGGCGGCGCCTTCTACAACCAGGCCGGCGCCCGGCTGCAGCTGCAACAGGCCGATGCGGTGCTGGGCAGCGGCCTGTCCAACTTCGGCGAGGTCAGCCTGCAGGGCGCGCACATCAGCGTGCCCGAGGGCGCAGGCGCCCCGCAGCTGTTCAACGCCGGCACGGTGGTGGTCACCTTCGGCGACAGCAGCGTCACCGGCAAGGTCACCAACAACAGCCTGCTGGTGGTGTCCAACGGCGCGCGCGCCAGCTTCTACGGCAGCCTGGTGCACCGCGGCGAGTTGCGCGTGTCGGCCGGCGGCGCGGCCAACTTCTTCGGGCGGGTGGAAGGCACGGGCGTGCTCACCGGCGCGGGCGAGGTGCGCTTCGAAGGTGGCTTGGCGCTGAGCAGCACGCCCGCCGTGCTGCGGGTGGACCCGCGCACCGTGCTTGCTTCCGGGGTGGCGCTGAAGCTGGGCGGCGCCGGGCCCGAAGCCCTTGACGGCGAGGCTGGCGCTTCGGGCGCCCTGGCCCACGACCGCATCGTCTTCAACGGCGCCGTGCTGCTGGAAGGCGCCACGCTGTCACTGGCCGATGGCAGCGGCTTCGTCTCCGGCCTGGCTGCCGGCAGCGCCATCGACCTCTTCGACTGGAACGGCGGCGTCAGCGGCAGCTTCACCACGCTGGCCTTGCCCACGCTGGCCGACGGCCTGGCCTGGGACACCAGCGATCTGTACGCCGGCGGCGCGCTGTCGGTGACGGCGGTGCCCGAGCCTGCCACCTGGGCGCTGATGCTGGGGGGCCTGGGGGCCTTCCTGCTGCGCCGCCGCGCTGCTGCTGCTGCGGCTTGATTGCCGCTGTCCTGATCTTCCTCGTGTCCAAACCCGAAAAGGAGCCCACCATGCAAACCACCTTCTCCCGCACGGCGACCCTCGCCGCCCTCGGGCTGGCGGCCCTGTGCGCCAGCCTGCCCGCCGCAGCCCAGCAGGCCCAGTTCATCGCCTGGACGATGGCCGGCGGCTGGCCCGCCAGCCAGATGTCGGCCGGCGCCGACTGGTCTTCCGACCTCGGCCCCGACTGGGGCTACGGCGCCACGTCGGCCCCCGACGGCTCGTCGGTGGGCTGGAGCGGACAGGGGCGCAACTGGAGCAGCCGGCCGGGCTATGCGAATGCCGAGGCCAACCTCACAGTCGGCTGGGAACTCAACGCTCGCGGCGGCGCGGTGGGCAACACCTACTCCGGCGGCGAGGTGAGCATCGGCCCGCAGCAGGTGCTGGACAACGGCGCCGTGTCCAGCACCTTCATCCACCTGTGGAACGTGCTGGGAGACAACGAGCCCGGCTACGGCATCAGCACCAATGCCAATCACCACGGTTACGCGTCGATCTGGCTCGGCCCGCAGCCCCTGAACCTGTACTGGCGGCTCGACTGGAACATCGTCACCACCGGCAATGCCATCGCCAGCACGAACGTCTTCTTCTCCGGCGTCTTCAACCAGGCCATCAGCGGCACGGGTTCGGCCAGCGGCTTTTGGGCCTATGGCGGTTCGCCCAGCGGCGTCTGGAGCCGCCCCGACATCCAGATGCGCACCTACCTCGGCGACAACGCCGGCGACCCGCGCGCTGGCACCCAGGACAGCTGGGTGGTGGTGAGCTTCTCGACGCAGCCCATCCTCAGCCCCGTGCCCGAACCCGCCACCTGGGCCCTGATGCTCAGCGGCGTGGCGGCCCTGCTGGTGCGGCGGCGCCAGACGCGGTAGAAACAGGCCGGGAATCCCCCGGATTTCGGAGGCTGCTGGCGGCCGCGTCGTGCCGAAATCAAGGTGCTCGTGCCCTTGTTTCCGGAGCCAGCCATGCCCTCTCCGACCCCGATCATTCCCGACCGTGCCGAGTTCGTGGACGTGCTCCACCTGCTGCGACAGGGCCACTTGCTCGTGCAGAACGGCGAGACCGACAGCTGCTGTGTGCTCAGCGGCGCGCCGATCTACCACTCGATGCCCACGCTGCGCGCCTACGGCCTCATCGACCCCGTGACGGTGCCCGACCAGCGCCCGCGCACGAAGTGCTGGCGCCTGTCACCCCGCGGCCGCGATTTCGCCGACCGCGCCACGCGCGAGTGGCGCCGCAAGCCGCTGCTGCAGCGGGTGGCGGTGCGGCTGCTGGGCTGAGCGCCGCGCCCGGGCTGCACCCCGGCGGCCCGCGCAACCCATGCAGCGGGCGGGTGAGGGCGGCGGTGGTCCAATACGCGGCTTCGTCCACCGCCTGCCCGAGCCGCCCCATGTCGAACCGCCTGACCCAGATCGCCACCCGCACCGGAGACGACGGCTCCACCGGCCTGGGTGACGGCAGCCGCACGCGCAAGGACGCGCTGCGCGTGATGGCCATGGGCGATGTCGACGAGCTGAACTCGGGCCTCGGCGTGCTGCTGGCCGAGCCGCTGCCCGAAGACGTGCGCGAGCTGCTGGTGACCATCCAGCACGAGCTCTTCAACCTGGGCGGCGAGCTCAGCATCCCGGGCTACACCCTGCTCAAGCCCGAGGCCGTGCTGCGGCTCGACGAAGCGCTGGCCCTCTACAACGAGCAGCTGCCGCGGCTGAAGGAGTTCATCCTGCCCGCCGGCACGCGCAGCGCCGCGCTGGCCCACGTGAGCCGCACCGTGGCGCGCCGCGCCGAACGCGCCGTGGTGGCCCTGGCCGCGGCCGAGCCGGTGAACGACGCGCCGCGCCAGTACCTCAACCGCCTGAGCGACCTGCTCTTCGTGCTGGCGCGCGTGCTCAACCGCGCCAACCTCGACGGCCTGGGCGGCGACGACGTCTACTGGCGCAGCGAGCGCCTGGCGCGCCAGGGCTGAGCGCCGCCCCCGCGCTCACGGGGGTGCAGACGCCGCCTTGATCTTCGGGCGGCCGTGCTGCCGCGTAGACCGGACGAGGGCTGCCATGCCGGCGGCCGATCACCTCGTCACGGAGCCGCCATGACCCTGTTTCCCATCCCTGCCCTGCGCGCCGCTGCAGCGGCCCTCGCCACCACGGCCGCCCTCGCCTTCGCCGGCCCGGCGGCCCAGGCCGGCCCGCTGTACAGCAACTTCAACCCGCTGCTGGCCGGCGACGCTGGCGCGCAGAGCTACCAGACCGACCACTACGCCGACATCTCCGGCTACTGCGCCAACTACTTCTGCACCAGCCACTTCAACATCTACTCGGCCAGCTTCAAGTTCACCGCGCAGAGCAACGGCCAAGCCACGCACGCCTACCTGCCGCTGGAGTACGTGGGCGGCTACCCGGGCATGGAGCGCTTCTACCGCATCAGCATCCTCAACAGCCAGGGCCAGCTGATGGTGCAGGGCGGCCTGCTGGGCCGGCATGTCGGGCTCAACAACATGGACGTCTACGAGTTCGAGCTCAACCGCGACTACGAGTCCGGCCAGGTGCTGGCGGCCAGTGGCGAGCTGGAGGCGGGCGAGACCTACACGGCCTACTTCCACCAGCGCTTCGGATCGCTGTCGCGCACCCACTGGATGAGCAGCCAGGCGGTGCCGGCCAGCGGCCAGGCGCAGGCGCACTGCCGGCTGAACACCGGTGGCGTGGGTTGCGCGTCGAATTTCGGCAGCGGCTGGGTCACGCCCTGGGGCGCGGGTGTGCACGACCTCCCCATCACGGATTTCCTGCCCGCCCTGGCCCTGAGCGAAGGCGCCTGGCAGGCCACGGCCGAGGTGCCCGAGCCGGGCAGCTTGCCGCTGGTGGCGGCCGCCCTGGTGGCCGGCCTCAGCCTGCGCCTGCGCCGCCCAGTTCGTGCCGCAGCCAGGCCCGCGCCAGGGTCCAGTCGCGCTTGACGGTGGCGGGGCTGATGGCCAGGGCCTCGGCGATCTCCTCGATCTCCAGGCCGCCGAAGAACTTCAGCTCCACCACCCGCGCGGCGCGCGCGTCGTGCGCCTGCAGCGCGAGCAGCGCCTCGTGCACGGCCACCACGTCGCGGTCGAGCGCGAGATCCAGCGCCGCGCCGTGGTGCTGCGGCAGGCTGGTGTCCAGCGGCTCCAGCTGGGCGTCGCGCTTGGCGGCGCGGCGGGCCAGCGCGTGGTCCACCAGGATGCGCCGCATCATCGTGCTGGCCATCGCCAGGAAGTGGCTGCGGTTCTTCCACTGCGTGCGCGTCTGCTCGGCCAGGCGGAACCAGGCCTCGTGCACCAGCGCCGTGGGGCCCAGGGTGTGGCCGTCGGCCTCGCGGCGCATGTGGGCGCGTGCGGCGCGGTGCAGGTCCTGGTAGAGCAGGCTGTAGACCTGCTCGGCGGCCTCGCCCTCGCCCGCGCCGGGCGTGCCCGCACCCAGCTGCGCCAGCCACTGCGTGATCTCCAGGCTGGGGGTCGGCGCTTCGGCAAGGGGCGTGGCGTGGGGCTCGGCGGCGGGGTGGCGGGCGGCCTGCGGCGTCATGTGCCGATGCTGGCCGAGCCGGCCGGCCGGCGCAAGGCCGGCGACCTGGCGCTGCTGCGGCCGCGGCCGGCCGGCGTGATGCAGTTGCTGCCACATTCGCGGGGGGTGCGGCGCCGGCCGTGACACGTTTGGCGCGTCCCTGCGGCGTTAGCCAGCAAGCAGACGCCACTTCCGGCGCCTGCACGCCCCGGAGCCGCCATGCCTGTTGCTTTCATCCCCCGCCGCCTGCCCGCCGCCCTGGGCCTGGCCTTGATGCTGGCCGCGCTGCCCGCCGCGCAGGCCAAGGACGTGCCCGAGCCTGTGGCCGTGGCCGCCGACTTCGACGCCGCCGCGCAGGCCGGCACGCTGCTGAAGGTGAGCGAGGCGCAATTGCTCAAGGGCCTGCGCCGCGTGGCCGTGCCGCAGTTCAGCGTGCAGTTCATCACCGCCGACAGCGCCACCGCGGAGACCTCGGGCTTTGCCGCCGCCGGCCGCGCGCGGGTGACGGCCAGCTACCGCCTGCAAGGCGTGGCCGAGCCCGAGTTCCAGGCCATGGCCGAGGCGCTGTACGCCGAGTTCCTGCAGTCCCTGGCCGCCAGCGGGCTGGAAGTGCTGCCGCTGGCGCAGGTGACGGCCGCGCCCAGCTACGCCAAGCTGGCGGCCTCGGGCGTGAGCACGCCCGTGCGTGAGGACAGCAGCATCACGGTGGCCCCGCAGGGCCTGGCGCTGTACGGCACCAACCGCGCCATCGCCACGGCGCCGGGCAAGAACGCGGGCGTCTTCGGCGCCTTCTCGGGTTTCAGCAGCGTGGCTTCGGCCATCGGCTCCATTGGCGACGTGCAGGCTCTCGGCAAGGAACTGGGTGATGCCGCGTTGCTGGAGGTGCACATGGTCGTCAACTTCGTCGAGCTGACGAACAACAACAAGGGCTTCTTCGGCCGCATCTCCAGCACCGCCTCGGTGGGCGCGAAGACGGCGCCCAGCGTCGGCAAGGCCACGCTGGGCGTGCAGGTGGGCGCCGTGCGCGGCAGCCTGGAACTCACGCGCGCGCTGGCGCTGGACGCCAGCGCCTTCAGCACCGTGCGCGAGCAGGCCAAGAGCACTGGCGAGAAGGCCGGCGCCGTGGCGGTGGCCGTGCTGGCCTTCGCCATCGGCAGCAAGGACAGCAACAGCAGCTCGGCCATGGAGGCCGTGGCCGACCCCGTGCGCTACCGCGAGGTGGTGGGCGGCGGGCTCGGCCAGGTGGGCCAGATGTTCGTGGCGCGGCTGAAGAGCGAAAGGTGAGCCCGCGCGGGCCGGGCCGTTCACAGCGACTCAGCGCTCGGCCAGTTCGCGGTGCAGCCAGGCGCGGGCCAGGGCCCAGTCGCGGTTGACGGTGGCGCGGCTCAGGCCCAGGGCCTCGGCCACCTCGGCGAGTTCCAGGCCGCCGAAGAAGCGCAGCTCCACCACCTTGGCGGCGCGCGGGTCGGTGGCTTCCAGGGCCAGCAGGGCTTCGTGCACCGCGACCAGGTCGCGGTCGGGCGGCGCGCCCAGTTCGGCCAGGCCCGACAGCGTCATCGGCACCAGCTCGGCCTCGCGCTTGGCGGCGCGGCGCGCCATCTCGTGGTTGACGAGGATGCGCCGCATCATCGTGCTGGCCACGGCCAGGAAGTGGCTGCGGTTCTGCCACTGCGTGCGCGTCTGCTCGGCCATGCGGAACCAAGCCTCGTGCGAGAGCGCCGTGGGGCTGAGCGTGTGGCCAGCGTCTTCGCGCCGCAGGTGGCCGCGGGCGATGCGGCGCAGCTCGTCGTAGAGCATCACGAAGAGCTCGCTGGAGGCCTGTGCGCCCCCGGCGCTGAGCTGGTGCAGCCACTGCGTGACGGCGCCGAGATCTTCGGCGTCGGTCGGGTCTTGAGGGGTGGCCGCGTGCATCGCGAAGCCGATTGTGGCGTCGCCACCTGACACCGGCCTGCTGCGACGCAGCACCCCCCATGGCTGGGTGGAGCCGCGTGACACACCGCGCCTGCGCTCGCGGCGTAAGGGGGGGATGGCAGGGCGCGACGCCGCTGCCAGCCCAGCCGATCACCGTGCCCCTGGAAGCGCAACATGCCCACAACCCAAGCCCGTGTCTGGACCCTCGGCCTGATGAGCGCCGCCCTTGCCTTGGCCGCCTGCGGCGGCGGCGAGTCTGATCCTGCACCCGCCCCGGCGCCCGTGGCGGCAGCCCCCAGCCCAGCACCTGCGCCCGCGCCCGCGCCTGCACCTGCACCTGCACCTGCACCGGCGCCAGCCCCAACCCCAGCCCCAGCTCCAGCTCCAGCTCCAGCTCCAGCTCCAGCTCCATCGCCTGCGCCTGCGCCTGCGCCCGCCGGCTGGGGCAGCGTCACGGTGCGCAGCGCGGCCCTCTCGGCCGACCGCGTGATCACGCCCAACCTGCTGCCCTCCACCAGCTGGGAGAACACCAGCTTCGGCCTTGGCCGTCGGCTGTCGATGGCGCGCAGCGCCAACCCCCTGCAGGGCGGTGCCGGGCAGGACATCGTCAGCGTGCGCTACGTCGCCGCCACCGGGCAGTTGCTCACGGCCGCCGTGGCGCTGGTGCCCGATCCCACGCAGCCGGTGGGCAGCGCCAACTACGCCGCCACCTGCGGTCCCTGCACGGGGGTGAGCGTGGACCTCGCTGCCGGCACCATCACTTTCAGTGACACACCGCTGCTGCCCACCGCACTCAGCGGTTCGCAGCAGCCCGCCACGCTCAGCGGCACCTACCGCCTGCCCGATTGGCGCCCGCGTGCCGGCACCACGCTCACCGCGGCGCAGGTGGCGGCCTGCGCGGTGAATGCCAACGCCATCAACGCCACCTTCAGCGACATCGGCTGCCTCAACGGCACCTACGTCGGCACCGGCATCGACGGACAGGCCTGCACCGTGCAGGTGGACACCACCGCGCAGACTTTCCGCTTCAACGACGGCGTGAAGGACAACACCTTTGCCTTCAACATCAGCGGCGGCTTCAGCAACCTCTCCACCTACCGCTCTGCCTTCACGCAAGGCGCCACGATCAGCCGCCCGGGCGTGCCGCTGGAGACCATCTCGGTGCAGCTGTCGCCGCAGGCGGTGGTGCCGCAGATCACGGTGGTGGAGCTGCAGAACCTGCAGAGCGAGGGCGGCACGCTGAACTCGGTGTACTACCGGCAGTGCCGCATCGAGTTCGACGGGCGCACGCCGTGAGGTCGGGGCGTCGGGGCTCCTAAGATCGCGTCGTGAGCCTGCCTCCCGCCCCCGCGCCGCGGCCCGACTGGGCCCGTCTGCGCGAGCTCTTCGATGCCGCGCTGCCGCTGCCGCCCGCCGAACGCGAGGCGCTGCTGGCCGATCCCGCACTGCCACCGGCCCTGGTGGCCGAGCTGCGCTCGCTGCTGGCCCACGCGGCCGAGGTGAGCGAAGCCGATGCCGAGGGCGGCGCCTTTCTCGACCACACGGCCGCGCCCACGCTGCCCACGCGCGCTACCACCGCCGGGTTGCAGCTGGGCGCGTGGCGCCTGCTCGCGCCACTGGGCGCCGGCGGCATGGGCGAGGTCTGGCGCGCGGCGCGCAACGACGGCCGCTTCGAAGGCGCGGCCGCCGTCAAGCTGCTCAAGCGCGGCATGGACAGCGCCGCGGTGTTGGCGCGTTTCGCGCAGGAGCAGCAGGCGCTGGCGCGGCTGAACCACCCGCACATCGCGCGCCTGCTCGACGCCGGCCTCAGCCCTGATGGGCGGCCGTTCTTCGTGATGGAGCTCGTCGAAGGCCAACCCATCGACCGCGCCACGGCCAGCCTGCCGCTGGAAGCGCGGCTGCGCCTCTTCCTGCAGCTGGCCGATGCGGTGGCGCACGCGCACCGCAACCTGCTGGTGCACCGCGACCTGAAACCCAGCAACGTGATGGTCGACCAGGACGGGCAGGTCAAGCTGCTCGACTTCGGCATCGCCAAGGCGCTGGACCCGCTGGAGCACCGCCTGGGCCCTGACGGCGACGCGGAAGGCGCCACCACCGTGGGCGGCGTGCGCCCCTACACGCCGCACTACGCCAGCCCCGAGCAGGTGCGCGGCGAGCCCGTCACCACCGCCACCGACATCTACAGCCTGGGCGTGCTGCTCTACCAGCTGCTCACCGGCACGCGGCCCACCGGCCGCAAGGCCACCAGCGCCGCCGAGGCCGCGCGCAGCGTGCTCGACGAGCAGCCCACGCGGCCCAGCCGCCTGAGCAGCGAAGACGTGCCCGACCCGCAGTGGGTGCAGACGCGCCGCCGGCTCGAAGGCGACCTCGACAACATCCTGCTCAAGACCCTGGGCAAGCAGCCCGCCGAGCGCTACGCCAGCGTCGACGCGCTGGCCGCCGACGTGATGGCCTACCTGGACGGCCGGCCCGTCAGCGCGCGCGCGGCCAGCCCGGCCTACGTGCTGGGCAAGTGGCTGCGCCGCCACCGCGCTGCGGCAGCGGCCGGCGCCTTGGGCGGGCTGGGCCTGCTCACGGGCCTGCTGGCCACGCTGCTGCAGGGCCGCGTGGCGCTGGCGCTCGGCGCCACCGGCCTGGGCGCCGGCCTGGTGCTGGCGCTGGTGCAGGCCCAGCGCGCGCAGCGTGCGCTGGAGGAGGCGGCGCGCTCGCGCGACAGCGCCACGCGCCACCTGGGCGAGCTGCGCCGGCTGGCCAACAGCATGGTCTTCGAGGTGAACGAGGCGCTGGAGCGCGGGCAGATCGAAGGACGCAAGGCGCTTGTGAGCGCCGCCGCGCAATCGCTGGAGCGCCAGACCGCCTTCGGCCAGATGAGCGATGCCGAGCGCGTGGAGCTGGGCATGGCCTTGGCCCGCCTGGCGCGGCTGGAAGGGCACGAGAACACCAACAACGTCGGCAACGTGGCCGGCGCGCTGGTGCACTACGACCGTGCTTTGAAGGTGCTGGAGCCGCTGGCCCCGCGCCTGCAGGCCCACGCCGGCTGGCATGCGGCCATGGGCGCGACATTGGAAGGGCGCTTCGCCGTCACGCGCCAGCTGCGCCGGCCCGCAGAAGCCATGGCTGCCATCGAAAGGGCGGCCGGCCACGCCACGCAGGCCGTGGCCTTGGCGCCGGAAGACCTGCGCCTGCGCTGCCACGAGTGCACGCTGCTGGCCCATCGCGCCGACCAGGCCTACCCCGTGGTGCGCTTCCACGGCCTGGCCGATCTGGCGCTGGCGCGCCGCCATGTCGAGGCCGCCGTGCGGCGCAGCGAAGAACTCGTGGCCTGGGCGCCCACGCAGCCCCAGGCCCTGCGCGTGCGCGGTTTCGTCATGCGTCTGGCCGCCGGCCACGTGGCCATTTCAGGGCAGCTGCAGGCCGCCTTGGCGGCCGAGCGTGACGCCTTCGCCTTCCTGGAGCGCGCCATCGGCATGCCCGGCGGCGAACCCCTGCGCGCCAGCGACTACGCGCAGGCCGCCATCCGCATGGCCATCACCAGCCGTGCGGCGGGCCTGTACGACGAAGGCGCCGCCGTCTTGGCGCCGGCGCTGTTGCAGGCGCAGCACGACCTGCACGACAACCCGGGCGACGAACACCGGCAGCGCCAACTGGTGGCCGTTTCGCAGACCTTGCTGGACCTCTGCCTGCACCGCGGCCGTGAAGCCGAGGCCGAGGCGCTCTACACCCAGGCCCACCAGCACCTGCCGGTGCTGACCCCCGCACACGAAGCCGACCCGCTCTGCAAGCGCCCCTGGCAGCACGCCTGGATGGACAGCCTGCAGGCCCTGGCCTGGGCGCGCTGCGGGCAGCTGGCACAGGCGCAGCAGCGGCTGCAGCGCCTGCACGGCTGGATGCACGGCGGCACGCTGCGCCTGCGCGACGACCCGGCCGCACTGGACTGCGAGCTGGAGGCCAACATCCACATCGCCAGCGCGCAGCTGGCCACGGCGATGGGCCTGCCCGACGAAGCCGCGGCCTCGGCCGAAGCCGCGCTCGAGCGCCTGCACGCCATGCGCGCCGTGCGCGACCCCAGCGACGCCATCGAGGCCGTGCGCGGCTGGCAGCTGGGCGTGCGCCTGGCGGTGAGCTGCACCGGCGAGGCCACCGCGGCCTTGCAGGCGCGGCTGGTCGAGGTTGTGCGCGCGCAGCAGGCCGAGCTGGCGGCGCGCGGGCTGGTGGATCCCGCGACGCGGGCCGAATCGCGCTGGCTGGCCGCGCAGGCCGCCGGCTGAGCGCCCGCGGCGCGGGGCCGGTCAGCGCGTCAGCGTTTCAGGTCTGCAGTTCGCGGTGCAGCCAGGCGCGCGCCAGCGACCAGTCGCGCTTCACCGTGGCCAGGCTCAAGCCCATCACCTCGGCGATCTCTTCGTTCTCCAGCCCGCCGAAGAACTTCAGCTCCACCACGCGCGCGGCGCGCGGGTCCACGGGTTCGAAGGCGAGCAGCGCCTCGTGCACGCGCACCACCTCGGCGCTGGCGCCGCCGGCCACGGCCTCGGCTTCGGCCAGCGTCATCGAGACCAGCATCGCCTCGCGCTTGAGCGCCTGCTTGGCGATGGCGTGGTTGACGAGGATGCGCCGCATCATGATCGACGCCATGCCCAGGAAGTGGCTGCGGCCCTGCCACTGCGTGCGCGTCTGCGCGCTCAGGCGGAACCAGGCCTCGTGCGTGAGCGCGGTGGCGCTCAGCGTGTGGCCGGCGTTCTCCTTGCGCATGTGCGCGCGCGCCTGGCCCTTGAGCTCGGTGTAGAGCGCGGCGAACAGGGCGTCCATGCGGGCTTCGCCCGGGGATAGCGCGACTTCTGCCGAGCCCGTGGCGGCGGGCGCTTCGGGGGGGTCGGTGGCGGTTTCTGCGGGCAGGTCGAAGGGCGCATCGAGCGCTTCGCCTTGCTTGGCCAGCCATGAAGTGAGGTCCGCGGTGCCGGGCAGGTCGGGGTGGGCCATGCAGCGCATTGTGGGCTGGCCTCAAAAAGGTTGCCGCGCCGTGAGCCTCGGCGCGCGGGCGGTGTGCGCTAGCAGGCAAGGCAACCCATGGAACGGGGCTGCCCACCCGGCACCAGCCACCGCCACCGACCGCCACCCAACGTCCCGAGGACACCCGCCATGCCCCGCACGCCCGCTTCGCAAAGTACCCATCGCACCCGCCCTGCCACCCTGTCGGCCGCTTTCCCGATGGCGCTCTGGGCGAGCCTGGCCCTCACCGGCTGCGGCGGGGGTGACGACGCGCCGGCCAGCCCGGCCCCTATCGCGGGTACGCCCAGCCCGGCGCCTGCCGCGCCTGCACCGGCCCCCACCACCACCGTGACGGGCAGCGTGGTCAAGGGCCCGGTGGCAGGCGCGCAGGTCTGCGCCTACACCGTGGTGGCCAACGGCCGCGGCAGCGCCTTGGGCAGCTGCACCACCTCTGACGCCCAGGGCCGCTACAGCTTCGCCGTGCCCGCCGGCACCGGCCCGCTGTGGGTGGAAGCCACCGGCGGCACCTACACCGACGAAGCCACGGGCGCCGTCGCCACGCTGCCGGCCGGCAGCACGCTGCGCAGCATCGTCACGGCCAACGCCGGCACCGTGACGACCATGCTCACGCCGCTGACCACGCTGGCCTTGAACAGCGCCATCGCCAACCTCGGCACGGCCGGCCAGCTCAATGCAGCGACCTTCAGCGCCGCGGCCGCGCAACTGCTCAGCAGCTTCAACCTGCCCACCACGCTGAACCTCACCGACACCACGCCCACCTTCGGCACCGGCATCAACAGCTACGGCACTGCGCTCACGGTCATCTCGCAGATGGTGGCCAATGGCACCACGCTGGCCAGCCTGCTGGCCAACACCAACCCGCAGGCGTTGGCCGCGGCCTACGCGGCCGCCGCCACGCCGCCGGCCCCGCCCACCACGCCTCCGGCCACGGGCAGCGGCGGCGGTACGGCCAGCGGCAGCGTCACCAGCACCGGCGGGGTTGACACCTTCGTGCCCCGTTCGAACCCCGGCGGTACCTCGCCGGTGTTCCGGGGTTCTTTCACGCAGGGCATCGGCATGTACAACTTCTACAGCTACCAGCGCGGCGCCGACAGCGCGGGCAACTCCGGTGGCGTGGCGACACAGGGCTTCTCCTTCACGCTGATCAACGGCCGCCTGGCGGGGGTGACGTTCATCGAGTCCACCCTGGTGCGAGGCTTCAACCTGAGCGTCGCCCGCTTCTGCAGCGACCCCTGTACCGGTGCCACGGTCACACCCACGGCCAATGGCCTGGGTGTCACGCTCACCCTGAGCAATGCGCGGTTCGAGTTCTCGCGCGCCGGCACGACGCTCACGCCCGCGCCGACCGAGCCCATCGTCATGAACGGCACCCTGACGGGCGCGATGCCCGGTAACTGAAGGCCCACACCATGCGCACCACCGCCACGCCCGCCTTCGTTCCGAACGCCATGAACCCGCACGATCTGCACGCAAGAGCGCGCTGGTGGTGGGCCGTGATCGCCCTGCAGACCCTGGGCATGGCGGCTTGCGGTGGCGGTGACGACGTCACGATCGGCGCCGCGCCGGCGCCTGCCCCGGTGCCCGTGGCGCCCGCGCCCACCCCGGCCCCTGCACCCACCCCGGCGCCGGCGCCGAGCCCTGCACCAGCCCCTGCCCCGGCACCCACGCCGGCGCCCCCGCCCCCCGCCGGCAACGGCAGCGCCAGCGGCGCGCTCACCGTGGCGGGCGACAACCCGGCCGTCGCCGCGCAGGGCAACTTCACGCCCCAGGCCGACGGCTTCGAAGTGCAGGTGCAAACCGGCAGCGAGGTCTACGGCAGCAACCTCAACGACCCTTCGCGCGTGGTCTACCGCTTCTTCAAGACCGTCACCGGTGCCGGCGGCCAGCCGGTGCGCGTGATGATTGAAGTCACGCGGTTCAGTGCCTTCACCGCCGGCACCAGCGTGCGCTACACCTACGGCAGCAACCTGAGCGTCAGCGGCAGCGGCGGCTACGCCGGCGCCGGCACTGTCACCGTCAGCACCCCGGCGGGCGCCACGCAGCCGGTGACGGTGGTCTTCGACCAGTTCAAGCCCAACTTCGACCTCACGCTGAACGGCACGCTGGTGGGCAGCGCCACCGGTGCGCTGTGGCGCGTGGCCGATCTGCCGGCCAGCACCACGGGCGACGCCACGATCAGCGGCACGGCTTTCGGCGTGACCGACAGCATCGTCAACGGCACCAACGACGGCGCCAAGTTCCTGCTGGCCGACGGCCGCGCGCTGGAGGTGCTGGGCAACACCGCCAACTACTACGGGCCGCTGGGCGTGTACTCGTGCTTCAGCAACTGCGGCATCAGCGCTGCACCGCGGGCCGGCGGTGGCGCCATCTTCACCTTCAACAACACGCGCCTGAACCTGCCCAACAACGGCCTGGCCGACCCCGCCGGCCGCGTGCTCAACGGCAGCATCAGCGTGGGCAAGAGCAGCGGCAGCCTCACGGCCACCGGCACCACGGCGCCGGCCTTGCCGGCCTTCACGCCCACGGCCAGCGCGGTGCAGGCGCTCAACGGCGCGCTGAGCCTGGTGTTCACACGCGCTGCGGCAGGCGAGGGCGCCGGCGTGGTGAGCCTGGAGGTGGCCACCGAAGGCGGCCAGGTGCGCAGCGTGCTCGTGAAGCTGGGCGGTGCCGGCGGCGGCCAGACCTATGCCTGCGCCGCCACGGCCACCGCCAGCCTGCCGGCCTGCAGCGGCATCACGCTGGCCAGCGATGGGCTCAGCGTGGCCTTCAGCAGCGCGGTGCTGGGCGGCAGTGTCGCGGTGGGGGGCGTGCTGCCCACGCAGACCCTCAGCGGCAACCTCGTGGCCAAGGGCCGTTGACCGATCGCTGAGGGCTGCCACAGGTCTCTGCGGGTCGGCCGGCAGCCCGGCATCAACCCCCGGATACTCCACCAACGCCGCCAACCCGTGCCCGCACGCGCCCCCGCATGAACACCCCTGGAAACGGCAGCGGCCGCAACGATTGGCAGCGCATCAAGGCCCTGTTCGAATCCTTGCTCGAACTGCCGCCCGCCGCGCGCGAAGCCAAGCTGGCCGCGGCGGCGGCCGGGCCCGAAGCGCTGGGCCCCGAAGCACTGGCCGAAGTGCGCAGCCTGCTCGCCCACCACGATGCCGCGGCCACGGGCGGCGGCGGTTTCATGGCGGCCGATGCCAGCAGCGCATTGGCCGAAACCCCGGCCCCGGCGGTGCTGCCGGGCCAGCGCCTGGGCGCCTGGGAAGTGGTGCGCGCCATCGGTGCCGGCGGCATGGGCGAAGTGTTCGAGGCGCGGCGCGCCGACGGCAGCTACGAAGGCCGCGCCGCGGTGAAGCTGCTCAAGCGCGGCATGGACAGCGCCGCCGTGCTGCAGCGTTTTGCGCAGGAGCGCCAGGCGCTGGCGCGGCTGAGCCACCCGCACATTGCGCGCCTGCTCGATGCCGGCGCCAGCGAGCAGGGCCTGCCCTACTTCGTGCTGGAGTTCGTCGACGGCCAGGCGGTGGATGCGGCCGTTGTCGGCCTGCCGCTCGATGCCCGGCTGCAGCTCTTCCTGCAGCTGGCCGACGCCGTGGCCCACGCCCACCGCAACCTGCTGGTGCACCGTGATCTGAAGCCCGGCAACGTGCTGGTGGACCGCGAAGGCCAGGTCAAGCTGCTCGATTTCGGCATCGCCAAGGCGCTGGACCCGCTGGAGCACACCGACGGCCACACCACCGTGGCCGGCCAGCGCCCCTACACGCCCCACTACGCCAGCCCCGAGCAGATCCGCGGCGAGCCGGTGAGCACCGCCACCGACATCTACAGCCTGGGCGTGCTGCTCTACCAGATGCTCACCGGCACGCGCCCGACCGGCCGCAAGGCCACCACGCCGGCCGAAGCCGCGCGCAGCGTGCTGGAAGACGAGCCCACGCGGCCGAGCCGGCTCTCGCCGAGCGAGGCTGTAGACCCGCACTGGCTGGCCACACGCAAGAAGCTGGAGGGTGATCTCGACAACATCCTGCTGAAGGCGCTGGAGAAAGAGCCGGCTCGGCGCTATGCCAGCGTCGATGCGCTGGCGGCCGATGTGCGCGCCTTCCTGGGCGGCTACCCGGTCAGCGCGCGGGCGGCCGGCTGGCGCTACCGGATGGCCAAGCGCATCGCGCGCAATCGCCTGGTCAGCGGCGCGGTAGCGGCGGGTGTGCTCGCCCTGCTGGGGGGCGTTGCCGGCATTGCGTGGCAAGCGCACGTGGCACAGCAAGCGCGACAGCTGGCCGAGTCGCGGCTGGCCGAGGTGCGCCGCGTGACGCACGAGTTGGTTTTCGGCTTCGGCGACGCAGTGGAATACCTTCCCGGTGGCATGAAGATCAAGGTCGACCTCTACCAACAGACCTTGTCAGCCCTGCAGCGCCTGACCCCGACGCTGGGCAGCGACGCCACGGTGCGGATCGATATCGCGCAAGTGCATGTGCGGCTGGCCGAGGCCTATGCACCGGGTTACCCGGTCTCACTGAACGATGCCCAGCGTGCGCGCGGCCATGCCGAGGCCGCGGTGCAGATGTTCCAGCAGTTGCGGCCCGAGGTGCTGCGTAGCGCCGACCCCAACCTGAACGGCTACGCCACCCGCGCCCTGTCCGTGCTGGCTTCGCTGGAAGCTGAGGCCGATCGAAAGGAGCGTGCGCTCGAACTGAACCGTCAGGGTCTGGCCTGGGCGCAGGAGGCGCTGGCGGCAGCCCCGCAGGGCAGCCCGACGCTGCTGTTTCGCAGCGCAGTCACAGGCGCCTACCAGGCCCTGGCGATCCTGCTGGACGACAACGGGTTCGGCGTGGGCCGGTTCGAGGAAGCACTGCCGATGTACCGCGCTGGGCTCGCCTCGGGGCTGCAGGAATTGACGATGGAAGCCGAGTTGGCGGCGCTGGACGCCAAGCTGCGGCCGGAGCAGACGCGCTACAGCGCGGAGCTGCGCCAGACCCTGGCCGTGATCGCCGGCAGCCTGTCGTCGTCGCTGGCGCGCCGCGGAGACTACGCCGGGGCGGTGCAGGCACGCGGCCAAGCCGTGGAGTTTCTTCGTGTGGCCCAGAAGACCCACCCTGACCAGGTCCAGTTCCAGGCTGCGCTGGCCACCTCGCTGCGTGCGCAGGCCGTCCTGCAGCTGGCCCTGGGCGAATTCGAGACCGCCCGAACCACGCTGGCCGAATCCTTGAGCTGGACCGAGCGGCTGCTGGCCACCGACCGCAGCAACGCCGACTGGCTGGATGACCGCGAATTCGCGACCCCGCTGCAAGGCGCAATCCTGGCGCGCCTGGGGCGCGACGCCGAGGCCCTTCCGTGGCTGGAGCGCGGGCTGGCCTACTGGCGGGCGAAGCTGGCGAAGGGGCCGAGCGCGCGTGGGCATCGCGAAGCCGCCGTGGGCGCGTTCCGCATCGCACTCAGCCAAGCTCGCCAGGCGGGCGCTGGCGAGCGCGGTGCCGCTTGGGCCGCGGCCGGGCAGGCAGCGCTGGCCTTGCGCAAGTTGTCGGAGGCGACACCCAAGCAAGCCGATGTCTGGCTGTACAGGGCAGAGTCCGAACAGGCGCTGGCTCTCGAAGGCCCGGCCGTCGGGCGCGCTGGCTGGCAGATACAGGCCTGCAGCAGTTGGCGCCGTGCGGCCGAACTGCGTCGGCTGCCTCCCTCGGTGCAGGTGCCGGCGTCCTGCTGATCGGCTTGCTCAGCCGCCTTGGCGCCGCGCCTTCACCGCCGCCGCCAGCCCGTCGAGCAGGCCCACCGTGTCGTCCCAGTTGATGCACGCATCGGTGATGCTCTGCCCGTAAGCCAGCTTGGCCGGGTCGTCCTTGCCCGGGGTGAACTTCTGCGCGCCCCCGCTGAGGTGGCTTTCCACCATCACGCCGAAGATGCAGCGGTTGCCGGCGGCGAGCTGGGCGCCCACGTCCTGCATCACGTCGATCTGGCGCTGGTGCTGCTTGCTGCTGTTGGCGTGGCTGGCGTCCACCATCAGGCGGCAGGGCAGCTTGCTGGCCTCGATCTCGGCGCAGGCCGCGGCCACGCTGGCGGCGTCGTAGTTGGGCGTCTTGCCGCCACGCAGGATGACGTGGCAGTCCTTGTTGCCCTTGGTCTCGACGATGGCCACCTGCCCGTTCTTGTGCACGCTCATGAAGTGGTGCGGGCGGCTGGCGGCCTGGATGGCGTCGATGGCGATCTTCACGTTGCCGTCGGTGCCGTTCTTGAAGCCCACGGGTGCGCTCAGGCCGCTGGCCAGCTCGCGGTGCACCTGGCTCTCCGTCGTGCGCGCGCCGATGGCGCCCCAGCTGATGAGGTCGCCGATGTACTGCGGGCTGATCACGTCGAGGAACTCGCTGCCCGCCGGCACGCCCAGGCGGTTGATGTCCACCAGCAGCTGCCGCGCGATGCGCAGGCCTTCGTGGATGCGGTAGCTCTCGTCGAGGTAGGGGTCGTTGATCAGGCCCTTCCAGCCCACCGTGGTGCGCGGTTTCTCGAAGTAGACGCGCATCACCACTTCCAGCTCGCCTGCGTGGCGCGCGCGCTCGGCCTTGAGCTTGCGCGCATATTCCACCGCGGCGGCCGGGTCGTGGATGCTGCAGGGACCGATGATCACCAGCAGCCGGTCGTCCTCGCCCTGCATGATCTGACGCACGTGGTTGCGTGTGTCTTTCACCAGCGTCTCGATGGGCGTGTCGGCGATGGGGAAGAAGCGGATCAGGTGCTCGGGCGGCGGCAGCGGCGTGACGTCGCGGATGCGCTGGTCGTCGGTCTGGCTGGTTTTCTCCGACAAGGCGAGGCGCTCGTCGTTGGGGATCGCGTTCTTCGGGCTCATCACAGGGTTCCTGGCGGGTTTCGGGCGGGTTCGTGAGGGCTGGCCTGCAGGGGCCCCGGACAAGAAAAAACCGCCGGGGGTGCCGGCGGTTTCTGGGGTGCGGTGCGTTCGTTGACCTTACGCGTTTGCCTCTCCAGCCGCCAAGCGGTGCGAGAACCAAAAGTACGAAAAGTAAAACGATGCGGAACGCATGAGGCGGAATGTAGCACGCACTTCATGTCGGCTGGCTGACGGCCGGGGCCGTGCCGGCGGCCGCAGCAGCAGCGTTCGCCAGCGGCAGGTGCTGCGGGGCCGTGACGCCCATCGAGACGTACACGCTGGTCACCGCCTCCACGCTCAGGCCCGCGGGCGTGACCCAGTCTTCGGGCACGAAGAGCAGCCCGCCCCCCACCGGCACCGGGGCGGTGGGCACCAGCACGGGCACGCAGCGGCGGCCGTCCACCACCAGGGCCGTGGCCGTGGTCTGCAGCGCCAGCACCACGGCGCCGCCGGTGTCGCCGCCGAAACGGACCCACACCGCCTGCATCGCGCGGGCTTCGTTCGGGTCGCGCTGCGCGAACAGCGCCACCAGCTTCTGGACCATCTCGTAGACCTGCCGCACCAGCGGGATGCGGCGCATCACGCCGTCCACCAGCCGCACCAGGCCGCGCTGCAGGCCGGCTTCCACCAGCGCACCCAGCGCCACCAGCGCCAGCAGCACGAGGCCGATGCCGATGAGGTAGCCCACCACTTCTGAGCCCGTGACGCCCAGGCCGATGGCCACCAGCAGCGAACCCACCGGGCTCTCGGGCCCCAGCCAGCGCACCAGCACGCTGCCAGCCCAGGCGAAGATGGCCACCGTGGCCGCCAGCGGCAGCGCTGCCAGCAGCCCGGTGACGAAGAGCCGCAGCAGGTGGGCGTGGGCGCGTTTCATCGGCATGGTGTTCAGCGCGTCTGCGCGTCGAAGCCGGCCGCGGCCAGGCGCTGCACCACGTCTTGCACGTGCGTGGCGTTGCGCGTCTGCAGCACGAGCTCCACCTCCACGTTCTGCGCGCTCAGCAAGCTGAAGGCGCGCTGGTGGTGCACCTCGTCGATGTTGGCGCCAGCCTCGGCCACCACGGCGGTGATGCGGGCCAGCACGCCGGGCGTGTCGCGCGCGTTGACGCGGATGCGCGCCAGGCGCCCGGCGCGCACCATGCCGCGTTCGATCAATGCGGACAGCATCAGCGGGTCGATGTTGCCGCCGCACAGCACCAGGCCCACCTGTTTGCCTGCGAAGCGTTCAGGGTGCTTGAGCAGCGCCGCCAGACCGGCAGCGCCTGCGCCTTCGACGACGGTCTTCTCGATCTCCAGCAGCATCAGCACGGCCTGCTCGATGTCGCCTTCGTCCACCAGCACGAGGTCGTCCACACGCTGGCGGATGAGCTCGCGCGTCAGCTGCCCCGGCTGGCCCACGGCAATGCCTTCGGCGATGGTGCTGGCGCCCTGCGGGTGAGAGGTGCCCTTGATGGCGTTGACCATGGCCGGGAAGCGGCTGGTCTGCACGCCGATGATCTGCACGCCGGGCTTGAGCTCGCGCACCGCGGTGGCGATGCCGCTGATGAGCCCGCCACCGCCCACCGCGATCACCAGCGTGTCCAGCTCGGGCTGCGCGCGCAGCATCTCCACGCCGATGGTGCCCTGGCCCGCGATGACGGCGGCGTCGTCGAAGGGGTGCACGAAGCTCAGGCCTTCCTGCTCGGCCAGCGTCAGCGCGTGCTGGCGTGCCTCGTCGAAGGTCTCGCCGAAGAGCACCACCTCGGCACCGAAGCCGCGCGTGCGCTCGACCTTCACGGTGGGTGTGGCCACCGGCATCACGATCACCGCACGCAGGCCCAGGCGCTGCGCGTGGTGCGCCACGCCTTGCGCATGGTTGCCAGCGCTGGCGGCGATCACGCCCTTGATGGGCTGGCCGCTTTCCACCATCGTGGCCAGCTTGTTCAGTGCGCCACGTTCCTTGAACGAGGCCGTGAACTGCAGGTTCTCGAACTTCAGGAAGACGCGGGCGCCGACGATCTGGCCCAGCGTCTTGCTCTCGACGCAAGGCGTGTCCAGCACCTGGCCGGCCAGGCGGCCGGCCGCGACTTCGATGTCGGCGAAGGTGACGGTCAAGCCGTGCCTCCGACCGTCAGCCTTTCAATGCGCAGCGTGGGCTGGCCCACGCCCACCGGCACGCTCTGGCCGTCTTTGCCGCACACACCGACGCCGGTGTCGAGCTCCATGTCGTTGCCGATCATGCTCACGCGCGTCATCGCCTCGGGGCCGTTGCCCACCAGCGTGGCGCCTTTCACGGGGTAGAGGATCTTGCCGTTCTCCACCCAGAAGGCCTCGCTCGCGCTGAAGACGAACTTGCCGCTGGTGATGTCGACCTGGCCGCCGCCGAAGTTGGTGGCGTAGAGGCCGCGCTTCATGCTGGCGATGATCTCTTCCTTGGTCTTGTCGCCGCTGAGCATGTAGGTGTTGGTCATGCGCGGCATGGGCAGGCTGGCGTAGCTTTCGCGGCGGCCGTTGCCGGTGGGCTTCACGCCCATCAGGCGCGCGTTCAGGCTGTCCTGGATGTAGCCGCGCAGGATGCCGTCTTCGATGAGCACGTTGCGCTGGCTGGCGTGGCCTTCGTCGTCGATGTTCAGGCTGCCGCGGCGGTCGGCCAGGGTGCCGTCGTCCAGCACCGTCACGCCCTTGGCCGCCACGCGCTGGCCGATGCGGCCGCTGAAGGTGCTGCTGCCCTTGCGGTTGAAGTCGCCTTCCAGGCCGTGGCCCACGGCCTCGTGCAGCAGCACGCCGGGCCAGCCCGGGCCGAGCACCACGGTCATCTCGCCGGCGGGCGCCGGGCGGCTTTCCAGATTCGTCAGCGCGGCCTTCACGGCGTGGTCGACATAGCCCTGGATCACGCTGTCGGTGAAGAAGCCAAGGCCGAAACGCCCACCGCCGCCGCCGCTGCCCACCTCGCGGCGCACCTCGCCGCCCACGGTCTGCTCGGCGATGACGGTGAGGTTCAGGCGCACCAGCGGGCGCACGTCGGCCGCGCGTGTGCCGTCGGCGCGCGCCACCAGCACCACGTCGTACTCGGCCGAAAGACTCGCCATCACCTGCGCGATGCGCGGGTCCTTCGCGCGGGCCATCTTCTCCATGCGCTCGAGCAGTGCCACCTTCTGCGTGCTGTCCAGCGTGCCGATGGGGTCGGTGGGCGCGTAGAGCACGCGACTGCCGGCGATCTTCGGCGCACGCGCCAGCTTCACGCGCTTGTTCTGGCCGGCCGCGGCGATGGTGCGCACGGTGCGCGCGGCGTCCATCAACGAGGCGGGGCTCAGGTCGTCGCTGTAGGCGAAGGCCGTCTTTTCGCCGGCCACGGCGCGCACGCCCACCCCCTGGTCGATGCTGAAACTGCCGCTCTTGACGATGCCCTCTTCCAGGCTCCAGCCCTCGTGGCGCGTGGTCTGGAAGTAGAGGTCGGCGTCGTCCACGCGGTGTTCGCGGATGGTGGCCAGGGCCTGCTGCAGCGTGCTTTCGCCGATGCCGAAGGGGTCCAGCATCAGGCCTTGGGCGATGGCCAGGCGTTCGAGCGTCGGTTCGCGGGTGATCATGGCGTGCGGCCTTGCGGGCCCCTGTGGCTGGAGTGGAAAACCATTGTAGGAGCCGCTTTTTCCGGGCTTGGTGACCCAGGCACACCGGCAGTGGCGCTCACAGGCCGGCACGGGCGTTCGCAGTTCTTTACCGCGCCTTGACCGCGCGATGTGAACGCGAGAAGTGCGGCGCGCATTGTGGAGACACGCCGCGCAAGGGCGCCATCTCAACCCGCCGACAGAAAGGCCTGAAGACCATGAAGAACCTCCGCATCACCGCCGCCGCCACGCTGCTGAGCCTGCTGGCCGGCGCCACCTGGGCGCAAGCCGCCGACACCACCCCCCCGCCGGCCACGCCGCGCGTGGACGCCCGCCAGGCCATCCAGGACCAGCGCATCGACGCGGGTGAACAGAAAGGCACGCTGACGCGCCGAGAACAGCGCCGGCTCGAAATGGAACAGAAGGGTATCGCCAAGGCCGAAGCCCACGCCAAGGCCGACGGCACCGTCACCGCGCAGGAGCGCAAGCGCCTGCACCACCTGCAGAACAAGGCCAGCCGCGACATCCGCCACCAGAAGCACGACGCGCAGAACGCCAAGCCGGCCGCCACGCCGACGCCCTGAACTCAGGCGCTGCCGTCGTCCTCTGCCGCGCCGGCATCGCGCTCGGCCAGCGCACGCTGGTACAGCGCCTTGCGCGGCGCGCCGCTCAGCTCGGCGGCCAGGGCCACGGCCTGCTTCAGCGGCAGCTCGCGCATCAGCACGCGCAGGGTCTGCAGCGCGGCCGGCGGCAGCGCTTCGTCGTCGGCCACGGCCGGCGGCGGCGCATGCAGCACCAGCACGAACTCGCCGCGCTCGTGGTGCGTGCCAGCGGCCAGCCAGGCCGGTAGCTCGGCGGCTGGGCGCGTGACGATGGTTTCGAACTGCTTGGTCAGCTCACGGCAGAGCGTCACCGACCGCTGTGGCGCGGCTTCGGCCAGTGCCGCGGCCAGTTCGGCGATGCGGTGCGGCGCTTCGAAGAGGATCTGCGTGCGCGCATCGGCCAGCACCGCGGCCAGGGCTGTGCGGCGTTCACCGCCCTTGGCCGGCAGGAAGCCGTTGAAGCAGAAGGCGGTGGCCAGCGTGTCGCCTGCGGCGCTCAAGGCCGCCAGTGCGCTGCTGGGCCCGGGCAGTGGCACCACCGGGTAACCGGCGGCGCGTGCCGCGGCCACCAGCACCGCGCCGGGGTCGCTGACGGCCGGCGTGCCGGCATCGCTGACGTAGGCCACCCGCTGCCCCTGGGCCAGCAGCGCCAGCACGCCTTGCGCGGCCTCGTGTTCGTTGTGCGCGTGCAGCGCGCGCAGCGGCTTGTGCAGGCCCAGGTGCGTGAGCAGCTGCGCGGCCACGCGCGTGTCTTCGCAGGCCACGGCGTCCACCAGGCTCAGCACGTGGATGGCGCGCAGCGTCAGGTCGGCCAGGTTGCCGATGGGCGTGGCCACCACGTAGAGTGTGCCGGCAGGGTGTTGCTGGTGGCCGGTGGCCACGCGCGCGGCGTGCAGCAGGGGGGCAGGGTCGGTGGTCACGAAAGCGGCAGGGCGCGGGGCAGGCGCAGCAAGTCAGCACACGGCAGCCGGCCGCGCGGGCAGCCCCGGCACGGCCGCGGGCACGTCCACCACCGCACGCGGCGAGGCCGCCGAGCTGCGCGCCCTGGCCTGGTTGCAGGCGCAGGGCTTGGTGCTGGAGCAGCGGAATTATCGGGTGGCCCGCGGGCCCTCGGCGCGCGGCGGCGAGATCGACCTCGTCATGCGCGATCGCGACGGCACCTTGGTTTTCGTCGAAGTGCGCCAGCGCCGCAGCGGCGCGCACGGCGGCGCCGCGGCCAGTGTCACCCACGCCAAGCAGCGCCGCCTGGTGCTGGCAGCGCAGCACTACCTGCTGCGCTTCGCGAGCCTGCCACCCTGCCGTTTCGACGTGCTGGCGCTGGACGGCGAGCAGGTCGAATGGCTGCAGGCGGCCTTCGAGGCCTGAGAACAAAACGGCCCGCCGAAGCGGGCCGTTCGAGTGCAGGCGCTATCGCGCCGGCGCCAGGCTGGTGATCAGGCCTGGGCGCGACGGCGGCGGGCCACCGCGCCAATACCGATCAGGCCCAGACCCATCATCAGGTAGGTCGAGGCTTCCGGCACCATCGAGGCGTTGATGAAGTCGGCGTGGATGAACGTGGGCACGTAGCCGCTGAACTCGCCGAAGCTGCTGTTCAGGGTGGTGTTCACGTCGCCGTAGGCCGTGCCGAAGCTCAGGCCGTAGCTGTTGACGCCGGAGATCAGGCCGTTGATGAAGTTCGGGCCACCCGAATCACCACCGGCAACGCCCACTTCGCGGATGCCGACGCCGGTGTTGCAGAACTGGGCCGAGCCCGCGGGGATGGTGAAGTCGGCGTCGGCAGCCAGACGGCAAGAAGCGTCGTTGGCGGCCAGGCCGTTGTCGAAGTCGGACAGGTACGAGAACTCGAGCGCGGCCGTGCCGAAGGCGCCGTTCCAGTAGCCAGGGCCGAAGGCGCTGTCGCCGAAGCGGAAGTCGTAGCGGTTGTCGCCAGTGCGCAGGCGGCCGGTGGCGGTGTTGGTACCACCAGCGCCGGTGCCCAGACGGCCATAGCCGTTGACGGTGAAGTTCTGGCCGGTCAGGTCGCCCTGGGTGTAGATGCCGTGCGAAACGGCCCACTCAGGTGCCGGGGCGTTCAGGCGCAGCACGGCGATGTCGTTCTGGTCGATCACTTCGCCGGTGTAGCCCGAGCTCACGAAGTAGTTCGTGACGGTGCGCGAGGTGGCAGCGGCGTTGTTGTAGATGCTGGCCGTCGGCGACAGGCCGGCAGCAGGCTGGAAGAACACCGTGGTGCTCAGGGGGTTGGCAGTGCCAGCGCCATCGCTCACGCAGTGGCCTGCGGTCAGGATGGACTGGCGGTCCGGCAGCAGCGTGCCCGTGCAGATGAAGTTACCAGCGGTCGTGGCCATCAGCAGGCCGACGACGCCGGTGCTGGCCGGGAAGCTGGGCAGGTAGGCCGCGTCGCCGGCGCTGGACGCCGTGCCGGTGCCGGTGGTGGCGAAACCGGTCAGCAGGCTCTGTGCCGTCCACTGCAAGCCGTTGAACGAGCCCGAGGCGACATTGCTGCGCATCGCGTCTTCGGCGAAAGCGGCCGTCGAGGCGGCCAGGGCAAGGGCGGTCAGCCCGGTCTTCAACAAACGGTTCTTCATGTCGTGCACTCGGGAAAGGTTGAACACAGGAGGCCAGGGCGTCTTCGCGCCATTGCCATGCGGTCGATCCTAACCAGCCCCGGGCCTCACTGCGGGGGTGCCCGGCCCTGCAACCCCGAGGCGAGGGGGCCTCGGAGGCCCCGGATTTGCGGGGGGATGCAGCCTGTGGACGACACCCCCGGGTCTCCGGCGGCCACGCAGGCCGCGGCGTGGGAACCGACCCGCCAAAACCCCGTCATATGATGCGTGTCCATGCTTGAACAGCGCATCCAACAGCAGTTCTTCGAGAGCGCTGACCTGCAATACCAGGCCGCCGAGGTGCTGGCTCGGCCCATCGCCGAGGCCACCGCGGCGCTGCTGGCGGCCATCACCAGCGGCGGCAAGGTGCTGGTCGGCGGCAGTGGTGCCGGCGCCGCCCTGGCGCCGCACCTGGCGCGGCTCTTCGCGGGTCGCTTCGAGCGCCAGCGCCCGCCGCTGGCCGCCCTGGCCCTCTCGCCCGGCCCCGACGCCGCGCAACAGGTCAAGGCCCTGGGCCTGCCAGGGGATGTGCTGCTCTACATCGACGACGGTGAAGGCCACAGCACCATGGTCATCTCCGCCGCTCAGGGCAAGGACATGACCATCGTCGTGCTTGCCGGCCGTGGCGCGCAGGCCTTCAGCGAACTGCTGGCCGAGACCGATGTGCTGGTGGCCGTGCCCCATGAGCGCGCAGCGCGCGTGGCCGAGTTGCAGATGCTCGTGCTGCACTGCCTGTGCGATGCCGTCGATTTCCAGTTGATGGGAGACCAAGCGCCGTGAGCCTTGTCCAGAAGAACCGTTTTCTTTCCTCCACCGGCCTCACGGCCGTGGCCCTGGTGCTGGCTGGCGCCACGCTGGCCGGCTGTGCCCCGCTGATCGTCGGTGGCGCTGTTGTCGGTGGCGGCCTGGTGGCCACCGACCGCCGCACCACCGGCATCCAGCTGGAAGACGAGAGCATCGAGTTCCGCGCCAGTGCGCGCGTGCGCGAACTGGCCACGCTGGGTCGCATCAACATCACCAGCTACAACCGCACGGTGCTGATCACCGGCGAGGTGCCCGGCGCCGCCGAGAAGCAGGCGGTGGAGCAGGCGGTCGCCAAGGTCGAGAACGTCAAGGCCGTGCTCAACGAACTGGGCGTCGGGCCGAACAGCCCGCTGGGCTCACGCACCACCGACACCTTCATCAGCAGCAAGGTCAAGGCCACGCTGATCGATGCGAAGGACGTGCAGGCCAACGCCTACAAGGTGGTGGTGGAGCGCGGCATCGTCTACCTGATGGGCCGCGTCACCGAGCGCGAGGCCAACCGCGGCACCGAGCTGTCACGCTCGGTCAGCGGGGTGGAGAAGGTCGTGCGCGCTTTCGAAGTGATCAGCGAGCAGGAACTCGCCAACATCGGCCGCGGCACCACGCCAGCGCCTGCCCCCGCGCCGGTGAGCACGGCAACGCCCGCGGCTTCGGCACCCACCGGCCCGGTGTCGGCGCCTGCGCCGCAGCTGGCGCCCATGCCCGCCCCGCCCCCTGCCGTCACCAAGTGATGCATCCGCCGGGCCGCCGCAGCGGCCCGGGCGGGTTCACTTCAGCCGTTTGATGAGGCTGGAGGTGTCCCAGCGCCGGCCGCCCAGTGCTTGCACCTCGGCGTAGAACTGATCCACCAGCGCCGTCACCGGCAGCCGGGCGCCGTTGCGACGCGCTTCTTCGAGCACCAGGCCCAGGTCCTTGCGCATCCAGTCGACGGCGAAGCCGAAGTCGAACTTGTCGTCGACCATGGTCTTGCCGCGGTTGTCCATCTGCCAGCTCTGGGCGGCGCCCTTGCCGATGACGTCCAGCACCAGCGGCATGTCCAGCCCGGCTTTCTGGCCGAAGGCGATGGCTTCCGACAGGCCTTGCACCAGGCCGGCGATGGCGACCTGGTTGACCATCTTGGCCAGTTGCCCGGCGCCAGCCTCGCCGATGCGCGTGACGGCCTTGGCGAAGTGCAGCGCCACGGGCTTCATGGCCTCGAAGGGCGCGGCGTCGCCGCCGCACATCACCGTCAGCGCGCCGTTCACCGCGCCGGCCTGGCCGCCGGAGACCGGCGCGTCGACGAAGTGCAGGCCCAGCGTCTTCGCAGCGGCGTGCAGCTCGCGCGCCACTTCGGCGCTGGCGGTGGTGTGGTCGACAAACACCGCGCCCGGCGCCATGCCGGCGAAGGCGCCGTTGGCGCCCAGCGTGACGGCGCGCAGGTCGTCGTCGTTGCCGACGCAGGCGAAGACGAACTCGGCGCCCGCGGCCGCTTCACGCGGCGTGGCGGCAAAACGCCCGCCTTCGGCCGCGGCCCAAGCCTCGGCCTTGGCGGTGGTGCGGTTGTAGACGGTGACCTGGTGCCCGGCGCGCGCCAGGTGGCCGGCCATCGGGTAGCCCATCACGCCCAGGCCGAGAAAGGCCACGCGTCGTGCGGGAACGGTGTCGTAGGTGCGGGAGGCCGCAGCGGTGGGTGTGCTCATCCCCAACATGCTGCCATGAACGGCAGCCGCGGGATCAGACCACCTTCATGTGCTCGGTGCCGAGAGACAAGTCATTGCTGCGCGCGCGCTGGCTCTGCAGCTTGATCTGCAGCCGCAGGTCGTTCACGCTGTCGGCATTGCGCAGCGCGTCTTCGTAGCTGATGGCGCCGCTCTCGTAGAGATCGAAGAGCGACTGGTCGAAGGTCTGCATGCCGAGCTCGCGGCTGCGCTTCATCAGTTCCTTGATCTCGCTGACTTCGCCGCGGAAGATCAGGTCGCTGACCAGCGGCGTGTTCAGCAGGATCTCCACCGCCGCCACGCGGCCGCGGCCCTGCTCGCGCGGCATCAGGCGCTGGCTGACCAGCGACTTGAGGTTGAGCGACAGGTCCATCAGCAGCTGCTGGCGCCGCTCTTCGGGGAAGAAGTTGATGATGCGGTCCAGCGCCTGGTTGGCGCTGTTGGCGTGCAGCGTGGCCAGGCAGAGGTGGCCGGTCTCGGCGAAGGCCACGGCGTGTTCCATGGTCTCGCGGTCGCGGATCTCGCCCATCAGGATGACGTCGGGCGCCTGACGCAGCGTGTTCTTCAGCGCCGCTTCCCAGCTGTCGGTGTCGATGCCCAGTTCACGCTGGGTGACGATGCAGTTCTTGTGCGGGTGCACGAACTCCACCGGGTCTTCCACCGTGATGATGTGACCGTAGCTGTGTTCGTTGCGGTGGTCGACGATGGCCGCCAGCGAGGTGCTCTTGCCGCTGCCGGTGGCGCCCACGAAGATGACCAGCCCGCGCTTGCTGAGGCTGACCTCCTTCAACACCTTGGGCAGGCCCAGGCCGTCGATGGTGGGCAGCGTGGCCGGGATCGTACGGAACACCAGCCCCACCTGCCCCTGCTGCACGAAAGCGTTGACGCGGAAGCGCCCCACGCCGGCCGGGCTGATGGCGAAGTTGCATTCCTTGGTGCGCTCGAACTCCGCGCCCTGCTTGTCGTTCATCACCGCGCGCGTCAGCGCCAGCGTGTGCTGGCCGGTCAGCGGCTGCGGGCTCACCTTGGTGAGCTTGCCATCGATCTTGATGGCGGGCGGAAAGTCGGCGGTGAGGAAGAGGTCGCTGCCGTTGCGGCTGATCATCAGCCGCAGCAGGTCGTTGACGAATTTCGAGGCCTGGTCGCGTTCCATCTTTTACCCCGGGAAATTCTCTGGAATCTTGGCCTTCGCACGCGCCTCGGCCGGCGAGATGATGTTGCGGCGCACGAGGTCGGCGAGGTTCTGGTCCAGCGTCTGCATGCCCAGGTTCTGGCCCGTCTGGATGGCGCTGTACATCTGCGCGATCTTGTTCTCGCGGATCAGGTTCTTGATGGCGCTGGTGGCCACCATGATCTCGTGGCCGGCCACGCGGCCGCTGCCGTCCTTGAGCTTGCACAGCGTCTGCGAGATCACCGCCACCAGCGATTCACTCAGCATCGCGCGCACCATTTCCTTCTCGGCCGCGGGGAAGACGTCGACCACACGGTCGATGGTCTTGGCCGCGCTGCTGGTGTGCAGGGTGCCGAAGACGAGGTGGCCTGTTTCCGCGGCGGTGAGCGCCAGGCGGATGGTTTCCAGGTCGCGCATTTCGCCCACGAGGATGGCGTCGGGGTCTTCGCGCAGCGCGCTGCGCAGCGCGTTGGCGAAGCTCAGCGTGTGCGGGCCCACCTCGCGCTGGTTGACCAGGCACTTCTTGCTCTCGTGCACGAACTCGATGGGGTCTTCCACCGTCAGCACGTGGCCGTATTCGTTCTCGTTGAGGTGGTTCACCATGGCCGCCAGCGTGGTGCTCTTGCCCGAGCCGGTAGGCCCGGTCACGAGCACCATGCCGCGCGGCTTGAGTGCCAGCTCGGCAAAGATCTTGGGCGCGCCCAGCTGCTCGAGCGTGAGGATCTTGCTCGGGATGGTGCGGAACACCGCGCCCGCGCCGCGGTTCTGGTTGAAGGCGTTGACGCGGAAGCGCGCCAGGCCCTGGATCTCGAACGAGAAGTCGCACTCGAGCGTGTCTTCGTAGTGCTTGCGCTGGGCGTCGTTCATGATGTCGTACACCATGTCGTGGACCGCTTTGTGGTCCAGCGCTTCGACGTTGATGCGCCGCACGTCGCCGTGCACGCGGATCATGGGCGGTAGCCCGGCCGAGAGGTGCAGGTCGGAGGCCTTGTTCTTGACCGAGAAGGCCAGCAGCTGCGTGATGTCCATGAGTTCGTGTGGCGTGCACCGACGCCCAAGCACCAGCGCTTAAGCTCTCGGAAGATTATGAGCACCATCGGAAGCAAGCTGCAAGAAGTGAAGCGGCGCCTGCAGGCGGCCTGTGTCGAGGCCGGCCGCAGCGCGGAAATCCTCACGTTGGCGCCGCCGGCAGCAGCCCTGGGCGCGCCGTCGGCGCTGACGCTGCTGGCCGTGAGCAAGACCTTCGGCGCCGGGGCGGTGCGCGAGGCGCATGCCGCCGGCCAGCAGGCCTTCGGTGAGAACTACGTGCAGGAAGCCCTGGCCAAGATCGAGGCCCTGGCCGACCTGCGCCAGGGCAGCCGGCCGCTGCAGTGGCACCTGATCGGGCCGCTGCAGAGCAACAAGACGCGGCCGGTCGCCGAGGCCTTCGACTGGGTGCATTCGGTCGACCGGCTGAAGCTGGCGCAGCGTCTCGCCGAGCAGCGTCCGCCGCAGCTGCCACCGCTGCAGCTGTGCCTGCAGGTCAACATCAGTGGCGAAGCCAGCAAGAGCGGCGTGCCCCCCGCCGAGCTGCCGGCCCTGGCCGCTGCCGTGGCTGCGCTGCCGCGCGAGCGCGTGCAGTTGCGTGGGCTCATGGCCATCCCGGAGCCGGCGGCCACGCTGGAGGCCCAACGCTTACCGCACCGTGCACTGCGCGAACTGCTGGTGGCGCTGAATGACGGCGGCTTGGCGCTGGACACCCTGTCCACCGGCATGAGCGCCGACCTCGAAGCCGCCGTGCTGGAAGGCAGCACCATGGTGCGCGTGGGCACGGCCATCTTCGGCCAGCGCTGAAGCGCCCGGTGCGCCGGGCGGCGTGAAAAACGCCCCGATGCGCTGCACTTGCTGCCGTCACACCTCTTAACAAAGAGTTTCGGTTGTGCAGAGTCCGGCCCATCGATGTGCAGGGGTGGCCCACCGGTCAGCTGCCGTCAGGTTTCGCAACGCGGGGGTGGCTTACAGCCGGCCGCGGCATACACAGACAACGCTTGCCCGCCGGCAGCCCCGGCAGGTAGACGCCACCCCGAGGTTTGCACATGGCTTCCACGCATCGGTTCGTCGTGCTCATCGAGCGCAGTGCGCAGCTTCCTGCCGCGCAATGGCTGCGCACCGGAGCCCTCACGCTGATGGGGCTGTCGCTGCTGGTGGCGGGTTTCGGTCTGTCGAATGCCTCGGCCCAGGGCCCCTGGCAGCGCAAGCACGCCAAGATCGCGCAAGACCTGCACGACGCCACCGATGACGACGCCGTGGCCTCCCGCGCTGCGCGCGGCGAGCGCCGGGCGCAGCGCTGGGAGCGCCAGGTGCGCGGCGTGCGTGTCGTCAACGCCATCGTCGTGAGCAATGCCCGCGACCCCGAACTGACCGAGCTGCGCAACTTCATCACCCGCAATGGCGGCTCGGTGCAGGTGCGCCACGGCGCGCTGCCTGCGCTGACCGTCAACGTGCCGGCCCGCCTGGTCAAGCGCCTGGTGGAGCGCGACGACGTGGTCAGCGTCTCCCCCAACCGCGACATCGTGCGCACCGCCAGCACGCTGGAAGCCGTCACGGGCGCGCTCAGCCCCAACGTGCGCTCGAACAGCACGAAGGTCAGCTACTCGGGTCTGGACGGCAGCGGCATCGGCATCGCCGTGCTGGACTCGGGCGTGATGAAGGCGCACTACGCCTTCAACAACGCCACCGGCGGCACACGCGTGGCGCGCAGCGTCAACATGCTCAACGCCCGGCTGGCCGATTTCCAGGCGGGCACCGACCTGAGCAAGACGCTGCGCCCAGGCTCCTCGCAGCAAACGGCCTTCGAGGCCGCCATCGCCAACGACAACAACTTCTACGCCGACCAGCACGGGCACGGCACGCACGTGGCGGCCGTGGCGGCCGGCCGCGCGCAGTTCTATCGCAGCACCACGCCCGACACCACCGGCGTGGCGCCCAACGCCACGCTGTACGACGTGAAGGTGCTGAGCGACGCGGGCACCGGCACGGTGAGCGACGCGCTCGAAGGCATCGCCTGGGTGATCTACCACGCACGGGCCTACAACATCCGCGTGATGAACCTGAGCATCGCGGCGGCTTCCACCGAATCGTGGCAGACCGACCCGCTGTGCCTGGCCGCGCGCGCCGCCACCGCTGCTGGCATCACGGTCGTGGCCGCCGCCGGCAACTTCGGCCTCAGCAGCAGCGGCAAGGCCGTGCACGGCACCATCGGCTCGCCGGGCATCGACCCCAGCGTCATCACCGTCGGCGCGGTCAACTTCTTCGGCACCAACGGGCGCTCCGACGACCGCGTCGCCCGCTTCAGCTCGCGCGGCCCGACGCGCGGCAGCCGCATCGACGCCGCCGGCGTGCGCCGCGTCGACAACCTGCTCAAGCCCGACCTGGTGGCGCCCGGCAACCGCATCGTCAGCGCCGCGGCCACTTCGGGCGGCAGCGTGCAGGCCTGGAACCGCCTGGCGCAGAACCACTACGCCAACCTCGTCACGCCGGTGGGAATCTCGCAGTTCACGCCCGAGACGCAGATGATGATGAGCGGCACCTCGGTGGCTGCGCCCGTGGTCTCGGGGGCCGTGGCCGTGCTGCTGCAGGCCAACCCCGGCCTGACGCCGCCGCTGGTGAAGGCCATCCTGCAATACACGGCCGAGCCGCTGCCCGAGGGCAACCTGCTGGAACAAGGCGCCGGCAACCTGAACCTCACCGGTGCCATCGCAGTGGCCCGTGCCCTGCGCACCGACATCGGTGCCGCCATCAACGCCGGCACGCTGCTGCCGGGGGCCAACCTGCTGGCGATCGGCCAGGCCTTCCCGCAGCAGAAGAGCAACATCAGCGGCTCGGGCTTCGACTGGTCGCGCATCGTCTACGCCGGTGGCAACCGCCTGCTCACGGGCACGGCCTTGTTCACCAAGTACCAGCCGATCTGGGATCCGCGCCTGGTCTGGGCCGGCACCACGGTCCAGCGGCAGACGCCCGTGTACTGGTCGGGCATCGGCATCCAGCCCAACACCTACCTGTCGCACCATGTCTTCAGCGCGCCCTTGAGCCAGACGCTGCTGACTGCCGGCGTGGTGCGCGCCGAGCCGTTGACGGGCCAGAGCTCCTCGCTGGCCGGTACCGGCGTGTTCACGCGCACCAAGGATCTTTCCGGCTGGCTCGTGGGCGGCAGCGGCCTGACGCTGTCCCAGGGCCTGGTGCTGGCCGAGGGTCTGGTGCTGGCCGAAGGCTTGGTGCTTGCCGAAGGCCTGGTGCTGGCCGAGGGCCTGGTGCTGGCCGAAGGTCTGGTGCTGGCTGAGGGTCTGGTGCTGGCCGAAGGCCTGGTGCTGGCAGAGACCGGCGGTGAGCGGCTGGGCTTCGACACCCAAGGGGCACTCCGGGGCGAGTGAACGGGGCGCCGAGCGCGGGCGCCGGCTCAAGGCGGCCCGCCGCTGGCCGACAACCTTGCTGAGGCGGCGCCCTGTGCGCTGCAGCCCGCAGCGCTGCTGCGCCTTGTCTGCCCACCCCGATGTCGGAACGAGCCATCAGCCCCGAAGCGTCCGTGGCCCTGCCCTGGTGGCAGCGGCTGCACGGCGCCTTGATGCCCGACTACAACCGCAAGGCGACCATCTATTGGTGGCTGGCGGCCGTGGCAGGGGCGGTCGCGCTGGGTGTGGCGGCCTGGCAGGTGGCGCTGATGGAGCGCAGCGCCTGGTGGCAGATCGCCGCCGGCGTGCTGATCGCGATGACGGCCGGCTTCTTCCCGGTGCGCGTGAAGCACTCCAAGCACGCCTTCGCCGCGGGCGAGATCTTCATCATCCTCTTGCTGCTGATGCACGGGCCTGCCGCTGCCACGCTGGCCGCTGCAGGTGAAGGCGCTGTCGGGTCGTGGCGCGCTTCCAAGCGCTGGACGAGCCGCATCGTCAGCCCCGCCATGGCGGCCCTGGCGATGTGGGCCACGGGGTCCGCGCTGCATGCGCTGATCGACAAGGTCGCGGCCTCGGCCGGCCTGCTGCTGGTGGCCACCATGGCCTGCGCCCTGGGCTACTTCATGCTCAACACGCTGCTGGTGACGGCGGTGCCGCGCCTGAAGCGCAACGAGCGGCTGCGCGCGGCCGATCTGTTCGGCGTCTTCGGCGGCGTGGGCATCGCCTACGTGGGCAGCGCGGCGGTGGCTTCGCTGCTCTACCTCGTCTACCTGCAGTCGGGCATCGGCGTGCTGGGGGCCATGGTGCCGCTGCTGGGCATGATGCTGGCCACGCTGCACTACTTCTTCCGCCAGCAGGAGGCCTCGGAGTCGGTGCGCCGCGCCAACGCCGAAGCGCAGGAGCGCGAGAACGAGCTCGCGCGCCGCCACGTGCAGGAGCTGGAGGCCAGCGAGCGCCGCTTCCACAGCGCCTTCACGCACGCCAGCATCGGCATGGCGCTGCTGGACTTCAGCGGCCGCATCCTGCAAGCCAATGCCGCGCTGTGCGCGCTGGTGGGGCGCAGCAGCCAGGCGCTGCTGAACCAGGCTTTCCAGGATGCGGTCTTCGAAGACGACCGCCAAGCCCTGGGCGAGAAGCTGGGCCTGGTGAGCGACCGTGAGTTCGAGAGCTTTGCGCTCGAGCTGCGCTGCCGCCACGCCGACGGGCACCCGGTGTGGGTGACGGCGCATTGCAGCTTCTTCAGCGAACCCGGCTCCAGCGCGCCCTGCCTCATCCTGCAGCTGCAGGACGTCACCGCGCGCCGCCTGGCCGAAGAAGGCCTGCACCACCTCGCCTTCCACGACAGCCTCACCGGCCTGCCCAACCGCCGCCGCTTCCACGAACTGCTCGGCCAGGCGGTGGCGCAGCTCAATGCCAGCGGTGATGCGCAGGATGCGTACGCGGTGATGTTCCTGGACTTCGACCGCTTCAAGCTCATCAACGACAGCCTGGGCCACAGCGCGGGCGATGCCTTCCTGGTGCAGGTGTCGCAGCGCATCCGCGACAGCCTGCGCCCGCACGACGTGGTGGCGCGCCTGGGTGGTGACGAGTTCGGGGTGCTGGTGCGCCACGTGGAGCACGAGCGCTGCGTCGTGGGCCTGGCCGAGCGGCTGATGGAGGCCATGCGCCAACCCTTCGTGGTGGGCGGCACCGAGCTGATGACCAGCGCCAGCATCGGCATCACCTTCAGCGCCTTGGGTTATGCCAACCCCGAAGACGTGCTGCGCGACGCCGACACCGCCATGTACAAGGCCAAGGCTGCCGGCAAGGCGCGTTACGCGCTCTTCGACACCAGCCTGCACACCGAGGTGGCCGACCGCCTGCGCCTGGAAGGCGAGCTGCGCCACGCCATCGACGACGGCCGCCTCAGCGTGGCCTACCAGCCCGTGTTCGATCTGCGTGGCGGTGCTGGCCAGGGCGGCACACCGCGGCTGGCCGGCTTCGAGGCGCTGGTGCGCTGGCAGCACCCAGTGGACGGCAGCATCAGCCCTGGGGCCTTCCTGCCCATCGCCGAAGAGGCCGGCCTGATGGTGCGGCTGACCGACTTCGTGCTGCACTGCGCCTGCCGGCAGCTGCATGAATGGCAGCAGCGCGGCCCGGCTTGGGCGTCGCTGACGATGAACGTGAATCTCTCGGGCCACGACATCGCGCACCCGGCGCTGGTGGCGCGCGTGATGCGCGCCTTGGTGGAAGCCGAGGTGCGCCCCGACCGCCTGTGCCTGGAGCTCACCGAGAACATCCTGATGTCGCGGCTGGAAGGTGCGCTGCCCGCGCTGAAGGAACTGCGCCGGATGGGAGTGGTGCTGGCCATCGACGACTTCGGCACCGGCTACTCGTCGCTCAGTCACCTCTCCACGCTGCCCATCGACTGCCTGAAGATCGACCGCAGCTTCGTCAGCCGGCTCGAAGCCGGCTCCAACGAGGCCGCGGTGGTGCGCTCCATCGTGCTGCTGGGCAGCTCGTTGGGCAAGGACGTGGTGGCCGAGGGCATCGAGACCGAGCAGCAGCTGCGCCAGCTGCAGGACATGGGCTGCGCATTCGGCCAGGGCTACCTGCTGTCGCGCCCGCTCAAGCCGGCCGACGTGCCGCGCCTGCTGCAGGCCCCCGAGACCGCCGCTGCGCATCCCCCCTCCGACGCCGGCGCCATGCCCAACTTGTCGCAGCTTTCGGGGCTGCGCGCCGCCACCGGTCCGTTGACAATGCACTGACCATGAGAGCACCAGCGCCCGTCCGGCGCCCCCGCCCCTGAGCCTGCAGCCTCCGGCCGCAACGCCCCCACCCTCGACCAACGGGCCGGGAGGCCCGGTGTGGCGGCAGGTGCACCAGCGGCTGATGCCCGACTACAACGGGACGGCTGCGCGTTTCTGGTGGACGGCTTTCTGCGGCGGCATGCTGGCGCTGCTGTTCTGCCTGGCGCAGCTGGCGCAGATGAGCTGGCTGGCCATGCTGCTGGTGACCCTGCACTTCTACTTTCGGCAGCAGGAATCGGGCATCGCGCTGCGTGAGGCGGGCGAGAGCGCCGCCGCCCGTGAGGCCGCGATGGCCGAGCGCGAGGCCCAGGCCGCCGCCCGCCACCTGCGCGAGCTGCAAGCCAGCGAGCGCCGTTTCCACAGTGCTTTCACGCACGCCAGCATCGGCATGGCGCTGCTGGGCTTCGACGGCCGCATCCTGCAGGCCAACCCGGCGCTGGCCACGCTGCTGGGCCGCAGCGAGGCCGAGCTGCTGCACCAGCCCTTCACGGCCTTCGTCGACGAGGGCGAGCGCCCCTTGCTCGCGCAGCAGCTCGGCCTGGCCAGCGGGCGCGATTTCGAGGCCTTCTCGCGCGAGCTCCGCTGCGTGCATGCCGACGGCAGCACGGTCTGGCTGGCGCTGAACTGCAGCTTCTTCACCGAGCCCGCATCCGAGCCAGAGCCCGCCGCTGAAGTCGGGGCCGGCCAGCCCTGCCTGATCCTGCAGGCGCAGGACGTGAGCGCGCGCCGCCGCGCCGAGGCGGGCCTGCAGCACCTGGCCTTCCACGACCCGCTCACCGGCCTGCCCAACCGCCGTCGTTTCCAGGAATGCCTGGTCAGCGCGCTGTCCCGCTACCAGGCCGACCCGCGCAAGCCCTGGGCGGTGATGTTCATCGACTTCGACCGCTTCAAGCTCGTCAACGACAGCCTGGGCCACAACGCCGGCGACGCGCTGCTGCAGCAGGTGGCGCGCCGCGTGCAGGAGAAGCTGCGGCCGGGCGACATCGTCGCGCGCCTGGGCGGCGACGAGTTCGCCATCCTCGTCACCGACATCGAACACGAGCGTGATGCGGTGCTGCTGGCCGAGCGCCTGATGGAAGCGCTGCACCAGCCCTTCCGCCTGGGCGAGGTGGAGTTGATCGCCACGGCCAGCATCGGCATCACCTTCAGCGCCATCGGCTACGCCACGGCCGAAGAGGTGCTGCGCGATGCCGACACCGCCATGTACAAGGCCAAGGCCGGCGGCAAGGCGCGCTACGCGCTCTTCGACACCAGCCTGCACGCCGCGGTGTCCGACCGGCTGCGGCTGGAAGGCGAACTGCGCACCGCCATCGAGCAGGAGCAGCTCGTGGTGGTCTACCAGCCGGTGTTCGCATTGCGCCCGGGCGAGGAGAGCGGGCGCCTCACGGGCTTCGAGGCGCTGGTGCGCTGGCAGCACCCGCAAGACGGCCTGCTGGCGCCGGCGGCCTTCCTGCCCATCGCCGAAGAAAGCGGGCTGATGCTGCGCTTGAGCGACTTCGTGCTGCACTGCGCCTGCCACCAGCTGCGCCAGTGGCAGCAGAGCGACCCGCGCCTGGCCGAGCTGACGATGAGCATCAACCTCTCGGCGCACGACCTGGCGCACCCCTCGCTGGTGGCGCGCATCGGCCGCGCCCTCGTGGAGGCCGGGCTGCGCCCGCAGCACCTGACGCTGGAGCTCACCGAGAACATCCTGATGTCGCAGATCGAGGGCGTGCTGCCCACGCTGGCGGCGCTGCGCCAGCTGGGCGTGCGCCTGGCGGTGGACGACTTCGGCACCGGCTATAGCAGCCTGAGCCACCTGAGCAAGCTGCCCATCGACAGCCTGAAGATCGACCGCAGCTTCGTCAGCCAGCTGCAGCCTGGCAGTGACGACGCGGCCGTGGTCAGCGCGATCATTCAACTGGGCGGCACGCTGCGCAAGGCGGTGGTGGCCGAGGGCATCGAATCGGCCGACCAGATGGCGCAGCTGCGCGAACTGGGCTGCGGCTACGGCCAGTGCTTCCACATGGCCGAGCCGCTGGCCGCAGCGCAGGCGGCCGAGTGGCTGCGCGGCCAGCGCGCCACGCTCCACTGAACTAGACGGGCAGCAGACTGCTGTTCTTCACTTCTTCCATCACGACGTAGGTGCGCGTCTCGCGCACGCCGGGCAGCGTCCAGATCACGCTGCCGATGAACTCGCGGTAGGCGGCCATGTCGGCCACGCGGGTCTTGAGCAGGTAGTCGAAGCCGCCGGCCACGAGGTGGGCTTCCAGGATCTCGGGGCGCACCTGCACCGCGGCCTTGAAGATGTCCATCACGTCGTGCACGGTGCGGTCGAGCAGGATCTCCACGAACACCAGCAGCCCCGCGCCCAGCTTGGCCGGGTTCAGGCGCGCCTCGTAGCCGAGCACGAAGCCGTCGCGGTGCAGGCGTTTCACGCGCTCCAGCACGGCGGTGGGCGAGAGGTGCACCTCTTCGGCGAGCTTGAGGTTGCTGATGCGGCCGTCGGCCTGCAGCACGCGCAGGATGCGGCGGTCGATCTTGTCGAGCTCGCGCTCGCTGCGGGGGCTGTCGGGGTCGTTCATGCTGCAGGATTCTCCGCCGAGCGCATGGTTTTCCGAATCCGGTGCGGCCCGAGGCCGCATAAGCTGCGCAGCTATTCAGCCCACCAGGTTTCATCCCGAGGTCCGCATGAGCCCCAGCCCCGCCCGCCTGCCTTTCCCCTACCGCCCCGAGCACGAGGTGCTGTCGCAGCTGCTCGGCGCGCTGCAAGGCAAGCTCGACTGGCCCGCCGTGGTGGCCGGCGCCAAGCCCTGGGTGCAGGCCGTGCGCGACAAGCCCGCGCCCTTCTGGGCCATGGAAAGCCTGCTGCGCGAGTACCCCATCAGCAGCGCCGAAGGTCTGGCGCTGATGCGCCTGGCCGAAGCGCTGCTGCGTGTGCCCGATGCCGAAACGGCCATCGCGCTGACGGCCGACCAGCTGGGCCGCGGTGATTTCGACGGCGCGGCCGAAGGCTCGGCGCACAAGATGCTGGCGCAGATCAGCGCGAGCGCCATCTCGCTGAGCAAGAGGTTCCTGCCCGATCAAGACAACCCGCCCGGCCTGATGCAGCGCCTGGGCGCGCGCACCGTGGTGGCGGCCACCGTGCGCGCCATCCAGCTGCTGGGCCGGCAGTTCGTGCTGGGCCGCACCATCCAGGAAGCCATGGCCGAGGCCGACAGCCAGCGCAAGGCGCAGGCCCGGCTGCGTTTCAGCTACGACATGCTGGGCGAAGGCGCGCGCACCGAGCGCGATGCCGAGCGCTACCTCGCCAGCTACCGCAACGCCATCACCGCCATCGCCCAGGGCCGCGTGGCGAGTTCGCCGATGGCGGCCGACGGCATCTCCATCAAGCTGAGCGCGCTGTTCTCGCGTTATGAAGATGCGCAGCACGCGCGTGTGTTCGCCGAGCTGCTGCCGCGTGTGCAAGGCCTGGTGGACCAGGCGGCGCAGGCCAACCTGAACCTCACCATCGACGCCGAAGAGAGCGACCGCCTGGAGCTTTCGCTCGAACTCTTCGAAGCCCTGGCCCGCCATATTGCTGCGAAACATCCGCAGTGGCAGGGCTTCGGCCTGGCCGTGCAGGCCTACCAGACGCGCGCGCTGGCCGTGGTGGACGAAGTGGCGCGCATCGCGCAGGCCCACGGCTTGCGTTTCATGGTGCGGCTGGTCAAGGGCGCGTACTGGGACGGCGAGGTCAAGCGCGCGCAGGAAGGCGGCCTGCCCGGCTACCCGGTCTTCACGCACAAGCACCACACCGACATCAGCTACCTGGCCTGCGCCGAGCGCCTGATCAGCCACCACGCGCTGATCTACCCGCAGTTCGCCACGCACAACGCCGGCACCATTGCGGCCATCCTGCAACTGGCGCGCAAGCAGGGCGCGGCCTTCGAGATGCAGCGCCTGCACGGCATGGGCGACGGCGTGTACCGCGAGGTGCTGGCCAGCGGGCCCGACGCGCCGCCGGTGCGTGTGTACGCGCCCGTGGGCGAGCACCGCGACCTGCTGGCCTACCTGGTGCGCCGCCTGCTGGAGAACGGCGCCAACTCGTCCTTCGTGCACCAGCTGGCCGACGAACACGTCAGCGCCGAGCAACTGCTGGCCAGCCCGCTGGCGCCCAGCACCGACGAAGCGCTGCCTTTGCCGCTGGCCCTGTACGGCAGCGGCCCCGGTGCACGCGCCAACTCGGTGGGCGTGGACCTCGCCTGCCTGGCCATGCGCGCGCCCCTGGACGCCGCCGTGGCCACCACGCAGCTCAGCCCGCTGCCCATGCACAGCGCCGCCGATGCCGACGCCGCCATGCTGCGCCTGCACGCCGGCTTCGACGCTTGGTCTGCGCGCCCGCTGGCCGAACGTGCCGCGCTGCTGCGCAAGGCCGCCAGCCTGCTGGAAGCCCGCCTGCCCGCCTACTGCGGCCTGCTGGTGAAGGAAGCGCACAAGACCCTGGGCGACACCGTGGCCGAGGTCCGCGAGGCGGTGGACTTCTGCCGCTACTACGCCGATCAAGCAGAAGCCCGGCTGATGGACCAACCGCTGCCCGGCCCCACGGGTGAGAGCAACCTGCTGCGCCTGCACGGCCGCGGCGTCTTCGTCTGCATCAGCCCCTGGAACTTCCCGCTGGCCATCTTCGCGGGGCAGGTGGTGGCGGCGCTGGTGGCCGGCAACACCGTGGCCGCCAAGCCGGCCGAGCAGACGCCCCTGGTGGCGCAGCACTTCGTGGCGCTGCTGCACGAGGTGGGCGTGCCGCAAGACGCCGTGGCCCTGCTGCACGGCCTGGGCGAGACGGTGGGCGCAGCGCTGGTGGCGCACCCGCTCGCGGCCGGCGTGTGCTTCACCGGCAGCACGCAGGTGGCGCGCTTGATCAACCGCACGCTGGCCGCGAAAGACGGCCCCATCGTGCCGCTGATCGCCGAGACCGGCGGCCTCAACGCGATGGTGGTGGACAGCACCGCGCTGCCCGAGCAGGTGGTGGACGCGGTGGTGCAGAGCGCCTTCCGCAGCGCCGGCCAGCGCTGCAGCGCCTTGCGCCTGCTGTGTGTGCACGAGGGCATTGCCGACGGCGTGATCGAGATGTTGCGCGGCGCCATGGCCGAGCTGCGCGTGGGCGACCCGGCCGAGCTGGCCACCGACGTGGGCCCGCTCATCGACGAAGAAGCTTTCACCGGCATCAGCGCCCAGGTGCGCCGCCTGCGCAGCGAAGCCAAGCTGCTGGGCGAGACGCCGGTGCAGAGCAGCTTCCCGCGCCTGCTGGCGCCGGTGGCCTTCGAGATCGGCCGCATCGCCGACCTGAAGACCGAGATCTTCGGCCCCGTGCTGCACGTGGTGCGTTGGGGCGGCGACGTGAACGAGGTCGTGCGCCAGATCAACGCGCTGGGCTATGGCCTCACGCTCGGCGTGCAGACGCGCATCGACAGCCGCGCGCAGCGCATCGCCGACATGGCGAAGATCGGCAACGTCTACGTCAACCGCAACATGATCGGCGCCGTGGTCGGCGTGCAGCCCTTCGGCGGCGAAGGCCTGAGCGGCACCGGCCCCAAGGCCGGCGGCCCGCACTACCTGTACCGCTTCTGCGCCGAGCAGACGGTGACGGTGAACACCGCCGCGGCCGGCGGCAACGCCGAGCTGCTGGCGGGTCTGGCCTGAATCAGTTCAGGTACATGCCCAGGTAGCGACGCCCGCGGCTCACCACCGCGGGGTCGGGGCACACGTCGAACCACTGCACCAGCTGCAGCCGGGCCTTCTCGCGGTCGGGCTTGCCTTCGGCCTTGTCGCGCAGCACCACGTCCAGCAACTGGTCGAAGGCGGTGTTGAAGTCGCCGGCGTGCGCCATCAGCGCGGCCAGCGCGAAGCGGGCCTCGAAGTCGCGCGGGTTGGCGGCGATGCGCGCGGCCAGCTCCTCCGCATTGCCCGTCGGTTGCTCGCGCGCCAGCGCCAGGCGCTTGAGCAGGCGGGCGTGTTCGTCGTCGCGCTCGGCGGCGGGCATGCTGTCCAGCAGTGCCTGGGCCTGGTCCAGCTCGCCAGCGGCCAGCAGCGCGGCGGCTTCGTCCAGCGGGCCGAAGACCTGCTCGGCCTCGGCGTCCACCACGTCGGCGGGCAGGTGTTTGTCGAGGAAGGCTTTCACCTGGCCTTCGGGCAGCGCGCCCATGAACTGGTCGACCGGCCGGCCGCCGATGAACAGCACCACCAGCGGGATGCTGCGGATGCGCAGCGCCGCGCTGATCTGCGGTGCCTCGTCGGTGTTCAGCTTGGCCAGCACGAAGCGCCCGCCGTAGGCCTTGACCACCTTCTCCAGCACCGGGCCCAGCTGCCGGCAGGGGCCGCACCACGGCGCCCAGCAATCCAGCAGCACTGGCACCTGCATCGAGAGTTCGAGCACCTGGGCCTCGAAATCGGCCTCGGTGGTGTCGAAGGACAGGGGCACTTCGCCGGGCAGGTCGTCGAGGTTTTGCGGGTTCGTCATGGCATGAAAAAGGGGGTTCGATTGAACCCCCTGATGGTAGCGGCGCAGGGCCTGGCGGCCCTGCAGATGCGCGGTGTTTACCGGTCGCGGCTCAGGCGGCCGGCCGGGGTGCTCTGGCCACCCAGCATGAACACCGTGTACACGCCCTGGGCCTGCAGCAGGTTGGCGCCCGAGGCAGCCGTCAACGTGAACAGCGGTTCCGACGCCGTGGGCGACGTGATGTCCAGGCGGTTGGAGCCAGCCGCGGTGGTGGTGGCATAGGCAGAGCCCGTGCCCGCCGCGATGTCCGAAGTGGCCGTCTGCGTCAGGAAGTCGATCTGCATGGTCAGCGCCTCGGTGAGCGCCAGGCCGTTGACAAGGCGGATCTTTGCGCGCGTGTTCACAGCGGGGAGGCGGTTGTCGTCGGTGATCAGTGAGACGGTGCCCGCGTTCTCGGCGCCATAAGCCAGCACGGTGTAGTCGGCTCCCGGGGCGAAGTTGCGCGTGGCTTGCGAAATCACTGAGCCGTTGACGCGTACCGTGAGGCTTTGGCTGCCAGCCGGCACCAGCGTGTAGGGGCCCACGCCGGGCGAGCGCAGTGCGCCCACCAGCGTGCTGCTGCCCAGGCTGGCGCTGATGTTGCCGGCGGCAGCTACGCTGGCCACCATGCGCACACGGGCGTTGGTGTTCTTCAGTGTGGTGACGGGGCCGCGCTGCTCGATCAGCGAGCCGTTCACCAGCACGCCACCGGCGCCAGCGGTCAGCACCAGCGTGGCGTGCTTGCGAGTGCCGAGGATGAAGTTGGTGATGTCCAGGCGCACGTCGTTGGGGTCGCCAGCGCCCGTCACACGCAGCCGGTAGGTGCCGGCGGTGATGTCGCGAAAGCCGCTGAGCGAGCCGCTGGTCAGCGCCGTTTGGGCGGGCTGTGCCGAGCCCAGGTCAGTGCTGGCGGCTGTGATGTAAACATCGAGCGAGCCGGTGTCCGTGGTTGCGTTGAAAAAACGCACGCGAGAGAGGTTCGGATCAGCGTCTGTCGCGAAGCTCTCGTCTTCAGGCAGGGTGCTCAGGCGCGGCGCGGTTTCGCGGCCCCAGATGACGGCCGTGTAGTTCTGGTCCTTGGCCAGCGTGTACGAACCCGTCAGCAGCGTCTGCGCATCGCTGGCCTTGCGGACGTTCAGCGTGTAGGTGTTCGCTTCCAGCGAAACAGCCGCTGCCAGGGTGTCTGTGGCCAGCGCGCTGAACCGGCGGGTATCGCCCGTGAACAGGTCGATGCTGGGCACGTCGTTGGTGAGGTTGATCGCGCGCAGGTTGGTGTTGCCGGGGCCGTCACCGCCGCCGCCGCCGCAGGCAGCGAGCAGCAGGGACGAGGCCATGGCGGCCAGCAAAGCCAGCCGGCGGGAAGAAGAGGCAGGGGTCATCGAGGGTCCTAGGGTTGCCTGGAAGGGGGGGCGCGCGAGCACATGGCCCGCAGGCGCCACCCGACTTTGGATTATGACTTGCCGGGGAAACCCGGCTTTGGCGGCTTTACCTCGGGAAACGAAGGCCCCCGGGTGCCAGCCTCAAGGGTAGAGGCCGCGTTCTTCCCGCGCCTTGAGGATGCGCTCGCAGGCCACCGCGAAGGTGGCGGTGCGCAGCGTGATCTGGTGACGGTCGGCCGTGTCCCAGATCTTCTTCAACGCGCCGATCATGATCTTGTCCAGGCGCACGTTGATCTCGTCTTCGGTCCAGAAGAAGCTGCTGAAGTCCTGCACCCATTCGAAGTAGCTCACCGTCACGCCGCCGGCGTTGCAGATGACGTCGGGCACGACCAGCACGCCGCGCTCGGCCAGGATGTCGTCGGCCGAAGGCACGGTGGGGCCGTTGGCGCCTTCCAGCACCAGCTTGGCCTTGATGCGGTTGGCGCGCTCGGCGGTGATCTGGCCTTCGAGTGCGGCCGGGATCAGGATCTCGCAGGCCACGTCCCAGAAGGCTTCGTTGTCCATGGGCTCGGCGCCCTTGAAGCCGCCCACACCGCCGGTGGCCTTCACGTGGGCCGTGATGTCGGCGATGTCGAAGCCCTGGCTGTTGTAGATGGTGCCGGTGTGGTCTTGCGCGGCGACGATCTTGGCGCCGGCCTGCGCGAAGAGTTCAGCGGCGGCCGAACCCACGTTGCCGAAGCCCTGCACCGCCACGCGGGCGCCTTCCAGGTTCAGGTTCAGGCGGCGCGCGGCCTCGCGGCCGGTGACGAACACACCGCGGCCAGTGGCCTTCACCCGGCCCAGGCTGCCGCCCAGGTGCACGGGCTTGCCGGTCACCACGCCGGTGGCGTTGCTGCCGGTGTTCATGCAGTAGGTGTCCATCATCCACGCCATGATCTGCGGGTTGGTGTTCACGTCAGGCGCGGGGATGTCCTGCTGCGGCCCGATGATCATGCCGATCTCGCTGGTGTAGCGGCGTGTCATGCGCTCCAGCTCTTTGTTGCTGAGCTTCTTGGGGTCGACGCGGATGCCGCCCTTGGCGCCACCGTAGGGCAGGTTCACGGCGGCGTTCTTGATGCTCATCCAGGCGCTGAGGGCCATCACCTCTTCCAGCGTCACGTCAGGGTGATAACGCACGCCACCCTTGCCGGGGCCGCGGCTCAGGTTGTGCTGCACGCGGTAGCCCTCGAAGTGGGCCACCTCGCCGTTGTCGAGTTCGATGGGGATGTCGACGATCAGCGTGCGCTTGGGGCGCTTCAAGGTGTCGATCCAGCGCGAGAGGTGGCCGAGGTAGGGCGCCACGCGGTCCACCTGCATCAGGTAGGTGCCCCAGGGGCTGTCGGCGGTGGGCTGGACGTAGGAAAGCGGCGAGGTCATGGGTCTTGTCTTCCTTGGGTGTTGGCAGCCGCGCCGGCCCGGCGGGCGCGCCTTGTGGGCGGGCGGCCGGGGGCCGGCACGGCATGGCTGCGCACTGTAGGCGGGGTGGCGCCGAATAACTCACCAAGCGCCATGCATGATTTGCATAAGGCCTGCGCGGGCCCGTCATCGACCCCGCAGCCCGTCGGGGCGGGCCTGCCTACACTGCGGCGCCATGAGCACCCTGAACCCTCCCAGCATCGCGTTCATCGGCGGCGGCAACATGGCCAGCGCCCTCATCGGCGGCCTCGTGCGTGCCGGCTTGCCAGCGGCGCGCATCGCCGTCGTCGAACCTTTCGAGGCCCAGCGCGAGAAGCTCCGGCAGCAGTTCGGCGTGGTGGCGCAACCGGCGGCCGGCGCCGCGCTGGCCGGCGCGCCCACGGTGGTGTGGGCGGTGAAGCCGCAGCTCTTCGCGGAGGCGGCCGCGCCTTGTGCGCCTCACGTGGGCGCGGCGCTGCAGGTCAGCGTGATGGCGGGCGTGCGCTGCGCGGCCGTGTCCGCGGCCAGTGGCAGCGCGCGTGTGGTGCGCGCCATGCCGAACACGCCGGCGCTCATCGGCCAGGGCGTGGCGGGGCTGTATGCGACGGCGGGCGTGGGCAGCGAGGCGCGTGCCGAGGTCGACCGCCTCTTCGCGCCCACGGGCGCCACGCTGTGGCTGGACGAGGAAGCGCAACTCGACGCCGTGACCGCGCTGTCGGGCTCAGGCCCGGCCTATGTCTTCTACTTCCTGGAGGCCATGATGCAGGCCGCCGCAGAGATGGGCCTGACCGAAGCGCAAGGCTGCCTGCTCGCCCAGCACACCTTCGCCGGCGCCACCGCGCTGGCGCAGCAGAGCCCGCTGGCGCCGCAAGACTTGCGCGCGCAGGTGACGAGCAAGGGAGGCACCACCTTCGCGGCGATCAGCTCGCTGGACGACAGCGGCGTGAAGGCCGCCTTCGTGAAGGCGCTGCACGCGGCGCGCGCCCGCGCCGAGGAACTGGGCCGCGCCTGAGCCGCGGCCGCGGGCGCCTCAGCGCAGCGCGAGATCCAGCGCCACGCCCGCGAACACCGTCGCGCCCAGCCAATGGTTGGCGCGGAAGGCCCGGAAGCAGCCCTCGCGCGAGCGGCCGCGGATCAGCGTGTAGTGCCACGCCGCCTGTGCCGCCGCCAGCGCGATGCCGGCCAGGAACACCGCGCCCAGCCCCAGCGAGCCCCCGAGCCAGGCCCAGCTGGCCAGGTAGACAGCGTAGAAGCCCATCACCGCAGCCACGTCGTACTGGCCCAGCGTGATGGCGCTGGTCTTCATGCCGATCTTCAGGTCGTCGTCACGGTCGACCATGGCGTATTCGGTGTCGTAGGCCAGCACCCAGAACAGGTTGCCCAGCAGCAGCCAAGCGGCCTGCGGCGGCACGGCGGCGGTGACGCTGGCCCAGCCCCAATCGGCGCTGCCCTGCACGGCGGCAAAGGCCATGGGGATGCCGAAGCTGAAGGCCACGCCCAGCACCGCCTGCGGCATGGACAGCACACGCTTGGCGTAGGGGTAGGCCAGCGTGACAGCCAGCGCCAGGAAGCTCAGCTGGATGGCTGCCGGGTTGGTGGTGAGCACCAGGCCGAAGGCCAGCAGCGCGAGCACTGCGCCCACCGCGAGTGCCTCGGGCGCGGAGATGGCGCCGCGCGTGACGGGCCGCTGGGCGGTGCGCTTGACGTGGCGGTCGAACTCGCGGTCGGCCACGTCGTTGGCGCAGCAGCCTGCGCTGCGCATCAGCACCGTGCCGGCCACGAACACACCCAGCAGGTGCCAGCCCGGCCAGCCGTCGGCGGCAATCCACAGCGCGCTGAGCGTGGGCCACAGCAGCAACAGCCAGCCGGCCGGGCGGTTCCAGCGGATCAGATCGAGATAAAGCGCCAGGCGGTGAGGCGGGGGGGCGGTGGCCTGCATGGGCGGGATTATCGAACCGCGTCCAAGGGTGGTCCGCGCCGGGCGGCGGCGAGGGGCGCCTCTGGATAGACTGGCCACCGGTGTCTGGGTTTTGCGGCAGGTGCGCCCGCCCTGCAGGGCCGCCGCCGCCAGGGAGCTGGCAATGAGACGTTTTCCATGGCCGAGGACGGCGTGGTCCGGCGCGTGCGCCTGGCTGCTGGTTTGGAGCCTCTGGGCCGCCGGGCCCGCTGGGGCCTCCACGGCCGTGCCGCCGGCAGCGGCATCCGGCCCGCCACCGGCCTTCGATTTCGTGCGCCCGCCGCTGTTGCACACCGTGCGCATCTCGCCCTCGGGCACCCACGTGGCGCTGCTGATGACGGGCAGCTCGGGCCGGCGTGTGCTGGCCGTGCGCGCCTTGGCCGCCGGTGCCGAGACGCGCACGCTGGCGGCTTACCGCGACGGCGACATCAACCGCGTGTTCTGGGTCAACGACCGTCGCCTGGTTTACGACGTCGAGCAGCCGCGCGTGCGCGTGGAGGCCTACGGCGCCGGCACCTTCGCTGTCGACATCGACGGCGGCGAGCCGCGCCGCCTCGTCACCTATGTGCATGAGCCGGCCGGCGTGGGCAGCCAGCTGCACCGAGAAGGCATGCCCTACAACTGGCGCGTGGCCACGGCGCACGGCGACGGCAGCGACGAGGTCATGGCCTACGGCCTGAGCATGGAAGAGGCCGAATGGGGCACGCTCGACGAGGTGGTCTGGGTGGACACGCGCAGCGGCAAGGTGCGCCGCGCCGCCCAGGGCCTGCCGCGCCACGGCAGGGCCTGGCTGATGGACCAGCAGCGCGAACTGCGCCTGGTGCAGACCTTGCACCAGGGCCGCAGCCGCCTGCACTGGCGCGGCCCGGGCAGCAACGCCTGGCAGGTGGTGCACGACGAGCCCCAGCTCGACCAGGGTGTGCTGCAGCCGGTGCATCTGGAAGGCCCGCACACCCTCATCGTCGAAGGTCGCAACGGACGCGACACCAGCGCGCTCTACACCCTGGATCTCAAGACCGGCCGCCTGGACCCCGAACCGCTGGTGGCGCTGGCCGGCTACGACCTCCAGGTCAACACCCAGTCTGACCGCAGCACGCGGCAACTGGTGGGCGTGCACACCGTCGCCTCGCGGCCCGTGAGCGTGTGGTTCGACGAAGGGCTGGCGGGCATCCAGGCCGCGGTGGACCAGGCCCGGCCCGGCCGCTACAACAGCCTGATGTGCAGCCGCTGCCTCGGCGCGCAGCACTTCATCGTGCAAAGCGAGGCCGACGACCACGCCGGCGAATACCTGCACTACGACCACACCCGGCGCGAGCTGCGCCCGCTGGGCCAGCTGCGCCCCTGGCTGCCGCCGCAGGGCCGGCGCAGCTTCCACCGCGTGCCGGCGCGTGACGGCCTGGTGCTGCCCGTTGTGGTGACCCACCCGCCGGGTGTGGCGCCCGATGCACAGCCCGCGCGCCCCCTGCCCACGGTGCTGTGGGTGCATGGCGGCCCCTGGGTGCGCGGCAGTGACCTGCGCTGGGACGCCGAGGCGCAGTTCCTCGCTTCGCGCGGCTACCGCGTGCTGGAGGTGGAGTTCCGCGGCAGCACGGGCCTGGGCTGGCGCCATTTCCAGGCCGGCTGGAAGCAGTGGGGCACCGCGATGCAGGACGACCTGGCCGACGCCCTGGCCTGGGCCACGAAAGCCGGCCTCAGCGACCCTGGGCGTGTGTGCATCGGCGGCACGAGCTACGGGGGTTACGCCGCCTTGATGTCGATGGTGCGCCACCCGGGGCTGTACCGCTGCGGCATCAGCTTTGCGGGCCTGACCGACATCCAGCTGATGTACGACGCCCCACGCAGCGACGCGTCTGAGGAGTCGAAGCGCTTTTCACTGCCGGTGCTGGTGGGCGACCCCAAGGCCGACGCCGAGCTTCTGCGCGCGGCTTCGCCGCTGGCCCGTGTGGCCGAGATCCGCGGCCCTGTGCTGGTGGCCTGGGGTCAGCTGGACGGGCGGGTGCCGCCCGAGCATGCCGAGCGTTTCGTGCGGGCGGCGCGCAGCGCGGGGGTGCCGGTGGAGATGCTGCGCTACCAGGAGGTGGCGCACGGTTTCCTCGATCCGCTCAAGCACGCCGACTTCCTGGAGCAGGCGGAAGCCTTCCTGAAGCGCCACCTGCAAGCGCCCGCAGCGGCGCGCTGAGCGACTTGTTCAGCCCTCGCGCGCGCCGACGCGTGGGGGTTCAGTCGGCCTGGTGGTCGTTGGCCGAGCCACCCGGGCGCTGCAGCGGCTGCTCTTCCTCGGGCACGCCGAACAGGCGGCGCTGCATGTTCAGCGCCACGTCGTTCAGCAGCGCCTGCGCCACCATCGCCCCGGGCGAGTGGCTGCGCACCTGGGTCCAGCGCTGCATGCGCCGCAGGTCCATCGCCGTGCTGCCTTCTTCCAGGCCCGTGTCGTCGGCGCCCAGCACCACCGCCAGGCCGGGCAGGTCTTGGAAGGCCTGCCCGCCCAGCACCAGCAGCATGCGCGGCTGCGCGGCGGCCTGGCGCAGCCGGCGCACCGCGGCAGCGATGGCGGGCAGCTGTTCGTCGCGGCAGAAGACCGGGCTGATGGCGATGTGCAGCAGGTCCACCGGCTGGCGCGCCACCAGGTCTTCCAGTTCGGCCAGCTGCGCAGGGAAGGCGCAGCGCACGGCCCAGCCGGCACTGTCGAGCGCGATGCCTGCGAAGGTGGCCCCGGCCAGGTGCGTTTCGCCGGGCCACAGCGCCACCACCGCCGACGGGCGCACTGCGCCGCCGTGGTTGGTGAGCGGGCAGGCCTGGCGCATCAGCCCCTGCAGCCGCCCCTGGGCCACCACCAGCTGCGTGCCGGTGCAGCGGTCGTCCTGCCAGGCGGCTGCCATCGCGCGCGACACCGGCCCCAGCATGTGGGCGCCCAAGGCGCCGGTGTCGGGCTGCAGGCGCGCCACGCGTTCGCCCAGAGCGCGCGCCGGGGCGTCGTCGTCGGCCAGCAGCGCTTCGGCCATCTGCGCCGGCGGCGGCAGGTGGGCCCACAGCGCCAGGCCGCTGAGGTAGCCGGGGATCTCGTCGTCGCGCTGCACGCGCGCCGGGCTGGCTTCGGCCGGCAGGGCCCAGGTGCCGGGCACCTCGGGCAGGGTCTGAGCGCTGCCGCACTGCATGTGCCAGTCGGCGAACAGGCGCTCGGCGCGCCACGGCGTCTGCAGCCGCTCGATGCTGTGGTGGCGGGGGTCGCGCTGGATGGAGGCCCACACACGCTCCAGCGCGTCGCGCGGGCCTTCCAGCCACTGGAAGAAGCGCCCACCGTCCAGCACCAGCAGGCCGGTCAGCTGCTCGCGCGCGTTGCGCCCGCGGGCGGTTTCCAGCAAGGCCTGCACCTCGCTCGGCGCCAGCTCGCGCGTGGCGAGGCTGCGGTAGACCAACTGGGACAAGGCACGCCGGTTGACGGCGTCTTCGGGCTGCTTCACGGCTGCGTTCTCCTGGCTGCGGGCGCCGCCGGCGCAGAGGCGGCGGGCCCGGGGTTCGTGCGCGGAAGTACGGCCAGGGCGCGCGACGAAAGTGTCAGGGGAACTTTACCGCAGCTGATGTTGAGCTGCGATGACGGTGCGGGGGCTCAACCGTCCAGCTGCTTCTGGAACACCAGGCCCGCGTGCTCGCGCAGCGCGTGGAACTGGATCTTGGGCCAGTTGTCCTGCATGGCGCGCAGCTCGCCGGCGTACTCCAGCAGCACGGTGGGCGCGTCCACCGCGTCCAGCGCCACGCGGTGGCTGTTGCCGTCGATGAAACGCTGCAGCTCCTTGTCGCCGCCGTTCTCCGGCGGGCAGGTGACCCAGCGCGCCACGTTGTAGCGCGCCGGCATGATGCGCGCCTTGCAGCTGTATTCGTGCTCGAGCCGGTGCGCCACCACCTCGAACTGCAGCTGCCCCACCGCGCCCAGCAGCAGCACGGTGCCGGCCACGGGGCGGAAGACCTGGATCGCGCCTTCTTCGCCCAGCTGCGTGAGGCCGGCGCGCAGCTGCTTGGTCTTGAGCGGGTCGGCCACTTCCACGCTGCGGAACATCTCCGGCGCGAAGAAGGGCAGGCCGGTGAACTGCAGGCTCTCGCCCTCGCTGAGCGTGTCGCCCAGCTGCAGCACACCGTGGTTGGGGATGCCGATGATGTCGCCGGCAAAAGCCTCGTCCAGCAGCTCGCGGCGCTGGCTCATGAAGGTGACCACGGTGTTCGGCCGCAGCTCCTTGCCGCTGCGCGCCACCTTCAGGCGCATGCCGCGCGTGAACTTGCCGCTGGCCACGCGCACGAAGGCGATGCGGTCGCGGTGCGCCGGGTCCATGTTGGCCTGGATCTTGAACACCACGCCGGTGAACTTGGCCTCGTCGGGCTGCACCACGCGCTGCATCGCGCGGCGTTCGGCCGGCGGCGGCGCCAGGTCCACCAGCGCGTCCAGCACCTCCTGCACGCCGAAGTTGTTGACGGCCGAGCCGAAGAACATCGGCGTCTGGCGCCCGCCCAGGAACTCGGCTTCGTCGAAGGCCGGCGCGGCGTCGCGCACGAGCTCGATCTCGCCGCTGGCCTGCTCGAACGCGGCGCCGAAGCGTTCGTTCAGCACCGGGTTGGCGATGCCGTCGACGATCTCCTCGGTGCCCGCCACGCGGTCTTCACCGGGCGAGAACACGCGCATCTGGTCCTTGCGCAGATCCAGCACGCCGCCGAAGAACTTGGCCATGCCCACCGGCCAGGTGAAGGGCACCACCGTCATGCCCAGCTCGCGCTCGATCTCGTCCATCAGCGCGAGCGGGTCCTTCACCTCGCGGTCCATCTTGTTGACGAAGGTGAGGATGGGCGTGTTCCGCGCGCGGCACACCTGCAGCAGGCGGCGGGTCTGCGGCTCCACGCCGTTGGCGGCGTCGATGACCATCAGCGCGGCGTCCACGGCGGTCAGCACGCGGTAGGTGTCTTCGCTGAAATCCTGGTGGCCCGGTGTGTCGAGCAGGTTGATGACGCAGTCGCGGTACTCCATCTGCATGACCGAGCTGGCCACCGAAATGCCGCGCTGCTTCTCGATCTCCATCCAGTCCGACGTGGCATGGCGCGTGGCCTTGCGGGCCTTCACGCTGCCGGCGATCTGGATCGCGCCCGAGAACAGCAGCAGCTTTTCCGTCAGCGTGGTCTTGCCGGCGTCGGGGTGGCTGATGATGGCGAAGGTGCGGCGGCGGCGCACTTGCGGGGCGAGATCGGAGGACATGGTGCGCTTTTCAGGAGGAGCGCGATTATCAGTGGCGGTGCGATGATCGGCGCGACATGAACGCCTTGCTCGACCTGCACCCCGAAGTGGCCACCGCGCTGCACCACGGCCGGCCCGTGGTGGCGCTGGAGTCCACCATCATCAGCCACGGCATGCCCTGGCCCCAGAACGCCGAGACCGCGCTGCGCGTGGAAGCCGCCGTGCGGGAGCATGGCGCGGTGCCGGCCACCATCGCCGTGATCGACGGCCGCTTGAAGGCGGGCCTGTCGCGCGAACAGATCGAAAGCCTGGCGCAGCAGGGTCTGGCCGTGCCCAAGGCGAGCCGGCGCGACCTGCCGTTGCTCATCGCGCGCGGCGCCACGGGCGCCACCACGGTGGCTGCCACGATGATCGTCGCGGCGCTGGCCGGCATCCGCGTCTTCGCCACCGGCGGCATCGGCGGCGTGCACCGCGGCGCCGAGACCAGCTTCGACATCAGCGCCGATCTGCAGGAGCTGGCGCGCACGTCTGTCGCCGTGGTCTGCGCCGGCGCCAAGGCCATCCTCGACTTGCCGCTGACGCTGGAATACCTGGAAACACAAGGTGTGCCGGTGCTGGGCTTTGGCACCGATGAACTGCCAGCCTTCTACTCTCGCGAAAGTGGCCTGAAGCTGCCTGCCCGCGTGGACAGCCCCGCTGCGCTGGCCGCCGTGTTGCACGCCAAGTGGCAGGCCGGGCTGGAGGGCGGCGTGGTGATCGCCAACCCCATCGCCCGTGAACACGAGATCCCGCAGCCGCGCATCGCCGGCTACATCGCGCAGGCGCTGGCCGAGGCGCAGGCGCAAGGTGTGGCCGGTGCCGCCGTCACGCCCTTCCTGCTGGCGCGGGTGAGCGCACTCACCGGCGGCGCCAGCCTCAAGGCCAACATCGAGCTGGTGCTCGCGAACGCGCGCCTGGCCGCGCAAGTGGCCGGCGCGCTGGCGGCGCTGCAAGCGCCGGCGGGCCAGACCTGATGGCCGCTGGCGCGGTGCCCGTGGCTTCCGCGCTGCCCGAACGGCTGCGCGAAGCCACGCGCGAACTGCACACCGCCACCGAACGCAGCGGCGCGATGGCCGCGCTACTGGCCGGGCGGCTGCCGCGCGCGGGCTACTGCGCGATGCTGCGCAACCTGCACGCGCTCTATGCCGCGCTGGAAGCGGCGCTGGCCGCCCATGCGGCCGAGCCCGCGCTGGTGACGCTGGCCGCCGGCCCTCTGCAGCGCGCGCCGGTGCTGGCCGAAGACCTGGCGGTCTTGCACGGCCCTGCCTGGGCCGAGGCGCTGTCGCTGGCCGCTGCGATGCAGGCCTATGTGGCCCGCTTGCAGGCCCTGCAGGCCGCCCCGGCGGCCGAGGCCGCGCCCAGCCTCGTGGCCCACGCCTACGTGCGTTACCTGGGCGATCTGCACGGCGGCCAGGTGCTGCAGCGCCTGGTGGCAAGGCTCTACGCACTGCCGGCGGGCGACAGCGCGCCCGGCACGCGCTTCTACGATTTCGGCGACACGCCGCAGGTGCTGCTGCTGCGCCAGCAGCTGCGCCGCGCACTCGGCAGCCTGCCCTTCGATGCCGTGCAGCAGGACGCTACCGTCGAAGAAGCGCTGTGGGCCTTCACGCAGCACCGCGTCTTGTTCGAGGAACTGGCCGCTGCGCCGGCCGCGGCTTGATCAGCCGCCGGCCGTGAAGCTGCGCAGCCGGTCGTAGAGCTGCGTGGCGCGCTGCGCGGAGGCTTCCACCTCCTGCAGCAGCGGCGCCACCGAGGGCGCGCCCACCGCATCGGCGATGTCCATCGCCGCCAGGCTGGCGTTGCCGAGGATGGCGCCCAGCACCTCGTCGTGAGGCAGGCCGCCGCCGCTGGCCTGCATCAGCGACGCTTCCAGGCGCTGGCGGGCCCGCGCGGTCTGGCGGCGTGCGCGCAGGTCGTCGAAGACGAAGATGCAGCCCAGCAGGCGGCCATCGCGCGCGGGCACGGCCTCGGCACGCACCGCCACGGGCGTGCCCGGGCCTGCCACGGCCCACTCGCCGCGCCAGGCCTGGTGCGCCAGTTCGGCCAGCACGGCCTGCACGCGCGCCGGCTCTTCGAACAGCGCGGCCACCGCGCTGCCTGCGGTGGGCAATGCGCCACCGCGCAGCGCGGCGAAGGCGTGGTTCGCGAAGATCAGGCCGCCGGCGGCATCCGTCATCAGCACCGGCTCGCGCGCGGCGTGCACGGTGGCGCGGATCTGGGCGAGCTGGTGCTCGGCGATCAGCAGCCGCACGGCGTTGACCTGCACGATGATGTCCACCAGCGCCGTGCCGATGGCGCGCGCCATGCTGCGCTCGGCCAGCGTCCACGGGCGGGCGCTGCCGCGCACGATCTCCGACCAGGTGGCGAAAGAGCGCCGTGGCGAGAGCTGCAGCGGGTCTTGCGGCGGGCCTTGTTCGCCCCCCGCGCCACCTGCCGCATCGCCGGCCAGCAGCGCCGCCTTGTCAGGGTTGCCGGCCCACTTCACGGTCTGCAATTGCTCGGGCCGGAACCACATCAGGTACTCGGGCCGCTGCACCGAGAGGCGCACCGCCATCACGCCGCAGGCCGTGGCGGCCAGCCCCGCCAGCGGCGGGTGCAGCCGGCCCACCGAGGTGCAGCTGAAGGGCGCGCCCTCGTCGCTGCCCACCGGTTGCGCGTGCACCCATTCGCACAGCGCGCGCAACTCGCGCGTGGAGGGCACCTCGCCGGTGGTGAGCACCTCGTCGCCGTGGAAGAGCGCCGCGCCCGTGGCCTCCAGCGGCTGCAGCAGCGTCTGCGGGCTGCGCAGCAGCGCGTGCCGCCAGTCGCCTTCGGTGCTGGTGGCTTCGATCAGGCGCTGCTCCAGGCGCTGCACCATCAGCGCCACCTGCACGTGCGCGTAGTTCTCGATGGCCGCGATGCGCGTGGAGGCCACCTCGGCCAGCAGCTCCACCACCTGGCGCAAAGCCAGACTCAGGTGGCGCGGCTGGTAGTGGTGGGCGGCGATCAACCCCCACAGCCGCCCTTCGCGCACCAGCGCCGCCACCAGCGTGCCGGTGACGCCCATGTTCTTGAGGTACTGCAGGTGCAGCGGGCTCATGCTGCGCAGGTGGCACATCGACATGTCCAGCGGCTCGCCGCTGTCGGGCCGCAGCGGCGGCACCAGGGGCGAGGGCGTGTAGTGCACGTCGGCCAGCACGCGCACGCGCATGCGCAGGTAGAGCTCGCGGGCGCGCTGCGGGATGTCGGTGGCCGGGTAGTGGTGGCCGAGCAGCGGCTCCAGTTCAGGCTTCTTCGCTTCGGCAAAGATCTCGCCGTGGCCGTCGGGGTCGAAGCGGTAGACCATCACGCGGTCGTAGCCGGTGAGCTCGCGCAGCACCTGCACCACGGCCTCGCACAGGCCGTTCAGCGTGCCGGCCGCCGAGAAACGCTGCACGGCCGCAGCGATGCTGCGCGCGCCGTGGGTGCTGTCGAGGCCGCTCAGGCCGATGGCGCCAGCGCCGCCGCCCTCCAGGCCGACGCCGCGGTCGATGGGCTCCAGCTCCAGCACCAGGCCGCCGCCGGGCGGCTGGTGCAGCGTGCCCTCGAAGTAGCGTCGCTCGCGGCCCTGGCCGCTGTGGCAGCGCAATGGCAAGGGGGCCTCGCCCAGGCCGGCCAGCAGCGGCAGCCGCGTGCGCACGGCTTCGGCCACATCGCCGCCCAGGGCCGACAGCGGCTGGCCCAGCAGCGCGCCTGCTTCCAGCCCCAGCAGAGCGGCGGTGTTCTCGCTGGCCTGCAGCACCGGCAGGCCGGCGGCCGCCTGCAAAAGCAGCAGCACACCGTGGGGCTGCACCGAGCCCGCCAGATGGATCAGCTCACGTTCGCAGTTGCTCAGGGTGGCCTGGCCGAAAGCGGGGCTGTCCATCAGGCCAAGTTAGCACAGGGCTGCCGTGCCGTACTGATGGTTATTAAGGAGAAAGGCCGCGGGCAGACCCGCGGCCTGGCGCTCAGGCCGGTTTCACTCCAGCAGCGAACGCAGCATCCAGGCCGTCTGCTCGTGCACCGTGAGGCGCTGCGTCAGCAGGTCGGCAGTGGGTTCGTCGCCAGCGGCATCGGCCAGCGGGAAGATGCTGCGCGCGGTGCGCGCCACGGCCTCGTGGCCGTCCACCAGGATCTGCACCATCTGCAGCGCCTTGGGCGGCAGGGCCGGTGCGTCAGGCAGCGTGCTGAGCGCGGTGAACTGCTGGTAGCTGCCGGGCGCGGCGTGGCCCAGGCTGCGGATGCGCTCGGCGATGGGGTCCACCGCGTTCCACAGCTCGGTGTACTGCGTCATGAACATCGCGTGCAGGCTGTTGAACATCGGGCCCGTGACGTTCCAGTGGAAGTTGTGGGTGGTGAGGTAGAGCGTGTAGGTGTCGGCCAGCAGCCGGCTCAGGCCGCCGGCAATGGCGCCGCGGTCTTGTTCGCTGATGCCGATGTTGATGAGCGCGCCGCCGGTCGTGGCGGGCACCGCTGCGGCCTTCTTGCCGCTGGATTTCTTGGCCATGCTGGGTTCTCCCGAGAGTGAAAAAACAACCCCCGGACTCTAGCGAAGCCGGGGGTCGGGTTCTGTGCCTTCGGGCACAGAAGGGCACGGGCTCAGGCCCAGGGCGCAGGGGCCCCGGGCGGCGCCGACACGAGCAGGGTGAAACCCCCTGCGGCGATGACGGCGCCGACGGTGCGGCGCAGCAGCTTCATCACAGGCCCTTGTTCGGCAGCTCGTAGCGGTCGAGGTTCATGACCTTGGTCCAGGCGGCGGCGAAGTCGCGCACGAACTTCTCGTGCGCGTCGCTCTGCGCGTAGACCTCGGCCAGCGAACGCAGCACCGAGTTCGAGCCGAAGACGAGGTCGGCCGTGGTGGCCGTCCACTTCACGGCGCCGGTCTTGCGGTCGCGGCCTTCCAGCACGCCCTCGGTGGCGCTGCGCTGCCAGGCGGTGCCCATGTCGAGCAGGTTGACGAAGAAGTCGTTCGTCAGCGCTTCTTCGCGGGTGGTGAACACGCCGTGTTTCGCGCCGCCGTGGTTGCCGCCGAGCACGCGCAGGCCGCCCACCAGCACGGTCATCTCGGGCGCCGTCAGCGTCAGCAGCTGGGCCTTGTCGACCAGCAGCTCGGCGGCATGCGCCGCCAGCCCGGACTGCGCGTAGTTGCGGAAGCCATCGGCGCGCGGCTCCAGCACTGCGAAGCTCTCGACATCGGTCTGGTCGGGGCGGGCGTCGGTGCGGCCCGGTGAGAAGCGCACGGCGACGTCCACGCCGGCCTTCTTCGCAGCGGCTTCCACCGCGGCGCTGCCGGCCAGCACGATGAGATCGGCCAGCGAGACGTGTTTGCCGCCGCCGGCGCTGGCGTTGAAGCCGGCCTGGATGCCTTCCAGCGTTTTCAGCACCTGGGCCAGCTCGGCCGGGTTGTTGGCTTCCCAGTCCTTCATCGGTGCCAGGCGGATGCGCGCGCCGTTGGCACCGCCACGCTTGTCGCTGCCGCGGAAGGTGCTGGCCGAGGCCCAGGCCGTGCGCACGAGTTGGCCGATGCTCAGGCCCGAGGCCAGCACTTGCGCCTTCAGCGCGGCCTGGTCGGCGGCGTCGATCAGCGCGTGGTCCACGGCCGGCACCGGGTCTTGCCAGATCAGCGTTTCCTTGGGCACCAGCTTGCCCAGGTAACGCGCCTTCGGGCCCATGTCGCGGTGCGTCAGCTTGAACCAGGCGCGGGCGAAGGCGTCGGCAAAGGCGGCCGGGTCCTGATGGAAGCGGCGGCTGATCTTCTCGTAGGCCGGGTCCATGCGCAGCGAGAGGTCGGCCGTGGTCATCATCGGCGGGTGCTTCTTGCCGGGCTCGTGCGCGTCGGGGATCAGGTGCTCGGGCTTGCAGTTCTTGGGGTGCCACTGCCAGGCGCCGGCCGGGCTCTTGCTGAGCTCCCACTCGTAGCCGAAGAGCATGTCGAAGTAGCCGTTGTCCCAGGTGGTGGGGTTGGGCTTCCAGGCGCCTTCGATGCCGCTGGTGATGGTGTGCGCGCCCTTGCCGCTGCCAAAGCTGTTCTTCCAGCCCAGGCCCTGCTCTTCGAGGCTGGCGCCTTCCGGCTCGCGGCCGACGTGGCTCTCAGGCCCCGCGCCGTGGGCCTTGCCGAAGGTGTGGCCGCCGGCCACGAGGGCCACGGTCTCTTCGTCGTTCATGGCCATGCGCGCGAAGGTCTCGCGCACGTCGCGGCCGCTGGCCACGGGGTCGGGGTTGCCGTCCGGGCCTTGCGGGTTCACGTAGATCAGGCCCATCTGCACGGCGCCGAAGGGGCCCTGCATCTCGCGGTCGCCCTTGTAGCGGCTGTTGGGTTTGTCGCTGGTGGCGAGCCATTCGGTCTCGGCGCCCCAGCTGATGTCCTTCTCGGGTTCCCAGATGTCGGGGCGGCCGCCGGCGAAGCCGAAGGTCTTGAAGCCCATGCTCTCCAGGGCCACGTTGCCGGCCAGCACCAGCAGGTCGGCCCAGCTGAGCTTGTTGCCGTACTTCTGCTTGACGGGCCACAACAGGCGGCGCGCCTTGTCGAGGTTGCCGTTGTCGGGCCAGCTGTTCAGCGGCGCAAAACGCTGCGCGCCGTTGCCGCCGCCGCCACGGCCGTCGGCGATGCGGTAGGTGCCGGCGGCGTGCCAGCTCAGGCGGATCATCAGCCCGCCGTAGTGGCCCCAGTCGGCCGGCCACCAGTCCTGGCTGTCGGTCATCAGCACTTTCAGGTCGGCGACGACGGCGTCGAGGTCGAGCTTGGCGAATTCCTTGGCGTAGTCGAAATCCGGGCCCATCGGGCTGGTCTTGGCCGACTGCTGGCTGAGGATGTCGAGGTTGAGCTGGTTCGGCCACCAGTCACGGTTGCTGCGGCCACCGGCGGCCATGGTCATGGCGCTGTGGTTGAAGGGGCACTTGGCTTCGTTGGACATCGCGGGTCTCCTTGGGGCTGCGCCGGGTCGGGCGGGTTCAGGCGGTTGACTGTAGAAACCGCCCCCGTGGGGGTCAACGCAATTGCATCGAAGGGCGGAATAGCCGGCGGGCCTATCGCCGCCATAGCCCTGGGATCACCCGCAGGCTGCGATCAGGCCGTGAGCCGCGCCACACCCGGCAGCGGGCAGGCATAGATGGCGTTGCGCAGCGCGGCAATCGCCTCGTAGCGCGGGAAGGTGCGGCGCCAAGCCAGCACCACGCGGCGCGTGGGCGCCGGCGCCGTGAAGGGCACGTAGCGGATGTGTGCCTGCACCTCGGCGGGCACGCTGAGCTGCGGCACCACCGTCACGCCCATGCCCGAGGCCACCATGTACTTGATGGTCTCGAGGCTGCTGCCCTCGAAGCTCTTGCGGATGCCCTCGGCGTTGCTGGCAAAACGTGCGTACTCGGGGCAGACCTCCAGCACGTGGTCGCGGAAGCAGTGGCCGGTGCCCAGCAGCAGCATGGTCTCGTTCTTCAGCTCTTCGGCCGTGACCGAGCTGCGCTGCGCGAACGGGTGGCCTGCCGGCACCGCGGCGAGGAAGGGCTCGTCGTACAGCGGCGCGATGGCCAGGCCGGTGTCGGGGAAGGGCTCGGCCATGATGGCGGCATCCAGCTCGCCCGTGCGCAGCATGTCCAGCAGCTTGGCGGTGAAGTTCTCCTGCAGCATCAGCGGCATCTGCGGCACGGTGGCGATGGCGTTTTTCACCAGGTCGGGCAGCAGGTAGGGGCCGATGGTGTAGATCACACCCAGGCGCAGCGGGCCGCTCACCGGGTCTTTGCCGAGCTTGGCGATCTCGCGGATGGCCTGGGCCTGCTCGATCACTTGCTGCGCCTGGCGCACGATCTGATCGCCCAGCGGCGTGACGCTCACTTCCGAGGCGCCGCGCTCGAAGATCTTCACGTCGAGTTCTTCTTCCAGCTTCTTGATCGCCACGCTGAGCGTGGGCTGGCTCACGAAGCAGGCTTCGGCGGCGCGGCCGAAGTGCCGCTCGCGCGCCACGGCGACGATGTACTTGAGCTCGGTCAGGGTCATGGGGGTGATTCTCCTTTGCGCGGCGCCGCGGGCGGGGTCTCAGGCCTTCAAGTACTCGGCCTTGCTCGCCAGCCAGCGCTGCACGTGCGCAGCCGCCACGGCGGGCTGCTCGCGCAGCAGGCGCGGCGCGGCTTCGCGCGCACGCTGCAGCAAGGCGCCGTCTTCGGCGAGGTCGGCAAAGCGCAGCAGCGCGTCCCCGCTCTGGCGCGCGCCCATGAACTCGCCCGGGCCGCGAATCTCCAGGTCGCGCCGGGCGATCTCGAAGCCGTCGTTGGTCTCGGCCATGGCCTTGAGCCGGTCTTTGCCCGTGGGCGACAGCGGCGCGGTGTAGAGCAGCACGCACACGCTGGCCACGGCGCCGCGCCCCACGCGCCCGCGCAGCTGGTGCAGTTGCGCCAGGCCGAAACGCTCGGCATGTTCGATGACCATCAGGCTGGCGTTGGGCACGTCCACGCCCACCTCGATGACGGTGGTGGCCACCAGCAGCTTCATCTCACCGGCCGTGAAGAGCGCCATCACCGCGGCCTTCTCGGCCGGCTTCATGCGGCCGTGCAGCAGGCCCACCAGCGTGCCCGGCAGCGCGGCCGTCAGTTCGGCGTGCGTGGCGGTGGCGTTCTGCAGGTCGATGTGCTCGCTTTCTTCCACGAGCGGGCACACCCAGTAGACCTGCCGGCCCTGCGCCACCTCTTCGCGGATGCGCTCGATGACGGCGGGCCGCTTGCCGTCGGCGAACACCTTGGTGACGATGGGCGTGCGGCCGGGCGGCAGCTCGTCGATGGTGCTGACGTCGAGATCGGCGTAGTAGCTCATCGCCAGGGTTCTCGGGATGGGCGTGGCGCTCATCATCAGCAAATGCGGTTCCAGTTGCTTGCCCGCGGGCGCGCCTTCGCCTTCCAGCTTCTTGCGCAAGGCCAGGCGCTGCGCCACGCCGAAGCGGTGCTGTTCGTCCACGATGGCCAGCCCCAGCTTCGCGAAGACCACGTCGTCCTGGATCACGGCGTGCGTGCCCACCACCAGCATCGCTTCGCCGCGCGCCACCTTCTCCACCTCGGCCTGCCGCGCCTTGCCTTTGCGGCTGCCGGTGAGCCAAGCCACCGTGATGCCCAGCGGCTGCAGCCAGCCCACCAGCTTGCGGAAGTGCTGCTCGGCCAGGATCTCCGTGGGCGCCATCAGCGCGCACTGCCAGCCCGCGCCCATGGCCGCGGCGGCAGCCAGCGCGGCCACCACGGTCTTGCCGCTGCCCACATCACCCTGCAGCAGCCGGTGCATGGGCTGCGGGCGGCCCAGGTCGGCAGCGATTTCGGCCACCACGCGCTGCTGTGCGGCCGTCAGCGTGAAGGGCAGCGCGGCCAGCAGGCGCTCGGCCAGCCCGCCGGGCGCGCCCTTCAGCACCGGTGCAGCGAGTTTGGCGCGCGCGGCCTGGGCCTGGGCCTGGCTGAGCTGCTGCGCCAGCAGCTCCTCGAACTTCAGACGCTGCCAGGCGGGGTGGCTGTGGTCTTCCAGCGCTTCGGTGGGCGTGTCGCGGCCCGGGTGGTGCAGCGTGTGCAGCGCCTCGCGCAGCGGCGGCAGGCCCGGCGGCACCACGCCCGGCGGCAGCAGCTCGTGCAGCGGCGCGCGCGAAAGCGCCGAGACCACGGCCTTGCGCAGGTAGGCCTGCGGCAGCGCGGCGGTGCTTGGGTAGACTGGCGTCAGCACCTGCGGCAGCGGCGTGTCGGGCTGCACGGCGCGGAACTCGGGGTGCACCATCTCGCGGCCGAAAAAACCGTGGCGCACTTCCCCGCGCGCGCGCACGATCTGGCCCACCGCCAGCGTCTTTTGGTGCGAGGGGTAGAAGTGCAGCAGCCGCAGCGTGAGCTCGCCGTGGCCGTCGTCCAGCTTCACCAGCAGCTGGCGGCGGCCCCGTGTTTCCACGCGGCACTCGCTCACCGTGCCTTGCACCTGGCCGGTGTCGCCGTCACGCAGGCTGCTGATGGGCACGATGCGCGTCTCGTCGACATAGCGCATGGGCAGGTGCAGCGCGAGGTCGATGTCGCGCACCAGGCCCAGCTTGTGCATGGCACGCACCGGTGCGGGCAGGGCTTTGGCGGCAGGCGCTGGGGCCTTGTCGGTGGGCATGGAACAATTTTGACCTCCCCCTCATCAACAGGTCGGTACAGCCTGCCCATGAAGCCTTCTTCCCCAGCCCCCACCCCCGCCTACACGCTGCACGACTTCGATTTCGTGCTGCCGCCCGAACTGATTGCACAGCACCCCGCCGCCGAGCGCAGCGCCTCGCGCCTGCTCGACGGCCGCGAAGCCGGTGCGCCGCCGGCGGACCGCGTGTTCCGTGAACTGCCCGGCCTGCTGCGCGCCGGCGACCTGCTGGTCTTCAACGACACGCGCGTCATCAAGGCGCGGCTGCTGGGCGAGAAGCCCACGGGCGGCGCGGTGGAGGCGCTGGTCGAACGCATCCTGCCGGGCGAGCACGTTCACGAGGTCTGGGCCCACCTGCGCGCCAGCAAGAGCCCCAAGGCCGGCAGTGTGGTGCGCTTCGCCGACGCCTTCGACGCCGAGGTGCTGGGCCGCGCCGGCCCGGAAGATGCGCTCTTCCACTTGCGTTTCCCGGCGCCCGCGCTGGAGCTGCTGGCGCGCCACGGCCACGTGCCGCTGCCGCCTTACATCACCCACGACGACAGCGCCGAAGACGAAGCGCGCTACCAGACCGTGTTTGCGGCGCACCCCGGCGCCGTGGCCGCACCCACCGCGGCGCTGCATTTCGACGAAGCCGTGCTGGCCGCGCTGGCCGCCCAGGGTGTGGGCCGCGCCGCAGTGACGCTGCACGTCGGCGCCGGCACCTTCCAGCCGGTGCGCGTGGAGAACATCGCCGAACACCGCATGCACAGCGAGTGGTTCGAGGTGAGCGAGGCCACCGTGGCCGCCATCGAAGCCACGCGCGCCGCCGGCGGCCGTGTGCTGGCGGTCGGCACCACCACGCTGCGTGCGCTGGAGTCGGCCGCGCGTGCCGGCGGCGGGGCGCTGCGCCCCTACCGTGGCGACACCGACATCTTCATCACCCCGGGCTTCGACTTCCGCGTGGTCGACTTGTTGCTGACCAACTTCCACCTGCCAAAGAGCACGCTGATGATGCTGGTCAGCGCCTTTGCCGGCCATGCCCACATTCAGGCGCTGTACCGGCATGCGGTGGAAAGCCGCTACCGCTTCTTCAGCTACGGCGACGCGATGCTGCTGCAGTTGGCGCGCTGAAGCCGGCGCGCGCGCGCATCGACAATCGCGCCATGCTCAAGTTCGAACTCCACAAGACCCACGGCCACGCGCGCCGCGGCACGCTCACGCTGAACCACGGCACGGTGGAAACGCCGGTCTTCATGCCGGTGGGCACCTACGGCACGGTCAAGGGCGTGCTGCCGCGCAGCCTGGAAGAGATGGGCGCGCAGATCATCCTGGGCAACACCTTCCACCTGTGGATGCGCCCGGGCTTGGACGTCATCGGCAAGTTCGGCGGCCTGCATCGCTTCGAGGGCTGGAGCAAGCCCATGCTCACCGACAGCGGCGGTTTCCAGGTCTGGAGCCTGGGCGAGATGCGCAAGATCTCGGAAGAAGGCGTGAAGTTCGCGTCGCCCGTCAACGGCGACAAGCTCTTTCTCACGCCCGAGGTGAGCATGCAGATCCAGACCGTGCTCAACAGCGACATCGTCATGCAGTTCGACGAGTGCACGCCGTATGAAGTGAAAGGCCATCTCACCACCGAGACCGAGGCGCGCAAGAGCATGGAACTCAGCCTGCGTTGGGCGAAACGCAGCCAGGTCGAGTTCGCGCGCTTGGAGAACCCCAACGCGCTCTTCGGCATCGTGCAGGGCGGCATGTTCGAAAACCTGCGGCAGGAGTCGCTGGACGCGCTGGTGGCGATGGACCTGCCCGGTTACGCCGTGGGCGGTGTGAGCGTGGGCGAGCCGAAGGACGAGATGCTGCGCATCATGGCGCACACCCCGCACCGCCTGCCGGCGCACAAGCCGCGCTACCTGATGGGCGTGGGCACGCCCGAAGACCTGGTGGAAGGCGTCTCGCAGGGCGTGGACATGTTCGACTGCGTGATGCCCACGCGCAACGCCCGCAACGGCCACCTGTTCACGCGCTTCGGCGACTTGAAGGTGCGCAACGCGCGCCACCGCGATAGCGAAGCGCCCGTGGACGAAACCTGCAGCTGCTACACCTGCAAGAACTTCAGCCGCGCCTACCTGCACCACCTCGACCGCTGTGGCGAGATGCTGGGCCCCATGCTCGCCAGCATCCACAACCTGCACTACTACGTGAACCTGATGCGCGAGGTGCGCGAAGCGCTGGACGAAGACCGCTTCGACAGCTGGCGCGCGCAGTTCCACGCCGACCGGGCGCGCGGGGTGTAGCGCGCAGCCCGGCGCGCGGCCGCGCTCAACTGCGGCGCACGCCGATCAGCCGCGCGACCAGGAACTCGCGCAGGTGCGCCTCCAGCGGCAGCTTGAAGGGGCGGCCGTTGTACCAGGGCTGCACGTAGCGCTGGGTCGAGAGGTCGAAGACTTTCTTGTACATGACGCGCCCGCCATGCAAGTCTGACCACAGGGGCTGCGTGTACAGGCACTTGTCGAAGTAGTAGTGCGTCACCTGGCTGTGCCGCGTGCGCCCTGGCTGCTGGATCGGTTCGCCGCCGTGGAAGACGTTCGCGGCCCAGATCAGCGCCTGTCCCTTGCGCAAGGGGATCACCCGGCGCGGTAGCTGCATACGGGCCACGTAACCGTCCAGCGCCTGCTCGTAACGCTTGCTGATCTCGGTGCGCGTGCGGTAGGTGCTGCCGGGGATGCCGAAGTCCTCCAGCGCCATCACCGGCAGGCGGTGGCTGCCCGGCACGTAGTGCAGGGCGCCGTTGCCGGTGTCGGCGTCTTCGTAGGCCAGCCACACGCCGCACATGAAGTGGCGCGGGAAGCAGTCGAAGTGCACGGTGTCGCTGTGGGTCTTCTGTTGCGTGCCGACGGTGAAGTTCAGCGTCTGGAAGGGCACGGGCCGCCGGCCGTAAGCGAAGGCCAGCAGTTGCAGTACGTGGGCGTGCACGGCCACCTGCCGCACCGCCGCGATCTCGCGCCAGGCATCCTGCAGGCGCCCGGGCCCTGGCAGGCGGCGCGAGGTCTCGCGCACCACGGTCTCGGCCAGGGCGTCGAAATCGGGCAGTTGCGGGTCGATCACGGCCACGCCGTCGCGTGCCAGGTCCAGTGCCGTGGCGCGCTCTTCGTCCGTTCCCCGGGCGAAGGCTTCCGACGACTCGAAATCGCCCTCCATGAAGCGGGGCAGCATCGGGTGCATCGGGCTGATCTCTTGTGGGTGCTTCACCAGAACTGCCAGTTCCCCGTCATCACCACCCACACCCCCAGCACCCCGTTCGTGACGGCATGCGCCAGCACCGCGGCCCAGAGCTTGCCGGTGCGGATGTAGAGCCAGGCGTAGGCCAGGCCGGCCACGATGGCGGCCAGCCACAGCGTGTGCGCCAGCACGAAGACGAAGGTGCTGAGCACCACCGCGCGCAGGCCCACTTGCGCGGGCGAGACGCTCTCGAAAACCGGCTGCTGGATCCAGCGCATCAGAAAGCTGCGCCAGAACAGCTCTTCCATCACCGGCACCACCAGCGCCGCGCCGGCGATGCGCACCACGATCAGGGCCCAGTCCAGTCCGCCATCGGCGGTGCGCGGCACAAAAGGTTCGGTGCTGGCGGTGGACAGGCTCATCCACGGCGCATCCAGGTTGATCCACAACACGAACACCGCCACGCCGACGGCCACGGCAAACAGTGCTTCGCGCAGCGTCAGCCAGGTCTGGCGCGAGATCTCGCCGTACTCGCGCCACCACAGCGCCAGCAGCAGCGCCGTGCCGCCGGCCTGCAGCGCATAGAGCCAGCGGGTGTCGAAGCCCCAACTGCCGTCGGTGGGCGCATAGCCGCGCAAGGCCAGCACGGCCATGAAAAAGGCAAAAGGCGCCACGCGCACCAGCGCCGAGCGGCGGAATCGCAGGTCCATCACCACCTCGAACTCAAGAATTCACGATTTGGCCGAACGGTCCAGCGCCGAGCGCGCCCCGTCGAACTGCCCCAGCGTCTGCACCAGGAAAGGCAGCACCGGCTGCAGCGCCGTGAACAGTGTGTGCGGCGGGTTGGCCACGAAGACGCTGCTGCCCAGCATGCCGAAGCCGCGCTCGTCGGCCTGCGCCACGGTCAGCTGCGCGTGCAGCCAGCCCTTCTTGCCGGCGCTGTCGGCCGTGGCTTTCAGGCGCTGGGGCAGTTGTGCGGCCTCCAGCAGCTGCAGTTGCGGCAGCCAGATCACCACCACGGCATCGGCGAAACGTTCCAGCGCTTCGCGCAGGGCGGCCAGCGTGCGGGCGTAGTCGGTCTTGATCTCGTACGGCGGGTCGATCAGCACCACGCCGCGCCGCGTGGGAGGCGGCAGCTGCGACTTCAGCGAACCGTAGCCATCGGCCAGCTTGACCTCGATGCCTGGCATCTCGCCCAGGTAGCTGGCCAGGATCTTGTGGTCGGTGGGGTGCATCTCGAAGAGGCGCAACTGGTCCTGCGGGCGCATCAGCATCTGCGCGATGGCCGGCGAGCCCGGGTACTGCGTGATGCGCGGGCCGCCGTTGAAGGCGCGCACCAGCGTCACCAGCTCGGCCAGGGGCTCGGGCAGGTCGTTGCGCTCCAGCAGCTTGGCGATGCCGAGTTCGAACTCGCCGCGCTTCTTGGCATACTCGCCTTCCAGCGAATAACCGCCGGCGCCGGCGTGGGTGTCGATGTAGCGCCAGCCCTTGTCTTTCTGGTTCATGTGCTGCAGCACCAGGGCCAGCACGGTGTGTTTGAGCACGTCGGCGTGGTTGCCGGCGTGGAAGGCGTGTCGGTAGGCGAGCATGGGGTGATGGTGCCACGTGCGCGCCTAGCCTCTTGCGGCGTTGTGCGGCGCCCGGTCTTGCCGCAACGCGCCCGGGCCGTGTACTGCGCCACACTCGCCGGGGGGCACCTGGGCCAATGGGGGGCGGGCGCCGCGGGCCTTGGGTTAGCCTGCTGGCCCCATGGACGCCTTGATCCCCGACCAACCTTCTGGCGTGCTGACCGGCGAGCCGGGCTTCGATGTCTCTGCCCAGTGGCCCTTGCTCTACGCCGAACTGCACCGCATGGCTGCGCGCTTGATGTCGCAGGAACGGTCGGGCCACACCTTGTCGCCGACCGGGCTGGTGCACGAGGCCTGGCTCAAGCTCAGCGCGGGTGAGCGCCCGCTGCAGCTGGCCGACCGCAGCCACTTCATGGCCCTCTCGGCGCGGGCCATGCGGCGCATCCTCGTGAACCATGCCCTTGCGCGCCGTGCGGCCAAACGCCAGGGTGATGTACCGCACCTGACGGTGTCGCTGGCGGAAGCAGCGCCCAGCCCCGCCGCTGGCCCCGAAGAGCTGCTGGCCATCGACCAGGCGCTGTCGCAACTGGCTGCCGAAGACCCCCGCGCCGCCCAGGTGGCAGAGATGAAGGTCTTCGCCGGGCTGGATGTGGGTGAAATCGCCTCGGCCCTGTGCGTCAGTGAACCCACGGTCAAGCGTGATTGGGTCTATGCCCGCGCCCGGTTGGCCCAGCTGATGGCCTGAGAGCCCCTACCAAGACAATCTGAGTCCCTGTTTCGTGACCCATCCCCTGACCGACCCTGAAGCCCTCAAGCAGACCCTGTACGACCTGAGCGAGTTACCCGCTGCCGAACGCGAAACACGCATCCTGACGCTGCAGAAGGAAGAACCGGCGCTGGCCGCGGCGGTGCTCGCGCTGCTGCCGGGCGCCTTGGCGACGTCGCCCGGTCTGGTGGCGCCAGCCCGCTGGGCCGCCACCGTGAGTGCCGGCGGCTGGCCCGAGCGCCTGGGCGCTTGGCGGGTGAAGCGCGAAATCGGCCGTGGTGGCATGGGCGTGGTGCTCCTGGGCGAGCGTGCCGACGGTGCCTTCGACAAGCAGGTGGCCATCAAGGTGCTGCCGCCAGCGCTGGTGGGCAGCGAAGGCGCAGCACGCCTGGCCGCGGAAGCGCGCGCGCTGGGCCGGCTGGAACATCCGAACATCGCCCGGCTGCTGGACGCCGGGCACGACCAGGGCTGTGCCTTCCTGGTGATGGAGTACGTGGATGGCGTGATGCTGCCCATCCACGTGCAGCGCGCAGGGCTGGACACCGCAGCACGCCTGAAGCTCCTGCTCGATCTGTGCGCCGCCGTTCAGTTTGCGCACGCGCAACTGCTGGTGCATCGCGACATCAAGCCTGCCAACGTGCTGGTGGACAGCACAGGCCGCGTGCGCCTGCTCGATTTCGGCATCGCCAAGGTGCTGTCGGGCGAAGAGGGCACGCACACCCAGCGCGCTGCCTGCACCCCCGCCTACGCCAGCCCGGAGCAGTTGCTCGGGCAGCCGGTTTCGGTGGCCACCGATGTGTTCAGCCTGGGTGTGGTGCTCTACGAGCTGCTGACCGGCAAACGACCCTTCGGGCCGAGCAGCGCGGATCTGGTGGCCAGTGGTGACTCGGCTTCGACCCTGGCCACCTTGCGCGCCGTGCTGGAACGCGAGCCCGACCCGCTTCCGATGCAGCAGGCGCGTCTACGGCAGGACCTGCGCGCCATCGTGCTGAAGGCCCTGGAGAAGCCGCGGGCCCGGCGCTACGCCTCGGTCGAGGCGCTGGCCGCCGATCTGCAGGCCTACCTGGAGGGCCGGCCTGTCACGGCCCGCGTGCCCAGCGCGGCCTACCGCGCTGGCAAGTTCGTCTCGCGCCACCGCTGGGCCGTGGGCGGTGCGAGCCTGGCCTCGGTGGCCGTGCTGTCAGCCGCGGCCTGGGCCCAGCTCAACGCTGTGGAGGCGCGCCGCCAGCAGGCCGTGTCGCAGGCCCGGCTGGAAGCCGTGCGAAGCATCGCCAACAAGGTGGTGTTCGACTACAACCGCGCGCTGGAACCCGTGCCCGGCACGCTGGCTGTGCGCCGTACCCTGGTGGCCGATGCGCTCAGTTACCTGGAAGGCCTGAGCCGAGAGGCCAGCGGCGACAAGGCCCTGCTGGCCGACGTGGCCGACGGCTTCGAAGCCGTTGGCGACATGCAGGGCAAGGGTGTCACGGGCGCGAACCTGGGTGACCTGCCGGGCGCGCAGCGCAGTTACGAACGCGCTGAGACGCTGCGCCGCGGCCTGTGCGCCAGCGGCCGGGTTCAGCCCGCAGCGCCGGGCACCGGGCCTGCTGCCAGCGGGGCGGCCCCGGGCGGGCCGGGTGCGCTCGGCCAGCCCGGCACGGCCCGCTCGGCCTGTGTGGCCCTGGCCCGCACGCTGGTGCGCCTGGGCGACAACGCCTTCAGCCAGGGCCAGCTGCCGCAGGCCTTGCCCCGTTTCGACGAAGCCCTGGCGCTGGCCGAGAAGGCCGTGGCGGCCGCCAGGGCCGATGCCGCTCTGCAGATCGAAGCCCAAGACGTGCGCTTCGACGCCGTGCAGCGCCTCGCAGGCGTGAGCACGCGGCAGACCGGTGAGGCCTATGCACGCGGCCTGGCCCTGGCCGAAACGCAGCTGGTCGCGGCGCAGGCCCTGTTGGCCCTCTCACCGGGCCTGAAGACGCAGGAGAACCTGCGCGTGGCGCAGGACTTCAAGGCGGCACGCCTGTTGGCCGAAGGCCGGGCCGATGACGCGCTGCCCGCCGTGCAGGACGCGCTCGCCACGGCCCGCACCCTGCGCCAGATGCGCGACAGCCGCGACGCGGCCGTGTACCTGAGCACCTCGCAGTCACGCCTGGCCGAGATCCAGGCGCACCGCCTGGCCCACGCCGAGGCCCGCGCCGCGGCGCGCGAGGCGCTGGACACCCTGTGGGCCCGCCACCGCGCCGAGCCTGACGACCGTCACCTGCGCGCGCGCCTGGCCAACATCGGCCGCCGGTTTGGCGAAGTCAACAACCTGATCGGCGACGTCGACGCCCTGGCCGCCAATGCGCGCGAGCTGCCCGCGCTGCTGGCCGTGAGCGCGGTGTTCACGCCGGCCGACGGCCCGTTCTACGCGCAGCACCTGTATTTGCAGCGCGAGCTCGCGCAGAGCCTGCTGAAGCAGGGGCAGGCCCGGGCCGCGCTGGCACAACTGGCGCACCTGCCGCCCGCCTTGCCCGCCAACCCGCGGGCGGCGGCCGACCTGGCCGAAGCCTTTCTTCTGAAGGCCCAGGTGCAGCATGCCCTGGGCGACGGGCCTGCGGCCCAGGCGACCTTGCGCGATGCGCAGGCCGCGCTGCAGGCGCAGCTGCTGGCCACGCCCAGCCTGGCGCTGGCGCGGGCGCGACTGGCCTGGACGCAGGCCCTGATGGCCACCTGGGCCGGCGCCGGCGATGCTGCGGCGCAAGCCGCGCTCGCCGAGGCCCGCCAGAACCGGACGGCTCTGGCCGGGGCCGGTCAGCTCACGCCCTGGTGGCAGGGCCAGCTGGCTGCCCTGGGCGTGCGCTGAGGCCTGCCGGCGCAGACCGCGCCGGGCTCAGGGCGCGGCGGGCTTGCGGCGTTGCCCCGCCAGCAGGCCGGTGATGGCCAGGGCCGTGAGCAGCAAGGTGCCGGGCTCGGGCACGGCAGCCGGGACCACCGCCAGACCGTTCCATCCGCCTGCGAAGCCGCTGCTCACTTCGATGGCTGTGCCCGTGAGGGTGTTGATCGTGAGCAAGGTGCTCACCAAGTCACCGGTCGTGGCGTCAGTCCGCGTGCCACCGCCATAGAAAACGCCGTCGTCGGCGTCGTAGGCGAGGTCGGCGATGGTGTCGGACAGCGAAGCACCCAGCAGGGTCTGCGCGGCCGAGGTCGTGTCCAGGCGCACCAGCTGCGAAGCGCTGTTGCTGCCCGCGGTGATGAGCGCGGCGAACAACTCACCGCCGGCGCCGAAGCCCAGGCTGCGGTACTGGATGTTCTGGTTGCTCACGCTGGGCAGCGTGCCGACGAACGTGGCAGCGCCCGTCGTGAGATCGATGGTGTAGAGCGACCGGTCGGGCCCGTTGTTGACCCCGTACATGCGGCCGCTCGTTGCGTCATAGGCGATGGCGTCGATGCGACGCGCCGGGCCGCTGTTGGTGACGATGCCGCTGATCTGCGGCAGGTCGGTCACGGCGGCCGTGTTGGCATCGATCATCGCCAGGTTGGTCTGCACCACGTTGCCCACCTGCTGCTGCACCAGGCCGTACAGCGTGGAGCCGACAGCGGTCATGTCGATCACGGCGCGGCCGCTTGCGGCTGTCAGCATCGAGCCGACCAGGGTGGCGGAACCGTTGGTCTTGTCCAGGGTGTAGAGCGAGTTGCTGTTGCTCGCGTAGATGACACCGGCGGACGCGTGGAATGCGGCGCCCGACAGGAGGGCCGCCGCGGCAGCTTGAAGCAGGGGTTTGGAGGTCATGGCCTTGCTGGGATGGGTTGAGAAGGGTCCATCTGCCACAGCAGGACGTTGCGCCGCGGCAGCTCATCCCGGGCCGTGAAACTCGAGCCAACCCCTGCAATCCGGGGGGAGTGCCGAAGGAGGCTCCCCGCTGACGGGCCGGCGGGGTGCGCGCGCCTGAGGGTCGCCGTTGCGGCGGCGGCGAAAAATGCTGCACTGCAGTAACCTGCGGCGATGAGCACACTTTTCGACCCCCTACGCCTCGGTGACATCGACGTCGCCACCCGCATCGTCATGGCCCCGTTGACGCGCAACCGCGCCAGCGCCGGCCAGGTGCCCAACGAGCTGATGGCGCAGTACTACGCCCAGCGCGCCAACCCGGCCACGGGCGCCGGCCTCATCGTCAGCGAGGCCACGCAGATCAGCCCCGAGGGCCAGGGCTACCTCGACACACCCGGTCTCTTCAACAGCGCGCAGGTGGCCGGCTGGCGCCGCGTCACCGAAGCCGTGCACGCCCAGGGCGGGCGCATCGTGGTGCAGCTGTGGCACGTGGGCCGCATCTCGCACGTCTCGCTGCAGCCCGGCGGCCAGGCGCCCTTGTCGAGCACGGCCACGCCGGCCAAGACCAAGACCTTCATTGCCCAGGGCTTTGCGGACGTGTCGGCCCCGCGCGCGCTGCGCACCGATGAGATCCCCGGCGTGGTGGCTCAGTACCGCCGCGCTGCCGAGCTTGCCATCGAGGCCGGCTTCGACGGCGTGGAAGTGCACGGCGCCAACGGCTACCTGATCGAGCAGTTCCTGCGCGACACCATCAACGACCGCACAGATCCATACGGCGGCAGCATCGAGAACCGTGCGCGTTTCCTGCTGGAAGTGATGCAGGCCGTCACCGGCGCCATCGGCGGCGGTCGCACCGGCTTGCGCCTGAGCCCGGTGACGCCGGCCAACGACGCCGGCATCGACACCCACGCGCAGCAGCTCTTTGAATACGTGGGCCGCCAGCTCGCGCCGCTGAAGCTGGCTTTCGTGCACGTGGTGGAAGGCGCCACCGGCGGCCCGCGCGACAACGCGCCTTTCGACTACGCCGCGCTGCGCGCCGCCTTCGGTGCGCCCTGGATGGTGAACAACGGCTACACGCGCCAGATGGCGCTGGATGCCGTGGCCGGCGGCAGCGCCGACCTGGTGGCCTTCGGCCGGCCCTTCATCAGCAACCCCGACCTCGGCCGCCGCCTGCGCGAAGACGCGCCGCTGAACGAGTTGCGGCCTGCGCTGCTGTACGGCGGTGGTGCCGAGGGCTACACCGACTACCCGGCGCTGGGCGCCGCGGCCTGAGCGCGCGGGCCTGCGGCTCCGTGCGCGCCGGGTTCACTCAGGCCGCATCCGAGCGCGGAAGAGGTCCTTGATGTTCACGTCGCGCGGGCCCGGCAGCAGCTCGATGGGGTCGCCCGCACGCGCGGTGCCGGCTTCCAGCACCACGAGGTAGCTGCCGCAGTAGCCCGATCGCGACATCAGCTTCACGGCGTGCGGGAAACCCAGCGCCGTGTTGAGCTTGTCGCAGGGCAGGCGCGGTTCGCTCACCGCCAGCAGGCAGTGGGGCAGGCGCAGCTGGTCGCCCACCCAGAGCTCGGTTTCCTGCAGGCCCTCCAGCGTCAGGTTTTCGCCCAGGGCGCCCGGCGCCAGCGTGTCGCCCCAGCCGGCCACGCCGGCCTGGGCACGCACGGTCTGCCAGAAGGCGTAGTGCGCCTGCGGGTAGGCGTAAACCGCCTTGCTCACGCCGCCGTGCACGCGGAGATCGGCCTGTTCATCCCCCTGCAGGCCCATCAGGCGCACCGGCACCGCACCTTCGACCGGGCGCTTGCGGATGGCGCTGGTAACGCTGCCACCGCCGGCCAGCGCCAGCGGCGCGGCACGCGCCACGTTCACGCTGAACACCCGGGCCCGCGGCCGGTTCAAGGCCGTACCCCTGGGGACCTGCGGTTTCGGCGCGTTTCGATTCCCACCACGGCGGTCATGACTGCTTTGGCCTGTCGGTTCGGATGCGCGGCCGGGGCTTCGAAGCTCGGCGCGTTCGATGGCGTTGGCGACGGGTTCATGGGTTTTGAGGGGCGTTTTTCCATTTTGCGTGTTCGGTGGCTGGGGTCGCCGTGCGTCGCAGCTGTCGCCAGCCCGGCACTGCATCACGCCATGCCGGATTTGCATGATCTGCGCCGCCCTTGGAGTTACAGCGCGATTACATACGGCGCCACAATCGGCGCCCCGCGCTTCACGCGCGAGCAGCGGCAGTCTCTGGCAGCCACGGCGAGAGCGGCCTTCGGCGAACCCCGGCGTTCCGGCGGTGTTCGCCCAAGTCCGTTTTTACATTGCCATGATTGGAGTACCCGTGAACCGTCCCGCGATGGAAGGCCTGCGCCTGAACGTGCCCGCGTATGTGAAACATGCGCGCCTGGTGGAATGGGTGGCGCAGATCGCTGCGCTGACCGAAGCCGCCGACGTGTACTGGTGCGACGGCAGCGACGCCGAGTACCAGCGCCTGTGCCAGCAGCTGGTGGATGCCGGCACGCTGATGAAGCTCAACCCCGAGTTGCGCCCGAACAGCTTCCTGGCCCGCAGCGACGCGTCTGACGTCGCCCGCGTGGAAGACCGCACCTACATCTGCAGCGCCAAGAAAGAAGACGCCGGCCCCACCAACAACTGGATGGCCCCGGCCGAGATGCGCGCCTTGCTGCAGACCGGTGAGAACCCGCTGTTCAAGGGCGCGATGAAGGGCCGCACGATGTATGTCGTGCCCTTCAGCATGGGCCCGCTGGGCAGCCACATCTCGCACATCGGCGTCGAGCTCAGCGACAGCCCCTACGTGGCCGTGAGCATGCGCACGATGACGCGCATGGGCAAAGGCGCGCTCGACGTGCTGGGTGACAACGGCGATTTCGTACCCTGCGTGCACACCGTGGGTGCGCCCCTGCAGGCCGGCCAGAAGGACGTCGCCTGGCCCTGCAACCCCACCAAGTACATCGTTCACTACCCCGAAACGCGCGAGATCTGGAGCTACGGCTCGGGCTACGGTGGCAACGCGCTGCTGGGCAAGAAGTGTTTTGCGCTGCGTATCGCGTCCACGATGGGCCGTGACCAGGGCTGGCTCGCCGAGCACATGCTGATCCTGGGCGTGACCAACCCCCAGGGCAAGAAGTACCACGTGGCCGCGGCCTTCCCCAGCGCCTGCGGCAAGACCAACTTCAGCATGCTGGTGCCGCCGGCCGGCTACCAGGGCTGGCAGGTCACGACCATCGGCGACGACATCGCCTGGATCAAGCCCAGCGCCGACGGCCGCCTGTACGCCATCAACCCCGAGGCCGGCTACTTCGGCGTGGCTCCGGGCACCAACGAGCTGACCAACCCGAACTGCCTGGCTTCGCTGAAGCGCGACGCCATCTTCACCAACGTGGCGCTCACCGACGACGGCGACGTCTGGTGGGAAGGCCTGAGCGACACCCCGCCCGCGCACCTGGTCGACTGGCAGGGCCGCGACTGGACGCCGGCCATTGCCAAGGAAACCGGCGAGAACGGGAAGCCAAGACCAGCCGCGCACCCCAACGCGCGCTTCACGGTGGCCGCCACCAACAACCCGGTGCTCGACCCCGAGTGGGACAACCCCGCCGGCGTGCCCATCGACGCCTTCATCTTCGGCGGCCGCCGCAGCACCACGGTGCCGCTGGTCACCGAGGCCCGCACCTGGGCCGAAGGCGTGTACATGGCCGCCACGATGGGCAGCGAGACCACCGCCGCCGCCGCCGGCCAGCAGGGCGTGGTGCGCCGCGACCCCTTCGCCATGCTGCCCTTCATGGGCTACAACATGAGCGACTACTTCCAGCACTGGCTGAACCTGGGCGAACGCTTGGCCGCCGATGCGCAGAAGTCGGGCGCCCGCCTGCCGCGCATCTACTGCGTGAACTGGTTCCGCAAGGGCGCCGACGGCAAGTTCGTCTGGCCGGGCTACGGCGAGAACATGCGCGTGCTGGAGTGGATGCTGGGCCGCCTGGAAGGCAACGCGCCGGGCGCCGACAACGTCTTCGGCACCAGCCCGCGGTATGAAGACCTGCGCTGGGACGGCCTGGCCTTCACGGCCGAGCAGTTCAACAGCGTCATCGGCATCGACAAGGCTGCCTGGCAGCAAGAGCTGGCGCTGCACGCCGAACTCTTCAAGCAGCTGGAACACCACCTGCCCGCGGCGCTGCCGGCCACCAAGGCGCAGATCGAGGCGCGCCTGGGCGCCTGATCGCCCGGCTGCGGCACCCTACCGCGAATCGCGGCAAGTCCCTTTGAAGGCCCCCGGCGCCGACAGGCCCGGGGGCCTTCTCACGCCGGCTGGGCCATCATCACCCGCTCATGAAGCTGCAACTGCTGTCCGACCTGCACCTGGAGACCGAGACCTTCGAGCCGCAACCCGCCCCCGGCGCCGAGCTGCTGGTGCTGGCCGGCGACATCGACAGCACCTGGGCCGGCTACGAGCGTTTCGCCGGCTGGCCGGTGCCGGTGCTGGTGGTGGCCGGCAACCACGAGTTCGACGGGCGCGACTTCGACACGGCGCTGACTGGCCTGCGCGCGCTGTGCGAGCGCCTCGGCTTCACCTTCCTCGAGCGAGGCAGCCACCTCGTCACGGGCGCCGACGGCCGGCGTTTTCGCTTTCTCGGCTGCACGCGCTGGAGCGATTTCGACCTGTTCGGCCCGCAGCAGCGCCCCCGGGCCGAGCGGGCCGCCGGCTACTTTCTGCAGCTGATGGGCACCACGCGTGGCGGCCGGCCTTTCGATGCCGCTGCCGTGCGCGCCGAGGCGCTGGCCAGCCGGGCCTGGCTGGAAGACACGCTTGCCGTGCCGGCGAGGGGCCGCTGGGATCAGACAGTTGTGATCACTCACTTTGCGCCCAGCGTCCGCAGCGCCGACCCGCGCTACGGCAAGCAGCCCGGCACCGCCAGCTTCTGCAACGACGACGAGGCCCTGCTGGGGCGCGCCGACCTGTGGCTGCACGGCCACTTGCATTGCCGCCACGACTACACCGTGCCGCGGCCCGGCCTGCGCCCTGCGCGTGTGCTGTGCAACCCGCGTGGCCTGGCCAGCAAGGGTGAAGACGCCGGCCATGAAGCCCTGCTCTGCGTGGCGGTGTGAGGCAAATCAAGGGCCGGGCCGGGCGCTGATGACACACTCGGCGTTACCGCTGCGCGTGTCAGCGCGCTGGCCGGTTCCCCCTGACCTCCGGAGTTCAAAGCCATGAAGATCCTCGCCGCCGTCGATGGCAGCCCGTACACCCGCCGCATGCTGGCCTACCTGGCCGCCCACGACGACTGGATGGGCCCCCAGCACGAGTACACGATGCTCACCGTGGTCTCGCAGGTGCCGCCACGGGCTGCCGCCGTGCTCGACAAGGCCACGTTGAAGGCCTATTACGACGACAGCGCCGAGAAGACCTTCAAGCCGCTGCGCACCTTCGCCGCCAAGCAGGGGCTGAAGGCCAGCTTCGTCATGAAGGTGGGCCATGCGGCCGAGACCATCGCCGAGGTCGCCAAGAAGGGCGGCTACGACCTCATCGTGCTGGGCTCGCACGGCCACGGCACGCTCAGCAACCTGGTGATGGGCTCGGTGGCCACCAAGGTGCTGGCCAACTGCACCACGCCGGCGCTGCTGATCCGCTGAGGCCGCTGGTCTTCAGGCGCCTGCGCGCAGGCCGCGCAGGCAGATGCGCATGACCCACTCGACGATCTGCTCGTCGGTGAAGTTGCCGCCGGCCTTCAGGAAGGCCGGCACCGGGTCGCAACCGCGGGCGTAGATGGTGAACAGCACCACCTCGGGCGGCAGGCTCGGGTCGATCTCGCCGTCGGCCTGGGCCTGTTCGATCCAGGCACCGAGGCGCTCGCTGACCTGCATCAGCAGATCGAGGTAGGTCTTGTGCGCCATCAGCTCGGCGCGCAGCGTCGAGTTCTGCGACGGCACCGTCGGCATTTCGCCGGCCAGTTGCAGCGCCAAGGCCCAGCGGATCATCGCTTCCAGGCGCTGGAAGGCCGTGGCGTCGGCGCGAGAGGCCTGCTGGTCCAGGAAAGCGAGCACCCGCTCCAGCAGGCGCACCATGGCCGCTGCAGCCAGGGCTTCCTTGGACGGGAAGTGCTTGTAGAGGCTGGCCTTGGCGATGCCGACATCGGCGGCCACCTCGTCGACCGTCATGAGGTCGAAGCCTTTGTCCGCCAACAGGCGGTTGACCGATGAAACGATCGCGTCCTCGCGGACGCGCAGCACTTGTTCGCGGAAAGACAGACGGGCCATCGGCAGATTTTAGCCGCCGGCGTCATTGGATGAACCGCGCCGTCTGTCCACCGACAGTGCAGTTATTCGCTGGACGCGCCGTCTTGTTGCGCGCTCAAGCGGGCGTGCGGCGGCGCGCGGTCAGGCGGCGCATCCACCCGGGCCGGCGCTCGGGGCTGGCCACGGGCAAGGGCAGGGGTTCTGACATGCTGAGATCGAGACCGAAAGCGGTGCCCAGGTCGGCGGGGTCGGTGTCGGGGGCCGGGCGCGAGCCCGAGCGCCAGTTGCTGAACCAGCGGTGCGAACTGACGGCTTTGCTCGACATGGTGTGTCCCCGTTTCGGCGTGTGTGTTTGTATGGGCGCGTAAGCAGTGTCACTGCGGACGCGCGCGCCTGCGCACCGAGAAAGCGGCCGAGCGTGTGTCAATTCACAGGCATGGGCCGCGTGGGGGTGCTCGATACAATCGCGCCCCTTTTTGTGCAGCCGCGCCCAGCGCGCCCGTTGGGCATGAACCACACCTCAGCGCCGTCTGCCACCCGCTCAAGCCCCGACCCGGGGCCCGGTTTCCTGGCCATCGACTTCGGCACCTCGAACTCCGCGGTGGCGCTGCCGGCGGGCGCGCGTGGCGTCAAGCTGGTCGAGCTCGAGCCCGGCCAGCCCACCATGCCCACCGCGGTGTTCTACCGCGCCGACACGCCGCCGCAGCAGCTCGAGGCCGAGCGCCTGTACGGCCGCGCCGCGGTCGCTGCCTATGTAGAGGGTGTTGAGGGCCGGCTGATGCGCTCGATGAAGAGCATCCTCGGCTCGTCGCTCATCGACCAGAGCACCGACATCGGCGGTGGCCGCCACGTGCGCTACCGCGAGGTGGTCACCGGCTATCTGCGCCGCCTGAAGGCGCTGGCCGAGGCCGAAGCCGGGCAGCCGCTGCGGCGCGTGGTGCTGGGCCGGCCGGTGTTCTTCGTCGACGACGACCCGGCGCGCGACGCCAAGGCCGCGCAAGCGCTGGCCACCGCGGCGCGCGAAGTGGGCTTCACCGAGGTGCACTTCCAGTTCGAGCCCATCGCGGCGGCACTCGACCACGAGAGCCACATCGACCACGAACAGCTCGTGCTGGTGGCCGACATCGGCGGCGGCACCTCCGACTTCTCGCTCGTGCGCGTGGGCCCGGAGCGCGCGAAGCGGGGCCGCGAGCGCGCCGAGCGCCGCGACGACATCCTCGCCAGCCACGGTGTGCACCTCGCGGGCACCGATTTCGACCGCCACGTCGAGCTGGCGGCCATCCTGCCGCTGCTGGGCTACCGCGCGCAGCGCCCGGCGCGCCCCGGCGAGGCCCCGCGCGAGGTGCCCAGCGGCGTGTACTTCGACCTGGCCACCTGGCACCTGATCAACACCGTTTACGCCCCGGCCCGCGTGGCCGAGCTGCGCGGCATGAAGGGCTGGTACGCCGAGGCCGCCCAGCACCAGCGCCTGATGACCACGGTGAACGAACGCCTGGGCCACGCCCTGGCCGCCGCGGCCGAGCAGGCCAAGATCGACGTGGCGCTGCAGGGCCAGGCGCAAATCGACCTCGGCCTGCTGGAACGCGGTCTGGCCGCGCAGCTGCAGGAAGACCGCGCGGCCGCGGCCATTGAGGCCGACCTCGAACGCATCGTGCAGGCGGCCGCCGAAACCGCGCGCATGGCGGGCGTGGCGCCCGAGGCGGTGGACGTGGTCTATTTCACCGGCGGCAGCACCGGGCTGCGCCCGCTGGTGGCGCGCATCGCCGCCGGCTTCCCGGCTGCGCAGCAGGTGCGCGGCGACCGTTTCGCCAGCGTGGCCCAGGGCCTGGGCCTGCACGCGCGCGCCGTGTTCGGGGGCTGAGCGCCCCCGCGGGCTTCAGCGCTTGCCGGCCGCCTTGTACTTGGCGATGGCCTGCTTCAGGTCGTCCAGCGCTTCGCAAGGCGAGCTGCACAGGCGCGACAAGGTGGCCAGGCGCGCTTCGGCCGTGGCCAGATCGCCTTTCATCAACGCCAGCTCGCCCGAGTACTCCAGCGCACCCTGGTGCGCCGGGTTCAGGCGCAGCGCGGTGTCGTAGTGGCGCTGCGCGCCGTCCAGATCGGGTGGGGTGGACTTGCGCAGCGCGTAGCCCATCAGGTTGTGCCAGTCGGCGTTGTTGGCACCGTCCACTTTCTTGAGCTCGGCCACCGCGGCTGCAAAACGCTGCTGCGCCAGCTGGGCGCGCGCCGGGGCCAGTACGTCGGCGGCAGGACGGGCCGCGGGCGCTGGCTCGGGCGTGTCGGCGGCCTGCACCGCCAGGGGCAGCGCGGCGGCCACCAGCAGGGCCAGACCGGCCAAGGGGGCGATGCGGGTGCCGTGGCGCGGCAGCTTGCGGGTCTTGGGCATGAGGCTCTCCGGGTGGGGGCTGATCAAGAAGCGGGGTTCGCTCAGCGGGAGCGCGGGCCGCCGCCCCGCCCCGCGGGCCCGGTGCGGCGGGGCACCCGGCGGACGGGGGGTGCCGGGGCTGCTTTCCGCGGGCGGGTGACGTCGGCCATCAGCATGAGCGCACGCACGAGGTCTTGCACGGCCTCGGGCAAATCGGCGGGCGGCTCCAGGGTCTCGATCACTTCGAGCAGCGCGTCGGCGTCTTCCAGGTCTTCGGGGTCGAAGTGCATGTAGACGAGGGCCAGCGGCTCCACGATCTCGGGGCTGTCCAGCGCCATCAGTGCCGGGAAGGCGTCCATCGCCGTGGCGAAGCCCGCCACCCAGGGCAGCATGCTCTCGGCCGGGTCTTCGGCATCGTCGAGCTCGTAGATCCAGGGATCGAACCAGGCGCGGCGGGCGATGGCGTCGGCGATCTCGGCGTGGCGGCGCTGCACCAGCGCATGCAGTTCCTCCAGCGCCGGGCCGGCCGGGGCCGGGCGGGCGTCGACATCGGCCACCAGCGGCAGCCACTGGCTGGGCAGGATGGGCATGGGCTGCAGCAGCACGCCGCAAAGGTAGCCGTCGAGCGCGCTCACGTCCAGGGGCTGCAGGGGCTCGGGCAGGGCGTCGAGCAGGGCTTCCAGGCGCTCGATCTCGTCGTCGCGCAGCGGCTTTGAACTAGGGGGTGGCACGACATTTCCCACTGTTTAGGGATGGGGACCACAGGGGGCCGCGAACAAATTCCGCCTCGGAGTCCGCCGGGCCGTGGGGCATTGTCCTGCAGAGCGGCGGTCACCGGTCCCAACGACGTCCTCTTCGGAGGACTTGCGACAACCCGCTGCGCAAGCAGCGGGTTCTTTTTTGGGCGGCGGCTTAGACTGTTTGGCGAAAACCAATACAGCCTCAGCCGGAGACCGCCATGCCCTCGCCCCAACCCTACACCGACACCGCCGACATCGGCCACTGGATCCAGGGGGGGCTGCAGCGCGGCAGTGGCACGCGCAGCCAGACCGTCTGGAACCCCGCCACCGGCACCGCCGCCCGCCGCGTGCTGCTGGCCGAGCCGGCCGATGTGAATGCCGCCGTGGCCGCCGCGGTGGCCGCGCAGCCGGCCTGGGCCGACACCCCGCCCATCCGCCGGGCGCGCGTGCTGAACAAGTTCCTCGAACTGATGAACCGCCACAAGGACACCCTGGCGGCCATGATCACCGCCGAACACGGCAAGGTGTTCACCGACGCCCAGGGCGAGGTGATGCGCGGCATCGACATCGTCGAGTTCGCCTGCGGTGCGCCGCAGCTGCTGAAGGGCGACCACACCGACCAGGTCTCCACCGGCATCGACAACTGGACGCTGCGCCAGCCTCTGGGCGTGGTGGCCGGCATCACGCCCTTCAACTTCCCGTGCATGGTGCCGTGCTGGATGTTCCCGGTGGCGCTGGCCTGCGGCAACGCCTTCATCCTGAAGCCCAGCGAGCGCGACCCGAGCCCGGCGCTCTTCATGGCGCAGCTGCTGAAGGAAGCCGGCCTGCCCGACGGCGTGTTCAGTGTGATCAACGGCGACAAGGTGGCGGTGGACGGCCTGCTGCACCACCCCGACGTGAAGGCGCTCAGCTTCGTGGGCAGCACGCCCATCGCGCAGTACATCTACGAGACGGGCGCCCACCACGGCAAGCGCGTGCAGGCCCTGGGCGGCGCGAAGAACCACATGGTGGTGATGCCTGACGCCAACCTCGAACAGGCCGTGGACGCGCTGATCGGCGCCGCCTACGGCAGCGCCGGTGAGCGCTGCATGGCCATCAGCGTGGCGGTGCTGGTGGGCGACGTGGCCGACAAGATCGTGCCCATGCTGGCCGAGCGCGCCCAGGCGCTGAAGATCAAGAACGGCATGGAGCTCGATGCCGAGATGGGCCCCATCGTCACGAAAGAGGCGCGCGATCGCATCGAGGGCTACATCGGCATCGGCGTGGAAGAAGGCGCGAAGCTGGTCGTCGACGGCCGCGGCCACAGCGTGGCGGGCTGCGAAGGCGGCTTCTTCACTGGCGGCACGCTCTTCGACCACGTGCAGCCCACGATGCGCATCTACAAGGAAGAGATCTTCGGCCCGGTGCTGGCCTGCGTGCGCGTGCCGGCCTTCGCCGACGCGCTGGCGCTCATCAACGCGCACGAGTTCGGCAACGGCGTGGCGCTGTTCACCAGCGATGGCGGCGTGGCGCGCGAATTCAGCCGGCGCGTGCAGGTGGGCATGGTGGGCATCAACGTGCCCATCCCGGTGCCCATGGCCTGGCACGGTTTCGGCGGCTGGAAGAAGAGCCTCTTCGGCGACATGCACGCCTACGGCGAAGAAGGCGTGCGCTTCTATACCAAGCAAAAGAGCGTGATGCAGCGCTGGCCCGACAGCATCGGCAAGGGCGCCGAGTTCGTGATGCCCACCGCCAAGTGAGGCCCCGCGTCCTGCCATGAAGCGCCGTCCGCTGATCACCGCCGGCCTGCTGGCCGCTGCCACGCCCTGGGCTCGCGCCCAGACGCCTGCACCTGCACCTGCACCTGCACCAGCGGCCGTTGCCGACGCTGCGCCGGCGTACAGCCCCGCCGACCTGCAGCACGCCGTGCGCTTGCGCGATGCCGGCCTGGCCGACGGCAACGCCTGGCGCCTGGTGCAGCAGCTGTGCAACGAGGTGGGCCCGCGCCCGGCCGGCTCGCCTGGCGACGCCAAGGCGGTGGCCTGGGCGCAGCAGGCTTTGCGTGGCTTGCAGCTGCAAAACGTGCGCGCCGAGCCCGTGCCCTTGCGCGTGTGGGTGCGCGGCCCGGCCTCGGCCGCGCTGGTGGCCCCGGTGGCCGAGCCGCTGGTGATGGTGGCGCTGGGCAACAGCGTGGCCACGCCCGAGGCCGGCATCGAGGCCGAAGTGGCCTGGTACCCCGATTTCGCGGCGCTGGCGGCCGACACCACCGAGCGCGCCCGTGGCCGTATCGTCTTCATCGACCAGAAAACCGAGCGCTCGCGCGACGGTCGCGGCTACGGTGCGGCCGTGCCCGCGCGCAGCCGCGGCGCGGTGGAAGCGGCCAAGCGCGGCGCGCTGGCCCTGGGCATCCGCAGCATCGGCACCGACCGCGAGCGCATCGCCCACACCGGCGCCATGCGCTACGAGATCGGGCTGCCGCAGATCCCGGCCTTCGCGATCTCGGTGCCCGACGCCGAGCGCCTGGCCGCGCTGCAGGCCGGCGGCGCCACGCTGCGCCTGCGCGTGCAACTGCAGTCGCGCAGCGGGGTGGAGGCGCTCTCGCACAACGTCATCGCCGAGGTGCCGGGTGCAGAGCTGCCGGAAGAGATCGTGCTGCTGGGCGCCCACCTCGACAGCTGGGATCTCGGCGTGGGTGCGCTGGACGACGGCGCCGGCGTGGCCATCGTCAGCGCCGCCGCCGGCGTGCTGCAGCGCCTGGCCCAGCAGACCGGCCGCCGCCCGCGCCGCACCGTGCGCGTGGTGCTCTTCGCCAACGAAGAGAACGGCTTCGATGGTGCCCTGGCCTATGGCGACCGCTACAAGCAGCAGGTGCACCAGCTGGTGAGCGAAAGCGATTTCGGCGCTGGCGCGGTGTATGCGCTGCGCAGCCGCGTGCAGCCGCAGGCGCTGCCGCTGGTCGGTGCGCTGGCCGAGGTGCTGGCGCCGCTGGGCGTGGCCTGGCCCGAGGCGGGCCGCAACGAAGGCAGCCCCGGGCCCGACGCCGCGATGCTGATGCGCCGCCACCGCTGGCCGGCGGTGCAGCTGGCGCAGGACGGCACGAACTACTTCGACGTGCACCACACGGTGCACGACACGCTCGACCGCATCGTGCCGGCCGAAATGGCGCAAAACGTCGCCTGCTGGGCGGCCACGGCCTGGCTGGCTGCCCAGTCGCCGCTGCGCTGGACGCCGCCCGCGGCCTGATTTCACGGCGCCGGCCCGGGCCTGGGCTTCGGTTGGCGGCCCAGGGCTCCTGAGTTGGCGAAGATGCGCCGATAAGGGATCGATCGGCGTCTGGCCGAGCCCCTGGACTTTGTCCGTGCCCAGCGAAACTTCTTCCACCTCAGCGGCCGAGCTCGATCGCTGCCTGGCCCTGGCGGCCCCGGCAGCGGCTGCCCATGCCGACGTGGCGCTGGAGGCCGCCCGGCGTGCACGCAGCCTTGCGCTCGAGCTGGGCCGCCAGGTCGATGCCGGCCGCGCCGGCGTCTGGGCCTGCGCCCACCTCTTGCGCCTGGGACGGTACGAAGAGCTGCTGCGGGAGGCCGCCATAGGCCGCCCTCTGGTGGCGCGCGACGGCCTGCAGGCCGAACACCGCGAGCTGCTGCGCCTGCTCAGCCTGGCCGGCAGCGAGGCTGGCAACTTCGAGGCGGCGCTGAAGGCAGCGCAAGAACTGGTGGCCCTGTCGGCCAACGCCGGCGACGACGCCGCCCTCACGGCAGCGCTGGCGCTGGCGGTCTGCTTCGAGCGCATGGGCGATTCCTGGCAGGCCATGCGCATTCTGGAAGAGGTGCTGCGCGAGCATGGCAGTGCCGGCGCCGCTGCGCCCGAGCCCGTGCTGCTGCCGCTGCTGATGGCCAGCAACGGGCTGTGCGCCACCGCGCTGGGTATCGCCCACCGACTGCTCGACCTGGACGATGCCGACGAGCTGCGCGACGTGCTGGCATTGGCCCGCCTGGCCGGCGAGCGGTCCAGCGAACTGCTCAGCCGCATGCCCGATCCTGTCTACCGCGTGGCCGTGATGGGCAACCTCGGTGAGGTGTTGATGTACCAGGGCGACACCGAATCGGCGGCGCCACTGGTCCACGGCGCCTACGAGCAGGCCCGCCGGCTGGGCCTGCGCGCCTACGCCTGGCGCATCCAGGCGACGCTGGGGGCCTTGCAGGTGGCGCGCGGCGAGCCGCTGCAGGCCATGCTGTCCATGCGCGATCTGGTGGCCGAGATGGGCGACCAGGCCCCGCCGCAGACGCTGGTGCGCACGCACCACGTGGCCTACCGCGCCAGCACTGCGCTGGGCCGCTGCGAAGAGGCGCTGCACCACTTCGAGAACGCCGAGCGCATCGAGCGGCGCCGCACCATGGCGCAACTGCGCGCGCAATCGACGCTGTTCGTCACGCGCACCGAGGCCCAGCATGCCCAGTGGCAGGCCGAGCAGGCCCGGCGTGAGGCGCAGGAGCAGCGTGAACGCGCGGTGGCCGCCGCCGAGCACGCCGAGCGTGACCCGCTCACCGGCCTGGGCAACCGCCGCCACCTGCTGACACGCTGCGCCGAACTGCTGCCCTCGGCGCGACGCCAGCAGCGCCCGCTGGCGCTGGCGCTGCTGGACCTCGATCGCTTCAAGGATGTCAACGACACCCACGGCCATGCCGTGGGCGACGCGGTGCTGGTGGCCCTGGCGCAGCTGCTGCGCGAGAGCATGCGCACCGACGACGTGCTGGTGCGCCACGGCGGCGAGGAGTTCGTGCTCGTGCTGCCGGGCCTGGCCGCCGATGCGGCGGTGGAGGTCTGCGAGCGCCTGCGCGAGCGCGTGGCGGCCTTCCCGTGGCAAAGCGGCTGCGGCACCAGCGTGCCCGTCACCGCCAGCCTGGGCCTGGCCACGGCGCCCGCTTACGAACTGGAGGTGCTGCTGGCCCGTGCCGACCAGGCCCTCTACCGCGCCAAGGCCGAAGGCCGCAACCGGGTGCTGCTGGCGCCGGCCTGAGCCGACGCCCGGGCCTTCAGGCCCCGATCACGCCGCCATCGAGCCGGCGGATGGCCAGGGTGGCCGAGCGCGGCCGGCCCGCCGGGTTGAAATCGGGCCAGTTCGAGAACTGCCGCGGGTTGCTGCCATCGCGCGGCGAACCCGAGCCCGGGTGCTGGATGTTGACGAACATCGTGCGGCCGTCGGGCGTCCATGCCGCGCCGGTGAGCTCGCAGCGCTGCGGCCCGACGAGGAAGCGCCGCACCTCGCCGCTGACCGGGTTGCAGGCCAGCAGGGCGTTGTTGCCCATGCGCGCGAACTCTCCCTGGCTGCTGGCGCTGTGGTCGGTGCCGATCCACAGCAAACCGCGGTTGTCGAAGGCGATGGTGTCGGGGCCGGCAAAAACATCGCCTTTGATGTTGCCCTTGGACTCCTGCCGCTCGTTGGCCGGGTCGCCGGCCAGCAGCAGGTGGTTCCAGACGAAGGTCTCACTGGCGAAATCGAGCGCTTCCTTCCAGCGGATGATCTGGCCCATGGTGTTGCGCGCGCGCGGGTTGGCCGCGTCCACGCCCGGCCGGCCGGACGCCCCGCGCTGGCTGTTGTTGGTGAGCGTGCAGTAGACCCAGCCCGAGTTCGGGTCGATGGCCAGCCACTCGGGGCGGTCCATCTTGGTGGCGCCCAGCAGGTCGGAGGCCTGGCGGGTCTTGATCACCACCTCGCCCTGATCGGCAAAGCCGTTGGCTGCCGTCAACGGGCCCTGGCCGTGCACCAGGGGCAGCCAACGGCCGGTGCCGTCGGCGTTGAACTGCGCCACAAAGAGCGTGCCGTGGTCCAGCAGCGTGGCGTTGGCCTGCGCAGCCGTCTTGTCCTTGGTGGCAGGCTGGATCTTGTCGCGGCTGACGAACTTGTAGATGTATTCGAAGACGGCGTCCTCGCCCGAGTACACCACCGCACGCCCGTCTTTCGTGACGGCCACCCAGGCACCCTCGTGCGCCGCGCGGCCCAGCGCCGTGCGCTTGACGGGTGTGCTGGTCGGGTCCATCGGGTCGACCTCCACCACCCAGCCGAAGCGGTTGGGCTCGTTGGGGTTGCGCACGGTGTCGAAGCGCGGGTCGAACTCGGGCCAGCGGTACCAGGTGGCCTTGTTGATGCCCCAGCGGCGCTCGTGCCCGGTGGGCACGTCGCTGGCGGTGAAGTAGTTGGCCCAGTTCTCTTCGCCGGAGAGGTAGGTGCCCCAGGGCGTCTGGCCAGCGGCGCAGTTGGCGATGGTGCCCAGCACCGTCAGACCGCTCGGGTCGGCGTTGGTGCGCATCAGCGGGTGGCCTGCGGCAGGGCCGCCGATGGCAAAGGGCGTGGTGGCCGTGATGCGGCGCGCAAAGCGCGAGGGGCGCACCATCTGCCAGCCGTCGGGGCGCTGTTCGATCTCGATGACGGTGATGCCGTGCGCGGCCTGCGCCTTCTTCACCTTGGCGGCCGTCCAGGTGGCCTGGCCATCGGGGTGCAGCAGGCCGTCGTCGGTGTACTCCTGGTTGACGCACAGCAGGCCGCGGCGCGAGCCGTCCAGCGGGTAGTAGTGCAGGCCGTCGTGGTGCATGCCCATCTGCAGGGCCTGCTCTTCGGCGGTGTTGCTGGCGTCTGCCTTGAAGGCGGGCATCTGCCCCGGTATGCCCACGGGCTCGCCCCAGGGCGCCAGCACCTGCGCGGTGTAGCCCTCGGGCACCACCACGCGGTCGGCCACCGAGGCGCGCACCGGCTGGAAGCCCAAAGCCGGCCCGCTGGAGGAGCCGCCACCCCCCAGGCTGACCGAGCCACAGCCGGCCAGCGGCGAGAGCAGGCCGCCCAGCGAGAGCCCCAGGCCACCGCGCAGCCAGAGGCGCCGCTCGGGGTCGGAAACGTCGTGGATGCTGGGGTTGGAGGAGCGGTTGCTGTCCTCCATGGTGCTGAAGTCCTTGGGCATGGCTCGCGGCGGTCAGATCGGGTCGAGACTCTGCATTGTCCGCGCCCGCGGCCCGGGTCTCAGCCCTCGGCCACATGCCCCTTCATCTGCGCCTGCATGGTGGTGACCAGCTGGCCGAGCGCCGCGCCCCAGCCGTCGTGGAAACCCATCTCGGCATGGCGCTGCGCGCCGGTTTGATCGGCGTGGATGGCGCGCGCCGTGTAGCGCGTGCCGCCACCCGGCAGGGCTTCGAAACGCAGTTCGCAGGTGAAGAGCGGCGCGCCGTGGAAATCGGCCTGCGGGGTGTAGCCCGGGCCCAGCGCCGAGGTCCAGACGAGGCGGTGCGGGGCGTCCACCACGAGAAAACAGCCGGTGCCGGCCATGCGCGTGCCGTCGGGGCCTTGCATCACCGTGCCGAAGGCGCCGCCGGGCTGCAGGTCGATCTGGGCTTCGACCGTCTGCCAGGGCAGCGGGCAGAACCAGCGCTTGAGCAGTTCGGGCTCGGTCCAGGCGCGCCAGACGGCGGCTGGGGGCAAGGGCAAATCACGTTCCAGGACGAGGATGTTGGACATGGCGGTGGGCTCCAGGCGCGTGTCTCGGTGGCGAGCCTGGCACTGTAGGCCGGCCCGGCGCGCTTGGCCACAATGCATGCATGAACATCAGCCCCCTGGTCCTCATCACCGGCGCCAGCCGCGGCATCGGCGCGGCCACCGCTCAGCTGGCCGCGGCGCAAGGCTGGGACGTGGCCATCAATTACGCGCGCGATGAAGCTGCCGCAGAGACCGTGGCCGATGCCGTGCGCGCAGCCGGCCGGCGTGCGCTGACGCTGTGTGCCGATGTGGCCGACGAAGGCCAGGTGCGCGCGATGTTCGCCACGCTCGACCGCCGGCTGCAGGAAGACGGCAGCCGCCTCGCAGGCCTGGTGAACAACGCCGGCGTCGTGGATGTGGCCGCGCGGGTGGACGAGATGAGCGGCGCGCGGCTGCAGCGCATGTTCGCCGTCAACGTCTTCGGCACCATGCTCTGCGCGCGCGAGGCGGTGCGCCGCATGAGCACGCGCCACGGCGGCCTGGGCGGCAGCATCGTCAACCTCTCTTCGGCGGCCGCGCGCCTGGGCTCGCCGGGGCAGTACGTCGATTACGCGGCGGCCAAGGGCGCGGTGGACGTGTTCACGCTCGGCCTGGCGCGAGAGGTGGCGGCCGAAGGCGTGCGCGTGAACGCCGTGCGGCCGGGCGTCATCGACACCGAGATCCACGCCAGCGGTGGCCAGCCCGAGCGCGCGCAGCGCCTGGCGCCCACGCTGCCCATGCAGCGCCCGGGCCGCGCCGACGAGGTGGCGCAGGCCATCGTGTGGCTGCTCTCCGACGCCGCCAGCTACACCACCGGCGCGGTGCTGGACGTCAGCGGGGGGCGCTGACCGAACTGGCGGCGCCCACGAAGGGCGCCAGCTGCGCCAGCCGCAGCTGCTGCGCCGCATAGGCCTGGCCCACGCGCTGGATGTCGGCGATGTGGGCCACCGAATCGAGCTGCTGCACCTTGGCGGGGAGCACATCGCGCAGGCCCAGGGCGTCGAGCCCCTCGCGCGTGAGCAGCGGGTCGTAGCGCACGTAGCTGAAGAGCTTGGGCGCGCTGGCGCTGGGCGCGCCGCCCGGCAGCTGCAGCATGGCGCCGGTCTCGCGGTCGATCTCGGCGCCGTGGCGGCAGGCGCCCAGCGTGCGGCAGGCCAGGTCCCAGCCTTCGGTGGCGGCGTTCATCAGCGCCAGCGGCAGCGTCTGCGCGTGGGCCAGCAGGTGCAGGTCGTCGGCGTCATCCTGCCGGCGGTCCAGCGGCACCTTGCCCGTGCCCACCGAGACGATGAGCATCTGCTCCGGCCCCGTGGCCCAGCCCAGGCGGTAGGGCGCGGCCGTGGCCATCTCGAAGCTGAGGAAGGCCGGGTTGTTGTAGCCGGTGATGCCGCCATCCACGAACACGAATTCGTACTCGCGCGAGCTGCCCTCGCCGAACACCACCACCTCGGGTGGAAAGTAGGTGGGCGCGGCGGTGCTGGCGCGCACCAGCTGCCACAGCGGCAGCTGCAGGTTGCTGTCGGGGCGGGCCGGGTCGTTGTACTTGCCCAGCGGGTGGTTGCTCACGAACCAGGGCGAATCGGTGCTGTGGTTGCGCATCACCATCAGCAGCAGGCACTTCAGGCCCGGGTCGCCCAACGTGGCCGGTGGCGCATCGTCGGCATGGCCGAGCGCGCGGTTGAGTTCGCGGCGCAGCAGCTGTGCCAGCGGCTCGCTGTTGTAGCTGTAGCGCAGGCGCTTGAGCAGCGAGGCCTTGTCGAACATCTGCGCGCCGCTGTCGACGTAGAAGCGCCGCATCTGCGCCGTGCTCATGCCGGCGCTGACACAGGCCGCGATGATGGCGCCGGTGCTGGTGCCGGCGGCGAAATCGAAGAAGTCGGCGAGCACGAGATCGGGTTGGCCGAGCTGCTCGCGCAGATCGGCCTCCAGCTTGGCGAGGATCTCCACGCTCATCAGGCCGCGGATGCCGCCGCCGTCGCACGCGAGGATGCGCTTCGGGCCGGGCGCTTGCAGGCGTTGCAGCAGGGCGGTGTTCATCGAGTTTCCTTCTTGTCCGGGTTCAGGCCAGCGGCAGCCGGCGCGTGTCGATCCACTGCACGCGGCCGGTGCGGCGCTTGATCTCTTCCACCATGTGGCGCGTGCCGCCGGGGCCGTCGCCGCCGCCGCCGTCCCACAACACCACGCAGCGCGCCTTGTCGGGGCCGTAGGCCAGCGTGGTGTGCAGCAGCCAGCGGTTGCCGCGCTCCCAGACGTTCACGCCCGGCGGCGGCGGGCCGAGCTCCTGCGCCATGCTGCGCGGCGGCTCGGCCAGCTGCGCACGCGCGGCGTAGTAGCGCACGCGCCAGTCTTCGGCGTTGATGGCGCGCTGCACGCTGCTCTCGATGAACTGCGGCTCGGGCAGCGGCTGCATCCAGTGCACTTTCACGCCACGGGCCTGCGCGGCCTCTGTGAACATCAGGTCGCCACCGGCCGCGCCCTGCGTGAGCGCGATGTCTTCGGGCCCGGCGCCCAGCCGGTCGAGTGCCTGCTCGAGGGCCGCGCGTGCGGCCGGCTCCATCGCCAGCGGAAAACGCGGCTCGGGCCGCGAGGGCGCGTCCATGATGTGGCCCGAGAACAGCAGCACCTGGCGGGGCACGAAGGGCGGGTTCAGGCGCCGCAGCTCGGCCTCGACGATGCCCAGGGCCAGCGCGGTTTCGTCGGGCCGGAAGCCCAGGCCCGAGAGCAGCTGCAGCTGCTGGCGCGAGGAATCCAGCGCCAGCCAGTCGCGCCCGGCCGCGGCCGCGGCAGCACGCCAGTCTCGCTGCACGGCGGCACGTTCGAAGCACAGCAGGCTCACTTCGGCCTGCGCGGCCCGCGCCCAGTAGTCCTTGGGCTGGCGTTCCAGCGCGCAGGCGATGCCCCAGCGCAGGCCGGCGAGCAGGCGGTCGGTTTCCGCCGGGTCGTGCTCGCCGCCGAGGTGCGCGCGCAGCGTGTTCAGCGTGAGCGCGTTGACGCCGGCGAAGAGGTGGCCGGGCGCGGTGGCGAAGGCGCGCCGGTAGGGCGTGATGGCCTCGGCCAGCAGCGCGTCTTCCAGCGCCGCCTTCTCGCGGAAGGCGCCGGGCTGCCACGGCTCGCCGGGCTCGCGAAAGCGGTCGATCCAGGCGCTCTTTTCCACGCGGCCGGCCAGCGACCAGCATTCCGGGTCTTGCGGATGGGCTTCGGTGAGCTGCAGCGCGGCCTCGCGCGCTTCTTCGGTGCGGCGCAGGCGGCCCAGGCAGACCGCGCGTTGCTGGAGGCTGCCGAGGTGCTCGTCGTCGACGGCCAGCGCGGCATCGAACTGCTCCAGCGCGAAGGTGAACTGCGGCAGGCGCATCAACGCGCGGCCGGCCTGGAAGCGCGCTTCCACGGCCAGTGCGCGCACCGGCGTTTCTTCGGCCAGTACGAGGATGTCGCCGGCGCGGTGTTTCTGCTGCGCCACCTCCAGCCGGCTGCGCCAGGCTTCGTAGCGCTGCGCGAACTCGTTGTCGCCGCTGAGCAGCAGGTCTTGCCAGCGCGGCTGCTGCAGGTGCGGCAGCAGCGTGTAGACCGGGCTCACCTTGCGGCGCGTGCTCGCGTTCTGCGTCTCGCGCGCCATCTTGGCCAGGGCGGCGCGGTCGTTGCCCAGCGTGGCCGGGTCGGGCGCGCCGGCGGCCACGCCGTAACGCAGCTTGCGGTCGGTGTAGATGTCGAAGGGGCTGGTGCTGCGTGGGCCCTGCACCAACACCACGCCGCGCGCGCGCAGCGCGTGCCGCACGCCGAGTTCGTACCAGACGTTGGGGTTGTCCAGCGTGAGATCGGCCACCACCAGGTCGGCGGCCAGCAGCTCCTGGAACATGTCGGTGCGGATGTCGCCCGCCCGCGTTTCTTCGTCGGCGCGGAAGACCTCGAAACCCGCGTCTTCCAGCGCCGGCTTGATGAGTTCGAGGTAGACGCGGTTGAAGTCGATGGGCTGGCCGTCGGCCCCCGGCTTGGTTCCGAAGGGCATGGCGACGAAGGCGTGTTGTTTGAAGCTCAAGCGGCGGCCCCCGGTGCAGCGGCGAAGTGCTGCAGTTGCGTGAGCAGCATGCGGGCGGCCTGGGCGGTGCCGCTGGCGCCGCCGCGCAGCCGCGGTGCCAGCACCAGCTCGGCCTGGTCGGCCACCGAAGCCCAGTCGCCCGGCGCGTTGTGAAGGGTCCGCAGGGCCTCGAAGGCGCGTTGCAGCGCTTCAGCCTCCGCCGGCAGGCGGCCTTCGGCAAGCGCCAGCCAGAGGCGGAACTCCAGCGCGCCGGCCTCGCTCCAGAAATCGGGCCGCTCGGCCTGGGCCTGCTGCGCCGAAGTGAGCGCGGCGCGGTCTTCGGCGTCGAAGTGGCGGCCGTCGGTGTCCAGGCACAGCGCCAGCGCGAAGGCGTTCTGCAGCGGGTAGCAGCGTTCGGCCTCGCTGCCGGCTTGCTGCACCAGCAGGTCCGCGTCGCGGTAGGCGGCGTGCGCGCGTTGCAGCGCGGTGCGTGCAGCGGCGTTGCGATGGGCGTGGCGCTCCAGCAGGTACAAGCGCTTGCAGGCCGAACCCAGCAGGCACAGGCGCTCGCTGCTGGGCCGTGCGGCGCACAGCTGCTGCAGCGCCGCCACCGCGCCCACCAGGCGCTGGCGCTGAGCGGCCAGGTCGCCGCCGGGTTCGCTCGTGTCACTGGCTTCAGCCCAGGCCTGCCGCGCGCTGAGGTTGAGCATCTGCTCTTCGGCCTTGAACGATGCGCTGCCATCGGCCGCGGCCACCGCACGGCCGTACCAGGTGATGGCCTGCGGCCGATTGCCCAGCGCCTGCCAGGCCACGGCAAAGGCTTCGGCCACCGCGCCCATGCCGCCCCAGCGGGCTTCGAAGCGCTGCACCAACTGCTGCACCGCGGCCGCCAGCGCGGGCTTGGCGCCGCCCATGTAGCGGGCGCGCGTGGCCAGCGTCTCCAGCGCCAGCGTCAGCGCGGGGGGCGAGGCGATGTCTGCGAACTCGTCGCGCTTCGCTGCAGCGGCCGGCGCCTGGGCGTCGCCGGTGCGGGTGCGGTAGACCCAGTTGGCGTCGCCATAGCACTGGTAGGCGGCCCAGCTCTTGCCGTGCGGCATGGCGCGCCAGCAGGCGCTGCGCGCCTCGGCCACGGCGTCGATGAAACGCGCGCCGCGCAGCAGCTGCGTGTAGAACACCCGCGCGAACTCGGCCGCCGGGCCGTCGTTGACGGGCCAGCCGCAGGCGATCACGCAGCGCACGCCCTTGGCGATGAGCTGGTCGGCTACCACGGCGGCGAAGGCGCCGGGGTCGAAGCCTGGACGCAGGGCCAATCCCTGGTCGTACTGCGCCAGGTTGCAGCAGTTCACGAACACGAGTTCGGGCACCACGCGCATGGCCTCGATCTCCGCCGGCCCCAGGTGGTGCCCGCCCGAGAGCACCACGCCGCCCGCATTGGCCGCCGAAGGCGCTTCGCCGTGCCCGCTGATGTGCACGATGCGCCAGGGCCGCGAGAGCAGCGCGCCGATGACGGTCTGCGCCGCGGGGCTGTCCACCAGCGCCAGCACACGCTCGGGTGGCAGGCCGCCGGCGCCGCACAGTGCTTCTTCGACGGCCAGTGCTTCTTCGCGCGCGGCGGGCAGCAGGGCCCATTCGTCGCTGACCTGGGGCTCGCCGATGATGAGCACGTCGTGGTCGGCGCTGGCATCGCGCGGCTTGGCCGCCGGGCCGCCTTTCTGCAGGCGGCGCAGCAGCCGCGCGCGGATGGCCCAGGGCATCAGCGTCTCGCCAGGCAGCGCGGCGCCCGTTGAACCCACGCCGGGCACGCCGGTGTCCAGCAGCTCCCAGGGCAGCGCGGCGGTGCCGCCATCGAGCTCCAGCACCATGCGGTCCAGGCCGCCAAGGAAGGGCTCGATCTCGGTGGGCACCAGCAGCTGGAAGAGCGTGCGGCCGAGGGCCGGGTCGTCGTTGCGGTCGGTGGCGGCGGCGGTCAGCAGCTCGCGCAGCAGCGGTGTCTGCGGGCGCAGCGAACGCACCTCGGTGCGAGCGCGGCGGGTGTCGAGCACGTACTCCAGGCTGCCGTCGGCGCGCGTGGTGGCGCGGATGAGGTCGTGGTCGGTGCCGCGGTAGCCGTTGTCGAGCTGGCGGCGCAGCGGGCCGGTGCCGCTGCTGATCTCGGGCAACAACTCGAAGTGGTAAGGGCCGGCGTGCCCTTCGGCCAGCAGGCGCAGGCCGTTCCAGGCGTCGGTGGCGCGGTCCAGATAAAGCTCCACCAGCGTCAGGCGCTGCACCGCGGGCCAGCCCGAGGCGGTGGCGCGCAGGTTGGCCTCGGCCACGCCACGGGCGATGGCGCGTGCGGCGGCTGCCGGGCTGATGCCCAGGCCGCCGCTGCCCAGCAGCGTGGCGGCCAGCGTGGGCTTGGCCGTGGCGCCGGCGCTGCCGCCCACACGTTCGGCCTGGCGCTGCGCCCAGGCCAGCACGCCCTGGCGCACGCTGGCGCTGAGCTCGGCCTCGCGCAGCTCGCCCTCTTCGCCCAGGCCCACCACCAGCACGCCGTGCGGGCGCGGTTCGCGCCAGGGGTTGCCGGGGTCGCGGCGCGTGTTCACGAAGACCTGGTGCGTGCCCACCACCGAGGGGTAGAGCCCCGCCGCCAGCGCCTGCTGCAGGCTGCCGCCGAGCATGCGGTCGACGACGTTCTCGGTGCCGGTCAGCTCGCTGGCGGTGTAGTGGCCGATGAGCAGCGGCTCGCCGATGAAACTGAGGTTGCCGTTGAGCACACGCAGCTGCAGCGTGCCGGCGTCGCTGGCCGGCGCAGTGCCGGGGTCCACCGCGCTGCCGGGGCTGCGGAACACCGCGTCCTGCAGCGCCGCGGGCCGCGCGCTGCGTCGCTGGCGCGAGGGCCGGCTGCGCACCGGCGCGCTGCGGGCTCCGCGCGTAGTGCTGTCCAGCAGCGGCGGCAGCGCCGCGGTCTTGCCGGTGTTCAGCAGCTCCACGTAGGCCGGGAAGGCGGCGGTTTCGCTGGGCAGGCTGCCGTGGTCGCAGCCGAGCTGCCAGGTGGCCACGCCGGGCAACAGGGCCGAGCTCAGGGGCACACGCCCGTCACCATCGTTCGCATCGAGGTAGACGAAGCCCTGCGCGCCGACTTCAAAGCCCACCGGCGTGGCCGGCGCGCGGCCCACCACCAGCGCCAGCTTGTGCGCCCACTGAGGCAGGTCTTGTTCGCGCTGCGCGTCAAGCCGCTGGCGCAGGGCCTTGGCGGCGTCCAGCACGGCCTGCGGCGGCACGCCCCAGTGGTAGGCGGCCTGCATCTCCTCGCCGGCATGGCGGTGCCACCAGTTGGCCTGCTGCATGCGGGTGTAGTCGTCGTCGGCCAGGCGGGCCCAGGTGGCTGCCTGGTCCAGGCCCAGCGCCGGGTCCAGCAAACCGGCCTGCAGCTGCAGGAAACCCGGCATGCCGGCCATGATGCGGCGTGCTGCGCGGTCGGCCAGCGGCGAACCGAAGGCCGCCAGCGCGTTGCCGAAGGTGTCGTCGCCGCTGAGCACCTGCATCGGCGCCCACGAGCCGCCGTTGGGCGTGCCCAGCATCAGCAGCCGCGCCTGCGGGTGGGCCATCAGGCGCTGCCAGACGGCCGGCGCCTCCAGGGCCATGCAGCGCGCCAGCACGCCGCCCATCGAGTGCGCGAGGATCTGCACCGCCGTGCCGCTGGCCACGCGCGCATCCAGCGCCGCCGTCACGGCCGCGGCCAGGCGCCGGCCTTCCTGCTCGATGGGCACGCGCCAGTCGAAGGCGAACTCGATGACCTCGTGCGTGGCCTGCAGGTGGCGCATCAGCTTGTCGTAGACCAGCGAGATGGCGCCATCGGGCTGCACACGTTCAGCGCTGCCAGGCTCGTATTCGAGCTGCCCCAGCCCGCCCACCAGGCCCAGGCCCAGCCAGATGCGGCGGCCGTCCACCGCGAGGTTGCTGCCCAGGATGCCAGGCAGCATGAACACCGCCGGCTTGTCGGGCTGGGCCCCGGCGGTTTCGGTGGCGCCACGCAGCCCGTCGGCCGAGCGCCCGGCCCACGAGAGCGGGCCGATGGGCGCAAAGCCCGCCGGCAGCGGCTTCTGCACCAGGGCATCCACCACCGCTTCGACGGTGCGGGTGTTGACGAAGTAGGCGAAGTGCGTGGTCTTGCCGCCCTGGTCGAGCAGGAAGCTCGCGCCGCCCGCCCGCGCCGCGCCGGCGTACATCGAACTCGTCTGCACGACGATGTCGTGGTCGGTCCAGTAGTAGGCGTCGGTCACCAGGGTCTTGAGCCAACTGGAGAGGCTGTCGCCTTCCAGGTCGCCGGCCACCACGCGCAGCTCGCCGGCAATGGGCGCGGGCGCGGCGTTCAGCCACTCCAGCAGCGGCGTGCCGGCGATCATGGCCGCCATGCCGGGCAGCAAGGCAGGGTCGGCACGGCGGCGTGCCACCTCGCCCAGGAAATCCATCACCGCCGGCAGCAGCGGCAGGCCGGTGGCCTCCAAAGCCCACTTGAAGACCGAGAGGTAGGCATCGAGCCGCTTGCTCGCCAGCAGCGTGCCGCGCGCCGGGCAGGCCACGCGCACCACGCGCTCCACCTTCACGTCGCGTGCGGTCATTTCGTCGGCCAGCAGGCGCAGCGTGGCGCGCTGCGCGGCGTAGGACGGGCCGGCGAAGAAGGCGTCGTCGGCCGCGCCCACGCTGCGCTGGTGCGCCATGCGGGCCAGCACCTCGGCCACCAGGCCGCCGCGCGAATGCGTCAGCAGGTGCAGCCGCGTGCCGCGCGGCAGGGCCTTCACGAGTTCCAGCGCGTTGTCGATGGGGCTCTTGCCCAGCGTCTCGTGCTCCAGCGCGTAGACGCGGCCGCCGTAGTGCTGGAAGAGCTGGCGCACGCGCTGCGGGTGCTGCGCCCACAGCTTGCCGAAGGTGCTGGTGGTCTCGACGAAGGTGCCGTGGATCAGCACCAGCACCGGCTCGGTGCTGGCCGGCAGCGCGGCCACGCGCCGGCCGCTGCCCTTCAGCGCCGGCAGGCTCTCGGGCGAGAGCGCATAGACGCCGGCCTGCACCTGGCTGTCGACCTTGGCCACCACCTGGCTGGCGGCGAAATCGGCCACCTCGTCCTTCACCAGGCCGGTCAGCACTTCGAAGGCGGCCAGCACCACGTCACCCAGCAGCCCGCGTGTGGCGCTGCTGTTTTCCAGGCCCTGCCAGCGCAGCGTGGCCGACACCGGCACGCCTGCCCCCGCGGCCTGCGCTGCGCTGAGGGCGCGGCCGCCGCGTGTGGTGGCCGCGCCGGCCTGGGCCAGCAGCAGATCTCGCGCGTTTTCGGGATGCAGCAGCAGCACCGGGCCGCCGGCGATGTGCAGCGCCACCACGTCTTCACCCGGCACCGCCACCAGCGTGTGGGGCTGCGCGCTGCCGCGCAGCGCGCCCAGCCGCACGGCCGCCTTCACCGTGCCGGGCAGGGTGCGCCCACCACCGCCTCCGCCCTGGGCGCCGCGCGTGCCACCGCCCGCCTGCACGCCCCCCGGCGCCGCCTGGCCCTGCACGATGAAAGTGATGGGGGCCGCAGACGTGGGGGTGACGGGGGGCTGGCTCATGGAATCTCCGGGATGACAAAGCCGCGCGGCGGGGCCGGGCGGACAGCGGGCGAGCATCGGCGCAAAGTGGGTGCCCGGCAAGCTGGCGCCACTACCGATCTAGCCTGGATCTTTCACGAGTGACGAACTGGATGGCTCTTTCGAGCGTCTGAGGGACAAGTTGGTGCCCTGCTCGG